>NZ_BMNY01000006.1:636-979 GCF_014646795.1 Thermogymnomonas acidicola | reverse complement strand
CAGAGTCCCATTCCACAGACCTCTGGAAGGTGAGGTAAAGTGAGTAATAATAAGGAGGAGTGCCACTGGTTGGTGTGCGATATTTCAGGCTGAGGTTGAAAGGACACCTTTCGAGAAAACTGGAAAAGTGGTGGGGATAGATCTGGGAGCTGACAGGCTGGTAACTACTTCAGACGGTGTGGTGATAGAGAACCCTAAATCTTTTGATGAGGTTGAGAGGAGGATAAAGATCCTGCAAAGGTCATTATCCAGGAAGAGGGGGTCGAGGAACCATGAGAAGGCTAGAAGGAAATTAGCTAAACTGCACGATCATGCGAAAAATGTAATGAGTGACTATACACAT
>NZ_BMNY01000006.1:441-626 GCF_014646795.1 Thermogymnomonas acidicola | reverse complement strand
AGAAGGCTAGAAGGAAATTAGCTAAACTACATGAGCATGTAAAGAACTTGATGAGCGATTATATTCACAAGGTGACTTCGTGGTTTGTTGAACATTACGACGAGATCTATGTGGAAGACCTAGAAGTGAAGGAAATGGTGGAAGGTACAGAGAGTGAAACTCTGAGGAAGCACATACTTCACTCT
>NZ_BMNY01000006.1:0-431 GCF_014646795.1 Thermogymnomonas acidicola | reverse complement strand
TGGTTTGTTGAACATTACGACGAGATCTATGTGGAAGACCTAGAAGTGAAGGAAATGGTGGAAGGTACAGAGAGTGAAACTCTGAGGAAGCACATACTTCACTCCAACCTTTCCAGGTTCATGAGCCACCTCTCCTACAAGGCTGAAAGAGCTGGTAGGAGGGTGGTGAAAGTGAACCCAGCATACACGTCGAAGACATGTGCCAGATGTGGATGTGTGAAGGCTGAATGTGGTTGGACTGCTGACCGTGATTGCAACGCTTCTCTAAATATTCTACGTGCGGGGTCGGGACTGCCCTTAGAGCCTGTGGACAGGAGACCTCTGCTGTACATTCCCTTTTCCGAGGGAGTGTATGGTAAGTTTCCTGGAAGAAGCAGGAAATCTCCACCGTGAGGTGGAGATGCCCAGTCCGTGAGGGCGGGGTAGTTCAC
>NZ_BMNY01000005.1:0-2745 GCF_014646795.1 Thermogymnomonas acidicola | reverse complement strand
GAAAGAATGGAAAGAAGCGCTTCGCAATTAATTAAAGTAAACAAGGTTCTTAATGTGTTTGGAAACAACTCTGTCCTGTTATACGGGGATGTAAGACCGTTCTTCGAAGTCCCGAAGGATTCCAAGCTCTATTTCTATAACGTTCAATTTCAGAATAGAATACCTCCCAATGCAACTCCATTTCATTGCAGATCAAATTGTTTGTTCCTAAGCGGGCAGATCTTGTATTGCAGAGTGCTATAATATTCTACGATGGGGAGCTTGGAAAGTTTATAAAAGAGTATGCAGTCCCTAATGGGTTTTTATAAAAGTTGTAAGAGTTGCTGTATAGAGCCCCCATGGTATGTCGTGTTATCGCGCACAAAGCTAAGCGGCATTGTGCTGTCAAGCATGCCCTTAAGCCATTCAAACCCATTCACCTAAAATTGCACTTCGCAGGAGAGGAGAATATTACTGAATCAAGCAGTAAATCGAAGGGGGGTAAAAATTGCGGAACAAGACGGGGTGAATTTGATCTTAAATAAGACTAATTTATAAAAGTTCCTCAAGCTTCTCAGACAAGGTCTTATAAATTGCTTTGTTATTATTTTGCTTAAAATACTCCAATAGTAAACTAAGCGTTTTCTTTTCAGGAAATAATGTTAAGATAATGTCATTAAACACTTCTCTATTTCTAAATAATTTTCTAAATACACTCGGTGGTAAATCTTTAATTTCATTAAACGTCTGTTCTGATTCTAAGTCGAAGTTTAACTCTGGCAAATCAGATATAGAAGCTTTCCATTTTTTCAGATAGTCTAATATCTCATACCATATATCTATTGCATTCAGAAACTCAAATAATTCTTTACCATAAAATAAATATAAGTCGACATTATAATCATCTTTCATTTTTAAAAGTTCCGATCTGTAATAACTCTCGTTTTTCCTTAAATCAGGGTCTATAAAATAGAATATACCAACCAATTTCTCATTCTCGTAGTTTTTCATCATTAAATCTAACTTTCTTTCGAAATTGTCTATTTGTCCTCTTTTCTTTGATGAATCATGGTCGTCTCTGATCTTCTGCTCTATAAAATATATGACATCATCATTTCTAAAACATTGATCAATATCCAAATTTTCATCGGTAAATTTCTTTTGTAGTATGTTATAGCCTAAAATTCTAAAATATTCCTCAAACAATACCTCAAAGGCATTACCCATTCTTATCTCATGTGATTGTAAAAGATTTTGTAATAATTTACCCTTTGGTTTCGTTGGTCTAAATAAACCTATATATCGATTTGGCTCGTTTGCTATAGTCTCCAAGAGTTTTGGTTTCGAGTGCTCAAATATTTCTCTATTGAAGATCTCCTCGAATTTACTGTATTCCATGATGGTTGGCATATTGATCCTTCAACAATCTTTGCCTTAAATCATTTATGCTTACAAGCTTGCCATCCCTTTTGACATACCAAAATGTCCAGCCGTTGTTTGCGGGTTTATTCAATATCATCGCGCTTATCTTATGTATGGACCCATATTTATCTTCGTATGATAAGGTTCCGTTGGCTAAAACCAATGCCCTGGCTTCTCCATCTGGAGAATATAAATATTCTCCGGCTCTGACATAGCCATTCTCTATCAGACTGCCAAAAGGTACTCTCTTAGGCCTGATCTCCAATGGGTAGTCCAGTAGTTTTTGTTGATAGGATGCGGTTTTTCTCAACCTCTCCCTGCATGCATCGACATAAAGCGGTTCTTTCTCAATGCCAATGAAGGATCTGCCCAACTTCTTTGCCACAACCAGGGTGGTTCCTGTTCCAGCAAACGGATCTAATACTATATCACCAAGTTTGGATGTTGCGGTGATTATCCTGTATAACAGCGCCTCAGGTTTTTGAGTGGGATGAAGTTTTTGTCCATTTATCTTTATTCTCTCATCCCCCTGGCAGATGGGTATATACCAATCGCTCCTCATCTGCAGATCATCGTTGTATGCCTTCATTGTTTTGTAGTTGAACGTATATTTCGATTCCTTGTCCTTTGAGGCCCAGATCAGCGTCTCATGGGCATTGTTAAAGCGTGTTCCTTTAAAATTCGGCATGGGGTTGGTTTTAATCCATACAATGTCGTTCAGTATCCAGTATCCCAGGTCCTGCATTATCTTACCAACTCTGAAAATGTTATGGTATGTGCCTATAACCCATATTGTTCCTGAATCCTTCAGAACCCTCCTGCATTGACTTAACCAGTTAAGGGTGAAATCATCATACTCCTTGAATGACCTGAATTTATCCCAGTCTTCGCTTACTCCATTGACCTTTGTTTCGTTCGGCCTGTACAGTTCGTTTTCCAATTGCAGATTATATGGGGGATCTGCAAAGATCAGGTCAACACTGTTGTCAGGTATCTGCTTCATAATTTCGATAGAATCCCCTGAAATAACATTGTTCAGCATAGTTTCGAATTTTAAAACCGTTTTCTGATCCTCTACCATCCTACCACTTCACTATTTCAAATCTGTTTTTTAATTTTTTTACAACCGATCTTATCTATTTCAGTATCCTTTCTTAATAACCTCCTTTATTAATCTCTTTCTTAGCTCTGCATACGCTATTTAATTTTTTTAAACCGTACAGAGTGCGGGCCCGCCGGGATTTGATTAATTTTTTAAGCGAATACTATAATGAGAAAAAATTATACCGTAATAGAAATTGAATATATGTGTCAGAAGAAAATACAATCATAGAATTAGCCAAC
>NZ_BMNY01000004.1:0-23420 GCF_014646795.1 Thermogymnomonas acidicola | reverse complement strand
CAGAGTCCCATTCCACAGACCTCTGGAAGGTGAGGTAAAGTGAGTAATAATAAGGAGGAGTGCCACTGGTTGGTGTGCGATATTTCAGGCTGAGGTTGAAAGGAGACCTTTCGAGAAAACTGGAAATAGATCTGGGAGCTGACAGGCTGGTAACTACTTCAGACGGTGTGGTGATAGAGAACCCTAAATCTTTTGATAAGGTTGAGAGGAGGATAAAGATCCTGCAAAGGTCATTATCCAGGAAGAGGGGGTCGAGGAACCATGAGAAGGCTAGAAGGAAATTAGCTAAACTACATGAGCATGTAAAGAACTTGATGAGCGATTATATTCACAAGGTGACTTCGTGGTTTGTTGAACATTACGACGAGGTCTATGTGGAAGACCTAGAAGTGAAGGAAATGGTGGAAGGTACAGAGAGTGAAACTCTGAGGAAGCACATACTTCGAGCCACCTCTCCTGCAAGGCTGAAAGAGCTGGTAGGAGGGTGGTGAAAGTGAACCCAGCATACACGTCGAAGACATGTGCCAGATGTGGATGTGTGAAGGCTGAATGTGGTTGGACTGCTGACCGTGATTGCAACGCTTCTCTAAATATTCTACGTGCGGGGTCGGGACTGCCCTTAGAGCCTGTGGACAGGAGACCTCTGCTGTACATTCCCTTTTCCGAGGGAGTGTATGGTAAGTTTCCTGGAAGAAGCAGGAAATCTCCACCTCACGGTGGAGATGCCCAGTCCGTGAGGGGGGGTAGTTCACCCCAGCCAGAATACAAGTTAACCTGGCGGTTAAGAGGCTAAATAAACACACGCTCCTCTAAACCAAGATGGCCAGTTCCTCTCCCATGTTTTAGATCCCCCTGTCTCTGACCTTGACAAGTCGCGCAGAGACATGCCACCCTTAAAATGAACTGGCGCAGAGTGGGGCTGACCGGGTTTGAACCGATGACCACCTGGTTATGAGCCAGGCGCTCTGCCAGGCTAAGCTACAGCCCCTCTGTGCTGATGCTGATATAACTAAACATTTTAAATTTTTCGAGACGCCCACGGTCTGCATTGCGACCGGTGGGCCACTGATGCGAACGTTTATATATAATCCAGAGCGTACATGTCAGGTAATGAGCAGACACCTGGCTGCCATGGTGGCTCCAGTGGAGGGCCTCGGGATAGTCATCGCGGCCATGACTATGGAGGCAATAGGCCACCCGAACCTCTCCTTCCTGCTGAACCTGGCCATGGCCCTCGGCGTGGCCCTTATAGGCTACACCTCATGGCTCACGTACCGGCTTTTCAGGAAAAGGGAGAGCGGGATAAGGGCCCTCTAGGCCTCACCTTGCGCCTGAGTTCGCCGGGAGTGGCACGGGCCTGAGGTATTCGCTCAGAGCAGAGGGTGCAGGCTCGTAGTTTGTTATTATCAACTCGCCCATCCCCTTCCTGCCTCCAGCCATATTCCCGTTATCTCCCCTAGGCTGTACCGCCATGATGTGGAACTCAGAGTACGTGTCCACCAGCCCTTCGTTCCATGGGCTGCTCACGACCACCATAACCCTCCTGTCCGTCAGCTGCCTGACTGTGCGTAGGAGCCTCTCCTGTTCACGTGCACTGAAGCCCCCTGGCATGTGGCTGAACGATCCTGAGCTGTTCAGAGAGGATACAGAGGGGGGATCAAAATAGACCAGATCGCCTTCAGCCGCATCCTGGACGGCGGCCTCAAAATCCATGTGCCTTATCTCTACACTCCCGAGCATCCTGGAGAACTCCATAACTGCATCCCAAGGCGGGATGTTCAGGGTGTCATAGTTGCCGAACGGCACGTTGTACAGGCCCCGCGAATTTACCCTCCAGAGCCCGTTGTACCCCTGCCTGTTCAGGTAGAGGAAAAGGGCTGCCCTCTCCACAAAGTTCCCACCGCTGAGCCTGAGCCTGTTGAACCTGCGCCTGGCTGAGAGGTAATACCTCCTCTCGTTCCTGAAGGAGAGCCTCTCCATCACAGCCCTTATCTCATCGGGCCTGTCCCTTATGACCTCGTAGAGGTTTATCAGGTCTGGGTTGGTGTCCGATATCACTGCCCTGGTCACCCTCCCGGTTGAGTAGAGGTGAGATAGGACTAAAGCACCGCCCACAAAGGGCTCATAGTAGGCCCCCCAGCTGGAGGGGAAAACGCTGAGCAGGGCCGGAATGACATGCTTCTTTGATCCGGCCCACTTCACTATGGGTTCCACCACGGAGTGATAAAATTCACCTCTCTATTAATTCTTGCGCCCTGGCATGAGATCCCATGCCAGCGAAATGAATGGTGCCACCGTGGATAAGGTTAAGTGCCCGGCAGTGCAATATCCCAAGGATGCTGGTGAGACAGATTCCCGGTATCCTCGACAGGGAGATATCGTTCACCCTCATAGGTGAAGAGCCGGTGGCAATGGCATCCAGGCGCCTGGGCATAAACTGCCCCGTGGGCCTCGTCATAGACAGGCCGAGCCCCTACATAATGGTGGCAATGAACGACCGGGGCAAGAGGGAGGTCAAGATATTCTCAGAGTCCCTGGGCGCCAGGTCTGTGGCCGGCACCTGGATCCTAAAGGAAGGGATCGAGAGGCGCGAGATAGGGGACGCGATCTCCAGGCTTGTGAGCATACCCAGCGTGGTCGTGGGCCCGGTGGTGCTGGCCAACGGCACGTACCATGCCACATTCTACTATTCCTCATGCGATTCGGAGAGGGTCTCAGAGATATCACTCGAGATCTTCTCCGGAGTCGATGGTCTGGATTTGACTTACATGGGGCCGGCAAGGGACCCTGTGCAGACCCTGAGGTCTGAGAGCGTGGGCCACTCTTTCTTCTATTCCGAGTTCACATGCAAGCCTGCAGACGATGTCGTTGGCCAGAGGAACATCTTCGGCCGTGACTGGGTGCGCATCGTCAAGGGCGTTTTCACCGGCAGGGACCTCATGGCCATCTACCGCCCGGATGGGTCAGGGTGCCCTGTCTTCATGCCGAGCCCGAACGAGGGCCTCTCGAGGTTCAACTGGATAAGCATGGACGAGAGCTTCGTGCCACTGCTGAGCGTCCATGAATCCAGGGGAGAGACCATCAGGGTTGGCTCCGTTTTCCTTGAGACTTTCAAGAGGCCATACCTCCTCTCCCTGGCCAGGATAAGGGAGATCTTCCCTGGATGGGACTTCACGCTGTGCTCACTGCAGGAGATAGAGAACTGAGTCAGCGGAGTTGCATAGATGCCACGAGAGCCGCGTGCAGGCCCTCCCTCACGGGCCTCTGCCTCCCTATGTCCAGGAGGAGCCTCTCCGGGTCTTCCTTCCAGAACAGGTACCTCTCCAGGGCCCTCCTGAGGATTGCCTTTACCCCCTCGTCCTGCTCCAGCACCATGAGTTCCGGCCATATCCTGCCCGTGTTCACCGTGCCACGCAGCGACACATATGCCAGGCCCGTGAACACCCTGTCCTTGCTCACAGAGGAGTTCATGGAGAATAGATCCCGGTAGAGCTCCAGCTGCACCCTGTGCCTGTGCCACCGTTCCTGCGTCCTGTCTGTCTTGTAGTCCAGTATGAGGTAGTTGTGCCCGTCAGAGAAGACCGCGTCGATCCTGCCCTCTATGTCCATACCCTGCCCTGTGCCTAAGACGGCCTCCAGCGGGCCCAGCACGCGCTGCTCTGCGGAGACCTGCCTGAAGCCCATTGACTCCAGGTATTCAATCACGGACACAGTGTTCCTGAGTATGTATGCCTCGATGCCCTCAGGTTCGCTGACGGCCTCGCCCCTGAAGAGCGCTTCTGCCCTCCTGTGAACGCGCTCGCCCATCCTGGTGGCCTGGTTGCCCGTGTCCATTTTCAGCACGTAGCGCTTGAAGAAGAGGTAGGGGTCCTCCGTGGCCTCAAGCAGGGTGTACGAAAGTGTTGTCTTCCTCTCAAAAAAGGCCCTGGCCCTCTGGACCAGGGATTCCATGCCCTGCCTACCTATAACGGGCAGGCTCACCTGTCCCTGTCTCTGTGCCGGTACCGCTCGGTTTGCTGACTGGGAAATGGCTCTCAGAACCTCTGAGGAAACTGCGGGCCATTCGCCGTATCCCATGGCGAACAGCACAGAGTTGAGCGCATCGGAGACAAGCACGGACTGTATATTCATCCCCACCGTCGGGGCGCCGGAAGGGGGGCAGGTGCACATGTCGAAGAGCCTGAGGCCGTTGAGGGACGTGGGGGAGCCAACAGATATGTATGTGAGGAGATCCAGCTCCAGACCGGCTGTGCTGGCCTCCTCGATGAGGCCACCGATCACTGTGGCAGCGGCTTCATATGGGCCTCCAATGCGCCTGGCTCTCTCCAGAACACCATGTATTCCCTGTTCCACCTCGCTGGGATTCATGCCCTGTCCCCTGGTGCCGAGGAGTTCGTCCAGGTCAAGGACTGTCCTCTCGCCCTCATCTCTGCCAAGGAGCCTGCGCAGCTGCAGCACCACCTCCCTCCTGGCAGTGCTGTAGCCCACGGGTGATGGGGGTGCCGATGCCAGGTCTTCGAGGGCGCCGTGGTGCAGCGATACGATCACTCCACTATCGCCCCCACCGTATTCCGCACGGGAGAAGAAGTTCAGAGAGACCTGGCTCCCGGGGCCAGTGCTCCCCCTCGACACAAGCCTCCCGAGAGGGTTGAGGTAAATGAAGGACCTGTGGAGGAGGAGCGCATCCCAGGCATCAGCGTACACCGAGAGGCCCGTGATGGCCCCAACGTAGTCCCTGTAGAGTGAGATGAAGCCTCTCAGGAAGGCCTCCTTCTCCTCCGCGGTCACGCTCTCCCTCTCCCTCTTCATTGCTAACTGGAACTCCAGGGCCTTATCCATGTCCACAGATTCAGGCGTTATGCCGAGGGCCTTCATCAGCGTGAACGCCTGCTGGATCGAGGGCACAACCTTTGAGTGTATGTACTCGTCGGAATAAAAGAGGAGGTTGCTCCTGCGCAGGGATTCCGCTATTATGTACCGCTGCACGTTTGCAGGCACCCTCCTTGCCGTCCTGGTGGCGCCGGGCAGGTCCCATAGGGGGATCACCCGCCCCTCAGGGCCGGTGATCTGGACGATCATCCGTCAGTTGCCCCTCAGGCCGTCCAGGATTTCCTCGAGCTCCCTCTCATATTTCCTGACCAGGCTGCCGTCGCCGCCCAGGTGCGCCTTCTCCATTTCTGACACCAGGACAAGCGAGACCCTTGAGCCGGTGCCGCTCTGGGAGATCGTTATCTTGCACGGGAGCAGCATGCCCATGCTCTCGTTGTATGTCATCAGCTCCATTGCAGCCTGGGGCTTGCACACGTTCAGTATGTAGTATGGCTTGAAGTCACTGTTGAAGTTCTTCCTCAGTATGGTGTGCATCTCCACGTAAGAGAGGAGCACGTAGCCCTTTTCCCTGAGCCTCTGCGAGAGTGCGCCGAAGGCCTTATCCGGGTCCATGGGCGATGTCACGGTGTAGTCGAGCATGGGCAAGTTATTGGACGAATATAGATAAGGGTGTCCATTCCAGCGGGAGGGCAGTGCATCTGAAGTTTCCTATAAGGTTTAATGCATCTCCCCTATTGAGGGTGCATGGCCTTCATGATAGGCAGCGACAAGGTTGGCGAGATAGGCTTTGGCACGTGGGGCCTCGGTGGCACGAGCACGGCATCATACGATAGGGACGGCGAGCACACCGAAATAATAAGGTATGCCGTTGAGAAGGGGCTCAAAATGGTCGATACTGCGGAGATGTACGGGGCAGGGCACACGGAGGAACTTGTCGGAAGGGCCATAAAGGGCATCCCCAGGGAGGACGTCTTCGTCGTGTCCAAGGTCTGGCCAACGCACCTGCACTACGACGACGTCATAAGGGCTGCCAGGGCGAGCCTGAGGAGGCTCGGGCTCAGCTACATAGACCTCTACCTCATCCACTGGCCGAACAGCGAGGTGGACATAGCCGAGACGATTTCCGCCATGGAGAAGCTGGTGGACGAAGGTGTTACAAGGTACATAGGAGTGAGCAACTTCACCATAGATGACCTGGAAAAGGCCCTGCCGGCCACCAAGAGGCACGATATAGTGGCTAACCAGATAAAGTACAGCGTGTTCCACAGGGAACCGGAGGAAAAGCTCATACCGTTCTGCAGGTACAATAAGATCACCGTGATAGCGTATTCCCCGCTCAACAGAGGTAACGGCCTTCAGGAACACAGGCTGGCAGAGGTCGCCTCTGCCAGCGGCATGACCCCTGTACAGGCTGCCCTGTGCTACGTGAAGAGGCAGGCCATGCCAATACCGAAGGCCTCCAGGAAGGAGCATGTCGACGAGATAGCGGGGGCCATCGGAAGGGAGCTTGGAGAGGACGCCTACAGGCAGCTCAGAGAGATTTAGGCCCTCATATAGACCCTGACACCGTTTTCGGTTTCCAGCCTCAGCGTGCCTGTGGCCACCATGTGCCTCAGGTGCGCCTCGGCCTCCGCTATCGCGAATATCTTCTGGTTTATGTCCAGACCAGAGAGGCCGACGCCCCTCTTCCACGGGATCGAATCTGCCACCTGGTACGCTGTCTTCTTCTCTCCTAGGACGGAGAGGATCTGGGAAGAGCGCAGGGTGTGGTGCTCCATTATCCTCCTGGCCCTTCCTGCCGGGTCCTGGAAGGGGGGCCCGTGGCCAGGGTACGCCACCCTGGATACGGCTGAGGAGAATGCACTGAGGCTCTCCAGGTAACTGCCAAGGTAATCCACCTCCATGTCGTAGAAGGATATGTTTGGCGTGATCCTCTCAAGGATATGGTCCCCGGTTGCCACCTCGCCTGTGGAAGTATCAAAGAGGCACAGCGATGACGGGGTGTGGCCAGGGTAGACCACGGCCTCAAGGGATGTGCCTGGTATCCTGAACCTGGTGTCCACGAGTATGTCGAACTCCATCCTGCTGTATGTGCCGTACCCACGCACCATGGGATGGAGTGATGTCATCTGCGAGACCAGGCTTTCCGGCACTCCCAGGGCTGCAAACTCCTCCGAGATCTCCCTCGTAAAGGAGTTTATGTCCTGTGCCGCCCTGTAGACGATCTCGGCGTCCTTCCTGCCCATAATCGTCTCAGCGCTGAGCCTCTCTGAGAGGTGCGCGAACCCACCTATATGGTCTATGTGCATATGGGTGAAGAGGACGTAGTCCAGGCCACCGTCCAGTAGGCCGCTACCAGATATCTGCGCAGCACCCTGCCTGTCCATGGAGGCGTCCACCATCACCCTTCTGCCCCCGGAATCGAAGAATATGACAGTGGCCGTCCTTAGTGCGGGTATGGGTATCTGGACTTCAAGCCACCGGGCTGACATGGATCGCTGTATCCCTGATGCTTATTTGAATGGAACGGGGAATCAGCAGATCTCCCTTGCCATGATGACTATGTCGTTCACCACAGCTGCAGCCGTCTCCAGTGGCCCGTCCCTCTCTGACCTTACCATCAGCTTCCCGTTGTTCTCCGTCTCGATAATGTAGGCCAGGGATTCCTCTGGCAAGGAGAGAAGGGGGTCCTCCTGTGAGAGTTCCTCGACCCTGGATTCCGCCCTCACACGGCCGCCTTCCACGGACACTGTGGAGACCATCCTTGAGCTGCTCCTGTAGCGCTTACCCTCATCTATGCCCTCGTAGTAGAGGTCATTAAGCGACATGGAGAGGCCGAAGAGCGAATTGGCCAGTATGACCGTCTTCCTGGCCGCGTCCAGGCCGGAGGTGTCGTCCCTGTAATCCGTCTCTGCCACGCCCATGCTCTGTGCGTACTTCACAGCTTCCTGGAAGCTGTGCCCCCTGGCCATCATCCTCATGACCAGATTCACGGTGAGGCTCACTATGCCCCTGAACGATATCACCTCCGATGGCGTGATGCAGTAGTCCCTGAAGCTGAAGAGCGGCACGCCGCCTGCAACAGTTGCCTCGTACCTGATCATCTTTCCCCTGCTGGCTGCCTCTTCCATTATCTGGGCCCAGTGGAGGGCCAGGGGTGCCTTGTTTGCAGTCACGACGTGGCGACCCTTCCTGAAAGCCTTCATGTATATGTCCCTGCCCCTCACGCCGTCCTGCGTTGCCGGCATCAGGTCAACGATCACCTCGTTGTCTATGTCAAATATCTCATCGAACGAGATGGTCTTAGCCTCCGCCCTCGAAAGGTTGCCAGAGGCCTTGGCCTCTATCACCTCCCCCAGGTCGAGACCGTTGGGCTCGAACACAGTTGTCCTTGAATCCGAGACGGAGACGACGTTTATGTCCACCCTGTACCTGGACCTGAAGACATCCCTCTTCTCCTTCAGTATCCTGAGGAGATTCAGGCCCACGTTGCCTGCGCCCAGGACGGATATGTCCATCACTCCTCACTCCTTTCTTCCTCGTTCCTGTCTATCAGGGAGACCTCCGTCACGGCGTCCCCCTCCTCCAGGGACATGAGCTTGACGCCCGATGCGGCCCTGGAGAGTTCCCTTATGTCCGATACCCTTATCCTTATGGACTTGTCATTCCTCGTCACTATCAGGACCTCACTGTCGTCCCACACCGGTATGACCTTTATCAGCCTGCCCGTCCTCTCGTTCTGCTTCGCTGCGTTCACGCCTGACGTGCCCCTGTGGGACACCCTGAACTCCTCTATCGATGTCCTCTTCCCTATGGCGTTCTCGGTCACCGTGAGCACGCTCTGGCCCTCCTCCACGAAGAAAGCAGCGATCACCCTCTCCTTTTCGTCCAGCCTTATGGCCCGTACCCCCATGGACGTGCGGCCGGTTGGCCTCACCTCTGACGTGTTGAACATTACGGCCTTGCCTGAAGACGAGACCACCATGATGTTCCTGTCAGCCTCAGTGTGCTCCACCGCCACGACCTCATCGTCCTCGGTGAGCGTGATTATCCTGATGCCGGAGCTCCTCATCTCCGCTATGCCCTTCATCTCCGTCTTCTTTATCAGGCCCCTCCTGGTCACCAGCACGAGGAAGCCACCGTTGGTGTCCGGTGCCCTCATGATCTGTGTGACTGTCTCCCCTTCGGCCAGGTGAAGGAGCACGCCAGCCGATGTGCCCACGGACCTCTTGTTCTTCTTCTCGATCTCATAGGCCACGCCCCTCAGCACCCGCCCTGTGTTTGTGAAATAGAGGATCGTGTCGTGGGAGGAGCACACCACCATGCTCTTGACAGTGTCCTCCTTCCTCACGGAGGTGGTGCTCCCCTTGCCTCCCCTCCTCTGCGACCTGTACTCCTGCAGTGGCACTCTCTTGAGGAGCCCGTTCTCGCTCAGCACTATGACGTCGTCCTCCCTCGGTATCAGGTCCTCCAGGGAGCGGGTACCGGCCTCCCTCTCCAGCACCATGCTCCTCCTCTCGTCACCGTACCTCTCCCTAATCTCCTCCATTTCCGACACCAGGATCTGGCGCCTTGCCTCCTCGTCCTCTGATATCCTCCTCAGCTCGACTATCCTCCTCCTGGCCTCCTCCAGGTCGCTGGCCACCTTCTCCCTCTCCAGGGAGGTCAGGCGCTGCAGCCTCATATCTAGTATGGCCTGGGCCTGTCCGTCGTCCAGCGAGAGCTCTTTCTTCAGGAACTCCCTGGCATCCTGTGCATCCCTTGAAGACCTGATACCTGCAATGACCCTGTCTATATCTTCCAGGGCCCTGTAAAGGCCTTCCAGGATGTGTTCCCTCTCCGTCTCCTTCCTCAGGTCGAAGAGTGCCCGCTTCCTTATCACATCCATCCTGTGCGATATGTATGCGTCCACAAGCTGCAGGAGGTTCAGCGTCTTCGGCTCGTTATCCACTAGCACGAGGTTTATGATGCCTATGCTCTTCTCGAGGTCGGTGTGCTCGTAGAGCTGGTTCAGTATCAGATCTCTCATGCCCTCGTCCCTGATCTTTATGACAATCCTCATTCCCCTCCTGTCACTCTCGTCCCTTATGTCCGTGATCCCCGTTATGACCTCGCTCCTCACGTACTCGGCCACGTCCTCAATGAACTGGGCCTTGTTCACACCGTAGGGCAGGCTTGTTATGATGATCTTCCTGTCCTCAGAAAGGTCAACTTCGCCCTGGCACTTCACGCTGCCCTTCCCAGTCCTGTATGCCTCTATGAGTTCCCTGGTTCTAAAGACTATGCCCCCGCCGGGGAAGTCAGGAGCCTTTATTATTTCGATGAGGTCGTCCACAGAGCAGTCGTGGTGCCTGACCCTGTGTATTATGGCGTCGCACACCTCCCTGAGGTTGTGGGGCACCATGTTTGTTGCCATGCCAACTGCTATGCCGGACGTTCCGTTTATGAGGAGGTTCGGCACCTTGGCTGGTAGGTACTGTGGCTCCATGAGCGAACCGTCGAAGTTCAGCATGAAAGGCACGGTCTCCTTGTCTATGTCCTCCATCATGTCCTCCGCGATCCTGGCGAGCCTTGCCTCCGTGTACCTCATTGCTGCAGGTGCGTCACCATCGATGGAGCCGAAGTTGCCCTGCCCGTCGATGAGGGGATACCTCAGCGAAAAGTCCTGGGCCATCCTGGCCAGTGTATCGTATATGGCAGCATCGCCGTGCGGGTGGTACTTACCCATGGTCTCGCCCACGATCCTCGCTGACTTCTTGTACGGCTTATCGTGCGTGAACCCGAGCTCGTTCATGGCGTACAGTATTCTCCTCTGCACGGGTTTCAGGCCATCCCTCACATCGGGTATGGCCCTGCTCACTATGACGCTCATGGCGTACTCGAGGTACGCCGTCTTGATCTCGTTCTCAATGGGTCTCCTGTCCAAGCAAACACCTCTCTCCTAAACGCCTGATCCTGATAACCGGATCAGAGGTCTATGTTGACCACTGTCCTGGCGTACTCCTCTATGAACCTGCGCCTTGGCTCCACCTTCTCCCCCATGAGGATGGAGAAGAGGTGGTCTGCATAGGCGGCGTCCTCTATGGTGACCTGCACGAGTTTCCTTGTGGCCGGGTTCATCGTTGTCTCCCAGAGCTGCTGCGGGTTCATCTCCCCTAGACCCTTGAACCTCTGGATCACGCAGTTCTTGCCCATCTCGGCAGCAACCCTGTCCTTCTCCTTTTCAGTGTAAACGTACCTGACCTCACTGCCCTTCTGTATCCTGTAAAGGGGCGGCTGCACGAAGTAGACGTTCCCGTTGGTTATGAGGTCCTTTGCATACCTGTAGAAGAAGGTCAGGAGCAGCGTCCTTATGTGAGCCCCGTCCACATCTGCATCTGTCATGATTATTATCTTCCCGTACCTGAGCTTGGCCAGGTCTATGTCGTCCTTGACGCCTGCACCGATGGCGGTTATGAGGTCGCGTATCACCTGGTTCGATATTGTCTTGAGGTCGTTGGCCTTCTCAACGTTGAGTATCTTTCCCCTGAGCGGCAGGACTGCCTGGAACTCCCTGTCCCTGGCCTGCTTTGCGGAGCCACCTGCGGAGTCACCCTCCACTATGTAAAGTTCCGTGCGTGAAGGATCGTCAGAGGAGCAGTCGGCAAGCTTCCCCGGGAGGTTGCCGTCCGAGAGGGCCGACTTCCTCCTAACCAGTTCGCGGGCCTTCCTTGAGGCCTCCCTCGCCTGTGCGGCTGCTACCGCTCTCTTCACTATCTCCTCCGCCACGTTGGGGAAAGCCTCGAAGTAGTCCTTCAGGAACCTCTCCGTGACGGACTGCACTGTGCCCTTGACCTCACTGTTGCCCAGCTTCGTCTTGGTCTGGCCCTCGAACTGCGGCTCAAATACCTTCACGTGCAGCACCGCCACAAGGCCCTCTCTTACGTCATCGCCAGTCAGCGATTCCACACCCTTGATGAGCGACCTGGACCTGGCGTAGTCCTGTATCACCCTGGAGAGGCCTGCACGGAAGCCGGCCACGTGTGTGCCGCCCTCCAGGGTGTTTATGTTGTTGACGAAGCTCTGTAGTATTTCCGCAGTCCCGGTGTTGTACTGCAGCGCGAACTCCACCACCGTCCCATCGCTCTCGCTCCTGTGGTATATCGGGTCCCTGTGGATCACGTTGAAGCCCTCGCCGAGGTACCTGACAAACTCAACGAGGCCACCCTCGAAATGAAGCACAGAGTCCTTGCCCGTCCTCCTGTCCGTGACATGGATCGTAACCTGCGGGTTGAGGAAGGCCAGGTCCCTCATCCTCTCCAGCACGGTATCGTAGGAGAAATCTGTGACCTCGAATATCTCCGGGTCCGGATAGAACTTTACTATGAAACCATGGGTGGGCTCCAGGCGTATTTCAACGTCCCTCAACAAATCCACTGTATTCCTCTCCGCGAAGCCCACGCTCTTGAGGCCCCCGTCCGGCACACCGCGGTTGAATACCTCGTAGTAGAGGGTATCTCCCTTCTTCACCACTGCGATGAGCCTCGACGACAGTGCGTTCACCACATGCACGCCGACGCCGTGGAGGCCTCCGGTGATCCTGTAGACCTTCTTGTCGAACTTGGCCCCGCTGTGAAGCTCAGTAAGGACTATCTCCAGGCCGGGCCTCCCGTACTTGGGGTGTATGTCCACAGGGATGCCCCTGCCATCGTCCTCCACAGTCACGGAGCCATCGCTGCCGAATATGATGGATATGTTTGAGCAGAAACCTGCCATGGATTCGTCTATGCTGTTGTCCACGACCTCGTATATGAGGTGGTGAAGGCCCCTCTCGTCCGTGGAGCCTATGTACATGCCGGGGACCTTCCTGACGGCCTTCAGGCCTTCCAGTATCTGAATCTGTGAAGAATTGTACTCCTCCATGACCCTACCACACTCTCCTTTCTCACATTCCAGAACATTTAATAATTTTCTCCAGTGGTTACTGGCTTTCCTTCCTGACGGTGAGGTGCACCTCGCCGGAGGCCTCCTCCATGTCCAGGAGGCGGAGTCTTGTGGTCCTGGCCATGCCATCGAAGACGTTCCTCGAGTAGGGGAACTTCTCCTTCAGTAGCAGGATCTTGGCGTCCTGGCCAGGGTCGAGCTGGAAGTAGAGTGCCTTCATGACACTCTTGAGGTAATTGAAAGGATCGCCACCGCATGATATGTTCCTCTGGTCCTCCACTATCATAAAGGAATATTGAATGGTGAGAGATAACCTTTGACCCTCAGGCAACACCCGCATGCCTGTATATATCAAGCACGCACCTGAGGTCCCGGAGGGCCACCTCTGGCTTCATCTCGGGCTCCGTGCCCTCACGCACTGCCCTGAAGAAGGCCTCCATCTCGGCCCTGAAGACGTCGGCGTGCTCCAGGGCGACCTTCTTCCCGTTGACCACGGGGTCACCGTAGACGTAGTTCCTGCCGCTCCTGAAGTCCCCCTGCTTGCGTGTTGACGGATCCTCGTATATGCTCCCCTCGGTGCCTATAACCTCGAAGGCTGGAAGAGTTGGCGGATCCCTGTATGACCAGAGGTAGAGGAGTGTCCCATAAGAACCGTTGGCAAACTGCAGGTTCGCCACAGTTGTGTCCTCGCCCTCGATTATCCCAGCCACGTTCATGCTCCTGGCCGAGACGTAGGTGTAATCGCCCCCGAAGTTAAGCATGGTGTCGACATAGTGGATGCCGCCGTCTATCAGGGCACCTCCACCCATCTGAGACCTGAACAGCCTCCACCCGGTGCGCGTGAACAGCCTCTGGTCCCTCACGAGGATGAACTTAGGCGTCCCAACTGTCCCGGCCCTTATCTGCTCCATCACGTACCTCACCGTCGTATCGAAGTAGTACTGCTCAGCCACCATGAGTACCTTGCGTGCCCTCTTCGCCTCTGCTATCATCTCCTCCCCTTCCCTCACGGTAGTTGCGATTGGCTTCTCAACCAGCACATGCTTGCCCCTCCTAAGGGCCTTTACAGCGAACTCCCTGTGCAGGTTATGGGGCACAACGAGGTCTATCATCTCCGCATCCGAGTTAAGTGCTTCCTCGAAGCTGCTGTAAACCTTCCTCACTCCGTACTTCGACCTTATCTCCTCCGCCACCGCCCTGTCCCTCTCAACTATACTCACGTCCACTCCGGAGATGGCGTTCAGGTGTACCTGCCCGAACCCCCTTGCTCCCACCACCACGATTTCCATGCCTTGGTGAGGGCATGGAGTCATAAATTACCTTCGTACCACTTTTCCCGGTGGTATACGTTTATAATGAAATGAGGCATCTTGGGGTGTGAAGCGCTATCACTACAGGTGTGCCGATACTGGAAGGGAGTGCAGCTTCGAGTATGATGCTGGAAAGCCTGAGGACCTGCTGCCCAGGATAAGGATGCACGAGAGGTACGCCCACGGCCACTACGAGATACCGGAGGACCTGATGGCGAAGATAAAGTCTGCCTTCACGGAGTACGAGAAGGAAGAGGCAAAGACCTGAGGCCTTGATGGTGCCACAGCCGGGCCTGAGTGTGTCCCATCGCTCCTCATACTGCCCGCTGGCAGGCTATACCCCAACATTTAATTGACACTTGCCATAGACCTGCGTGTTGGTCAACATCAAGACTGTGCTCACCGCGCAGGAGATAATAGACAAGGCCTTCCTCAGGGCCTCCAGGATAGAGGAGCCGTACTTCCCGAAAAAGGTCGATAAGATCAAGAGGGAAGTGATGGACAGGATCTCCACAATAGAGGCCACCAGTGCCCCCTACCTGAGAAAGCTGGTGAGGCAGTTTCCCACCCTTGAGAGGCTCCACCCCTTCTACAGGGACCTCATCTCGTTAGTCTTCTCCGTGGACAGGTACAAGGTGAGCCTCGCAGGGATCGACTGGTGTGCCCAGAGGATAGAGGAACTTTCGTCCCACTACATCAGGATGGTCAAAAGGGCCACGGATGCCGGCGAGGCCCTGACCCTTATGAAGGGTTTCTACGGGCGTTTCGCGTCCCTGGTGAGGTCTCAGCAGCAGAACCTGGCCTTCCTCATTGAGTGCAGGAACTACATCAGATCGCTGCCGGACATCGATACAGAGTGCTTCACTGCCATCGTAGCAGGCATGCCTAACGTGGGTAAGAGCAGCCTGGTCTCGGCGCTCACCAGGGCGAGGCCAAGGGTGGCGCCATACCCTTTCACGACGCAGGAGGTGCACATAGGATTCCTAACCAGGGACTGGGTGCGCGTGCAGCTGGTAGATACCCCGGGGATACTCGACAGGCCCATGGAGGAGAGGAACGAGATGGAGAGGAAGGCGGTACTCGCCCTCAGGGACATCGACGGCATTGTGCTGTTCCTCATTGACCACTCAGGCACATCCGGTTACACTGTGGAGCAGCAGGAGGGCCTTTACAGGGAACTCTCTGACATCCTGGGAAAGGAGGTCATAAGGGTGCAGAGCAAGTGCGACCTGAGCAGTGAGAGGAGGGAGAGGATATGCATATCTGCAACCACAGGATACGGTCTCGAGGAACTGAGAGGCCTGCTTCTCGAGAGAGGTGAACTGTTTGCCAGACAGAGAGCAGATCAGGCTGCACGCGCTTAAGAATGCATACCAGCACGGAGGAAAGGCCGATCCGAAGGCCGTCCTGAGCAAGGTCCTCGCGGAGAGCCCGGACCTGAGGAAGAGTGCAAAGGATCTACTTCCTGTTGTGAACGAGGTTGTCGAGGAGGTCAACTCGCTCGGCGCTGCAGAGATAGAGGAGATCCTGAGGAAGGAACACCCCGAGGCGCTCATCGCAGAGAAGAAGGAGCAGAGGCACGGGCTCCCGGACCTCCCGGGCGTGACGGGAAAGGTGGTCATGCGCATGGCGCCTTCTCCAAGCGGGCCCCTCCACGTTGGCCACTCCAGGATGGCAATACTCAACGACGAATATGTCAGGAAGTACGGTGGGGAGCTGATACTCCGCATAGAGGACACGAACCCGAAGAACATAGACCCGAGCGCATACCAGCAGATACCCAGGGACCTGGCGTGGCTGGGAGTGCAGTTCACCTCCGTGGTCGTGCAGTCAGACAGGATGGAGCTATACTACGATGAGGCCAGGAGGCTGATCAGGAACGGCGGGATGTACGTGTGCAGCTGCGGGGTACAGGAGTTCAAGGAGAAGAGGCAGAAGGGGATAGCCTGTCCCCACCGCTCCCTGAGCGCAAGGGAGAACGAAGAGAGGTTCCAGGAGATGCTTGACGGCGGCTTCAGGGAGGGAGAGGCCGTTGCTGTTGTGAAAACCGACCTGGCACACCCGAACCCTAGCGTGAGGGACTGGATCGCATTCAGGATCATAGAGAGAGAGCACCCGAGGCAGGGCAGGAAGTACAGGGTGTACCCCATGATGAACTTCTCGGTCGCTGTGGATGACCACCACCTGGGCCTTACCCATGTGATAAGGGGCAAGGACCACCTGAACAACACGGAGAAGCAGAAGTACATATTCAGGTACAACGACTGGCCGCTGCCAGTATACTTCCACTACGGCCTGATACACATACCGAACACTGTCCTCAAGACATCGACAATAAAGAAGGGCATAGCGGACGGGAGCTACTCAGGCTGGGACGACGTGAGGCTCGGCACGATCCTGGCCCTGAGGAAGAGGGGCTACGTCCCTGCAACGTTCAGGCGGTACTGGATCGAATCTGGCCTCAGGGAGAGCGATGCTGAGTTCTCGTGGGACATATTCAACGCAATGAACAAGGACAGCATAGACGCGGCAACACCCAGGGGGTTCTTCGTGCCCGACCCGGTCATGTTGAAGGTGGAGGGCCTGCCCGAATGCGATGTGACGATCCCCAACCACCCCACAAACAAGTCACTGGGGACAAGGAAATACAGGATGAGCGCATCGAGGGGCGTCTATGTGGATGCGTCCGACCTGGCCCAGGTGCCGGATGGCAAGGCCTTCAGGCTCAAGGACTTCTGCAATGTTGTTAAAAGGGGCCACCGGCTGGAATTTGCGGGCTTCGAACTCAGGGAGAAGGGGATCAGGATAGTCCAGTGGGCTCCAGAGCCTGCAATAGACCTGACAGTGCACATGCCGGACGGGAGAAGGATAACAGGGAAGGCAGAGCAGGCCCTTGGCTCCGTTGACGGGACTGTCCAGCTGGAGAGGTTCGGGTACGCCAGGGTACTGGGAATAGAGGGGCAGGCGTTCTTCCTGCACAGGTGACGTCAGTCCTTTGGCTTCCTCACGTACTGGGGAAAACGCCTGAGAAGGATCACGTCACCCACCGCCTTTATCCACCCGTAAGGCACGGAGACCGCGACTCCATCCTCCACTAGCTTGCTGTTCGTCCTCGATATGTATAGGCCGTAGATCCTGAGGCCGTCGATGTCCACTATGAGGTCGTCCACGTTGCCAACCACGATGCCCTTGTCGGTGTACACTGTCATGCCTATGAGGTCAGTCACATGCGATAGCATCCCAATACCTCTCCGGTGCGATATAAAATTGGATACGATATAAATGTTGGCTCAGGTAGAAAGAGGATCCGTGCCCCGCAGTTCACCTGTGGCACTCCTGGAGGAAGTTCCTGAAGATGTCAACACCGTGCTCCGTGTGCTCAACCTCAGGGTGGAACTGGACACCGTAGATTGGCCTGGTCTTGTGCGTGAAGGCCTGCACCCTGCATGTTCCGGACGATGCGTTCAGCTCGAACACTTCAGGCAGCCTCTTGATCTCGTCGTTGTGGTTCTCCCAGACGCTCATGCGCTCCGGCATGTTGGAGAAGATGCCGCTCTTTTTTGCGAAGACCACCTCCTTCTTCCCGAACTCCGGGCTCGCACCCGGGCCCACCTCACCCCCGAAGTGCAGTGCTAGGAACTGGGCACCGACGCATATGCCGAGTATAGGGTAGCTGTGCTCGTCCACGTACCTGCCCACGTTTCCCAGTTTGGAGAGCTCGCTCTGTATGCTTGGGGCCCCGCCAGAGAGCACCAGGCCGTCCAGGCCGTCCAGTTCGTGACTGTCCACCGTGTTGGGCACTATCCTTGTCTCCGCCCCCAGGTCACGGAGCACGCGCCATTCCCTGTGAGTCCACTGGCCGCCGTTGTCAACTACGTAGACCCGCATCTACTCCATACCGGGTATGCCGAGTATCTTGCTTATCTCCTTGTACCTGTTCCTTATGGTTACCTCTGTGACGCCTGAGACCCTCGCTATCTCCTTCTGGGTCCTCGGCTTACCAACTATGACGGAGGCGATGTATATGGACGCTGCAGCGACACCCGTTGGCCCCTTCCCTGATGATATGCCGGCCTCTATGGACTTCCTCACGATCTCCTCGCTCACCACTATGGCCTGCTTGTCCAGATCGAGCTTGTTGCAGAACTGGGCAACGTAGGAATACGGTGTCGTTGGCTTCAGGTTCAGGCTGAGCTCCTTGGCCAGGTGCCTGTAGGCCTTCCCGATCTTCTTCTTGTTCACATCAGAGGCCTTGGATATCTCGTCCAGAGTCCTCGGGAGGTTTACCTTCCTGCACGCCGCATATATGGACGCACAGACGATGCTCTCGATGCTCCTACCCCTGATCAGGTTCTTCTCCACGGCCTTCCTGTAAATGAGGGCAGCTGTCTCCTTGATGTCCTTAGGGATACCCATCTTCGCACCGATGTCGTTGAGCATCTGCAGGGCCATGGACAGGTTCCTCTCTGCTGCATTCGATACCCTGATCCTCTGGTGCCACTTCCTGACCCTGTATATCTGTGCCCTGTTCTTATGCGGTATCCTCTTCCCATAATAGTCCTTGTTTGACCAGGATATCTCCGTCGCCAGGCCCTTGTCATGGCTCAGGAACGTCATGGGCGACCCTGTCCTGGCACGTCTATCATCCTGCTCGGAGTCAAAGGCACGCCACTCCGGTCCCTGGTCGATGAAGGAGTCCTCCACGACCATGCCGCAATCGTTGCAGATCAGCTCGCCCCTTTCATAGTCCCTTACCAGGTGTTCCGAGTTGCACTCGGGGCACCTTTTAGATAACTCATCTCCCTGTGAAGCCATCTCAACACCCTGAATAATTTATGAATTTCAGACATATCATCTGGTATTAAACCTTTTTTGTAGGTTCTAAACGAAAGACATGTGTATGCATAACCGCGATTATAAATGAGTGGTTTACAAATGCCAGTTGAAAACCACCAGCGATCCCGGATGAACAAATTTTGAGATCAATGCTTTAATATCAAGATAGCTCGAATTAATAATCTTACGTAACGTTTATATACTTTACTTTGATCCTTGCATGCTGATGCTGGAGAAGTGTGAAGTGGTAAGCAGGGTCGGCCAGGAGATCGTGGTGAGGGTCCACAACTGTGTGAAGATGCATGCAAGGGTCTTCGACGCCAACAGGAGGGAGGTTGGCAGGGTAATAAGGGTGTTCGGGCCCGTTGCTTCACCGTATGCCCTTGTGGCACTTAACCAGCAGGCTGATGCTGATGGGTTGTTCATCAGGTGTTAGGTGGTGGATATGGTGGATGAGAAGAAGAGGAATATTGAGGAGATAACCAAGTGCCCGGAGTGCGGTTCTTCGCAGCTTGTCAGGGACTATGAGAGAGGTGAGCTCATATGCAATAGCTGTGGCCTTGTCATAGACGAGAGCTACATCGACCAGGGTCCAGACTGGAGAGCCTTCGATGCAGAGCAGAACGAGAGCAGGGCCAGGACCGGCTCGCCCATGACCTTCACGATACACGACAAGGGACTTTCCACGGACATATCCTGGAAGAACAAGGACTCCTATGGCAAGTCGATACCCACGAGGAACAGGGCCCAGCTGTACAGGCTGAGGAAGTGGCAGAAGAGGATCAAGGTATCCAACGCGGCGGAGAGGAACCTCTCCCAGGCACTGCAGGAGCTTGAGAGGATGGCCTCGAACCTCAGCATACCGAACGATGTCAGGGAGACCGCCGCTGTGTTCTACAGGAGGGCAGTGAAGCAGAACATGATCAGGGGGAGGAGCATCGAGGGAGTCGTTGCGGGTGCCATCTACGCTGCATGCAGGGCCACCGGAGTGCCCAGGACGCTCGATGAGATCGCGTCCGTGACGAGGGTGAAGAAGAAGGAGATCGGCAGGACATACAGGATAATGAGCAGGTACCTCAAGCTTAACATCATGCCATCAAAGCCAGAGGACTACGTGAACAGGTTCTGCAGCAAGCTGAAGCTCTCAATGGAGGCCAGGAAGAAGGCATCGGAGATACTGAAGATGGCGGAGGAGAACGACCTCACATCAGGCAAGGGGCCCACAGGAGTGGCCGCAGCGGCCATATACATAGCTTCCCTCATGACGGGCGAGCGCAGGACACAGAGGGCGGTTGCAGAAGTGGCGGGCGTCACTGAGGTAACCATAAGGAACAGGTACAAGGAGTTAACGGAGAAGCTGCAGCTGACTGTGGAGCAGGAAGCGTAGTCATATTTCCATTGTTTCCTTCACCAGGTCGTAGAGGTTCAGGAACTCCTCTGCAAGTGAGTAAATTGAGACCGGGGAAATCCCCTCTACCTTTATCACAACCCTGTGATCCTCACAGTTGACCTGTGTGCCGGGCCAGTTGTCGGGCCCCACGGAGGCGCTGAAGATACCGCATGCGTTTTCCGGGTCTTCAAAGCGTATCGTCAGGTCCATAGAGCCCACAGAGCCTGGAAACTGCCCATTCCGGAAGCGACACATCTATCGCCTCAACGTCCTCCAGCAGCTGTTCCTCTCTTGATACGCCGATGAGCGGTACTATGCTTATCCCTAGCCTCCTCTGCATGCTCAGGATCCAGGCGAGCGAAAGCTGGGCTGGGGTTATCCCAAGGTCGCTGGCGGTCTCGGACACCACTGATGCGGCCCTCCTGTGCCTCTCGACCTCCTCCCTCATTTCAGGTGTGTACTCGGCCCTGGAAAGCCCACCGGAATCCTTGAGGTACTTTCCAGTGAGTATCCCCTGGGCAAGCGGCACATATGCTATCATGGTCATCCTCCTTGACCTCATCAGGGGCACCAGGCGCCTCTCAACGTATCGTGTGACTATGTTGTAGGCCTCCTGCGCGGAGACCGGCCTCTCGTAGCCCGACCTCTCCGAGACCTCGATCATCCTCTTCACCATGTACCACGGGTGGTTGCTTACCCCTATGTAGTGCACCATCCCTGAATGCACGGTATCGTTGAGGGCCCCCATTACCTCCTCCTCGTCAGTGTGGGGGTCAGGCCAGTGCACCTGGTAGAGGTCTATGTAGTCTGTCCCGAGGCGCCTCAGGCTCTCCCTGACCTGCCACATGATGTGCTTCCTGGAGAGGCCCCCGCCGTTCGGGAATGTCTCCACCTCGGCCCTCACCTTCGTGGCAATGAAAAGCGATGCCCTGTCATGGCCCCTCATGAATTCGCCGAGTATCCTCTCGGAGTTCCCGCTCTTCTCAGGGTGCAGGTGCGTCTCGCTCACTGTCCCGTGGTACGTGTTGGCTGTGTCGAAGAAGTTTATGCCCAGGTCGTAGGCCCTCTTAAGAATGGCCATTGTCCTCTCCCTGTCCACCCTCAGTATCCCGTCCTCGTACCTGTCGGTTGACGGCGGGAGGTGCCACGTGCCTATGGCTATCTGCGACACTCTCGCGCCACCGATGTCCGTGTACCTCATACCATGGTCAGTGCAGGGCCGGATATAACCTGCTGAGTTCCTGCTGTTTACACTGCCATGGCCCTCAGCTGGTTCAGCAGCTCCTTCTCCACGTGCTCTGTGAACAGCATCTCCGGTACGTCCACGAACAGGAACAGGTCTGACAGGAGTAGCACCTCAACGGCAGTGACGGCTATGTTCTGTAACAGCTTCCCGATACCCACGTTCACCTTCACCATGCCGTCTCCTGCACTCTGGAACGTGAATGTCAGTGCCCTGTCCGCTGCAACTATGTCCCTCAGTATGCCACCCTTCCTGGCCTGGATGATCGCACCGGTGTCCGATATATTGCTCTGTGTCTTCCACCCCTGGCCCACAAGAAAGTTCTCAAATTCCGTGGCCAGTTCCTTAAGGCTCTTGCTTGTCGTCAGTGTGATCTCCTTCCTGAAGAAACCCATGGGCCAGCTATCTGAACCGTGAGATTTGAACTTTGCAGATACCCCTCACACTCCCCACATGCTTGCCCCATGCACCAGGGGAAACCCAGACGGGGACGGTGGCCTGGTCAATCCGGCCCGCCCATGAACCCCGTATTCGGTTGGAGAGTGCCCCCGGCCTGTTGCCTTGGCCTGCATGACAGGTGCTGCACTGAACTCGCTGAGGCTTCAGTCCCGGTTGTGCCCCTGCATCAATCGGCATCGATGGCAATCACCCTCGCCATGGAGCCACTGGCTCCCCTGAGCTTCAGGGGCAGTGCCACTATCAGGTATGGCTTCCCGATTTCCAGCAAGTGAAGGTTGGCCATGTCCTCGATGAAGGTTATCCCGTACCTCTCAAGCCCCCTGTGCACAGGGAATCCCTGGTGTGAGGCGGGCTCTATGCCAAGGGTGTCGATCCCGATGAGCTTTGTCCCGTGCTCGCCGAAGAAGTCCACGGTGTCCTCCGCCAGCCCTGGAAACCCGTACTGCCATTCCTGCGTCCTTGACCTCTTCCTGTCCCAGCCAGTGTTTATAAGGATGGCCTTCCCGTCGTACTCGGGCTTCCACACGGCCCTTATGGCATCGATGTGTATCTCGTTGTCAGTTACCCTGGGCCTGATGCAGTAGCCCTCCTGCACAAGTTCCGATAGGTCAATCCTGTCAACGCTGGCGCCCTGCCGGTACATGTGAAGGGGCGCATCCAGGTGCGTTCCCGTGTGTGTGGAGGAACTGTAGATCTCCTCCTTGTAGCCGTCCTTCTCGAACGTGCACATGTCCTTCAGGACGATCTCTGGATTTGTTGGCCACGTCGCCATACCGGGTTCAATTGTCACCGAAAGATCAATAATTTTGTTGATCTTCATTGCCATTCCATGAAAATAATATTTTTTAATATTTCGCAGGAAGGCACGGAGAAGCCTGCAGGGTGGCCGTTATGGAAAGTGGGCCGGGGTGTTACGATGGAGGCATGGGAGGTGCAGGATGGCGGGCCTATGGGTGGCCCCGATCCTGTCCCGGAGGAAGTTAAACTCACTGTAATTGCGTCACCAGCACAACACCCGTGCACCCACAGTTTGCACCAGGCCATGGTTGCAGATCCCTTCGCTCCTGCCCTGCAGTAGAAGGAGACCGGGGGACAGCGGCAATTGGCCTCCCTTGCCCGCCCATACCTTTTTCAATTGTGGAAACAGTGTAAACAGATGAAAATAATTAATCAGAGGCATGCGGAGGGCCGGATTCGAACCGGCGAACTCCTGTGAGAGCAGATCTTGAGTCTGCCGCCTTTAACCTGGCTCGGCAACCTCCGCCCACCTCTGAATAGTTGTGCTGCTTTTAACTCTAATGGGGGTTAAGGGGACGAAAGTTCCATTCCGTCAGGGAAGGGATGGATAGACCCATTTTAGAAACGTTTTTATGGTTATCAAGAAATAGATATAACCATGTGGTAAAGATTGGACAGAGGGTCACATTCT
>NZ_BMNY01000003.1:0-218879 GCF_014646795.1 Thermogymnomonas acidicola | reverse complement strand
TACATTCCCTTTTCCGAGGGAGTGTATGGTAAGTTTCCTGGAAGAAGCAGGAAATCTCCACCGTGAGGTGGAGATGCCCAGTCCGTGAGGGCGGGGTAGTTCACTTCCCGCTACCGCGCCGTCCTGGTGGAATTCCATATCCAGCCTTCTTAAATCAGCACAACGGGCTACCTGAAATGCAGGCCCCTCAGTTTCCCACCCTGGCGAAGATGCTCTCACTGGTGCTGTAACCGTTCACAACCCTCACGCTGGACGCAGCAATCCCCCCCTGGCCTGGCCAGGGCTCCAGGACATACACCGACCCACTGGTAGTGTTCCTCTCGTAGGCGTCCCTCCAGAGGATGCCGTTGGGGTAGGAGATGAAACCGGGCCCGAAGGACCTGAAGTGCAGGCCCTGGGAACCCGGGCCTTCCACCGTGACGACCATCTCAGAGACGTTCCCACCAGGGCCGTGGAGCAGTTCGACAGACACGATCCTTGCTCCTGAATCATGGACATGGAACGCAGGGAATGTGCAGACCGCGGCCACCGCTACCGCCACGGCGGCGTACCTGGCCACCCTGAGTACGCGCTGGCGCGTCCCCTTCGAGGCCCCTCCTGGCCTCTCCCAGAGGAATATCACGGGCACGAGGAGCATGGGCCAGAAGGCGAGGTAGTTGAAGAGAAGCCTGTAGTTGAAGAACATCACCAGGATCGGGAAGACAGGGAAAGAGAGGGCGAGACGCCTGAAGTCCACCGCATACAGTATGGCGAGGAGGGCCTCCAAGACGGCCATCAGCATGGTGAAGTAGCCCTTTGAGAGCAGGTAGATGCCGGTGAAGGAGATCAGGCTAGGCCCCTGGCCGATCCAAATGAGTGCCCCAGTCTCCGGCCTGGCTACCTCGCTGAGGAATGAGGCTGGAGAGGCGGCGATGTAGGGCAGGTCTATGGCCATGAAGGAGAGCACCGAGGAGAGGGCGAAGATGGCCGCCGACCTCCACCCACGCTGCCTGACCAGGTAGACCAGCATGAAGGGCGCCACAAGCAACGGTATCTGCTTGGCCGCAACGGAAAGGCCATAGGATACGCCTGAGGCGAGTGTGCTCCTCGCCATCAATATTTCTGAGAGCAGGAGGAAGAACACCCAGACGGTGTCCATGTCCCCGTTGGAGGCCAGTGAGACCAGTCCGAAGTCCATAAGGATCATGGCCACGGCGAGCGCACCGGCCCATGCCCCCTCCCTCTTCCATGCCACCATATATACGAGCACCAGGGAAACCAGAAAGAAGGTAAGGGGCACCACGCCGGCATCTGCGTGCACGATGTCGAAGGGGAGCATCACCAGAAACGAGAGTGCCGGGTAGTCCATGCCGCTGAAGAACCCGCCGGAGAGGAGGGGAGTGAGGTCCGCCAGTGGCACGTGCTGCACGACCAGGGACTGCGCTATGTTTGCAGTGTAAGGGTCAATGCCCCTGAGTGCCAGGTGTGAAGCGTAGTAGTCCAGGAAGATCTCGTCCGTCTGGAACTGGCCCGTCTGCGAGAGGTGCAGCCAGGAGAAGAGTACGACCAGGGCCATCAGGGAAGCAAATCCCGCCTGTTGCTTCTTTGCTGTCCATGCCGCGATGACTGCGGCAGAGGCTGCCACCGACACCGCTGTGACGGCATATGTGCCCGAGTATGCGGAGGGCAGTGTTACCAGGAAAACGGTGAACGCCACCGAGGCCGGCGCTATGACCGTGGAGTACCTCAGCACGCTGTCCTGTCCAGTGTCAGGTGCAGGCCTCGAGGCCCTGAGGAATATGAAGAATGACATGAGGACGAGTGCCCAGCTCACTGCATCCGAGGCCATGTTCAGGTAACCGAATGAGACCCAGACAAGGTAGGAGGCGTACAGCAGGGCTGAACCGAGGCCGACCATGAGGAGTGGCCTGGCTACTGCGCTCCTCTGCATCATGGGGAGACCTCCCTTAGCACAACGTCCACGTGGCCACTGTACGGGGCGCTCAGAGTAACATCTGCCAGGTACACAGGCACCACGAACTCCACCTGCCCCTGGCTGCCCAGGTGGGGCCTCAGCACCAGGTCAGATATCCCATCACTTCCCCTGAGGGTATCGTTAATGGAACCATTGACAACGACGTATGTGCCAGGGGGGAGGAACCCTGTGGTGTAGTTACAGTACCCCGTGCCGGAAGATACTGGTTCCAGCTGCACATTCACCGGGGAGAACGCCACAGGCCCTGAGTGCTGGCCCAGGGATATCAGTGTGAGGCCGTCCTCCTCAGAGACTATGCTGTATTCACCGCTGAGAAGGGCGTAGTTGAACCACGTCTGGAAGTAGGTGACTGCGCCAGGGGATATCACTGCCCCGGGATAGAACCACTTGCTGTAAGGGTTTGCCAGGGAGTAGTTGAAGTCCAGCTCCGGCACCGGGCTCCAGGGCATGACAACGTTGTTGACCGTGGCGAGCTGCGGCTCATCGTTCTGCAATAGTACTGTCGTGCCTGGAGGCACCATGCGCACCATGGCCCACATGTAGGTGTCGTACTGCTTGGGTTCCATCTGTGACAGTGTGTATGGTGGTATTACATTTGACAGGTTAGGGTCGTGGCCATAGGTGTACTGGTAGGTGAAGGCCTCTCCCACGGGGCTGAAGAGGGAGTAGGTTATGAGCGATACCGCAAGCACCGCGAACAGTGCATACTTCGCCCTGCCACTCCCGATCTTAGAGCGGAGGAAAGCGTAACCCTTTGCCGCTGAATATATGATGACCGGTGAGTATAGGGCAGGGTACTGGTAGAGCGTCACGGTGAAGTACGGCGTGTACGAGTAGGCTGCAACGAACAGGACGTATGGTATGAACATTATCGCCGATCTGGGCGACAGGAGGTACATGAACAGGGGAGGTATGGACATGAGGATAAACCACATTACCTTCCTGGTCAGTAGGGGGCCCCCAGGGTCGGAGACCATAGAGAGTATGGAGCCATGCCCACCGAGGTGGAGCCAGTTCAGCAGGTACCCCGGCCCGAAGTAAAGCGATACTGCAAGGAATACAAGTGCACCTGCTGAGGCCGGCAGGACCGTGTACGGGATGCACCTCTTGCCCCTGTACCGCCCCTCTATTACTGCGTAGACTGCGAAGGCGAACATGATCAGTGGCACCATGAGGTCGGTTATGGTTGCCAGAACAGCAGTGACGCCGAATAGCGCCTTCCTGTCTGAAACGTAGGCGTAGAGGCACAGCAGGAAGAAGGTGGGGAAGAGCGCCATGAAGTGGAAGTCGAACCAGTTCACGCCCGCCAGTGGGAAGTAAAGCAGATAGGAGGAGGCAATGAGCAGGGCCTCCGTCTTCTCCATTCCCAGTTTCCTGGAGGCCAGGAACAGGGGCACGGCCCCCAGTGGGATCCAGATGGACTGGAAAACGAGGAGGAATTCAGGCCTTGGGTCTATGTCGTAGAACGGTGCAAGGACGAGGTAGATGAGCTTCTGCACCTGTATTGGCCTGGGATCCGCTGCGGTACCTATTATGCCGCCATGGAATGCCTTGTATATGGTCGCCGATGCAACGCCAAGGTCGAATACCGCGGCCCCGAAGTGCAGGTACCTCATGAGCGAGATGTAAGACCAGACCGCGGAGTATACCGCTATCTCGGCGATGAGGATCCACTCTTGGTATCCCAGCCTCCGGGCCACGGCACTGCATCTGAATTTATCAATATATGAGTTTTTGATAAAGTATGCTGAAATACAAAAGTGTCTACCTGCCTATCAGCCACCGTACGCTGCGGGCCTTATGTCCAGGGAACAGCCGGACACCGCACTCACCCGGAGTGACACGTTTCCCCCAAGGCCTGGCGTGACCTCAACGCTGAGCTGCATGGATGAGTCCTCCACCTGCCCCTGGCTTGCGTTCACGTAGGAACCCTGTGAATCTATGAGCTCCACGCTCACTGGCGCCGTTGAGTTCACGGAGATAATGAAAGACAGAGTCCATGAGGCTTCCGTGCCATTCACACGGGTCTGGAGGTCGAGGTTCCCTGGCCCCTCCGACACAGCCTCAAGGTAACCCGGATGATAATGGAAGACCCATGTGCCGTTGGAGTGGGCGAGCCAGCCAGGGTACGGGTCTTTGCTGTTGTACGTTGGGTAAGCCAGCTCAGGGTCACTGACCGGCGTAACACCGCTGACAGAGAGGCCGCCTGAGTTCAGGAAGGAAATGGAGGTGTTGTCGGTCACGAACAGCCTGAACGGTCTTCCGTCCGGGAGTAGGTCCACATAGCTCTGCGGGAAAATCGTCACGTTGTTATAACCAGGCCTGAGGAGGGCTCCCCTAGTATCCGCGGCACCCTTCATGGGGTCCGGTGTCCATATCAGGCCGTTTGCGTTCATGGTCTCGCCGTATGGTATTATCCTGAAGCCCACGTACGTGTCCTGCGTGCCCGTATACAGCACGGACACATCCATCTCTGTTATGTACCCTGTCACGTTGTAGGGGTCAGAGTAAGACCTTATGGATATCACCTTCAGGTCCTGGGATTTCTCGTATGCCTCCTGGGAGTGGAGGCCAAGTGGCACCGCAACAACAAGGATCAGAACGGCTATGGATGCGGCAAGCGCCTTCTTCCTTAGCGTGCCCGCAACCCTGTGCGCCCGCAACGGTTTCCTGCCCAGTGCAAGCATTGCCGCTGGTACGGACCACACAAGCACATATTCTGGGAGCACCCTGTAGTTCAGGAACATGACTATTGCAGGGAATACGACGAAAGAGAGGCGCAGTCTCTCGTACCAGAGGGCATAAGCGGTAAGGAGCATCGAGTAGGATGCGAACAGCGCTATGGTGAACACACGGGGGGCGATGCTTGCCAGGGCAAGGAATGAGAGCTCGGACACCCCGAAGCCCACCCCTATGGCCCCCTGGCTCAGTGAGTGCTCCATTGCGTGTATGAAGGACCCTGGTGACATGGCCAGGAACGGCCCGTTTATCACCGAGAAAGATACTATGGAGAGGGCAAGGTACCTGATGAGGCCCTTCCTGCCATTCTCCCTGAAATGGAACACAGCGAGGAACGGGACAAGGAGGGCCGGTATCTGGTTGAACGAGGCCGCAAGCCCGCTGAAGATGCCGGAGATTGAGGGCCTCTCCGAGGACGAGAGGGAGAGTATGACGAACATTATCCATATGGTAGCCGAAGAGAAGTAGAAGGCAAAGCCCGCCAGCTCGGCGAATAGCGCGATGGAGAAAAGCATGAGGTCATACCTCTCCTCCAGGGCTATCCCGTTCTTGCGCATGTAGAGATAGTATGCTGTAAAGCTGACAGCCACAGGCACCTCGTATAGAACGAGGGGGTTCAGGTGCAGGGCCACCTCCAGCAAGAAATAGAGGGGGACTAGGCCAGGGTATATGAAGGCCGTGACGAAACCCCCGTCCAGGGTAGGCGTGAACCAGAAGGTCGGGTAGCTGGATGATTGCAGGTAAGACCCTATCACTCCCGGCCTGTATGGGTCTTCACGGTGGAGTAGCGCGATGGCAGCATACCTGTCGATTATGACCTCATCCGTTATCCTCACCGGGTGGAAGTACCCAACTATGCTCAGCGCAGCGGCAATTGCAAGTGCCAGTGACAGGTAGGAGAGCCAGGTGGTCAGCCTCGAACCATAACTTTCTGAGGCGGAGAGCACTATGAGTGCTATGCCCAGTGAGAAGAGGGACCATACAAGGGCAAGCGACGCAGTGTCAAGGTAGCCAAAGATGGCCCAGGAGACCCAAGCCAGGTTCATCGAGAAGAGGCCTGTGCCCAGGGGAAGAAGCCTCCTGCTGACCGCGCCCTCCACCGAAGCCATCTGGTCAGTATTGCCTTGGACAAATTTCAAACTTACCCTCCGTTTCACCCCGAAGGCCCGTCGTTCCGATAAAAGGCTTTATAATAAATACTGATAAATCATGAGAATGCCGATTTACGAAGTTGGGGAGCACGAGATACTCAGGGAAGAGGCGGAGGTCGTGGACGGGGAAACCGTTGTGGCGCAGGGGACACTCTACCTCACAGACAGGAGGATAATATACGAGAGGAGGGGCAGGAGGGGTCTCATAAGGGCGGTCCCCCCGAAGATAATCCTAGACGTTTACCTGTACGACATTTCCAACGTGAGCATTGCAGTCCCCAGGCTGAAGCTATTCACGAGGAAGGAGATGGAGATCGAGTACAGGAAGGACGGCCAGAAGAACAAGATCGTGTTCAGGCTCAGCGACCCGCAGAGGTGGGACACTGAAATAAGGAAGTGGATCAATGATGCCAAGATCAAGAAAGAGGAGGAGATGAAGAGGGAGGAGGAGGAAAGGCACAGGAGGGAGGTTGAGCTGGCCAAGGCCAGGGCCCCCAGGGCCAATATAGGCATGGCGTACTTCGGGAAGGGCCCGGCCCAGGGCCAGGAACAGAAGCCGCAGGATGCAAACGTGTATGATGCGGAGGTCAGGGACATAGAGGAGCCCAAGAGGCTGGGCGAGGAGAAGAGGCTGCCCCAAAAGTGCCCAAGGTGCGGCTCCGACCTGCCGGCAGGTGCGAAGTTCTGCCCAAACTGCGGGCAGGAGCTCTAGGCGGGTATTCACTATTGTATGACTTCGTATTTTACCGACTAATATTTTAATAAAAGTAATTTGATCCCCCATCAAATGACGATGAAGAGGTTCGTTGTACTTCCTACATACAGGGAGGCACAGAGTCTCTCGAGCCTCCTCATTCGACTGGCACCCTTCCAGGTGATCGTTGTAGACGACGAGACGGATGAGCAGACCATGGAGGTGGTGTCCAAGTTCGGGAATGTGACCCTCATATCAAGGCCAAGGAAGCAGGGCCTTGTTTCTGCCGTCATAGTTGGCATGCAGGAGGCTGTCCGCAGGGGTGCAGACTACGTGGCCGTGATGGACGCGGACGGACAGCATGACCCGGCATACCTTGAGGAAATGTTCACGTTTGCTGAGCAGAACCACCACGACCTCGTGCTCGGCTCGAGGTACATAAAGGACAGGAGGGCAGGCATAGTCGGGCTACCACTGATAAGGCGGATTATCTCCAGGGGGGCTAACCTCCTCTTCAGCATGAGCTTCGGCCCCCGCGTAAAGGACGCGACCACAGGCTACAGGATATACTCCAGGGCTGCATGTGAGTACCTCATCGCCAACAGGCCCAGGCACGGCTCCTACACGGGCCAGGTCGAGATCGTTGACAAGGTCTACAGTGCAGGCATGAGCATAGCCGAGTACCCTATAATGTTCTATGCGAGGAGGGAGGGCCAGAGCAAGTTAAGGCTGAGGGACATAATCTCCTTCTACATCTTCGCCATAACGCATGGAAACCTCTGGAAGTACCTTGTTGTCGGTGCTTCAGGCGTGGTTGTGAGCGAGCTTGTCCTGTATGCGCTCTCGCTGCACATAAACTACATAGCAGCTGAGGTCCTGGCCATAGAGGTGTCCATAGTGAGCAACTTCATACTCAACGACAGGTGGACCTTCAGCAACAGGAGGCTTAAGAGGACTGTGAAGAACGTTGTGCTCAGGTTCTTCCAGCACAACGGGGCATCACTGCTCGCCAGCGCCATCAACTTCGCGGTCTTCATGCTCCTGGCGCTTGTGGGCATAAACATACTGCTGTCCAACTTTGTGGGGATCAACGCCGCCTTCGCATTCAGGTACGTTGTGTCCGCGCAGTTCATATGGAGCGGCCACTAACAATTTAATACTCACCTGGCTTTTTTGCTCGATGGAACTAAGGGAAGTGAAAAGCTACCTGGAGACCGGGGCAGATGTGAGGAAGAGCCTTGATGCATCAGTGGTTCTCGAAACTGGAAAGATGATCGCTGATGCCATAAGGGACGGCGGCAAGCTCATCCTCTTCGGAAACGGTGGCAGCGCTGCGGACTCGCAGCACATTGCGGCCGAGCTGGTTGGCAGGTTCGAAAAGGAGGGTAGGCCTCTGCCGGCCATGGCCCTGACCACGAACACATCATCGCTGACGGCAATAGGCAACGACTACTCGTATGAAGAGGTGTTCAGCAGGCAGGTGCGTGCCTTTGCCCGAAGGGGCGATGTGGTCGTGGGTATCAGCACCAGCGGCAACTCCAGGAACGTGATAGCCGGGATCCAGGCGGCTAAGGAGATGGGCTGCAGGACCATAGGCCTAACGGGTTCTGGCGGAGGGAAGCTTCTCTCGCTTGTGGACGCCTGCATCAGGGTTCCCTCGGACAGGACATCGATAATACAGGAGGTGCACATAGCGATTGGGCACATATGGTCAAAGATCGTAGAGGACGAGCTTAGGTGAAAGGTTTTAATGATTTCCACAATCACAAGACGATGGAGAGCCTATCAGGGATGAATATCCTCGTGACAGGTGGTGCTGGGTTCATAGGTACCAACCTGGTGCTGTCGCTTGCAGGGGAAAACAGGGTCACTGTCATAGACAACCTCCACACGGGCTCCGAGGAGAACCTGAAAGAGGTCAGGGACAGGGTGGAGTTCATCAGGGGAGATGCCAAGGACGCCCCTGGGCTTAAGCATGGCTTTGATCTCATATTCCACCTTGGCTTCTATTCCGCCTCGCCGATGTACAGGAACAACCCGATGCTCGTGGGCGAGGTGGTGAACGGCATGATCGGCATCCTGGAGCTGGCCAGGAGGGTGCAGTGCCCGGTTGTCTTCTCCTCCACGTCCTCAATATACAACGGAATTAAGCCGCCACACAGGGAAGACGCGCAGCCGCTGGTCACCGACTTCTATACAGAGGCGAGGATCGCAGCGGAGCGCATATCACAGCTGTACAACCAGCTCTACGACCTTAACGTTGCTGCGATGCGCTTCTTCTCGGTCTACGGAAAGTACGAGAGGGCCAAGAACGGGTATGCGAACCTTGCGACCCAGTTCCTCTGGGACATGAAGGCCGGGAGGCAGCCGGTCATCTACGGAAACGGGAAGCAGAGGAGGGACTTTGTGTATGCAGGGGATGTTGTGGAGGCCCTTGTCAGGGCTACAAAGGTGAAGGGCTTCAGGGTCTACAACGTGGGCTATGGAAAAAACTATTCCCTCAACGAACTGGTGGCGAAGCTGAACAGCCTCCTCGGCACAGAGATAGAGCCGAAGTACGTGCCGATGCCCATTAAGAACTACGTGATGGAAACACTTGCGGACACCAGCAGGGCGGAGAGTGAGATAGGCTTCAGGGCGAGGGTGGGCCTGGACGAGGGCCTCAGGATAATAAACGACTTCTATGGCAGAGTATGAAGAGGAGGATGATCATATCCAAGACGCCACTCAGGATAACGTTCACCGGTGGCGGCACAGACCTGCCTGAATACTACAGGAACTTCGGGGAAGGGGCGGTCATATCAGCGTCCATTAACAAGTATATCTACATAGTGGTGAACAAGAAGTTCGATGACAGGATAAGGGTGTCCTACTCTGTCACCGAGATAGTGGACAGGGTTGACCAGATAAGGCACCCCACCGTGAGGGAGGCCCTGAGGCTCCTCAACATCGACGGCGGGATAGAGATCGTGAGCATAAGCGACATACCTTCCACAGGCACTGGCCTCGGTTCCAGCAGCACCTTCCTCGTGGGCCTCCTCCATGCCCTCCACGCCTACAGTGGCGAGTACGTATCGCAGAGGGAACTGGCAGAGGAGGCCGTGAAGATCGAGAGGGAGATACTGCGGGAGCCGGGTGGTAAGCAGGACCAGTACATGGCCGCCTACGGCGGCATCCAGTTCCTGAAGTTCCTGCCAGACGAGAACGTCGTGGTGAGGCCCGTTATCATCCCTGAGGAGGCCAGGGAGAGGCTGTGGAGGTCACTCTTCCTCATGTACACAGGCATAGAGAGGCGCTCACAGGACATACACAGGGAGCAGTCATCAAAGGTGTCCGAGAACGTCGATTCCTACAGGGAGATGGTACGCATAACCGAGGAACTCTATAAGAGGCTCAGCAGAGGAGAAGTGGACAGCCTCGGTGAGAGCCTCCACAGGAACTGGATGCTGAAGAAGACACTGGCAGGGTCAATCAGCTCCGGTTGGATCGACGAGCTCTACGAGAGGGCCATGTCAAACGGGGCCAGGGGAGGCAAGCTAATAGGAGCCGGAGGGGGAGGATTCCTGCTATTCCATGCCCCGGATGTTGATAGAAGGAATTTCGTTTCTAAGTTCCCGGAACTCAGGGAGGAGCCGTTCGCCTTTGACTACCAGGGGAGCCAGATAATATTCGTCGGTGACTGAGGTCAGTAGAACCTGAAGTTCCTGTAGACCCTCATGAGGAGCGGGCCAATCCTCTCCGAACGCCTGCCGTGCGAGAGCCTCATGGCAACTATGGCCGCAAGCATGAATGGCACTGCGTGGAGGATTGGCATCCTCGTGTTCTCGTCGTGCGTCCACTCTATGCCGACCTCCCTCACCGTAGCGCCGAGCAGCATGGCGTTGTAGATCAGGGAGACGTCAAAGGTCCTATCCCTGACTGCCACCCTCTTGACGAGCTCCTTTGCAAGGTCCCTCGTCATGCACTTCATGCCACACTGGGTGTCCTTGACCCTTATTCCCAGGATCAGGAAGTTCAGGTAGTGGAACATTCTGCCCGCTATTATGTTCAGCAGTGGCTCCTTTTTCTTCACCCTGGAATCCCTCATCCACCTGGAGCCAACGATCATCTCCATGCCTCTTCCAAGCATATCGGTGAGCCTCTTGACCTCGTACCACGGAGTGGAGCCATCTGCGTCTGTGAAGCATATCTTTTCCGTCTCCGCCAGCTCCAGGCCCTTGAGCACTGCCCCGCCCTTGCCCAGCCTCTTCGCGTCCCTGTAGACCTGGACCATGGGGCCGAAGGACCTTGCGATCTCCTCAGTTCTGTCGTTTCCGTCAACAACAACTATTACCCTTGCCAGCGTATCCATGTTATCGATCAGGTCGCGCAGTGTCTTGCCGATCCTGTCCTCCTCGTTGTAGGCGGGTATGATAACAGTGACGTCCCTTTCTGACACTTCAACGTGATAATAATGGGTATTAAAATTTCTTACCCTGTTTTTGATCTCCAGTGCGAAATGCAACTTAATATATCGGCTTTAGCCATCAGGGATGCATGCCGAGAGTTCTGGTCACTGGCTCCGCCGGGTTCATAGGCAGGCACGTTGTGCGTGAGGCTCAGAGGAGGGGATACGAGGTAGCCGGCATAGACGTGGTACCGGCGAGGGGCACGGACGTGGTGGATATAACGGACTTCAGAGCACTTGAGGAAAGGGTGAGGGGGTGCGAATATGTCATCAACCTGGCCGCGGTGACGTCGAATGTAGAGTTCGAGCGCGACCCCTACAGGTGCTATTCTGTGAACGTGAACGGTTTCCTGAACGTGCTGGAGGCCAGCAGGAGGAACTCGGTCAGGAAGGTCGTCTATGCCTCCAGCGCAGCCGTTTACCTTGACAGCTTCTCCGAGAATGTTGTGATAGACCACAACAGGCAGAGGAACCACTATGCAAAGAGCAAGCTGATGAACGAGATGCATGCGGCCTCTTACAGTGACATATACGGCCTCAGGTGCGTGGGCCTCAGGCTCTTCAACGTGTTCGGGCCAGACGAGAACCAGAAGGGCGACTATGCCAGCATTATATCCAGGTTCCTCAGGGATCACGAGGAGGGGAAGGACCTTATAGTATATGGTGACGGTACCCAGGCCAGAGACTTCATTCACGTGGACGATGCCTCTAGGATCATAATGGACATCCTGGAGAGGGGAGAGGAGAGCGTATACAACGTCGGGACAGGGAGGAGCCACAGGTACATTGATATTGCGAGGGCAATAGACAGGGAGAGAATCAGGTTCGTCCCGAACCCCCTGCGTAGCTACCAGATGCTCACGAGGGCTGATGTCACCAGGCTCCGGTCCGTCTCGGACCTCTCTGGGCTCACCGATCCCTTCGAGTACATAGGGGCGGCGCTCTCCAGGCGTCCGGGCCAGGGAGCATGAGTTTCCGGAGGGGATGGGCCTGTGGTGCAGCGTCCTCTCTTTAGGTGTAAGAACTGAACCTGCGGGGAAAGTGGAAAATCCAGGGATTGAGGTGGAGGAGCCAAACCCCTGGGGCCGTATATTTGGACTCCTGTTCACGCAATATTTATATATTTTGTTCTTTTCAAATAGGTGTTATGGTGGAGATTTCAGGTTTCCTCCTGTTGATCGTAGCCCTCGTTGACGGCCTGCTTTTTGGCCTCGCGATCAAGAAGGGCATACTCTCATTCGTCCTCCTAATAATAGCGATGTTCATAGCGGCCTACGTGGGGTTTGCCTTTGTGCCCCATGTCTCCATAAGCTCGCTGGCCTCAAGCGTCATGCCCTACGTCAAGCAGTACGTGGGAGAGGTAACCAAATCCCTGAGCCTGGGCTTTGGGGGATCGCTCTCCCTCACCGTGGTGCTCTTCCTGATAGGCCTCGGGATAGGCCTCTGGAAAGGATGATACCACATAACCATGTAAGGGGTCAAACTTTACCTCTGGAGAACGTTCCCTGAATAAAACTCTGCTTTCTCTGTTCTTTACCCATCCTAGTGGATAAAATAGATGGGTGCGTGCCAGTCAATCACTCTTGGCCCTGGGGCTCTCCTGTGGCGCCCTCGCTCAGGGCCTTTATTAGCTTGTCGAGTTCCTGGTCCTCGGCACTGCTTTCTGTGGCCTTGACCTGCCCACCCGAAATTGATGAGAGCAGCTTGCTGATCCTCTCCTCGTTGCCTGAGGAGTTCTCGTAGACTGCATTGCTGATCATGTCCAGCTGGCTGGAAAGCGTCTCCTGTATCCTCTGCGAGGTGTTCACGATCCTCTCCATGTCCTGCTGCATCTGCAGGACCTGCTTCTCAGAGAGCTGGCTCTTCACCAGGTCCTCCTGACCCTTCCTTAGGGATGCCCATACCTTCTGGTTGATCTCCGCATACTGCAGTGTGAGGTTTATGTTCTCGAGCATCAGCTTGTAGTCGTTCAGCCCCCTTATGGTGCTCTCCACCATGATGATGTTGCCCGCAAAGACCTTGGCCTTCTCCATGTTGCCGGTCTTGAGGGCCAGCTTGGCACTCTGGATGTTCTGCTCCTTGTTCTTCTCAAGCTGCCTTATGGCCCTGTCTATCTCTGCCTTCCACTGGCTTATCCTTGTCCTCCTCTCCATCATCTTCTCTTCTTCGCTTTTACCTATCTTGATTATAGACATTAGAACCTGCCCCTGGCCCTGTGATAATAAACGATACTACATTATAAATCTTTAGTGAGGCAGAATTCAGCGATCCTTTCGCACCCCTGACCCTGGCCGCTGCACGGTCATGCGATTCAGGTACACGGGAGTGCACCGTCGGGCAGCCATCAACCCTCCTGGTATGCAGGTTGTCCAGTGTCACAGCGGTCGGCGATTCACCACCTATATATGATTCCCCATGGGTTTAATGCATTGAGTCACCTCGGGGCCACACACTGTTCCCCACCATGGAGGCACACAGCATCATGGTTCCAATTTGCACCTCCGACCATATCAGGCGCACGCAGAGCTATTTTGGAGAGTATGATGCCCTAACAGTATGGTGTGCCACAGGCCCTGTTGCCTGGGGTTGCACCCCCGCTGCGGGCATGGCTTGCCGATCCTTTTACTCCACTTTGGGGCAACTTTTTAATTTGAGCCATGTTACCTATACAGGGTAGTGCTGATGAGTCTCCTGATACTGGACACGCTCCGTTACTTTGACGGAGAGATCAACGAAAACAAGGTCTCCAGGCTGTGCGTCACAGTGGCCAAGAAGCTCCTGGGCCAGGCGTACAACATACCCAACTACGCCATGGTCTCTGGAAGGATACAGGAAATATCGGTGTCCCCTGACACAGAGAGGGTGACGGAGGCCTTGGTAGCGGGGAGGGAGAGGCTCAACGGGTCAAAGTTTGAGGGCTTCTTCCTTTCATCTGGATCAGGGCAGAGGGACTACCTGCTCTTCACACCAAAGCTGGCCTCAACGCTCAGGGAGTACGCGATTTTCCCTGAGGAGTACGAGATGAAGATCGAGGTGGAGGTTGTGTCGTTCAAGATGAAGAAGCTGAAGGTCTACACCAAGGGAACCGTGATAGACAACGCGGTAATGAGGGGAGGGGAGCCTGTCTGACAGCGGATTCTGGAAAGATACTCAGTGTCCTGGAGAGTGCCAGGAGGGAGGAAAGCCTGGGTCACCTTGAAAGGGCCAGGGACCTCTACCTGGCAGCCTACACCCTGATGCTGGAGGCTGCCAGCCAGGCCCCTCCCGGGGAGAGGGAGAGGAAGATAGAGCAGTGCGAGGCCATACTGAAAGCCTACAGGAGGGCCGGTGGCTCGAGGGTGCCGGCCATGGGAGGGGCCCAGGAAAGGCACGAGGGAAAGGAGGAAAGTGTAAAGGAGGGCGAGGAGATCCTGGAGGAGATAGGGCTGGAGAAGCCGCAGATACCCAGGGTAACCTTCGAAGACGTCGCTGGCCTCGAGGACGTCAAGAGGGAGATCCTGGCGAAGCTGATCTACCCCATGCGTTTCAGGGAGCTCTCCAGGGAGTACAACGTCCAGTTCGGGGGTGGCATGCTCCTCTACGGGCCACCCGGCACGGGAAAGACGTTCATCGCAAAGGCCATTGCTAACGAGGCCAACGCCAGGTTCATAAGCGTGAACCCCTCCGCCCTCTACAGCCAGTGGTTCGGCATGTTCGAGAAGAACATAACGAAGCTGTTCAGGGCAGCACAGCTCCTGGCGCCATCCATAATATTCTTCGACGAGATCGATGCCATCGTGCCCAAGAGGGAGAAGTCCGGATCTGATGCGGCCAGGAGAGGGGTTGCGCAGCTGCTGAACGAGGTAGGTGGCATAGGTTCGCAGAAGAACAGGGACATCTTCATACTGGCCGCCACCAACAACCCCTGGGAGATCGATGAGGCAATGCTGAGGCCCGGGAGGTTCGACATAAAGATCTTCGTCCCACCACCCGACAGGGAGGCGAGGAAGAAGATCTTCCAACTGAACCTATCCAAGGTGAAGCACCTTGGCCCGGTGGACTACGACCTCCTCTCAGCGGCCTCGGAGGGTTACAGCGGCGCGGACATAGAGTTCATATGCAAGAAGGCGGCCCAGGAGGCCTTCCTCAGGGCAGTAAAGAACGGGAGCCCTAAGCCCGTTGAGACCCAGGACCTCCTCGATGTCATGAGGTCAATAAAGCCCTCAATAGATTCCAGGCTGCTCGAGAGATACAAAGCCTACTCGACCTGATCGAGTGTGCCCTGCACAGCATCGCCTGAGGGGAATATGGACGGTGTGAGGAGGCCGGCCTCAACGAGGTCGAAGACTGTGTAGTATGCCTTTGTCCTTGTGATACCTTCTGGCCTTGTGAAGGAGCGGAAGTTGAAGCAGAGCCTGCACCTCGTAGGGTATGACATCAGGAGCAGGCACTCACCGTCCCTGTGGTATATGCAGCTCCTGACAATGGTCCCGTCCATCACCCATCAACCCTGCTGAATAGGAGGTCCTGGAGAGGCCCGATGGAGGGGCCTATGGACCTTTCCATGAACTCAACGAGTGTTACGTTCATGAAGTTCATGTATTCCACATCACGCCTGGAGAGTAATGAGGATATCATATTCAACGTTTGCTGCACCATTTCACCGTTGTTCCTTAGGCTCGCACTGTAGTACTGCGCCAGGAGGCCGAACATCGCCAGCGTGGGTACCCTTTCCATGCACTCCTCCCCCGGGATCCTGTCTGGCACGCCCCCGTTCAGCAGTGATGCCAGGGCCTGCATGGCCTCTCCGACCTTCTGGCCATAGTAATCTGAGGTCGAGGAGGCTGCCTGCACAGCCAGGGACGCCACCTCCATGGCATCCTGTACCATGCCACGCCTGGTGAAATAGCATGCCCCGAGCGCATAGAAAGTCGGGAGGAACTCGTCCGTTATCCCGTACCTGGCCTTGAACCTCTGCGGCCTCTGCAGTGGCACTGAGAGGAGGAGTGCCCTGGACAGATCCTCCATGGCCATGGCTATTTCGGCCCAGTCCCTGTTGCCCAGGTTGTCCGCAAGGGTGCGCGATATGGAGGAGTGCTTCAGGGCCTCCTCATACCTCCCGTGGTCTATGTGGAAGTGCGCAGCGAAGCGGTTGAACAGGTAGCCCACCGTCTTGTCCTCCGCCATGTGGAGCAGCCTTTCCGCGTCCTTCATGTATGAGAGGCTCTCGTTGTCCCTGCCCAGCATGTGGTAGAGTTCACTGATGTTGTATGAGGCGTAGAGCCTGGAGACAAGGTCTCCGGCCCGGAAGGAGTCGTTTATGATCTCTGTGAGCTTGCCAATGGCTTCCACAAAGTTCCCGGAGAAGCTGTCCACTATGGCTATGTTGTTGAGCGTGCGAAGTACCGACATCCAGTCGCCCAGCTCCCTCTTAATCTCGAGCGCCTTCTCGAAATATGGCCTCGCCTTCTCGTACTGAAGCTGTTCCGCAAACACCGATCCACACAGGTTCAGGGCGTGCCCCAGCGTCTCCCTGTCGCCTGCCCTCTCAGCCATTTCCGCAGCCTCCCTGGCGAGCGACAGGGCTATGTCGTACTTTTTGCTCCTGAAGTAGGCCTCACCCAGGATCTCCACCACCCTCTGGCTCCTTGCGCCAGGCGTCATGCCCTCTATGAACTTTATGGCGTCGGAGAACCTGCCCAGCGATATAAGGGACAGCGCGTAGCGGGACACCGATGCCTCCATGTCCACCTCCTCAAGCCTCTTCGATTCTATGCATGCTATGGCATCTTCGTACCTGCCTGTCTCATAGAGGCAGTCACACTCCATGAAGTCGAGGAGCCTCCTGACGCCAGGATCGTCGACGTGCTTCCTGAGTCTCTCTATGAGTGCTGGCGCCTCAGATATGTCATCCAGTTTGCCCACGAAGAGCCTGTAGTTTTTCCTCACAAAGTCCTCGCACTGCTTCCTCTGGTCGGAGCCGGCGAGGATCCTGACCTGGAGCCTTATCGGAAGCCTGTCCATGATGCCTGAGGCCAGGGCCCTCTCCGCAAGTGTCCTCTTCACTGCAGCGGTCATCCTTTCCAGGAATATGGAGGCCACCTGCCTGGACACGACCTCGTAAGAGGTGCCGACCTCCCTCACCAGGCCCTTTGAGACCAGTGAATCTATGGCAGATGCCAGCTGGGCCCTGTCCATGCCGGAGAGGAGGGAGAGCGTTTCGATGTCCACGGGCATCTCGATGAAGGAGAGGATCTCAGCCACCCTCCTGTCCACATCGTTCAGGGAGGAGTAGACGTTGTGGTAGTATATCTCCAGCCTCGGGGGCACGGGGAGATACCTGAACTTTGCCTCCTCCAGGTGACCTTCCTCATCTATTATTCCGAGGCTCCTGTAGTAGCTTATTGCGTACCCCATCCAGCTCAGGTCGTGGTTGATGACCTTCCAGAGCTCGTTGAAGAAGTAGAGTGGGAGCCTGAGGCCCATGGCGCCTGCCATGGCCACCATGTCCTCGAACTCCGCCTGCCTGAGCGCTATAATGTTGGCCCCTCGGAACACCTGCAGCACTGCGGACATGTCCTGCCACTGCCCGGGCACCAGGGAAAAGAAGGCAACTGTGAAGACCTGGCTCCTGTCCAGCATTGATGTGACGTGCAGGAACGTGTCCAGGCCAGCTGCGTCCATCTCACCCAGGCCGTCGACCAGGATGACGCACTCCTTCCCGGAACCTGCCATCTCGGCAAATTCCCTGTAAACCCTGTCCAGGTCCCTTTCCGCGTGCCTTTCAAACCAGGCATCCAGGATTGAGTTATAGAGGGAGAGCCTGTCAAGGCCCTGCCTGTGCCTGGACACTATGACCTTCGTGCCCTGGCCCCTGAGTGAGTTCTCCAGGACCTCCAGCATCAGATCAAGGCCGCAGCCCCTTCCACCGAAAACTATGTACGTGTTACCCTGGCCCCCGCCCTTCTTGAGGTCCTGTAGCAGGAAGTTGTAAGCCTGCTTCACTGCCAGCCTAAGTTCCATGTGCTATTGTCTTAAGTGGCGTGATAGATATATTTTTTTCACACACGTGTCGCATGCAGGCCTTCGATCCCTTCCAGGGCAGGCTGGAGAATCCTAGTCCGCCAGAAGGTCAAACGAAATTCTATCTTCCCGCCCACAGGGGTGCAGCGAAAGGGTGGAGGAGGGCCCAGGGGACATGCAGTGCAGTATCAGAGCGTTATCCTCCTTCCGCTCTCCACCAGCCTGCTCCGCCCGAACTCCTCCATCCTGTCGAGCTCATCGATGCTGAACACGGGACCGTCCCTGCAGAGCTGGTAGCCACCTATGGAGCAGGAATCGCAGAGGCCTATGCCGCACTTCATGAGCCTCTCCAGGGAGAACTCGACCCTTGCGTTCACCTGCCTGGACCTGAGCTCTCTGTATACAGAGAACATCATCCTCTCTGGCCCGCACACGTATATCTCCGTGAACCCTGACAGGTCAAAGGTCCTCAGGAAGTCAACGGTGTTCCCTTTGAAGCCCTCGCTGCCGTCATCGGTTGTGACGTGCACCCTGCCTGGCTGGAACGCGTCCCTGAAGATCAGGTCATCCTTTGACCTTGCGGATATGATCGCGTGGGCCCTGGGCCCAACCATGGGCCTGAGCGAGGCCATCCCCGATCCACCCCCTATCAGCAGATACTGTCCTGTGGGCCTGGTGAAAGGCCTGCCGTATGGTCCCCTCAGGTAGATCCTGTCTCCCGGAGACATCCTCGTTATGGCCTCCGAGACTGGGCCGAAGCTCTTTATCGTGATCGACTTGGTGTGGTCTGTGCTGGAGAGGGAGAGTGGGATCTCGCCCAGCCCGGGCACCCAGACCATGACAAACTGCCCAGGCTCCACCTTCCTCTCCCACTGGAACCAGAGGGTCCTCACTCCCCTGCCCTCCTCCTTCACTCCCGAAACGGTTGCGTATTCGTAGCTCACTGGAGGGCCACCCCCTTCATTTCGCCTATGCCCCTGTAACCCTCCTCCTCCATGAACTTCTCCAGTTCACAGAGTATGGAAGAGAAGATGCCGGGTCCGTTCCTCCACAGTGCAGTCCCTATCTGCACCGCGTCGGAACCTACCATTATGTACTCCACCACGTCCTCGAACCCTGATATCCCACCCACCCCCACGATGGGTATGTCCATGGCCTTCCTCACCTCGTACACGCACCTTATCCCCACGGGCTTAATGGAGGGCCCGGAGAGGCCGCCAAAACCATTCGAAAGGACAGGCCTCCTGGCACGTATGTCCACGGCCATGGCCCTGACGGTGTTGATCAGCACAAGCCCGTCCGCGTCGGAGGCTGCCCTGGCGATCTCCACCAGGTCGGTCACGTTGGGCGACAGCTTTGCAAACACCGGTACGGACGAGACGGACTTCACAGCCTGCACAACCCTCTTCACAAGGACCGGGTCGCTCCCCACCTCAGAGCCGACACCCTTCACGTGTGGGCAGGAGAGGTTCAGCTCTATGGCGCTCACACCGAAGGACTGCATTCTCTCCGCAAGCCTGGAGAAGCCTGCCTCATCAGGAGCGAATATGCTCCCGATTATCGGCTTCCCGGCCCTCCTCGCAATCTCTATCTCGTGCCCATACTCCTCAATGCCAGGGTTTGCCAGTCCGATGGCGTTCAGCATGCCTGACTGGAGGGGATGTACGACAGGTGGCCTGTAGCCGTTCCTCTCCTCCTCCCCAATGGACTTTGTAACCGCCGCGGACGCCCCCGAACGGAGGACACGGAGCATTGAGTAACCGTTCTCGTCGAGTATGCCGGAGGCAAGCATGAGCGGGTTCTCCAGCCTCAGGCCGGCTACCTCTGTGCTAAGATCGGCGAACATTTATTGGTCATTTTCAGGGCCATATTAACAGTTAGGTGGGATCCGATTACCCGCAATAATTTCACTGCAGGTAGGGCACTGCACCCTCCGGAAAGTCCTCAATGTTCTTCACGCCCTCCCTGATGACCGGTGGTCCTGCGTTGTAGAGCGTGCGGAAGGCGATGTCGGTCTGGCCCAGGCTGAAGAAGTCACCGCCTCCAAGGCGTATGAACTCGTCCACCAGGTTACGCGAAACAAGGCTCAGGACCACGGAATCCGAAACCTGCATGAAGCCGGAGAGTAGCCTGCTGTCAACATCCCTGCCAACCACAACCCTGGAAGCGCCAGAGACCAGGGTGTCTATGAGGTCCTGCACCCTCGCTGGCATGTTGAGCACAGTGACCTCACAGAACCTGGATATTTCCCTGTAGAAGTGGAAGGAGAGCTTGTACCTGGTGAGGGCGTCCATGTCCACGAGGAATACCTCGTCTATGTCCATGTAGAGGAGGTCCTCTGGCTTACCGATGCCCATGAGGCGGTTCCGGCTCACTGTTACGCACTTTACGAACAACCAGAGGGTTAGTGCCATTTACTATGATAAGTTTTTCCAGGCGCAGGTGGAGGGGCGAGCATGATAATAACTGTCATTTCGCTCCGTAACTGCATGGCCTGCATGTCACACGCAGTGCAAAGATATCCACATTTTCCTTGATCCTGCTCGTGCAAGAGATGTGGGGGGTCCTTTCGCACCATGCCATTGGGAATTATTATATATGTACATGTATTTGTTACGTTATGATGGAAGTCACCAAATCACTCACGCTCAAACTTGATAAGATCGCTGTCCCGATGGCACAGGGGGACAGGTCTCCTGTGGCGCTCAGGATAGCCTTTGACCTTGCCCAGAGGTTTGGCTCGGAGGTGACCGCCTTCACAGTGAAGGAGGAGAGCAGGGAGATAACCTGGAGCGACAAGGTGAAGATGGTCACCAGGGCATTCCAGGAAGGCAAGGAGAGGGGGATCAAGGTGGTGCCGAGGGTTAGGACCTCCGGGAGCGCCAAGGAGGGTATAGTGGAGGAGATAAACTCGCACTCATACGACCTTGTCCTGATAGCATCGCAGAAGCGCTCCCCTCTCTCCACCGCACTATTCGGCAGCATAAGCGACTACGTGATAAAGAATTCGAACACCATAACTGCAGCAGTGAGCACCCACGGGAACAACTACCCTTACAAGCGCATCCTTGTCCCGGTATCGGAGGGCCTCAACACAAGGGTCAGCGTGCTCTTTGGCCTCTACCTCAAGCTAGTATCAGGTTCAAGCATACTCCTGGCGGACATGAGGAGGTTTGACAAGAAGAGGACACACGGCTTCCAGTCACTGTTCGAGCATATGGAGCAGGTGTACGAGAGGTTCGGGCCCGAAGTGTCGGTGACAAGGGGCGGCCTGGAGACGAACCTGAGGAACGAGGTGCACAGGATGATCGAGGACACAGGCTCAGACTGTGTTGTCCTCGGTGTCAGGCCGGACAGGTACGGCAGGATAAGGGTCAAGGCCGAGCTTAAGTCTGTTGTCAAGGAGAGCCAGGTTGACACCATACTGATCAAGAGGTGAATCTACCGGAGGACAGGGACGCAGGGCCCACAATGCCTGCGTCCATCAGCAGCTTTATTATCTGCACGTTCAGCCAGACCACGTTGACATAGTATGTCCCGAAGAGGGGGAAGTTCTGCTGCACTGAGGAGTTGACAAGGCCGTACAGGTATGCAGAGGCCTCCCGCCTCGACATGTGCAGCGATGTGTTGGATAGGAGGAGGGATAGGTTGGTGGAGACCCTGGGGATCTGGAGGTACGCACCCTGCACCGGTATATCCGGGTCAAGGCCAGAGGCCGAATAGGATACCATGGCGTACGGTATCTGCGACACGTTCACGCCCGGGTTCTCCTCAAGGAACTCCTCTATATACTTTATGGTCAGGTTCGTCAGCTCCGGGTTCCCGGGAGAGTACGGGTAACTGCCAGACTGTGATAGGTTGTAGCCTATGGCAGAAGGCCTGGGATGGAAGAAGATAGAGGAGTTAAAGGCCTCCGCCAGAAGGTAACTGCCGTACACGTGCCCGTCTATCTCCACCGGGTACCCCTCTGCCTGGAAGGGCTCGACCTGCTGTGTGAGGAGGGATATGGCAGTAGGCACAACAAAGCCGAAGATGAAGAGGAAGGCCACCACAAAGGCGAACACCCTTGCGTACTCAGAGGGCTTCACCAGTGGACACCCCCCAGCACCATGAGCACGTATATGATCTTTATCGCTACGAAGGGCGTTATCACGCCACCTATGCCATAGATCAGTGTGTTCCTCCTCAGCAGCTCGTTCAGCGATGACGGCCGGAACCTGACTCCCCTGAGCGCCAGTGGGATCAGGGCCACGATGATCACTGTGTTGAATATGAGAGCCGCGGTAATTGCCACCAGCGGGTCTGTGAGGCCCAGTATGTTGATGAAGCCCAGCTGCGGGAACATGTAGAACATGGCGGGTATGATCACGAAGTACTTCGAGACATCGTTTGCGATGCTGAACGTTGTCAGCGAGCCCCTTGTTATGAGGATCTGCTTCCCTAGGAATATGACGTCCATCAGCTTAGTGGGGTCGTTGTCCAGGTCTATCATGTTCGCCGCGTCCTTGGCCGCCTGCGTGCCGTTGTTCATGGCCAGCCCCACGTCTGCCTTGGCCAGGGCAGGGGCATCGTTCGTGCCGTCCCCGACCATGGCCACCATGCGCTCCTTTGACTTCTCAGACAGCACCACCTGGTACTTGTCCATGGGGGTGCTGTTGGCCACATACTCGTCTATGCCGCTCTCCCTTGCGATGTACTGCGCTGTTATCTCGTCGTCGCCCGTGCACATTATCGTCTTTATGTTCATCCTCTTCAGGCTGTCCAGCCTCTCCTTTATGCCTGGCTTGAGCACGTCGTTAAGTTCGATGACGCCCAGGAACCTGCCGTTCCTCACCACGGGCAGCGCCGTGCCTCCCCTCATGGATATCTCCTTGCAGAGCGCCTCTATGAACGTGTCCTCCAGGCCATAGTTCTTCTTCAGTGTCTTCAGCGCACCCTTCACGATGTAGTCGCCGTCCCTGGAAATGCCGCTGAACCTCGTCTCCGCTGAGAAGGGCTGGAACTCGTATCCCTGGAGTTCCTCTGGCCTAACGTCCACACCCTCCCTCCGCGCCAGCCTGACTATGGACATGCCCTCCTTCGTCTGGTCCTGCAGGGAACACATGAGGCAGGCCCTCACGAACTCACTGTAGTCAACGCCGTTGTTCGGGAAGAACCTCACCGCCTCCCTCTCGCCTATTGTCACTGTGCCCGTCTTGTCCAGTATTATCGTATCGATGTCGCCCGCGTTCTCCACCGCCCTGCCGCTCTTCGCGATTATGTTGTACTCCGATACCTTGTTGATGGCCGCTATGCCTATGGCCGGCAGCAGGGCCCCTATCGTTGTCGGTATCAGGGCGATGAGGAGGACGATCAGGATCATGATGTTGCTCTCTATGCCCACGAACCTGGCCTCGGCAAATATTGCGCTCACGACCACCAGGAAGACCAGTGTGAGGCCGGACAGGATTGAGGAGAGGGCTATCTCGTTAGGCGTCTTCTCCCTCGTTGCACTGCTCACCAGCTCGATCATCCTGTCTAGGAAGGTCTCTCCAGGGTTGGCGGTCACGCGCACCCATATTTTGTCCGTGACGAGTACTGTCGAGCCAGTCACTGTGTCACCGAGTACCTTCAGGACAGGCCTGGACTCGCCAGTTATGTTTGCCTCGTTCACGTAGCCGGAGCCCTTCACGATCTCTCCGTCTGTTGGTATCACCTCGTCCTTGTTCACCACCACCACATCGTCCTTCCTCAGTTCAGTTGACTTCACATCGACCGTGACGTCACCGCTGACCTTGTGTGCCGTGACCTCCTTCTTCAGGCGCCTCAGTGATTCCGCTATCTTCCTGCTCTTGCCCTCTGACATGGCCTCGCTTATATTGCTGAACAGGAGTGTCAGGAAGAGCAGCACGGTCACGGCAACGTAGAAGTGGGGATACGCGCCTGTAACGGGCAGGTCGAAGATTGCTGGCCTCAGAGTTGCGACAAGCGCAACAACGAAGGAGGCCTCCGTTAGGAACATCACTGGGTTCCTGACCTCATACCTGGGGTCGAAGTCCCTGAGCGTTATCAGGGCAACATCCTTCATATCCTTAAGAGAGACCACTTCAGCACCTCGAAATTGAAGAGTTTAGCCCATGAGAGTATCGGGCCAAGGACCAGCATTGGGAAGAAGGATAGCAGGCCGATTAGTAGCATCACCGAGAAGAGGAGGAAGCCGAAGAGCTTCGTGCCCGGGTCTATGGCCCTCTCCCCCTGCACCTTGGCCTTCTGCGTTGAGAACGAGTATGCTATGACCAGCTGGAAGCCTATCAGGAGGTAGCGGCCAAGGAGCATTATCACCCCATCCAGGTAGTTGAAGTAAGGGCTGTTCGTTGCGAAGCCGCCCATCTCGGAGCCATTGTTCGCAGCCGATGTGGCGAACTCGTAGAGCAGCTGCGTGATCTGGTCAGGCCTGGAGTTCACGAACGTCGACATTACGCCAGGCAGCATGAGGGTGATACCGAAAGGCACTATGACCAGGAGCGGGTGTGTGACGAGGGAGAGCGTTGAATATCGGATCTCCTTGGAGCCTATCTTGAGTGTGAGGAGTTCCGGGAGCTTGCCCACCATCAGGGATGATATGAACATGGTGAAGATCACGTAAGTGAATATATTTAGGACGGACGTCCCGACGCCGCCAAGGGGGTCGTTGAGGAGCAGAGGTATCAGGATGCCCAGCACCCCGGCGGGCGTGTATGATATTATCGAGCCGTTCGCCGCGCCTGTGGATGTCATGGTGGCACCCACCTGGAAGATCGTGCTCTGCGACAGCCCTATTGCGGTCTCCTTGCCCAGCATGTTGCCTGTGAAGAGCGTCCCCAGCGAGGTTATCTGTGGCACCCCGAAGTACTCGCCGAAGAAGGAGAGGTAAGCGCTGAAGAGGTAGAAGGCCATTATGACGGAGTAGAGGATGAGGCCGAACTTCCTGCTCTCGAACACCCTCCCAAGTGAGAGGATAGAGGCCATAGGTATCAGGTTAAATGACACGTATTCCACTATGTTCGTGGCCCAGTCGGGGTCCTCGAACGGGTACCCGGCATTCGCTCCGTAGAAGCCACCGCCGTTCGTGCCTATGTTCTTTATGGCCTCCAGCGAGGCAACAGGGCCCAGGGGCACCTTCACAGCGCCCTTTGAGAAGAACGGTGTCACAAGGAGGTAAGTGTGCACCGTCTCTGGCACGCCCAGCGCTATGAGAAGCGCAGTCACAACAAGTGTGGCCGGCAGCACCACCTCGAAGAAGGCCACGAGGAAGTCGTGGTAGAAGTTCCCCAGGTGCCCCTTGTCCGTCAGTATGCCCCTGATGAATGCCATTGAGACAGCGAAGCCCAGCGTGGGCGAGAAGAACATGAGGCCAATTATCACGAACGTCGTGCTGAAATAGGTCAGGTCAAATGGGTTGGAGTAGTGCTGAAGGTCCGTGTTTGTCAGGAAGCTGGTGACCGTGTTGAAGGCCAGTGAGACGGTCATGTGGTTGTTCGCATAGGAAAATGGCAGGTCCCGCTGGAAGACCAGCAGGAGGAAACACACAGTGCCTGCAAATGCAGAGACAAGCAGGACTGCCTCCAGGTACTCCCTCAGCCTCATCTCCCTCCTGACCACTGGGCCCAGCATCCTCTCAAACAGCGCTATGGCCCTGCTGGAATACCCATGGAGTACTGTCCTCTCCTCCCTGTAGACCTTGGCTATGTGGCCGGAGAACAGGTAGGCTGAAACCGATACGATTAATAAATATATGAGGATAATAAGGGAGCCCGACAACAACCTGTTCTCGAGAAAGAGCTGTGTCCAGAAAGACATCAGAGATCCCCTTCAGAAGCGTTCTGCCCTCACTATGGTGTATATCAGGTAAACGGCCATGCCCAGGACAACCGCAGCAAGCACCGCGAAGGCTGCAAACATGTGCGCGATGTTTATTGGCGCTCGGTATTTAAACGTTTTTCATTGGCCCTAAAGTATAATAGTTTCCCTTGCTTGCCTCACAGCGACTTGGCCATGTACGGGCCCAGCCTCTCGTAGCCCATGTTTCTGAAATAGTTCCTCACGCCTATGCCGCTGATTACCAGGATCCTCCCGACACCGAACTCCTCCCTACTGACCCTCTCAGCCTCCGCCATGAGAGCCTTGCCGAAGCCCCTGTGCTGCCATTCTGCCTCCGGACGTGAGCCAACCGGCACCACTTCACCGAAGACCTTTATCTCCCTGACGATTGATGAGCCTATTACCTCCTTCCTGTGGGCCATATCGGAAGGCAGCCTCAGGCGGAGGAACCCTACGATGTCCCCGCTTCCCGTCTCGTATGAGAGGAAGACCTCCCTCCCACCTGCGGCCATGTAATCCCTCCTGACGAGCCTGCAGTCCTCCAGGTCCGTTCCCCTCTTACCCACTTCCCTCGACCTGATCTCCATTGTTGACATCCCGTTCTCCGCCAGCATCCTCTCCGCCAGGTTCCTTATGTCACTCCTCTTCACCCCAGCGGAGATGAACTTGACGGGTATGTCCCTCTGGATCCTCTGTATCCTGACCCAGGGCTTTATGTTCGTGAGGACAAACTGGAGGAACCTCACGGCCCTCTCTGTGTCCGGTGGAGTGTACCTCCCGCTCCTCCACAGGCCGTAGAGCGGGGTACCCCTGACCACGAGTGTCGGGTAGATCTTCAGCATGTCAGGCATGAACCTTGGGTCCTCCATCATGAGCCTGAAGCTCTCCATGTCGTCTTCCTCGGTGGCACCGTACATGCCGGGCATCACGTGGTATACGATCTTAAGGCCAGCGTCCCTGGCAAGCTGCGTGGCCCTGACAATCTCACCGACGCCGTGGCCCCTCCCGTTAAGCCTGAGCACCCTCTCGTTTATGATCTGCACACCCAGTTCTACCTTCGTTGTGCCGTATGAGAGGGAGAGGTCTATCTCCCTCTCGAAGAACCAGTCAGGCTTCGTTTCAACCGTGAGGCCAATGCACCTCCTGTCCGAGTCCTCGTTAACCAGCATGCTCTCCTCCAGGCCAGAGGAGGGCTGCCTGTTCATGGCGTCGAGGCAGCCCCTCACGAACTCCCTCTGGTAAGCCTCAGGCCTGGCCGTGAACGTCCCCCCCATCACTATAAGGTCCACCTTGCTGGTGTCGTGGCCTATGGTCTCAAGCTGCCTTAGCCTGTTGAACGTCTGCTCGTAAGGGTCGTAGGCGTAGGTGCGGCCCCTCAGGGCCGCGGGCTCATAGCCCGTGTATGCCTGCGGTGAGTTGTTCTCGACCCCGCCCGGGCAGTATATGCAGCGGCCATGGGGGCAGCGTTCCGGTGATGTCATGACAGCAACAACTGAGACGCCAGATATCGTCCTGGTCCTCTTTATCCTCAGGAGTTCGCGCTCCCCCTCACCCAGGTCAGAGGAGTGCAGTATCTCCACGTCCCCGGGTATATAGCCTAGCCCGTACTTCCTTGCAAGCTGCACCTTGGCCCTGTGTAGCGCCTCCTTGTCCCTTATGGAGCCGGATCTTATCATTGCGAGGATTTCCTGGAAGAAGTCGGCCTCACCACCGCCGAGCATGGCATATACCGCAGTGCCGCCCTGGAGATATGCCTTGTGGTCTCCTCGCCTTCGATTACCGGCGCCCCTTCTCACGGAATGCCAGGTGCCGGTATCACCTGGCACCAGAGGCGGAGGCCGCGGAGACCTTCTTTTTGGACGGTAGGAGAGGCGTGAGGGCGAAGGATACTGCAGCGAAGGCTATCATTATGTAGAGCACCCTGCCCAGTGGCAGGTAGAGGAGGAGGAGCGACATGACGCCTATGCCGGCCGCACCGCCCACGGTGTTCCCCAGGCCCCACACGAGGCCGTTTGATGTGGTGGAGAACCTCCTGGGCACGACCTCGTTCACATAGCCCATGAGCACAGGGAACCCGGTGAAGGCGGTCATGGCGAACACCGCGTATGCAACGCCTGTGATGTATATGTCCCTGGTGAGCATGAATGCGAGGAACGCCAGGGCCGAAATGCCTGAAGTCACGAGTATGGTTGTTCTGCCTCCCCTGCTGGCGGTCACGCGGCCGAAGATGGGGCCGCCCGCCACAGAGACTATGAGGCCCGCGCTCAGCACGGAGCTCATCAGGTACTTGCTGTGGTAGATATCGCTCATGTAAGTGGGCACGTAGGTGTTCACCGCAAGCATGAACATGGAGCGTATGAACACCACCGCCGTGAGGAAATACACGAAACCAGAGTACCTGCTGAACGGTTCAACGGTGGGCTGCTGCTCCACACCCGGCTTACCCTGGGCTACGGCGAACCTTGACCTGCTGAAGAAGTGCAGACCAGCAAGCGTCACGAAGGATGCGGCGAACATGTAGACCGCGAAGATGCCCAGGCCCAGCACCTCGCCGCCTATCAGGATCAGAGAGGAGATCAGGTATGGCGTGACAGCCCTGCCAAGGCTCCCGAAGGCCTGGTTTGTGCCCATGGCCTTTGAAGCCCGTGGCTTATCATACACATGTGAGAGGACAGAGGCACCGAGCGGGTGGTAGAAAGACTGGGCCACACCGAGCACCACAGAGCCAGTTATGATGAGTGGGAAGAGCAGCGAGTGGTAGACGAATGGAAGCATGAATATGAGGACAGAAACGGCGTTAAGAAGGAGGCCGGTGAATATGAGGAGCGAATCCCTGTCGTGCCTGTCCGCGTACCTGCCGAGGGGCGTGCTCAGGAAGCCTGAGAGGACGTTGTATATGATTGCCACGGAGCCAAGGGCCACAACCTTTGTCCCGGGTATCGACTCGTAATAGGCTATGAGCACGGGGAAGAGGAAGAAGTTCCCGTCGTTAACGAAGTGCGCTAGTGACGTATATGCAAGTGCCCGCCTTCCAGGGTCAGACATACCTTCGTATTGAATATCTCCATAAATCTGTGCCGCTCACTGGCCCTGCACGGACTGCATCTGGCTCTCCTTTGGTATGTAGCGGAGTATACCGGCGATCCCGCCGAATGCCCTGAGGAGGAGGGTGCCCTCCTCACTGTCTGCGGATATCATCTCCACCCTGGCACCGGACGCATCCGCAAGGTTGTATATGATCTCCACCAGGTCGTCCTCCCTCTCCAGCGACATCACAGAACCGTCAGCGGCACATGTCGGCACCTCGTCCGGCCTCTTCACGAACTCCTTCTCTGAACCGCAAGCGGGGCACTTGTAGACGTACTTCCTCTTGTTAAGTCCCTCGGAGAGCAGGACAGTGTCCAGCGCCTTGGCCTCCAGTGCCTGCCTCACCGCCGCCTCGCCGTAGACTGCCAGGCCGCCGTCAGGCTTCTTTATCTCCTGCAGGAACCTGTTCACGAGGTCCCTCTCCCTGGAGATCTGCATGTCCTTGATCGATTCCGAGGCCTTGGCCACCAGTTCCCTGAGCCCGGTCTCGTCTGTGTAGCCTATGTCGAAGAGGTCCTTGACCTTCTGCTTTATCTCGTTCCTCAGGTAGTCCCTCTCGAAGAAGTACTCCTTTGTGGCGCCCGGGCCGCCTATGAAGACGGCCTTCAGGTCCTTTATCACAGGCATGAAGGCGTTGTTCGCTATGTCCCCCACCTTCTTGAAGAACTCATGCGCCGCTATCTCGATGAGCCTCTCGTAACGTCGCGATGACTGGCCGCCCTGGTGGTGCTTGCTGGGGACAAGGGACTGCTCGTTGGAGACCACAACGATGTTTGTCCCCTTGAGGAAACCCACCGTGGCCTCCTTCCTGTCTATGACTATGAGGCCGTACATCTCCTTGGCCTCCAGCTGGGACATCAGGGGCTCCAGGTGGAACTGGGAATCGCACTTGTAGATGAAAGTCTGTATGGGCTCGGGCGGCTCTATTATCTTCGTGTACATCTCCGTCTGGTCGCCCCTGGTTGCCACATGCCCAACAAAGAACACCAGGCCGGTCTCGGGTGGCTGCTTGAAGTATTTCAGCCTTGACATTATCGATTCGATGGCTGAGAGCACGTTCTTCCTGGTGGACTTTGACTTTATGTTAGATGATGTTGAGTATTCTTCCCTCAGGTACTGGACAACATCCGATATCTGCTTGTCCGGGGGGATGTAGAGGGATATCAGTTCGGTCCCACGGCCTCGCAGTTCGGACAGCTCCTGCAGGGCCTTCTTGAACTCGTACCTTCGCAGCTGAACGTCGTCTGAAGCCATTACTTCAAAGAAAGTTTATAATCGTATTTAACCTTGATCCACAGGTTGCATGAAGTGCGTCGTCATATCGCTTGGCGGCTCAATTGTTTCCAGGCCTTCCCTCGACGTGCAGTTCATCAGGGACCTCTCCTCCGTGCTCCGTGACCTGCCTGTGGACAGGGTGGGCATTGTGGTGGGCGGAGGTGCACTGGCTAGAGAGTACATAGGCGCCCTAAGGCCTGCCGGTGTGAACGAGAACGTCCTTGATGAGATAGGTATCCACGCCACCAGGATGAACGCGCTTGCAATAGCGTCCCTCCTGGACGGAGCACCAACGGAAATACCGGAGAACATCAACGATGCCGCGAAGCTGCTCAGGCAGGAGAGGTACGTGGTCATGGGCGGCACGGAACCGGGCCACACCACGGACACAGTTTCCGCCCTGCTGGCGGAGAGGATCGGCTCCAGGGTGATGATAAACGCGACATCAGTTGATGGGGTCTACACTGCCGACCCCAGGAAGGACAGGGGTGCAAGGAAGCTCAGGAGCCTCACATATGAAGAGGCCATCGAACTGGCCATGCGCGAGGCCTCCGGGGCAGGGCAGCACGTTTTTATGGACATAACTGCACTGACGATTGCAAGGAGGTCATCGATCAGGGTGCACGTGATCGATGGCAGGGACCTCGGTGCATACGTGAAGGCATCCAGTGGCGAAGAGCACGGTGGAACAGTCATAGGGTGAGCACTAGAATACGCTCTCCAGCAGGTCGTACTTTGCCGCCTTGACTGAGAGCGGCCTGCCGTTTGTGCTCTCGTACTCCTCCCTTATCCTCTTCAGGAGCTCGTCCGCCTCCCTGTACTTCTCCTCCAGGCTCATCTTCACAAGGCCCCTCTTGTCCATCTCACCCGCGTAGATACTGTCCTCGTCCTCCCTCACCGGGCATATGAAGAGGCTATCCCCTTCTCCAAGCTGCATCTGCCCAACTATGCCTGCAGTGGCCTCCACGTGTTCCCTGCTGAGCGTCTTTCCACCCGTGCCAGCCAGGACTATGAGGCCGACGTTGAGGCCTGCGGTCTTAAGGTTGTTCACTATGTTTATGGCATCGGTTACGTTGGTGAGGTTCCTGAAAGCCTTCACCACCCTGTTGCTGCCGGTCTCCAGGAGGAAATAGACCTTCTCGAGGCCATGCCTCTTCATGTCCTGGTAGTGCATGACGCTCTTGCTCTTCGGGATGGTGAACAGGTCTATGAAAGAATATATGGGCAGGTTGAACGTCTCCCTGACAGTGTCGAGGGCGGAGAGCAGCACCTTCTGTTCAGCATTCAGCGCAGAGGGGTCCCCGAGGAGCACAGATGACCTGGCAGAAAGACCTGGACCGAAGAAACCCTTGACCTTTTCCACATGTGCCCTGAACTCGTCCAGTGTCCTGTACCTGACTTCCGAGGCTGAATACGCCTGGCACAGCGAGCACCTGTTCCACCTGCAGCCTGTGGACAGCTGCACATAGAGAGAGAACGACCTCTCCGGAGGTAGCACCGGTATCTCGCCCGAATACAGGTTGGAGACAGCCTCAGCGTCTGATTTCAGGGACGCCCTGCCGCTGGATATGAACTTCCTGATGGCCTCGCTGGTTGCGCCCTCGGACTGTGGCAGGCACTCCTCTGCCACAGATATGCAGTTCTCCATGAGACCTGCTGATTCTTCCTCTGACAGCCTTGCGACGACCCTGACATCGTTGTCCCATTTCATCTCCACGACAGAGCCATCAAGGTAGCGCTTGAAAGACCTGCTGCCCAGGGTCGCGTAGAGCATCCTCCCGCTCATGTCTATGGTGACGTTTCCAGTCTTCTGGTCAGACATCATGACCATGCCGTTGTTAGCCCTCAGTATAGCCATGTCACTCCCTTATCCCTCTCTCCGATACGAATATTGTGAGCAGCACCATCACAATGGCCAGGACGGTGAGGTAGAGGAGGTAATGCGCCACTGATGATAGCTGCGCACCCGTCAGTGACCCGTTGAGCAGGACTGTCCTGATGGAAAGTGCTGACCATGAGACCGGGTTGTACTGGGCCACCCTGCTCAGCCATCCTGCCATGAGTCCCGGCGGGAAGAGTGCGTAGGACGCGAACATCAGGGGAAGGTTAACGAGGTTCACTATACCGAATATTGTCTCCATCCTGGTCATCCTCACGGCTATTATGCTGAATATGGACGAGAACGAGAAGGAAACGAGAACCACAGCGGCCGCTATTATGAGCGCATCTACCACCGTGAAACCGTGCCTGAGGACGAGACCGTCCGGGATCAGGAGGGCAGCGATGATCAGGATTGCCACCTGTACCAGGCCCCTGACCGTGCCCGAGATTATCTTGGAGAAGACTATCGAGCTCCTCCTTATGGGTGCGGAGAGGAACCTGGAGAGAGGCCCCATCCTCCTGTCCCAGATTATGTTCACTCCGGAGAACATGGCGGTGAAGAGCGTCGTTATGGTCAGGACGCCGCCCAGTATGAAGGTTATGTAGTCAGGCGCCCCCTGGAACAGTGCAGAGCCCACATCGATCCCGTGGAACGAGAGCTTTGCGATGTCAAACGCACTGCCGAAGAGGGCGATCCAGAAGAAGGGCTGCACAAGTGACACTATGAAGGCCACTGGGTTCCTGTACCACTTCTTCAGTTCCCTCCCTGTCAGTGGAAGAAGACCGCTCATCTCCTCAGCCTCCGCATCCTCATCATCATGGACCTGAAGTCCCCTGGCTCCTCGTCCTTCATCTCCCTCCCAGTGTACTCCAGGAAGACCTGGTCAAGTGAGGGCTTCTGCACGTTTATGCCCGTGACGGATATGCCGCTGGAGACTATGTAGTTCATGAGGCTGGCCATCTCTCTGTCCGCGCTCTGGACCTTAAGCCTCACCCTGTTGCCGCCCAGGTCCTTGACCTCCGTTGCTCCCCGGTACTCCAGCATTTTCTCCACATCGTTTTCGGAAGAAACAGTAATCGTTATCACATCCCCCCTCAGTGAGGCCTTCAGCTCGGCGGGGGTGCCGGAGGCTATTATCTTCCCGTGGTCTATTATGGCCACCCTGTCGGAGAGCGCGTCGACCTCCTCGAGGTAGTGGCTCGTCAGTATTATCGTTACGCCAAGGTTCTCCCTCACCTCCTCTATGTGCTTCCACATCTGGCTCCTCGTCTGGACATCGAGGCCAAGCGTTGGCTCGTCCAGGAAGAGCACCTTGGGGCTGTGGACAAGGCCTGCTATCAGTTCGAGCCGCTTCCTCATGCCTCCGGAGTACTGCCTCACGTACCTCTGCATAGCACCTTCAAGGTCCACGAGGCGGACGAGTTCCTTTATTGTCTCCCTGGCCCTCTCCTCGGGCACGTTATAGAACCTGGAGACCATCATCAGGTTCTCGATGCCCTTCAGGTCCTCATCCGTCGTGAGGTCCTGGGGCACCACCCCTATCACCTTCCTCACTGCGAGGCTGTCCCTGATTATGTCATGGCCGTCAATGACCGCTGTGCCGCCGCTGGGCTTCAGGACAGTGGTCAGCATCTTTATTGTGGTGGTCTTGCCGGCACCGTTGGGCCCCAGGAGCCCGAAGACCTCGCCCTTCTCTATCTCGATATTGAGGTGGTCCACTGCCACGAAGTCACGGCCGTAGACCTTTGTCAGATCACTGGTGGTGATTATTGCCATCCTTTCCCCTTCCCATTATCCTGTGTATGGTCTCCAGCGTCTTCCTGGTCAGATCGAGGATCTCGTTCCCGCCACGCACAACCTGTTCCGGCGTCAGGTTGTACACATCCCTGACAACCCTCAGGGCCAGGTTGTTGAACTCCCTGTAGAACTCCCTGCTCTCGAAGTAACCCGATATTCTCATGTCAAGGACATCCCTGTTCTCCTCCATGACCTTCTTCCCCTGTTCCGTGAGGGCATAGTACCTCTTGTCCTTCCTCACGTAGCCCTTTTCCTGGAGCCTTCTGAGGCACGGGTATATGACGCCGGTGCTGGGCTTGTACCTGGAGCCGAACTTCTCGAAGATACCCTTTATTATCTGGTAAGGGTACTTGGGCCCATCTGACAGTTGGTCCATTACCAGGAGGTCTGTGATGCCTGTCATGCGCCTGGGCATCTGGAGTGCCATGTTACATAGATATATCTATGAAATAAATAGGTAACCACCTACAGCGAGAAGTCGCCTATCAGTTCAAGCTTCCTCCTGGACTTCGTTGAGACCACCAGTGTGGTTATGAGTATTGCAAGTATGACCGCAATGGCACCGTATATGCCGTATATGTACGGTGGCGAGAGGTCGAGGTACACAGCAACGACGACAGCAAATACCAGTGTCAGGGTGCTCACGGACGGGATCACGATGTGCCTGAGTATGCTGACCCTCTTTCCCTCCTTCCTCATGAAGGAGTAGAGGGATGTGTTGGTGAGTATGTGGACGAGGTAGGTTATCGGGCTCTCAAGGATGAGGAGGAAGACGGACGCGTTCAGGAGGCCGTTCACGGTGCCAGACGTTGCCTCAAAGGCCAGGCCAGTGCCTATCGTTATGATTGAGGCGAGGACCGCCACCAGGACAATGGCCTTTGTGGGCGATCCTGTGACGGCGTGTATTGACGAGAGCCTCTCAGGGAACACGTGCTCCCTTGCGAGCGAGAACACGACCCTGGTGGCATTGGTGCCCAGGGATACCGTTGCTGTGAAGAAGGAGTTCAGCACCAGGATTATGAGGACCGCAACCAGGGCTGTGCTGATGTAGCCGAAGTCATGCTGGTAGATGTATATCACAGGGTATGGGAACTGGCTGCCCCCGAAGGAGGCCATGTTCTGCGCCCCCCAGCTTATGACCTGCGCGTAGGCTGAGAGGATTATGGTGATGCCGAGCACCGCTATCGTTATGAGTATGGCCAGCGGGACGTTTCTCTTCGGGTTCCTGGTCTCCTCAGCGATAGGTATCGACCCCCCTATGCCAACGTAGGTGCCTATGGCATAGACCATCATGGTCGCCAGTGCCAGCGTGTCGTTGCCCACGGGCTTCGGGGTGAAAGGCACAAGGCTGAGCCTCGCGTGGAACTCATATATGAGTGCTAACGAAGTGGCTATGAAGAAGAGCACCTCCACTATGATCGTGTAGGACACGAACTGCAGCGAAGGCCTTATGCCGCTGTATATGAGCCAGGAGACAACTCCTATGAAGACCAAGGATAACGGGATCCAGAGGAAGGTGGGGAAGGGGATCTGGATACCAAAGGAGGGGAAAACGTCATAGACGAACCCCATGAAGCCAAGGATACCGAAGCCAGTGAAGCTCAGTATCTGGTAAGAGAGATATGACAGTGCTGTGATGAACCCAGCCCTCTGGCCCAGCCCCCTGGACACGAAGGTGTAGTAACCACCGGAGCTTGACAGCTCCTTGGAGAACTCATACATGGAGAAGGTCATAAGGCCATAGATCACGAGGGAAATGAGGAGGATCAGGGGGATCGCGTAAGAGCCCGAGGGATATGAAGTGAAGGTCGAGGTGAGGAGGGCCGCGGTACCGGAGACGTATAGAACGATCGTGCCACCCGGGGCGTTCAGGGCAGTGGCCTGCGAGACCGCATGCCTGAGCGTGAGCTGGTCCCTTCTGAGGTGCTTCAAAACTCTCCGCTGAGTTTCCACTTTTAATGAAATCGCTGATGCGTATTTAAGGTGTTTTTCAGCGCCCCAGCCAATAAATGTTTTTAACTGGGTCTGCAATTATCTCGTTTACAACCAGAACCTCTGCATGCAGTGGGCCCATTTTTGCGGCCCGGCAAGGCACGCACTCCGTGTCTGCCTTGATCCGCAGAGACATCACGGGCATTCTGGCTCGAATGGGCCATGATGGGAGACTTTCTCGGCTCCCTCAGGCCGTTTGACACTGGTGCGGTTTACTCCTCTCCCAGGGCCCTCAGCTTCCTCTCAACGCTGTTCTCCAGATCCCTCCTGTCATCGACGCGCAGGATCGTTTCAACACGCGGATAGCCCATGTCGACCAGTGCCTTCTCCGCCCTGGCCACAGCGGCGAAAATCTGTTCCAGGCTCTCCGCCTCCATCACGGTGGCCATGCTGTTCGGGTAGCACCTCACACCGGCGCCCCTGAGGGCCTCGATGGCCTTCTTGATTGCCTCCGATGCAGATACTCCCTTGCCTATTGGGTAGAAAGCAACGTCCGCAACGATCATGTGTGTGAATTGCTTTCTTGTATATCCGGGTTACACCGCATGGATGGGCCTGCAGTCCATAGACTCCCAGTGCCCCATGAAGGCAGGAAGCAGGTTCTTGCACTCCCTGGTTACTATAAGGTTATATATTGTGTTGTCCTGAAACCTAGATTAAACGCATGCAGGACTCCAGGGAACATGGATTCAGGATAGAGGAAGAGATGCCATTCCTCGACCCCATAATAGCCAGGTGGTTCAACGGCAAGTACTCGAAGCTTACCGAGCCGCAGAGGAGGGCAATCCCGCTCATCCACGAGAGGAAGAACGTCCTGGTATCAAGCCCAACTGGCACCGGAAAGACGCTCACTGGTTTCCTGGCGATCATCAACGAGCTCTTCCGCTTCGCCAGGGAGGGCACGCTCAGGGACACGGTGTACTGTGTATACATTAGCCCACTGAAGGCCCTGGCGAACGACATCGACAGGAACCTGAACCAGCCCCTCAGGGAGATAATGGAGATATCGAAGGAGGAGGGCATGGAACTGCCACAGATCAGGGTCTCCGTGAGGTCTGGGGATACAAAGCAGAGCGACAGGCAGAGGATGCTCAGGAAGCCTCCCCACATCCTGATCACCACCCCGGAATCCTTCTCGCTTGTCCTCACGGCCCCCAAGTTCAGGGAGAAGCTGAGGACCGTGAGGTACGTGATCGTGGACGAGATCCACGAGGTCTCGTCAACGAAGAGGGGATCGCTGCTCTCCGCAAATCTGGAAAGGCTGAGGGCTGTGACCGATGAGGACTTTGTGAGGATAGGCCTGTCCGCCACACAGGCACCCCTGGATGAGATAGCGAAGTACCTGTGTGGCTTCGACGGCGAAGTGCCGAGGCCCTTCGAGATCGTGGACGTGGACACTAAGAAATACCTTGACCTCCGCACCATCGTGCCGGTCCACGACCTGACCAAGGTGTCCTCTGAGGTCGCCAACGAGAGGATGTACGACATACTCACGGACCTCATAAACAGGCACAGGACAACGCTGATATTCACCAACACCAGGAGCGGGACGGAGCATGTGGCCATAAAGCTCAAGGCAAGGGGCATAGAGAGCGTGGAGGCCCACCACTCCTCCCTGGGCAAGGAGACCAGGCTCGATGTGGAGGATAGGCTCAAGAGGGGAGAACTGAGGTGCGTGATAACATCGACATCCCTGGAGCTCGGCATAGACATAGGCTACATTGACCTTGTGGTCCAGATCGGGAGCCCCAAGTCAGTATCCAAGGGGCTCCAGAGGATAGGCAGGTCGGGGCACGGCATAGACGAGCTCTCCAAAGGCAGGTTCCTGGTCTTCGACCTCGACGACCTAATGGAGTGTGCCGTGCTCACAAAGGCCGCGTACGACAGGGAGATCGACAGGGTCACCATACCCAGGAACCCGCTGGACGTGCTTTCACAGGTACTTGTCGGCATGTCACTGGAGAAGGTGTGGGGCATAGAGGAGGCATACAGGACGCTCAAGAACTCTTACTCCTTCCACACCCTGGAATGGGACGACTACATGTCAGTCCTGAGGTACCTTGCGGGCCAGATAGAGGACAGCACCATATACTCCAAGATATGGCTCGACGAGGGCGAGGGCACGTTCGGGAAGAAGAAGAGCACCAGGATGATCTTCTTCATGAACGTAGGAACGATACCGGAGGACGCTGACTACCAGGTCGTGGGGGAGAGGGGCAGGCACCTCGGGCAGCTGAGCGACAAGTTCGTGGAGAGGCTGAAGCAGGGCGACATCTTCGTGCTGGGCGCCAGGACATACATGTTTTTGAGGACGTCGAGGAACCTGGTCTATGTGAAGGACGCCACGGGCATGAGGCCCACTGTACCCACGTGGACGGGGGAGATGCTGCCCAGGAGCTATGACCTCGGCGTCCTGGTTGGCAGGTTCAGGGAAGAGGCTGTGAGAAAGATACAGAGGGGGGAGGACGTCAGGAAGTGGCTAATGGAAGACTACAGGCTTGATGAGTGGGGTGCAGACAGTCTCATCTCATACATAAAGGGGCAGATGAAGTACGGGGTGCCCACCCACAGGCACCTCCTGGTTGAGGGCTACATTGACCGTGACAACCTGTACAGCGTGATTTTCCATGTCCCGCTGGGCAGGAGGGTCAACGATGCCCTCTCGAGGGCATACGCTCAGGCAGCATCCAACAGGTACGGGAGCAGCGCCAGGGTCACAGTCACTGACGACGGCTTCATGGTGACGCTCTCGGAGAAGCCTGACCTCAGGGAATTCGTCCACCTGGTGACCTCATCCAGCTTCGATGACACAGTGCGTGCATCCATAAGGAACACAGAGACCTTCAAGCAGAGGTTCAGGCACTGTGCCTCGAGGGCTCTCATGGTACTGCGCAGGTATAAAGGCACGGACATAAGCGTGGTCAGGCAGCAGCTCAGGAGCGACAGGGTCCTCAGGACAATAGGAGAGATGGAGGGCTTCCCTGTTGTCAAGGAGACGTTCCACGAGATAATGGAAGACATGATGGACGTGCCCAGGGCCAGGCAGTACATAAGTGAGGTCATAGAGAGAGGGAATTACAGGGTCCTCGACTACACCGCTGAGACGAGCCCGTTCTCCTATGGCATAATACTTGCAGGCGTATCGGACCTGGTGCTCATGGAGGACAGGTCAAGGGTACTCAGGGAGCTGCAGAACAGGATACTGGACAAGATCTACGGCCCAGGGGAAATACGTTACATCTTCAGGGACGATGGGCCCGTGAGAGAATTCTTCGCCTCTCTGGTGCCCAGGGTCAGGGACATGGAGAGCTACGAGGCCATGGCAAGGCATTTCCTCCACATAGACCCGTTCAGGAACAGGCAGAACTCCCCCTACCCTTACTCTGACACGGACGCAAAGGCGATAGGTGAGGAACTGATAGAGAAGGACAGGATAGTCTCGGCCTTTGCCAGGATGCCAGTGTGGTGCCACATAGACAATTACCCCATTCTGAGAACGCTGTTCCGGGATGCGTCCAGGGTCAGGCAGGAGGACCTGGCCCTGCTGGAACACTGCAACGGCACTACGCTCTCAGAGCTGAAGAGGGACACGGGCCTCAGCGAGGAGGACATAAGGGAATCCATGAACAGGCTGGAGGCAGCCTACCTGGTGAGGAGGAAGCTCCGTGGGGGCGTGCAGGTCTTCATCAGGAATGACCTGGAGGCGCAGGATATGGATAGGGAAGAGGCCCTCAGGGCCGCCGTACGCAGGGTCCTCCACTCCTACGGGCCCCTCACTATCGAGGAGGTGCTCATCCGGATACCCGTTGGTCAGGAGGAGGTAGAGAGGGCGCTGGATGCCATGGTCTCCTCCGGCGAGATCACTAGGGACTTCGTCACTCCTGTCTTCGCTCCCCAGTTCATCCTCAGGGAAGACCTTGAAAGGCTCACCGGGATGCAGAAGAGGGACATCAGGAAGGACAGGGTCTTCAAGATGCTCCAGCCGGCAAGTGATGTGAACGACTACTTCATGAAGTACGGATACGCCTCCTCAACATGGGACCTCAGGGCCAGGGGCGTGACTGTGACTACCGGCCAGCTGGCGTCGATGGTCGGAGACCGGTCGCTTGTCTACGGCCGCTTCGTGAAGAACAAATACGTGTACATGCACCCGGAACTGGCCAAGGCACTTCACACGCTCAGGCGCGAGGAGGCAGGGGATGAACTGAGGAGCGTGTACAGGGCCATAGAGAACGGCGCCTGGAACGAGAGCCAGGTATCCGCGGTCACGGGCCTTCCCAAGAAGGTGGTGAGGGAGGCAGTGAAGGACCTGGAGTACTACCTTGCGGTGTGCAGGCTCCCTGACGGGGGCCTCAGGCCCCTTTACGGCCTGGACAGCTACGGTGACCCGTCCGAGGCCATGTCACTGCTCGTGAGGATGTTCGGGCCCGCCACCCAGGAGGAGCTCTCGAGGCACTTCTGGTTCTACGCATCAAGGTTCGTTAATAGCATAAAGGAGACCGTGAGCCAGGGCGGGGAGGTATACTACGGCAGCACAGGTGAGTACAGCGGGAGAGGGTCCATAGTGAGCACCGGCGACCCCGTGACCATTTTCCTTGAGAAATTCTACACGGACAGGGACAGCAATGGCAGGTTCATCGCGGCGAGCGGCAACACCTACCAAGTGGAGGTGAGGGAGAGTGCCGACGCAGTGGTCATCGAGAAGTTCGAGGAAATGCCCGGTGAGGATTTCGTGGATCTCTGCAGGCTACTTGTTTCCCTCGTCTCCGGGGGCACGTTCCGGGTCAGCGTGGTGCGCGGCATCTCCGGTGGCGAGGCAGGGGTCGCTGAGGGCCTGGGCCTGAGGGCATCGGGCGACACAGCGGTGTACGGAGAGGTGGACATAGAGGACATGGATGAGGGCAGCCTGCTCTCACTGGCCCTGGCCAGGGCCATGAGGCGCTCCGGCGAGATACCCTTCGCGGTGATGAACGGGCGCCTGGAGGGCTTCAGGAGCGCACTGGAGGCTGTGCACAGCGGCATCTCGCCCACAGACGTGAGGAGTCACCAGGAGTCGAGCCTCCTGCTCAGCTTCAACGGCCCCTTTGACATAGTCTCACTGGGGACGCTCGGTGTGGTGGCCCTCTACAGGGCCCTCAGGGAGAGGGAGATGGACGAAGGCGAGAAGGAGATCGTGAGGATCGTGCTTGAGAGCAGTGGCGCCACTGAATCGGAGATAGTCAGTGCCTCTGTCCACCCGCACCTGCCCAGGGTGAGGATAAAGGCGCTGTTCCAGAGGGACGTGCTGGCCAAGGACTACGAGAGGCGCTACATCGTGGTGCCTGAGAAGTACAGGAGGAGGGAGGCCATGCTCATTTTCCTCCGCTACCTCCTGAAGAACTACGGGTTCTTCGATGCCCAGAGGTACTCTGAGGCAACCGGGAACGAGGTCGACAGCGATTTCGTCTGGGCCGTGTCACGCCTGCACGAAGAGGGCAGTGCCAGGAGGGTGTTCGTCAGGGACCTCGGTATGGTAATGTATGTATCAACGGAGAGGAGGAAGAGGCCAGAGGGCCTATTCATATCGGGACCGAAGGACTTCATTACCAGGTACTTCTCCAGGTACCTGAGGGCAAGGTTCGGCTCCCTGAACCTCTACTTCATATTCATGGACGGGCAGGCAGTTGCGGCCGTGAAGGTCAAGAAGAGCGGCGAGAGCGTCACGATAGAGAAGGTCATCGGGGACAGGAAGTACAGGGACGTCTTCAGGAAGGAGATGAACGCCTTCGGTATTTCCGCAACGTTCTCGTGAGAGATATTAATTTAAAGTGTGCGTATCCACACCCATCATGGACCTCTACAGCACCTATGCGTCTGGCCTCATACTCATCCTTTCCGTGTTCCTCTCAGCCGTCTCCATGAGGGCTTACAGGAGGAGCAGGCTGAGGGCCGCAGCCCTGGTGTCAGCTGTGTTCATCCTCACCGCTGTGGTCGAAGTGGTACTGCTCCTCTCCACCTTCATGCTCCTCCCTCTGGAGGGCCATTCTGATGACATAATGTCCACTCTCATACTTGTAATCCTTCTCCTCTTCTACTTCTCGATCCTTAGGAGGTAGTGCTTGAGGACCGACAGCAGCGTCCGAGAGGATATATCGGAGGCCATAAGGAAGAACCCAGGTATACACTTCAGGGAGCTACAGCGCATGCTGGGCCTTGCTGTCGGCCAGCTGGAATATCACCTCTACAGGCTTGAGGTTGAGGGGAGGATATTCTCAAGGCAGGACGGGAGGTACAGGCGGTACTTCCCTGGGGATGAGGGGACGCAGAGGGAGAGGACTGTGCTGATCGCGCTCAGGAACCCTGACGCCAGGAAGATCGTGCAGGCCCTGTTCAGACAGGACATGAGCACAGAGGTGCTGAGGGCCTTCACGGGCCTGAGGAGGAAGAGGTTCGAGGGCGCACTGGCCTGGCTCAGGGAAAACGGTGTTGTCACTCTGGACGGGGACACCGCCAGGCTGTCCAGCAGGGAAGAGGTGTCCAGGGTGATCACCAGGTACAGGGAGAGCTTCATCGGCACGCTGGCAGACAACTTCCTCTCGCTCTTCGACTAGCGCCTTGACCTCCTGTACAGGGCGTAGGCGGCACCAACGAAGACAGTGCCCGTTGCCAGGCCACTTGCCAGTGCCTCGGAGTGCTCCAGTATGTATTCTATAACAAGCCTCGCAGCGTTGTTCAGGAGGGTGCTGTTGAATATGTTCACCCCGCTCACTGACAGGAAGGGGTCGTAGTGCAGCTCCAGGTGACCCTGTGGCACACGGAAGTAGAGCGTCTGCTCTATGCCCTGACCGTAACTGACGATCTGTGACCTAGCGTACATGCTCACACCGTTGACAGAGTAGGTGGAGTTCCACATGTATAGGAACGTGCCAGACGTGGAGTTCGGGGGAGAGAAAGAGAGGCCATCCAGGCTCATGTTGGTGTCCTTCTGGAACCCGTGTGCCTCAGCATACCTCATTGGTGCACCGTCATCACTGCCATACATTGCAAGCCTGATGAAGAGCATCCCGCTATCGATTTCCCGGGTACTGGTGGCGCCAATGGATATCGAGAAAGTCTGGTTCACATAGTAGCGCTGCGTCCCGTTTCCGGCGCTTTCGATGAGCGTCTTCACGGTTGTCCTGTTTATGTACACTGAGAGGTAAATGCCGAACGGCTTTTCCCTGCCCAGCCCCGGAGCGCTCACTGGAACCAGGCGGATCATGCTTCTGTAAACGGTTTCGTTGGGGCCCAGGCTCACCACGTGCCATTTCTCACTGAATATGTTCGCCTCCAGGAGTGACTGCTGGTTCACGAACGCTATCTGGGCCACCGAAAGGTTGAAGAACTCACGGTCAAGGTTCAGCTCTATTCCAGGTGTGGTCGGAATGACAACGGTGAGGCCGCTGTGCGGTGAGCCATAGTGGTGGCTGGCACCGAATGGGAGGAGGGCGAACAGGGCCAGTGCCACCAGGAAGCGGTACCTCAACACTCCTGAATCGATCTAGAATGAAATAGCCTTTTGGTACAAACTTTCAGGAGAACTCCTCCTCAAGCTCAAGCATTACCTGGTTTAGAACCTCCTCGAAAGTGCGGCCGGAGTACTCCCTGAGGCCCCCCATCTCAGTCCTGAGGCGTGCGTAGTACATGTCGCCGTCCTGGTCAAACTCTATATCGCAGATAAGCTCCTCCATCAGGATCCTCAGGCCGCTCAATCCCTACGACAATAAAAAACTTTCAGTGGGGCTGCACTGCAGAGGCCAGCAGTGGAGGCACAACCAGTACCCCCTGGCGCAGCAATTTGCCAACGGGGCCTTGAGCCTCCACTCCCCCTGCGCCTGGAAGGGCGTGGCACAGGGGCCCGGCTACCCGGGGGTCAGGCCGATACTGCCTCCAGCGTCTTCCTGGAAGAGCGCGGGCCGAGCAGTGCTATTATGCCAGCTATGAGGCCAGTGACCGCTATGAACCTGAAGCCGAAGGCGAAGGAGAACGAGGCCACAAGGATGGGCAGGAATATGGCGCCAAAGGCCCCTCCAGCGTGTCCTATGCCGTCCGTGAGCGCGAAGCCGGAGGTCCTTGCCCTTGTCGGGTAGCTCTCTGCTGTGTATGTGTAGGCCACCTGCAGGTACATGCCAAGGGCCAGGGCTGCCAGGAATGAGCCAAGGTAGATGAAGAGGCCCGTCTTGATGGAGAAGAGGAAGAGGCCTATGAACCAGACAACCGTGTCCGCGAAGATCACGAACTTCCTCTCATACCTGTCGGCAGTGAATGCCATAATTGCCGCGCCCACAGGGTAGCCCACCGCACCCACAGCGATGTAGCGGATGGATGATGCCACGGGGAAGCCGGCCGAGGCAAGGATCGTCTCCGCGTCCCCGAGGAAGGCGTAGTTGCCTATGTACCAGAAGAACCACATGACGACGAGTATCGCAAGCCTGACGGAGTACGGTCTCCTGAACACGTACAGCGTTGGGAACTTCTGCTCTTCCAGCGTCACCTCCTCTGGCTTCGGTTCCGGGAGGCTCTTGACCCTCCTGAGTGCGGTGGATTCCATCATCTCCAGTACTTTCTTCGCACCTGCGATGTCCCTGGCCTTTGCGGCCAGCCACCTTGGAGATTCTGGGAGCTCGAACCTGAGGAGAAGGGCTATGAAGGCGATCACCGCACCGATGCCAAAGAGGTACCTCCAGCCATTATAGTACACGGGCACAAGCACCAGGCCTATGAACGGGGTTATTGCCTGGCCCAGGATGCCAACGATGAACGTGTACACGGTGATCCGGCCCCTCACTCCCGGCGGGGCGAACTCGCTGACATAGCTCGACACCAGGTTCAGGTCCGCGCCCAGGCCCAGCCCCGTTATGAACCTGAACACAGCCAGTTCCGGGACGTTGAACGATAGGGCATCGCCCAACGAGCCAACGGCAGTCAGCGCCATGGTGAGTATCATCGACCTGTACCTGCCGTAGATGTCGGCCACAGTGCCTATCACGTAGGAGCCTATTGCATAGCCTATGAGGCCCACAGACAGTGCCAGAAAGAGGCTCAGCGATGACCCGATGTGGAACTGCGCGTCGATTGCTGGCATTGCCAGGCCTATATCTGATATATCGTAGAAGGTGAAGAAGTACCCGATGCCTATTATGGCCAGGTAGGTGTAGGGCAGTGACCAGACAGGGATCCTGTTTGCCCTCGCTATGATCATCTTTATCTCTTCTTCCTGCGCCATTAGTTCACTAAAACCCCACGTGAAATAAATATCTTTTGCGATAAAATGGATCTGGGCCACAGGCTTTTCCAGTCGGGCCATGGTGCCGGCTGAACATGCCACGCATGTAACTAGGCAGCTGGCCGTGGCAGCACTTAGGCGGGGAGGTGTTTTTCAGAACTTTATCAGCACCCTCCCAGTGTTCTTCCTGGCCCTGATGTCCTCGTAGGCCCTGTTGATCTCGCCTGGCTCTATGTGCCTGTCCACCACAGCCCTTATCCTGCCTCCCCTGGAGAGTTCGAACACATCCATCATGTCCTTCCTGGTGGAGCTGATGCTCCCCTCAACCCTGTTCCCCTTGAGTATTATCAGGCCCAGTGGTAGGCCCACGGGCTCTGGCTGGACGTTTCCCACCACTACCACCGTGCCGCCGGTCCTGAGCGAGCGGAGTGAGCTCTCAAAAGTAGCGATCCCCACAGCTTCCAGCGCCACGTCAACACCACCGTCTGTCAGCTTCTTCACTTCCCCGTCGAACCTGCCGGTGGTCACGACCACATGGTCCGCACCCGCCCTGTGTATCGCTTCGACCTTTGACTGCGAAGTGGTCTCCGCAATGACGGTTGCGCCGAGCCTCTTTGCCACCTGCACGGCGTGAATGCCAACACCCCCTCCAGCACCGGTTATGAGTACCCTGGAACCGTCCTGGACGTTTCCCACCACCTTCAGTGCGTGGTAGACCATACCAGTTACGCATGCAGCTATGGCGGCCTCGTCCTCGCCGATGTGGCCTGGTACCTTGACCAGGCTCTTCTCGCTGACGATTGCGAGGTCGGAGTACCCACCACGGAGCGTCTCCCCGTAGACCTCCTTGTTGGGGCACAGGTTCTCCCTGCCCGTCAGGCAGAACTCGCACCTCCCGCACGGCCTGTATATAAGGCTGGCAACCCTATCCCCCTCCTTCACGTATTCCGCACAGGGGCCAGCCGCCACAACTGTGCCGCTTATCTCGTGGCCTATGACCCCAGGCGTCCTGACCCTGGGCATGAAGCCATCCCTGGTCAGTATGTCCCTGAAGCATATCCCGGACACGCTCTGCCTGATGACGACCTGGTCCCCCTCGGGCTCCGGAACCTCCGATTCTGCAACCTGCAGATCCCTGCCAACTGCGGGCAGCACTATCTCCCTGGCCCTGAACGCCATTCACTCACCTCTCCCACACAGGGCCACCAGGGCATGGACGAAAGCTGGACAAGAGGATGCCCCTGGCCCTTCGTGCCATTATTAGAATGGGGCCAACAAATTAAAAGGTTCCTCACGCTGTCATACCCTGGCCACGGTCTGGCATGGCCTCCCTCACTGCGTCCAGATCCCAGCCCAGCCTGGACATGTTGCGTTCTGGCTCGCGGAGAAGGCCCTGGGACACTGCACGGATCAGGACGTATGCGGAGAACGCAGGTGCACCCGTTGCACCGGGTGAGTTGTAATTTATGACGTGGAGCGATGAGCCATCTGTTATCATTACAGCCTCAGGCACGAAACCGCTCCTGCTCACCACAGAGCCCCTCACCCCGGAAATTCCAGGGCCCGATATCATGGATGCCTTCAGTGACGGTATGAAGGAGGACAGGCGCCTGACCATGCCCTCCGGGGAGGTGCTGCTCTCCCACTCGCTCCTGACCATGCCAAGGAACTCCAAGTTCGTGAGCAGCGAGAGCCTGGTGAGGACAGGCCTCTCGAACAGCCAGGACAATGCCTGCAGCGGAGATTCAGAGAAGCCGGAGTAGACATATGGCCCGGCCACCAGGGCCGCGTTTGGCCCCAGTTCCCTGACGCCACTGTACCGGACAATGAAGTGCGGGTCAAGGAACGGGAACTTCAGGAACCTTGGGACACTGTATATGTTGTGCCTTATGGAAGGCAGAGCATCCTGGCGCAGGCGCCAGTAGTCGCCCCTGAAGAAGAATACACTTAAATCCCTCGCTAGGCCCATGGAGTGCGCTATCCTCAGGGAGTTCGCACCCGCGCAGTTGAATACTGTCCTGGCCCTGAGCGTGCTCCCGTCAGACAGGGTAAGGTTGTACCCTTCACCCTCAACGATCCTAACGACGCTCCTGCCCAGGACCGTTGAGACGCCAGAGAGCGTGCCGCATATGGCCCTGGTCATGAGGCCGTAGTCAACAGATGTGTCTGTCTTCGAAAAGAACGCGCCCAGAGCCTTTACTGACCCCTCAATGGCCTGGAGGCCATGGGTGTCGAGGACCTCATACTCCTCCCTGGACATGCCGTTCGACTCAGCGTACTCCGAATAGGATGATATGACATCCAGATCACGGTCGCTGAGGGCCACCTCAACCGTACCGACCTGTTCCCATGGGAGCGAGAAGTCCCTGGCGAACTTCATCCACATTGGATAGGAGAGTGATGCGGCCCTTGCGAACGTGCCCTTCTTCACCGGGTCCAGGTAAAAGGGCCTGTGGATGACGCCCGTGTTCCTTGAGGTTGTGTGCGATGCGACATCGCCAGAGGCATCTATGAGGCATACCCTGGCACTGTAGAGCGAGGAGATCCAGTGTGCTAGGCATGTCCCGAGGACGCCTGCACCGATTATGGCGATGTCGCAGTCCCTCTCCATTGCCATGGTACATCAAGTGCCGATTTTAAAGCTGCTCAACACCCATCCCTGCACGGCAGACGCTGCCTTAACACTAAGAAGACCTCCAACCCGCTCGGTACGCATGCCTTACACGGAACCCGACAGGCTGATCCAGGGCCTTCAGGCTGGCATATATCACACCTGGCCATTGACTGAGGCCAGGCGCCTCTGGTACCCATGCCCGGGGTTTCAGGCCCATGATCGGCCAATTGTACCTGTTTGCCCTGCTGCCCCTTTATCCCATTAACCCCTGGGCCTGTGAACACTGCTTTGACCGCAGCCTTCCATGACGGATGAATTGCACCCGAATGGCATAGGGAGAATGGGTCTCCCCATTGCCCCAGACCGCCCAGGTGCTGCAGCCGGACACTTCACTGCTTCTGCTGGATCTTGACATCCACCACGCATATGTCCCTGAAGGAGCGCATCAGCGCTATAGGTATCAGGTAACGCCCATCCGGGTCCCTCTCAAACTCACCTTCTGTGGATGGGTCCAGCAGTTTCATCCCCCTGGTGGGCTGCACTACAATGCTCTTCAGCTCACCGCTTGACTGGTCGATCCTCAGGTTCTCAACCGACCCCACAACCGTTCCGTCCGATGTTGCCACTGACTTCTTCAGGAGGTCTGAGACAAACTTCTTCAAGCCGTTATCCCCTCACTCCCGTAAGTATTGGCACAGAGATATATTGTTCTGTCGGGGAAAAGGGATCGAAAAAGTGAAGTCGGGCTCACTGGTACAGGCCCAGCTCCTCCACAGGCGACTTTTTCTTCTTATCCATCACGTTCTTGTTTATGCTCTCCGACAGCTGGTCGTAGAACTTCAGTATCTCCTGGTCCACCGACGGCCTTATCACCTTCATGGCGTCTATGAAGTTCTGCTGCGTTATCTCCGTGGCGTCTGGGTTCTGCCTGTAGGCCATCATGCCCGCTTCGCGGCACAGGTTCTCGAGGTCAGCGCCAACATAGCCCTCGGTCTTCTCCGCTATGTACTTGAGGTCGACGTCCTTGGCCAGTGGCATCTTCTTCGTGTGCACCTGGAGTATCTTGAGCCTGCTCTCGGCGTTGGGTGCCGGTATGTATATGAGCTTGTCGAACCTACCGGCCCTCAGCAGGCCCGGGTCTATTATGTCTGGCCTGTTGGTCGCCGCTATCACCACAACGCCCTGCAGCACCTCTATTCCGTCAAGAGATGTCAGCAGCTGGTTCACGATCCTCTCCGTTACGCCAGAATCCCCGTACGTGCCCCTCCTCGGCGCTATGCTGTCGATCTCGTCCAGGAATATTATGGTGGGCGCGACCTGCTTGGCCTTCTTGAATATCTCCCTTACCGCCTTCTCGCTCTCGCCGACCCACTTGCTCAGCACCTCTGGCCCCTTGACCGATATGAAGTTGGCGTTGCTCTCTGTGGCAACAGCCTTGGCCAGGAGGGTCTTTCCAACGCCTGGCGGCCCGTACAGCAGGAACCCCTTAGACGCCCTTATGCCCAGCCTCTGGAACACCTCCGGCTTGAGCAGGGGCAGCTCCACCGCTTCCCTCAGCTCCTGCTTGACGTTCTCCAGGTCACCTATGTCGTCCCACCTGACGTTGGGGACTTCCACTGTGACCTCACGCAGGCTGCTCGGCTCGATGGTCTTCAGGGCCTCCATGAAGTCCTCCTCGGTCACCTGCATCTTCTCCAGTATCTCTGTTGGTATCGGCTTGTCCAGGTCGATCATGGGCAGGTAGCGCCTCAGTGCATTCATGGCGCTCTCCCTGGCGAGGGCCGCAAGGTCTGCTCCAACGAAGCCGTACGTGAGGTCTGCGATCTTGTCCAGGAACTCGTTCTTCTTCTCATCGTCCATGCCCATTGGCATGCCACGAGTGTGTATGGCCAGGATCTCCTTCCTGCCCCTCTTGTCCGGGACACCTATGTTTATCTCCCTGTCAAACCTGCCTGGCCTCCTCAGCGCGGGGTCAACAGCATCGATCCTGTTCGTGGCACCTATCACTATGACGTGGCCCCTCTCCTTCAGGCCGTCCATCAGGGTGAGGAGCTGTGCAACCACCCTCCTCTCGACCTCGCCCTGCACCTCTTCCCTCTTGGGCGCTATGGAATCGATCTCATCGATGAATATGATGGACGGCTCTGACTCCTCAGCCTTCATGAATATTTCCCTGAGCTTCTGCTCGCTCTGGCCGTAGTACTTGCTCATTATCTCCGGCCCGTTTATGGAGAAGAAGTTCGCACCGGACTCGTTTGCCACGGCCCTGGCTATGAGGGTCTTGCCGGTTCCAGGCGGGCCGTAGAGGAGGACACCCTTGGGTGGCTTGATACCCAGCCTCTCGAAGAGCTCCGGGTGCTTCAGCGGGAGCTCTATGATCTCCCTTACCTTGCCCAGCTGTTCCGAAAGGCCCCCTATGTCCTCGTAGCTGACCCTGGAGACGTCGTCCAGGACCTCAGATGCCGGCTCCTCCCTTATCTCTATCTTTGTCTCCTCGCCAACCTCCACCGGCACCTTGCTCGGAGTTGTCTTTATGACCTTGAACAGCAGGCCTGAATGGCCGGCAAGCGTGAGGCCAGGGACGCTTATGTTGTCGCCCTCGAGCATGGGCCTCCGCATCAGGGCCTTCTGGACGAAGTCGTCTATGCCCTCCCCGAACTTGAGCCTCTGGTCCTTCCTTATTATTGGGGCGAGCGTTATCTTCTTTGCCTCCTCCGTCCTCACCTTCCTGACCTTTACCTTATCACCTATTGAGCAGCCACAGTTATTCCTCATGACGCTGTCTATCCTAACTATACCCTTGTTCTCGTCCTCGGGCCTAGCGCGGTAAACCCTCCCGACTGTCTTCTTTGTCTTCTCTATCTCGACGACGTCCCCGATCTCTGCGCCCAGGGCCATCCTCGATTCCTCGTCTAGCCTGACCCTGGACATGCCAGGATCGGTCGAGTTGGCCTCAGCGACACGGAGGATTATACCGTCACTGTACTGCATATTCCCATATTTGCAAGAAACTATTTTAAAATTGTGAGTTAAGTCCCGGGCGCCCTTCGCTTCGCCCTGCACACACACATGCAACCCTGTGTCCGCCGGACCCATGTCCCCCATGCCGGACACCCACTGGTCCCGGGAGGGGCCCAGCACCGTGAGCGATCGCCATGCACCCCTGTGGCCACCCGAGAGGGCCCGGCGCTCACTCCTCTCCGGTGGCCACCGGGCTGTCCTCGTACGAGACCCAGTCGCTCCATGAGCCTGAGTAGAGGAGGGGATCAAGGCCCACGAGCTTCATGGCAAGTACGTTCACGCATGCCGTCACGCCGGAGCCGCAGTAGACAACCGGCCTGCCACCGAGGCCCCTGTAGACCCCCTCCAGCTCCTCCTTAGGCCTGAGTGTCCCCCTGCCAGAGGTGACCGCCGTGTAGGGTATGTTGACAGCACCGGGTATGTGGCCGGCCTTTGGGTCTATGGCCTCATGGACCCCCAGGTACCTCTCCCTCTGCCTCGAGTCAACGAGCACATAGCCACGGCCCATGCGCCTGACCCAGTTGATGTCAACGACCATGCCAGCCGCAGGGTGCGGCTGAAAGTGTCCGCGCCTGGCACTGGGCACCTCGGTGCTGACCGGCCTGCCCTCCCTCACCCATTTCTCCCAGCCACCGTTAAGCACCCTTACATTCCTTATGCCGAAGTACCTGCACAGGAACCAGAACCTCGAAGCACCGGTCAGGTCATCGTCGTAGGCAACATACTCCGAACTCTCAGTCCCGCCTATCCTCTCGATCACTTCCCTGAACTGCTCCGGAGGTGGCAGCGGGTGCCTGCCACCGTGCCTTCCCTTTGGCCCGGACAGGTCTTTTTCCAGGTCCAGGAAATGGGCCCCCGGTATGTGTCCACTTAGGTATGCCCTCAACCCGTACTCTGGGTCGGAGAGTGAGTACCTGCAGTCCACTATTATTGAGTTTCCCAGCCTTTTCTCCAGCTCGTCGGCCTCTATCACGGGACACTCTGCCATGGTACCGTAATCCCCCTGTGGCCTATTTCAGTTGTGCCCGGTGGGCGCTCCCATCACATGCGGCCAGACCGCACAGGAATTAGCAGTGGGGTTTGCGCATTACTGGCAAGTTTATGATACCTCTACCGATTGACTGGCCATGGCCATATACTATGATGCCACAGATCTCATAGGCAACACACCTGTGCTCCTGCTCAGAAGGCTCACGGGCGAGGGCGATGCCGAGCTCTACGCCAAGCTTGAATGGTACAACATAGGAGGTTCCATAAAGGACAGGACCGCCCTGAACCTGATCGAGCACGCAGAGGCGGCCGGGGTGCTGAAGAAGGGCAAGAGGATCATAGAGGCCACATCAGGGAATACTGGCATCGCCCTGGCGATGCTTGGCGCCATCAGGGGGTACGACGTCACCATAGTCATGAGCGAGGCGGTGAGCGAGGAGAGGAGAAAGATAATCTCGGCCTACGGCGCGGAACTCATCCTGACACCGAGCAGCCTTGGAACCGCTGGGGCCATAGAGATGAAGGAGAGGCTGCTTCAGAAGTACCCTGACAGGTACGTTGCAGTGGACCAGTTCAGCGACCCTGCAAACATACTGGCACACTACCAGAGGACTGCGACAGAGATAATAAAGGACTTCGGGCACAGCCTGGATGCCGTGGTGGCCACGATAGGAACTGGCGGTACGACATCAGGCCTGGCGCTGCGGCTCAAGCAGTTCGACAGGAGGATAAGGGTGATAGGCGTCACTCCCGCACTTGGGGTGAGGATACAGGGCATCAGGAACCCCAGGGAGCCCAGGCCCTCGAAGCTGGTGCACACTGATTGGCTCGACGAGGTCGTGGAGATCACTGAGGAGCAGAAGAAGGAGTGCTTCAGAGTGGCCTCCCTTGCCGCCTCCAGGGAGGGCATACTCATTGGTATGAGCAGCAGCTGCGCCCTCTACGTGGCGATGAAAGAGGCGAGCAGGCTGGGCAGTGGGCACAGGGTGCTTGCTATACTGCCGGACAGCGGGTACAAGTACTTGAGCACTGAGCTGTACCAGGACAGGTCCCGGAGGGCGAGCCCAGATGAGGCCTGACCTGGCATCAGTGAAGTGCCTCGCCAAGAGGGGTTTTGGCGATGTCACGCAGGCCCCCTGTGAGGAACGAAAGGGCCCTCTCGCTGAGCTCTCCCTGCCTCCCCTCCACCAAGTTCAGGACCTCCCTGGCGCTTTCCAGGATATCGCTGCAGCCGCCGAGGCCCAGGGAATTGCAGAGTGCCTGCGCCTTCACGGCGTACTCCATGCACTCCTCCGCCTTCAGGGCCAGGCCGCAGACCCTCACCATCATCGAATATGCCTGGAGCCTCCTCTCTGCCTCGCCGAGGAGGAAGGAGTTCTCGATGGCCTTCCTGCAGAACTCCTCTGAACCCTCCAAATCGAGCATTGAAAGGTGGGCAGTGGCAAGGTCTATGAGGGTCGAGGTTATGCCCTTGCTCTCGAAGGACTCCTCGAATATCCCGAGGGCTACCCTCAGGTCCGAGATTGCACTTTCCAGCATGCCAAGGCCCATCTCCGCCAGGCCCTTCAGCCTTGTGATCTCGCCCAGGGCCTGCCTGTCTTCTATCCTGGAAGACAGTGCGCTCTTGCTTGCATCCAGCGCTTCCCTGTAGTTACCTGATTCGAGGAGGGCCCTTATGCACAGGCCAGAGGCCTCTGCCGCGAGGGCGCCTCTCTCGCTCTCAAGCACCTCAAGTGCAGTCTCGAGGGCCCTCTTATAACCGCCTATCTCGATCAGCATGTCCGCCACTGCCAGGGCCCCTTCGCTGCCACCGTCGATCGACTCGAAGCACTGCAGGGCCTCCCCGTACCTGTAGGAGTTGTAGAGGCATGTGCACCTCATGGTCTGCAGCAGTTTCCTCGATTCCTCGGTTACCATGGGCATGGCGCTCTCTATGAAGGACATGAGATCCGTCAGGGATGTAAAGCGCCGGAGCATGAGGCGCCAGTTCTCCCTGACCTCCGCGTCAAGTGCCCTTGAGTTGCCTGATCTGAGGTATGCCACCAGCCTGGCCTGTAGGGGGACGCCATTCATCAGGCCAGCCTGAACCATCCACTGGGCGCACCTCACGTAAGCATCCCTTCCGAGAAGCGCCACTATCCTGTCACCGAAGGGGCCCTTGTTGAACGCTATCTCGCCACCGTCGTCCCTTGCCAGGCCCAGGCGGGAGAGGTCACCCACCGCGCTTGCGAAACCTTCGCCGAAGGCTGCCTCCAGTTCCACGCGGCGGTATTCCCTCCCAGATATGTAAAGGGCCAACAGGAGCTGCCTGGCCCCGTCGCCAAGGTGGGACACGATCCTGGATGCCAGCGTTGGGGCATCCGGGGGGATTGTGAAGTGCCTGTAGAGGCCCAGGTTGACGGTACCGTCGTCCCTCAGGATCCCGAGGTAGGAGAGGTAGCCCAGCACGTAGTGCGCTGCGTCGAAGTTCCTGTTGGACACCCTTGCCACAGCGGACACCAGGTCTCCTGGCATGTCCCTGAATCTCTCCCTCAGGTACCAGACCACGTCCCTGTCAGTTGGCCTCGAGAGCTCAACAACACCTATGCGGTCAGAATTTTCGCCCAGTAAGCTTGAGAACCCGGAAGAGAGGGAATTTGCGGTTGCTATCTGCCTGACATGGAAGCGGGAAGTGTTGCGCGAGAGGTAGACGAAGAAGTGCTTCGTGTGGTCGCTGAGCATGTCAAGGCCATTTGTTACGAGCCAGCCGTCCCACCTTATGGTTTCCAGAGTCCTGATTATGACGTCGAGCTCCCTCTGCTCGTGCCTGCCGGTCAGCCTGTCAAGCAACCTGTTGTAGGGAGCGTACTTCAGGATCTCCCTGTCATAGTATGGCCTGTGGGCCCAGTGCTTCTCGCCTGAGACGAGCATGTCCACCAGCTCCTGGGCACCCCATCCGGGCCCACCGGTCAGGACTATGCACCTCTCTTCCTCCATCAGTTCCGAACAGCGTACAAGAGCTTCCTGCAGGTTGAGGCCCATCCATTAGTCAGCCCGCATCCTCATATAAATTTAGGGACGGTGTTCCCGTCAGGAAATGCCTTCCATGCACGGTGTGCACCAAAATAGTTATATATTGAGATTAGTATATTTAATGCGGTAGGTATGGCCTCATACAAATTTAAGTGCCGGGACATCGGTATGGATTGTGACTTCAAGGCCAGCGGCAAGACCGTTGACGAGCTGATGCCGAAGATCGCGGAGCACGCGAAGAACGCTCACCACATAGAGCAGATTGATGACAACCTGAAGCAGAAGGTCCAGTCCGCGATCAAGAAGTCCATGTTCTGAACGCGCCCGAGAGGGTGCTTATTACTTCTGATAATTATCTATTCTAAAACACTATTATTCACTTTATAATCGAAACCGCAATGAGGAGTGTCAGCGCGGTCGCCTTTTCATCATCCGCAAACCTGGGGCCCGGTTACGACATACTCGCATTGGCACACACTTCCTTCTTCGACAGGGTATCTGTGAGGGAGGGCAGCAGGACGAGGCTGTTCTGTACTGGAATACCACAGGAAATCGAGAGCAACACGGCGGGCAGGGCAGTTACGGCAATGCTCAGGGCCCTGGACGTGAGGGCAGAGCTGGAGATACACATAGAGAAGGGTATCCCGTACGGCCTGGGACTGGGCAGCAGCGGTGCGAGCGCAGTGGGTGCTGTCACAGCGGCCTCCGAGCTGCTGGGCCTCTCGCTCTCTGGCGAGGAGATAGTGAGGTTCGCCATGCAGGGAGAGGTTGCCTCTTCCGGTGCCGCACACCCTGACAATGTTGCCGCAGCCACCTTCGGTGGCGCTGTTGCCGTGCTATCCGATGGGCCAGTCGTGAGGAGGATCCCAGTCCACAGCGCCTTCAGGTTCCTCCTGATTGTCCCTGGGCAGCAGAGGGAGGGCAAGACAAGGCTTGCCAGGTCCCTGGTCCCGAGGGCCATAGAGACAGGGAAGTATGTGAGGAACAGCAGGCGCCTGGCATCGCTGATACTGGGCCTGAGCTCCGGTGACAGGGAGCTCCTGCGCGAGGGCATGAACGATGAGATCGTTGAGCCTTCACGCTCACCCCTCTTCCCTTTCTACTGGCGTATAAAGGAAGAGGCGCTTGCACTCAACGCCGCAGGCGTGTGCGTGAGCGGGGCCGGGCCCTCCATCCTGGTGATCTTTGACGAAAGGACTGATGTGTCAGGCATAGAGAGGAGGGCCACCAGCATACTGGAGTCCTTTGGCATGAGCACCAGGACCGTGAGGGCTGTCTCCGCAGGGGGTGCGGCCATTGAGGAGCCCGGCATCGTTTCATAGGGATACAGAAGACCCGGTGGCCCACTCCCTGGTCTTCCCCATTTACCAAACCAGCTCGTTCCTGATGCCGGAGGGAGAGCACTACAGGTACGGGAGGGAGTGGAACCCAACGGTGGAGGAACTGGCCAGGAAGATGGACATGCTGGAGGGGACGCCATCGTCCACCTGCTTCAGCTCGGGCATGGGGGCCATCACCTCACTGCTCCTCTCCCACCTGAGGCCCGGGAGCAGGCTCCTTATACACAGGGACATGTTCTCAAGGACCTACAGGTTTGCACGCGAGTTCCTGGCGTCCTTCGGTGTCTCTGTATCGGTGGCTGAGCCCGGGAGTGAGGAGTTCATCAGGATGGTCAGGTCCGAGAAGCCTGACATGGCACTCCTGGAGAGCGTTACCAATCCAGTGCTGAGGGTCATGGACATACCGAGGATAGCGGAGGCATGCAGGGAGGTCGGCGCAAGGTTCATCGTGGACTCGACCCTGGCCACCCCGGTTAACCAGAAGCCCTTCGGCATGGGCGCAGACGCTGTGATACACAGCGCGTCGAAGTTCCTCTCAGGCCACAATGACGTCATTGCGGGTACACTCTCTGGCCGTGAGGAGATCGTGAGGAGGGCGGACGACATGAGGCGCAACCTCGGATCCACCCTTGACCCCCAATCGGCCTTCCTGGTGATGAGGGGCCTGAGGACCCTGGAGGTCAGGATGGAGAGGATCAACAGGGACGCCGAAAGGGTGGCAGAGGAACTGTGCAGCCTGGAACACGTGAGGGATGTCATATACCCGGGGCTGAAGGAGCACCCTGATCACGATATATCGAGGAGGGTGCTGTGCCACCCCGGAGGCGTCATAACATTCCACCTCTCAGAGGACATAGACCCGCAGGCATTCATGAGGGCACTGGGCGTGGTTGCGCCCGCAAATACGCTTGGCGGCGTCTTCTCCACAATATCGCAGCCGTACACAATGTCCCACAGGGGGTTGAGCGAGGAAGAGAAGGAAAAGCTCGGTATCACCAGGGGCATGATGAGGCTCTCAGTGGGGCTCGAGGGGGCAGACGCCATAGTGGAGGACATAAGGGGCGCCATATCCAGGGCTAGATTATATAGTCCCCACCTGGGTCAGTGAAGACCCTGGCTGGCACCCTGTTGCGCCCTATCTGCACCCTCAGCGTTACGTAATCTATATCGCCGTACTTCGATGCCACATCACGCACTATTTCTGCGTATTTCCTCCGGTCAGCCTCCACGCACCTGGCCTCTATGAAGGAGCCCAGGTTCTGGACGACCCTGTACTCGCCTGTTATGTCGTCAAATGCCCTCTGGAGGCCCCTCAGCCTGCAGTTCTGCGCCCCTGGAGCGTCTATGAAGTGTGGCAGGACGACCATGTGCTTCTCCTCAAAGTAGTAGAGGGTGTTCTCCACAGGCAGGCCGGCATAGCCCTGCGAGAACGTCTTCCTGTGGCACTCCTCGCACAGAGTGACCAGGTTCCTGAAGGAATCAGAGCCGCCGTCCTTCCTGGGCACTATGTGGTGGACCTGGATGTTCAGGTGCACCCTGTTGTAACCTGCCCTGGACGGCAACCTGGTGACGGTTGATGTGCCGCAGAGCCTGCAGGAAAATGAGTCCCTGAGGAGGACTGCCCTGTAGACCCTGGCCCACGGCACGTTCGTCGGTGTCCTGTCACCCTCAGGGCTAAAGTCCTCGACCTGAGTGAAGCCCGAGAGCCTTGCGGCCATGATGAGGGTGTCCGCATCGAGCCTGGGGATGTCCTTCAGGCCCCCCTGTACCATCGCCCTGGGCACGAAACTGCCACCCCTTGCCTCCATCAGCCTCACCCCGGTACCCGAGAGGTCAAGATAAAGCATGGGCTTGCCGGTAAAGCGGGCACCCCGGAGGCACCATGGCCTGTGCCCTGTCAGGGGAGCCCGATGAAGCCGAACCACTCCCTGGCCCTGGCCTCGAATCCAGAGTCCCTGCCGGGGAGCCATGACTGCCTAGCGTGCACGAGCCCCAGGCCGTGCTCCTCCTCCAGCTCCCTGATCACGCCACTGTCCGTGCTCATGAAGACGAGGGACGGCCCAGTGTCTGCGGTGAAGTATAGGCCCTCCGTCCTTGACCTGGCAGCCTCTGCTGCCCTGACGGCTTCCTGGAACCTGTCGTCCTGCACGCTCAAACCGGAGGAGAGGAGCAGGCCGTGCATCTGCCACATGTCCTCCATGGAGATCCTGAGGAGGTCGTCGGTTTCGAGACCCCTGCGGAGGGCCCGTATGAGCCTGCGCATCTTGAGGAGCTTCCACCTTGAGTAGTATGGCGACCTCAGTGCTGCGCTGTGTGCACCCTCTGTCCTGAGGCCCATTTCCTGCGGGATAAAGGCAAGGTGGACCTCCTCCCCCGGCACGGGTAGGGCGTAGCACCTCCTCTCGTCCATGTATGCGTATGATAGCCAGAGTGAAAGCGGCCCGGCCACAGACCTCGTGCCCGATCCGGAGGCGAGCCTCGCCAGCCTTGAAACGGAGGCAGGATCGGATATGCCGAGGACACCTGCGACAGCCCTGGCAGCAGCCGCGCTTACAGCCGCAGATTCCCCGAGGCCCTTTCCAGCTGGGTATTTCCTCTCCATCTCTATGTAAAATGATACCTTTATATCCCTGCCGGACAAGGACCTGAGAGCCCTCATGGCCTTCTCCACCCTGGCCCTCACTGTCTCAGGGTTCAGGCCCCTCACATATATCTGCTCTCTCCCTGATACTGCGCAGGCCACCTTGCACACCGAATAGTCAGCGGTGAGGGAGACCGAGGGGAAGTTCGCTATGTTCAGGCTGCTGTCCCAGTAGCCCAGGAACTTCTCCAGGCCAGTTATGGGGTGGCCGTAGCCGAAGGAGATCAGGCCGTTCATGACCTCTATGTCCGTTTCCACAGGCTCGAAGTCCAGGCCGTAGTCCCTCAGGGCCCTCTCCAGGGCATCAGTGAGCCTCAAGCCTCCCAGACCTCGCCATCTCGTTCACATAGCGGAGGACCTCTGCCCTGGTCCTCCAGTAGTCCAGGTTATCGAATGCCCTTATGCCCATCCTGCCGCACTCCTCCAGAGAGTACCTCATCATGACCCTGTACCTCGGGAGCTGCCTGGCCAGGCGGTGGCCCGGTGATGAGAAGTGCGTATACTTCTCCCGCTCCAGCAGGCGCTCAGCGTTGACCCTCTCGTCCGATATGTACAGGTATAGGGGTATAACGCCAGCCATGACATCGGCCTCGAGCTGCGAGGGTATGAAGTGCAGGGTCTCCACCACCAAGGGCTCCCCATTGGATATGGCCCTCCTCAGTACCTGGTTTATCCCCCTGTTCAGTATCCTCCCCTGTTCCAGGTATCCCCTGAGTATGCTCTGCTCGCTCTCTTCCCCGAAAAGTGACCAGGCCTCGTACACGCTCTTTGACATCACCTCCGCTTCTCTGCCGGTGAGCAGGGGCCTGACCATCTCCCTGAGGTAGTCGCCCGAGAGCACTATGTCTATGTCGAGCATCCGGGCCACAGCACCCGCCATGCTGGTCTTCCCGACGCCCGGAATACCGCCTATTAGCACCACTGGAGCCTTCAGGTTCACTCACCCCATATCTTCATGAGGTCCCTGGTATCGATCACCTCCACGGAGCGGGATATGAGGTCCAGGGCCTCGTAATAGACCCTCTCTGAGTATGTCGACGTTGCGTCCGATACCACAACGCTGAAGTAGTTCCTGGATAGCGCAGAGATGGAAGTCACGTAGACCTCGAGCTCAGTTGTGAAGCCCGTGAGCAGGACGGTTCTCTTCCCGGAGGCACGCACCGCATCCGCCAGGGCCGGGCTGCTGAAGGCATCGAATCCGGAGACCGTCACGAGAGTGCTCTTGCTGTCAGGAAGGAAGTAACGGAACCTATCCTCAAATGTCCTGTCAAGTACCGACTTAGGGGCTGAGCCTCGCAGTGCCCTCTCCCTCTTTGCATCCATGTATTCCTGGATCTCACTGTCGTGCACTGCATGGGGGGCGCCGGAAGTGTATATCATCGGTATGCCCTTCACCGATGCCTTCTCGAACAGGTAATCGAGCGCCATCACCACTTCCATCTTGCTGAATATCCTGGAGAATGTGTCCATTGAATAGTTCATGTTGACGATCAGCGTCTTGGAGGGTTCCAGTATGGATTCCAGCCCCATGGCGGTCATGCCAGGGTTATATTGAGCTAGATTTTATACCTCTGCCTCTTGCTGGGCACAGGTGCCCCACACTATCCGAACCGTTCCACTGCCACTCCGGGGCATGCGTGTGGGCCCCCTGCCAGCGATACGGTTGCTGCCGTGCCCGCGTGCAAACTGTTTCCAGTCAGGGCGCATTCCCGTGATGCCGTCCCTGCCTCACACTGATCACAGTATATGTATCGTTCAGGTATGGCTCAGGGTCAAGCGAGAATTTGTTGCATGCACGCGCAATCTCAGAGCCCAGCCTCCCATGCACCTCACCATCGTCCAGGTGCCTGTATTCCACATCCGGCATTGCCGTGTCTGTGAAAAAGAGAGTGGCAGCCCTCTGGAACACCGGCCCATCGAGCAGCGAGGAGAGCGACACAAGGCTCTGGAACTGCCCATCCATGCCATCCGGCACAGCGATGCCGTGCGCTTCCAGGTAGGCCCTGACCCTCCACGTCTGCACCCTGGGCCCTATCAGCGTGAGGGGCACGCGGCCCCTCACATATATCCTTCCACCGACCATTCCCGTGCCCACATGGTGGCCCACCGGCTGCCTGCTGAGGCCGGAGTTCAGGACGCATATGATCCCTCCCGCCATGTACTCGCCCAGGTAGTCCCCTGCGGTACCGAAGACGAGGAGCAGTGGCCTGTTCTCCCCATACTCGCGCATCTGTATGCCAGCCCTGTTGCCAACACTCCCCCGAATCACCACTGTGCCACCTTGCATGGCCTGGCAGGCCACATCGCCAGCATCGCCCATCACCGTTATATCTCCAGACTGCATCGTATCTGCGAGGTCGTCCTCACAGCTACCGTGCACGGTGACCCTTGGCCCATCTAGGAGGTTTGCGAAACAGTTGCCCGCGTCCCCGAATACCTCCACACAGACCTGGCCCTTCATGCCGGAGAGGAGGAACCTGTGGTTCGAGACGCCCCTGATCCTGATGTCCCCTGCAGCCGCCCTGGCAGCCACTGCCCCCTGCAGTTCATCCGCACCGTACAGGGAAGCGTCTATCTCAACAGTACCTGATCCCGTGCCTGTCAGCCACCATCACCTCCCCACCCTTAAGCCTCCTAACCTCCGGGTTCCCTATCAGTCGCTTTACCTGGTTGAGCTCGCTGGCCACAACCACCCTGCCCCCATCTGTCCCCACGAGGAGTGGCCTGAGCTTTGACCTGTCCGCAACGGCCGCAATCTTCCTCATCCCTCCCTCCATGAAGGAGAAGGCCACAGAAAACGGGCCGTCCAGGGAAAGGCCCGGGAACTCATTCGAGAGTGGGTGAGTGCCAGCGAGGACTTGGAGGGCCTCTTCGGCTGGCATCCTGAACCTGTGCATCAGGACGAAGAGCAGGCGGACGATGACCTCGCTGTCTGTCCCCACGAAGCTCCTGTAGCCCAGGTTCCTCAGGGCGTTCACATTGGCGCCGAAAGAGCTCACGTCACCGTTGTGCACCGCGGATATGTTCACAGAGGAGAAGGGGTGGGAGAATATCGGATAACTACCAGGCGAGTTAGTGGGCTGTCTGGTGTGTGCCAGCCAGGTGTCCGACTTTATTGATGTGAACCCAGGAACGCTGCCAGCCACGTCCGATGGAAAGCCTATCCCCTTGACCACGTGCAGCCCCCTACCCACGCCCACAAAGCGTGCCCACTCACCCTTTTCTGGAGAGAGCAGCGAGTTTATTGCCTCAACCCTGTTCTCAATCTCCGCTTCCCCATCGTCAGTGACGACGCTCATCTCCCACAGGAACGTGTTACCCGACACGCCCCTCAGGTGCAGTGCCCTCTCAAACTCTATTTCCCAGTGGCGCGGTATGAAACCCCGGGCCCTGTGGAGGGCACGCATGCTGGAGGCAAAGGCCTGCAGCGTGACCCTGTCTGTGTCCTCGAAGTAGGAGAACCCGGCGCCCAGGTTGCTCCCCCTGTACGATATGCAGCCTATGGCGTCCAACACCTCAGCACCGCTCACTGGAGATTCAGGATCGAACACGGCCAGTATACCGCATGCGCCTGGGGAAACCGGTACGTGCATCACTCACCACCCGCCTTTACGCCCAGTGACTGGCACACTTCCGTGGGGAGGCCCACGGCACGGAGCAGCTCCCTGCTCCCCCTCAGCGACCTCCCCACAGAGGTTACGCCGGCTGCCCCTGAGAGGAGAGATATCTCCTTCTGTATGCCTGCCAGCAGGTTCTCTATGTGTTCCGTGGTGCCGCCCTTTGACACCACCACGTCCACCGGGACGTTTATAGAAACGAGATCGGCGCCCAGGCAGACCATCTTGAAGACATCCTCGGCACAGTGGACACCATCGCTTATGGCCAGTATGAAGGCATCCCCGCGCACCCTGTGTTCCGTGAGCCACTCGTCTATGCGCGCAACCACCAGCGGCGCCGGCTCGTCTCTTTCCTGCACGACGAAGAAGCGCCTCCCCTCGTCCAGGGCGTCCAGGATCTGCTGCCTCCAGTCAGTGGAGAGGTACTCCACATCCGTGCACCATGTGCTTAGTTCCAGTCTCTGCCCCTTCAGCACAGGGACCTGCATTGACCTGGACACCATGTCCATGTAGGGCGAGGAAGCTTCCGCAGGTGATGCAACAGTGAAGCAGGGGATGGAGATGCAGGGGCCACCCCTCAGCTTCACAGAGGTGTCTATCTCCTCCCTGTAGGGATCCACGCTTGGCCTTGTGACCTGTGCACCGTCTATGCGCAGGTAGTCCAGTAGCTTCTGCGTTCCGGACACGTGGGGATCAGTGTTGCTCCCCATGCTCGATATGGGTGGGTGGGCAGGTGAGTTCCCGGAGAGTCCCGAGAGCCTTAGTATGTGCTCCTCCATGTGCTGGGGGAGCGGTACCTGCACTGGGAGAGGTGGGAATTCAGAGGGGACATCTTCCTCCAGGCCTATCAGGGATGCCTCGGTGTCCAGGATCCCGGAGGGCTTCAGGAGCGACCTGTTCCCCACCACCTCCTCCAGCGATGCCACGCCAGAGGCCTCCATGATCCTGCACATCTCGTCGCGCCAGCCCCTGAGGAAGTTCACCACGGAACCTGTGGCAAATTCGAGGGAGAGGCTGCCCCTCCTGTCCGATAGCCTGTTGGTGATCAGTGCAGGGCAGAAGCCCAGGTGGCACCTGTGCACCATCACGCAGCCCATCGCTATAAGAGTTGCCGTGCCCAGAACAGCCATGTCTGCGCCCAGGGCCATGAGCTTGAACATGTCCTCCGGCGTGCTTATCCTCCCACCGGCAATCACCAGGAATCTGTCCCTGAGCCCCTCAGAGACCAGGGCATTGTGGGCGGAGGCAACTGCCACCTCAACAGGAAGACCTATGTTGTTCCTGACCACCTCCGGGGCGGCCCCCGTACCGGCTCCATAACCATCTATTATTATTCCGGCACCTCCCATCCTGGCCACACCCAGCGCTATGTAGGGAATGTAGTTGGTTGCCGCTACCTTCACCAGGACCGGCTTCCCTGTCATGGTGCGGAGCTGCCTTATCCTTCGCCCAAGGTCCTCTATGGAGTATATGTCGTGGTGCGGTGCCGGTGATATGGCGTCGATGCCCACGGGTATCCTCCTGGCCCGGGATATGGCCTCTGTGACCTTGGACGCAGGCAGGTGCCCCCCTATTCCCGGCTTCGCCCCCTGCCCTATCTTTATGACTATGGCGGAGCCCTTTGACAGGGTGTCAGCGGTCACCCCAAACCTGGCGGAAGCCCACTGCACCGTGATGTTCGGTATGCCCGATACCTCAGGGAGCAGCCCACCCTCACCGGTGCCCGCGACCACAGATTCTATCTGCGCAGCCCTGGCGATGGCTATGTTCGGGACCCCAGAAAGCGCGCCGAAGGACATGTCGCCAAGATAAACAGGCATGGATAGGTCAAGGGAGTTGAGGAACCTCATGCCCGTTTCCGGGTCCTTTACTGGGCCGCCACCTGTGCGGACACGGAGACGGTCGAGGAGCCTTCCGGTTCTCTCACTATCCGGTACGAATATCGTCCCGTCACTCCTGGCGTTTTTTGACATGAAACGGATATGTTCAATCCGCCACGTGCTCCAGAACTCATTCTGCTTCTGCTCTGGCAGCCTGAGGAATGTGCGTAGCTGATTGACACTATCTTGCACGATGGTCTATTTTCTCATGTTATTTAAAATTAACTTGGCCGATACGTAAAATGGTGAGTGAATACGTATTTCGTATCACGTGTCCTCCAGCCTTTCAATGTGCACCTCCTCCGCGTACGCCACCTCCCCATGGGCAGCAATGTCCCCGTGGTGCACGCTGGCCTCGTCCGCCCTGAGGGGCACGAACAGCGAGATCAGCTTCAGGATGCCCAGGTTGGCGAGTAACACGTAGCCCATGACGAATACGCCTGAGAAGACCTGGACCAGGAGGAGCGATGGGTTCCCGTACAGGGCGCCCCTGAGGCCAGGCTCTATGTAGGCCGTCACCGCAGGGTCAGCAAAGACACCGGTCAGTATTCCACCAACCAGGCCCGAGATGGCATGGCTGCTGAACACGCCCAGTGAATCGTCTATGCCCATCTTCGGCTCCACCCTGTTCAGGAAGAACCAGGGCACAGTGCCTGCGGCAATGCCGATGGCAATGGCACCCAGGCCGTTCACGTACCCAGCAGCCGGAGTTATCGCGACCAGTCCGGTTATGGCACCTGTCGTTGCACCTATGAGCGACGGCTTGCCCCTGAGGAGCTGGTCCATTGCCATCCATGTGACCGTGCTCACGGCCGCGGCCAGGTTTGTGTTCAGTACGGCTATGCTCGCATCTATCGTTGCGCCTCCAGGGTCGCCACCGTTGAACCCGTTCCAGCCGAGCCAGATGAGGCCTGTGCCGGCCAGGACGAGCATCATGTTGTGTGCCTCATGGCCTGAGCCCTTCCTAACCCTTGGGCCCACCATCATGGCCGCTGCGAGTGCGGAGACGCCGGCGTCCAGGTGTATTACATACCCGCCCGAGAAGTCCACAGCACCCATCTGTGCCAGCCAGCCACCGGCGAAGAGCCAGTAGGCCAGAGGAGCATAAACCAGAACCGTGAACATCGGGACGTAGAGCATCCACGCCCTGAAGTTCATCCTTTCAATTACGCCGCCTACTATCAGCACTGGCGTTATTGCCGCGAAGACGAACTGGAAGAAGATGAACGTTGCGTTGGGGATGGAGAGCAGGGAGCCGCCCGGGCCATACGCTGACTGCATGCCCAGAAAGTATCCGGAGAGCGACGGTGCTGGGGTGCCGAGTACAGAGTAGCCGTGGACAGTGAGCAGGGAGCCGGGCCCGAATGCCATCCTGTATGCCACCGCAACCCAGACAATCAGGACACAGGCGAATGCGTAGAAGACCATCAGCGAGGTGTTGACCGCGTGCTTCCTCCTGGTAAGTCCCGCATAATACAGGGCCACACCCGGTATGCTCTGCAGGCCCACCAGCGTACCGGCGATCATCATCCAGGAGTTGTTCCCTGTGTTGAGCCAGCTGCTACCCGTGACCAAGTTGCCTGACGTAGCCTTTGGGCCGAACAGCATGCTCAGGTAAAAAAGGGCCGCTATAATGGCTGCGCATGCTGCTGCCGTGATTCCAAGCCACTTACCCTGCATGATAGTGTTTCGCATTTACGCGACCCTATTTAATTTTTTGCAGAACTTTCTGACACTCTGTCAATGAAAAATTGATTTATTAGAATTTCAGATCACATTTCTCAACTACTTCTTTCTTCGCGATAGCAAACGTGCGGTTTCCTTGATATCATGTCAACCGAGAGTCCTCCTCGCCCTTGCCATCTCAAGGACAGCGGACCTTGCCTCATCATCGTGGCCGGACTGCATGGAGATCAGGAAGAGGGAGGACAGGAGGGCGTGCTTCTTCGTCGCATAGTCCTGCGGGCCCGGCTTGATGCCGAGGGTGTCCTGCAGGTACCTGAGGTCCTCGAGGAGCATGCCCCTGAACTCGTCCTTGAGCGATCCACCGAGTATGTCCAGGGCATCCCAGTTGAAGAGGCCGGCAGCAGCAGAGAGGTCTTCCCTGAGGCCACGGTAAGTGGACATTATGAAATCCACATCACCATCGCCCATTTCCTGGAGGGCTGATATGCCGAATACCTCAGGTGGGAGGCCCATGCTGTAAAGTGCTGCCACAAATGTGATCGCCCTGGGCAGCACGATGCCGCCCTGGTTCCTGCTGTAACCGAAGAGGCCTATGTGGAGCTTCCTGGAGCGCCTGGGCGGAATATACCGGGCACACACGTTGATCAGGCCTGCTATGCTCTCGAGCATCCTCTGGTACCTGGCAACATATGGCTCAAGCACCTTACGGAGCTGCACGGCGTCCACCGGCATGGGCTCCTTCACCACGTTCCTCATAAGTGATTCCACGGCACTCCTGGCCTCGTCCCTCCCATAGTCGTACCTGAATGCAGACTGTGCGGTGAAGGTATGGTAGCCCCTGTACTCGTCCATAACCCTTTTCTCGTTCCCGGGCACCAGCCTACCCCTGAAGACTGATGTTCCCGCCCCGAGTATGGGGTAGAAGGGTATCCCCATGCCCTCGGACATCCTGTGGATCTCGTGCACGGCGTACTTTGCAAGCAGCGTGGCGGAGATGAAACCGTAGTTCATCGCGGGGTCCGACCTTGCAATGAACACCCTCATGTACTTGGGGTATGCAAACCTCACGTACTCCTGCACGATTTCCCTTATTTTCAGGACCGAGGGCATGTCCTCTATGAGTGGGATTATGTCGATCTGCTTCGGCTCTGAATCGCCGATCCACTCATCAACGGTCATTCCGCTGTCCAGGCTAATCCTGCCCTTTCCCACGACCACCTTCCTGTAGTAGCTCAGGACTGATATCAGATCCTTCGAGCTTGTGGTGAATGGTATTATCACCTGGAAAACCGGGGAAACCTTCCTCTCATAGAACCTGCTCGCAACGTCATGGCTCACTGGTATACTCTCCAGGGTCTCCATCACGACCTTCCTCTCAGGGCCCTCGATGCTCGCGTTTGGTATCCTGTATGTCAGGAACAGGTCCCTGCCGAGCTCCCTTTCCCTGAAGAAGTCAGGGTACCTGGAGAGAATCTTCCTCACAACATGGTAATCGACGTCCTTTCCCTCAGCGTCCCACATCGCCTCGTCAACGCCAAGCTCTGAATACGAGCGGAACGTCTCCTCCACCTCTCCATCGCCCTGGATCACTGCATCTGCCTGCCACCATGGTGGAGAGGCGTTATCTGGGTGCTGCGTTGACATGACCCTTGGTACCATGTGCATGCGGCCCCATGTCCCGGTGAGATAAAAAACCGTGAACCGCACGGGTGGACGTACCTTCGGAAATTGCGGCTGAAATGAATCATATGGACGGCTCTGGATCGGAACACATGCCACTCTGATAACTGCGCAGGGCAAGCGCAGACCCCAGTGAGCATGTGGCGCGGCTCGGTGCAGGCTCTTCAAAAATCCCTAAAGTTTGATATACGCTTTGCCCAATTGTGTATACCATGGATCATACAAAACTGCGCAACACCGGCCTGACGCTGGACAAGCTGTTCCTGAAGACGCTGCTGACCTCGGGGCACAGGTACCTGACGGATGGGAGGGTGAAAACCGGATACGGTGAATTCTACGAGGCGGCGGTGGGGGTTGCGGGGGGGCTCCACAGGCTGCTGGGCCAGGACAGGGTCGTGTCAGTGATGGACTGGAATTCCATGCAGTTCGCGCAGCTCCTCTATGCTGTGCCAATCTCTGGAAACATAGTCCACCCAGTGGATGTGAGGCAGCCCACCGGACAGGTACTCTCATCCATGAGGGAGGCGGGGAGCAGCTGCCTCCTCTATTCTCCCCCTTTCAAGGGCCTGGCAGAGGCTGCAGTGTCCGCAGGCCTCGTAAAGGATGAGTTCTGCATGTCCATCGATGAGGCCACAGGACAGGACCTTTCCCATGGGAATGGGGAGACAGGACTCCCGGAACTGGATGAAACAAGGGTGGCCTCTGTCCTCTTCTCAAGCGGCACGACTGGAAAGCCCAAGGGAGTTAGGTACAGGCACAGGGATATTGTGCTGACCGTGTGGGCTATGGAAACAGGCCTTTCGGCCTTTCCGGGCCCCTCCAGGCTCACCTCTTCTGATACTGTGTTCTCCCTGATCCCGTTTTTCCACCTGTGGTCCTGGGGCACGCTGTACATATCCACCCTGATAGGCTCGAACTACGTCCTGGGCGGCCGCTTCGACCCGAGAACAACGTCTGAACTGATCAAGAGATCAGGTGCCACCTGGATGAGCATGGTCCCCACCATGTTCAGCGCACTCACTTCATATGACAGGGACTCACTTGATGGTATGAAGGTGCTCATAGGGGGGTCCGCCATACCCTCCAGCATACTGAGGTTTGCTTCGGAGCACTCAATAGAGCTGGCGGGGATCTATGGCTTCACCGATGGCCTTGCTGCCGGCATAGGCACCTCGGAAATCATGGATGACCTGCCCTCAAGGAACGCTGACGCGGTGAATGCGGTCACGCCACTGGTGTTCACAGATTTCCAGATCGGTGGAGACGGGAGTGAGCTGGGTTTCAGGGCACCCTGGTTACCGGACGGTTACTTCAATGTGCATGAGGAAAAGGCATACAGGGGTGACTGGTTCTACCCAGGGGACTCTGCAGAGATAACGGGAGATGGCAGGATAAGAATAAGGGACAGGATCAGAGATCTGATCAAGAGCGGTGGCGAGTTCATACCCAGCGCACTCCTCGAGTACTACATATCGGAGATAGACGGTATCAGCGATGTTGCGGTGATAGGAGTGCCGGACGAGAGGTGGGGCGAGAGGCCGGTTGCAGTGTACCGGACAAGTGATAGCTTGAGGGTTGGTGATGAAGTGATTGTATCCCACCTCAGAGACCTCGCCTCCAGGGGCCTGATCAGGGAGTGGTGGATCCCGGAGCGTTTCATCCGGGTCGAGAGCATGCCTATGACTGGAACAGGAAAGATAGACAAGAAGGCGCTAAGGGCAGCGCTGTCACAACAGCCTGGGAAAGCACAGCCAGGGAGCAGACCTGATTAAGGGATGGTGCGGTGCCTGTAAGCATGGAGTTCCTGGAGCCCCCTGCAGGGCATGACCGGTGCCACTCCCGCACTTCCACGGCCACCGTTTCGAAGACAGGTGTCATTACAGATGGCCTGGAAGACCGGATCCGGTCCGGATATGGTCCGCATTACATTACCCATGGGCTGGGCACACACCGCGGCCTCCGGCAGGGTTGGGAGTTGCAGCAACGGCATTTGGGCTCCGTATCCGGGAGCCTCACCTGCCACCCAAACCCGCATCTGGTTCGTGGCCGGGCCATGCCATAGACATATACACACCGTGGTGCCATGTGCCGGGCCAAAGTGGCGTGGGGAGCAGTGCACAGGGTGGCCCCCGCACCGCCGTACCTTAGCCCAGGCACCTGGAGATGAAGGGCAAGGGAAATGCCGGGCGAACGTCTCATTCCGGCACGGGAGATTCAGTGGCGCTGAAAGCTGAATGCTGCAACAATTGAATCTGGCTTGTTGCGCCAGTGGGCCTATCTGGCCGGCGCCTGGGTTCAACGTAACGGTCAGGGTACCCTGAACCTGAACGTCCTGGAGCCCTCATAGTCCGTGTGCACCACAAACAGACTCCCGCCCATGTCCCCAGGCTCATTGGAGGATGCTGACGTCACGTAGAGATCGCTCAGCCCGTCCCCGGCAAAGACGCAGGATGTTATGTTCTTTGCGGGGAAGACTATCTCATCGACCTTCCTCTTCCTCTCCGGGTCGTGGACAGATACCCTGCTGCCACCCCAGTGGGCAACCCAGAGGTTCCCGTCGGCGTCTATCGTCATTCCGTCTGGATTCCCGTTTTCGTTCCTGAAGTCCACTGCAGTGCCGAGCCACTCAATGTTCATGCTGCTGTCGTAGGAATAAGCATCAACCTTTCTCCTCGGTGTATCTATGTGGTAGAACACTCTCCTCCCAGTGTCCCAGGCGATCCCGTTGGATATGACCAGGCCACTTAGGATGCGCCTTGCCGTGCTCCCGGAGATAACGTAGAGCGAGCCGATGGGCCTCCTCTCCTCCAGGTCCATGGTGCCTGCAACGTAGTTGCCGAATGGGTCTGCCTTTCCATCATTGAACCTTGTGGCCCCTTGGTCCTTTTCGACCTCGAGCAGGAGCCTGTGACCCCCTGACTCGTCGATCAGGTAGAGGCCGTGGTCCACTGTGGCGGCCATCTCCTCGCCGGTGGTTGGTACAATGGACGATATCATCCCCTTGGACTGGAAGGTCCTCATCTCGGAAGCCCCGAGAGATAGGTAGTGGAATTTTCGCCCCTTTATATCAACCCAGTAGACCCGCCTCCTCCTCTCATCGTATGTCGAGCCCTCACCGAGTACATCTACCTTCCTGAAGAGAACCTCGGGTTCCATGTGCATACATCCATGCCAGGTATAAGTTTGTGTGCGGTGTGCACGCTTTGCCCAGACGGTGCCCAACGGATGACAACATGACTTTCACAGGAACCTATCTGGCTCTCAGGATAGGGATGATTGCCGGTGAGATTGGAGCGGTCTGGCACACTGGAAACACACTTTCTTCTGTAGTGTCAGCCAAGATAACGTGCTGGAAACACCGAAGGCAAGTTGCCGGCGCGACCTGCCACCATCTCCCCACCCGGATGAGGAGTATATTGAGACCCAGGCCCATAATCCGTTACAGAAGGCCCCGGGATTGGAGGTAGATCTGTATCACTGACTGCAAGTGTTGTGATTACAACGGCCGTCAATACAACAACAGTTCCAAACAGAAAAGAAGCCTCCTTTAGCCCGTATGACGCAGCCATATAGCCCGTGATGGTACCAGCGGTGCCTGCACTATGTAGCCGGCGGCGTCGTTCAATACCGTGGTAAAGCCCCTGGAAGTGCTCATGCTCAGATCCAGGCCTGCGGTGACCGTCATAGTCCAGGCGAATGCCTGGTTGATTCCCACCCCGATGTTATCCCATTTGAAAAAGTCAGAGGAGACAATAAAGAGTGTAGAGAGAAGATGCTGAACACCAAACTAACAGGGAATAACAAGAGCACAATCTGGTATAGGCAACAGAAGATAAAGCAGGGTCTGCCTCTTAAAGTTTGTAAGAAGCGTTCAAAGCAGTAGCTCCCCTGCTCCAGCATTGATATTAGTATTTTTTTCACTTTTATAATTCTCTTTTATTACCACTGAAACAGGATTAACTGCAGAGCCAATATTTTTTCGTTTTTGCGGAAGAGGTGTGTAAGGAGAGCCTGAAAATTTCAGCGTGGAGATGCTATAGTGGAAAGCTAAAGCTGCTCCACTACCTCTCTCCGATACGGATTGCGGAGGGCCGGATTTGAACCGGCGAACCCCTGCGGGAATGGACCCTAAATCCATCGCCTTTAACCTGGCTCGACAACCTCCGCCCGATGACATGTTATGTGCCTCTGATATAAGAAACATATCCAATCCTATCTACACATGCATTTCCCCGGCCAGGTGCACTTCCGGGGCACCAGACAGGAAGCCACGGCCTGCACCTCGGCAGACCTCCATAACTGCGCTGTATCCTGGCACTCTAAAATATTGTTATACGCATAAATATTCCAAACATTGGAAATAGTCAAAACATTGGAGATGTACGAATTAATTAATATGTTAGTAATGACAGGCCAAGATGATAGGTAGATGCGTGAGCTGAAATTCCTGATACCCTACGTTGTATTCACGTCCTTCTCGTATTTTTTCGCCAAGGACGGCCTCCAGTATGCTTCTCCCCTGGCCTTCATGGCTTTCAGGTACCTGATCGCGGGCGCGATCCTGCTGGCAATTTCGAGGAAGCTAGTCCTCAAGATGGATGTCATTTACCTTACCCTCTTCACTGTTGCCAGCACGGCCTTCTGGATCTATGGCCTCGCCTACGTCTCTCCCTCCCAGTCTGCAGTCCTCAGCTACACAATGCCACTTTTCTCCCTGCCGATAGCCTTCCTGCTCGTCAGGGAATCCCCATCGAGGATGGAGGTCCTGGGCATAGTCGTGGGCTTTGCCGGCGTTTTCATCTACGGTATCCCCCTTGTCCACGGCTTCACCTTCCTGGGCATGGTTCTGACCATTGTCAACGCAGTGTTCTGGGCCACCTTCACAGTCCTTTACAGGCGCCTGAGGGAGGAGGAACCGATCAGCGTGAACGCCACCCAGTTCGTGGTGGGCGCAGCCATACTCTTCGCCCTCTCCTCATTCAATTTCAGGGTCAGTTTCAACCTGCAGTTCACCGAGGACCTACTCTGGATGGCGACCCTGGGCGGGGCACTGCAGTTCCTGCTCTGGAACCTCATGGTGAGGGTGAGCAAGGTCAACAGGGTGACCGTGCTTGCATTCTCCGTGCCGATATTCACCATAGTGCTGGAGGCGGTGATGAACCACTCCATGCCCACATACTACGGAATTGCCGGAGTAGCAGTTATGTTCATCGGAATACTTATATCAAGGCTGCGCGGAGGGATAAGCATAGTGCGTCCTCCGCAGGAGACCGTGAAGTGACTCCGAATACCTTATTTCACCCTTTATGATAATAAGAGCACGTCAGTGCTCGTTGTCGGCAACAGCAACATAATTGGCCTTAACCTAATGAACAGGTTGATAGAGAACGGCGTCCTGGCAATAGGGGTGAGGGGGCTAGAGGATATCCCCGGCGCTCTCCGAAGGGCTGAGGGTGTTGAGTACGTTGTGAACGCCATCTACGGTGAAGGCATTGCCGCTGCAGTGCCTGAAGATGAGAGGGCAGGGGAGGCAGTGAAGGTGGCGCAGAGCATAATCAAGGGCCTCTTCCCAGGGAGCATGCACGTCCTGATATCCTCTGACCTCGTCTACCTTCCACGTGGTGGAGAGAAGAGCGAGGAAGACGCAACAGGGCCGGCCACTCCACTGGGCGCGAAAATGCTGGAGGCGGAGGCCACAGCCGGTGAAGGTGCCCTCATAATCAGGACCGGAATACCCCTGGGGCACTGCGCCCCTAACCTCATGGACAGGTGGGCCGCAGGGGCCACCGGCTGGGCACCGGTTACCGGCAGGAGGAGGGCCTTCGTCCTGAACAGGGACCTCTCCACAGCTGTCATACGGCTTCTCGGGAGGTCCGGCATATACAACGTCTGCGACTTCAACATGGCCGAGGAGGAGTTCGCAAGCGCGGCCGGCATCAGCAGGCCACCCTGTAGATCCGATCGCTCCGACTATTCCCTTTCGTGCAGGAAGCTGACGCATGAGACGGGCCTCGAACCGGCCGGCAGGGATATACTGGGCGCATGGTACGGTGGTGTGCCCTAACAGGTTAGGGAAAAGTGATTATTGGCCAAATCCCATGCCTGGCTGATGCCAGGAGAGGAGGAGATGGTCAGGGATCACGAGGAGGCGAACAGGCTCCTCAGGGATCTGCTCAGGGCGATAGATGGGGGCGAGATCGACATAGACCTGTTCGAAAGGATATCCGTAGGGCTCAGGAGGCACATCTACGCCGAGGAGGAGGACATGTTCCCCAGGGCCCTCCAGGCCAGGCCAGACCTCTCTGCCAAGGTCTCGGGCCTGGAAATGGAGCACGCATCCATCTGGATGCTTCTTGACAGGGTTGAGGGAGAGATAAGGCGGAACGAGGTGGTCAAGGCCCCCAAGTACGTGCAGGAGATCTACGACATCCTGCAGGCCCACAACGTGCAGGAGGAGAAAGATGTGTACCCAGTGGCAGGCACGGACCCTCCACTTGCTTCCTTCAGGGTGCCTGATGGGTGGGTATGCAGGAAGCTCCGCAGGCCGGCCTCCACAGGGCACTGAGGGCTGAAACCCCCAGCCCTTCCTGTCACCTGAGCACCTTTGTGAGCCTGTCCGGCCTGTCCGGGTTCAGGCCCCTGGACTGGGCCAGGCGCATGGCATAGAGCTGCCACGGGATTATCTCGAGGACACACCTCTCAGGATAGTCAAAGCCCCTGATCACCTGTGATCCCAGAGACCCATCAAGTACCTGTGCACCGAAAGAAGTGCACTCCTCCCTGATCCTTGCTGTCACCTGGTCTTCTGAGAATGTGACTACAGCATCTTTGCTGCCTGCCACCTGGATGTAGCCGTGCTCGAACTCCTGGGCTATGAAGGCCTCAGTCCTTACGGATGCAGTTTCCCTAAGCTTCAGGGCAGCCTCCCTTGCGGTAACGTATGAGTATCCAGAGCCCAGGAAGATGTAGTTGTCCGCAGACACCACCTGCAGGTTCTCCGCCTGCCCGACCACCTGCCCTACTGATGCCGCCACCTTCCTCATCACTGCCTCTGAACACGAGCCCTGGATGGCGGAGCAGAACTCAAGGGATGCCATGAGCATGGCTGTGAAGGACTTCGTTGCGGCCACGGCTTTCTCCGGCCCCACAGACAGGTATATTTCAAGGTCAGAAAGCTTCGAGAGAGTGCTCTCCTGCGAGTTTGTGAAGGATATGATCCTTGCGCCGCTCTCGGCCGCCTCCCTGGCCGCCCTGACGGTGTCCCTGCTCTCGCCTGACTGGCTGAAGAACACGTATATGGCATTCCTGCCGAGCGAGCGTATGTAAGTGCCTACTTCAGAAGGCGCAACTGGCACAGCAGGCCTCCCGCTGTCGTTCAGAAGGAGGGAAAGAAAAAGGGAAGCGTTGAAGCTCGTCCCGCTTCCCGATACCACGAATCCCATGGCCCCGGAGGCCATATCCTGTATTTCGGAGCTCTTCCTGTGTGCACTCTCCCAGGCATTCCTCACACTGGTTGACTGTGACCTGATCTCCTCTTCCATCTGGTACATGAACCAGATGAACATTGCATTTCAGTTTAAATGTTTACTGCAGCTTCTTCTGGTCCTCCAGGGGTGAGAAGAGCTGCTCACCCACCAGGGCCTTTATCCTCCTGGTTTCGTCCCTAATTGTGTCCACAAAGTGTAAGTGTATTTTGTGGAACATGAGAGAAATCAACTGCAGGTTATTAATAAATATTCGTTCGTCTATAAATCATGCAATATTTCGGAGGTGAAAAATATTTAAAAATATATAAGCAGACAAATATTTTAAGATGTCTGACACCGCACAGCAACCTTTTTGCCAGACGTTTCCAATCTTTACCCATGTATAGGCACGGGTTTGTTGAAAAGGATATAGACCCATCGGACGTGCATGAGAAGGTGAAGGAGTTCCTGGTCAACGACGGCTTCAACATCACTTCGGACGAGCACCATGACCAGATGTGGGAGATACATGCCAAGAAGTCCGGGAGGGAGAGGATCGTATTGGGCAAGGTCAGGGACGTGGATGTGGTCATAGCAGGGAGCAAGGGCAAGTTCGAGGTGCAGCTGCACGCAGGTATCTGGGGCAGGGACATGGCTGTGCCCGCTGTTGAGGGCCTCCTCACGCTTGGCCTGGCCACGGCTGTGGAGGTGCATGAGGGCCACGAGTACGAACTGAACCTCTGGAAGAGAATAGTGCACCTCATAGACCCTTCGCTCCTCGTGTGTGACCTGGACGGCCTGCTCTTCAAGTCCAGGGACGACCTGGAGAAGCACATAAAGATGGCGCATCAGCAGAACAACACTGGAATGATGATGGCCCCAATGATGATGGCTGGCATGGGCCTGATGACCATGGGCATGTTCGGGGGATTCGGCGGTTTCGGGCCCGGGTTTGGTGGGTTCTGGATCTGACTGTACCGCAAATTGCTTAACCCGTCAATCCATAATTGTCCGGGCCTGTGAGATAGTCAGGAGAGCCTGTCGGCCTTCGGAGCCGAACACCCGGGTTCGAATCCCGGCAGGCCCGCTATATTCCATTTTGATTAAATAGCACCGTGACCCCCCCTATTGTGCCATTGGAAAATATAGAAGCAGGAGTTATGCAGGGGATCAGCTATTTTTTAACAGTGTTAATTATGTCAGGAGTGCCTTACATCATGGACGACGGTATCGGGTGCTCAGTATGAAGGGATCCTACAGAACATGGCTGCTCCTTTTTGGGCCGGCATGGCTTGCAATGATCGCAGACATGGATGCCTCCTCGTACATAGGGGCTGCATCGACAGGGGCAGCCTTCGGTTACGGTCTCGTTTGGCTCATGGCACTTCTCGTAATCCCGCTGTTCATCATCCAGGAGCAGGCAGGTAGGATCGGTATAGCGACCGGCAAAGGCCTTGGGACAGTGGTCAGGGAGAGGTACGGCAGGAGAGCGGCAACCGCAGTGGCACTTCCCATGGCGATCACGGACATGGTAACCTACGCGATCGAATACCTGGGCATAGGCATAGGCCTGGAGGTTGCTGGAATCCCGATACTGTATACGGTGCCGCTGATCTACGTGCTCCATATAGCCATAGTGTCCTCGGGCAAGTACAGACAGGCGGAGAAACCCCTCATCGCAATGTCTCTTCTGCTCATCGCCTTCCTGGTCGCTGCACTGGTCATCAGGGGGCCACTGCCACACACAGACCCCGAAGCGAACATGTTCCTGCTCGGTGATAGCAGGAATTATTTCCTTGTACTGGCAGCGGATGTTGGGGCTGTTGTCATGCCTTTCATGGTGTTCTTCCAGGCTTCCGCCACAGGAACGAAGGTCATGGGGATGAGGTCAAGCAACATCGCGGTTGAAGGGAGAGCAGCCATCAGGTCGATTAGATCGGAGACCCTGGTGGGGGCCATGGTGACTGAGGGCATGATGATCGTGGTGGTGATGGCCTTTGCAGGCATTGGCAGTGCTTCCAGCGCATCATTCTTCGCCACACCTGCAGAGCTATCAAGAACGCTCAGAGTCCTGGCCGGCGACTACGCACCAGCTGTCTTCAGTGCCGGGCTGGTGGCTGCGGGTTTCATCGCCCTGATCGTGATATCGCTTGGAAGTGCCTGGGGAGTTGCTGAGGCCCTGGACATGAAACAGAAGAACTACTGGCTCCTGTACGTCACTGAAAGCCTTCCCGCAGTGTTTGCCTCGATACTCGTAAGTGCATCGTTAATGATTGAGATCGTCCTATACCTTCTCGTGTTCTTCGTTCTAGCACTCATAGCGCCCCTTTCGGTAATGTGGGTCATAGGAAGGGACCCTGAGGTCATGGGGCCCTTGACCATGCCAAGGCGTGTCCAGGCTGCATACCTGGCTTCCTCTGCACTTGTCGTATCAACAGCGTTCATCGCCATGGCCACGTCCATATAGGAGATGGACAGTGCTCCCATGTCCTCACAGTGCAAATAAGATATACACCGCAACACCTATACCGGGCCGATGTCCGTTAAGAAGGACAAGGTCGGTTTCTCAGTGTTCCAGAGCCTGGACATAAGGGTGGGGGTCATAGAGGAAGTCAGGGACTTCCCAAAGGCCAGGAAACCGGCCTACAGGCTGAAGATCTACTTCGGACCCGACATAGGGTACAGGCAGTCATCGGCGCAGATAACCAACTACAGGCCTGAGGAACTCGTGGGAAGGAAGGTCATTGCGGTCGTGAACTTCCCCCCAAAGCAGGTGGCGGACTTCATGTCAGAGGTTCTCGTCCTCGGCGCCCTGACACCGGACGGAGTGAAACTGCTCTCAGTGGACGAGGGAGCACAGCCAGGCGATGTTATCGGGTAGCGGTGCGAAATAAATATTTCCGTATATTCGATCGGTATGCATGCAGTACTTCGACCTCACCACTGCCAGGGACGAGATACCGTGGCTGCGGGAGAGGTTGGACGAACTGCGCCTCATATACAGGGAGCTCGGCAGCCGTGAGGTGTGGGTACCGAAGGAGCAGAACGATGTCCTGTACGCGCGTGGTGAGGCCATCCTGGAGGAGATAGGGAGAAAGGGCATCATAGTCAGGGACATAGAGGCAGGCCTGGTGGACTTCCCTGCGGTGATAAACGACATGCCGGCTTACCTGTGCTGGCTGGAGAACGAGGAAGACATAAAGTACTGGCACTACGTTGACGAGGGATTCGCGGGGCGCAAGAGGATCACGGGAGAGGAGAGGATCCTGGAGACCAGGTAACTTGCACGGGTGGATCGGTGGCACTACGTGGAACCCTGGCGGTTCATTTACCGTCGGAGCTGTTCTTCAACGTTTATCTAACGGATTGTTATCTACCACCCGATATCGATGTTCGAAAGGGCTTTCAGGAGGCTGGCCCTAACAGTCACGAGGCACAGCGGCAAGGTCATCATAATCTGGCTCGTTATCCTTGTCCTCTCACTCCCCTTTGCAGGCATACTCTTCAACGACACCTCGTACAACATAGCGTCTGACATTGTGCCGGCGAACTCGATGGCTAACACCGCCCAGAACCTCTTTAACACGTACTTCGGTGGGGGCGGGAACGCGTCGTCCAACTCCACACTCGTGATAGTGACTAACGGGACGCCCATAGATAGCGTCAGGGGCATAGACCTCCTGGCATCGCTGCAGGGCGCCGTTGCATCGTACCTCGATTCCCTTGGGAGCGGCGTGAACATAACCAGCTTCCTCACTGTGGAGAACGAGACCCTGCAGTCCTTCAGCAACTCGTCAAAGGCACTGCTGAACGGCACCTACAGCCTGCTCTCGACCCTCAACGCGGAGGAGAGCGAGCTGAACCAGACCACAGTCGGCCTTGCCGAGGTTGAGTACGGTCTGCCCGCGGTCTTCATCAGGGCGTTCAACGCGAGCGAGGCGTACGGCAACGTGACGGTGGAGGACTCCGTGGCATACCATGCCGCACTGTCAGCAGCGGGAGATATGCCGGCCCAGTTCTCCAGCCTCGCCACCTCTTACCTTGATCTCTTCAGCTACGCCTGGAACAGCACGGTGAAGGAAAACGCCCCGTACAGCGTGCTGGTGCAGACAGGGTCCGGAATAGTGAGTGGTATTGACGGAAAGCCAAACGGTGGGTTCTACCGTGCACTGAACACAACAGAACCACTTCTGGCAAACATAACCGCAGGGCTGGCCGGCAATGTCACCCTGGAACAGTATGTGGAGAATATGCAGCAGTTCAACTCCACGCTCCTCTCATTCTCCCGGGCCTTCGCGGTCAACTACACATCCAGCTCGCTGGGAAACAACAGCAGGGCTGAAGAACTGCTGAGTGCACTTAACCTCACCCCCTCGTACATTGCAGAGCAGTCCTGGGCCTCGGGAAAGTCCATGACAGGGCCTGTGATCGAGGGCTGGACTGTATCCGATGTCGAACAAGGCCTCATTGACTCCTTTTCTGGAAACCCTGAGGTCCAGCTAAACACCCAGACCCTTACTGGCTACCTCACAGCACTGAACGGGACGAGCCCATCGAAACTGGCCTCATACACCATCCTGTCCGGCAGTTACCTCACATACCCGATCGTGCTGACACCCGCCTTCCTGCACCAGTTTGTTGGTTACGACAACTCCACAACCATAATACTCATAAGCACACAGTTCAACCTCACACCGGAGCAGGTAAACACCATACAGGCCATAAGCGACAACTTTAAGTCGGTTGAGCCAGACAGCAGGTACTACGTTGCAGGAGCCTCGGCCCTGGACCAGGAGATCGAGAGCGAGGCCATAGACGGCCTCCTGAGGGCCCTGATAATAGGCATTGCAATCTCGGTAGTTATAGTGGGCATTTTCTTCAGGTCACCTGTGGCAGCATTCCTGCCGCTGTCCATGTTCGGCATGTCCGCGGTCATATCTTCTGCAGTTGATGGCCTGATATACAGGAGGATACTACACTCCACAGTCTCCTTCATAACGCCCACGCTCCTCTACATACTCCTCCTGGGCCTCACCAGCGACTACATCGTCTACATAATGGCCAGGTACAGGAGGGAGGTGAAGTCAGGTAACCCGGAAGCGATTGTGGATGCGGGCCAGTGGGCAGGCAACGCTGTGCTCACCTCCGGCCTCACCGTTGCGATCTCGTACATAATTCTCTGGCTCGCAGACGTCCCGCTGTTCAGCGATTCGGGCCTCGTGAACGCAATTGGCGTGGCCGTGGCCATACTGATCGCGACCACGTTCTTCCCAGCGCTCTTGAAAAGGGCGGGGCCCAGGGTCTTCTGGCCGAGGCACCCGGCGCAGCTTCAGTCGATACCCATGGAGAGGACTATGTGGAGGATATCGCGCGCAGTGCTGAGGAACAAGGGGAAGATAGCCGTTGTGTTCATCGTTGTCTCTGTCATAGCCCTCTACGTATACCTCATCACGCCCACGAACATGGACGTGTTCAGGCTGATACCCCAGAGCTCGGGAGTGGAGGCACTGCAGGTCGTGAACGACACCTTCCACGGGGACTTCTTCGACAGGGGTTACGTTATCGTGAAGTTCCCGTCACCCCTCTTAGCTGAGGGAAAATACAACATGACCGAGATGGCCTACATAACCGGGCTGGAGGAGAACCTCAGTTCCGTAAAGGGTGTCTCGGAGGTCTTCGGCCCAAGCTACCCCTTCGGTTACTACGTGAATGTGCAGAACGTCACGCATGGGCGCTTTTCATCAATATACAACAGCACCATAAGCAGTGACATAGGCAGCAACCCTGACTACGCCATGGTGACCTTCCAGCTGTCGCAGGTCGCCTGGGACCAGTACTCCTCTAACACGGTGAAGGACATAGTCAAGGACTTCACCCAGGGCTCCAGGTACCCTGCATATGTGGGCGGCCTCACTGAGGGGCTTAACGCGGCCTACTCCGCTACACTTTCCGCCTTCCTGAAGATCATACCTATCCTGGCGGCTGCCATATTCGTTATACTTTTAGTCCAGCTCAGTTCTCTCTTCACGCCCATCAGGCTCATAGCGATGGTCCTCGCATCAGTTGTCATATCCCTGGCGATAACGTTCGGTATAGTGCACTACTCCCCACTTGGGATGCCGGTCCTGATTTTCGTGCCCATGTTCACCTTCGTGACCCTGCTGGCCGTTGGCCTGGACTACGACATCTTCATGGTAACCAGGGTGAGGGAGAGCGTCATTAAGGGATCAGGGGACGAGGAGGCCATTGCGCGCGGCGTCACGGAGAACGGGGGCGTGATCGCAACCCTGGGCAGCCTGCTGTTCGCAACCTTCGGGTCCCTCTACTTCAGTGACATAGGCATCATACAGGAGATAGGCATAGGCCTGGCACTCGGTGTCCTCATAGACACGTTCGTCAGCTGGCCCTTCTTTGTGCCGTCAGTGATGCTGTTCCTTAAAAAGTACAACTGGTGGCCCAGCAACATCGCGAGGCTGAGGGAGAGGATAGGCGGCAAGTGAGCACGGCGGGTTATGGCCCGGGAAGTGCCAGAGGACTGCCACATTGGCGGGCCGACCTATCCTGATTGGCATGGGAGGGTGAAGTCAGAGGACATGCCAGGCCGTCCCGGGCAGTACCAAGAGTGGCTGGCACACGGTCTCCGCCGTGGAAAAACCTAAATATGTTTCTATTATGAGGGGTCTGAATCCAATGAAGACTTACCTGAAAGTTACGTTCTCAAGCGAGGGTGCGAAACCCAGTGAAGTGATCAACAGGCTTCGTTCCCTTGGCTTCAAGCCCGTCATAGGGGAGCAGGACATGGTATACGAGTGGGGCGAGAACGCAACAGCAGAGGATTCGATCTGGTTCGCGGACAAGATACAGGCCACACTGGAAGGATTCAAGGTTATGTTCCAGATCGAGACGCTCAACGACTGACCTTTTCCAGCGGGATCCTCCTTATATCACCGCAGTGACCGCAGTGCACGATCAGCAGGCGCCTCCTTATCCTCAGCACGGTGCCGAATCTGTATGGCCACTTGCATACCTTGCAGTATGACCTCTTGATCTCCTTGGGTAGCGTGAGATCCATCCTGAGGGCCAGCCTCTCCATGATCACTATGTATCTTGCGGCCAGTGCTGGGTCATCCTCCACTGAGGCGAGGTCGAACATGTGCCAAATGCGTTCCCTGGCGATGGCCCTGAGCTCCCTCTTCCCGAACGTTGACCTCATACAATACCGTACTTCCCGAGCGCCTCAACGAAGCCTGAGGAGTTCTTTCCTGATGTCACGGTCTCAGCCATGGACATGAGGACCTCGTTTGTGCCCACGCAGGCACTGTGCACGGCCTCCCTGAACATGGGCATGTCGTTCTCTGAATCGCCAATGACCAGTATCTCGTCTTTCTCCAGGGAGTACATCTCCATGAGCTTCCTGAAAGCGAACGCCTTGTCCTGCCCGGGGTTCAGTATGTGCCATGAGTAGCCGCTGTTCGTCACGGTCACCCCGAACTTCTTCGCCTCCTCCCTGACCCTCTCCTCATCGTCCTCCCTCATCCCGAAGCCCATGGAGGTGAGCCTCCAGGCATTAGAGAATATGCCGTATGCCGACGTGATCCTCTCTATGTGCCTCAAAAACTCCTCCGGCTTCTCCTTTGAGAAGAAGGCCTCCACGTGCTCCTTCATGATGTAGCAGCCACCGTTCTCCGCGAATGCCGGCGCGTTGAGGCCTATGAAGACCTCCAGCCCGTACATCACGGGTATGACGTTCCCGCTCACAAGGCTCACCAGGATGCCCCTGCCAATGGCCTTCCTGATTGCCTCTATGGCCGCAACGTCTATCCTCCTGTCCCTGTGTGTAATCGTGCCATCGACATCGGAGAGGATGAGCCTTATCACGGCCCTGGATCGCCTGGTGCATTAAATCATGATCGGGGCTATTTCAGATCTCGAACGAATTCACCCAGGGGCTCCTCAATGGCCTCGTACCTATCCAGGACGGTTTGGCCCCTCATTATCACCGTTTCCGGGAACACGGCATCGAAGCCGTTGAACGGAGTCCACGGGTTTTTGGAGTGCAGCCTCTCCTCGTTCACCCTCCTCATGGAGTTCAGGTCGACACACATGAAGTCTGCGTAGTAACCCACATCTATCCTGCCCTTTCTTATGCCCATTACCTCGGCAGGGTTCGAACAGGCGGTCTCTATGAGGACCTTCATGTCAAGCACCTTCTTCTTCACCAGCGCCAGCATGAGGGGTATCCTCGTCTCAACCCCCACGATCCCCGCCCTGGCGTACTCGAACTCCTCCTTGTCCTCCTGCGTGTGGGGCGCGTGGTCCGATGACAGGACGGTGTAGTAGCCCCTCAGGTATGCCTCCAGATTGGCCTCAACTGTGGGCTTGTCCCTCAGTGGCGGGTTCACCTTGCCCAGCGGCCCCAGGCCCATGCTGTCATGGAGGAGGAGGTGGTGCGGTGTCACCTCCCTCACCACACTGCTCTCGGCGCTCAGGTAAGGGTATGTCATGTGGGCCACGACCCTCTTCCTTATCTTCAGCGAATCTACTGCCTTCCCAGCCGCCACCTCACACTCCAGTGGCCTGGACCTGTTGTATTCCCTCGTGTCCCTTGCCTCCACCTGGTGTGCCGCCAGGCACCCCTGGTCCTCCGCATGGAAGGCCACAGGCACGTTGAATGAGTCCAGGGCCCTGGCCTTCCTCTCGTCGATTTCCGGGACAACCACCGAGTTCGTGGATCCGCCCATAAAAACCTTGATCCCACTCGTCTCCCTGGATATGACCTCCTCGTTCGAGCCCGTGAACATGGTGTAGAGTCCGAAGTCCGCATATGACCTCCCCCTCACCCTAGCCAGCTTCTCCCTGAAGACCTCGTAGTTGTCCACCGGCACTGCATTGTTCGGCATGTCGAACACCGTGGTTGTGCCGCCGTATATGGCAGAGAGCGACCCTGTCTCGAAGTCCTCCTTTTCCGTCTCCCCCGGGTCCCTGAAGTGGACGTGTATGTCCGTTCCAGCGGGCAGGACAGCACCGGGGAGGCGCTTCACCGGAAAGCCCCTTATGTCCATCCCAACCCTCTCGATCCTACCGTCCCTCACGAGTACCTCAAGCTCCCTGAACTCGCCTAAGTAGTAGAATATGCCAGAATAAACCGTTTCCTGCAAGATCCACCACCTCACACGCCCCTGGCCTCGCCCCATATGAACTTGTGGAACTGCGGCAGGAGCCTCACAGGCAGCGCGTCCCTGACCACGGCTTCTGCCAGCCAGCGCATGTCAGTGCCCCAAGCAGGCTGGAAGACCACGTTCACACTGCGCTGCATAGACCTGATGAAGCCTACGGAGTAATCGTAGTCACCCCTGCTGGCTATGACGAACTTCACGTAGTCGTTATCCCTTATATAGTCCAGGTTCTCCTTCAGGAAGTGCTTCTCCTCCCCGGAAGACGGTGTCTTGATGTCCATGTCTATGGAAACCATGGGTGAGAAGGTGAACTCCTTTATGGGCAGTGAGCCGCTCGTCTCCAGGAGTACCTTTTTGCCCATGGACACGACCCTCTTCGTGAACTCCAGCGCTTCCCTCTGGAGGAGGGGCTCCCCACCAGTGAAGCAGACCCACTGCTCCCTGCTCCTCTCCACCTCCCCGAGCAGTTCTTCCAGTGGTACCTCCCTGCCACCTGTGAAAGTATACTTCGAATCGCACCATGTGCATCTCAGGTTGCACCTGTTCGTTCGCACAAACAGCATGGGTATGCCCATGTAAAGTCCCTCGCCCTGGATGCTGTGGAACACCTCGGTTATGAGCACATAACCACATCACTTTGCTGGATATATCTCTCCCTGCTAACTGTTATATCTACATTACCACTCTTCCCACCATGGACCCGAAGAGGATATTCGAGTACGCCAGGGAGACAGACACGATCCTGATATTCAACGGTGACGAGAATTCCGTCGACAAGACCTTCTTTTACCTGACCGGGGCAGATTCAGGGCTCTTCGAGCACTCTGCCCTCGTGGTCACGCCGGAAAGCGTGAAGATCGTGACATCGCAGCTGGAGGAACAGTCAGCAAGGGCAACGGGGCTTGAGGTGCTGGTGTTCAGGAACCAGGAGGAGTTCAGGGACATCATAAGGAAGGAGGTGGAGGGTGTTGACACGATAGGCCTCAACTACTCCGCCCTGACGCTCTCCAAGTACAAGGAGATATTGAAGATGATACCTGACAAGGAGTTCATAGACGTGACAAGTTCGATAGCAGAGGCCAGGAGGCTGAAGACAGAGGAGGAGATATCGAAACTCAGGGAGGCGGCGAGGATAGGCAGTGAGGCCTTCGAGAGGGTGCTGGACAGGCTCCGTGAGGGCATGACGGAGCTGGAACTGGCCGCAGAGCTCAACTACGAGATGATGAAGGCCGGCGCAGATGGGCCCTCGTTCAGGTCGATCATAGCCTTCGGCCCCAATGCGTCCATACCGCACTACGCACCCGGTGACAGGAAGCTCAGGAGGGGCGACTTCGTGCTGATGGACTTCGGGGCCCTTTACAGGCGGTACTGTTCTGACATAACCCGCACCGTGGTATTCGGCCATGCGAGTGAGGAGCAGAAGTACATGCACCAGGTTGTCTACGAGGCCCAGGAGGCTGCATTCAAGGTGATAAGGGAGAACGCAAACGGGAAGGACGCTGACCTTGCTGCCAGGAATGTCATAGACAGCACAAAGTACAAGGGCAGGTTCATACACTCCCTGGGGCACGGCGTCGGGCTGGACGTGCACGACCACCCTGCGCTGACGCCAACCCTGGACTTCCCGCTCAAGAACGGAATGGTCGTTACAGTGGAGCCCGGGATATACGTCCCGAAGTTCGGCGGTGTCAGGATAGAGGATGACGTGGTGGTCAGGAAGGACGGCAACGAGAGGATCACCACGGCACCGAGAGACCTGATCGAGGTTTCATGAACCTGCCAACCAGGGAAGGCTTCCTGGAGTTCAGGGCAAGGATCGGCACGCTGCTGGGGAGCAAGGAGGGCACTGAGGCCAGGAGGAGGGCCGTTGACTTCCTCGAGTCCGTGGCGCGGTCAGAGAAGCCCGACCCGAGGGACAGCGACACCTTTTACCTCTCCCTCTGGATACTGCGTGCCATAGATGAGCAGGGATTCACCACCAGGGCTCTCAACACTGCCCGGGACCATGTGGAATCTGCGGTGAAGCAGTCTGACCCGGAGGATGCTGTCTCATATGCCTCTTCCATGGGCATGAGGGCATCCTTCGACTACAGGAGCCACAGGTTCCTTGTGCCTGTGTTCGACTTCGTGGCCACCGTGAAGAGGGTAAGCGGGCCCACATACAGGCTCGTATACCAGGACGTGGACTCCGGTACGGTGAGGGTGAGCGAGGACGTGTTCGCAACGCTTGTGAGGGAGAGGTTCGTGGCCCTGTTCCTTGACCTCTACAATTCCATCGAAGTTTCGGAGGCCAGGGAGGCCCTATCTGGATATGCAGATATGGTGGAATCGCTGGGAAACCTCTTCAGGGACCTTTCCAGGAAGTGGGCCGATGTGCCAGGGGGCCTTGACTTCAACAGCTTTCCACCGTGCATATCGACCTACCTGAACCAGATGAGGGATGGGGTGAACCTCCCGCACATGGCCAGGTTTACCCTGGTGAGTTTTCTCTTCAACGTTGGCATGGACAGGGAGGACATAATGAGCCTGTTCAGGACCGCCCCCGACTACAACGAGAGGATGACAAGGTACCAGGTGCTCCACGTCACAGGGGAGATATCAGGCAAAGTCTATTCACCACCAAAGTGCGCTGTCCTGAAGTCCAACCACCTGTGCTACGCAGGCGACGATGCCGTCTGTGCTAGGGAGTGGCTCAGGCACCCGCTCCAGTACTATTCTTACAAGAGGCGCAGGAAAGTGCCCTAGGACAACTTCCTCTCTATCATCTTGATGAGTGTTGATTTCTTCACGTTGCTGTCCACTATGTACATCTTGCAGGGCTCCCATGGTATCCTTGGGTACCTGGCATCCCTGACCTCGAACTTCAGCCTCAGGGACCTCAGAATCTCCTCGAGCCTTGCATCGGAGTAATTCCGGGCAGCCTTCCTGGAGATCTTCCTGCCGAGACGCCTCGTATTGCTCTCCCTGAAGTACTGGGAGTAAAGGGTTACCTGCACCATGGCTTCACTGCACCAGGACGGCGTTGATCACGCCTTCCTGCCCGGGCCTTGAAGTTATCCTAGCATCACCGAGTTCTGTCTGTATTATGGTGCCCTTGTTCATTATGTTCCTCTGCACGAAGTGCGGGTTGGCCGGGTTGGCCTTCACCGTTAGGATCCTGACCTTCTTCGTTGTCCTGTCCTTTGGGCTATAGACGTTTGCAAACTCTGCCCTCATTATGAAGGTCTTCGTGTTGCCGCCCCTGACCCTGATGGTCTTCCTGCTCTCCGGCCCAAGCCTCGTGAGAGTTGGCTCCCTGCCGAGCTCAAACCTCCTCTTGTTCCTTAACTTCTTGTACTTCCCGCCTGTGAACTTCTTTGAAGCCCTTCCCTGAAACACGGTCATCCCGATCACTCTGTACCGAACGTGCTGGGCATCATGGCTTCCTTCTTTAACTTTATGGGGTTTAATGGGGCGGAAGCCCCCTTCGGTGTGGGAGGGGATGGTAGTGAGCAGCGGGAGTTAGACACTGAGAGCATATCCTCCACTCCAATTTATCTGAATTCACGAGATACCTCTCCTAAAAGGCTGAAAGGGCTGGTGGGAGGGTAGTGAAGGTGAATCCAGCGTATACCTAAGAAGTATGCCAGGTGTGGATACGTCAAGAATGAACTGTCCCTGAAAGACCGTGTGTTCGCCTGTACTGAGTGCGGTCGGACTTTAGAGCGTTATCACAGCGCTCCCCTAAACGTTCCACGTGAAGGGCCGGCACTGCCCTTAGAGCCTGTGGACAGGAGACCTCTGCTGTACATTCCCTTTTCCGAGGGAGTGTATAGTAAGTTTCCTGGAAGAAGCAGGAAATCTTCACCGTGAGGTGGAGATGCCCCGTCCGTAATGGCGGGGTAGTTTACAGGCTTTGCAGCTCTGCCCTCCTGACCTCGGGCATGTGGTCCTGGAACCAGTAGGAGAGCTCCGGGTCAACCACCATGAGCGTCCTCTCCGTGTAGCCGAAGGAGCGCACCCTATCCAGCGCAACCTCGTTCACGTGTTCCCAGCACGACCTCTCAAGGTCCCAGACCACACTGGAGAAGAGGCGGTGCTTGGCCCTGTACATTGAATCCGTGACCTCAGAGTTCAGGCTCCTGAGGTCCTTCCAGTAAGATCGCAGGTATGACTCCACTGTGTCAGAGACCATCAGGAGCATGTTCCTCTTCACCCTCTCCTCCATGGTGTCGGCTCCGGCCATCATGGAGGAGTAACAGCCATGGTTGGCATCATGCACCATGGTCACCCATGCATCGACTATGCTCTCCACCACCTCCATGTGGGCATCCCTCTCCGCGCTGCCCTTTAACTTGCTCCCGTCGTAGACAAGGATCACGGAGGATGGGGCAGAGGAGGAGATGAAACGCATCAGCGATGCCCTCTGTGGGCCAGATACCCACTCCGGCAAGTGGAAAGGGAAAGAGGCTATGCGCATGGCCTGGCATGTCCTGGTGGCTATTGTAATTTAGGAGAGTAGTACGTAGAGGGCGGTGCCAGCCAGCACAGCGGCAACGATGTAGTCCACGGTGGCGGGCCTCAGTCCCGATAGGCCCCTCAGGTAGCCGAGCATGGACACATAGACCATGCAGACCACGGTGGCCACTGTCACTGCCAGGAAGACCACAATGGCCACCGACAGCGTATAGAGGCCGGATGGAGATGCAAGGAGCAGTATGGGGACAAGGGCAGGGTCTGGGATCACGCTGGCTGCCAAGGATACCTGCTGCACCTCCGTGCCCGCGGACTGTTCCCTGATGGCGTTGGCTACGATGTAAACGGACACAGCGATCAGGAGCACAAAGGATATGTACCTCACCAGGGCACCGCTCAGGAACACGAGGCCCAGGAATGCAACGGAGGCGGAGAGGGCGGAGGTGGCCAGCCCGTGTGTGATGCCGATCAGGAGTGAAAGCGAAAGAGTCTTTCTCTGCGTGTATCCTGACCTCACGCTCAGGGCCGAGAGCGGTACCCAGTGGTCCGGGGCAACCATGTGGAGTGCCGCGATCGCTGCAGCCAGTCCAAGGATGTAGTAGATCAACAGAACCCGATCGCCAGGCAGTATTGAACTCTTCCACCTGCCAACCATGCCTGGCACGGCGGGGACTGCAGGCCTGGCAGTGGTCTTGCCCTGTGCTTTCCGTCCACCACTGGGAACCTTCTGTACTGAATTGGCCTGTGGCCGATGTGAACCTCTATATAAAAGGTCGTTTATGCATGTCGGTGAAGTACGAGCAGAGCTTCGGCCTCTCCGGATCGCTGGTCTTCGTCGCCATACTGCTTGCCACATTCCTCTATCCGCCTGTTGACCCGGTCATAAGGGTGCAGCCGTTTCCCGGCCTTGTGGGGGCCATACACATGGCTGTCTTCCCCGTGATCGGTATATTCGCATCAGCACTGGCCAACACCATGAGGACGCACGCTGGAGCCATAATGATAACGCTCTCAGTACTGGGCCTTGACATCTTCCCTGGGCTCTACATACTCTCGTTCGCCCTGATTCTCATAGGCGGCATGGTTGCTGTTCTCAGGTGATGCCAGGAATGCACATGTATAAAAATTATTATAAGTATCCCTCTTACACCCAGCAAAAATGTACCTCTCACCTGGGGCGATAGCGTATGTTTCCATTGGCCTCGCCACATCCATCTCTGCACTATCAGCCAGGGGCCGCAGCTTCATCGCTCCCATCGCAGCTGTGGCCGCAGCAGATGCCCTTACTGTCTACTTCACCGGCCTGTACTCGGTGATACCCTCATCCGTGCTGTCACTCCTATCCGCATATTACATCTACACCCCGGGCTTTTACCTACCTTTCTCCGCGCTTTTCGTGCTTTCCATCGCGGCATCTGCACTCAGGATTGACGGTTACTGGCCAGGGGCAGACATAGGGATCTCCGCGGGCACGATAATAGCAATGCTCATGGACGGCCGCATAAGGGGCTACGTCAGGAGGAACGAGAGCATGAAGGGCAGGGACAGAGGGAGGGAGATAAACAGGGACATAATGCAGAGCGTTGTGGGGAGCATAATAATAGGCGCAGTCTTCGCCTTCGGGCTCACCCTGGCAAGGGAACTCGTCTCGGTGGCTGCGCTCATCCTCTACATCGTCGGCTCATACTTCACCACACACACGGAGAGCTGGGCAGCCAGCTTCCTCCTTTCCCTTGAGAGGGGCGGGACGCCCCTGGGAATAGGGGCCATATGGTTCGCCTCAGGGGTGCTGCTTGCCCTGGCCATTGTGCCGCACGTCAGGCTGCTCGCCGTAACTCTCTTTGTGCTTGTCATAGGCGATTCGCTTGCAACCATTGTCGGGACAAGCGTGAAATCTGCGAGGCTCATATTCAACAGGAAGAAGAGCGTCGCCGGCTTCCTCGCAATATTCCTCTCGTCTGCACTCTTCGGCCTCTTCATGGCTGGCTGGCATGGCGTTGTCCTCGCACTGGCCGGCTCGCTGGTGGAGAGTGCCGCAAGGTACCCGTTCGACGACAACTACCTGATACCGCTCACCTGCGCGCTGATCTCAAACGCCCTCTGACCTCACTTCCTGTAGTATATGACCTCCCTGGGGTACCGGCTCTCTGTGAAACCGAGGGAAGAGTAGAGGTCCCTGGCCCTGTTGCCCTCAGTGACCCACAGGTAAGCCTTGAAGAAGCCCATTCCCCTCAGGGACGAGAGTGCCATCTGCATGAGCGCCGTGCCCAGGCCGTTGCCCCTGTACTCAGGCTTCACGAATACGTTCAGGATTGTGGGGAGCATGTCCTTCCTGCCCTGCACACGCCCGTCCGTGCACACCACTGCTCCGATGAGCGATGCCTTGTGGAAGGCCAGGTATGAGGCGTTCTGCAGTACATTTCCGTATGAGCCGCTGAAGATGTTCCTTGTGACCGCGAGCCTGTCCTCCTCCGATGATGCCAGCAGTATCTCGTCCTGGGTGCCCCTGTAGCACTCGTACTCCAGGGAGGAGTATGCCCTTATATCCAGCCCCTCCAGGCCGGTGACGCTGATCTCCCTGGGTAGAGATGGCTCCCCGGGCTTGTTATCCGCCAGGTCGTATTCCATCCTCACCCTGGTTATCTTCCTGAAGCCCATGGATGCGAGCACGGGCCCCGAGATCCCGTTGTCCTGGAAGACCTCGTTCATCATGGTCATGCGGCCTGAGGAGGAGACAGAGCCCACTATCCACTCCACTATGTTCCTGAGCCTCTGCTCGTTTGCAAAGGCAGGATCTGTGAAGCCAACCGTTGCGAAAGAACGGTCACGCATCTCCGAGCTGTCCATGAAAAAGCCATAGGCTGCAACGTTTATTCCGCTGAGTATGACCCTTGACTTTATCCTGTTGGAGTTAAGGAGGTTGATGATGGCCCTGAACTGGTCCCTGATCTGCATGTCAGGGTATATCGATTCGAGATGGGAGATCTGCCTCCCCAGTATGGCATCCCAGTCCAGCTTGATGTTGCTGAGCTCCATCAACCGATCATTGTAGTGTCAGATTTAACCTTATTTGGACAGGGGGAGTGTGCCCGAGGCCTGTATTTGGGTAGCATGCCATGGAGACCACCGGGCCATGCGAGCGCATCCGTGGGCCGCACGGAAATGCACCAGCTCTGCCTGAAATGTGTGCATCAGGCTTATCTATCTGTAAGGTATACCATTGTTTATAAACGCCCGGCACAGTTCTGGACTGGATCGCTGTCAGTTTCTGCGCTGGGCTGGAGGTTGAGGAGCTTGCTTGATGAGGAGGCCAGGACTGAGGGATTCAACGAGATGGCCCTTAAGTTTTCTGAATACTACAAGGGGAAGATACAGATATTCCCGAAGGTCCCGGTGAGATCCCTGGAGGACTTCTCCTTCTGGTACACCCCGGGGGTCGCCGCTGTTTCCAGGAAGATAGCGGAGAACGCGGACAACTCGTTCGAATACACCGGCAGGTGGAACAGCATAGGAATACTCACTGACGGCACGAGGGTGCTCGGCCTTGGCAATGTAGGGCCAGAGGCGGCCATGGCCGTTATGGAGGGGAAGTCGCTAATATTCAACGTGCTCGGTGCAGTCAACGCAGTGCCCATACCCATCAGGGTCAGGACAAGGGATGAGTTTGTCTCGGTGGCGAGGGCGCTTGAGCCAGCCTTTGGGGGCTTCAACCTGGAGGACATAGAGTCGCCGAAGTGCTTCTTCATCCTGGAGGAACTCCAGAAGTCCCTCTCAATACCGGCATGGCATGACGACCAGCTGGGCACGGCATCTATCACGCTTGCCGGACTCATAAACTCGCTCAGGATAGTTGGTAAGAAACACGAGGACACGACTGTTGTGCTCTTCGGCTCCGGTGCCGCAAACATAGCCACGGCCCACCTCCTGATGGCGGCAGGCTTCAGGGGGGAGAACATAATAATATGCGATTCAAAGGGGATACTGCACCCTGAGAGGGAGGACATGGACCAGCTCATGCTCAACAACCCGTGGAAGTACAGGCTGGCCATGATCACCAACGGCGAGAGGAGGAAGGGCGGGCCCGAGGAAGCCTTCAGGGGGGCAGATGTCGTTGTGTCAGCTGCGAAGCAGGGGCCAGGGACGATCAAGAAGGAGTGGATAAGGTCAATGGACAGGGACCCTATAATATTCGCCCTGGCCAACCCGATACCTGAGATATGGCCGTCCGAGGCCAGGGAGGCGGGTGCGAGGATAGTTGCTACCGGAAGGGGCGATTTCCCCAACCAGATAAACAACAGCCTGATATTCCCCGGTGTGTTCAGGGGCGTGCTGGACGCCAGGGCAAAGGGGGTGAACTTCAAGGTGATGGTTGCCGCTTCGTACGAGCTGGCGGACTATGTGAAGGAGCCCACTGAGGAGAAGATCGTGCCAACAATGGAGGAGTGGGAGATCTATCCGAGGGTTGCAAGTGCGGTGGCCTACGAGACCGCATCACAGGGCCTGGCCAGGAGGAGCGGCAGCAAGGAGCACTTCCTGAAGGTGGCCACAGAGATGATAGAGAACAACAGGAGGGTGTACGAGAGGATGCTGAGTGAGGGCCTCATAAAGCCCCTGCCCGGGACGGTGAGGAAATGAAGGCACAGATCGAGATAAGGAGGATGGAGGAGAGGGACCTGGGGACAGCGGCAGACCTGGTACTGAGGCTCAAGAGGCTGAACGAGGAGTTCGATTCGGTGTTCGAGGTTGCGGAGGACGCCAGGGAGAAGATCGAGGAGATGCTGGCCAGGTTCGCCAGCGACAGGGAAAACCACCTTGTCATGGTGGCTGAGAGCGGTGGCAAGGTGGTGGGCATTGTCTTCGTGACAGTTGTCGACCGCAGCTTCTACTCACCGAAGGAGGAGGCCAGGATAGTGGACTTCTACATCATGCCGGAGTTCAGGAGGAAGGGCATAGGGAAAATGCTAATAGAGAGGGTGACCAGGGAACTGAACGAGAAGGGCGTCAGGTTCGTCACTGCGGAGTTCCCGTCGCACAACCTGATAGCCCTGAACTTCTACAGGGGCATAGGGTTCCGGGAGATACTCTCCGTTTACGGAAAGCCGATAGAAGAAGACTAGAAGAGGCGCTCGAACCTCAGCGCCATCGATACTTTTTCAGGTATCTCGATCTCCCTCTTTGTCACAGGTACGGTGATGACCCCCTTCCTTTTCACGCCTATTATTGAGCCGGGGTACATGTTGTTCTCTGTGAGGAAAGAGAGGATCTCCGAAGTCTCGTATATGACCCTGGTTAGCCTGAGCACCGAGCCTGAGGGGACAGAGGAGAGCTTTATGTCTGCAGGTTCCTGGCACCTGCCTTCCCTGTCAGGTATGGGATTGCCATGGGGGCACCTGTCGCAGCCGTACGTGCTGCATATCCTCTCTGCCATCTCCTCCGTTATGCCGTGCTCTATGCCCATGGCCTGGTCATCCAGCACCTCCCAGGGCATGCCTAGGCCCTTCCAGAGGAGCACCTCCGCAAGCCTGTGCTTTCTCAGGAACAGGTTCGCCTCCACCTGGCCCATCTCAGACAGCACGTACCTCCCCCGGCTCTGCCTGATTACGAGCCCCCTCCCTTCGAGTATCTTTATCTCGTCGTAGGCGCTCTGCCTCTTCGTCCTCAGCCTGTTGGCTATTTCCGTTAGAGTGGCGCACCCCTTGTATTTGGTGAGTTCGTCGATTATCTTGAGGTAGTCCTCGGTAGTGATGGACTTCTCCATTCCTGGCAAATATTCCTCCGTACCTTAAATATATATCAGGCGTCGAGCCGGCTCCCCGATGCCTCCAGGGAGAGCGAGGTGAGGAGGGACTTCATCCTTGAGAGTGCCTCAACGTTTGACAGGTCCTGGGATAACCACTCCGGGTTCCTGAAACCAACTGCGGTCTTCCCCTCCTTCTCGTAGACAAGGATTTTCAGGGGGAGTTCCAGGGCCACCCTGGGGTTCTCCACCATAAGGGGCGTGCCTGCCCTCGGGTCACCGAAGGATACCACAGTGGCATTCCCCATACTCAGCCCGACGGACTCCGCGTTCTTCCTGTGGTCTACCTCACAGAAGATGGTGAGGCTGCGCTTCCTCACTGCCCCTCTGAGCCTCTCCAGTGTCTCCTGGAAGCCGTAAGTGCTCACGAACTCTATATAATGCTGCATACACCTACATTATCTGGATGTGTATTTCAACCTATTCCCCACTGGTTATCCTGACATACTGGCCTTCCAGGTCGTCGTAGACCTCAGCGGACACAAGGTCTGGTAGGGTCGATGAGTACTGGGACAGGAAGCCATTCAGTGTCATTCCTGGAGGGAGCCTTATGACAGCGCTTCTCCCCTCCACCTCCACGGTTTCGAACGGCAGTGCTAGAACGCCGTCCCCCTGGCTGGAAAAGGTGAGCCTGACCAGGCTTGTGTCAGACCGGATGGGTGCGTCCAGCATCTTCCTCCCGTGGTCTATTATAAGTACCCTGTCACAGACTTCCCTGGCCTCGTATATGAGGTGGGTGCTCAGGATCACCATGGCCTCCTTGTCCCTACCCATCTTCCTTATTATCTCCCTGAACTCCCTCATGCCAGCTGGGTCCAGGCCGAATGAGGGTTCGTCCAGTATTATGATCTCCGGCCTCCCTATCATGGCGGAGGCCAGGCCCAGCCTCTGCTTCATCCCCCTTGAGTAGCCGCCGGTCTTCCTGTCGAGGTAAGGGGTGATGCCCGTGAGCTCAGCGACCCTCATGATCTCCTCCCTCGAATCGGAGCGGCCCGTGCGTATCTTGTAGTCGAAGTCCAGGATCTCCCTTGCGGTCAGGTAAGTGTAGAACTCCGGCTGCTCCACCAGCGCACCCACGGTACGGAGCGCCTTCCTCCTGTCCTGCCCCACGGAGAAGCCATTTATGGACACTTCTCCACTGTCGGGGTGTATCATGCCCGTTATGACCTTCATGAGCGTCGTCTTCCCCGCACCGTTGGGGCCAAGGAGCGCAACGGTTGTGTAGCCCTCAACGCTGAAGGAGAAGTCATCGAGGGCCACGATCTTACCGAATTTCTTCGTGACCTTTCTTACCTCTAGGGATGGGCTCATTTCACTTCCCTTCTTTCAAATATAAGGGCACCTATCACGAAGGCAACCACCAGGTAGAGGACCATGATGTAGGCGTTCCGGGCCACCGTGGCATAGGGCATCGGTGACAGTGAGCCCGGAGCCCCGAATCCAGTTATGTTCACGTCCAGGTAGGCCTCCTCCACTGATGCTGCCACGTTGTTCAGAAGGTAGTAAGGGTCTATGTTGTAAAGGAGCTGCAGTATTATGTTTAGTGCGTCCAGGACTATGTAGTATGCAATCAGCACCGTTATGTAAGCGTACATGTTCCTGCTGAAGAAGGTGCTGACCATGAAGGTTATGGACATTATGGTGGATATGAAGAGCAGGAGCATGCCCAGCGATATGTAGAACTGCGGAACTGGCCCCATGCCCAGCAGGACCCGCAGCACAGCGACCTGGAACGCAATGTATATAAGGGCTATTATGACCGAGACTGTGAGCGCCGCCAGGTACTTGCCGGAGTAGAGGGTGAACCTCCCGACCGGCAGCTGGAATATGTGGTATGCAGTCCTGTTCTCCATCTCCCCGGAGATGGCAGGGGAGCCGAAGAAGACCGAGGCGAAGACGGGCACGGTTGTGAGGACAAATGCCCAGAAGTAGGCGAAGACCCTGTACCTCAGCACGGGCGGGAGCGATGTCACGTGGAAACTGGCCAGGAACTCCGGCACCTTGCTGTAGTACCTGAAGGAGAAGTACGTCATGAGGGACGATATCATGAGTATGAGGATGAGCATTAGGTAGAAGCTCCTTGACCGATAGTAGTTGCGCAGGTAGTGCACGTAAACTGTGGACAGGCTCGACATTCTTAACGCTCACGCCCCCTGAATGTATTTCAGAAGCACGGGCAGGGATGAGAGGCCCTCAGGGAAGTACACCTGCATTGTGCTTGATGTTAGGTCATAGGCCCTGCCCCCCGCCGGGTGGATCAGGTTAAGGGAGGCGAAGAACAGGGAAAGCTGGGTCTGGTTCGTGTCCTGCACGAAGACCAGGGTAGAGTTGGATGTCACGTTGACCGAGATGTGTCCGTAACTGCCCAGGGACACTGCGAGGCTGAGGTTCACGGACGAGTTCAGGTACCGGGTGAGCTGCGAGCGGTATGAGGCGTTGCCAGAGGCCCGTAGCGATGAGACAACGCCCTGCAGGGAGCCTGCCACAGCATCCTGCGTCTGGGGGAGTGAGAAGTAGAGGGTGCTGCCGGTTGAGAAATTGATCCCGGGCAGTTCCACCTCAATACCCCTGACCTCGCTTATGTTCGAGACCCTGAAAACAGGGATCCCACTATAGTATTCGTATACGCTCACGTTCAGTCCATTAGTTCCAGCCTTGCCCAATGCGTTCGACAGGTTCGCAGATGCGTTCACGGCACCGAGGTCATTGAGGGGCAGTATTAACCCGAAGGAGGTGTTGTTCTGCATGAAAAAGTATATGCTTGTCCCGTTGTGGCGGAACTGGCCAACGACCATCGAGGATGCAGGGATATCGTCCTCAGGCCCGGTCTGAGCGTGAGAGTGCGCCGTCGAGGCGTGGTAAGCGAAGTAGGCGCCAGAGCCCCCGGCCACAGCCAGCACGGCAACCAGGACGACCTTGAGAACCAGCGCCTTCATATGTAGTGTATACATCCTTGCCCTATTAACCTTCATAACACCCGGTTTGATGAAAAGTTAGATATACATGATAGACTTTATCACGCATATGGCTCCAAACGGAAGTGGTTCACTTTATAGCCAGAGAGAGTGATCCGGGTAAGTGCATAGAGGACCTTAGGAAGGAGATGCTTTCTAACACACTCTCCATCCTGAGGCTGCTGAATGAGAGGCGCCGGATCGCTGTGGAGATAGGGAGGGCCAAGGCGACCTCGGGCCTTCCAGCACGTGTGCCCGAACAGGAGGAGAGGGTCATCCGCCAGATAGGGTCCGATGACCCGGTGGTGGCGAGGGACATCAACCTGCTATTCGAGCTGAGCACACAGTGGCAGAAGAGGAGCGACATCAGCGCCCCCAGGGAGGTCAGCATTTCCGGCGACCCGGCCGGGCTGGAGTTCATCCTGGGTTCCCTGTGCGGATCGCCGGGCAGGATCGCGGAGGATACAGAGGGCACGGCCTTCGCATCCGCTTTCCTCATGAAGGGGGGCCACATCTCCAGGGCCAGGGGCAACCCTGTCTTGGTGTGCATAGGCTCCGGGAGGCAGGGGTGCGCTGCGGAAATCCGGGATGGCGTCCTCCACGCGGAGGACCTGGAAGGGCTCACCTCTCCCACCAGGCCGGTAAGGGTGGTGAGGGAATGAGGATAGCAGTGCTTGGCTCCGGGGGCCGCATGGGCAGCACCCTCATGGAGGTCCTGCTGGAGGCGGGCCACGATGTGGTCGGGTTCCACAGGCATGAGACGGAGGACATGCTCTACTCACTGGAAGAGTATGACCTTGCTGTTCTGTCCATTCCGCCCCGGGTTGCGGATGAGATACTCAGCAGGGAGAGGAAATACCTGGGCTTTGTGGAGGTGTGCGCGTCCAAGTCGCTCATGAGGAAGCACAGCGGCAGGATCATATCGATACACCCTCTCTATGGCCCCATGAGTTACAAGGAGCCGTCCAGGAGGAACACTGTCCTCGTGAAGGACATCTCTGTGGAGGGCTCGCTTGGAGTGGTGAAGAGGATGCTCCCCAGGGACAGGATAATCGAGATGGGTTTCAGGGAGCACGACGAGTTCGTGCTGCACAACCTGGCGGTACCGTATGCGGTCTCCCTGCTGGCCTCGAGGCTGCTCGGCCCCGGCCCTCACCTACCGGTCTCGGCCCGCATGGCGCTCGAGTCCATGGCCTCCCTTGTGCATGGGGAGAGTATGGATGTTGTCACCGACATGCTGCAGGCTTACGGCGTGTGGCCCATCATCGAGGCTGCGGTGCGCTCCCTTGAGGAAGGTTACAGGGAGGTGGTCAGGTGATACTCATACCCAGGGGCAAGAACTGTGAGGAGAAACTCATTGAGATCTCGGAAAGTAGTGGCTGGGATGGCAGGATCATAGACGTATTCGGTACCAGGGTCATGGCGTTACCGGACAGCACACTTGTACCGGATGCCCTCAGGGACATATGCGTGGTATCCAGGAGCCCCCTCTACTCCAGGGACTTCAGGCATGAGGACAGCACAGTGGATGTCTCAGGTCTCACCATCGGGGGAGGGGGGCTTGTGATCGCGGCAGGCCCCTGTGCCGTTGAGAGCGAGGAGCAGATAATGGCCGTGGCAGAGGGTGTGAAGAAGGCCGGGTGTGAAATGCTTAGGGGAGGCGCATTCAAGCCAAGGACGAGCCCGTACTCCTTCCAGGGCCTCATGGAGAGGGGCCTTGACCTGCTTGCTAGGGCCGGGCAGGAATACGGACTGCTCACCGTCTCGGAGATAATGGATCTCTCTGACTACAGAGAGTTCCAGAAGATCGACATGCTGCAGGTGGGTGCCAGGAACGCTCAGAACTTCTCCCTCCTGAAGTTCCTGGGCCGCGTGAAAAAACCTGTGCTCCTGAAGAACGGAATAGGGACCACCATGGAAGAGTGGCTCGCATCCTCAGAGTACATACTATCTGGTGGCAACGACCGTGTTATCCTGTGTTACCGCGGTACAAGGAGCCTGGAGAGGTCGACGAGGTTCACCATGGACCTGGGCACCATGGCTTCAGTGAAGAGGAGGACACACCTCCCCGTCTGCGCGGACCCGAGCCACCCCGCTGGAAACAGGGAGATAGTGAAGGCCATGGCCCTGGGCGCTGTGGCCGCAGGTGTCGACATGCTGGAGATAGAGGCGCACATAGAACCGGAGAGGGCCCTCTCAGATGCTGACCAGCAGGTCACCATAGAGATGCTCAGGGACATAGTCAGGAGCGCCAGGAGGATGCACCAGCTGCTGAGGACAGATTCCATTGCCCAGCTGGTGCATTCCTGACCGTTACTGAGGACAGCAATGGTTTAATTGTGAGCCTGCATGTCTATGCTGTGAAGGATGCCCTCGAGGCCCTGCTGGGCACAGGCAACTACCTGGACAGCATAATACCTGCAGACATAACGATCTCCTTCATCTGTTACCTTGAGGACATGAGCAGGGAGGCCATCAGGTCCGTGAAGAGCATCCAGGAGATCGGCGAGGAGCTCGGCCTCAGGTATGAGATAATCATCGCAACACCAGAGGCCTCAGCTGCCAGGATCAGGCCCCTCAACAAGATCGAGTGCGTCACCATAGTGCCGATAGAAGGCCGGGCAAGCGGGAAGGGCAAGAGGGTAGGCACGCAGAAGAGCAGGAGCAAGTACCTGGTCTTCTTCGACCCTGCCACGGCATACCCGGTGTCCGTAGCCGACATAATCCACTCTTACATTATAATGGACACAAAGAAGATGCTCCTCTCCTCCTTCGCGATGATGCCCTCTGAGGCGCTGAGGGAGGTCGGGGGGTGGAGGGACCTCGTTTCAGGAGAGGACAGTGACCTCTTCTCCAGGTTCGCGGTGGCCTACGGCATAATAGCGTACCCGCTGGTCGGCATGAGGCCGTACGGCCTGAGCCTGGTGCCGAGGGACAGGAGGATAGCGGCCCTCAGGGACTTCATAACAGGCCTTAACCTCTCTGCATCGGATGTGAGGACCCTTTCGAGGATGAGGCACAACCCTGGCAGGTTCCGCCTCGGTGTGGCGTACTTGCTCAGCAGGATGAGGTTGGTGAAGCCATACAGGTTCGACAGGAACAACTACATAGTGGTCATGGAGAGTGTGTTCGAATCCCTTGTGCTGAGGGACTACGAGAAGCTTCGCGGTGCCGTGCTCCCCCCAAGGCTGGTGCTGAGGAACGAAGAGGTCTCGTACCTGAAGAAAAAGAGCAAGGTCTTCAACGATGTGCATGAAACCCTGGAGAAGATCATAGAGGTGGAGTGAAGTCGCGCACTGCGACTGGAAAGTAACTTATACAAGTTATCAAATGGAATTCTATTGACTCGTGAACAAGTTGGAAATGTTAGACCCTTTATAACTTCTCTAGGAACAATTAACATGTCCATAGTAGCAGGGATGACCATTTTCAGCTTTTCACTCTACCCGCTCCTCTCTTACTTCGGAATACCCATAGAGTATGCTGCCCTGGGCCTATCCATAGGCCAGTTTGCTGTCATATTCACAGCAATGCTCACCGGAAGGCTCATAGACGCCGGCCATTCCTACCGGCTCCTAACCATAGGCTCCTTCTTCTATCCGGCTGTGTTCTTTGCCATAACGCTCTCAGCCTGGAGGGGCCTGATCCCGCTGGTGGTCGTGCCCGTGGGGTGCTTCCTCATAGTGATCGCGCAGAATGTCTTCCGGGCTTCACTGAACTCGTTCATCGCCAAGGTCGCCAGGAACAGCAACGTCGGTGCCAACTATTCCCGCGTCTATACGCTGGAGGTCGTCGGGGGCATTGTTGCGTTCGCCCTCATAATCTTCCTGAGCTCTGGCAGGGACCTCGTTCTCTCCTTCATGGCAACGTCTGCGGTCATGTTCGCATCCCCGCTGATCGCCTTCACAGCCTTCAGGTCTGGACACAGGGCCTTCGTGGAGGAATCGAAGGGATTCACAAGGACAAGGTTTTCAGAAAATCTGAGAAACCTCAGGAGGAGGTCAGGCTTCGTCGCCCCCAGCCTGACAGCCAAGGCCATAATGTCCGTGACCCTCTACGGCTTCTCGTACTTCTACGTCCTGCAGGCGGAGAGGATGGACATACCCCTGAGGCTCTCGGTACTGTTCCTGCTCCTCTCATATGTTCTCGGCATACCCTGGGCCAGGCTGGGGGAACGCTTCATTGACAGCCACCCCGGGTTCGGAAAGATGTACGTTGTCCTCATGGCACTTTCCGATGTGTTCAGCTACTCCCTCATCTACCTGGCTGTGGAACACGGCATGGTGTGGCTCTACCTCTCATCAGTGCTGATCGGTAGCGTGGGGCCATTCGTGGTATCTGGCGCCCTGGCCTACGAGGCAAAGGCCATAGGGAAGGAGAACAGGGGGACATATGCCTCCATACAGAAGCTCGTCGTTGGGACCACCGGCCTGGTCACCACCCTTCCCCTGGCGCTCGTCTTCCAACGGTCTCCACAGGAGCTGTGGCTCATAGTGGCTGTCCTCTCAGTGGTCGCCTTCCTGGTCACACTTGCGGTGCCTGGGCCAAGGGCCCTGAAGGAGAGGATGGGCGTCAGCATAGATTAATAATCGGAGACCGATATCGGGTCAGGCATGATAAAGATAGAGGGCGTGACCAAGGTCTACAGGAAGGGGTCTCCCCCTGCGGTGGACGGGCTCACGCTTGACATGAACGACGGAGAGGTGCTGGGCCTGGTGGGCCTGAACGGCGCGGGCAAGACCACCACCATAAGGATGTCGTCTGGCATCACGCTCCCCACCTCCGGAAAGATACTCGTGGACGGCTTCGATATTGTGAGGGAAAAGGTCAGGGCATCCAGGAACGTGGGCTGGATACCCGAGTTCCCGAACTTCGAGCCAAACGCGAAGCCGCTCACCCTCCTCAAGTACTTCGCGGGGTTCTACGGCCTTGGTGGGAGGGAAGCAGAGGATAAGGCCCTGGAGCTCCTCCGGATGGTTGGCCTGGAGAAGGCCATGGACAAAAAGCTCCGGAGCTACTCCCAGGGAATGAAGAAGAGGTTCTCCATAGCGGAGACGCTCATCGGAGACCCGAAGAATGTGCTTTTCGATGAGACGCTAAACGGCCTGGATCCTCAGGGCGTCATATTCGTCAGGAAGATGATAGGCAGGCTCCGTTCCGAGGGCAAGGCCATCCTCCTGTCATCCCACATCCTAACGGAGATCGAAGACTCTGCTGACAGGGTCGCCATAATAAACAGGGGAAAGCTGGTGAAGCTTTTGGACAGGTCGGAACTAAAATACCTGGGTAAGACGCAGGTGAAGATCACCGTGGACAATCCTGACGGCCCCATAGAGGGCGTCCTGTCACAGTTCGGCGAGACCGAGAGGAGGGGAAATGAGTTCCTGGTCAGGGACCTGAAGGTCAACAGCGACAGGATACCCGATATCCTGGAGGCTCTCGTGGGAAAGGGCTACAGGGTGAGGGAGTTCACCTCCTTCGGGGAGAGCCTTGAGCAGTACTTCTTCGATCTGATAGGTGGTTCCAAATGAAGCCGGCTCTTTACGAGATAAGGCGAGTGCTAACGAGCAAGTTCGTCATAATACTCATTGTTGCAATAGTGGGCTTATCAGGGGCCCTGGCATATGAATCAGGAGTGAGCTACAGCGCCAGGCCCACGGAGCTCCAGGTGCCACAGGTCGTTTCTGGATACTACATAAATGGGAGCAGCATAACGCTTGAGGCCTATGTCTTCAACGGCTACGGTCAACAGTACGGAGGTGCGACGCTCAACTTCACCTACAACGGCATCACAGAGAGGGCACAAGAATCTAGTGACGGTTTCCTCACGGCAACTTTCCCGTTCAGCCCGCAGGTGGGCAGCTACTCCTACAACCTGACATACAGGATCTTCGCCCCTGTCACGGAGAGGATCGAGATGCCCATTAACCCGGCTGTGCCGTACACAGGCTTCGCCCTGGCCCCGGTGGCGGAGTATTCGAACTATAGCAACCTGGCTATCCTGGTCCTCTACTTCGGCCCTGGCGGAAAGGCGTCACCCAGCGCGGACCTCATTATTTCGAACCAGTCCGCGCCCTCACAGCTCAGCGCCGTGGAGAGCTCAGAACTCTTTAACGCCAGCATTTCAGGTGTCACCCACGAGATAGTGGACCCGGTGATGCCACTGAAAGAGAAGAAGGAGAACCTGACGGCCTTCGTCGTGAGCAACTCCACAGTCGTATACGACATATACATAGGCCACCTCTCTACCTACGTGCCCATGACACAGTCTAAGCTGCAGGGCCTCGTCACTGACGACACATCGTTCCTTATAGGCTTCCTCATGCCAATACTCGCAGTCTTCTCGGCATACCTCACCTACGGGAAGGACAGGACAACCGGTGTCATAGAATCCGTACTGAAGAGGCCCATAAGCAGGTCGGGCCTCATAGGCTCAAGGTTCCTGTCCAACCTCACGGCGATAATCGTCGCCGTTGCCCTGGCAATGCTCGTAGCACAGATGATAATAAGGCACTACTTTGGCCTTTACCTATCCGGATCGTACACTGCCCTCTTCATATTTGAGTACGTGGTTGAGGGTGCAGCCTTCCTGTCACTCGTGTACCTGATCTCGCACCTTGTGAAGTCACAGGGTGCTCTCCTGGGTGCTGCCATAGGCGTTTATGTTGTGCTAGGGCTCTTCTGGAGCATCATAGTGGACATAGTGATGTTCGAATCGCACATCCCCTCTGACACTCTCGCTTACGTGAAGGCTTACCTGGCAATGGAGGCCATAAGCCCATCCGGCTTCCCGACCATAGCGCAGTTCTACCACAGCCACACACTCAGCATCCTGATCTCATCAGCCACAATACAGCCTAGCTCAGTGGGTATAACGCTGGCGTCAACCCTTGCCATAGGCATAGCCTGGGCCATCGTGCCGTTCCTGGCCGCACTCTACCTGGCGGTGAAGAGGGACTAGAGCCTCTTCCCCCTCCCCGCCACAGGCACCTGCCTTGGGGCTGATGACCTGGAGTAGAGGAGAGCAGTGTCCCACAGGTCTGTGGTTGTGCAGGAGTGATAGGGGAACAACAGGACAGCGTCGTCCAGGTCAAGGGCATGCGATGCGTTGTCTATGACGCAGTGCTCCTCCGACATTGAGAGGATGCGCAACTCCTGCCCAGACGCGTCGACTGCAGTGGGGTATACGCCTTGGTCAAGGGACACAGACTTGTAGCCGGCGTCAAGCACTGCCCTCGGTGGGGATTCAGACCTGGATATGACTCTTGAAACGACGCCCATGGCGATCTGTTCCCTGGAGCAGAGGCCCATGGCCTGACAGTGCACGTCATAGTAGACGTAGGTGCCGGGCTGCAGCTCATTGCACACAGGCTGTCCGGCCCACAGCTCGTAGGTTGGTGTGCCACCCACGGATACAGTATCTGGTTCGATGTCCAGTGACGCGATGACCTTCTGGAGCACTGAGGCCTCTGCCTCCACCATCTGCTTCCTCTTCTCCCTGTCCGGGTCGTTAACATGGCCGTCATAGGCCATCACGCCGGCAAGGTAGACGTTCTGGCCCCGTGATGCCATCATGGCGAGCCCTACGGCCTTTTCAGGCTCCACACCGCACCTGTGCATCCCCACATCCAGATCAACGAATACCCCTATCTCTGCACCGTGGTACCTGGCGCTCTCAGAGAGCCTCTGGAGGCCCACGGTGCTGTCCACAGCCACATAGATCCTGAAGCCCTGGGAGGAGAGCATGGAGAGCCTGTCAAGCTTCCTCCTGTCAACCACCTCGTTGCTCACAAGTATGTCCCTTACGCCGCCGGCAGCCATGACCTCCGCCTCAGCGACCTTCTGGACGCATATGCCAGATGCTCCCTGGCCGACCTGCATCCTCGAGAGCTCAGGTATCTTGTGCGTCTTCGAGTGTGGCCTCAGCCTCTTCCCGTACCTGTTAGCCACAGCCTGAACGCTCCGGATGTTCCTCTCCACCTGGTCAATATCCACGACCATGTAAGGGGTCTCGAATGGCAGACCCAGTATACCCTGCAGATCCATGCGTGGCGATTGTTACCCTGGATAAAACTTGTCTACAGTCCAGTTGCTGGGAAATATAATGCCCACAGATGCCATTCGCAATGGGTGGTAGGCTGATCAGGGCTGTCCTCTTCGATATGGATGGGACACTGCTCGAGAGCGAGTGGCTCTCTGCGATATCGAATGACATAGCGTTCGAGACGGTGTTCGGGAGGCACATAACCAGGGGAGAAGTGAAGGAACTCACGGGGAGGCCGGTGAGCGAAATCCTCAGGGAGAAGTACGGTGAGAAGGGTGATGAGGTCTATGCCCTGAGCAGGGCCTTCTTCAGGAGGAACTCCAGGGCTGTCTCCCTATATCCGGGCGTACTGGAGGCCCTAAAGCACATCTCTAGAAAGGCAAGGCTGGCCGTTGTAACAGCATCAAAGAGGGAGGATGCCGTGAGGCTCCTCTGTATTAACTGTATCCTGGACTACTTCAGCACCATAGTGGCACAGGAGGATACGCGGTATCATAAGCCGGATCCGGAGCCAGTGCTCCTGGCACTCTCAAGGCTTTCCGTGACACCTGGGGAGGCAGTCATGGTCGGTGACCAGCCGTGGGACATAATAGCGGCTAGGGAGGCTGGCGTTGTCTCCGTGGCAGCGCTGTGGGGCGCTGGCATTGAGGATGAACTGTACATGTACAGGCCAGACTACACCGCAAGGGATCCCGCGGAGCTGGTGGAGATATTCGAAAGACTGATGCAGGCCTGAAGAGGAATGGACATCCCTGAGACCGCCATGTTCTGAGGATCTTTGTTTCTGTAGACATATACTTGAACGTGTTCAAATTGTACCGGTACAAAATATTAGTTATATAATACAAGAGGCATCTAAATTTATGCTCAGTTCTGTTGCTCAGGCGGACACTAACCTCGACAGGCTCGTGAAGAGGAGATGGGTTAGGGTAGTGGCCGCGCTCTTCGCCATGGTCTTCGTAAGCGTCTATGAGTACTCCTGGACTCTTTACACACCAGGCATCGCGAAGGCCTTCCATTACTCAACACCGAACGCTGCGGTCATAGGAGGGATCTTCTCTGTCTATGTGGTTGTGCAAGCCATCTCAATGTGGCTCTTTGGCAGGTACTCTGACAGGCACGGGCCCAGGATGATATCCATACTAGGGGGCCTGATAACGGGTATAGGCTACATAGGCAGCGCCTTCGCGCCCAGCATCCCTGTCCTCTACCTGACCTACGGCTTCGGGAGCATAGGTGTGGGCATAATATACGCAACTTCTATCAGCTCAGCGCTCAGGTGGTACACGGGCAAGAAGAGGGGCATGATGGTGGGCCTCATAGACCTTGGCTTCGGAGGCGGTTCCTTTGCACTGTCACCACTGATCAAGTACATCATCTCCGTCACTTCCAACTTCAGGGACGGTTTCCTCTACCTGGGTATTGCGCAGATAATCATAATCCCGGTAATGGGCTACTTCTTCATATACCCACCAGCAGGGTTCAGGTCTCCCGATGAGCCCGCAGCGGAAAAGGTCAGAAAGAGGGTACCGAAGGGCCCGGGTGACTTCACCGTGGGACAGATGACCAGGACATGGCAGTGGGCGGTCATCTACGTCTCTTTCTTCCTGATCGTGGGTGAGGGGCTTGCCGTGATTAGCCACCTCATACCGATAGGGGAGGCAAAGGGCTTCACGTTTGCGGCGGTACTGGCGGTGTTCCTATTCCCCTTCGCGAACGGCTTCGGTCGGTTTATTTCCGGGACAGTGTCGGATTACCTTGGAAGGCCACTGTCCATGATGGTGTTCTTCTTTATCTCTGGTTTCGCCATGCTGGGGGCTGCCCTCATTCCAGGGGCACCGTACGGTGCACTCTACATAGTCCTCATCATGCTTGCAGCATTCGGCTGGGGACCGTTATTCGCACTCTTCCCTCCAACTGTCGGTGACTACTTCGGCACAAGGAACTCGGGTGCAAACTACGGCTTCACCTACACAGCCAAGGCCCTCGGAGGCATATTCGCAGGCTACGTCTTCTCCCTCATACTCCTTAGGTATCCAGGAACACACCCCTTCGTAGACCTGATCCCGCTTACGATAGCTTCAATAATGGCCTTCTGCGCTGGAATCCTCGGCGTCATACTGAGGCCACCGAAGAGGGTACCGCTAACCAGACCTGCTGCTGCCACCGTACAGACCAACCAGGGAGTGAAGTGATGCCAGTTACACATTAGGATTTGTGTTCCATTTAGAATATTTTTTTTAAGGTCCTCGCTCTTTCATTTACTTTATTTGAGTATCTTCCCGGAAAGTGTGAAACTTTTTAACATTATATGTGATATGGTCTGACATGGAGAACAGGGTCCTTCTGGGCCTCCAGAGGGCTGAAACGGTCAGGCAGGCGGCAGGAGAGAGCCTGAGGAAGTTTGTCCTGATCTCGATAATTGCTGGCCTTCCAGCTTTCCTGGAGGCATTTGACAGCGAGATCTACTCCTTCGGGTCCACATACATTGTGCCATCCCTGACGGGGCCACCATTCCTCACCATAGGGCTGATAGTGACTGGATATGCGGTGGGCATTGCTGTCTTCAGCCTTGTGGGAGGCTTCGCCTTTGACAGGTTCTCTGTGAAGAGCACCATATTGATTTCCGTTGCGGTCTTTTCAGCTGCCACGTTCGCGACCGGGTTCGTAACCAACACGCCTGAACTCTTCGCCTCCAGGTTCGTTGTCGGGATAGGCGTTGGCATGTTCCAGCCCGCGGGTGTCTCACTGCTTGGCGACCTCTTCTTCGAGACCAGGGGAAAAGCCGTCTCAGTGTGGGCGACGTTTTTCGGAGTGGGCCTCTTTACCAGCCCGTATACAATCTCTCCCTTCCTCCCGGCCTTCAGGGTGCCCTTCGAGATCTCTGGAGTCCTTGCCGTCATAATCCTTGCACTGATCTACCTCTTCATCCCAGCAACATTCAAGAAGGTAGAGAGGGCCAGTGGCACAGGGTTCAGAGGGATATTCAACAGGAACGTGGTCCTCCTTTCTGTATCCATATTCTTCTTCGGCATAGCCCTCTTTGCCGGCTACATAGGTTACTTCTCAGACTACCTGATAAACGGGCTCCACTTCACGCACTCTTCAGCTGCCGTCATTGCCTCTTCTGCGGGCCTTGGCGGCTTCATATGCGCCTTCCCCATCGGCTTCGTGGCCGACAGGGTCGGGAGGAAGTACATGGTGGTACTCACATCCGCCCTGGTAGCCGCCGGTTCTGCTGGCATGTTCCTTCTCACAACCAGCTACTCCGGCCTCATAGCCTCCACGTTCATCTTTGGCGCCGGCTGGGGTGTTTACGTTGACATCCTCGTCGCCCTGGGCCAGGACTCTGTCAGCGACACGGTAGTAGGTGCTGTGACAGGGTTCCTGTTCTTCATATTCAACGTCGGCACGATAATTGGAGGCCCCCTGTACGGTGCCCTCCTGGGCAGCAACCACTTCAGGCTCGCCTCTACCGTGAGCGTTGTCATACCAACACTGATAGCCTTAATAGTGGTGCTGTTCACAAGGAGCGTGACGAGGAGCAACATCGAGGAGAGGCCAAAGTTTCTCTCGTCCCCTAGCGATAGATGAGCCTAAAGCGTGCTTATTTCCAGGGGGCCTAGCCATATTCCTCTATTTCTATTTAATTTAGAGACCAAAATTCAATGACCACCTTAACGTGATAGGCGTTATCAATTATCCTGAACAGCGCTGACATGCCAGCATCCGCTTTCCCGACAAGGCATGATAGCCACAACATGCATTTGATCCACCGTAGTGTATAAGCTAATGAATAATTTTTAAGGAAATCCTTAAATACTCACACTACGTATTGCTGCCTTGGGTGTTGTCTGATTGACAGATGCCTCCGTAACGAGTGATAGGGACAGGTTACTTGAGCAGAACAAGCTGAAGAGGGGCATGAGGCTGCGTGACCTCTATTTTGCGGGCCTCACTGCCGTGATAGGTTCCGGGTGGCTCTTCGGGAGCTTCGAGACCGCTTCCGTGGCTGGACCGGCGTCCATAATCTCGTGGATAATAGGCGGTATCTTCATCCTGATCATCGCACTGACATGGTCGGAGATATCCACGTCGGTGCCGATTGCAGGTGGTGCTGCCAGGTATGCCAACTATACCCACGGGGGGATCGCAGCTTCCATAATAGCATGGAGCACAATACTGACTTACATAGCGGTGCCCGCGGTTGAGGCCGTGGCAGTGATACAGATACTCCAGGGAGCGATCTCATACTACGCACCTACCTCTACCTTCGTTCTCGTGAACAGCGCAGGCCTTCCTTCAGCATACGGCGTCCTGATCGCTGGAGTGTTCTCCCTGGCCTTCTTCTATGTCAACTACATAGGCCTGACCGGGCTGATAAAGACAAACTTTGCAATGACGATATGGAAGCTGATTGTGCCACCCGCTGCGGTCATAGCCATACTGGTTGTGGGCTTCTCACACGGCTTCACGGCGAACCTGTCAACGCCTTCCTTCGCTCCTTTCGGATACGGCCCGATCTTCACAGCCCTGCCAACGACTGGCGTTATATTCGCTTACCTCGGCTTCAGGCAGCCTGTGGAGATGGCCGCTGAGGCGAAATCGCCCGGTAGGGACATATGGAGGGCCCTTGTCGGTGTCACACTGACCGGCATAGCCATATACACGCTCCTCGAGGTAGCATTCCTGGGCGGCTTCGCCTGGAACAGCAGTACCTTCGGTACGTCCGGCGTTGGAGTCGGCCAGTGGTCCGGCCTCACCACAAGCCTGCCCATGTACACGTTCCCGTTCTTCTATGAGGCTGTGGGTCTCGGCCTGGGCGCCCTGGGCATAGTCCTGGTCATAGACGGCGTTGTTAGCCCCACGGGGACGCTGAGCCAGTACATGGGGTCCACCTCAAGGGTCATGTACGGGACCGCCAAAGAGGGCTACCTGGGGAGCTCATTCTTCAGGGTCCACCCCAAGTACAGGGTGCCTGTGGTCGGCATAATAACGACTTTCATAGTGACCATAGTGCTCCTGGTCATAGCGGCAATCGGGTACCTAGTATCGAGCGTAGGCGGTGCGTGGTCAGCCCTGACCTCCATAGTGACCACCACAGGCGTGTTCTCATACATAATCGGGCCCGTGGCGCTGGTCATATTCAGGAGGGCCCACAAGGACCTAAAGAGGCCCTTCGTCCTTCCAGGTGGATTCGCCCTCTCGCTGGTGGCCTTCATCGTTTCCGCCCTCATGATATACTGGGGCGCAGGTGGCCTGATATCGAGCAGTGACCCGTATGGCGGGTACATACTGCTCATCATAATCCTGGCTGGCTTCCTCCTATACGGTTACGCAAAGGACAAGAACTTCAGCAGGGACATAAAGTCAGGCGCATGGGTCATAGTCCTGCTCCTGTTCAACATAGTCCTCCTGTACGTTGGCGAGTACCAGAGGAACTACCTGAAGCTGCCGTGGGACTGGGTCGCAGAGATCGTTGTTGCCATAGGCCTGTTCTTCTGGGCTTACTACTCAGCGGTGCCACAGGAGGAGACAAAGGCTGCCATCGAAAGGGGCATCAGCCTGACGGAGAGCGCCGACTGAGGGCGCCCCCAGTTCTTTAAAAACCAACATTTTTATCCTGGCCGCAAAGACCAGAGGTTTTAGATATAGGGTGGTGGGAGAGGGATTACCTTGACAGACAGTGGTCTGGAGGATGTCCCAGTATTCCGGAGGCTGAACATTTTAAGGTGCCTGTGGCTCTCCCAGCATGCACCTCGTGCACTTCTCACTGGACCGGACATACACCGTGCTGTCCTCCGCCCTCTACCCGGACGGAGTGGCTAATGTTGACAGGATAGTGCTGGCGCTTGTGAATGAGGACTACGACAGCTTGACGCCACTGGAGGATGTAATGTCCGTGTGCGACTGTTCCAGGTCACTGGTCTTCATGACCGCGGCGAGGAAGTACTGTATGAGGGACTTCGGGGACTTCCTTCTCTTCATGAGCGCGGGCATAGGGAGGAGCGGTGAACACGCGGGGAGGACGGTAAACATTGCTGTGATGCTGAGGATGAGGGCCAGGCTCAATGCCATGGTGGACATGGTCAGGACAGTAACGGAAGCAAAGTGCTCATACCTGATGCGTTTCGGCCTAACCGGTACCGCAAGCGATGCCACGGCAGTTGGCGTATCGGAGGGGAGGGAAGAGACCTTCCTGGGGCCTTCCACAGAGGTGGGCATGGCGGTCGCGCGTGCGGTCATCGGACTGCTCGACGAACTGCTCTCGCACGAACTCTCTGGACGGAAGAGCCCATGAGGGTGACACAGGACTGAGCCCATGTGTGCGGCCAAACGCATACACGTCCATGCGGACGCCCGGGCAATGCTAAACTCTCCCGCAGGAGGGGCCGGGAGGTGAGGTGTGCAGGTGGCCCTGTAGCGGTCATCGACCCATGCGCCAGAGGAGGTAGGTGGCATTCAGTCCAGTCCCTTTGTTGTGCCCTAGGGCTTGAACTCCTGGCGCTGGAATGCGAAAAAGTAAGCGGCAAGCATCACCACCGCAAGGGCGAATGCTGTCAGGAGGCCTGCCAGGGGCCCAACGCTCACTGCACCCACCCTGTGGTACTGTAAGCTTGCCAGTGGGGCGAGGGAGTAGAGCACCATGCCCATCGGCACCCCAGAAGATATTCCAAGGCTGGCATAGTTCTCTATCAGGACCACCGCGGCTATGGGCACGAACAGGACTAAGAACATGCTTACCACAAACGCGGTCAGCTGTGAGCCGGATAGCAATGCCAGGATGGAGAAGGAGGCGCACACCATGATCGATGCTCCTACAGGGACAAACAGTGGGGTGTTTTTCGTTGCTATGAGGAGTATTGCCTCAGCCACAGTGAAGGGGATAAGGCCAGTACAGAGGGCCACGAGCTTCGATAGGGCGGTGCGCCTCCAGCTCCTCAGAAGAGATATCTCAAAGACAGTTGTGAGCATGTTCCGGCTCAGTTGGGATCCCACTATAAGCACAACGAAGGGGATGAGTAGCATCTGCGAAGGCACGGAGAACTCCCCAGCATCCTTCAGGTATGCCAGTGCGTAGGCCTGTGCTAGCACCGCCAGGGACACCACGGGCACGTATACCGGGGGTGGGAAGAGGCCCTTCAGGTACCACCTAACTGAGGCGCCCAGACTGACCATATATCCTCCTCGCCCCCGACTTCCTGAAGCCAAGTATCTTGCCCTCACTCATGAGGGCTGAAAGGTACTCAGGGCTTGACCTGACAAGGCATATGCCACCGTACCTGAAGAGGCATTCCATCTGGACACTCTCTGCGCTGCTCAGGTAGACCTCGAATATGTCCGATGCGAAGAGGTCCGTGACCGTGCCACTCCATACCGTCCTCCCGCTGTCGAGTATCACTATGTAGTCAGCCAGTGTCTCCGCTTCCTCAGGCACATGCGTTGAGAATATAAGGTCCCTTTTTATACGCTGCATGTAGCTTATTATCCTTCCGCTCCTCGATATGTCGATGTGCGTGAAGGCCTCGTCAGCTATCACGAGCCCCATGTCCCGGGAGAGTGCGGCCAGGAGCATAACAAGCTGTTCCTGGCCAGACGAGAGGCCATAGAGGCTCTCCTCGTAGAACTCTTCGAGGCCTAGGATGCCCATGACTTCATCCAGGTCAGGGGCTACATCTTTCATGCCCCTTGTGAAATCCACGAATTCCCTCACCTTCATCCTTTAAGATAGCCTGGGCTTCTCAAAGATGAATGAAAAGGACCTGAGTGCCTTCTCCCTTTCCCTGTACGGCTCGAAGCCGTTGATCTCCAGGGACCCGCTGGTTGGCCTCAGGAGGCCGGCTATTATGGACAGTGCGGTGGTCTTTCCGCTGCCGTTGTGGCCCAGGAAGCAGAGTCGCTCTGCAGTAACATCGATGTCCAGGCTGTCAAGGGCCTTCCTTTTACCGTCGAATGACTTCGTCAGGCGTCTGGCCCTGACGGAGAAGGCCAAGGGTCAGGCCACCCTCCTGTATATGTAGATCCCAAGGACAGCCACGGAGAGCAGCAGTATGACGTGAGTGGGAATACAAAGTTGAAACCTTATAGTATCCAGCCGGGCCAGTCCTGTGCCGGGACTGCATTTCCGTACCCGATGTTCAGGATCAGCATGACAGCCCTCTGCATGGCACTACTGTTGAAGCCAAAGTCCGGGAACACGGACGCAAGGAGGTTTATGCTCGAGTTCACCGTGGGCGGGCCCAGTGAGGCCAGGAGGTACGAAATGACCATCTGGTGTCCGAAGTGCACATAGCTTATCTCGAGGAGCGAATAGCTCACGTTGCCGAAGTAGTAGTCCGGAAATCCCAGGTAACCGCCTGGGGCCATATTCTGTGGAGAGGTGGACAGTGAGAAATTTGTGATTGTGCTGTTCACCTGGTTTCCTCTCGGGAAGAGTAGGCCGATAATGGGGTACTGGGCCGCAGTAAGATTGCCTGAATATTCAGAGACCTGCACAATGCTGGGTCCATAGAACGGGACACCGGGAAGCAGGTTGCCATTGAAGCCTGATTTTGCTCCTGGAGGGGATAGGATCTCGTACGGCTTGGAATCGACATGGTAGTAACCTTTCCCCATGACCGTCACATTCAGTGTAACTCCATAGGAGTAAGGTGTGCTGTTACCCCCGAACACCAGCCCGAAGGTACCGTAGTACTCCAGAGATACGCCTGGAGAGAAGGTATCTCTGTACTCCTTGTGCATATAGGTACCGAAAGTGTATGTTGATACGGGGATTAGGTTAATCACTATCCCTATGATTACAAGTGCTACAACCAGAAAAGTTAATCTTTTTATAAACTTCACCTAGAGGAAGGAAGGATTTTTTATTAAATTTGTTCACCAAAGACAGCATCCGATCAAGGCCTCGCTCCCCCCAAGATGAGATTCTCCAGGCCCGCTTCACCTGGAGGCACTGGTGCAGGTCAAAGATGTATCAGTCACATTTCCGCGTCTCCTCAGGAGGAGTGCCCCATTGTGAACTCTTCCCTGCGCAGTGCACACCCGGTCGGAGAAACAGGAATGGGCGGGTCAGAGACTGGAAAGCCTGCTCCCTCTGACCTAACATTTTAAAGCGGTGGTGTGGAAAGGTCAGAAATTACTGGTTCCACAATTAAATGTAGGCATGCGGTGTGTGAGGAGGGGCTGTATTTCGCGCTTTCGGGATGCTGTAGCGAGATGCTACAGTTACTCACATACCACACACCAAAGAACCATGCGGAGGGCCGGATTTGAACCGGCGAACCCCTACGGGAATGGACCCTGAATCCATCGCCTTTAACCTGGCTCGACAACCTCCGCTCCAGTCCTGCAATAGTTAACAGTTTATTAAGAATTACTCCGGCGGTGTGCCTAACATGTTAGGGGAATGCTAGAAGTTGGTACACTCCATGCAGTCCTGTGTTCTCCCCGTCTGTCATTTTCCTGGAACTCACCGATGCCTGCGACTACTCCTGCAGGCACTGCAGGGCCTCCGCCACCCTGAGTCCGTCTCCAGATACCATGGGGCACGAGAAGTTCGAGTGGCTGGCCAGGGACATAAGGAGAACATTCGGCACAGGCATGGCCGTTGTCATCACGGGAGGCAACTTCCTAATGGCAGACTCGTTCGAAAGCGTCATAGGTGCCTGCAGGCACGAGGGGCTGAGGGTTGCCGTGAGCCCCCCGGCATCCCGGCTTCTTGAACCGGCCCTGAACACGCTCGTTTCCCTGGGCGTTTCGTCACTCTCCCTGAGCCTCGATGGCGGCAGGCCCGCAACCCACGACTGGCTCCGGAACATGAAGGGGAGCTTCACTTCCACCCTCAGGTATATCGAACTTGCAAAGGATGCAGGTATGAGGGTCCAGGTGAACACGGTCGTCCATGGGGGCAACGTGGCAGAACTGCCCCTCGTTCTACAGGTCCTAAGGGAGAAAGGCGTGGACGTGTGGGAGGTCTTCTTCCTCATCAGGACAGGTAGGGGCACAGGTGTCCCGCAGATAAGCATGGAAGAGTACCTGGACACAGTGCTGTGGCTCTCGGAGGTTGGGAGACCCCTGGTCAGAACCGTGGAGGGCCCTCTCTACAGGGCTGTCAAGGCGAACAGGGATGCATTCAGGCGGATGGCAGGGAAGACCTATCGCCACCTCCGTGAGACGTCGGCTGCACTTGGCATAGAGATTGGCCCCAGCCCAGGGCAGGTGGGCACACACCCGCATGGTGGGACGCTCTTCATATCACACAGCGGCGATGTTTACCCTTCAGGCCTCGCCAGGGTCAGGCTAGGCAGTGTCATGGAAGAGGACCTCGGCACCGTGGTAAGCAGGTCGGAAATGTACCTGCCGCCCGAGGTTTCGTCCCACCTCAGGGGTAGGTGTGCGTCCTGCCGCTTCAGGTATCTCTGCGGCGGGTCAAGGGCAAGGGCGCTCACTGAGACCGGAGACTATTTCGGCGAAGACCCCCTCTGCCCGGTGGTGCTGTGAAGACCGACTGCTCCCTGCAGGTTTCCCCTGACCCTGCTCTGGGAAAACAGTCAGTGCGCGTTCCCCTGGCCCTCCTGCTCTCCCTGCTCCTTGCCCTCACGAAGATGGCGCTCTCCTCCGCCATGGGCAAGTTCAGAAAGCCTAAGGGAGTTCGCTTCCCTGTGCGCCATGGTGAGGAGCATGGGGTAGAGGTGCCTGTTCGGAAGTAATCTCACTATACCAACAGCGTCCTCCAGTGATACCCTGTGGCCAGGGCTCACTATGCAGTGCCTGCCCAGGACCCTGGCCACTGGCCTCCCACCCACAATCACGTTCTGGCCCTCCACCTGGCCCATGAGGAGGGACTTGGCCACACCAATTGTCGGTATACCTAGTTCTACCCCTGCCTGGCTTGCGAAGCCGAACCCGGAGGGGTGGAGCACACCGTTCCCGTCTATCAGGAGGACGCCGTCGATATCCCTTACGACCTCCCTGATGGCCGGGAACTCGCGGTAGAAGAGGTAGCCGGGTATGTAGGGAAAACGCACCCTAGCCACCGCTGTCCTCACATGCACCTCGCTGCCCCTCTGGACAACCGCTGCGGCGAACGCCTCATCCCCGTGGTATGAGACGTCCACAGCGGCCACGTCGTTCCCGGTTATATCTGTTTCAAGGGAGAGCATGGCCCTTTTCCTTTTCTGCTCCTCCCTGAGCCTCCGGAGCGGGTGGTCTGTATGGAAGTCAGTGAAGAGGACATTCTCGAACCCGACTATCCTCTCCCCCTCCACCCTTATGCCATCGTTTTCAAGCCTCCTCACCTTCTCCTGCGTGCCGAGCGGGTGCGTGTATTTGCCAACCTTGCCGTCGGAGTGCACAACCCTGTAGCACGGCACATTCTCAGGGTCGGGGTTGACAGAGAGCATGTACCCTACTGCCCTCGCAGCCGCCATGTCCCCCAGTGCCTCTGCCAGGGCACCGTAAGTCGTCACCATGCCCCTGGGCACCTGTGAGACGAGGTCATAGAAGACGGAGTAAAGGTCCACTGCTATGGATGACAGGGCACGATATAAGGGTGAGGAAAAGGATAAACCATGAAAGCATACTGTCAGGGATGTCAGGAACAGTTGTAGAGAAGAAGGAGATCAGGCTTCACGGCAGGAAGGTCGTCTACAGGGCCTCGCAGCCGGCAGCCAATAGGGGAATAGTGGTGCTGCTTCACGGGTATTCCTTCAACTCCGCCATATGGGATGGTTCCGGTGTCTTCTCCGCCCTGAACTCTGTGGGCCTGGGGGCTGTGGCGCCTGACTACCCGGGCTTCGGAGAATCTGAGGAAATCCAGGAGTTCAAGGTAGAGCGGGGAGACCTGAAAGCGTCCGGGGCCTTCATTGAGGAGTTCTCAGACGCTCTAGGCCTTGAAAGGTACCACCTGCTAGGTGCGTCCATGGGGGGTGGCATGGCCCTTCTCACCGCGCTCATGCATCCCCATGAGGTCTTGTCCGTGGTTGCGGCCGCGCCTGCATGGGTCAAGGACAGGGAAAGGGAGATGGAACGCATACAGTGTCCCGTACTCCTCATATGGGGGTCCGCGGACAGCGTTGTCCCACTGCAGGACGGTGTGGCATACAGCAGGAGGATAAAGGGCTGCAAACTTGAGGTCATCCAGGGTGCAGGACACCCCTCATACCTGGACGCACCTGAGAGGTTCGCGGAGGTGCTGAAGGGCTTCTACTCCACCCTGGTCAGCAGGCAGAAGCCCACCACAGAGTGAAACAGCAGGGATAGGTATGGACACCGCCATATTCCTGGGCGCCCTCGGGATAACGGTGCTGGAAATGTCTGAGGCCGCCGCGGTATCCGTGATCATGTCCTCGGAATCTGGGGATAAAAGGCCCTATGCGGGCACGGCGCTCGGTGTAATCACAGTCATGGTGCCCACGTTCCTCATCGGCTCCTACATATCGAGGCTGCCACTGCTCTACGTGCGCCTGTTCTCCGCAACCCTCCTCCTCTACTTCGGCATAAGGCTCGCCAGGAGTGCAAGGAGGTCAATCATATACCAGAGAAAGGGTTTCCCGCAGAAGGATGAGGAGAAGACAGCGGGCCTGTGGGCCGCATCATATTCGGTGGGCCTGGTGGAGGCGTTCGAGGCTGCGATAGTCCTTGTTGCGCTGGCACCCCAGGGCATCGTGTCAACACTTTACGGCATGCTTGCTGGGGTGGCTGCCACGCTGGTCGGTGCCTACATCCTAAAGTCCCAGGTCAGGAAAATGAAGCAGGCCGCCATGAAGTCCGTGGTTTCTGCTCTCCTTCTCTCCTTCTCCGCCTTCTGGTACACGGAGAGCTTCAGGCCCACCAGCGACCTCTTCCTCCTCCCTGCGTTCGCCATCTTCCTTGTTGCGGTCTATGCGTACGGCAACCACGGGATCGGGAAGGAGAGCGCGGCCGGCCACTGAACGACCGGGGTGCCGTTGGTATCACCCTATCCTCCCTCCGCCCGCCTCCACTGGCCCAGGCGCCTGAGCTCACCCTTCCCCACCAGGGCAAGGAGAGGCAGGGCCGCAAAGGATATGGCCGCCATGGAGAGCCATGCCGGTGTGTAGCCGGACAGGGCATCCACGTATGTGAACGCGAAGGGGAAGGCAATGCTCAGGACCTGCTGCATGAAGTTCACGAAGGCCAGAGAGAATGAGACCATGGACCTGTCATGAACGAAGAAAGCAGCTATTGCATAGAGGATGGAGAAGCCGTCCACGGTGAGCATGCCCATGGCGACCAGGGAGAGCGACACTGCGTATATGTTCCTTAGAAGGGCCACAGCCACGAGGAGCGCGCCGGTCAGGACAAGTACCGCTATGAATGTGCCCATCTTCCTCCTGGTCCTCTGGAACTGCATGCCCCCCACCAGGCCACCTATGAAGCCCAGGAAGAGGAAGAGTGAACTCACGGTGCCTGCGGTGGCGGTTCCTGAGTGCAGCCCGGTCTCCAGGTAGTACACCATGAACTGCCCCGTGATCGTCTCGGCCACCATCGGGGCTATCCCGGCCACAGGCACTATCCAAAGGTACCTTGAGGCCACCACCCTCTTCAGGTTCGACGAGAGCGCCCTTCCAACTGACCTGTGCTCACTGACGCCCATGAGGGCCACATAGCTCACCGCCCCCAGTGCCAGTGCCAGCGCTCCGCCCAGGGACATTGTGATCCTCCAGCTCATGATCCTGTCCAGGTATGCCCAGCCCAGTACCCCGGTGCCAGCACCGATGTTGAAGGCCCCGTTGTAAATCCCCACATGAACAGTGTACCTGTCTCTGGGGACTATCTCAGAGAGCGAGCCCAGTGCCGGGGAGAAGAAGAATGCAGAGCCCATGCCCGCAAAGAACCTGGATGCGAAGAGTTCGGGGAGGTCCTGCGATAGGCCCGTGACTATTGATGCCAGGCCAAGTATGCTTATGCCCAGGGTGGCAGTGAGCCTGTTCCCCAGCCTGGATGCCAGGATACCGCCCAGGAGCTGGAAGGTCGCAAGGCCAATGTAGAAGCCCGTTGTCATAAGGCCAAGCTGCGGTATGCTCAGGTCCAGCTGCCTGGATATGTAAATGAGTGCAGGAGATATATCGAACCAGTTAAGAGCGTACACTGCCCTTGCGGTGTGGATGGCCGCGGCCCTGAGGGACGCCCTCATTGCCCACCGACCGCCCTGTCAGCCATGCCCTTCCACAGCGAGGCCCTCACGCTGTGCTTCCTGTAACTCTCCAGTGCGCCCTCGAGCTTGGAGCGCTTCACGGTGTGCCTGAACTGCACACCCTCGTACTCTATGTCCACCAGGACAAGGTATTCAGGCTCAGCCAGGAAGCGGTTCCTGCCCTGGAGGCTGAACGGTTCCGGCACTTCTTCGCTTTCGACGTAATGCAGAGCGAAGCCCATTATTGACCTTATCTGGTGCCATATGAAGCTCTGGGCATAGAAGTCCACAGTGACAGTGTCTCCATCGCTCATGACCTCTATCCTGTCGATCCTCCTCACTGTGTTCCGGCGGTCAGCCTTGGCAAAGTTCCGGAAGTCATGGGTGCCCTGGAACATAGACAGTATCCTCTCCAGCCTCTCCGCATTAATATTATTTCCTGTGATGTGGTACCTGTACTGCTTCATTTTGCAGTGCCTTGGGTTGAAGCCCTCGGCCACCCGGGCGTAGGCATAGAAGAGCATGTCCTCTATCGAAGCGTTCAGGTAAGAGAGGATGTCCTCCGGGTCCCTTTCGCTCGATACTGTGAAGGCGTTCCCCAGTGCAGAGACGAGCCTGTCGGTCCTGGCCGCACTCCTGATCCTCTGGAACACTCCCAGCTCGGCCAGGTGCTTCTCTATTGTCCCCTCAATGCTCCTATCCCCGTTACCCCTCTGGAAGCCGGTGTATCCCGAAGCGTCGTAGGCGAACTTGATGAGGTAGTTGGGGATGTCCACCTGACCGGGATCTGGAGATAGGATAAAAAGCCAGTTGCGCTTAACTCCAAGCGTGATAACTGTAGCCGGGCTTGGTGTGGCAGGTTCTTACCTCCTCAGGCGCCTCCACATGGAGGGGTTCAGTGCTGAGGGATACGACCCCAAGCCGCCGGGATACTACATACCCTGCGGTTACGCCGTTAATTTCAACCTCTTCAGGGACTACTGCCGTATGGCCGGGCTAGAGCCTGACAACTACCTGCTTTCATCTGGCCGGAGGGTTGTCATGGAGAACTCCTCCGGCCTCTCGATGGAGTTCAGGAACGTGGGCCTTAGCACCATAGAGAAGAACAGCTTCGAGAGGGACCTGGTGGAGGGCCTGAGGGTGCACAGGGAGAGGGCTAAGGCTGGGGACGAGGTCACGGTGGACGCCACAGGCATCTCACGGTCCATCATCGGCCATGCCAGGGACGACTTCCGCATGCAGACCCTTGAGTACCTGGCGGACAGCGGCCTCTCGGATGCCTTCCTCTTCCACTACTTCCCCCGTGCATCGGGCTACCTCTGGTCGTTCCCGCTGGGCAGGCACTTCCATGTGGGCTCGGGCACCTCAGACCCTGTTTTGCTGAGGCAGTCCCTCTCCACTTTCAGTGGCCATGTCATGAGAAAGGTTGGCAGGGCGATCAGGCTCAGGCCGCTCTTCAGGGAGATTGTGAGCGGCACCATAGTGGCAGTTGGCGAGGCCGCAGGGCTCGTTTCACCCATCACCGGCGAGGGCATACTGCCCGCACTGGAGAGCGCCGAGATCCTGGTGCAGTGCCTGAAGAGGTACGATGGGGATGAGGCCCTCATGGCTTACAGGAAAAGGGTAGAGGGGCACTTCTTGAGGTACGTTAAGCTGAGCAGGCTGCAGCGGGACTTTGCATCGAAACCGAGTGTGAGGGACGTCCTCTACCTCAGGGCAGCAAAGGAAGACCTGGTGCACTTTGGCATAGGGGTGAGTGCACTCCGCATGCTCCTCTCCCTCGCACTCACATGACCCCGCCGTCCACCGGTATCATCGCGTCTGTGGTGACCCCGAAGGTACTCTCGTCCAGGAGGGCGAGGAGGACGTTCGCCACATGCTCTGGGAGCACCTCCCTGTGGAGCAGGTTCTGCGTCTTGTACTCCTCCACGGTCTGGCCCTTGGCCTTTGCCCTGGCCTCTAACACGCCGTTCTCCCAGATCTTCGAGCCCCTGAAGACCTTGTCCGGGTTTATTATGTTGGCCCTGATGCCGTACCTGCCGCCTTCCCTGGCCACATAGTGGCATATGTGGGCCGCGAAGGCCTTTGTTGAGCCGTATGCCGCCATACCTGGGCCCGGGTGTGTGAGGTTCTTGGTTATGTTGAACACTATGTTACCGCCAATGCCCTGCTGCTTCATGACCTTGAAGGCCTCCCTTGCAACTAGGAACATGGCCCTGGCGTTGACCTGGTAGTGCCTGTCCATGTCCTCCACCGTTATCTCATCTATGGGTGCGCTCTTCAGTATGCCAGCGTTGTTGAACACCGCGTCTATGCCCCCGTAGTTCGAAACGATGAACCTGAACATCTCCTCTATCTCCTGGGGCTTCGAGAGGTCGACCCTGTAGGGCACCACATAGCCCTGTGTCTCAGCCGAAAGATTCCTGGCCACATCGTCAATGCTGCTGTCCAGGTCGCAGGCCACCACAAGGGCACCCGCCCCGGCTAGCTTCCTGGCGGCCTCAAGGCCAATGCCACTGGCGGCACCTGTGACTAACGCAACCGATCCCTGGAGCATCTTCGGCCTGTACTTCCTGAGCTTTGCCTCCTCCAGGGGCCAGTACTCCATGGCGTACGCCTCCTCCCTGCTGATGAACCTGTGCCCCGCCAGCTTCTCTGCCCTCGAGTTCACCAGTATGCTGTGCACCACCTGGTCCCTCACTATCCTGGCCTCCTTCAGGCTCGTACCTGCGGTGATTATGCCGAACCCGCGCACAACAATGGCAGTCGGGTACGGATCGTGCATGGGATACCCCTTCACGTACCTCTGCCACTCCTCCCTGTACCTGGAGGCGAATGCATCCACCGAGCCCGGGATCTCACCGGGATCCCTGATGTACAGGTAGTCGTACTTGGTCCTTATGAGCATGTCCGGGGTCGCCGGGCCCGAGTGCTCGAAGGCCTCTGCCTGCCTGCTCCTTGAGATCCTCACCGCCTCTTCCGACCTGTCAACGAACAGGACCTTCTTGCTGGACCTGGAAAGGGAGCCCCTCAGGGTGGGTAGTGCTGCCAGGAACGGCTGCGGGTCAGCCTCCCCGTGCACTACTTCGAGGGGGTCTTTGCCCACCCTTTCCTCCAGGTACTTCTCCGCCTCGTCCACAATCTCAATGTGCCTCCTGTAGCTCTCCTCCGCAGTGGAGCCGAAGGTGAAGAGGCCATGCCTGGAGAGTATGATGCCCCTGACGGAACTCGACATGTTCTCGACCAGTGGCAGCAGGGCCCTGGCGAGCCTGAAGCCCGGCGGTATGTAAGGAACCACTAGGACGTTACTGAATATGCCCTCCACATCCCTTTCGCTGAGGTTCGTGTTCGTTATTGACAGTATCGCGTCGGCGTGGGAGTGGTCTACGAACCTGTGCGGTATGAAGGCATGGAGGAACGTCTCCACAGACGGGGACGGCTCAGAGGGATCGAGCATGCTCTTCCTCAGGTAGTCCATCATCTCCTCATCGGTCATCGATTCCCTCTTCCTGGCAAGGAGGAGGTCTTCCATCCTGAGGCCTGTGAAGCCACTCTCTTCTATGGACGCCAGGTCGGAACCGCTCCCCTTCACCCTGAGCACATAGACCTCCCTGCCAGCGTGGTCGACCTCATACCTCTTCAGGGATGTGTTGCCGCCCCCGTGCAGCACGAGATCCGGATCAGAACCTATGAGCCTGGAGGTGTAGACCCTCGCTTCCATCTCGTCCCTGAACTGCCTGGGAGACCACTTTGACTGCATGCCGCAGTATCCCTCCGCCTCTTAAAAATGAGATCATTCCTCTAGCACTATGGCCGGCCTCCCTGGCCACGGGTTCTTGCCCCTGGGACTCAGGTCCCTTACCGTTACCACAACCTCAGTGCTGAAGAGGCCCTCCAGGTACTTCCTGTTCCTCTCAAGCACAGCCGCCTCGTCTATTGAGAGGAGCGATATGTTCTTCCTGTTCTTCATGAAGTCTGGAATGAAAGACCTTTCCTCCCTGTCCAGCTCGTTCTGCCTTCCTGAGAGGATCATCTCCGCTATCCTCCTGGCCCTCTGTGAGTGGCAGCCTATCACTATCCTCTTGGGTTTAAGGGATGTTGCCTTCAGTATGGAGCGTATGTCCTCCACAACCCTGTCAAGGTAATCCTCAGATTCTATTGTGCCCCAGTCTATCCTGCCGTCTATTTCCACATCGATCCTCTCAGTGCTCACAAAGGAGTCCTTAACGAGCCTGTGCCAGTACTCCTCGCAGGTATGCGGTATGGCAGGCATCATGCAGATGAGCCAGTCTCTCAGCACCTTGCCGAGGCCCCTGTTCACGTCCCCGCCCCTGGTCTGGTAGCGCCTTATGTCGTTCAGAACCTCGTAGAATATCTGGACATACGCGTTCCTGATCGAGTACTGTTCCATGCTATCTATGAAGGCCCTCATGTGCATGTAAAACCTCGAAACGAACCACCTGTCTATGTCCTCCTCCCCCTCCGTGGGCCTGAAGTTCTCCATGAGGTCCACGAACATCTCGTACTTCTTCCTCAGCGCGGATACATCAGTCTCGTTCCAGTCCAGGTTCGTGGATATGTCCGCGTTGACGGCCACGTAAAGCCTGTAGATGTCCGCAGAGTACTTCCTGGAGATTGTAAGGAGGGAGACCACGTTCCCCTTGCTCTTCGATATCTTGGCACCGTTAGAGACGACAAGGCCCGTTATTATCAGGCCCTTCGGCAGGTCCCTGCCCCTGAAGAGCGCAGAGTGGTTCATGATGTAGAATGCCAGGTGGTTGGAGAGGTGCGGGAAGGCTGTTAGCCTTATGTCCACACCGTACCAGTACTCGCGCTGCTCCCTGGCCCTCCTCGCCAGCTCGATGACCCTGCTATCATACCTGCTCCCATCTATGCCGGAATAGCCATAGATGTAGTCCATGAGGTCGTACGGCACGGAGCCCAGGATCTCCCTTATCTGAACCAGTTCCCTGATGTTCGTGTAGACTATCGGGTATATGGTGGAATCGGAGAGAGATTCAATGACCCACCTCTCATCGAACGGCAACCTGGTGCCCAGGCCACGCCTCCTGGCGCACGGCCTCTCCCGGAGCCAGTCCACGGCCTCGTGCATGAGCTTCGCATAGTATTCCGGGACGTACAGCATCGAGTCTATGAGCCTGTGGGACGCCTCCTTCCACTCCGGGACAGAGTAGTCTATGAACCACTGGTCCTGGAGCACTGCCACGACGACCTTGGACCCTGACCTTGTCTCGGCCTTCCTTGACGTCTCGTAAACGATTATTGCGGAGCCAGATGAGAGAAGCCTCTCCCTGACCCTTTCCCTTGCCTCTTTCACCGGGAGCCCGGAGAACTCGCCGCAGTTTTCTAGCATCTTACCGTTGTAGAACTCGTCCCTGTACAGGCGCTGTGTGGCCTCCCTCAGCTTGTCGGCCTCGGATATGCCCGTAACGTGCATCTCCGTTTCCAGTGATTCCACAGTGGCGCTTCCCTCCGGCACCGATATGATCTTGATCGGGCCCATGTCAGCCCCGGACTCCCTGAGCGCAACGTGGTCCCATATGGAGTGGCCAGGCACCGAGTAAACAATGCCAGTGCCGTTGTCGGGGTCAACGAAGGCAGATTCAAGCACCGGGACCTCCCTGCCCGTGATGGGTACCCTGAAGCTCGCACCCATGACCTCGGCCTTCTCCACAGGCCTGATCACCCTGGCACCCCTGTACTGGTAGCCCAGCTTCTCCGAGGCCTCCCTGGAGACCACGACCCTTCTGCCTTCAAGTTCCATCAGCACGTACTGCGCTGAGGGCGAGATCCAGAGGTTCGTTATCCCGAATATCGTCTCCGGCCTGAGCGAAGCGGCAACGATGTCGAAGTCCCTGCCACTGAATATCACTCCTGTGAACTCCTCTATCGTTACCTTGTCCACATCACCGTCCGCTATGTCGTCTTCGCCCACCGCGTTCTCGTCCCTGACGCTGTAAAGTACCGGGTGGCTCCCCTGCTTTATGTAGCCCATGGAGTTGAGCTTCTCGAACTGCCACTTGACAAAGTCCTGGTAAACCTCGTCCGCTGACGTGAAGCGCCTTGTCCAGTCGATGGAGTAGCCGAGGGCGGAGAAGTCGTTCACTATCGCGTTAGAGAAATAGTCCGCTATGGCCTTCGGGTCCTGGAATTTCTCGAGCAGTTCAGGTATCCTTCCCTCATCCTCGTACTCCCTCAGGTATGATATGTACTGCTCCTCGATCTTCTTCTCCCTGTTCCTTAGCCGCTCTGAGAATGCGATTATGGGCGTCCCGCTCTGGTGGAACGCCATGGGGAAAAGCACGTTGAAACCCCTGGTCCTCTTGTACCTCGCGATTATGTCTGCCAGAGTGTATGTCCTGCCGTGGCCGACATGGAGCGAGCCATTGGTGTATGGCCACGGGACGGTTATCAGGAACTTCGGCCTGCTGGCATCCACATGTGGCTCGAACAGCCTGGCCTCGGCCCACTTCCTCTGCCACTTCCTCTCAATCTCCGGGTCCATACGCATCACACTATGAGCACAGCCGCAGCTACTGTGGTCGTCCACTCGCCATTGCGGAGCACCACGGCATTAGAAGCAATGTGGCTCGTCTTGAGTATCTTGTCCTCCAGGGAGTACTCCTCCTTCTCCTCATCCCACACCAGCTTGTCCTTCATGCCCATGGTGCTGGCCAGCATTTCAGCAGCTAGCTTCTCCGCGTACCTGCCAGCCATGTTCTCCGTCTCACCGAAGCTGTGGTGCTCGCTGAGGTATCCCCACCTGCTCCTGTCCCTGGGTATGGCGAGCCCTATGGCCGAGGAGACCATCCTGTTCAGTTCGTCGGATGAGTTCCTGGCCAGGACGGTGAATATTATCTGCCCAGGGCTGAGCATCTTCAGGCCCTCCTCCCGAGGCACAACCTCGGCATAAGGAGGGAAGATTGAGCTTATGCTCACCAGGTTGAACTGTGCTATTCCCGCATCCCTCAGGGCCTCCTCGAAGGATTGCAGCTGGCTGCTGCTCCTTCCCACGCCCCTTGTGAAGAAGACCTTTTTCGGGACAAAGTCATTCATCTGCACCTGAATGTGCTTATAGGTTAAGTTTTTCGTGATGGAGGTCTCCCTTTTGCGGTGAGTGGCGGGGGCTAGGATCCGAGCATGCCTGCACACGGCGTGACAGTAAAACTGCTGTCAATGATTTCAGGACACAGGAGACCAGTTAAGGCCAGTGGGCGCCCTGGACGGGGATGGCAGGATGGGCCCTGATCAAGGGATGGGGGCCTGCAGGCACACCGTTGGACCCGCGTGGACTGGAAACGCGCCGGCCGGCCTTTTGCTCTGATGGTAACACAATAAATTTTTATAATTTAGCCGTATGCAAATCCTGTTGAGGTACGAGATAGTCGATCACACCGCTGACGTGGCCGTGAGGGTCTTCGGGAACACGTACGAGGAGCTGCTTGCCAACTCAGTGTATGCGGCAGCCGACCTCTTCTACGACACGGCAAACCTTTATCCCGTATCCAGCACCATAGTGGACGTGGAGGGACACAGCGTTGAGGACGTGTTCGTTGAGGCCCTATCAAGGGTGATATACCTCTTCGAGACCACTTCGGTCCTCTACTTCGGTTGCGACGTGCTCTACCTCAAGGAGGGCTGGAGCGCATCCCTTGAGCTTTCTGGATCCCCGCTGCCCGAGGGGGCAGAGGTCAGGTATGCACTTAAGGCCCCCACGTACCATATGATCGAGATATCGCCAGAGAAGGGATACGCCTTCCTGGTTTTTGACGTGTAGCCTGCAGGCGGAGTTTCTGCTGGATGTCCCTTCACACCGACAGGATAGCATGTAAAGTCCCGGTTCCTGCAGCTGTGAGAACGCATCTGAAAACACGAAATTAAAGGTGGAGTTACCTGCTGCCTGAAATGAATGGGAATGAAAGAAATTGGAGTGTGGCCCACTCACTCAGGCTTGGTTGAGGATATCACAGGAACGGGGTCCTCAAGGTTCATGCCTATCTCGTCGTCCCTGAGCTTCCTGCCTATGCTCCTCTCGTAGAAGGCTATGATCTGCTTCTTCTCCTCCAGCGTGTAGTCCCTGAAGTACTTGTCCTGCTTTATCTTCCTCCCTGTCCTCTCCTCGTACACCTTCGCAGGTATCGAGTACTTCCTCTGGGTGGCATCCCTGTAGAGCTCGGGTATCACGTTGAAGGCGCAGAAAGGCACCACACGGCCGTCAGGCATGGCGTAGTGGATGTCGCACCTCTCCACACGGTCCACATCGTATGTGTACGGGTCCATGAAGTGCATGAAGCCTATGAACATCGTCTTGTAGTGGAACGCCTTGAGGCCATGGTAGTCGCCCTCCGTGAACGCGTTGTAGACCATGTCCTTGAGCTTGAAGTCCCTGGGCGCCTTCTCGTAGTCAACGAACTTCTTCAGCTTCATCAGCAGCTTAGTCGTTGTCATGGCCTTGCTGAGTGTCTTGAAGTTGGAGCCCTTTATCTCGTCTGCTAGCTCACCTATGTACTCGAACATTCCCTTGACGTCTATGAACCTGGTCACCGGTATGATCCTGTCACCGTCCTTGAAGATGTAGGTGCCCATGCCGCACGCGAAGTGGATGGAGAGCTTGTATGTCTCCTGGCCCTTCAGCTGCTCCACGAAGTTCGAGACCTTCGTTGTGGACGGAACGGTGAAGAAGTCCTCCCTGCCTATCAGCCCGTCCGTCTGCTGCTCGATCTTCTTTATGCAGCCAGGTATGGTCACCCTCTGCTTCTCCCTCATCCTGTCAGGCATCCTGCCGACCAGGCTTACCGGCTGGAAGTTAACCGCCCTCACTACGTCTATGTTGGAGAGGCCGAAGCGTATTATGTCCCCCAGGTACATGTCGTTGATGCCACCAATAACCGTCGGGACGAGGACAACGCCGAGCGGCGCCTTCCTGTAGTTCTCCAGTGCAGCAGGTATCTCCCAGAAGTTCTTCGGGTTCGATCTGGGTGTCGGGCCATCAAAGCTTGTGTATATGACGTTTGATCCTGCTGCCCTTATCCTCTTCGGGAAGTCGGGGTCAAATGCAGCCCTTATGCTGTTCGTGTTCAGCTGTATGTGCTCGTAACCCTCCTCCCTGGCTATCTTGATTATGTCTATTATGTCATCACGTATTGTTGGCTCCCCACCGGTTATCTGGACTGCATTGGCACCCACAGGCTTCTCGTTCCTCATCCTGCGGAGCATCATCCTTATCTGGTCCTGCGTGGGCTCGTATATGGGCTCGTTCTCCTTTGCGTAGAAGAAGCAGTACCAGCAGGAGAGGTCGCACCTGTTGGTCACAACTACGTTTCCAAGGCCGGTGTGTGACTTGTGCTTTATGCACAGCCCGCAGTGCGTCGGGCACACTATCTTCGATTCGAGATAGGCAACGTGCGGGTTAAGTATCCTCACACCGCCGTCCTGCCACTTCTTTGCCTCCTTGTACATCTCATAGTCTTCCCAGTACTTCTCCTTCGTTATGCCGTGCTCCGCGCACTCCTTTATGAGCCTGACCTCACCGGCCTGCTCATATACGATTGCAGGTATCCTCATCTGGTCGAACTTCTCGTCGTCGACGCAGATGGGGCATAGGCTCATCGTGACCCTTATGAGGAGCATATCAGGGGTGATTAGGTGTCCCATGCTGTCCAAGAACTCATCGACAGTCTTGAACGGCGCATTTTTACTGATCTCGAAGTCATCAGCGAATCTGACTTCGGGATGCTTCACTCTCTCTTCAGATACCATCATCTCAGGAATCACCTGTTTCCTTTAACTATGAAAACTAAGAGTATTAAAATATTTTTGTATGCTATTCAGCGAAATATTCTCAGATTGTTTTAGTGCGTTGGTTGACAACCACCACAAACTCACTGGAATAATGATGATCATCCATGGAACCTATTCTAGACGGGATCTTAACAAATGTGGCCTGCACAATATTTATATATTGATTTATAAGGTTGGCACCGCTTTGCTACAACCATAGCATGGGAGTTGTAGCTAATCTCACTAAGAACATGCACAATGTTCCGGTCGGAACCCGTTGACATGTGGCCCCTGTTTATGGCGCTCGTTCAGTCCAGAGGGCGTGCCTCTGAAGCCAACCTCACTTCGGACAACCATTCACTGCGCTACCCTTACCCCAGGGTAATGCCGCACAGCTTTCCCGAACCCCGGGCCATGCTGGCGTGTTAGCATAAAATTAATTTGATCTTAGCTATCAGACTGCTGAGCGGGTGTGGTGTAGCCTGGTAACACGCGAGCTTGCCAAGCTCGTGCCCCGGGTCCAAATCCCGGCACCCGCAATCTGGTTTTCATCCCTGCCCTGTATCTAGACCCTCACGGCCCTTATTGTCTACCCGCACAGTACGGCCTTTTTCCCGTGAGGGCCCGATCGCCCTCCATATTGGCCTTGACCCAGTCACAGTAGACGTGGAAGACCGGGGCTGCGCAGTGGCGCCTTGAACCCAACGCCTGCTGTGGTGTGTGGTTCAATGGCCAGGTGCCAGAGGTCAGGCTACAGGTAAAGGAATCTTTACTTTCCCCTATATTAAGGCAAGTGTAATGACCAGTTATGGAACCCAGGAGGGTCGAGATAAGGATCTTCGGAATGACCTGCGATGAGTGTGTTTTGACGGTGAGGAAGGGCATAGAGGAGGTACCCGGAGTAGTCAGGGCAGATGTATTGCTGAAGGACGGGAAGGCTCAGGTCTACATCGATCCAGATATGGTGAGGCCTGAGGAAATACTGAGGGCCAGGGTGTTCCGGCAGCCGTACAGGTACCGTGCGATTGTGACGGAGAGGTGAGGTGACCCGGGATGGTTAAGGAAGAGAACTTCGACCTACTCATCATCGGGTGGGGGGCGGCCTCCTTCTCAGCAGCGATAAAGGCCTCGGAGCTCAGCGGCGGGCAGATGAGCATAGGCATGGTGGGTTACGGGAAAATAGGAGGGACATGCGTAAATGTGGGCTGCGTCCCCTCAAAGTACCTCCTGGAAGCATCCCATTCAGTGTACTACCCGCAGCACCCCAGGATTGAGGGCATAGTGCCCTCGCAGGTGAACTACGACTTCAGTAGGATCATGGATGGCCTCAGGTCCTACGTCAGGGAAGCGAGGGAAAAGAAATATGTGAATGTCATCGAGGCATACGATAACGTCACAGCAATAGAGGGGAAGGCCAGGTTCCTAGATGGCAGGACTGTTGAGATCTATGACGCCAGTGGCAGTGTCAAGGCCAGGGCATCTGCGCCCAACATACTCATAGCCACCGGCTCACGGCCCTCAGTGCCCAGCATAGATGGTTTGCGCGAGTCCGGATTCCTGACAAGCGATACCGTGTGGGACCTGGACCGCCTACCGGCCTCGTTCCTCGTAATAGGAGGCGGTGCCATAGGCCTCGAGATCGGGCAGGCCCTTGCCCACCTTGGTTCCGAGGTCACTGTGGTTGAGGCCATGGAAAGGCTCCTCCCGCAGACGGAACCCGAGATAGGAGATGCTGTACTGAAGAGGCTGGAAGAGGAGGGCATGAGGTTCTACCTCAAGGCCAGGGTCATGAGTGTGAGTAAGAAGGGAGAGAGGAAGGCTGTGAAGGTGCTGACACACAGGGGCACCGAGGAAATAGAGGTGGATGAGGTACTGGTTGCCACAGGCAGGGTCCCGAACACAGATGCACTCAACCTGGAGGCTGCCGGTGTCAAGACTGACAGGGCTGGATACATTATGACTGGAACGGACATGAGGACGTCCAGAGAGGGTATATACGCTGCGGGTGACTGCGTCTCCAAGAAGATGTACCTCGAGACCCTGGCAGCAAGGGAAGGTGTGGTTGCGGTGAGCAACATGTTCGGCGATGACATGAGGATAGACTACAGTTCCACCCCATGGGCCGTCTTCACCTACCCGCAGGTCGCCGGTGTCGGTGTTACGGAGGAGGAGTACTCGAAAATGGCAGGCGCCTGTTCCTGCAGGGTCCTGCCCCTGTCACAGCTCACGAAGGCGACAATAATGGGAGAGGGTGGTGGAATGATCAAGATCGTCATTGACCCGAACAGCGGCAGGATTGTTGGGGTCCATGCGCTGGCACCGAACGCCACGGACATAATCACGGAGGGAGCCTATGCGGTGAAGTACGGCTACACAACGGACGACATCATCTCCACGGCCCACATATTCCCCTCTATCTCTGAGGGCATAAAACTGGCAGCGCAGGCGTTTGCACGTGATATATCCAGGATGTCATGCTGTGTGGAGTGAGTGCACAGGGACATGCACCCGCCCTCCGTGGGCCACGTTGCCTTCCACGTGGGCACTGATACCGGTATTCCAGGGGTACCGGGCCCCTGGAAAATGCACCGGGAATGGGCAGAAGGGCATCAGGCACCGCGTTCCAACATTGTCTTCCCGGACTTTGCCACAAAGAGGATCCTGTCTGGCTCCAGGTTCGATGCGTCCTTTGTGGGGTCGCCGCTCACCACAACGATGTCTCCCCTCTTGCCCCTGGCCAGGCGGCCCAGGTCTGGCCTGCCTATGCAGTCGGCAGCTGTGGACGTGGCGGCCCTCAGAGCGCCAACTGGCCCGAGATACCTCTGCAGGTACAGGACTTCGCGGTAGTTCATACCGTGTGGTTCCGTCCTTGTGCCCACGTAGTCTGTACCGCAGGCTATCCTGAGGCCCACCCCTGTTGCGATCTCCATCTCCCTGGAGATGTGCCTCTCGATCATCTCGTCCCTGTATGGGACCCTGTCTCTGCGCTCCCTCATGTATGCAGAGAGCGTGGGAGTGTAAAACATGCCCCGTTTCCGTATCTCCTCCGCGAGGTCCTCCGTCAGGCCCAGGCCATGCTCAACACTGTCAAAGCCGGCATCCACCGTGTTCCTGATGGCCTCCTCGCCGTAGGCGTGTGCGGCCGCTTTTAGGTGGGCCCTGTGCGCCTCCTCCGCTATGGCCGACAGCTCCTCCACAGTCAGCTCCGGCTTTATCTGCCCACCACCCACAAAGCTCCTGGAGGCATAGGCCTTGATGGCCTCCGCCCCGTTACGAATGTTGAGCCTGACGGCCTTCCTGCACTCCCACGGGCCATCGCAGTAATAGGAATATGAGAGGGCCTTCGCCACCTCGTAAGGGAGGAACTTGGGGTCGTCGTCCCCACCGGTCTCCGCTATGGAAAAGCCTGCGGAGACTATCCTGGGGCCGTACAGCGATCCGACCTTCTCCGCCCTGCTCAGGCCCAGCGAAACCTTATCACCCAGCGTCCTGACAGTGGTGAACCCAGCGCGTATGAGGTGCCTGGCATCGTTGACGCTGTTCACGACCAGTACCTCCACAGGCTCCAGAACCCAGTCAGCGAGGTCATGCGATGCGGTCCCGAAGAAGTGTATGTGCGTATCTATGAGTCCCGGCAGTACCGTGATGTCCCTGTCAATGGCCTTACCGTTCACCTGGTTCGTGCCCTGCCTGGTCTCATCAACGTACTCGATCTCGCCGCTTGCCTCGTTCACGGATACCTCCGCCCTTTCCAGCACGGTCTCCCCATCGAAGACTCTGCCCCTGAATATCATCGCACTGGTAACGCAAGGCGTGGATAAAAAAACCAGGGTACAGGGGAATCCAGAAAGTGAAAGGCTATACCTTCCCCAGTGCGTGCCTGCACCTTCCGCATTCTCCTCTCTATTCCAAAAATGGAGACGGGCTCGCCGGGATTCGAACCCGGATCGTAGGCTCCGGAGGCCTAAATGATGATCCGTTACACCACGAGCCCCGTCAGAGCTTGTAACCTATATTCCTAAGCAATTCTTTTCTCTTTCTCCTGTGCTCCTCTCCCTCGACGCCAAGGGGCGAGTAGCCGTCAACGACTCCGAGGACTCCGTTGCCGCGCTCAGTCCTTGCCACTATCACGCTCAGTGGGTTCGCAGTGGCCGCGAACACTGATCCCACCTCCTGGCACATCTTGACTGCGTTCAGCACGTTGATTGGATATGCATTCCTCAGCACTACCATGAAGGTGTGGCCCGCCGACACCCGCTTCAGGTTCTCCACTGCAACGTTGATGAGTTCCTGGTCGGTGCCCTCGTACCTGATCAGCCTGTCTCCGGATGCCTCGGAGAAGGCCAGGCCAAACTTTGCTCCTGGAACGGATGATGACACTATCTCGTAGAGGTCTTCCACGGTCTTGATGAAGTGCGAGTACCCCAGTATCACGTTGCAGCCCTGCGGGAAATCTATCCTGACCTCGTCGATCTCCACCATGGTGATTGTCATGGGTTCCACCTTAACCTTTTTTCCCATCACCTGGCAGGCTCTGAGACCCTGCTACCCGGATGACGGTATAAGTTTATCTAGTGGCCTCCAATGCACACATATGACGGACAAGGTTCTCGTCATAATATCCTCCGGCATGGAGGGCAAGGAGAAGGCCATATCGGGCATGAACTTCGCAGCGAACACGAAGAAGGGGGGCCTGTTCAGCGACGTGAAGGTCATATTCTTCGGCCCGAGCGAGAAGGCCATTGCCTCAGGGGACAAGGAGTTCGAGGCCGGGGTCAAGAACCTGAGGGATGCCGGCATAAACGTCCTTGCATGTTCCAGGGTCGCTGAAAACAATGGGATAAAGGACCTGCTCCTGCAGAAGAGTATACCCATGGAGCCCGTGGGCCCTGTCATCGCCAACTACATCAAGCAGGGATACGCTGTCATGACGTTCTAGGATGGCCAAATTGCTGCAATCCTGGACAACGATCTTTTTCTCCCACGTTTTCATCCCGTCATGTGCCTGTGTTCTATGAGCCGGTGTTCAGGCCAAGGGAACTGCCCGAGCACCCTGAGAGGATAGTTAGCCTGAGTCCTGCAATAACGGAGACGGTATTTATGCTGGGGCAGGGCTCGAGGCTTGTCGGCGTATCGGCCTTCTGCCAGAGGCCGGAAGAAGCAAAGAGGGTAAGGAGGGTCGGGAGTTACTCGCATGCCAGGCCAGAGGTCCTCAGGGAGGTGAGGCCTGACCTGATACTCGCGGTTTCAGGCTACCAGGCAAGGTCCATGGAGGAGGTCTCCAGGGAGTTCACCACCTTCACCCTGGAACTGCCCTCTAGCGTTCCCGGAATCCTCGACATGGTGAAGAGGGTCGGTGCCGTCCTGGGCTGCCCTGTGCAGGCCATGGACCTCATGTGCAGGCTTGAGGGCAGCATGCCCGATCCGTACGATGGCGAGCGCATTCCCGCGTACGTGGAGATCGACCTGGGGGGCCCGGTCTCCTTCGGCATAGGCAGCTACATAACTGATGCCCTGCACCTTTGCGGCTTTGAGTCCGTCTACGGCAGGAGGGACAGCGAGTGGCTGAAGCCAGACGATGCGGAGACCGCTGCCATCGACCCGGAGGTCATAATATACGAGCCGAAGATGTTCTCGAACTTCAAGCGAGAGGAGTTCGAGGCCGAGATGAGGAGGAGGGGGCTGGCACAGACCAGGGCCTTCAGGAAGGGGAACGTCTTCATAACTCCCGGGAAGCTGGACTTCCTTGCGCACCACGGGCCCTCGTTCATAACTGATGCGATTCCATGGCTGCTTGGCATCAGGAAGAGGATCGAGGGCCTGGATGGGATCTAGTGTACGCTGCCGTACCAGCTCCATGGTGGCCAGCCATGCCAGTCCGGATGCGCAGAAGGGAGAGATACCATAAGGTTAAATAGTCACTGCACATACATGGTTGAATTATAAAAACCAAACAGAGGAAGAATAGGAATGGAAGGTGTGACCAAGATAAAGGACCTGAGCCCTTCATCCAGAAGGGTCAATGTTTTGGGGAAGGTTTTGAACGTCGGTGAGCCAAAGGTGATCCAGACCAGGTTCGGCGAGGAAAAGTCCGTGACCGAAGTCGTGATCGCAGACGACACGGGGAAGATAACGCTGTCGCTCTGGGGTGACCAGGCAAGTCAGGCTTCCCAGGGACAGACCATATACATCGACAACGGCTACATAACCCTGGTCAAGGGCCACATGAGGCTCAATGTGGGCAAGTACGGCTCCATAAAGGAGGGCCCGGAGGCCGTCGATGAAGTGAACGAGGAACTCGACATGAGCGAGAAGGAGTACGAGCCCCAGTTCAGGAACGGCGGCCACTACAGGAGCGGCCCGAGGAGGTTCGAGGGGAGGAGAAACGGCTCCTTCGACAGAAGGAACTACGACAACGAGGACGAGTGAACTACTCGCCCACTGATTTCTTTTTCTGGCTCCTGAACATTTCCAGGATCTCCATTACGCTGGTTGCGTCTTCAGGCTTCTTATCGTTTCTGATCTTTCCGGTAAAGCGTGGGAACCTCAGCGCCAGGCCGGAGTCCCTAGCGACCGTGCCCATGGCGCAGGTGTGCACCGGGCTGAGCGTGATCTCTGCCCCCCTGACCTCCAGCACCACTGAGGGGTAGATCCAGAAGTCCGGTTCCATGATCGAGTTCACCCTTGCCGGCTTTTCCTTTGTGACCAGCTGCTGGAACATCTTCGGGAGGGAGAAGAGCATCTCGTCGTTGAAGCCAGAGCCCAGCTTGCAGACGGTCACAAACTCGTCCTTCTCCTGGTCGTAAGCGGCCATGAGGAGTGCCCCGTACGTGCCTCCCCTGCGGCCGTGGCCACTAAATGCGCCCACAACCACCAGGTCAAGCGAGTCGCTCATCTCCGCCTCATAGTCCCGTTTCAGCTTGATCCAGAGCCACCCCCTGGCTCCTGCCCTGTAAATTGAGTTTTCGGAGAGGCTCTTCGCCACGAGGCCCTCGCATCCGTACTCTATGCTCTCGTTGAAGAACCTCTCCACCTCCCCCTCGTCTGAGGAAACAAGTGTCCTCGCTATCCTGAGCCTCTCGCTCTCCCTGACCGTTTCCCTGAGGAGCCTCCTCCTCTCCCCATAGGCCTCCCTGTGGAGCTGCCTACCGTTCAGGTATATGATGTCGAAGAAGAAGACCACTATCGGTACCTCCTCGCTCACCCTCTCCAGGTCATGTTTCCTCCCGCGCCTCTGTGAAACCACCTGGAAAGGGTAGATCTCACCCGTCTCAGGGTTAACTGGCACTGCTTCGCCGTCAAGTATGGCGCTCTCCACCTTCACCTCCTCCTTTACGGCCCTGACGATGTCCGGGAACTGGCCGGTGGTCTCCTCCAGGCCCCTGGAGAATATGCGGACCTGCCCACCGAAGACGTGCACCTGCACCCTTATGCCGTCATACTTGAACTCGAATGCGGCCCTCCCGCCCATCTTCTCCATGATCTCATGGACGCTGCTCAGCCTCTCCGCCAGCATTACCTTCACCGGGACACCTGGCTGCGGGCCTATTTTCAGTACATCATCTATCCTACCCTCCCTCAGGAGCCGCGCTATATATGCAAGGTCCGGGTAGAAGTTATAGGCTTCAGATACCCCATCCCTCAGGCCCGGCTCCGCGAAGGAGAGCGTGAGGGCATCAAGTATGGTCGCATCGGAAACGCCGAGCCTCAGCTTCCCGTTTATTATCCTTGTTATGTAAACCGCATCCCTTGGGTCGGAGTTCATTATGAGGTCCTTGTATATCGACATCTTTACCCTGATGCTGCCCTGCCCGCTCGACGTCGCGACCTTCATGAGCGAATCGTACACATATTTGACGGTGAGCTCCTGCCTGAAAAGGGTGCCCTGGGCCCTTGAGGAGACAACCTGGCCTGCGAGCTCGCCAAGGTCACCTGTCTTCCTGTACATCTCCTCTATTTCCTCGCCGTCCAGCGAGGAGACCTCCGACAGTGCACGGAGGATGAGCTGCTCCGCCATGCCCAGCTCAACGCCCCTGTAGTCAGGAAGGAGCTTTCCCTGCACCAGGTATACAAGGTATTCAAGGTCGTCTCCTGCCCGCTTCAAAAGCTCGGAGAGGAGTGAGGTGAGCTCGAGCCTCTTCGTGGTCCTGGACATTTTCTCAAAGACCTCTGTAGCTTCGGAGAAGAGCATCGTTTTCATAAGCCACCGGCAATTAAAAACTTTCAGCAACGCAATCCCATCCAGGGTGGCGTCGGACAATTAGCATACATTTATATTTATCCTGTTGTTGTTACATTGCATGTCCTTCAAGGCGGATGTGACCGCTAAGCTGGATCGTATAATGGAGATGCTTGCAAAGGAGAGGGAGGAGATAGAGGGCCTCAGGGGCCAGATCCAGAGTGCGCTCAGCCAGAAGCAGGAACTCCCGGACTTCAGCCATGAGGTTGAGGAGGTCAGGGAGGAGATGGCCAGGACCCTTGTTGAGGTCAGGGGCATGTTCAGCGAGATAAGCGAGAAGGTCATGAGCATGGCCCAGCCCGCCACGCAGAAGAAGGCCGGCACAAAGAGGAAGAAAGGGACAAATGAGGTGGAAGAGATACAGCACTGATGCAGGTAAAGCAGGTGGATGAATCCTCCATAAGGAGGATGAGGCTGCCTTTCCCGGCACTGGGACATGCCTCTGCAGGTGAGTTGACCTTAAGGCCGGAGGGCGAGAGGTGGGCATCTCTAAGGATCGAGGGCGTTGCCCTTGGCCACCCCTTCACGGTCAAGGAGTTCTACCTGGACTGGTTCTACCCGGGTTTTCCTAAGAACCTCATGTCATCGTTCGTTGACTCTTACAGCAATGTCGTGGCATTTTCAGTCGGAACGATTACTGTGCACACAGGCAGGGACTACAGGGGTGAGCAGGCAGCGTCCCTGCAGGCAGGCTACACCCATGCAGAGATAAGGTACAGGGGTGGCACCGGCGTTCTCCGAGCCATAGTCCAGGGCCTCTACGGTATAGGGAACCCGGTCCCGGAGACTTTTGTGGAGAGGTCCTTTCTGGCCAGGCATGCGGGCACCGGATGGTTCGAGGAGGAGAGGGTATCGAGGATGCTCTGGAGGCCCATAGGGAGGGAGATCGAGCTGGGTGATGGTGCCCTGGTGCTCGATTCCTTCGGCGTGTACAGGGAGGGCCAGGCCTCCCACTGCATAGCAGTTTACAGGCAGGGCAGCGCGGAGGGCTGGATAGACTTCACAGACAGCACTGCCATCAGCCATTCCCTGTATGCCTTCAGGGACGGTAACTTCCTCCGGTTGGGAGTGAGAGATGGTATGGCCCTGCTCTCCGGAGAGATGACCCCCGTGCTGTACAGGTTCGACCACGGCGGCTTCACCTTCACAGTAAGCGTGCCCATGGGGTCTCCCCTCAGTTACAGGTCAATCAGGCAACTGGCGGAGGAGGCTGCGTCACTTGTCCTGGGCTGAGACGTACTGAAGCACCTCCTTGAGGCCCCTTATGAATGCGTCCCTGGTGAGTTTTCCCGTGTTGACGTTCCTCGGGCTGGGGTGGTACAGGCAGAAGAGCCTAACCCCCAGCACACTGTATGACTTGCCGTGCTCAAACCTCATTCCCCTGGTATCGGCACCCCTCCTCTTCGCGTACGACTTGAAAGCGCTGAACGCTATGGAGCCGAGAGCAACTACAGCCTTCAGGTTCCCCATGCTGCAGATCTCGTAGTCAAGGTACCTTGAGCACCTCTCCATCTCCTCCCTCTCTGGCCTGTTGTCCGGAGGGACGCACTTCACTGCCGCGGTTATGTATGCGTCCCTGTACTGTAGGCCGTCATCCCTGCTCTCCGATGTCGGCTTGTTTGTAATGCCGACCTCATGGAGGCACGAGACAAGGAAGTCGGAACTCCTGTCGCCTGTGAATACCCTGCCTGTCCTGTTGCCCCCGGCAGGCGCCGGGGCCAGGCCGAGTATGAGGATACGCCCTGAGATGTCGCCGAAACCGGGCACTGGCCTTGACCAGAACCTCTCCCTGTACCTCTTGTACCTCTGCGCTACCTCTTCCCTGAACTTCACCAGCCTGGGGCAGGCCACGCACTCAATTAGCTCGGAGTTCATCTCGTCAATGCTCTTCCAGCCAGCACTGTCAGTGCACGTATTCCTCAAGCCTCACCACCTCATGCTCAAGGACCAGGCTGTCCACAGTGTGCACGTAAAGGTACCCGCAGTTCCCGAACCTGACAGGGGAGTGGCCATCGCCCAGGAGTATGTCCACGGCAGCCTGCATGAAGCCACCATGGGTAACAGCTAGGGTAACGCCATCGAGGACCGAGACAGATCCTATGAAGGAGCGCGACCTCTCGACGACCTGGGACCACTTCTCAACCCCAGCGTAGGCGTCGATCTCCCTTGAGGTTATCGAGAAGCTCCTGAGGCCCGTGATTCTCAGGATCTCATGCGTTGTCAGGCCCTCAAAGGGCCCCAGGTTCCTCTCAACCAGCCTTGGGTCTTCCCGGACAGTGAGCCCCGCTTCCCTGGCCACTATTGCCGCTGTCTGCTTCGCCCTCTTGAGAGGGCTCGATAATATCCTGGAGATGCCGTACTTCCTCAGTGCAGCTGAGGCCAGCTCCGCTTGCCTGAGGCCCACCTCATTCAGATCGGGATCCTGGACACCCTGCCACCTGTCACTCCTGTTCTGGTCCGTCTGGCCGTGCCTCAGGAGTATCAGCTTCACGGACACTTGAATAAAGGATTCTTAAAAACAGTTACTTCCTGTCCGCAAGGCCCAGCCAGAATGCCTCCTCTAGCTTCAGGATGCCGTCCGCACCGGCCCTGAACTTTGCCCTGGCCACTGGATCGTTCACATGCTGGCCCAGCACGTTCTCCATTGCCTCCTCGTGGTGCTCCTCCAGCTCCCTGTGGAACGTGAAGTACTCTATGTCCATGTTCGCGTACCTGCCTCCCCTCTCCTTCCACTTCCTCAGGCCGGGGAGGAGCTTGTCCCACATCGGAATCGCCATGTTCTCAAGGCCGAACTCCGCTCCCAGCGCCTCAAAGTGGTCGCCAGAGAAGTAGTTCCTCATGCCGTCCAGCCATGCCTGGGTGGTGGGCAGCTTGCGCTGGCCAACCAGCTCCCTGGGCTCGAGGCCTATGCTCCTCAGGAACTTCCTGTACAGGAGCTCATGCCTCTTCCACGGGTCTGTGTCACCGAGTTCGGAGACGAGTATCGTTGTGAGGGACGCAGCATCGTTCTCATCAGGCGTGTTCACAAGGAGGGTGGATAATATTGCCGGCCACTCCCTCGTGAAATGGTAGAACTCAACAGCGAACCTCAGGAACTCGCTCTCCGATACCCTTCCCTCTGCGAACCTGTTGATGAAGTCGTTATCGGTTGCAGCGTGCTTCTTGACAAACGAGTACATCTCGCCGTAGAAACCGGAGACCTGTTTTTCCATAACCTGAGATCCCAATGACGGTATATTAATATTTGTTATGTTAAAAAGATAATATTGTATACATAATATCTCCCATTGGCCTCGGGTGCACCACCGGTATGTGGACATATGGCACAGACACCAGGAACGCAGAGACTATGAAAACCGTGAGGAAAGTGAACACCGTTGCGAGCAGGCCTATGACGAATCCGCCCACAAGGCCAGTACGGAATATCTCCGCGTAGACCCAGCTCAGCACAACTATCAGGACAATCAGGGCTATGGGCAGGACTATGACGAAGAATGGCACCACAGCGGAAGCGAGGCCTAACGCTCCCAGGAGGAAGAGTAGGACGGCAGGCGCCACAATGGCTGCCACCACAGACCTGCCAAATGTGGCCCTTTCCCCAGCCACTATCCTTGCTGCCGCGTATATGCAGAGAGATTCGAGCACGAGGTCAACTACTAGGATGAGTAGTGTCCCCAAGGCCGCACTGATGTATAGAGCCATCAGTGCCAGATCTGGAGACCAATATAGAACCGTTTTGGAACAAAGTGCCAGGTCAGGAGGCCAGGCCCTCCTCCTCTTCCTTCTTCTGCCTGGCCTTCTTCTTCAGGACGTAGCGGGTCACGTAGCCCGCTATGAGGTTCTCGGTCCTCTTGCTGACCCCCGTTATCACTCCCTTAAGCATCTCTCTGTTCTTATAGAAGTCCTCGGTGAAGTAACCGGGGTTCTTCTCCACCAGATCCTCAGCGATCCTCTTTATGTTTGATGGCCTGATGCTTCCCATACACATCCTCCGTTTGCCAGGTGATCCTTGGACTGGCCCCTGGGAATGCCCTCCCTGAGGCCTCTGCAGCGGGAAGGCTGCCGGGGCCATGCGCCTGTGATCCCCTTCACTCTTTACCCTTGATCCATAGGGGTATTGAGTTTGTGCATAAAACAACTTCCCTGCCAGTGCCCCACATGATGGATGGGACCTATTCCGGCGGCGGAGGTACAACAAGCACAGGTATCCTGCTCACCTTTATCAGCTCAGAGCTCACAGAGCCCAGTAGGACCCTGCTCAGGCCCGTGAGCTTCCTTGTACCTGTTATTATCAGGTCCGCGCCCCTCTCAAGCGCATTCCTGTAAAGTGCCCTTGCGACCTGGTCACCAGCCGCATCGATCTTCACAAGTGTGAGGTTTATGCCGCTGTCCTTCACGAGTTCCCGGGCTGAATCCAGGATCGTCTCTGCGTTCTGCTCCTGCCTCTCGTAGACCGTTGCCGGGACGTACGCATCGAAGGTCGGTGCCGCCCCGACGATCTGGGGCATCACGTAGGCCACGATGTACTCCTCGACCACAGGCCTGAACTTAAGTGAAAAAAGCAGTGCCTGCCTAGAGGCGCTGGAGTTGTCGAACGCTATCAGTATCTTCATCCGTCTTTCCCATGCTTGAGGTAAAATTTATATTTTTCTTTGTAAGTTTCAGCCCCTTATCCAGGAGTGCTTCTTGTGGGGTTGCTCCCCCATGAACTCCTCCAGCAGCTCCCTCTGCCTCTGGGTCAGGTGTTTGGGCACGGTTAGCCTCACGGTTACATAGAGGTCCCCAGAGCCCCTTGAGTTCAGGTGTGGCATGCCGAGGCCCTTCAGCCTAATGTTCTCGTTGGGCTGCGTCCCCGGAGGGATCTTCACCTGCACCTTCTGGCCGAAGACGTCGACCTCCTTCTCCGCGCCGAGGGCCGCCTCTGGGAACGATACCTCCAGGTCCACGTAAAGGTCGTCCCCAACGCGCTTCACAGAGCCATCCTCCGATACCCTGAGGACTATGTAGAGGTCGCCCGTCCTCCCCTGGTATGACTGGCCCTTTGACCTTACCCTGAGCCTCAGCCCATCGGGCGCACCCCTCGGTATGGAGACCTCCAGCGTCTCGGTCTGGGGCACTGCCCCGGAGCCACCGCACCTGGTGCAGACCTTCTCGGGCACCTGGCCCCTACCGCCGCAGTCCCTGCACACGGTAACTGAGACCATCCTGAAGAAGCCCTGCCCCTGCACTATCCTCTCCTGGCCCGTACCGTTGCACCTGCTGCAGGTCACGAGACGCCCTGTGGCGGAGCCCGTGCCGTGGCAGGCTTCACAGGTGGCGTTCCTCCTGTACCTGACCTCCTTCTTCGAACCGGTGTATACGTCCCTGAGGGTAACCGGCACCTCTATGGCCATGTCCAAGTTTGGGCCTGTGTTCCTGAAGCCCCCGAAGAATGTGCTGGAGCCGAATGAGCCGAATATGTTCTCGAATATGTCACGGAGGTCGGAGAAGTCATCGAAGTGCGTGAAGTCCTGCCAGGTGAAGTCCTGCCTGCCGCCACCGAAGTCCACTGTGCCTGTCTGGTCGTACATGCGCCTCTTGTTGTCATCGGAGAGCACCTCGTAGGCCTCGCTGATCTCCTTGAACTTTTCCTCCGCCTCCTTCCGGTTGTCCGGGTTGGCGTCAGGGTGGTACTTCTTGGCAAGCTGCCTGAACGCCCTCTGGATCTCTTCCTTCGTTGCGTTCCTGTCTACACCCAGTATCTTGTAGTAGTCCTTTGCCATCTGCTATTCCTTCACTTCTCCTTGTAGTCGGCGTCGACGACCTTTTCGCCGCTGGTACCCTGCCCGCCCTGGCTGGACTGCCCCGACTGCTGCTCCTGCTGGCCAGCCTGGCCTGCGGAGGCCTGCTGGTATACCTTCATGCCGACCTCCTGTATCTCCTTGCTCAGCCTGTCGTAGATGGGCCTGATCTTGGCCTCGTCCTTGCTTTCAATAGCCTCCCTCAGCTCCTTTATGGTGTTCCTGACCTTGTTCTTCGTCTCATCGTCAACCTTGCTGCCCAGCTCGTCCAGCGTCTTCTCCGATGTGTATATGAGGCTCTCCGCGTTGTTTATCAGTTCCACGAGCTCCTTCTTCTTCCTGTCCTGCTCCGCGAACTGCTCTGCCTCCCTCTTCATCCTCTCTATCTCTTCCTTCGTGAGCTTGTTCTTTGCGTTTATCACTATGCTCTGCTGCTTGCCCGATCCCTTGTCCACAGCTGAGACGTGCAGGATGCCGTTGGCGTCTATGTCAAATGTGACCTCTATCTGCGGTATTCCCCTCGGGGCTGGGGGTATGCCGACGAGGTTGAACATGCCCAGTGATACGTTGTCGGCAGCCATCGGCCTCTCTCCCTGGAGCACGTGGATGGTCACTGCCGTCTGGTTGTCCGCAGCGGTGGTGAAGATCTGCGACCTCCTCGTGGGTATTGTGGTGTTTGCCGGTATTATGGGCGTCATTACACCGCCCAGGGTCTCTATGCCCAGGGTCAGGGGCGTGACGTCCAGTAGGACTATGTCCTTTATCTCCCCGGCCAGCACCGCGCCCTGTATGGCAGCCCCTATGGCCACGCACTCCATGGGATCCACGCCACCCTCGGCTTTCCTTCCGAAGTAGTCCTCCACGTACTTCCTGACTATGGGCATCCTGGTTGGACCCCCGACGAGGATTATCTTGTTGATGTCGTTCTTCGTGAGCTTGGCCGCCTCCAGCGCCTTGTCCAGCGGGCCCTTTGACCTCTCTATTATGGGCCTAACAAGCTCCTCCAGCTTCGCCCTTGTGAGCGTGTACCTAAGGTGCTTGGGCCCCTGCGGAGTGGCGGTTATGTATGGCAGGTCGATCTCCGCCTGCAGTGTGGACGACAGCTCTATCTTCGCCTTCTCTGCTGCGTCCTTGAGCCTGATATATGCGTTCCTGTCCTGCAGGAGGTCTATGCCCTCCTTCTTCTTGAAGTCCTCAGCGAGGAACCTTATGATGGCCTCGTCCATGTCCTGGCCACCCAGCTGAGTATCACCCGAAGTGGAGAGAACCTGGAAGACGCCGTCGCCGAAGTCCATTATGGTCACATCCAGCGTACCTCCACCCAGGTCGTACACGAGGATCTTGAGGTTCTCGTTCAGCTTGTCAATGCCGTAGGCCAGGGACGCAGCCGTGGGCTCGTTGATTATCCTCCTGACAGTTAGGCCGGCTATCTCGCCCGCGTCCTTTGTGGCCTGCCTCTGGTTGTCGTTGAAGTAGGCAGGGACTGTTATGACGGCCTCAGTCACGGGCTCTCCGAGGAAGGCCTCGGCATCCCTCTTGATCTTCTGGAGTATGAAGGCTGATATCTGCTGCGGGGTGTACTCCTTCCCGAATATCTTGTACTTGTAGTCTGTGCCCATCTTCCTCTTGGCACCGAACACGGTACCCTCAGGGTTCAGGAGTGCCTGCCTCCTAGCAGGCTCGCCAACCAGCAGGTCCCCCTCCTTGGTGAAGGCCACATAGCTCGGGAACGACTTTCCACCTATGGAGACACCCTCTGCGCTTGGTATAACAACAGGCTTGCCAGAGATAACAACGGCGGCAGCCGAGTTGCTCGTGCCCAGGTCAATACCGATTATCTTTCCCATCTCACATCACCTCTTCCCAACCACTACCTTTGAGGTCCTGAGGACTTCGTCGTTGAGCATGTAACCCCTCTGTACCTCTTCAAGCACGTTGCCGTCCTCATCGGACGAGGTAACAGCGATGGCCTCATGCACGTACGGGTTGAACTTCTTCCCCTTAGCCTCTATGACCCTGAATCCAAACGAAGATAATATGTTGATCACCTGGTCGTAAAGTGCCTTCATCTGTCCGGTCTGGTCGGAGCGCTGTGCCGCCTCCAGGCTGTCGAGGAAAGGGAGGAGCGCCTTTATGACCTCCCGGCCGGCGTTCCTGACCTGCATGCTGACCTCTCTCTCCTTGGCCTTGATGAAGTTCTCCAAGTCTGCTCTCTGCCTCGCCACGTACTGAACCAGTTCGCTCTCCCTCTGCCTTAGCCTTGAGATCTCCTCATTCATCTGCCTGACTGAGTTGCTGTTCCTCTCCATGTTCCTGAGCTGGGAGTTGCGCATCTCTGTCTCTATGGGTGAGGCTATCCTGCGTGAGGCCGAATTCATCCGCACCTCTCACGTATTTTTACACTTCTATATTAACTTAACTATTCCGCACGGAGGGAGCAGAAGTACCTGGTCAGCGATCTGTGCTGCCTCACGGCCACGCAGTCGACGAGCCGGAAGCCATCCGCCATTTCCAGGACGCTCAAGTCTGACACTATCACAGATGCGTACCTGCCGTTCCTCAGGAGGGAGCGCATCCTCTCAAACGACACCTTGTAGAAGTCACCCCTGCTGTGCCCTCTTATGGACGCGTTCCTACCGTATGGCATGTCGGTGGCAATCGCGTCAACGCCGTCAACATCAAGCTTTGAAATGTCGGTGTTCAGGATCGTCCCGTCGATCCTGAAGTACTTGAGGTTGAGCCTGGCACCGTAGGCCATGTTGAGGGATACATCGTTGCCAATGACCCTGCGCCCCGTGAGGCCTGCCTCTATGAGGATCCCTCCCGTGCCGCAGAAGGGGTCAAGGAGCGTCTCACCCTTCCTGCACCTTGACATGTGGACGAGTAGCCTGGCGTACCTGGGGTGGAGCGATACAGGCGAGAAGAATGGCCTCAGCGGGGCCCTCCTGCCCTCGAACTGCTTCGGGTCCCTGGAGTGTACTGCCAGGCCCAGGTACCAACGGTCCGAGTGTATGGCCCTCAGCACAAAGTCCGGGTGCTCGAATGACACCCTGCCCCTTGCACCAAGCACATCTCCTATAACCCTCTCAAAGGAGCTGTCATGGCAGCCCCTCATGTCTGAGACCCTGACGTAGAAGCGCCCTTCCGGGATGCTGGCCCCCTTCAGGGCAGTGTAGTCATCAGCCGTCACCATGAGCCTGCTCACGTGGTTGATGAAGGCAGCGTCCCTCAGGTAGTCCGAGAAGCCACTTATGAGGGCGAACCTCTCACCCTCCCTCTCCACCTTAAACTCACCGGATGTGTCCTGCAGGGCCCTGAGCTCGGCCCCAGGGGCACCGTTCAGCTCTCCGGAAAACTCCACGATAAAGGTGTCCATCAGATGATTTTCACTGGCTCCTGCTCTCTATGGCTTCCCCCTTCTGCGGCTCTGCCGAGAGCCTTTTCAGCTCCTTCTGGAGGTCCTGGTGCATGCCCTCGTATACCTTTATGAGCCGCCTTATGGACCTCTTCACTGCGGCCTGTGGCTTGCCGCTCTTCACCTTCACGGTTATCTGTGGGTTATCGATGAGGGGGTGCTTGATGTAGTATCTCGATTCCTCGACGTTCTCGTCGTGAAGGAGCTCCTCCATGAGTGGCCTCAGGAGGGTGTTATCGTAATTGACCATCTCAAGCACAATTGTGTCCTTCTCCTTGGACACAACCGTGAACCTGGCTTCCATAGGCGCTGATTTGTTCCGGATATAAATAATATTCACTTCCCCGGCCGCGGCAGAACTTTGACCTGGCCATATGGGCTGGGCCGCCGCCTTTAACCAGCATGGACCCACAGTGTTTCCACCAGCGGTACAACGTCATTTCCGGAACCTCTGCCAGGGCCATGAGCTTGAATCTGCCACCCGTCATCCCACCAGTGCGGGTTGCTCCCGGCACAGCCTTGCCTTGTGGTGGTCACAGCACCTCCGGAGACCCAATCTTGATCTTGCATAACCGTGCGCCCGGCTGGAAGGAGTGGATAAACGTCGTATGTACGCACTGGTCTCCCCACCCCGTAATGGCACCCACAAGACCACCCGGATCCCGGCTGGGTGAGCACGGTAAGGTGAGCGCCACTTTGAAGTGGCCGGGGCAGTGGCTGCCCTTGCGCCCTCTGGGGGAATGCACCTGATGGGAACTTCTTAATAACATGTATGTAATCTCTGTTCAATGGAGTACCCGTCTGTGTCCCATGTGCTGGACCTCCGAGGTATGGAATGTCCTGCCCCCCTCAGGGAATTTGTGAGGAGGGTCACACCTTTGCCTGCAGGTACTGTGGTAAGCGCACTCGTGACGGACCCGGGTGCCGAGATCGATATAAGGTCTTGGAGCATCAAGACGGGTAACAGGGTTCTTGGGGTGGCACATGGCGATGGATACAGGGAGATCATAGTGGAAAAAGTGAGGTAGGTGTTAAGTCTATGGCAAGCCTGGCTAGTGTTCTCATAATAGGTGATGGGACTGCTGGAACCGTTGTGGCAAACAAACTAAAGTTCTTAGCTGGCAAGAGGGCTGAGGTCAGGGTGGTTGGCAACTCACAGAGGCACTACTACAAGGGAGACTTCATGTTCATCCCATTGAAGCTCAAGGACTACAAGGAGTGCTACAAGCCTCCTGAGTTCCTCTTCAACGCCGGGATCGATTACGTGAAAGAGGAGGTGGTGAGGGTTAACGTGGACCAGAGGCTCGTCACCCTGAGGTCCGGGAGGACACTGTCCTACGATTATCTCGTAATAGCCAGTGGCGCCAGGCTGGCACCTGAGGAGGTCCCGGGCTTTGAGGGCGAGGCGAGACACTTCTACACGCTGCAGAGGGCCATGGAACTGCAGGAGTACATGGACAGCTTCCAGGGCGGCAACCTCGTCATCGGGCAGTGCGCAGGCCCCATATCCTATCCATCCTCAACCTTCGAGTTCGCCCTCATGGCCAGGGACTACCTGGAATCCAAGGGGCTGCTCCAGAAGTCCAAGATACACTTCCTGATGCCCAGCTTAGGCATCTATTCTGACAGCTCGACTGCAGGCAAGATCGCCTCACTGCTCGGCTCCAAGGGCATAGAGGTTCACAAGGAGTTCGAGGTCAATACGGTTAACCCGAAGAACAAGGAGGTCATCTCAGTCAAGGGGGAGAAGCTAAACTACAGCCTCCTCGTTGCAGTCCCACCGCACAGGGGCCAGAGGTTCGTCAAGGATTCGTCCCTCGGGGACGACATGGGCTTCATAGAGGTTGACAGGAACACACTCAACCTGAAGGAGCACCCGGAGGTGTTCGTTGCCGGGGACGCTGCTAAGCTGCCCATCGACAAGACGGGCAGTGCTGCGCACTTCCAGGCAACCTACATCGCGAACCGCATAGCAATGGAGGTTGGCGGCAACTACACTCCGTCTACCTACATGGGCGAGAACGCATTCAACGCCGCAACCTCGGTGGGGAGGGGCATGACCTTCTACTCATCCTACAGCAGCTCCCCGAAGGCCACCTTCGAGAGCATGTCTGACTTCCTGATCAAGTGGACCTACTCCAGCACCTACTTCTCCAGTGTGGTGAGAGGTCTCATATGAGGTGGTTCGAATGAGTGAGGAAGAGATGGTTCAAAACACCGAAGCGAACGACGACATTGAGCCGCTGATAAGGGGGCTCATTGAAAACAGGGACGCGATCGAGTCCATGCTGAACTTCTTTGCAAAGCTGAAGAAGGCTGGGGTTCTGGACATGATGGAGGGCCTCTCCGAAGACTACCTGCCCACCGACATAGAGTTCATAGTGAGGTTCTTCAGCTCCAAGGAGTTCTCAACCGCACTGATCAAGGGTGCAAATGTCCTGATGAGCCTCCTGCACGCCCTTTCCAACGAGACCGTGGGAGATTCAATAAAGACGATAGCTTACAACTCCGAGAACATATGGGATGCCATGGTCTCCGGGGCCAAGAACCCGATCAATATAGGCATGCTGAGGCTGATGGCCATACTCAGGGATCCCGATGTGGCTGCCGGCTTCACCGCTGTTATCGCGGCCCTTAGGGAGATAGGGGCGGCTCTGAGGAAGGTGCCGCAGGAGCCAGAATGAGGGTCTCTTTCACAGCGACAGAGAGGGGGTTCCTGACCACAACAGAAGGGAAGGAGCAGATACACATCAAGAACTCGGTTTCAAACAACCTGCAGGACCATTCCCCCACGGAGCTGCTCATGCTGGCCATGGGAGGCTGCACCAGCGACGATGTCCTTAGCATGCTGGGCAAGATGAGGCAGAATGTCAGGACCTACAGGTGCGTTGTTGACGGGGAGAGGGAGGAATCCATCCCAAAGGTACTGAAGAGCGCTAACATACACTACATCATCGAAGGGGAAGTTGAACCGGAGAAGGCACTGAGGGCGATCAACCTATCTCTATCCAAGTACTGCAGCGTATCCATACTCGCGAAGAGGGGAGGTACAAGGGTCACATACTCCCTCACCGTCAACGGCAAGGTAATTGCAGAGAGGGAGAAGGCGCCCCTGGAAGGGAGCATAAGCCCCGAGGTCAGTAACCCATAACGGTCTTTAGGCCAGCCCCTGTGAGCACGAGGAGCGACCTCCCCTGCCATTTCCTCTTTTTATATGCAGCGTAAACGGTGGCACTGCTCACCTCGCAGAATAGGCCAGCCCTTGAGAGTTCGGCATGGGCCGACATTATCTCCTCATCGGAGACCATCACGCATGTCCCGCCGGTCTGCCTCACTGCCTCAGCCACCTGCACCCCGAGTACCGGTTTCTGCGTGACAAGTGCGTCTGCGACGGACTGGCCATCAACAGGCGGTTCGTACGGCCTGCCCTCAAGGATGTGGCATATCGGCGACACCTTTTCCGGCTGCACGCCCACGATCTCCGGCATGCTGCCGATCTCTCCGCTCTCCAGGAGGTGCCTGAGGCCCCTGTGCAGGCCCAGCAGGAGCGTGCCTGCGGATACAGGCACAAATATGCGGTCAGGCATGGAGCCACTGTACTGCTGGAATACCTCATAAGCCAGCGTCCTTATGCCATCCCTGAACTCCGGCATGAGGACATGGCTTGCATAGACCCCATCCGCCCCCATGGCAGCCCTCTGGACGTCTTCCCTTGAGCCCTCCACCCTCACCACCTCGGCCCCGTAGCTCTCTATCTGCCTGATCTTCTCCTCCCTTGCCCTGGAGCCCGTGAATATCCTGACCCTAAACCCTGCGGCCGAACCGTAGGCTGCAATGGCTGCACCGGCGTTCCCGCTGGAGTCCTCATTTATTGTGCCGTGGTCCATCCTGCCCCTGAGGAATGAGACGAGGGCCCTTGCTCCCCTGTCCTTGTAGGAGAATGTTGGCGAGAGATAATCGAGCTTGAAGTCTGCCCCGCCGGCACTGACGATGGGTGTCTGCACCTCACCTAGGCTTATCCACCTTGAGACGTATGGAAAGTTGTCCTGCAGCCTGTCCGAGTACTTGCCACTGACCTCAATATCGAATGGCGAGCCGCAGTGGCTGCACCTTGCCTCCAACCCGTGCCTCTCCCTGCCGCAGCCCAGGCAAAAGACCCTGCACTCCATGCACCACAATGGTTAAGAAAAATAAAAATGGGTGTGGTCAGAGCTGTGCGTAATACTCTTCATCGTATGGTTCCGGCTTCAGGCCCTTCCTGGTCCTTATCTTGGCTACCACCTCGTCCTGAAGCTCGGGCGGCACCCTCTGGTACCCGTAGTTCTCGGAGCTCCACAGCACTTTGCCTCCGGTGGCACCCCTGATGGCGGAGGCGAAGCCGAACATCCCTGCGACAGGCACCCTGGCCACTATGACCATCTCATCTCCCTCCTGGTTCATTTCTTCCACCACGCCCCTCCTCTGCTGTATCTCGTTGGTGACCGCCCCCATGACTTCCATGGGGCAGTTGATGAAGACCTTCTGTATGGGCTCCAGGAGCACCCTCTTCGCCTGGCACATTGCACCGTATATGGAGTTCCTGCCTGCAGGGATCACCTGTGCCGGGCCCCTGTGTATGCTGTCCTCGTGCAGCTTCGCATCAACGAGCAAGCACTTCACACCGTACACCCTCTCGTTGGCCAGCGGCCCCCTCCTCATGACCTCCGTGAAGGCCTCGATGAGCAGCTCCATGGTCTCGTCAAGGTACTGAATACCCTTCGTAACATCGACCAGGACGTTCATGCCCTCAACCGCAACCAGGCCCCTGGCCTGCTCCCTGTCCATGCCCGCCTGCTGCAGCAAGTCCACTATGCTCTTCTTGTCCTTGAACTTCGAACCCTGTGGTATCTTGTTGTCCTTTATGAGGTCTATGACACCCTGTTCGAGGGGCTCAACCACGAAGTAGAACCTATTGTGCTTGTTCGGGGACTTCCCCTCGAACGGGCCGCCCCTGTGGTCCACTGTTTCCCTGTACACGACTATCGGCTCGGAGGTCTGGACGTCCACCTTGTAGTCGTTCCTTATCCTGTACAGCGTGACCTCCAGGTGAAGCTCACCCATTCCCGAAATGAGGTGCTCGCCCGTCTCCTGGTTGATATCCACCTGTATTGATGGGTCAGCCTTGGATATGTTCCTCAGCACATCGATAAGCTTCGGCAGGTCCGCTGTGTGCTTTGCCTCTATGGCGAGCGTGACGACGGGCTCGCTGTAGTGCACCATGGGCTCGAACGGCTCCATCTGCACTGACGATACCGTGGCACCTGCCTGTGCATTCTTCAGGCCGACTATTGCGGCTATGTTTCCAGCAGCGATCTCCTCCACCGGTATCCTGTCCGGCCCCACCATCATTGAGAGCACCTGGACCTTGCTCTTCTGTGACCCAGCCGTGGATACGTAGAGCTCGCTCCCCTTGCGCAGCCTGCCGCTGAAGACCCGTCCCACAGCGATCTCGCCCGCGTGTGGGTCGATGATCATCTTCGTTATCATCATGCTGACAGGGCCATCGTGGTCGCAGTTCAGCATTGCCTTGCCTATCTCCGAATCAATGTCCCCCTTCCAGATCTGCGGTATCCTGTACTTCTGTGCCTCCCTTGGGTTCGGCAGGTGCCTTATGACCATGTTGAGGACTGTCTGGTGCAGTGGTGTCTTCTTGGCCAGTTCCTTCTGCCTCCCGTCCCTCACGTACTCATATATCTCCTTGAACGTTATCTTCGTCCTGTTCATGGCAGGAACGGATGTTGCCCAGTTGTTGAAGGCAGAGCCGAATGCCACCTTTCCCTCTTGCACGTTGACCTGCCATGCCTGCTTGAACTCCGGTGGGGAGTACTTGGCAAGTAGCCTGTTCACGTCAGTGATGATCTTCGCGAAGCGCCTCTGCATCTCGTCGGCGTTGAGCTTCAGCTCGTTGATGAGCCTGTCCACCTTGTTTATGAACAGTACCGGCTTGACCTTCTCCTTGAGAGCCTGCCTTATCACGGTCTCTGTCTGTGGCATAACGCCCTCCACAGAGTCCACAACGATTATGACCCCGTCCACGGCCCTCATGGCCCTGGTCACGTCGCCGCCGAAGTCCACATGCCCGGGCGTGTCGATCAGGTTAATCAGGTATGAGTTGCCCTCAAACTCATGGACCATGGATGCCACGGCCGCATTGATCGTGATGCCCCTGGCCTGTTCCTGCTCATCATAGTCAAGCATCAGCTGCTTTCCGGCCAGGTCCTCACTCATCATGCCTGCCCCGGCAATAAGGTTGTCACTTAACGTGGTCTTGCCATGGTCAATGTGGGCAGCAATGCCCATGTTCCTGATCCTCTCAGGGTTTTCAATCAGTGACTGCGCTTTCTGGATGTTGTCCTCCTTTCTACCCATAAGTACACCCTTGAAGGTTACAGACCCATATCTGTTACCCTTATATTAATAGTGCAGAGTTGCCCTCAGTCTCTGAAAGTGCATTGGATTCCGCACACATACACAATAATGTGAATGCCCCGTGGAGGGGCGATTGGGGCTAATGCCCTTTCCCATGGCACCGGCCCAGTGGCGCCTCCTGCCCCCCAGATCCGCCCGAGCATGACCAGGCACACAACCGTCCCCAATGAGATTGGCGGCCTGAACTGGATGTTCCGCTGGACAGGTACTGCATACCACAGTGGCCCTCACACTCACACCTGGGAGAACGGTTCAACCCTTGGAGCCACGATCCGGCTGCCCGCACGGAGGAGTCCCACCCATGGCCAGGTGAAAGCCTTGGCACGGTTGGATCAATGGCCATGAATTCAGGGGAAAGGATCACAGAGAAGCTCTGTGCCAAAGCTTGAGGATGGAATGCGCCGGGTATGTGTCCCTCAGGAAAACGATGAAGGGTGAGAAGTGTATCCGTTTCAGCCCGGCAGAATTGAAAATTCCATTGGGGTGTTTTTGAAAAAATTCAGCTCCTTATCTGGATCTCGATCTGGACGCCGTCAGGGATGGGCACCCTCATGAGCTGCCTCAGTGTCCTCTCGTCTGCATCGACGTCGATGAGCCTCTTGTGTATCCTCATCTCCCACCTGTCCCAGGTGCCGGAGCCCTCGCCGTCCGGGCTCTTCCTCACCGGCACCACAAGGCGCTTTGTGGGGAGTGGGACAGGACCGTGTATCTCCACACCGGTCCTGTTGGCTATGCCCTTTATCTCGTTGCAGACCATGTCCACTACCTTGTGTTCGGTGCCGCTCAGTGATATCCTTGCCTTGTATGAGACCACAGGATCACCCTTACTTGGCTTCTACGTCTATGCACTGGCCAGCGGCAACCGTCTGGCCCATGTCCCTGATGGCGAACCTCCCGAGCTGCGGGATGTCCGACACCTTCTCTATGACGAAGGGCCTGTCCGGGACGATCTTGACCACGGCTATGTCCCCGGTCTTTATGTAGTCCGGGTTCTCCTTCAGCGTGGTGCCGTCCTTGGGGTTCACTGTCTTAATTATCTGCTCGAACCTGCAGGCCACCTGCGCTGTGTGCACGTGGAACACCGGCTTGTAGCCAACTGCTATCGCGCTCGGGTGGTTGAGCACCACTATCTGGGCCGTGAACGCCCTCACTACTGTGGGCGGCGATGTGACGTGGCCGCAGACATCGCCCCTCTTTATGTCGTTCTTGGCTATGCCCCTGACGTTGAAACCGACGTTGTCACCTGGCTCGGCCTGCTGCAGAGGCTCGTGGTGCATCTCAATGGACTTGACCTCGCCCTGCTTGTCCGCAGGCTGGAAAACGACCTTGTCGCCCACCTTGAGCACGCCGGTCTCCACCCTGCCCACTGGCACAGTGCCTATGCCGGTGATCGAGTAGACGTCCTGGACCGGAAGCCTGAGCGGCTTGTCTATGGGCTTCTCCGGCACCTTCAGGTTGTCCAGGGCCTGGAGGAGCGTTGGCCCGTTCCACCACTTCAGGTTCTCCGAGGGCTTCGTTATGTTGTCTCCCTTGTAACCGCTTATCGGGATGATGGGCACATTCCTGTACCCGATGGGTGTGAGCAGCTTCTCGATCTGCTGCTTTACCTCCTCGAACCTCTTCTGGCTGTACGGCGGCTGCGTGGCGTCCATCTTATTGACCACGGCAATGAGCTGCTGCACGCCAAGTGTCTTGGCAAGGAATGCGTGCTCCCTGGTCTGTGCCATCACTCCCTCGCCGTCCCTTGCGGACACAACCAGGACTGCAGCGTCTGCCTGGCTTGCACCTGTGATCATGTTCTTGACGAAGTCCCTGTGGCCAGGGGCATCGATGATTGTGAAGTAGTACTTGTCTGTCTCGAACTTCCTGTGCGCCAGGTCAATGGTAACGCCTCTCTCCCTCTCCTCCTTGTACCTGTCCATGACCCACGCGAACTCGAACGTCGCCTTACCCTTCTCCTCTGCCTGCTTCCTGTACTCCTCAATTATGTGCGCCGGTATCTCTCCGTGCTCGTAGAGCAGGCGACCTACCAGTGTCGACTTGCCGTGGTCCACGTGCCCTATCGTGACCAGATTTATGTGTGGTTTCTGCTGTGCCATAAACTTTCACCTGATGTCCTTTTCTACATTTCTTTCGCATATAAGGATTTTCTTTATCGAAAACCCCGGAATGGGTAACGCCGCTCAGCTTATAAGCACTGCGATCCCCAACCTGCCGTATCCTGATGGGTATGCAAAAACAATTTATGCCAGCCCAGCCTGCAGGTGCCGTGATAAGCGCCGTTCATGTCGTACCGCATGGCGACGAGCTCATCGACCTCCCTGACGCGAACGCCAGGGCCATGAGCTCACATGTGGCTAGGGTTCTCGCCAGGGACAGCGCAGGTACCGCCCTGGTGATGTCACCCCACTCCTTCCGCCTCTCAGGACGGATAGGTGTATCCCTCAACGAGAGGGCCACAGGGTCCTATTCAACGGGCAGGAGGAGGATCCGGATGTCCCGGCGGATAGACACTGGACTCGCCCGTTCCATATCTGGCCTGCCGGACGCATGCTCCATCACATTCATGACCGAGAGGGGGGAGAAGAGCATATTCCCGCTCGACTTCGGCTCTATGATACCCCTACGTTTCATGCCTGCAAGGAAAATAGTCGTGCTGACCCAGGCCAGGGACCTTCCGAGGGAGAGCCTGGTCATGTTCGGGCAGAACATGGGGAGGTTGCTTGATGGGGCTGACGGCGCGTACTCTGTTATCTTCTCTGCCGACCAGGCCCACACCCATGCGGCAGATGGTCCCTATGGATACTCACCGGAGGCCAGCATTTATGAGGAGGCTGTCAGGAGGGCCTTCATTTCAGGGGACCTGGCCCATCTCCTTGACATAGATGAGGAGACCGTGCAGGGGGCAAAGCCCGACAGCTACTGGGAGCTCCTTGTGCTCCATGGCCTCCTCAAGGAACTGGGGCTTCGCATCCACTACATCTACGGGTACGTGGCCCACTACTTCGGCATGATGCTTGCCTCCACTGCAGTTGAACAGTGAGGGGAGAAGCATAGATCCGCACCGTTCCACTCTGCAGGACGTTTTGCGTTTCCGTGTGTCATTTAGTTCACTTTTGCCGGTAGAAAAAATATATTCATCCAGGAAATATCGTGGCGATGAGCACTGAGAGGAAAATAGAACTGGCCATAATAGTTGCGTCCGTTGTTACCGCCGCCTTTGGTTTTGCTGTTGTGATTAGGCCCTTCTGATTTTTTTTCTCGCCTGTGTCTTTCTCCTCCCCTGTGGAGCGGAACTAAAATTAGGTATCTGTCATTACCCAGCCATGGACTACACGGACGAGGTCATGAGCCTGCCCGCGCAGGTGCTCTCCTCAGCACCGTTTGAGCTGGAACGCGGATACAGGCACATTGTATTCTCTGGCATGGGTGGCTCCGGAGTGGTCGGCAGGATAGCCTCTGAGTTCCTGAGCGTGCCAGTGGTGCTGGTGGACGACTACAGCCTGCCGGAGTACGTTGGCAAGGAAGACCTCCTGATATCCATAAGCTACTCGGGAAACACGGAGGAGACCATAAGCGTCACCCAGATGGCCCTGGAGCGTGGGATGGATGTCGTGGCTATAACCTCCGGGGGCAGGCTGTCCAGTATGGTGAGGAAGGTGGTGAAGGTGCCTGGTGGCCTGCAACCTAGGGCAGCCCTGGGCTACATGCTCACACCAGTACTGGAGACATTCATCGGCAGGGAGTTCAGGAAGGAGCGTGTGGTCGAGGCCATGAGGTCCGTGGAGGGCAGGCAGGAAGAGATCGGTGGCCTGGCCAAAGAGATCGTGTCTGGAAGGCTGATCCCGGTCATATACGGCTTCTCCCCATTCAGGGCCGTGGCGTACAGGTGGAAGACTCAGTTCAACGAGAATGCCAAGATAATGGCCTACAGCAACTACTTCCCGGAGCTGAACCACAATGACACTGTCCCGCTGAAGGGCACTTACAGGAAGGAAGAGTTCAAGTTCCTCGTTTTCTGGCCCCCCGAGGACCCGAGGATAGGGAAGAGGATAGAAGTCACTGAACAGGTAACAGGATCGAGGTTCCAGAGGATAGAGGCAATCTCAGTGGACAGGGTCTCCAGGCTATTCGAGCTCATCTACTACGGTGACCTCCTAAGCCTCAGGGTTGCACATGAGAGGAAGGTGGACCCGAGAGACGTGTCCGTAATAGAGGAACTAAAGGGCAGGCTCCTCTGATTCCTTTGCAGCCCCCTCCATGGAGAGGATCCTCGAGCTCCCCGGTGGGAGTACCCTCTCGACCTCGTCTCTGTCCACCCCGAGGAACTCCGATACCCTTGCGACCACCTCCTTTCTCCTCACATCGCCGGGCACGATTCTGACCCTCTTCCCTTCCCACTTCTCCCTGTGAGGGAATGCCATCACCAGTTCCTCGCCGCGGTAACTGTACATCCCTATGTCCAGGTCCAGCGGCAGGTCGAAGAGGTAGTTACGCTTACCCCTCACTATCCATGAGCCTGTCGCCACATACTCACCGGATTCGGGGGTCTTGCTGACCTGCTGCGGGTAAACCCAGTATGCAGAACCTGAGCTTACGCCCGCTGGCCAGGCCCTGGAGAACGAGACAGCAAAGGCGCAGGCCTCCCTTATTGTCGCCTCGCCCGGCTGCTTGTCACCCTCAACCTTTATCAGGGTGCTAGGCGCGCCGTACAGGTCCGCATGCACGTAGAGGTCCCTGTCGGTCATGTGTTTCTTCACCAGTTTCTCATTGCTCCTGGCATCCCTGCCCGCCACAACAAGGAAGCCCTCAGAGGTGAAGAACCACCTGTATGCCTCGAACCAGTACTTCTGCTGCCTCCTGGGCCGGTTCTCGCGCTTCCTCGATGCCTCCTCGAGCCTCAGCGTCTCCTCAAGCGCCTTTGCTGCCCCCTCTGCCTTCTGCTTCATCTCCTTGGCCTGGCCGAAGAGCGCGCTTGCGTTCTCACCTGCGCTCTTCCGGATATCCACACTGAATTCCATTCCCTCGCAGGAGACAACAGCAGTCCTGCTGGCCTTGTCAAGGGATACCGCCCTGCACTGCCCCGCTTCGACGAGATCGCCTTCCCTCAGGTGCCTGATTATCGCATCGAGATCCTTCAGGTGGGACATGGCCACGGAGCCAAGTCTCCTGAACTCCTCTTCCCTCTTCCTGAACTCCTCTATGCTCCTTCTCTGGGACTCGATACGCCTCCTGAGGGGCGATTCCTCATCCGCTACGGATGTGGTGTCAAGGAACTCGGAGTATGCCAGGTTCAGGTCCTCATATACCCGGTCTGGCTCCCTTCCCAGGTGGCTCAGGAGGACAGGGGATAGTATGCCCTCGCCGGAGTAGAGGTATGCCCTGCCCCTCGATGCTTCATCGAGTAGGTCCCTGAAGCCCCTTAGAATGGATTCCGAAAGGCCAAGGCTCTGGGCCGCAGGCGCCGACTTGTCAGCGCCTATCCTGTGTATCAGCTCCTCTGCGAACTCTCCACCGAGGTTCATCCTGGTGGCTACGGTCTGCACGAGGCTTGCACTGCTGGATGCAAGCATGGAAGAAATCTCCTGTGCGCCAAAGGCAGATGGGTCCGATAGCGAAGGTGGCACATATGGCTCACCGCGGAGTATCTTCCTGTTCCTCCACTCCCTGGGGTTGAGGGCATACTCTATCCTGCCGTCCTGTACCACGATGAGGTTCCCCTCCCTGAACATCTCGAATACCACCTCACCGTTTCCCGACAGGGAGAAGCGCATGACCCTGTCGAAGTTAACCTGCTGCACCTCCAGTATCTTCCTGTCACCGAGCATCTTGCGCAGCATCATCGCCAGTGATGTTGGCTCTTCCGGCCTCTCCACATCCTTCAGGAATATCCCCTTTCTAAGCGCTATGAAGAGCATGAGCCTGGAGGAGACCGGGGAATGGAGCTGGAACAGGAAGCTGTCCGGGGATACCTGGTAGACCTTCTTGATGAACGAGCCGGCCAGGGCTTCCCTGTTGGCGTGCAGGAAAGCATAGAAGTCAAGCGAGGAGGCCTTGTCCTTCATTTCCACTCCCCTACACCGGGCACAGGTAGTCAGGCACGACAGCAATTACTGATGCAGATGGGTCCTCCCTGAGTATCATCTTCGCCACGTGCACCGCAGCTGCCCCCCTGGGGCCTGAAATCAGGCCCCTTGACTTGAACAGGTCCACCCTGCTTCTCTCCGCATCCTGCGGAGACACGGTGAATGACCTGTCAATCACGGACGGGTTCAGAGCCGGAGGGAGGCTCTCCACATGCCTCCTTATGCCACCGAAGCGCTCCTCCGTCCTCTCCCCCTGGAGGACCGCAACGATCCTTATGTTCTCGTTCCTCTCCCGGAAGAAGGCCCCGAGGCCAGATATGATCCTGCCATCCCTCACGGGCACAACGATGTCCGTTATTTCCCCACCAGCCTGGGACCACAGCTCCACGCCGGTGTACCTGTAATAAGCCCTTGCACCCTCCTCATCTCCGTTGAGGTCAAGGAACAGTTCCGCATCCCTGCCACGCATCACCGCGCCCTCCAGGCCCCCTGGCACATGCATTTCCGGTGCGATGACCGGCCTTAAGCCGTGCCAGAAGCAGAAGGAGAGGAATGAGAGTACCTCATCCTCATGTATATCGGCCCTGACACTCATTCCGCTCCTGGCCTCACCCCTCCTTTCCCTTTTCTCGTATATGGCCTGCAGCGCCCTCGACACGGCGTTGTTGCCTGGCAGGCAGTTCTCCATCTTCACATGAAGGCCATCCTGCAGCCTCACCAGAGGTGTGAAGTATGCCTGTGGGAAGAGCGAATCGGTTGACCATCCGCAGTTGCTCTCAAGACCTTCCAAACCGAGCACCACCCACCTCTATCCCTAATTCATATATGTTTTTGCACTAGGATGAGCTAACGTTAAGAGCAGCAGACCATTCTGGTTTGTGTGGAGCAGTCCGGCGAAGAGGCCATGAGGAGCGTCATGAGGGCTGTTGAGCAGCACCCAAAGCTCACAGGTAAAGTGCGCATGTGCCAGGGTGAGCAGTGCCAGTCCGAGGTGGAGAGGGCGATTTCCGACGGCTCGATCCTCATTATGCTGGAGCCCAGGGGACCTGAGCCACTTTTCAGGAGGCTCTACCTGGTCAGGTCGCCGGCACTGATCCTGTGCGGTAGGCATAGTACAGTGAGCGAGACTGTGAAGTGCCAGAGGTTCCACGACCTCATAGAGGGGTCAGAGATAGCATACACGAATGGACTCTCGGGAAAGGCCATGGAGCAGATTTTTACTCACGTGAACAATTTCCTGACCCGTGTCCTCGAGGAAGTCGGTCATGGAGATACAGGTCAGGTACTCTGACCTCGATACCCTGGGCCACGTGAACAACTCCGTCTACCAGAACTACTTCGAAATGGGGAGGATCATGTTCCTGGAAAGTGCGGGTTTTCCCCATGAGAGCGATAGGCACAGCTTCGTGGTGGCGCACATGGAGGTTGACTATATCAGGCCGGTGCACCTCGGGGACAGGATAACACTGGAGACAGAGCTGGAAACCATCGGGAACACGAGTCTCACCTTCCGCCACACGCTTTACAGGGACGGAACGGAGGTGTGTGCAAGGGCCAGGGCAGTCCTGGTTTACAGGGAGAATGGCCAGAAGGCCAGGGTTCCGGACGCACTCAGGGCCCTGCTGCGTGAAGGTCACATCGGCACGACCACATAGGGGAACCAGCCACCCGAGGCAGGCACAAATGGTATCATAAGGTACAGGGCCAGGTGCGCGCATATTGCGGGGTACGGGTTCCTCTTCAGGTAGTAGAGGCCTCCGTAGAAGATGCCGGTCGCGAACATGTCGAGGACGAAGAGCACTGAATAGGCACCCGGATAGGCCCCTGGCTGCATCACCACAGCGCTGAGGTAGAAGACTGTGTACACTATGGACTGTATCACGATTGCCCTGCCCATGCCCACCCTCCTGCCTAGGTACACAGGAAAGATGTAACGGAAGTTCAGGTCCTCTATCAGCACCGGATAGTATGCGGTGGAGAAGATGAAGGAGACCGGCTGCCTGTCCGCTATGTAGGCAAATACGAACACGATTATGACAGCCACGAGCAACCATATCCAGTTGTTCAGGAAGGCTCCCCTGAGGTTTTCCCTCACATCCCTCACGTAGATGAAGCACAGGACGAAGAAGAGCGGCGTTATGAGCAGGTAAAGTAGGTACGTTAGCTCGCTGGGCCTGCCGAGTAGCAGGTAGAAGAGCGAGACCTGCACAGCCTCTGTGGAGGCGAAGATGAGCGGATCACGCAACCTGCTGCCTGGCAACTCCAGGACCCCTTGAATACCTGGACAGGACGAAGTTTGTGGCAAGCCACATTACGGGAATCGTCAGTGCCCACAGGTACAGTGAGAACTCGACCTGCTGGACGTCCGGGAACACCCCCCACACGACCCTACCTCCTACAACTGTCACGTAAAATACGACCAGTGCGACCATGCTGAACATCATGGCGACAAACTCCATGTATACGTGCCTTGCCTGCTCATCCAGCGAGAGGTAACTCAGGGAGGTCAGAAATGCTGAGAGGAAGGCACTGATACCCATGAGGCTGAAGTACACGGGCGACGTGTACGCATTGTAAGTGAATGGTGGAACAAACCACAGGATCATCAAGATGGCGGCAGCGACCGCAAGCGTGTATGTTGTTCCCCTGCCCATCCGCACCCTGAAGCCCTTCATGCCGTTCACAAAGAACAGGAGGGAGAGCGCAAACAGTGACATGTCCGAACCGAAGAAGAAATAGACGCTTCTCTGGAGACCAAGTGATACCCCGATGGAAATGGCGGCCATGCAGAGGACAAGGAGGATCCCTGAGACCAGCGTATACCTCCTCATGCCCGTGAACCTGAGCCTGCCGGAGAAGACATCGATACCCATGGAGTACCTGGAGGTGATGAGGTAGTTCGTGGCTGACACGAAGGCCGCGCTTTCAATGATCAGTGGGAACACGAATACGCTTATAAGCAGGACGACCAGGCTGGGAAAGGAGGCCACTATGCTCTCACACTGGCAGCTCAGTGCAGATGCGAAACTGGAGAAAGTCCCACCTATGCCGTAGAGCCTGGAGCCCCTCAGGTACGATATTATCGAGAGGTAGTTGTCCGTGAGCACAGCGGAGAGGAAGGTGAACAGAATGAAGGTCTGCAAGCTGGATGTGAGTGTGTACCGCCTGGTGAACAGGACAACTCCCCACTGGTAGAAGGCGGTGACACCTTTAGGAGATACATCGTCGTATATGGATGCCAGGGAGACACCAATATCTGCAGGGCTGTATGTCAGGCGGACTACACCACCTATCAGGTACATGAAGGAGTAAATGGCCATGAAGGCAAACGGCCTGGCCCTCTCGTAAACGCCGTGTACGTCCTTCAGGTACTCCCTCACGTTGATTGCAAAGCCCACCACTGGGAAGACCATGAGCTGGGGATAGAGCACAGAGGCCGAGGCCAGAAGTATGAACATGGACATTGACAGTCCTGCGAAATAGGAAGAGATCCTGCTGTACCGCTTCCAGGCTGGCCAGGAGAGAAGAGTGATGGCGACTGCCAGCGATATGTAGAACTGCAGTGTTACGTCAGGATATATTATCACGATCCTCTCCAGTGTACCGAAGGCAAGAAAGGCCGCCAGGGAAGCATAGGATATTAGGAGGTCTGTCAGGGTGTGTGTCCTCAATCTACCACCCGACAGCCACCAGCCACACCGAAACGAGGATCAGCAGTAGGTACAGGTTGGAAAAGTGGAATGCCCTCTTCAGGGACGGCGTATCGCTGGAAACAAGCAACCTGCCCGTTAGGTAGAGGAACGCCACATCAGAGGCTATTGCTATTGGGAAATAGGCCCGGCCCAGGTCCATATGCACGAAGAACGGGATGAGTGTGTATGCAACCAGGACGACCGTGTTGGTGAATATCCACCTAGTGCTTGCCTTAACCCCCTTGACCACCGGCAGCATAGGTACATCCGCTTGGATGTAGTCCTCAACCCTGCTCGATGCCAGGGACCAGAAGTGCGATGGTGTCCAGAGGAAGACCAGGAAGGCCAGGAACAGACTTGTTGAGGACACTGACCCGGTTAAGGAGGACCAGCCTGCAAGAGCCGGGAAGCTGCCTGCAATGCCACCTATTACTATATTCCATATTGTCCGCCTCTTCAGGATCACGGTATAGAGCACAAAGTAGCTCAGGAACCCACCGAATATGAAGAGCGATGTCAGAGTATTCAGGTATATCTGTGAGATAGCCATGGAGAGGGCAATCATAAGGGTTGCCACAGCGATGTAGAGGTTCCTTGTTTTCCAGTTGATCAGTTTAGTCCTGTACTCTGTCCTCTTCATCCTCCCGTCGATATCCTGGTCGTAGATATTGTTGAAGAGGGCAGAAGAGAATGAGGCCAGGGACCCTGAAACTAGGAGCGGTGCGAGGAGGGCAAGCCTAAGTGTGCTGCCAGGGACGCTAAGGAAGGCCGAGACCGCAACAATATCTATAAGGACTGTTATCTCAACCTTAAAAATACCGAGGAATTCCCTAGCCTTCAAATGAAATCACCGGTCTATGTCCTGGATACGAGGTGGACAATGTCTGAGGTAATCATGTCCTGTGTGTAGGAGCACCCACAGTTAATTGAATTGGAAGAGTTCACTATTGAATAGTCCGTCACCACACTTGAGCTCGTTGTGTTGTTGCTTGGTGGGAGGCCTATGTATGGTGGGTTGTCCGTTATCACTATCAGTGCCACCATGGTTGTCGGGTGCACTGTGCACCAGTAGGTGTAGTAACCCGTCTTGTCAAACACGTATATACCCGTTGACTTATGGCCTATTGTCTGTGTGATCTGTGCTATTGAAAGCACGGTGTAGGCATTACCCCTGTTCTCTGTCTTGCCAGGGTTAATTGTCAGTGTGTGCGGAAGGCCGTCCTCCTCGATCACAGTGAACACAACCTTTGTGCCTGGCTTAAAGTACAGTGTGGGGTTTACCACACCGTGGTTGTAGTTCCAACCCGCAGCGTCTGCCCAGATCGTAACGTCCACCGTGTACTTGTAGTCGTTTGGATTGAAAGGCCTGCCGCCGGCCTGAGGGGCTGTGGCTATGAACGATATGGCCAGGGCTACAACAACCACAACGGTTACTGCAAACACCAAACCTGGCTTTGCCAAATCACTCACCTCCTCCTGCCTCTGGGCTCGGCAACTCAATTCTAGATTCCAAGGCATTTGAAATATCTGTCGTGGGCTGCTTGACCCAGCTCTTCGCTATGTTGTAGAGGAAGATCAGCTGGCCGATGCCAATGATTACTCCGCCTGTAACTGCACCGTCCTGGAATGGCATGAAGAACGGGAAGTAACCCGCAACGTACCTCGGCATACCCAGGAAGCCACCGATTGTCCATGATATGGACATCAGGAAAGAGCCTATTGCGGTGAGGTAGAAGTGCCACCTGGCGAGCCTCTCATCGTACACCCTCCCGGCCGAGAGTGTCGGGAAGAGGATGTAGAAAGCCGCAAAGGTGCCACCCATCGTGACACCGATGAATATGAAGTGGAAGTGGCCTGTGACCCAGTAGGTGCCGTGCACTATCTCGTTAACTCCTACGTTAGACTGCATCACGCCTGTTATGCCGCCGATGACGAAGTCCATTATTCCGTTTATGACGAAGAGCATAGGTGTCGTGAGCCTTATGCGATTAGCAGTCCAGAGTGTTGCGATCCAGTTGAAGACCGTGAGCGCCGAAGGAATAACCACAAGGAAAGATGTGGTGCTGAAGAAGAGGTCCCACGTTATGCCAAGGCCTGAGTTAAAGAGGTGGTGGCCCCAGACTAGCTCGCTCAGAACCATGAGGAGCCCAAGGGCGAAAACTGCTGAAGTGTAGCTGTAAACCTTGGCATCTGTGAATCTGGAAATGACCTCATAGAAGAGGCCGAAGAAGGGAATCACAGCGATGTAAACTATCGGGTGCCCCCAGAACCAGAAGAGCACTGCGAAGAGCAGGACTGAGTGCGTGGAAGCGGTGAAGAATATTGGGTTGAAGAAATCGTAGAAAAGCATGCCCAGACCCACCATTAGCGGGGGCGCAGAGGAGAGAATCATTATGACGGTGAACACCACTCCCCAGACAAATACAGGCATCCTGCTCAGGGGCACACTCTCCGACCTGTCTAGGAATATTATCTTGAGTAGTACTGCGGATGCTATGGATATGCCCACGAATATAAGCTCTAGGCCTATGACAGCCAGCCAGTTATCGGGCCCTGCACCGTACGGAGCCAGCTGCAAGGCGAGCGGCGGATAGAAGTACCACCTGGTGGAAGTTCTCGAGATAAGTATGAAGACGCCGCCAAGCAGCCAGATCCAGTAAGCAGCTGAAGACCATGGGCCCATGTTGTCTCTCTTGATTTTGAGCATGGTTGGAACGAGGTAAAAGGAGAGACCGGTTGCTGAACCAAGCGCGAACATGTAGATCATGAGGGTTGCGTGCTCTGTTGTCAGTATGTTGTATATTATCGGCGGCGTTATAATCGGGTTGTAGTAGACAAGTGAGACCCTCATTATAACTCCGAAGGCCCCTGCTATGAACATGAACAGGAGGCTTGTTATCAGGAACCTAAGGCCTATGCTCTTTGAGTCGTCAAAGAAGAATATGGATCCATCGAGTGCCCTCAGTTTTCCAAGGTTCTTATCCCTTCCATAAGTACCTATATCTTCATATCCCGCCCTAGTGGCTTCCTCTTCGAGCGCGATTTTCTTTGTGTTAACGTAGTAGTAGAGGTAGAAGAGGAGAACCCCAACCACGGATAGAGATATTACCGCACTGAGCAGAGTTACGAGTTGACCCATCAGCTCACCACCGTCAGGAATCCACGCATCAAATAGTGATCCTCCCCACAGTATTCAACACACTCGAAGTAGTACGTACCGACCTTCGTTGGTTCAAAGGATACCGTGTTGTTGTGGCCGGGTACCGCGTAAACCTGTACTCCCATCTGCGGGATCAGTAGGTCGTGTATGACGTCTTGAGAACTTACCATCAGGGTGTAGGTGTGATTGACCTGCAGTGTCAGTGCATCAACACTCTTTGTGCCATTTGGATAGACAAATGTCCATGACCACTGTGCCCCTATGACCTGGATAACCGTTGAGTTAGGCGGTATTGGGCTATTCGCCGGCCTCGCGATATCATACTCGTGGCCAACTACGTAGACGTAGTTAACAGTAGCGGAGCCGACAAGAACCACAACAACCGCAATGGCCCACATCAGTTCCTTTTTCAGTTTATCGTTCATCTGAAATCCTCCCCCACGTCAGTGACCTTGACCCCCTTCTTGACCACTGGATAGTACAGGAGCATCAGAGTAACAGCACCACAGGCGATGCCAGTGCCCATGAAGGGTGCAGCGAATACTGCTACCTGCTGTCCCGGATCACCTCCAAAGAATATACCGAAGAGGTGGTACAGAATGAATGTGGCTGCAATCCCTATGACCACTGAAATAATGAGAAACATGGTGACCATTCTGGCACCGTGTGTCATAGGGTTAGTATTGAAAGACTGTATTTAAAATTTTTTAGCGAGACGCAGGCGGAAGCCTATTTTGTTGATTCCATAGAACATGGCCGTTCCTTTCTTAACAAATTGTATTTAAATATATCGCACCACCGTCCCCGGAACTTCCTATCTGTGAACGATCAAATATATTCAGGTTCAGGATATGGAAAATGTTGGTGTGGACCTGAACTTCAGTCCACGTCTGTGGTGGCTACCTTCACCTTCTTGCCCTTGGGCGTATCTTCTATTGGCTCGAACTTGGACTTATGCCTTTCGAGCACCCTCGGAAGCGATGTATACTCCATGTCATCCTCAGGCAGCCTGTGTGGCTCGAATGGGCCCATCCTCCGCAGGTAGTCAGCAATCTCGACTGCGGTCCTCCTTGCACCATCGAATGCGGGGTCATCGAACATATCCACGGGCCCACTTAGTGCACCGTCCTTGTAGACAAAACCCAGGGCCACAACCCTCGGCGGGCCGTCAAATCTGGTCATCTTCGCATCCTTCATGCCCACAGGCATCAGTGGGCCGTTGAATGAGCCGCGCATCCACCCTGATACAAGGTAGGGGTGCGCAAAGGCCTCGAGAACCTCGCCGGCAGCCGGTAGACCGGACTGTATCCTCACGACGCCAGCAGGGTCGTCCTTACCAACATATTCCCCGGCTATGAGGGAGAGTTTGTCTGTGGAAATGACAGCAACGTTCTCGTCCGGCAGCTTCTCATGGGTCTTCTTGGTGTATACCCTCTTTATCACATACCTGCTCTTCGAACCTATCAGCCCCAGGATGTCATAGGTGTTCTCCGGCGTAGCCAGCTTGATCTTCTTTCCCTCTATTATGTCCCATATCTCGAAAATGAAACCCTCGTGCATGTTCGGGTCGATCACAAGGCCAGGTGTGTTGAACGGGTCTCCAAACATCCTGAAGATGGGCAGGTTGAAGGCACCGGGCTCGGTCTTATCCATCATGAAGACAATGAAAGGCTCTGAGGGTCTCGCATTTATCTCCATCTCCGCAACTCCAGGGCCCATGCCCTTCACGTTCCCTGAGAAAGAGTCCTTCAGCAGGTCCTGGCCCGCCCCGTACAGGCCATACTTCTTGGCAACAACGGTGCCCGCCTTGAAGGCTTCCCAGGCTAGCCTGTGGACCTCCTCGTCATCCGTCCCCCGTGTGTGAATCATAGTTATTTGAATGTCATCACCGACGTGAGAGATATAGTAGGACTTCAACAAGCTGCTCCCGTGCTCCTTCACATAGCCCTCGACTTCGTCCACGACAGGCTTGAATACCGTTGAGTGACCGGGCAGGCTCCCTATATCCGCTTTTATGTGCGAAATTGTTACCTTCATACATTACATATCAATCATATAGTATAAAAATGTTGACATGATTCAACGTTCTATACGTCACATAGCTTATTATTTTAATTCCTCAATACGTCATTTACGCACAGGTGTATGCAAATTCTGTCTTTCGTTAAGACTCAGTTCCGTTATCTGTCGAAAAAGATGAGAATGGGCAACTGCTCAAATGTTATAAATGCCTTTTCTCTTTTGTGGTACGTAATGATCAGCGGACTCGAAATAGCACTGATAGTCATAATGTTCTGGATCATGCTGATCCTCTACCTGGCCCCCAGGATAAGGGAGAGCAAGCACCTAGACCTCTTGGGCCCAGCACTCATGGTTAAGGCAATAAAGAGGAGGGGCATCCTGAAGGCGATCAGCAACCATTTTCCGTGGAGGACCTATTCGAAGGTCTCTGTGGTGATTGTCCTGCTCTCGTTCTTCTTCGCCATAGGCTTCCTCGCGTACGGGGCATACCTTGCCTCTTTCATAAGGCCTTCCCAGGCACCGTCACTGAGCCTCATACTGGCACTCCCTGGCATAAACCCCGTCATACCCATTTCTTACGGGATCGTTGCACTCATGGTTGGAGTATTTGTACATGAAATAATGCACGGCATCGTGTCTGAGGGCCACAAGCTTGAGGTCAAATCGGTGGGCGGTCTCTTCTTCATAGTGCCCGTAGGGGCGTTTGTGGAACCAAAGGAAGAGGAACTACAGAACGCTGAGCCTGTCGTTAGGAGGAGGATCTACGCCAGCGGGCCCGGCACCAACATAATCATAGCGATAGTCTGCCTCCTCCTGATCCTCTTTGCGTTCGCTCCAGCGGCGGTACCGCACCACCCTGGCGTTGTTGTGGAAAGTTCTGACGGCGCCCTGGCACCGTCAGTGCCTTCTGGTTCTGAGCTGATATCGTTCGGCCCGTACTCTGGGAGCACCCTCAGCAACCTTGTTTACAACAGTACCTTGATGCCAGGCAGGGAGTACAACGCCTCGGTCTACTACAAGGGCGAGGTGCACACTGTGAAGGGTTACGCGGGGGTGGCAATTGTCGACACCATAGATGGCTTCCCTGCAGCCAGTGCCGGTGTACCGGCTAACTCCATAATAGTCAAGATCAACAGTGCTGTCATATACAACGAGACCGGGCTAGCACAGGTTCTGGATGCAATCCCACCCGGCAGTACTGTGAACCTAACCGTTTTCGTTCCGTACGGCAACAGCCCCGGGCTAAAGTACTACGATGTAAAGACGGTCTCTGTCTATTCCTACTACGAGAAGTACGATCCACTGGCCAATAAACCCGCCTATAAGAACGAGAGCTTCATTGGGGTGGAGATAGATTATGCAGGTATAGGGTACGTGCCCCTGGCAGACATGAAGACCGAGGTGTTCGGCACAGCAATGCTCTCCTCCCCCTGGGACGGGTTCATAGAGTTCATAGGGCTCCCGTTCTCCGGCCTCTCCCCGGTGCCCTCCTACCTTGCATCCATGTTTTCGGTGCCCGTGAACCCAACGTTCTTCTGGGGGGCCCTGAACGTCCTCTACTGGATGTTCTGGATCAACTTCCTCCTCGGCATTACAAACGCGCTGCCACTGTCCATCCTTGACGGTGCCCAGTTCCTGAAAGATACAATAGTGATAGCGGGGAGGCACAGGATGCTTGGGGCATTCAAGAGGCCGAAGGTCGCTGGCAACGTCACCAATGCCCTCGGCGTTCTGGTGCTATTCCTGCTCCTCTGGGAGATCATAGTACCGCACATAATATAGGCCTAGAGAAGGGTTTAAAACAAGAGATGCCATTAACCCGGGAACCGGTGAGGTCAATCTCACAAGGGTGAATGCAATGGCATTTCCTGAAGCCGTTGAGAGAAGGCTCAACAAAATGATATGCATGAGGTGTAACGCAAGGAACCCACCGAAGGCAGAGAGGTGCCGCAAGTGCGGTTACAAGGGCCTTAGGCCCAAGGCGAAAGAGAGAAGGGGAGGACAGTAACTTAAATGCCTGATGGCCCGAAGGTCGCAGTCCTGAGGATGGAGGGTACTAACTGCGAGGAGGAGGCGTACCTTTCATTCCTGAGGAGCGGCGCATCTCCGCAGTACGTGCACGTGAAACAGGTGGAAACTGGCAAGGTCAGGATAGGAGATTTCGACATCCTCTTCATACCCGGGGGTTTCTCAGCAGGCGACTACATAAGGGCAGGCGTCATATTCGCAAGCAGGCTTATGGCGGCTGCCGGGAACCAAGTAAAGAGATTTGTGGATGAAGGCAGGCCCGTGATCGGTGTGTGCAACGGCTACCAGGTACTGGCAGAGGCCAACCTCCTCCCGGATCTTGGATATGAGGAGAGGGTCATTTCACTGTCGTTCAACAGGTCGAACAGGTTCGAGTGCAGGCACACTTACGTCAAAGTTATGTCAAGGAACAGGGTGATCGGGGACCTTATGCCAGCGGGCACGGTGTTCCAGGTACCAGTTGCCCACGCGGAGGGCAGGTTCACAGCATCTCGGGAACAGGTCCTGGAGCGCCTCCAGGAAGGGGGCCAGGTGCTCTTCACATACTGCAGCCCGGGCGGGACCGATGCCGGGTATCCCTGGAACCCCAATGGGTCAGCAATGAACATCGCTGGGATATCAAACAGGGAAGGTAATGTGATAGGCCTAATGCCACACCCGGAGAGGGCTTACTACGGCTTCCAGATGGCCGGGGCGGAGAGGGCCTCAATATATGGCCCTGGAAAAACATTCTTTGACGCCATTGTAAGGTACGCCATAAGGAAGTAGTGTGGGCGTCACGGCCTTGGGAGGGACTGGAGGACCTTCCGGCTCTTCTCCCTGAACTCCTCCAGCGTGCCATCGTTCACTATCATTACGTCGGCCAGAGCTATCACAGAGCCTATGCCGAAGCTCAGTTCCCTCTTGTCCCTCAGAACGAGTTCCGCCATGCTCCTGACATCGTCTGGCCTCTGCCTGCCCAGTATGCGCCTGAAGCGCTCCTCCCTGTTGGCAAAAATCGCTATAACTATCAGGTTCCTGTCCCTTTCCCGGAATGCATCGACCTCTTCCATGTTCCTGACGCCGTCCACCACCGTCCTTTCTGGATCCCTTATCATCTCCGCTGTCCGCCTGGCCCAGATGTCCATGCCGTACTTCTCTCTCTCCGATGCTGCGAACCTGCCTATATCGCCGTCAGTGAAGGGTATCCCGCGCAGCCTGGCGTAGTGCCTGACACTCTCCCCCATGTGCACGTCCATGAAGCCCACGGACCTGGCAACCGCTATGAACTCATCCTTTCCGGCCCCGGGCATGCCGGTTACGACTATCAAGAGATTTCACCCGAAAATGAAGCCCATGCCACCTTCTGCGGAGTCTTCCTCTTCCTTCACCTTCGAGTACACCCTCTGGGCAGCCTCGTCCCTCAGCTCCTCAGCGCCGGAGGATACGAACCTGTCCACTGCAGCAAGGGCCTCGCTGCCACCTTCCACGATGATTATAACTGATCCGGGCTCTTCCCCAACGCTCTCCCCTGCCTTCAGCACCAACGTCTGCCTCCCGACGATGTCATCAGAAACTATTGCGTCCTTCAGTTTCCTGTTTTCGCCTGACAGTTTCAGTACCCTGTACATAGTGCCCCTATTTTTTGTATGGTATTATTGTTTTGTAGCCCGAAGGGGTGTCTCCTGGGGCGTACACCGTTCGCCCTCACATGTCAGGCATCTATGTGATATACCGGTATACAATACCATAGACTACTTCTGACCCCCAAAGATACACGCTGGATAGCAATATTTCTGTGTCCCTCTTAGATTTTTAACAAACTATTTTAATTCCATTGAAATCATGAGAACAATGTCTGAACTTGACATAAGTCTCGCTGTAGGAGGCCCTCAGGGGGGAGGAATAGACACTTCTGCCAACATGATAAGCAGGGCTTTTGCATCTTCTGGCTACGGGGTCTTTGGGGTGAGAGAGTATCACTCCAACATCAAGGGGAGGCACAGCTACATACACCTCAGGATCAAGGAGAAACAGCCCAGGTCCCTGAGGTACCCGGTGGACTACCTGGTGGCACTGGACGCGGACACCATATTCGAGCACTTAGAGGACGTCTCCCAGGGAACAAAGGTGATCTATGACCTCTCCTTCGAGAGGAGCGACCTGGCCTCTGCAAGAATGATAATGAGGGACACGGCGGAGAGGATAAGGAAGACCCTGGAGGAGGGGGGATACGAGAGGAACGTCAAGGGCGCCCTGAAGCTCATGGAGGACAGGGGGGCGAGGCTCATCGGTGTGCCCTTTGACGACCTTGTGAACTCCGCTGTTAAGGAGGGCCCTGCATCGAGGTACTTCAACACGCTCGGTGCCGCCATAACCCTCGGTATTGCGGGCCTGAAGGTGGAGCACACCATAGAGGGTGTCAAGGCAGTCTTCGCGAACAAGGAGCAGGTCGTGAAGCTGAACGTGGCGGTAGTGCAGGCCGCCTACGAGTTCTGCATGAATAAGGGGCTTGCAGGGAAGGAGCTTCCGGAACTGAAGGTGGGGAAGAGGTTCCTGCTCACAGGCAACGATGGTTCAGCAATAGGCAAGGTTCTGGGTGGCCTCAGGTTCCAGACATATTACCCGATAACTCCAGCAAGCGATGAGAGCACCATACTCGAGGAGCACGAGGCGCTGAAATGGATACAGAAGGAGACGGAGAAGCTCAAGGAAGCGGGAGTAGTCGTTGTGCAGACGGAGGACGAGATATCTGCTGTCACAATGGCGTCAGGTGCGGCGCTCACAGGCGTGAGGTCCGCAACCGCAACCAGCGGCCCTGGCTTTTCACTTATGGCCGAGGGCATTGGCTTCGCTGGCATGGATGAGGTGCCCCTTGTGGTCACACTCTACCAGAGGGGGGGCCCTAGCACTGGTCTGCCGACGAGGAATGGCCAGTCAGACCTCCTGTTCGCGCTTAACACTGGCCACGGTGAGTTCCCGAGGATCGTCTTCTCCTCCGGTGATGTGGAGGAGTGCATATACGACGCCATGAAGGCACTGAACTATGCGCAGAGGTACCAGATGCCCGTGATACACATGATCGACAAGAACCTGGCAAACACCATGGACCTCATACCTGAAATAGACAGGAAGAGGGTCAAGATAGTGCCCCCGGTGAGGGTTGAAAAGGAACCGTTCAAGAGGTACGACCTGGACACGGACACAGGCATTTCAGGTTTCGGCATATTCGGCCGCGACATCTTCTGGATGACCGGGGACGAACATGACGAGCTCGGGCACGTGACGGAGGACCCGGTGATCAGGGACGCCATGATGAGGAAGAGGTTCCAGAAGCTCGTCACTGCTGACAGGGAGATACCCCTGGAGGACAAGGCCCAGCTCATGGGCCCATCCAGTGCGGATGTGACCTTCGTCACATGGGGCAGCCAGAAGGGCCCGATACTCGATGTGATCGAAGACCTTAAGAATGACGGTGTGACCGCAAACCTGCTTTACCTGAAGATGTTCTCCCCGTTCCCGTCCGAGTTCGTCTCCAGCGTGCTCAAAAAGGCAAAGCTCGTAATAAACGTGGAGAGCAACATGCTGGCACAGGCGGCAAGGGTAATAAGGATGAACACCGGCATAGAGATAAAGAAGCATATACTGAAGTACAACGGAAGGCACATGACGGAGGACGAAATATACAGGGCGGCGAAGGAGATCATATTTGGTAAGGAGGAGAAGGTTGAGGAGGTGCTTGTGAATGGTGCATAACTTCAAGAATGACATAACGGTTGACTGGTGCCCTGGGTGCGGGGACTTTGGTATCCTGACCTCTGTCATCCAGGCACTGACGGAACTGGACATGGACCCTAAGAGTGTGGTCTCTGTCTCAGGAATAGGGTGCTCCGGAAAGACGCCACACTACCTGAACATAGCAGGCGTCCACACCCTCCACGGGAGGGCCATACCCTATGCCACGGGCGTCAAGCTCGCGAACCCTGACCTCAAGGTCCTGGTCATGGGTGGCGACGGTGACCTCCTGGGCATCGGCGCCGGCCACTTCGTGGCGGAAGGTAGGAGAAACACGGGCCTCACCGTGATACTCTTCGACAATGCCGTCTACGGCCTCACAAAGGGCCAGGCAGCACCGACGATGGAGATGGGTGAGAAGACAAAGTCGCTCACGAGGGCGAACATATTCGGCAAGATCAACCCGCTTACTCTGGCCCTGAGCGCAGGGTACTCCTTCGTTGCCAGGGGATTCTCGTTTGACATGAAGCAGCTCAAGGAAATAATAAAGACTGCAATAAATCACGAGGGCTCCGCACTCATTGATGTCCTGCAGCCATGCCCCACATACAACAACATCAACACCATGGAGTGGTACAGGAAGAGGGTTTACAAGCTGGAGGACGACAAGAGCTGGGACCCGGTGATAGCGTCGCCCGACGACCCGGAGGCACAGGCGAAGTTCGAGAGGGCTTACAGGAAGAGCCTCGAGTGGGGAGACAGGATACCGACGGGCATATTCTACGATAACAGGACCATACCGCCTTTCACGAAGAGGCTCAACGAGTTCGTGCCGAACTACCTTGAGGTACCTCCCGCAAAGCAGAGGATACTCGACGCAGAGGGCTACACCCCGGTTGACCCGGACCTGACCTTTGCGGACAAGATCATAGCACACTGACCGGGCCACCGGCCTCTAACTTTTCTGTCCCCCATTTTCTTCCCTCTCCTTGTTTCCGGCCATTTCTGGCCATGCGGACTTGTCCTCAACTGTCAGACCGATACGCGGGGGCATTCAAGGGCCTGTCCACCAAGGAACACAAGTCGGAAATGTTTTATGTGTGGCACAGGTATGGTCTGGGATGGCGAAATACGTACATGTCTGGGAGGTGGAGTGCAACCACTGCCATGGGAAGTTCGAGCACGTCTTCAGGGCATCGGATATCCTGAGACCGCATGTGTTCAACGAGCTCCTGTTCCAGTGCCCCCTATGCGGGAGCAAGGCCTTTGACCCTGTAAGACCTCTGGGAAAGTACAGCAGGGACGAATGGGTTAGGGAACATGGGGACAAGGCCTTCAGCGACCTCCCGGAGTATGAGTGAGACCCCAACGAAGTCATGGAGACCCGAGGTAAAGATGGTGCGCCAAGCCTTCTAGTCTCCTGAATACACCGTGTGCCGCCAATGCATTTTTCAAGAGGCCTTTAGGTCCGTGGCCATTTACCGTCGCTCTGCACGGAGCTCACTCCTACCTCATACCGGAGAGAAGTAAGGAGACACCGAGATAGAGGAATACAGCCCCAAATATGGCGAAAACGGCCGTGCTGAAGACCTTGACCGCTATCTGCATCCTTGAACCGTACCTCAGCTCTCCCAGCCTTATCAGGTAGCTGAGGGAGACGACCCAGACCGTCGTGCCGACAAAGAGGAAATAGAATGGGAATATCCCGAACCTTTCAAGAGTGCTAAGGCCAGCGCTGAGCCACCAGCCTATCTGGGCAGGGTTGCCGATGCCGACGCCCAGGCCCTTCAGGTATCCGATGCCCCTAACCCCACTTTCGGTCTCCCCGCTCCTGAGTGTGAGGTAGGCCAGCACTATGAACGCCGACCCACCTATTGTGTAGATATACGGATCGTACCTTGACAGGTCCAGGGCAGAGCCGAAGAGGAAGACGATGATCAGGAATATTAGGTCCGCTGTCATGGCACCGAAGCCTATCAGTACAGCCCTGAGGACGCTGCGCCTGGCCTCAGATATTATCATGGCGTTTATAGGGCCCGGAGGCGCGGCGAGGGACACCCCGAGCACCACACCGAAGAGCACAAGGTACGGAGTTATCAATGGCACCTTATCAGCTGCCCCGCATAATTAGGTTTTTGAATCGGTATCACGAAAGTGATGAAAGGGTGATCATTTCTCCCCGCATTTCAGGAGTGACTAATGCGGTCAGGACACTGATTCCACCGCTCTGCGGCCCAGCAAAAACCCTTTAAAGCTCAGGCACATGTTGAAGAACATGGATGACAAGCTGAGGCTGACATGGCACGGACACGCATGCTTTACCATAGATACTGGCAAGAAGGTAGTTGTGGACCCCTTCATAGAGGGTAACCCCGTGGCGAAGGTAAAGAAGGACGACATAAAGGCGGACGCCGTGGTGATTTCACACGGACACTTTGACCACGTTGGGGACGCTGTGTACATAGCAAGGAAGAACAAAGCGCCCATAGTGACCATGGTGGAGCTGGCATGGATACTTGGCGAGGAGAACAAGGACGTCCAGGTGATAGGGATAAACCTGAGCGGATCCACGGAGGTGAACGGGATCAGGTTCACAGCAGTGCCCGCTTACCACTCAACAGGCTACAACGGGAAGTACGGCGGTGCCGCCTCTGGCTTCGTGATAGAACACAACGGCTTCACGCTCTACCACGCCGGAGACACCGGGGTTTTCAAGGACATGGAACTCATAGGCGAGCTATACAGGCCGCAGATATCCATGCTACCCATAGGGGGCTTCTACACCATGTCGCCCAGGGAGGCCGCCTACGCAGTGAAGATGCTCAGAAGCAAGGTAACCATACCCATGCATTACAACACCTTCGATGCGATCAAGCAGGACCCGCAGAAGTTCAAGGTGGAGGCCGAGAAGAACGGCACAAGGGTCGTGATAATGGGTGTTGAGGAGACGAGGGAGTTCAGCAGGGCAGAATTGACGTGAGAATCAGTTTTTATCGGGCTCGGCGCCGAAGAGGTCGTCCAGGCTCGATATCTTCCTATTTTCTTCCACCAGGTTCTCGAACTTTGACTGCTTCGGTATCTTTGACCCCTTGAAATGGGCCAGGTTCTCGTCCTCAAGGAGGTGGTTCTTTATGACAGTGTGGTCGCCCACAACCCTGATGAGCCTCGTCCGGCCGTACCTGCCCATGCTCTTCGTCATCGCGCTGAGGAGACCGAAGTCCTCCAGCTCCGAAATGAGGTCGCTCACCCTCCTCGATGTGAGCGCAGGGTACCCTATCTCCTCGCATATGTTCCTGTAGTTCTCGTATATCTGGCCGGTCGTCATCATGGCAGTGTCCTGTTCCTGTGTCACCACAGCACTCAGCATGACGATCTTGCTCTGTAACGGCAGCGTGTATATGGCCTCCTTTATGACGTCCATCTCGAGCTTGTCCCTGGCCTTGTAGACCTCCTTCTCAGTTACCTTCTGCTTGCCCTCCCTGACCGCTATGTCTATGGCTATCCTCATGAGGTCCAGGGCCTTCCTGGCGTCACCGTGCTCCTGTGCCCCAATGGCCGCGCACAGGTTTATTGCGCTGTCCTCAACGCTACCCGGCCTCACCACTCCCTTAATCCTGAACGATATTATGTCTATGAGTTCCGTGGCGTTGTATGGAGGGAAAAATATGCTCTCCTGGTTCAGCCTGCTGCGCACCCTGGAATCGAGGAACTCCAGGAAGCCCGTGTCGTTCGTTATGCCTATCAGCGACAGCTTCGATTCACCTGATTCGTCTATGAGCTTCAGGAGGACGTACAGGGAATCGCCACCGTTCTTTGTCACTATCTTATCGATCTCGTCAAGCACAAGAACGAAGAACCTCCTTGCCCTGTTCAGCCTCGCCATGGTCTCCTGAAAGATCCTGTCCAGGGGCCAGCCCAGCTGGGGCACGGAGCCCGATGTGCTGTCCTGTATTGAGTTGGCCAGTGCGACCAGGATGGAATAGGGCGAATCGTATATCTGGCAGTTGAAGTAGAGCGTCTCCACCCTGTCCCCTGCGGCCTCCTTCAGCATCCTTGTCACATGGTTTGCAGCTGATGTCTTGCCTGTGCCAGTCTTGCCGTATAATATTATGTTTGAGGGCCTGGTGTTCCTCATTATGCTGCTCAGCACCTTCACTATCGCATCAATCTGGCCTTCCCTATGCGGGAAGCTCTCCGGGACAAAGGAGCTGGACAGTGAGCCGAGGTCGCCCAGGACTATGGAGTTCTCGGCAGAGTATTTAAGGAATGGATTGGGAGACATAAGTAATTGTTGAAATCGTCAGTTCAGTACAAAATACTTTTTTTCCGTCTCATTCCAGCAGCTTCACCTTTTTCCTGGTGAATGGTCTGACGTCCACGCCCTCCCAGGCCATCACGTGCCCAACCAGGTATATGGAGCCCGTCACAAGCACTGGGGTGCCCAGGGAAAGTGCATAATCGTATGCCTCCCGGGCGTCCCTTATGACCCTCACTTCCCTGTAAATCCGCCTTGCCAGGGAAGCTATGTGCTCTGGGTCCTCCGCCCTGTTCTCCTCGTAGGGAGTAGTCACTATTATCCTGTCTGACAGGGAGCGGAGCGATGATATGTATGAGAAGTGGTCCTTGTCCTTCAGCATGCCCACAACCAGCACTGGCCTGGTATCGGGCGATACCTGCCTGAAAGCCTGCACCAGGGCGTTGGCCGCAGGAGGGTTGTGTGCGCAGTCGACAACCACCGGGGGCTCGTCCCTTACCCTCTGCAGCCTCGCTGGCCACAAGGTCTCCCTGATGCCCTGCTCTATCTGGCGCCTGTCGAACTGCCCTGACGCTTCCGCTGCCAGTATCGCTGTGCCTATGTTGGTTACCTGGAATGTGCCGACAAGCGGGGACTCAACATCGTAGGTCTCGCCCTCAGTCTCGGCCCTGAAGCTTGTGCCCTGCAGGGAGAGGTGCACATCGCTCACCTTCACATCCCTCCACGTCAGGTAGAGCCTGGACTTCCTCACCTGCGATATGCGCCTGACAGTGTCGACGACCTCAGCCTTCCTGTCCCCCAGGACAACGGGCCTGCCAGGCTTTATTATCCCACCCTTCTCATAGGATATAGAGGTGAGTGAGCAGCCGAGCTTGTCCGCGTGCTCGTAACCAACACTCGTTATCACGCTCACCTCCGGTTCTATTATGTTTGTTGAGTCGAGCCTGCCGCCGAGGCCCACCTCAATGGACGCGAACCTGGCGCCAGCGTCGCTGAAGTACTTGAATGCCATCCCGGTGGTCGTCTCGAAGAAGGTAGGGTTCCGCTTCTCCCTCGCCAGTTCCTCAATCACTGGCCTGTACTTCCCTATGAAGGAAACTATGTATTCATCAGGTATGAAGCGGTCGTTGAAGAGTATCCTCTCGTTGAACTCGATCAGGTGCGGGGAGGTGTAGAGGCCTGAAGGAAACCTCTGCATCATTATGTTGTAGAGGAGCGCGGATACGGATCCCTTGCCGTTGCTCCCGGTTATGTGGATCGTCCTGTATGCCCTGTGAGGGTTGCCCAGCATGTCGTCGAATGCCCGCATCACCTCAAGGTCAAGTTTCACGCCTTCCCTTGTTAGGCCGTACAGAAACTCCAGGTTTTCGTCCCTCAAGCGCCTGGCCGATGCCCTTGGCTATGATTAATTTTTCTACCCTATCTATTTTTACCTCCTTTGCCTTTACGTTACAGTATGCAGGAGACAAAACTACTGTACCTGGACGATGCTTACTCAACCAAGTGTGAGGGAAAGGTCATATTCAACGAGTTCACTGACCTCGTCGTTGACCAGACGGTCTTCTTCCCCACCGGCCACGGGCAGCCCAATGACAGGGGCAAGGTTGTGATCGACGGAAAGGAGTACGGTATAGTGGATGCATGGTTCGATGGGACAAATGTGCACCTGATGTCCCATGACACGTTCCCAGACAACATTAAGGGAAAGCCCGTTTACCAGGAGATTGACTGGGATGTGAGGTACGGCCACATGAAGTTCAGGACCGCGCTGAGGATCGTGAGCGCCATAGCATTCAGGGACCTGAGGGCCACGACGAGGATCAACCAGACCTACGACACCGAGGCCTGGATAGACATTGAGAGCGACGCCCTTGACGACAGCTTCGTGAAGGCACTTGAGGCAGAGTGCAACGAGATCATATCAAAGGGGCTCAAAACAGAGTACGTATGGAAGAGCAGGGAGGAGTTCATAGCAGATCAGGAGCTGATGTCACAGGTGAGGAACAGGCCGCCAGAGGGAGAAAAGATCAGGCTTGTGAGGATCGGTGACCTACCGGAACAGGTTGAATACGGGACAGTGGTGAGGTCAACCGACGAGCTTAAGAGCATCAGGTTCAAGACCTCCCTGGTGAAGGGGAAGCTTAACAAGAGACTGACACTATATGTGGAGTAGGAGGGAGCGATCTGGCTGAGGGCGTACCGCTGATGGAGAGGGTCTCGGAGGCCTTCGGGCTCCTGGCCTTCTTCATAGCGCTCCTCTTCTTCCTGGCCGAGGCACCCGCTGCCGTATATTCGTGGCAGTACATAGCGAGCACAGACCCGTCACTGTACATAATAATACCATTCCCCACAGACCCCTTCACTGTCTCGCTTGTGGTGGCACTTTGCGTTGCGCTCCTGCTCCTGTTCCTCCTGTCAAACTTCATGCCTGGAAGGATGAAGGTGAGGTCTTTTGACGGCCCGGCACAGAGCAGCTTCTATTCTGTCTTTGCGGCCTTCGTCCTCCTGCAGCTGGTTGTGAGCGTCATCATAAGGTTCGATGACCCCTCCCTGGGGTATTCACCAATAGACGGCTTCATAACCCCGGCGCAGGTATTCTATGACGCTTCCACCACACTGGTGGAGACCCTGCTCCTGCAGGCGGTCCCGGTAACAGTGATCATGGTTGTCTATGCCCTTGCGAGGAGGGAGAAGGTCTCAGAGGCCCTCCTAAACCCAAGGCTGAGCTTCTGGGGCGCCATCGCCCTCTCCTCCATAGCAGCACTGGTACCGGCATACTTTTCGTACCCGGGGGTGTACTCGGCACTCCTGGGGTTCATAACGTTCCTGATACTCGACTACATATACCTGAGGTACGGGATGATCAGGTCCTTCGCCGTTAACTTCACAATAACAGCCATAAACACCTTTGACATCTTCATCGAGAGGTCGCCTGTTTTCGCATTCCTCTCCAGCTTCTTCATTCTCCTCTGGGCCTTCATCGGGCTCTTCGCCCTCTTTTCACTTGCCAGCCGTGGCCACGCCAGGGCGCAGGTGAAGGAAGAGAAGGCCAGTGAGGCCAGGATGGCTGAGAGGCCCAGGGCAGCACAGGGCAACCCTGTGGAGATGGCCTGGGTGAGGAGCTCTTGCCCGCAGTGCGGAAGCTTCGAATACCATGTGGACCAGGAAATGAACCTGGTCTGCGTGTCATGCGGTAACGTGGTGGACGGCAGTGAGATGGTGGTCCCGAACGTTGACCAGTTCTTCATAGAGAGGCAGCGCCGCCCCTGAGTCACGAGAGTGCGAATAACAGCACCACGTAAATTAATGGAGAGAGCAGCGAAAGGACCACGGGGAGTATTCCAGCGAACTGGAGCATGGAGCCCATGCCGAATGCTCCCGTGACGAAGCCTATCCCGAAGAAGGTCTCGTAGTAGAATACACCGAGCCTCGGTGTTGTCCTCTCCGAGATGTATGCCAGTATCTTTGACATGGCAAACGAGGCACCGAAGCCGGTAATTATAAGAGCAAGCAAGATGGCAAATACGTCCCTGGTGGCAAAGAGGACAGATACAGAGCTCACGAGGGCCGAGGATAATGCGGCGTAGGCCCTCTCGCTGCTCCCCCTGACGAAGACCAGGGCGACGTAGCCGGTAGCAGAGGAGATGCCGTAGATGCCTACCAGGAGCCCTATCGTGCCGTATGAGAAGTGCGATAGCCTGAGGTAGGGCACGAAGACATAGTACAGGAAGCCAGAGGCCAGGCCTGCGAAGGCCAGTGGCACTATGTACCTGGCCTTTGGGTTCGATTTCGAGCGCCCTGGAGGTACATGTGCGGGCCTGGGCAGTGTCAGGAATGACACGAGGAATGCGGCTGTGCCCGCCAGGTACATGTACCTGAAGCCCGTGTACTGTATGATGTAGCCGGCCACCAGCGGCACGGCAGCGTTGGGCACACCCCAGGCTGCCGAGTACTTCTCTGCAGACCCTGAGGCCTCCATGCTACCGAGGGAGACCTCGATAGATACCCACCAGAAAGCCTGCGCAACGCTTGAAACGACCACGAGAGGTATGAAGTTTGCCCTGTCCAGGAACTGGAAAACTATCGAAAGGGTGAAGAGTATCAAGGGTGGAGCCCTTATGCCTGTGGCGATCATGCGGTCAGTGGACCTGAGGTAAATGGTGGCTGCTATTACGAAGGGCAGCGAGCCTATCAGCCCCACGAGGCCTGTGAACGAATAGTTGAACCCGAACCTGACGGCCTGAAGTGGGAAGGTAAAGCTGAGTGCGAACCAGCCTATCCCGAAGAAAAGGCTTGAGAGGACAAGCCTGACAGAGCTGCCCGTGGGTGCCAAGCGTGACAGGTTACCACCGCTGCAGCCAGCAGATAGATAGGGCATATTATAATGCACTGCCTCCGTTCAATTTTTATAGTCTCTGGTATTCCCCAGATGATACCGATGGTAACAAAGCCAGCGAGAATGTACACAAAGATCACCGGGCCCGCCTACACGAGGAAGGAGTTCATGGGCGGCGTGCCTTACCCGAAGATAACAACTTTCATACAGGGAAACCAGAAGAAGGACTTCGATATCGAGATGGTACTGATCGCAAAGGAATCATGCCAGATCAGGCACACGGCCCTGGAGGCGGCAAGGATCAGCGTCAACAGGAGGATGCTCGAGGCCGCGGGCAACGACAACTACTACCTGCAGATCAAGCCTTACCCGCACCACGTGCTGAGGGAGCACAAGATGGCCACCGGGGCCGGTGCTGACCGTATATCGAGCGGAATGAGAGCGGCCTTTGGCAGGCCCGTGGGCACGGCAGCCAGGGTCCACGCGAACCAGGTCATCATGGTGGCTAGGACAAACGCGGCACAGGCAAAGGCCCTGAAGGAGGCACTCCACAAGGCATCCATAAAACTGCCAACGCCGTGCAGGATCGAGATAACAAAGGGAAGGGATCTCGCGGGCAGGCTGGGCCTCTAAAATCATGGTTTTTTGCTGGCCTTCCTTTCCCTCTGCCCTATGAACTCCTGGATGAACTTTGCAGCAAGGACCGAAGTGTTGCCGTTGTCGTAGACCGGCGTTATCTCGACTATGTCGAACGCCACCGTTATACCTGCGAACGCGCCTATTAGCTCCCTGACATCGCGGTCAGTGAGGCCGAACGGTTCAGGCGTTCCTACGCCAGGTGCGTATGCGGGATCGATGCCGTCCATGTCTATGGAGAAGTAGACCCTCCTGAAGCCCATGGACCTTATTTCCCCTATGACGTCCCTTATGCCCCTCTCCCTGACCTCGTCAGCCGTGATGAACCTGACGTCCTTCCACTCTTCGCTCTCGAACTCCTCCCTTGAGACGGACCTGGTGCCAACTGACACTATCCTCCCAGGCCCGAGGAGCTCCAGGGCCCTCCTGGTAACGCACGCGTGGTTGAACCTGGAACCCATATAGCTGTCCCTGAAGTCGGAGTGTGCGTCCACTATTATCATGCCGCAGTCCCTGAAGTTGCGCAGTGCACCCACAGTAATGGAGTGCTCCCCACCCAGGAGGATCGGCACCTTGCCGTCCGCAGATACATAGCGGACAGCGGTCTCCACAGAATCGATCACTTCCTCGACGTCCTCGCTCTCGAACAGGTTTCCCGCATCGTATATCATGGCGTCAGGTATGTTCACGCCGTAGTGGAACTCGAAGGACTCCAGGTTCCAGTACGCGTTCCTTATGGCGTCAGGAGCGAACCTGGAGCCCCTCCTGTAACTGGATGTGTTGTCGAATGGGACGCCCAGCACAACGTACCTGGCTGATGCATAGTCCGACTGGGCATCCGGGAGTTTCCTGAGCGAGAAGAGGCCGGCTAGCTCTGAAGCATGATCTTCCTTTTGCCCATTGCTTCCCAATAGGGCACCTCCATGCCAGGCTTGATCTTGTCGGCATCCTCCGGCTCTATGGGCAGAACGAACGTCTCAAAGGTCTCTGTGTCCATGAGCTGTGCCTCGTTGTTTGCCACAGAGAGCACCTGTGCCGTCTTCTTCTCTATTATCGGCACCTTTACCTTGTGTTTCACCGGGTAAACGACGCTCCTCTTCTGGTTGTCAAAGACGCCTATGGCAACGATCCTTCCCTTGGCCTCCCCGTGCTTCCCTGGCTTGGACATCGTGATCTCCACTATCCTGCATGGAGCGTCATCAATTAACATGTACTTTCCGACCTTGAGTTCCCTTACCTCAGCTTCCTGCCAGCTCATAACTTTTCCTGCACCCTATTGATATAGTGTTAAAATACTTTCCACACTGGCGCCTCAGGATACAGATACTCACACAAAGGGGCCACTGAAGACTTCCTCGTCGACCCTGAGGAGCCTGCCACCGGACTTCAGCAGCTGCCCGCCCACCATAACAGTGTCCACGTTGCCGGGGTTGGCGGAGTAGACGATGTTGCTCACTGCATTCTCCGTCACGGTGGGGAAGAGGTTCGGGTCTCTGCCCCTCAGTACCACTATGTCGGCCTTCTTCCCAACTGAAATGCTCCCCACTTCACTGAGGCCCAGGGACTCCGCGGCCACCACAGTGGCCATGTCCAGTATCTGCTGTGCCGTAAGGAGAGAGGGGTCCCACCTCTCGTTCTTCACCGCAAGAGAGGAGTGCTTCATTGCAGCGAACATGTCAAGTGAGTTGTTGCTGCCGTTACTGTCTGTGCCTATGGTGACCCTTGCGCCGTTCTGCAGCATCTCGGGCACAGGGGGCACTCCACCGACGCCGAGCTTGAAGTTGCTCACGGAGTTCCAGGAGACAGTGACGCCCGCACTGGCCAGCATCTTCACCTCCCTGAGCGTGGCCCATACACAGTGCGCCGCCAGTGTGCGGTTGCTCAGAAATCCTATCCTGTGCAGGTGCTCTATTGGCCTCTCCCCGTTTGTCTTCTTCACGAAGTCGTAGACCTCCTTCCTGGTCTCCGCCAGGTGAGTGTGCACAACCGTGCCGAACCTCTCCGCAAGTTCCCTGGACTTCATATAGACCTCGTCGGACGCGACATATATGCCCTGCACACCCACCGAGGCCTTCACCCTATCCCCGTGCACTGCGGAGAGGAAGCGCTCGGCATTCTTCACCGGGTCACCCCTCTGCGTCGTCTTGTCCGGGTCAAGGGTCACCCAGGAGAGGACTGCCCTGATACCTGACTTCTCCACAGCCCTCTCTATCACATCCTCGGAATAGTAAAGGTCCACAAAGGTGGTCGTTCCTGAAGACAGCATCTCGTAGATGCCAAGCATGGCCGAGTTGTAGAGGCCCCGCTCCGTCCTCTCAGCGTCCAGCCTGAATGTCCTCTCAAGGAATGTGTCAAGTGGTATGTCGTCAAGCATGCCACGCAGGTGTGCCATGGCCACATGTGTGTGCGTGTTTATGAGGCCGGGCATGGCAATGGCCCCGTCCACCCTGACCTCCATGTCCACGCTGTCCCTAACCCTACCCCCAACCTGCGCTATCCTGTCGCCCTCCACAAGTATGTCTCCCCTGAGGACTTCCCTGTCCCGGTTCTGTGTGACTATGATGGCGTCTCTGATGGCTATGGACATACCTGGTGCAACGTTTTGCACTAATTGAACTCTGCCTTTCTCCTGGAGGTCACGGTGAGGAGGACAAAAATGATAAGGACTGCCGTGCCAAGTGCCATGAACTGGTAGCCGTACCTCTCCATGTAATCGTAAGCCAGGAACGTGATGACTGCTACCGCAGAGCCGTAGAGGAAGGCCTTGCCTGTCATCAGGGCGGACCTCTCGCTCCTGTCTGAGTGCGAGTAGAAGAGGAACGCCAGCGCACCTATTGAGACTATGAATGCGGGGAGGAGGTACCCCGTCACCGGCAGGTGCACGTTGGCAAGCGGGAGAAGCTGCTGTCCCCCCTGCACTATGAGCGAATATATAGAGAGGGCCTCCTCCACAGACGCTGTTGCGTAAGCGTAGAGGTAGCTGGAGCCCATCGAGGCCATCAGTGCAACGGCCACGCTCTGTTCCAGCAGGTCTCCAACGGCCAGCGTGAACAGCGTTACCGTCCTGGCCAGGCGGACTGAAAGGACGCCCTCAACAACGAATACCCAGGAGGCGCCCAGGGAGATGCTCACCAGATCCTGTGTGTCCAGGGGTATCACAAGGCTGGAAAACGGTTTCACGCTGTAAGGGCTCACCTCCATGACCACTGTGTTGAGTACCAGGAGCGAGAGTGCAAGCGCGTAGGCCAGGTAAACCCGGCCCCTGTACCTGCTGCCTGAAATGTACGAGAGGAATGGAAGTGCCATGATGGAAGCGGTCATTATTTCCTGGGATGAGGAAAAGGCATAGCGCCACACGTAAACGATCATCACATAGGCGGGCATGAAGACCAGGAAGTTCACAAGGCGCACTCTGTCCATATCCATCACCCCGGCACGGATATCTTCCCGTACCTGTACTCCGATGACATCGCCAGGAGAAGGTGGTTCATGTCCACCACCCTGGCCCTGACCCCATTGCCGGCCAGGAACTGCCTGATGGCCTCGAGATCCTTCCTGTGCTTCATAAGCACGCCGAGCGCAAGCCTCCTCTCTGGCCCTGAACCCGGGATCTCAACGGACGCAGATGGGTCGATGATGAACACGAAGACCCTCTTCCCGCTCCTGTGCTTTATCCTCTGCTTGAAGTTAAGCGATTCAGCGTGTGCCAGCGGGCTAATGAGGAAGAGGAGTGCGTCCTTCTTCACCATGTCCTGCGCCTCCTCTATTGCCTGTTCTAAATTAAAGGAGCCTGCCGGCCTGATCCCGGACACTAGCCTTTCCAGCTCCTCAATGGGCTCCCTGGAGCGCCTCGGCTCTATTAGCACCTTCCTGCCCCCATGGAACAGCAGGAAGCCGACACCATCCCTGTTCCTGACAATGGAGTAAGCACAGTTTATCACCGAGGACACCATCCTGTCAAATACCTTCCTGTCCCTTGCACCTATGTTGGCAGCATCCGAATAGTCAAGGACAAAGACAACGTCCAGCTGCCTCTCTTCCTCCATCTGCTTTATGTATATGTCTTCACCGTTAACCATCCCGAACCTCGACCACGCCACGTACCTGTAGTCGTCCGTCTCCTGGTACTCCCTTATCCCGTAAAAGTCGTAGCCCTGGCCAACCTTCCTTGAGTAGTGGACCCCCATGGTGAAGACTATGTTGCTCATCAGCTCGCTCCTCTGCGAGTGGACGTCTGCAATGGAGGGGGCCACCTTGACCTCCTGCGTGTTCCGGATATCCCTCACGTCCAGGCACAGGCCGAAGGCGTCCTGGGTCTGGACAACGGTTGGGCCAATGGAGTAGAGGCCTATGGCCATCGGCCTCAGCCTGTAAGTGAACTCCACATGCCCTCCGGGAGGGATCGTGTAGGAACCGCTGCTGTCACCCTCAACATAAAACACGTCCGGCAGAGACTCCGAGAAGGAGAAGCGCAGGTGCCTGGTGGTAGGGTTTGTGAAAGAGAGCGTCACGCTGCAGCTCCTGTTCTTCCTGAGCCTGCCCGACACGGTCCTGGTGACGTTGAGCCTCCAGAGGTCCCTGGAGTAGGACACGTTGTATATGAGGACCTCCGATGATACGACGAAGAAGAGCACCGCGGCAACTATTATGTAGTACCCGTACCCGAGGAAGAGGGATTCGAGGAGCTCGAAGGCTAGCGCTGACAGAAGGACCAGGCCTGACTTCCTGATCATACTGGCGATTCTACTCCCGATATTATGCTTTCAATAGTCCTCATTACAGGCGCATAAGGGTCGCTATCGCTGTCCACCAGGACCTCTGGCTTCAGCACTATCCTGTGGTTGAGCATCTCCTTCGCCATGAACCTGACGTCTTCGGGTATAACGTATTCCCTGCCGCTGAGCATGGCGTTTGCCTTGGCAGCCATCAGGTACTTTGCAGTGGTCCTGGGTGATGCACCCACAAAGACCATTTCATGGCTCCTCGTCGCCCTAATTATGTCCACTATGTAGTTCATGATCTCCTCTGAGGCATAAACTCCCTTCACCATGGACCTTATTGCCAGTATCTTCTGTGCGTCCAGGCCTGCCTCGTCCTCCTCCTGCAGGGTCAGACTCCTCAGTATCTGGACCTCCTCCTCCCTTGACGGGTAGGTAAGGATATACCGGAAGAGGAAACGGTCAAGGAGCGCCTCCGCAAGCGGGAAAGTGCCCTCCTGCTCTATGGGGTTCTGTGTCGCTATCACGAAGAACGGTTCCGGCACAGGGTGTATCTGGCCACCAACGGACACATGCTTCTCCTCCATAGCCTCCAGCAGGGCAGACTGCACCTTAGGGGGTGTCCTGTTGATCTCGTCTGCAAGGAGCACGTTTGCAAACACGGGTCCCTTCCTGAACTCCATCTGCCTGGCCTCAAGGTTGAAGACCAGCGAGCCCGTTATGTCCGACGGGAGCATGTCGGGGGTGAACTGGATCCTCTTGAAGTCCATGCACAGCCTGCGCGCGAACTCGCTGGCCAGCATGGTCTTCGCAAGGCCAGGCACACCCTCGAGGAGGATGTGGTTGCCGCTTAGCAGTGCTATGAACATGAACCTTGCCACCCTGCGTGAACCTATGACCTTCTTCGATATGCCCTCTATCGTTTCATGCACAGTGTCCCTCAGTCTCTCAGGTCTTATCTCCTCACTCTCAACCGACACGTTCATCACCAGCCCCGTGCCCCACCTCTATAACTGTGAACCTCCTGCCCATGATGGCCCTGTACGTATCCATCATCCTCTCAAACTCCCTGGCCATCCCCTCCTTGCCCCTCTCCCGCCTCCTCCTGAAGGGAGAAGACGACATGGCCTTGAACCTGCTGTAGTTCCTGGCACACTCCTGGAACTGGGCCACCAGTGACCTCACGGCCTCTATGTCTCCGGACATCCTCCTGATAAAGAACTCGTAGTTGCCAGAAACCGCTTGCTTCAGGTTCACTGTAAGGTAGTCCCCCGGCACGGCGAATACCTCCTCCCTCTGGCCGGTGCCCGGGGAGGCATCTGGCCTGGTAACCGCACCCCTGAGCCTGAGGGCAACAACAACAATGGTGACCAGGGCTACAGGTAAAAGGAAGCGGAGTGAAATGTACGGATCAACGCGCATGTTGTTCAGGAACGTAGCCCATGCAGAGGCCAGGATACTGCTCATCCGCCACCCCTCCCCGTCCCGGTGTCCGGGAAGTACAGTTTCATGATATCGAGGTAGTTGTAGAAGTCCATGAGCCTCTCGACCAGCTGCTCCCCGCTGATCTGCTCCCCGCTGGAGAACCTGGATGTTTCGTAGAAGTCCAGGTATATGGAGACGAGTTTCCTCACGGCGTTGTACCTGGGCCTTGACTTCTCGTCCACCCTGTCCTGCGATTCGGCTATGGCAGTGGTGAGTGCCTTCGAGTCTACAAGTGCCTCCTCCGGCACATCCACCCCGATATCCCTGAGGAGGCGAATGAAGAAGTGCCTGTTGCCCTCGCCCCTCTGCATTGATACACCGAAGTACCTGCAGAAATCGTCCCTGGCATACTTGTATGCCTTCACGGAGGCCTCTTTTAGCTCCCCGTCGCCCGTCAATTTCCTGGTCTCCACAACCGGAGGGATGTCGCCGACAGTTTTGACCTCGACAACCCTCTCCACGCTGCGCTCCTTCTCTTCCCTATTCCTCCTGAAGAACGGAGCCATTAGCTCACCACCTGAAGGCTGTACGAAACGTTCACCTGGAATACTCCGGCTTCCATCTCCGGGTATTCAGGGTATGTGCTCACCACCCTCATCGTGTCGCCCCCGCTCACCCTTGCAGCGTTATAGAGGCTGTAGAGTGTCATGTCGTACGGCTGCACCGTCCTGACCTTTGCGAAGCCCACGCTGGAATTCCCCACGTATATACTTGTCACGCTATCAGATGGGAACCATATTGACGTTATATAACGGACCTGCGTTTGGTTCAGTGCGAAATTGAACACGGATTCATAGTAAGTCCCGTTCAGGCTGAAGGTCCTGTTCATGCCCAGTTCGAGGGTGCTGTTAACTAGGGTGAAGTGCAGGCCCAGGATACTCGCCGAGGGAGTGAGGTCGAAGTAGTGGCCAAAAACCTCAGTAGAGTTGCTGTAAATGCTCACGTACTCCACGCCTGCCTGTGTCTCCTCATAGGCGGTGCCGTTGCCCCCAGCAAAGGATTCTGAGTGCAGACCATAGTACATATGCCACGAGTACATGGAGGAGTAGTTCACAACGATCAGGTAAGGTGAGACACCGATCTTTCCCTCAGTGCTGCCTGAAAGCGAGATATTCAGGTATCCTGTTGTGAAGTTGATGTTGCTGTATTCGAAGGAGTAGTTCCCAGACGGGAGGGTGAAATCGAAGAGGGTGCTGTTGCCATCCATGGAAGCACCCGACCAGGTGATGTGTAGGTAGCTGTAGTAGGTCTCGTTCAGGTAATCGACCGGGATCCCGTCACCACTGTACTTCACAGGGTAGTTGTTGTACACGTCCACATACAGTGTGTGCAGGGTCCTCGGGTACATAGGTACCTGCACTACGCCGGAAGGCGAGCTTATGCTGAACCCCGCCGATACGTAATCCAGGGAAAGTGCGTAGGCCCTGAAGGTGCCAGAGTAGTAGAAGTGTATCGGGAACTCACCCGAGGAGTTTGTGTTGCCGTTCAGCTGGTATATCTCCCCGGAAGTGCCCAGGAAAAGGATGAAGGGCGTGTTAGCAAGCGCCTGCCCGCTGGAAGCGTTGTATAGGCGGATGTATACCGTCGAGTTCCCCGGGGAGGAGGCCGGAGACTGGCTGGATGCATTGTCACTGACCTGGACCGGGTATATGCCCGGCACGCCTGTATAGCTCCCGTTCCAGATGAACGACGACGCTGCTATGGAGGATGCAGGCTCCAGGTAGACCGTGTACGAGTGGCCCGTTGTCACGTTCACGTAATCTGCCTGGTAGCCCGGTGACCACACCCTGACGGTGTACTGGCCCGGAACAGCGTAGAACCTGAAGGACGGGGAGGTATAATTCACAGGGACAGACTTGAAGGGGCTGTAAGGCTCGTACGAGAACGATGCGTTTACCGGCGACACTGGGAGCCTGTCCACCCCGTTGTAGACCTTCACGGTGAAACTCTGGACGAACTGGTTGTAGGGAGTCAGGGAGAGGTTCAGCTCAAGGTTTCCCCTCATATCCACATTGACAAACTCCTGGGCGTATGAGCGGTTCACCACAGCAATGGTGTAGTTGCCCATCTCAGATATCCCTATGGCATAGAAGCCGGTGCTGTTCGTCTCCACATCCTCGAAGTATGTCTTTCCCGCTATTTCGGCCACGAAGGAGAGGTTCGTGTAGCCCACGGGCATGGAGTTGTTGGTGTCCTTTATGTACCCATAGAGCGTGGCGTTTATGAAGTCCCCGGCAGAGACATCCGACTGGTGGCCCGAGAGGTATGAGGAGACGTTTCCCGCCTGGGAGGCGTTGGAGCCGGAGAAGGCTGCCCAGCCGCTTCCAGACCCGGTGGCGCTTCCGTAGAACGGGTTCCCCGGGTACAGGGTTATGTTCACATCCGTCATGTTGGATGTGACGAATAGCGGAGGTGCAGCTCCCTCACCATAACCTGGCTTATAGGCCACTATTGAATTTTCCCCGTATGAAGCCCCAACGCTGTAATAGCCATTCACAGAACTGTAAGAGGATGAGCCGGTAACTGTATCGAGGACGGTTGCACCCTGTAATGGTGTCCCGTTCTGGCTCAGCACGAAACCGGTCACGTTGAACACCGGGGCCCTGTCAGCTGACATCCTGATCGTGACCCTCATGGCCGAGCTTGAAACGTTCAGGTACTCCGGGCTGGGCACCGTTGAGAACCCCCTCTTGAGCACTATGATCGTGTAGTTCCCCACCGGTACGCCCACTGAAAAAGCCCCCGCTGGATTGCTCTGCGTGTTCACCTGCTGGTACTGGTTCACGAAGTCTATGGTCACATTGGGCACATACTGGCCCTGGGAGTTCACCGTGGTCCCGGTTATAGGGTACCTGGGCTCCGGCTCCATGGACATGTTGAGCCACACCGTGCTGTCCATAACAGAGGATACGATCTCGTACCTAGGCTGGAAGAACGGCACCTTGAAGGCTATCTTGCCGGAGCCGATGACTGTCATCACGATCCTGTAGAAACCGTGGGAATTGACGGGCGAAGACCCGAGGTAGGGGAAGATAGCGGCGTAGACCACAGTGTCGGTGATCGGCGCACCGTCGGACGAGTTGGTGATGTACCCCTGGATGTAAACAGTGCCATTGCTGGCAACGTTGAACGATGTGGAATCCTGGCCCAGGCCCCCGGCATCAAGCGTCTGGTTTTCAAAGTACCGCCTGAGCTGCGGTGGCTGGCCGTTTATCAGGGGGAGGTTTGTCCTTTCGGGATACTCTATGTGCGCCAGAATGACCGCACCTGCAGCTAGGACCAGGCCAACAGCAAACATTGCCATGGCTTTCTTGGTGAACGTGGCGAAGCTAACAGGCATCTATATAAATTTTTTATTGCGCTCCCTCCTCTCGATCAGTTGCGCACCTTGACAGCGATCCCCTTCTTCAGCTGCACCATGGCCTGGTACGGCATCTTGGCTATGCCCACTCCCCTGACCTCACCCTCATGGTGTATGACGACCTCGTCCTCCTGCCTGATGTCCTCGGTTGCAGACCTTACACCGACGGCGTACACGTTGGCGGTGGGCTTGAAATCATCTATGCCGACCAGGAATTTTGAGTTCTCCACGAAGATGCTGGCCGCATTCCTGTGTACCGTGAATTTGCCCATATCCTTGTTGTAGACCAGGTAGGGCTTCCCGTTCACCACGAGCATGTCCTGGTTGAACTGCCTCACGACCCTTGCTTCCCTGAGGTATGGCAGGATCCAGTCGCCGAACTGGTACCGCATGATGGACTGGTACTTTTCCCTGGTCTCCCTCTCAATGCTCTCTCCCTTGCCTGGAAGCAGGGAAAGGAGCCTCTCCCTCAGCGCCCTGAGGTTCCTCTCGTCCCTGATGTCCCCTATTATGATCTCTGAGCCCCTGGGCACGTAGTCTGAGAGGAAGGCCAGGTCCTCATCCACGAACACCACAACCGCCCTGTACTGGTTGCGTGAGAGGAAGTCCACCAGGGTGTCCCTTATCATCATCTTCTCGTCCTCATACCAGTGGCCGATGACCGGGATGTCATAGAACCTCGGAGGGTATGTTTCCTCCAGCTCTATGGGCACCACACCGACCGGAGAAGTTATGACGACCCTGTGCAGACCGCGGTCTATATCACCTATGAACTCCTCTATCCTACGGTGGGTGGACGACGAAGAGTACGGCTTCCTAGCAGAGCATGGTATGAGGAGCGCCACGTCCCATCCCTGTGGCCTCACGTAAGAGGACCTGATGTATTCCCTGTAGCGAACTAGGTCAGGCCTGTAGAGTGCTTCCAGTGAGTTGGACAGGATGTATTTAGTCCTCCTGGGAAAGACCTGCTCGAATTCACCGTAGGCTGCGTCAGAGCGCCTGAGGAGTTCTAGTCCCCTTGAGGATGCTGCCACCTTCTCCACGGCCTCCCTCAGTGTGCCCCTTATTATTGCACCCCTGAGCAGGCCAACTGTCTCCTTAAGGTACTTTGAGTTCCACTCCGACACATCCTCACCCACCTCGAGCCTGCCCAGCTGCGTGTACCTCACTCCATTCATGCCCTCCAGCCTTGCGTTGAAGTCGTCGAATATCGATATGCCGAGGTATGTGAGCACCGGGGCGGTGTAGGGGTCTACCGGGCCCTGCAGGTACACGAGCTTGGAAAAGCCGTATTTCGACCTTATTTCCCTGAGGACCCTCATGAGCCTGCCGGGCCTCTGGAGGCCCTCGTAACCAGAGTATAGGAGGACTATGTCGCCTGAGACCTGGTAGCCTGCAGACAGCGTGGATGCGAGCGGTGCGTTGAAGCTTACCCTGAACCTCTCCCCTAAGACTTCGATGGTATCGCCGGTGACCTTCACATCTCTCTCTGTATCGAGGACCACAGGGTACTGTGTGTGCCCGTCTATGCTGCCTGCCCTGGCGTACCCGAAGAATGCGTCGTCCTGGAACATCAGCCCACGCTGGTGCAACGCGAGGCTGGATACTTACTTTGCCATTTGCCCGTGCAGGCCGACTCAAAATTTAATAAATTTGAATTGAGATCACCTGCAGGTATCGGAGAAAGAGTGCTGATGGAGAGCGTTAAGAGTGATGCTGAGGGCACCGTTGTTCTGCCCGGCGATGTGATATGCACTGCGGAGGAGTACCTGCCGGGTGAGAACACTGTGGAGAACAACGGGTTGATCACTGCCCTTGTGAGCGGTACGGTGCACAGGGACGAGAAGTCACTGACAGTCAGCGTGATACCGAAGAAGGTGAACGTAAAGATCAGGAACGGTGACGTAGTCTACGGACAGATAGTCAAGGTGGAGCAGAGGTTCGCGGATGTCAGGATAGTGGGTGTCTACAGGAACGACCTTGGCCTCGTGCCTGTATCGGCGGAGGGGGTCATCAGGATACTCCAGCCACATGGAAGGCAGCCGGACACCACGGGCGCACCCTTCCTCATAGGCGACCTGGTCAGGGGGAAGGTGATAAGGAGCAACCATGAAATCGAAATATCAATATACGGGAAGAGATATGGAGTGATAAGGTCTCTTTGCAGCAGGTGCAGGAATCCCCTGGTAATGAAGAATTCAGTGCTCTACTGTGAGAACTGTGAGAGGGTGGAGATGAGGAAAGTGGCGGACGACTATGGAAACGTCCTTAAGTTTGGTGATGTGTGATGAAGGGAAACACCTCTCAGAGGGAGAAGGAGATGGAGAGGCTGTCCAACGAGCTCTCCAGCATGAGGAAGGAGCTGGATGATGTGAAGGAGGTCCTGAGGGGACTCATACAGGTGATCATGAGCCGTGAGGAAAATTTAGATGATGATGAGTATAACTGAGGGATCGCAATGATAATGCCGATGAAGATGCTTGAGGAGAGCCTCAACAGGCAGGTTTCACTGCTCCTGAAGGACAACAGGGTGCTTGAGGGCACGCTGACTGGTTATGACGAGCACATGAACATGGTGCTCGAGGACGTGGAGGAGAGCGGTGAGAACGTCACGAGGAAGCTAGGCACCGTTGTCATCAGGGGAAGCAACGTGGTAAGGATCGTGCCAAAGTAGTGACTGTGGATTCAGGTCCCACTGAACACAGCCTTCCTTTTTTCCCTGAAAGCAGTCACGCCCTCCAGGAAGTCATGGGTTTCAGCCAGGTCTGCCTGTTGCTGGGCCTCGTACGTCAGGAATTCCTCGAAGTCCCAGAAGAGCGATCTGTTGACTAGCCTCTTCGCCTTTACATATGCAAGGAAGGGCCCCTCAGATACCTTCCTGGCCGCCTCCCTGGCAGCAGCCACAGGGTCGTTCACTACCCTGAGCAGGCCTGCTTCCTGCGCCTCTGCTGCGGAGAACTCCCCGCCGATTATCAGCTGGCCTGCGAACCTCCTGCCTGAGGCCCTGGACAGTATGTAGCTCAGGCCTGTATCTGGTGCCAGGCCTATGTCCTGGAAGGCGGTCACAAACCTTGCCGAGGGAGAGGCGAATACCATGTCGCACAGTAGAGCTATGCTTATGCCTGCCCCAGCTGCAACACCGTTGACTGCGCTTATGAATATCCTGTCGCTGTCCCTTATCAGTTTCGCTATCACGTGGAATGAATCCCTGAGGTCTTTCACGATGATGTCCCTTGTTGGCTTTCCCGTGTTCTCCCTTATGTCTGCACCGCTGGAGAATGCGTTTCCCGACCCTGTCAGTATCACGGCCCTGATCCCATCCCCTGGTGCCCTCTGGCCAAGAGCATCAATGAGTTCCTGCCTCATCCTTGAGCCGAGGGCGTTGAGCCTGTCCGGCCTGTTCAGGCGGATGGTCATGGCCCGGCCTTCGACTTCGACCTGAATATCCCTGTACTCCATGGATGGCCCCATGGATCGGGGCGGCTTAAACATGTCCAGTGGTCTAAGCCCCATGGACGGTGGAACGGCACGTGGAACAGGGAGAGGATGGACCCCACATGAGCGGCATGCCTGTAACTGTTATGAACTGCGGGTGCATGCCCGGGGACCTGTAAATGGCAACCGTTCCAGGCCGTACCAACAGGCAATCTCACGGCCCGGGCAGGTTCCAGCACTGCATGAGAAACATTGTGAGGATAGGCCGGGTCCGGGAATTGAACCCGGGTCCAGGGATCCACAGTCCCCGAGGATTGCCACTACCCCACCCCGGCCAACACAAGACCTCTGGATAACGTACTGCACTTAAAAATGCTTTTGTGGGCCTACCTGGAGACCCGGACGCAGTAGAGGATAGATCGGACGTATGCCTTTTCCTCCCTGTGGTGCCTGTACATCCTGGGCACGGTTATCTGCAACAGGTGCCTGGAGATGACCGTCCCGTGAGAGGAGTAGAACCTGTCCGTGAACTCAGCAGACTTGGAGTTGTGCACCGCATATATGTAATCGGCCACCTCCACGGCCTTCTGCATGAATGGCCTGTCGGCGCCTGGGTTCACGGAACCGAAGGGAGGGTTCATTATGGCGGTGTCCCAGTGGCCCTGAAGGTCCCTGACATCCATGTTGAGGACCTCGATTCCCGCCTCCCTGAGTGTCCTCTCGGTGGCACGGATCAACCTGCTGTCTATCTCGACAGCAGTGGTCCTTGCAGAACCCATGAGCCTGGAAGCATAGGCGAAGTGCCCGTAACCGGAACCGAGGTCGACAACGCTCTTCCCCTCAATGTGACCGTTAGAGTATGCCAGAAAGACTATCCTGGACACGAGGCCAGGATCGGTGATGTACTGCTCCAGCGAGACATCAAGGCCAATCCTGGGCAGCCTGTTCTGCAGCTCTATCTCTATGGACTTCAGGGACCTTGCCATCTACTCCTTGTTCATGTCCCCCACTGCAAGCCTTATGACCTCCTCGGCCTTCCTCGCTGATTCTTCCCTGCTGTCTCCCCTTGCCTGGAAGATCCTCTCGAGCTTCCTTATGGCCCTCTGCCTCTTCCATGTCCCCTTCTCGTGTGCTGCCAGGACTATGTACTCTGCGACCTCCCTGTCCACGTTTATCCCGAACCTCTCCATGATCTTTATCTGCCAGACCGGCACAAGAACGCTCGGTATTTCCCTGAGGTTCTCCTTTTCCCTGCGCCTCTCTATAATGCTGTTGATGTCGTCTCTCCTGACCATAGGGAACGATCGATGGATTGCCTCTCAAGTAATTAAGGTTGCGGTACATTGTGTCACATACTTGCAACAATCCATAAATGTGGAAGGTCTGGTATCCGTAGACCTTACCGCCTGTTCCTTTCAGAACCCAATCAGCGTGTAAAGGACGGCCTTCGCACTGTGAAGCCTGTTCTCTGCCTGCTGGAAGATCACGCTGTTGATGCTGTCTGCGACGCCGTCGGTGACCTCAAGCCCCCTGTGGGCGGGCAGGCAGTGCATGAATATGAAGTCCCTCCTGGCGTTGGACACAAGCTTCTCGTTGACCTGGAATTCCCTGAACTTGGCCTCCTTCTCCTCCCTCTCCTTTTCCTGGCCCATGGATACCCACACGTCTGTGTACACCACATCGGCGTCCTTCACTGCCGAGACAGGGTCGTTGGTTATGGAGACCCTGGAGCCGGTTTCGTGGGAGATCTCTGTTGCCTTCTTCACATAGAACTCCCCTGGCTCATAACCCTTGGGCGTTGCTACGGTGATGTTCACGCCCGTTATGGCCATGCCCAGGAGGAGGGAGTTCGCCATGTTGTTGCCATCGCCCACATATGTGAAGTTCAGGCCCCTGAGATAGCCGAAGTGCTCCTTGATTGTCATGAGGTCAGCCACTATCTGCAGCGGGTGCTCCTCGTCGTCAAGCGCATTGATCACTGGGACCTTCGCATACCTGGCTAGCCTTGCGACGTTCTGGTGGCTGAAGGCCCTGTAAGATATGGCGTCCAGGAAGCCGGAAAGGACCCTGGCGGTGTCCTCGATGGTCTCTCCCCTGCCCATCTGCATGTCGTTTGGGTTCAGGTATATGGCGTGACCGCCCATCTGCACCATGGCGGTCTCCAGAGATATCCTGGTCCTGGTGCTAGGCTTTTCAAATATCATGCCGAGCACCCTGTTCTTCATGGAGGGGATCTCTGAGTATCTGGACCTCTTGAACTGTAGGCCGAGGTCAACGATCCTCTCCAGGTCGTTCCGCATGTCCAGAACGGACAGTATGTCCCTCTTTACCAATGCATCACCTCAGCAGCTTTGGGACGTCCACAGGGTATTCTGCCACCTTGACGCCAGCCTCGTTGAAGGCCCTTATCTTTGATTCAGCGGTCCCCACGCCCTTCTCTATGATGGCCCCGGCGTGGCCCATCCTCTTTCCCGGAGGTGCGCTCCTCCCCGCGATGTACGCCACGACCTGCTTCTTCACATTTTTCTTTATGTACTCCGCTGCCCTCTCCTCGTTGCTGCCCCCTATCTCGCCTACCAGTACTATCTTCTCCGTCTCCGGATCCCTGTTGAACATCTCCAGCACGTCTATGAAAGTGAGGCCCACAACCGGGTCGCCTCCAAGCCCTATGACCGTGCTCTCTCCCATGCCGCTCCTTGTTATTGCGTCCACGATCTCGTATGTGAGCGTCCCGCTCCTGGATGCAACAGCAACGTTGCCCTTCCTGAATATCTGGTTAGGCATTATGCCTATCTTGCACTTCCCGACCGCGGTTATCCCTGGCCCGTTTGGGCCCAGGACTGTTGCTCCCCTGAGCTTGGCCTGGTGAACTATCTCCATTGTGTCATGGAAAGGCACGTGCTCTGTGAGGATGTATATGACCCTGAGGCCTGCGTCTATGGCCTCCATTGCGGCGTCCCTGACATATGGTGCTGGCACGGCTATCATAGTGGCGTTGGGCTCGTACTGGAGCGAGTCCTGGACGCTGTTCACTATGGGCACCCTGTCCATGAACTTCTGGCCACCCTTCCCGGGGGCCACGCCGGCAACAACCTTCGTGCCGAACTTGAGCATCTCGCCCGTGTGGAAAGAACCCTGGTGGCCGGTAATGCCCTGCACGATCACCCTTGTGTTCTCATCAACTATGACCGACATCTCACGCACCTCCAGCGAGCTTCACTACCCTCTCTATTGCCTCCATCATCGTTGGATACGAATCTATGCCGTTCTTCCTCAGTATCTCCCTTCCCTCGTCCTCGTGGACACCGCTCAGCCTCACGACTATGGGCTGCTTTATGCCATACTTCTGCTTCGCTGCCACTATGCCGTTGGCAACGGTGTCGCATTTCGTCACGCCCCCGAAAATGTTCACGAGTATGGCCTTGGGCTTCGCCTTGAGCACGAGGTCAAAGGCGTTCACCACTATGTCCACGTTGTCAGTGCCGCCCAGGTCGAGGAAGTTCCTCGGCTTCCCCTTATGAAGCGTGAGCGCGTCCAGAGTGGCCATCGTGAGGCCAGCGCCGTTTGCTATAACGCCTATATCCCCATCTAACTCGACAAAGGCGTACCCCTTGGACTGGGCCTCGAGCTCCAGCGGGGTCTTTTCCGGGTCCGTAACGCTGAGCTCCTTGTGCCTGTACACGGCATCGCTGTCCACAACGACCTTTGAGTCTGCTGCCACAAGTTTCCCCTCCTTTGTCACGACGAGGGGGTTTATCTCCACCAGCTCACAGTCCTCGCCGTTGAAGACCCTGTACAGTTTCGAGAGGATATCCCTGAACTGAGACGCGACGTCGCCCTGCAGGCCCATGAAGGCCGTGGCCTCCCTGCCTATGTAGTCTGAATAACCTATCAGGGGATCGATACGCCTGGTGAATATCTTCTCCTTGGGTACGCTCTCTATCTCTACGCCGCCCTCCGCGCTCGCTATGAGCACAGGGGCCCTCTGTGACCTGTCAAGAGCTATGCTCACGTAGAGTTCCCTGTCTATGTTGATCATGTCTTCGACCAGGACTTTGGTCACTGTGAGGCCCCTTACCTTCGAGTTCAGCAGGGCCTTCACGGCCTCCCTCAGTTCATTCTCATTCTTCGCGAACTTTATGCCGCCGCTCTTCCCCCTTCCCCCAAGGAGGATCTGTGACTTCACAGCGACAGGCTTTGTGAAAGGCCTGATATCGGATTCCTTTTCAACCACATACCCGTCTGGCACCGGTATGCCGTAAGACCTGAAGATGGCCTTGCCCATGTATTCGTAGAGGTTCAAATGACCACCGGCCTTAAATTGCCATAAAGCTAAATAAGTTTCCGCAGGAAGCAAATGGCGCTCCATGGTGTGCTTTTCCTGGCCGGCAGTGCTGGAGTGGTCTTGTGTGGCCCCATGGAGAGCCACAACCCCACATGGTAACTGGCACCTCCCCGGCGTGTCAGGAAGAGGTGCTACCGGGTCCGAAAGGCAGTGTTTTCAATATCAGTGTTGCATCATCTCCCGCTGTTCACCATGTCCCTGTACAGGTTTATGGCAGCCCTGCAGCCGTCACCCACTGCAGTGGCTATCTGTGCCTCGTTTCCAGCAACGCAGTCACCGGCAGCGTAGACCATGTCCAGGTTCGTCTTTCCCTTGGCGTTAGTTATGATGTAACCCCTCTCGTCCAGCTTCACGCCTGCCTCCCTGAGGAAGGAGGTCTGCGGTATCAGGCCCACGTAGATGAAGACGCCGTCTGTCTCCACCTCACTGACCTCTCCTGTCTGCCTGTCCTTCATGACGAGACCGGTGACCTTCTTGCCATCACCCTTTATCTCAGTGACCTGCTTGTTCTTCAAGTAAGGTATCTTTCTCCTCTCTATGGCCCTCACATAGGCGTCCTCGCACATGTACCTGGGCATGAACTCTATGACCTCAGTGGATGATGTGTACTCGCTCATGGTTATTGCGGCAATGGCGCCAGAGTTGCCACCACCTATAACGGTGACCCTCTTGTTCCTGAAGAGGTAGCCATCGCAGGTCGAGCAGTAAGAGACTCCCTTGCCGTAGTACTTGTCCTCACCAGGTACGTTGAGGTGCCTGTGTGTCGTGCCAGTTGCAACTATGATACCCTTGCAGCTGTAGGAGACGCCCTCCCTGGTCTGGACCTCATAGCCGTCCTTGTTCCTTGTGATGCCCGTTACTTCCCTGTCCTGCCTTATGGTAACGTAGTCACTGGCGTGCTCCACGAACTTCTTGGCCAGATCTACGCCAGAGATTGCCTTGTACCCCAGGTAGTTCTCAACCCAGGGTGCCTCGGCCGTGAGGCCTCCAGGGGTGGTCTTGTCTAGGACAACCGCGGAGAGCCCGCTCCTGGCGCAGTATATTGCTGCGGAGAGGCCGGCAGCCCCAGAACCTATTATGACAACGTCGTAGTCCCTCTTCTCCTCCTCTGCGCTCCCCAGGGAAAGGTTGAACTCCATGGATTGTGAATGCATTAACCCTTAAAAAAGTGAGATACCTCTACCTGATAATGGCCTAAAAAAGGTTTGGTGGTCTTTCAGAAGGACGGAGCCCCACTGCCCATCCCGGATGGGTTGTTCTCTGACTTGGGCGACTCGGAGGAGCTCGTCTTCTTGCTGGCTATCACGTCATCGATCCTCAGTATCATAGTCGCAACTTCCACTGCGCTCTCCAGGGCGTGCTTCTTCACCCTGAGTGGGTCAAAGACGCCGACCTTCGTCATGTCACCGACCTTGTTCTGCGTGAAGTCTATGCCGTATGTGGTGTGCCCCTTCTCGTGCTCTGCCCTGAGCTGTATGAGCGTGTTTATCGGGTCAAGGCCAGCGTTCTCGGCCAGTGTCCTCGGTATCACTTCCATTGCCCTGGCAAAGGCCTCAACGGCAAGCTGCTCCCTGCCGCCCACGCTTGTGGCGAAGTGCCTGAGCTTCGTGGATATCTCGGCCTCCACTGCTCCGCCGCCGGGGACGAATCTCCCGTCCTCCTTTGTTATCGAGACAACCCTTATGGCGTCGTTCAGGGCCCTCTCTATTTCCGCCACCACGTGCTCAGTGCCTCCCCTTATGAGTATGCTGACCGCCTTCGGGTTGGCACAGCCGGTGACGAAGGTCATCCTGTCATCGCTGATCTTCTGCTCCTCGACCTTCTCTGCCTTGCCGAGCACGTCCGGCGTGAGGTCGTCCAGGTTCGTCACTATCCTGCCGCCAGTGGCCTTGGCCAGCTTCTCCATGTCGCTCTTCTTGACCCTCCTGACAGCGTATATGCCCTCCTTTGCCAGGTAGTGCTGCGCAATGTCGTCTATGCCCTTCTGGCAGAAGACAACGTTCGCTCCGCTCTTCTTTATCTTCTCAACCATCTGCTTGAAAGTGTCAGATTCCTGGGCCAGGAAGTCCTGTATCTTCGAGGGGTCTGTGATCTGCACCTTTGCCTCTATCTCAGTCTTCTTTATCTCCAGCGCCGAATCGATGAGCGCTATCCTGGCGTCCTTGACCACAGACGGCATCTTCGCGTGCACCTTCTCCTTGTCGATGACGATGCCGTTGATGTACTGCGTGTCCGTTATGCTGCCGCCGGCCTTCTTGTCCACCTTGATGTTGGCCGGGTCCACAACGATCCTCCCGTTCCTCTCCTCTGCCACCGCGTTGACAGCCTTCACCACAAGGTCCGCGAGGAACTCCTTTGAGAGGCCAGTGTTCTTCCCGGACAGAGCCGTCATCGCGATCCTCTTGAGGGTGGCGTCGTCCTTGGCGTCCATGGCTATGCTCTCAAGGAGCTTCTTCGCCTCGTTGACCGCTATCCTGAAGCCGTTCGTTATCACGGTCGGGTGCACACCCTGGTCGAGGAGCTCCTCGGCCTGCTTCAGCAGCTCCCCTGAGAGTATGACTGCCGTGGTTGTGCCATCTCCAACAGCCGTGTCCTGCGACTTGGCGACCTCCACTATCATCTTCGCGGTGGGGTGCTCAACGTCCATCTCCTTGAGTATGGTGGCACCGTCGTTCGATATTATGATGTCGCCAATCGAGTCCACGAGCATCTTGTCCATTCCCTTTGGGCCCAGCGTTGTCCTGACAGCGTCAGCAATGGCCTTCGCAGCCTCAATGTTAGCCTTCTGGGCGCTCTTCCCCTGTTCCCTCTGCGTGCCTTCCTTAAGTATCAGAATCGGCATCTGTCCAGATAGCATCCGTTACACCTCTGATGGTCGGATAAATATGTTCTTCAATATAAAGTTTGCGAGTGGGCCACTAGTTACCGGAGTTGGCCTCCTTCCTCATCTCCGCCCTGAGCCTTCCGAGGCCATGCTCCCGGGTGTCGACGAACTTCATCATGGAAGCAAGGATTGGCGTTCTTTCACTCACCTGCCTGTAGAGTTCCCTCAGGGCCCTCCTTATCTCATAATGCGTCTGCTCGGATGTCCTGAGCTCCATGAAGAAGCAAAGCTCCCTGAGGTTTGTGGATATGAAGACCGGGTACCTGAAGGCGAATGGCACACAGTACTGGGCCACCTGCGGGCCCTGGACATCCCGTATCTTCCTGTGCACAGATGCAGCTGTTTCCATTGCCTCCACGAACCTCAGGCGGGCCTGCTCATCCGATGCTATTAGTTCAGGCACGACGTAACCGCAATCTGTGTTCAGGTATCCCCTCAGGAGCGTCAGGAACCTGTGCCTCTGGACGTCCCTGAACGCCCCGAAGCTGATGTTCATCGTGAAATCGTACCTGGCCAGCTCGAAGGGCCTCGGGAGCTTGTCCCTCCGGTCCATGCGCATTGATGAGATCCTTTCAGCCAGCTCCGGCAGGTCACGGGCGCCCCTGGGGACAAGGCCTGCCGACTTCATCGCACTGAACAGGTGCCTGCCGAACGCGGCCTCGTCCGGGCATGATAGGAGCCTCACATCTTCCCCGGCCCCGGGGGCCACGGGCTCCATCATTGAGGATATGCCTGATATGTATTTCGTCAGCCTCTCCCCGTGCCTGTTGACGGCGGCATCGATCAGGTTGGGGAGCTCGCCCTTAAGTTCCCCGTATATTGAGGACGCCAGTTCCCGAGCTTCCCTGAGGGCCGAAGACCTCAGCCTCTGTATCAGGTAGGTCAGTGCCCTCCCGTTCCCACTTATCCCCACGTTGGTAAGCGTTGACGCTGGCAGCAGGAACCTTATGTCGTCCAGCACCCTGGCCCTGAGGGCGCGCTCGTAGGCCCTCCTCGCGGCCTTCCTCTCCCCCTCGGACATGGCATCCACATTCATTGTCTCTGTGCCCACCTGGAATACCTGTTCCTCCAGCGGGTACCTGGCCCCGGCCAGCCTGTAAAGGGGCTCCTCAAGGTCGGAATAAGTCTCGAAGAGGAGGTCGCAGGCCTGCTCGTAGTCCCCGGAGAGTGACTGCTGTATGCCAGCCCTGTCCGGATCGGCATAAAGGTACCTCCCGTCCCTCTTCACGCTGTACCTGACATACCTCGTGGACTTCTCCAGGTACGAGAGGCCGATCCTCTGCTCCTCGATGAACTTCGATACCACGTTGCTCACATTCTGCACTGCCATCTGGACTGTGACCAGCTCTGACACGGACTCGTCCCCATATTCCATGAAGACCCGCCTGTAGAAGTCTGGGCCCCTCTCCGGGTCGTTCTCGAACTCCTTCCTGTAGACCTCCCTTATGTCAAGGGCGGACGCCCTGCTGTACCGGGAGAGCAGGGCACCCCTGTCAATCTGCCTCTCAACCTTTATGAGGAACACGTCCCTGTCAGTGTTGGAGAAAGGATCGCCCATTGCGCCCACTATTCCGGAACAAAGTAAACGTCCGTGACCCTGAACCTCTGCAGCCTCCTGAACCTGGCCCTGACAGGCATGCCGACATAAATGTCCTCCGTGGAGGCGCCCACGAGCCTGCCGAGGAACAGGGTATCGACGCCATCGAACTCGACCATGACGAGGTTGTAGGGCGTCTCGTTGAGGAACTCCTCGCTGCCGAAGTAGCATGTCGTGAAGGTGTGTACCCTCCCTCTCGGTGGCAGCTGGAACCACTCGGTCCTTCCACCGCAGCGCATGCAGTGGGCCCTGGGCGTGGCGTACCTCACCCGGCACCTCTTGCACTCGGAGCCCAGGAGGACTCCCCTGCCAAGGGCCCTGAAGAACTCTGAGTCCTGGGCGTAGCTGTGGTAGTAATCGGCTTCGTAGTGCTCCTTCACTATCAGGGGGTCGACGGAGAACACCGTGGCACCCCTGTCGTCCTCGGGCAGCTTCGCGTTCCTGTCGATCATCTGGACGCCCCCATGACTGTAACAGTTATAAGTGTGCCAGTCCCGGCCAGGTCAAGGACGAGCCCCCTCTTTGCATTTGGGACCTGCAGCCTCCCGGACCCGAGGTGCTTCTCCACGCTGTGCTGCAGCTGCCAGTGTGTGAAGACAGAGAGCATTATGCCCGTTGCACCTATGGCATGGCCGCAGCCCAGGAGGCCGCCGGATGGGTTCACCGGGACCTTTCCGCCCATCTCCGTGAAGCCGGAATCCAGGAGCTCTCCCCCGTGGCCTATCCTTGCCAGGCCCAGGTCCTCGTATAGCTGCAGTTCCAGAGACGTGTAGGCATCGTGTACCTCCATGAAGTCGACCTGTTCCGCTGGATCCTCTATGCCAGCCTTTTTGTAGGCCTCTATGGCCGCCACCCTTGCGGCCCTGAAGTTGTGCAGTCCTGGGTAGTCCAGGTCCCTGTACCATTCAGCCTCCTCGTGTGGGAGCAGGGGAACCTTTCCCCTCGGCCTGTCAGAGAGCCTCATTGTATCGCTGCCTGAACCTATGGCCTCTATCCTTGTTGGCCTGTCCGTGTACTGGAAGGCCCTGTCCTCCGAGGCCAGGATGGCAACTGCAGCACCGTCCGACATCGTGCACACATCGAGCCTCGTGAAAGGATAGGATATCATTGGCGCCCTCCTCACGTCCTCCACAGTGATCTCCATGGGGCTCTGGGCGTACCTGTTGTACCTCGCGTTCCCGTGGTTCTTTACAGAGACCTTCGCCATCTGCTCAACCGTTGTGCCGAACTGGTGCATGTGCCTCACCGCCATCATGGCGTAGTAGGCGGTGTAGAAACCTCCCACAGGATAGTCAAAGTTCATGTCGCTTGCCATGGCTATGAACTCGTTTCCCTTCCATGTGCTCACGTGGGACATGTTCTCGAAGCCGAAGACCAGGCAGACGTCCATCCTGCCAGAGGCCACCTCCTCGTAAGCTGCCTGGAAGGCCAGGCCCCCCGTTGCACCGCCACCCTCCACCCTCTTGTGCGGCTTCGGGTTAAGACCAAGGTAGTCGTGCACCATGGCAGTACCGAGGAGCTGCCTCTGGAAGTGCTCTGAGAAGTAAGCGCCCACGGAGCCGTCTATGTCCGATACGTCCATGCCCACATCGCTGAGAGCATAGTCCAGGGCCTCCTTCACCAGGTACCTGGAATCCCTGGATGTGTGGGCCTTGGCGAACTTAGAGACGCCTCCTGTGACCATGTATACATCCCGGGCCATGGCTGAAGATCTGCTCTCCTAATAATTAGATTCCGTGACACCACCGCACAGCGTCCCTGTGGCAGCCGAGAGAGATTTTAATACGCATGAGCATTGGGACTCCGCATGAAACTCCTTGTCTTTGGCTCAGGCTACGTCGCAAGGGGCATGGTCAAGTACATGAAGCCGGAGGCTGCAGCTTACTTCTCACCAAGGAAGGATGAAACGCTGGACAGCCTGGGTGCATCGTGGATAGAGGGCAGCGTCATGGATGCGGGGAAGGTCATGGAGGCGTGCCGTGACTTCGACACGCTCCTCTATGCCGTGAGGACAAAGAACACCAACCAGATGTCCAACTTCGACGCCAACATAACAGGCGTCAAGAACGTCGTTGCAGCGGTCAGGAAGTACGACAGGGACCAGAGGCTCATCTTCATGTCGAGCATAAACGTGACCTATGGCACCACCGAATTCCTCAGGACCAGGAGGACAGGCGAGGACAACGCGTCCCTAGTGAAGAACCACCTGATAGTGAGGAGTTCTTTCATATTCGGGGATGGGGACTGGTTCACTGAAATAATAAAGAAGATCGCGGAGTCTGGCATGACCAAGCTCCCGGGCGTGGGTAACCTGGCGCCCGTGTTCATAGGCGACCTGGCCCAGGTGATAACCAGGGCGTCAGACCTCAGGGGTGCCGTCGACGTATCCTCCACGCAGAAGGTATCGCTACTGGACGCGGTCAACAAGTACAGGGAGATCAGGGGCCTGAAGCCAGCCAAGGGAAAGGACAGTCCGAGGGCCGTTGCCAAACTGAAGCGCACAATGGTGGAGAACGGCCTGGTCACCGAGGAGATGGCAGAGTACCTGACGATGGACTTCCAGAGGGAGAACACGTACCTGACCAGGTACCTTGATAAGTACACGGGATACCTGGACTACCTTTCACAGACCCTGAAGGGCTAGAGGAGGACGTGGCCCATGGCTTCCCTGTACGTCCTCAATGAGAGCTGGTGCAGGTACCTTACAGTGTAATCGCTCACGACGTCTCTGAACTCTTCGTCCTCCCTCAGCCTCTTCAGATACATCACGGCCCTCATCATGTGGGTCGACGCTGAGAGGAGCGAGGATGCCCTTGTGTTGCCCTCCATTACCTTCTCCTTAACGTCCAGCCATACCTCCTTCTCATGGTTCAGAGACTTCCTCTGCGCATCCGGGAGCCTCACGTCCGGGTCCTTGAGACCCTCCCACAGGGTGTCGAGCATCTCCACTATCTCCCTCACCTGCTGGCTGGAGATGCCTGTGGACACTGCCTGGGCCAGGTCTGCCATGGCCTGGCGCATCTCGAAGGTGAAGAGGAAGAAGGGGTGGTCAAAGGGCAGGCTCTTATCGATCAGTTCGCAGTACCCGAAGCCAGGGTTGATCTCATCCATAATTTACAATTCCCAACAAAGATAAATAAATAGCCCCGGGCAGATTCGAACTGCCGTCGACTGGTCCAGAGCCAGTAATGCTTGGCCGCTACACCACGGGGCTTCGTGTGTGTGATACAACAAGGGTATATTATTTTGTCTCACTCACCCCTGCCCCTGCTCCCCCTGAGGCCCATGCCGATGGCCACCACTATTGCACCGAAGACGCCTACGTAAAGGCCATCCAGCATCAGGCTGTCCTCGTAGTTAGCCACCACGGGGTAGGAGACCGTTATGTAGGCAGGTGGGGTGAAGTTTCCCACAGGGATGCTGGCCACCAGGCAGTACTGGCCCGGGGGCACGAGGTCGTAGATGAGGTACCCGGATAGGCTCGTGTTGGCCCTCACGGCGGAGAAGTTCATGTAGTCAGATGCGGATACGTTGCCAAGGCTCGAAGCGGGCACTATGGCGAAGTAGGGCCGCAGGCTGTTGCTGATGTTGAGCGATATGTCCGTGCTCATGGTTCCCGTGAGGCCCCCTGGTATCGGGTACTCGTAAAGCCCACCCTCTCTGGTGAACGTGGGCCTCTCTATCGTCACATAGCTCTGCCCCCTAACCACTGTGAGAGAGTAGGACAGGAGGAACAGGCCTATTAAAAGCACGACTATGCCCAACACCCAGATGTACCTCCTCAGGCTGGGGTGCATGACTGGTCATGCAAATCAATGACTAAAAGGTAAACGCCGCCTCCGGATCCTTTTCATTGTTGTGACGCCGCCGGTCGGATTCGAACCGACGACCGCTCGGTTAACAGCCGAGTGCTCTACCAGCTAAGCTACAGCGGCACAGGATTCTGTAAGTGTTCCGTTGTATTTATAGCATACGATGGCTCACTGGTCCTCCTGGAAGAATGCCTCCAGATCGGTGCCAGCCTTCTCAGACAGCTCCCTGTGGAGGCGCTCGATCCTCTCTGCAGGCTCCTGGAGGCCCTTCTTCCTGTACATCTCAAGCACGGTGGACAGGCCTATGTAACGGTCTCCTGAGACCAGGTTGTCCGCCTGGGCCACGATCTTCTCCTCCAGTGTTTCAGGCACGTAGTTGCCCTCAGGCAGGCCGAGTTTCCTCGCCTCCTCCGGCAGTATCCCGGCACCTGTGTGCCTCTCCACTATCCTCACTACCCTCTCGTCTATGTTCCTCCGGCGCAGTATCTGGGCACCAGCGTAGGCGTGGTCAATGCCGTTGGTCTTCGTGCGCCCTATGTCGTGGAGTAGTGCACCAGCCTCCACGAGGCGCAGGTTGGCCCCTGCGGCCCTGCCTATGGCCACCGCAAGGTCGCGGACCTTCCTCACGTGCCTGATTATGCGCTCATCCGCGCCCTCGTCACGCAGAATGTTCATGCAGTCAGCCTCATCCGGCAGCATCACAACGCGCTTCCCCCTCTCCGACGGTATCACCCTCATCCTGGCCTCGAACTCCGCATTCATCTCCCTTCCCTCAAAGAGCCTGTCAAGGAATATGGCCAGGGCCGAGACCTCGCTTATGGGCTGGTTAGTCACCGCGACGTTGAAGTCAGAGGCCTCATAGTATTCCCTCGGTACCTTGGATGCCCCCACCACGACCAGCACTCCACGGTCCCCCGCTGCCTCCCTTATCCTGCCCACAGCCTGGTCAACAGGTATACCGTACATTGTCAGGTGCACCTTGACGCCGGAAAACTCCCTCATGACCCTGTGCGGGTCGACGCCGCTCTCGATCCTGAAATCGCCACCGAACCTGTAAACAGTGTCCCTGATGGTGTCCTCCAGCTCCTCGTCCCTCTGGTCAACAAGTATGGTGGAGGCGCCGAACGCCCTTGCTGTCAGGGCCACGTGTGTGGTTATCCTCTTGTCCCTGGTGGGCCTGTGGTTTATCCTGAGCACTGTTACGTTCATGCGCCATTGATCGTGGTTATCTTGTAGCCCTTGATCTGGAGCACGCTTGACCTCCTGACAAGGCCACGTATGAGTGTCTGTGACATGGAGAGGGCCTCCGCAGCATCGCCGATGAAGACGCCATCACTGTTGCCTATCATGCTCTCCACCTTCTTCTCGAACTTGGCCAGCTCCTCCTCCGGCATTGTGGTCGCATATATTATGTCGGCAAGGTCGCTGAGGTTGCCCAGGAGGTTGATCTGCACACTGGTGTAGTATGTGTGGTATGCCTTCTCCGGTCCGTTCTGCCCGGTTATCCACTGGCTCTCAATGAGTTTGATCTTGTCGAGGTAGAGGAGCGCCCTCTTGCCCTCCTGCCCGTACTTCTCCTCGATCATAGGCATCGTTATCCAGCTGGTCGATAGGTCGAGCAGGAGCCTCCTCTTAACATCGGTGTCCGCAGCATGGAATATGGACACGAGTTCACCAACGTCGTTCACGACCTTAATCCTGCTGATCATTATGAACCGTGATGCCTTAAAAAAATATAACGGTTTTTGAGTTTAGATTTTTATATTAACATACTATACATACATGAACGGAGGGGGCCCTGCCAGTACTTCACTTCTTCCTCTTTTTGATCTCGTAGAGGAGCATCTTGTCATAATCCACGGAAAACTGGACCTTGTGGGACTTCAGTATCTTGGCCACATCCTCGGTTATGTCCTTTATCTCCTCCGATACCATGCCCCTGTATATTATGAGCTCCTTCCTTCCAGAGGGGAAGACCATCCTGTACTTCGCTCCCTCCTTGAAGTAGCCTATGGGTTTCTTGTTCTTCCTGATCTCGTTCATGTTGAGTTCCAGGGCCACCTGATCATACTGTGCTTCCTCCTGGTTCTGCTTCGTCTCGCTGGCGACCCTCTCCCATATCTCCGGGAACGACTTTTCCAGTGACTTCCATTCAAAGCGCTCCTTGAAGTAGATGTGACCACTCCAGTTTCTCACACAGTTCAGATATTTGAAAGCTATTTATGTCTTAGGTCTTGCAGCTGGGCCCTCTTTCCAGGCTGCGTGATACCCCCTGGCGGCCCTTCCATTTTCCTCAGTTGCACCCGGTAGCGAAGAAGTTCGAGTCGCGGTACCCTCGAAGGCAAAAAGAGGGAGACGGTACGAAACAGGTGATGGCCTGGTGTGCCTGCAGGATGTCAACACCACCCGGTAAGGCCGGGTGGCTAGGAACCTGCCTCACCCAGGACGCCGAGGTCACTTCCCCTGGACTCCCTTATCCTGGCTATGGTCACGAAGGCCACCAGGATGAACACGAGGGTGAACACAGGGTAGAGTGGGTAGGAGATGAGCCCAAGTGCATCGGAAGCGTAGGGCGCCGGGCCACCTATGAAGGAGTTGCCGAACTGGTAGCTGAACGAGTTCCCCGAGTACCTTACGTTGGCCGGGAACACCTCAGAGATGAGTGCGCCCAGTGGGGAGTAACTCAACCCGTGAGCGATCCCGAAGACCGCGAGGAAGGCCGTGAAGGCGTACGGGTTGTAGTAATATATGGAGGGGTAGAGTATAACCAGGGCAATGAGGTTGGCTGAGAAGAGGAGAATGCGCCTCCCATGCCTGTCCGAGAGTATTCCGCCTATGAACACGAAGACTATGTCCATTATGGCAAAGACCGTAACGGCTATGAGGCCAGTGGTCACAGATATTATGCCCCTGACCTCGAACACTGCAGGTAGGAGGGATATGGCAAAATAGAAGAAGTTGCCGCTGGAGCCAGCCAGCAGTGTACCTGCCAGTACCTCATGCCAGTGGTGCCTGAACAGCTGCCCTGCGGGCAGGCCCAGTATCTTTTTCTCCGCCTTTGCTGCCTCAAAGATCGGGGTCTCTGCCAGCCTGTACCTGATCAGGAAGCCTATGGCGAGTATGGCGAAGGCGAGCAGGAACGGTATGCGCCATCCGTACGCATACATGGCCTTGCTGGGCAGGACAAATTCCAGTAACAGGAAGATGGCAGTGCCAATGATGAGCCCTATGCCCACCGTGGACTGCACGAACGATGACCAGAAGCCCCTCCTCTCCCTGAAGTTCTCTAGGGTGAGGAGCATGGCCCCTCCCCACTCACCTCCGAGCCCGAAGCCCAGTATCAGCCTCAGTATGACGAGGAGCACCACGGCCCATATGCCTATGCTTGCATACCCTGGCACCACTCCCGTGAGGCCCGTTGAGATGCCCGAGAGCAGGAGGGTGATCAATAGGACGTTCTTCCTGCCCATCCTGTCCCCGAAGTGGCCGAACACGAAGGCACCCACTGGCCTTGTGACGAATCCGAGGGCAAAGGTCAGGAGGGTCAGGAGGAGGGACTCCGCCCTGGACACGGTGGGGTAAAAGGCAGAGGCTATGTATATGGCACCGCTTGAGAAGATGAAGATGCCGTACCATTCGATGATGGTTCCCACCATGGAGGCTGCTAGGATTTCGCGCCTGTTGTTTGTCCTTCTCTCTCTTGCGGCTTCCACGCAATGAACATGAGGTGTGGGTAAAAGTATTTTACCGGGAACCCACCAGAGTATGCACCCTTTCACTGCGCCTGGATGCACCTGTGGCCACATTCGCCCAGTCCATGAGGAGGGCCCCTATTCTCCAGCTCTCTCGCCTCTTCCAGCCCTCGCGTAACCCCTCGTTATCAGGCCAGACCTCGTGTCTCTCTCGACTTTCTCCGGCTCCCTGTCCTCAAACCTTCCGTAGCCCCCTCCCCCTGCTGTGCGTATCTCGAATATGTCGCCCTCGTGCAGGACATAGGTTGCCTTCGTGTGGCCTTTCCTCTGCCTCCCGTCCTGCACCAACCGCACCTCTGTCGGCGCACCGGGAAGGCCACCCATGAGCCCCCATGGCCTGTGCCTCTCCCTCTCCGCAAGGACTGTCAGCGTGACTGTCCCCTCCCTTACCATGAAGGCCCTGACTATGCCGCTCCCGCCCCTGTACTTCCCGAGGCCCGCGCTGTTGGGCCTGAACTCGTACCTCTTCACCAGTACAGGCAAGGTCCTCTCTATCTCCTCTATGGGCGTGTTCATTGTGTTCGTCATGTTAGCCTGTATGCCGTCTGTACCGTCTTTACCCAGCTTGCCCCCCAGCCCCACGCCTATGGTCTCGTAGAACGCCCACGAGCGGCCCCTGTGGAGCCCGCCCATCATTATGTTGTTCATCGACCCACCTGAGGCGGCCGGGACAGCTTCAGGGATGGCCTGGCTCAGCGCGCCGAAGATGAGGTCAGCGTTCCTTTGGCTCGTTTCAACGTTCCCGCCGGAGACCGGGGCAGGGAAGGTGGGGTTCAGCACAGTGCCCTCCGGCACACTCACGTGCAGGAACCTGAAGGTGCCGCCGTTCACAGGTACATCAGCGCCCATCACGGTCCGGAACACGTAGTAGACCCCAGAGAGCGTCACGCCCAGCACTGCGTTGAGCGGCACATCGACCTGCCTCTCTGTGCCCGTGTAATCCACATGCACTCCATCCTCTGATACCCTCAGGGCCACCTGAAGCCTTATGTCACGCCCATCCGGGCCCTCGAGGTAGTCCACCCAGCCATAAGTCCCGTGAGGTATCCTGGATATCCTGTTCCTCGCCATCTCTTCTGCATAGGAAACGTAGTAGTCCCGGGACTCTGTGAAGGCATCCAGGCCGTGCTTCTCAATGATGTCCAGCACCCTCCGCTCGCCCGTGTAGTTTGCGGCCACCTGGGCCCTGATATCGCCGATCCTCTCGTAGGGGTTCCTGGAATTTGAAGAGAATACCGAGAGGAAGTCACTGTTGAACTCGTCGCCCCTCATGAGGAAAACGGGGTCCAAAATCAGGCCCTCCTCGTATATCGTTTTCCCGTCTGAGTTTATGCTGCCCGGCACCTTGCCGCCAACATCCGAGTGGTGGGCCTTGTTGGCAGCATAGGCCACTATTCTGTCATTGTGGAAAATGGGCCTGATGACCGTAACATCGTTCAGGTGCGTGCCTGATATGTATGGGTTGTTTACAACGATCTCGTCACCCCTCCGGAGCTCTATACCCTCCTTCGAGAGGTAGTCAAGAGTGTTCCTCAGGCCCCAGGGGAGTGAGCCTAGGTGGACCGGAATGTGCTCCGCCTGGGCCAGGAGGATCCCATTAGCGTCGAAGATGGCCGCTGAGTGGTCCATCCTCTCCTTTATGTTTGGCGAGTAAGCGGAGTTCCTCAGTGCGATCCCCATCTCCTCGCTGGCGTAGTAGAGGGAACTGGCTATGACCTGCTTGGTGAACCTGTCCGTCATGGCCTCACCATCCTCACGTTGAGGTACCTATCGAACCTGAACCTCCAGCCCGGAGGAATGACGACTGTAGAATCGTAGCCCTCAACAATGCATGGCCCCTCGCCACCAAAACCATCCGGAGCGGAGGCCCACCTGATCACCGGGGTATCTATGAAAGACCCGGAAAAGTATACCGGCCTCTCAGAGGCCTCCATGTGCCCGCCTTTCCGCTCTTCGATCAGGCCTATCTTGGGCATCCTGAAGGTGAGCCTCACCCTTGCGTTAACGATTTCCACAGGATCGTTCGAGGCATAGCCGTACCTCCTCCTGTACTCCTCCCTGAAGGCCTCCTCGTACCTGTCGCTGTAGGGCACCGTTATCTCGTAAGACTGCCCAACATACCTCATGTCGAGGAAATATGCCACCTCAGGGTCGGTGAAGCCCTCAGCCTCGCTCTCCGCCCTTGCCTGGGCCTCCAGCCTGGTCAAGATGTCCTTTACATCAGACACACCCACTGCTCCGGCGGTCCTGTCGCGCACCATGTCCACTGAGAGGAGGCCGTAGGCTGAGAAGAGGCCCGGGTGTGCAGGCACGAAGACCGCTTTGATGCCGAGCTCTGAGGCGAGTTCAGCGGCGTGCACAGGGCCAGCCCCACCGTAGGCATACATCACAAAATCCCTGGGATCACGGCCGCGCTCCAAGCTCACGATGGATATGGCCCTTGACATGGCGCTGTTGATCAGCCTGACAATACCCTGGGCAGCCTCAACAGTGCCGATACCGAGGGGCCTGCACAGCTTCTCCCTTATGGCACTCTCTGAAAGGTGCCTGAAGATGCGCATGTCACCGTCAAGAAGGAAGTCGGGGTTAAGCCTCCCGAGCACTATGTTGGCGTCCGTCACTGTGGGATCTGTGCCGCCCCGGCCGTATGCGGCTGGCCCGGGTTCGGATCCGGCACTCTTCGGACCCAGCCTGAGTGACCCTGCTTCATCCACCCAGGCAATTGTGCCGCCCCCTGCACTCACCTCTGCGAGGTCTATGAAGGGAAAGCGCACAGCATAGCCGCTCCCCTTAATTGACCTCCCGCTGTGTGTTCTCCCGGCCGCCTCGAACTCGTATGCCAGATCCGGGGTGCCGGAGACCACGACACCTGCCTTTGCGGTTGTCCCGCCCATATCGAACGTTATGACCCTCTCATCGCCCATCAGGCGGCTGAAGTTCGCTGAAGCAATGACGCCTGCCGAGGGGCCGGATTCTATGACAGAGATCGGCATCCTCTCCGCATATTCTATCGTGCCGAGACCTCCGTGGGAACCCATTATGTATACAGGTGCAGACAGCCCGGAGTTCCTGATGCCCTCCCTCAACCTCCTCAGGTATAATGTCACCAGGCCTGACAGGACTGTGTTGACCACAGTTGTGCTCGTTCTCTCGTACTCCCTGTACTGCGGGTCGACCTCATGGGAGGCGAAGACGAAGCCGTCAAAGCCTTCGAAGGCCTCCTTGACCCTCCTCTCGTGCTCCGGGTTAACGTAGGAGTTGAGCAGCGATATTGCCACACCCCTGACCTTCATCCTCTCGATCTTTCTCCTCACCCTCCTTATCTCCTCATCATCGAGATCCTCGATTACCGTCCCGGAGGCGTCAATGCGGCCCGAGATCCCGAACCTGCGTTCCCTGGGTATCAGGGGCTCCGGTCTCTGGAAGTCAAGGTCATAGAGCTCGGCCCTCCTCTGCCTCCCGATCTCGAGAATGTCTATGAAGCCCCTGTTGGTTATCAGGGCAGAAGGTGTCAGGCCGGTCCTGGTGAGCAGGGCGTTGGTTGCTACCGTGCTTGCATGGTTGACCATCCTCACCCTTGCCCTATCCAGGTCCATTGACCTCAGGCCGTCTATCACGGCCACCTCCGGGCCCGAGGGAGTGCTCGGTACCTTCAGAAACCGTATTGATCTGTCCCTGAGGTCGAAGGCGACGATATCGGTGAATGTCCCACCTATGTCCACACCGACCAGAATGGCATCCCCTTCCATCCCCATTATGATCGCTGGACTGTATTAGTAAGTGTCGAGACGGGCATTTCCACCAGAACTGCATACCGCGGGAGTGCCTAGCAGACGCCCCCGAACCGTCGTTCCTGGCGCCTGAAGTATGAGGATATTATATGCTTTCTCGGCTCTCCGGAGTATATAGGCCAGGGCCGGATATGATAAGTTGGGCCCCCTAGAGAGCTCCTCGAGGTTGATCCCATTCGGGTAATCGAAGGAACCCGAGCAGAATGGCCCTGATGGAAGGTTCTGCTGAAAGAGGTTATCAGCTATAGAAAACTGTCAATTTGAACCTCAGCTCCAGGCCCTGGTTGGTTATCAGCTTGATGTACCACACTCCTGATGTGAACGACTGGCCATAAGGAAATACACTGTCTATGCTTATGCCTGGACTCACGGTGAACGAATCACGCACTGTGTTGTTAGGATAGAACAGTCTGCAGTAGACGCTTGCTGTGGAGTTGTCCTCAAGGGCCATAACGATCTTGTCTGAGGAAGGGTTGAGAGTGAAATTGTACCTGTATACCTGGTCAGCGGTTAGCGGCAGTGTGCCGTTGAACACAACATCGCCACCGGCGGAGCCTGTGTTTATGGTGAGACCTGGCCCCTTCCCACCGCCACTGGCCTGGTGGTTCCCATTCGCATCGACATCCTGCACAATGACCACAATGATGACGAGGACCAGCAGTACAGCAAGAAGGGCTTTTACCGTCTTATCCAATTCCTAACACCCCCATTTTCTGGCATGAAATACAGTAAGAGGAGGATTATGATCACATAGGACAGGAGGGCGCCTGTGACCCAGATCGAGAAGTAAGGGGCCGGGACTGAAAAGAAGTACCCTCCCTTTGTAATTACAGAACTGAAACCGATGTACCCGCTGGACAGGCCAACAGAAACCCTGGGAAACAGCGTGGCGATGTCGGCGCAGAGGTACCTCAATACCACCGAGCCTTTGATGGATACGAGATAGGGATATACGTTGAATATCACCAGGAAGGAGATGATACTCACTATCACTGATGTGGCCCTTTTCCTAGATATCCTGGAGAAGAGGAGCCCCAGCAGGACAGGGGGATCATTGAGGCAAAGAGGATGGCAATGTCAGTCAGGAATAGGCTTGGGCTGAACCACTTATTGAGATAGGCCTTCGTGTACTTCGGTAATACAGTCGGCGTACCTGAATACCCATAGAGGTAAGTGTATGTAAGGTGGTCGACAATTATTACCACATGGTTCGACAGCGTGCCGTAACGGATTAGGAGCGTGAACATGAAGCCAGCAACGGCACTGAGGGTCAGTATGCCGGCAAATATAACATGAAAGAGGAGGCGGGCAGTACTTATGGCCACTGTGTCGCGTGCGCTGGACCCTATCACGTCGTAAGTGCCGTTTTCTTTCTCCTCCGCTATGCTCAGGGACGGGTATATCATGAAGAGGACGAAGAACGTAGCGAACGAACCGGAAAAGGTAGCCAGTGAGAACTGCAGGGGCATGCTCCTGTATTTGGAAGTATTCCATGCGAGTTCGGCGGCCGAGACCATTGCGAGCAGGAATGTGGCTAGGGCCACCAGTGGTGCTGCTGTGGATTGCTTCATCAGGATGAACTGCTTCCTGATCTCAGCCCTGAACTGCGACTCCAAGCTCATTCAACACATCTCCGTAGAGCTCCGCTACAGTCACCTTCCTGAACTCAAGAACGGTGAGGCCATTATTAACGAGTAAAGAGTTCACGTCTTCCCCTTCATTCCCGTGGCTGATCCTGACAAGTGGAAAACGGGACATATCGTAGTCCAGCCCAAGGGATTTGAGCTTTTGCTCCACCTCTCCGTATCCCTGTGCGAACCTCACCACACTGACATATTTTAGCGGCAGGTGGATCCTCCTCACTATCCGCCCGCTGTCCATCACAATGACCTCATCCGCCACCTCGTATATGTAAGAGATGCTGTGCGATGAGAGTATTACGGATTTGCCCTGTTCCTTAATGGATCTTATCATGGAGACGATCTCCTCGCTCGATGTCTGATCCACGCCGTCGAAAGTCTCGTCAAGTACCATGATGTCCGGGTCCTGTGACATCGCAATCGCCACCGAGAGTTTCCTCTTCATCCCCTTGGACAGGCGGGAGGCCAGTGCCAAGGACCGGCCTCCTGGTTTGCCGGTTGGTTCGCCTAAAACTATACTTGGTGTGTGCCCCTACGGGTGCAAACTCTTGTATAACCGGTTCACCCGGATAAACACAACTTCTGTCAGTGCAATATCTAAACTGGTATTCCCCTAACCCTAAGATTGCACAATTTTAACTCTAATGGGGGTTAAGGGGATGAAAGTTCCCTTCCGTCAGGGAAGGGATGGATAGACCCATTTTAGAAACGTTTTTATGGTTATCAAGAAATAGATATAACCATGTGGTAAAGATTGGACAGAGGGTCACATTCT
>NZ_BMNY01000002.1:208867-327579 GCF_014646795.1 Thermogymnomonas acidicola | reverse complement strand
CCTGAGGATCTTCTTATACCTTAATTTCCCAACTCTCTTCCCTTTCTTCCCCAGTCCGTGAAGGGAATCGATGTTATACCATAATTGGTTGTTCACCATCTGGAGGGCTTTGGAGTAAACCAGGTCTTTCCCACCTGTTTTTAACTCTTTCAACATGTTCTGCGTGTCCCTAGGCGTTATCTTTCTTCCCTCTTTTCTTGCATTATTTACTGCATCTAACAACGCGTTGTATACTTCAGCTTCAACTTGCATTACGTTGAGGAGTTTCTCCTCTACTCCTCCTGTCGGATAAATCCTGTACCTGAAGGAGAGTTGAATTACGTTACTCTTTTCCCTGGCTCTCCACATATTTTCTCAGCGCCTCCAGTGTTGCCTGTCCTCTCGTCACTAGGTGATGGTGACCAGGGGTGTCCTCTCCAAAACTCCTCTTTCACCTGAAAGGATTTCCTCTGTATTTCCCTGGAGGTAATTGTCTTGATTGCTTTTACGTACCTTGGCATGTCCAGGGTTGGTTTTGCTTTGAATGGCATGTGAAAGTGATCCTTATCCGCACCAATGTCCATGACTTCGACTTCAGACGTCTTGCTTATTTCCTGGATCTGTTCTTTCAGAAAATCGATCATTTCCTCACTCTCGACACCTTCCTGCGGTACTTCACAACCTGGACATGGTGATGGTAAAGAGCGTAAACAGAATGTGACCCTCTGTCCAATCTTTACCGCATGGTTATATCTATTTCTTGATGACCATAAAAACGTTTCTAAAATGGGTCTATCCATCCCTTCCCTGACGGAAGGGAACTTTCGTCCCCTTAACCCCCATTAGAGTTAAAAAAAGGATGTTCAGGGATTATGTGTTGGAGGGCGTCCCCTCATGAGGAGCCGTTCACCACGAACCCTATGTTGGGCGTGAACACCCTCGAGTTCAGGTTCAGGTCGGAGTTCAGGTTGAACTCTATCACGCCCATGACAGTACCCCCGGCGGTTACAGTGAACGGGTGGTTAACGAAGGCGAAGTCTGAGGCCAGCCTGAAAGTGATGTTGGAGCCAAGTATGTCCACGGTCACGTTGGTTATGTAGATCCTAATCATGGTGTAGTTGCCAGCATGCAGTGTCAGGTTGGCCACAGTATCGCTTGTGAACAGGCTGACCGACGTCGGCGTCACGTTCAGTATGTTCAGTGTCCTGGCGGCAAAGCTGAAGTTCTGCCAGCCAGAGGTCGTGCTGTGCACCGCAACCGCATCGAATGTTATGTACACTCCAAATACCTGGCTGCTTGGAGGCGCGTCTGCAGCGGCCAGGGCCAGGTGGCCGGTATCAGCGACGTTGCTGTAATAGTAATACCCTCCACCTGCCACTGCTGCCACCACCACTATCACCAGGGCAGCCAGCACTCCTGCTCTCATTATTTAAAGATTGTGGAAGGGTATTTCTCATTTCTGGTACAATGCTGCCAGGGCCTCATTCGCTGTGGTTGAGCTTCACACCCCAGGCCTTGTAGCTCCTCACCGCTGGGAGCACATCTATGCTTTCCACAATGCTGTTGTCTCGCATTATCTTCTGCAGGTGCCTCTTCATGTTCAGTTTGTTCCTGTCGAACATCCTGACCAGGAGGTCTCGGCCACCCAAATACTCGGTGACCTCGTATATGGTCTCATCGGAGGTGAGCTGCTCTATGAGCCTCTGTATCTCGCCCTCCTCAGCCCTGGCGGATATCCTTACAAGTACGTCCGCGTACTCCAGTTCAATGTTCTGCAGCACAAGGAGGCCAACGAACTTAATGTACCCCAGGCGCTGGAGCCTCATGCGCCTCATCCTTACCGCGGTCTTCGAGAGGTGCAGCTGGTCAGCCATCTCCTTGTCCGACATCCTCCCGTCCTCAAGGAGCATATTAACTATCCTTATGTCAATGTCGTCAAGTTTACCCTCCAGGGCTTTTTCCCACATCATAGTCTAAGTACATAAGATATTATTATAACTATCGGTTTTCGAACTTAAGGAACGAATTGCGTCACTTTTCCATATGTATGTGGAACTTAAATGCGGGCATCATGGAATCTGTTTCTTCCGCTTTCTGGCTTTAATTGATAGACAGTGGCAGTCATTCCAGATTTACGAATCTCAGAAAAATAATATTTTAGCTTAACAATGAAAAGCAAATTACTTTTAATGACCTATATTCTCGGTTTTTTACATTTACAATGGTAGGTGAATGCATAGATATAAAAATTTATGTATTTCATCATGAATATGATTTTGAGCTAAATGGAAAACGCTGAATACGGTCGAAGGAGAGTGGAAGTGGGCGAAATTTTTAACAGCGTGCCCCTGACGAGGTACCACTGGGTTGCCACGGCAGTTCTCTTCTTTGCCTTTGCCATAGAGGCCTGGGAGTTCCTGATACCTTCGTTCCTCCTGCCGACCCTGATGCCTTACTTCAGGGTTGGGACGGGGATAGGCGGGACGCTCATCTCGGCCCCCTACTTTGGTGCCCTGCTTGGGGCCTATGGGTTCGCTCCCCTCACAGACAGGATCGGAAGGAAGAAGTCGATTATGTACGGCCTTCTTGGGTACGGCATTGCCAATGCATTCACAGCTGTTGCTTCTCCTGGTGAGTGGCCTGTCTTCTTTGTTGCGAGGTTCGTGGCGGGCTTCTTCATAATAATGGTGATGGTCCAGCCGTTCGCGATGCTCGAGGAGTTCCTCCCGACCAGGTCGAGGGGCAGGGTCACAACCTACCTGGCCTCCGGGTGGCCGGCCGGCACCCTGCTTGCGGTCGCTGCCGTTTACTTCGTGCTGCCTGTGTTCAGCTGGCAGGGAGCCATGCTCGTATCCAGCGCCATGGCACTGGTCTACATACTGCCGGTGTACTTCCTCCTGGACGAGACCCCCTACTACCTTGTCGGCTCAGGCAGGCAGAGCGAGGCCAAGAATATAATAAAGAAGCTGAGCGCAGGTAAGGTCTCGATCGATGATGGCACCGAGCTCTACACTGTCAACGTCAGGCGCGGTTCAATGGCCGAGCTCTTCAGGCCAGAGCTCAGGAGGCCGACGATACTGATACTCCTAGCCAACGTTACGTTCTCCCTGGGCTACTGGGGGCTCTTCGCGTGGCTTCCGACCATACTGGTGGACAGGGGAATATCCTTCCTGAACACGCTCCTCTACATTGCCATAGGCGCCATAGCTGAGTACCCGGGATACCTTGCAGCCGCGTACCTGGAGGAGAAGAAGTCACTGGGCAGGAAGTGGGTCATGGCCATATTCCTGGCCGCATCCGGAGCAGCAACGTTCTGGCTTGCCTACTCGTTCACATTCAACGACGTGATGGCAGCAATAATAATACTGTCGTTCTTCAACCTGGGCGCCTGGGGTGTCTGGGACGCGTGGCAGCCTGAGCTTTACCCGAGCAACATCCGCGGCACCCTTATGGGCTGGGTGGGCGGGGCCCAGAGGATCTCGAACTCCATTGCGCCTTTCATGTTCGGCTTCCTTGTGGCCGCCGCTGTCATAGGCTTCACCGGCGTCATAGTGATCGTGGCCGTCTCGCTCTGGCTCACTGTGATCTTCATCTACTACCTGAAGGAGACACTCAACGTGCCACTGGACGAGGCCATAGCCATAAGGGGGGTAGGCCAGAAGTGACCAGGATCCTCTGGATCAACCCCGTGGGGACGGATGAGTTCGACGGGCCGATCAGGGGTTACCTCATCAAGCATGCAGCGCCCGGCACAGAGGTGGATGTTGTGTCCTTTGAGAGGGGGCCCCACCACCTCGAGTACTCTGTCTACGAGGCCCTGGTGGCAGCTGACATCCTGCGAACGGTGAGAAGGGCAGAGGAACAGGGCTACGATGCTGCCGTCATAGGGTGCTTCTACGACCCTTTCCTCTACGAGGCAAGGGAGCTCAGCGGCATGGTGGTTACTGCGCCTGCAGAGTCCTCCATGGCCCTGGCCATGTCGCTGGGCACCTCTTTCTCCATAGTGGTTGGCAGGACAAAGTGGGTACCGCAGATGAGGGAAAACGTGCAGAGGTACGGCATGTCCGAAAGGCTTGTGTCTTTCGAATCTGTGGACATGGGAGTGCTCGAGTTCCAGAGGGAGCCGCGGGAGACGGAGAAGAGGATCGTGCAGGCAGCCAGGAGGGCGGTGGAGAAGGGTGCCGAGGTCATTATCCTCGGGTGCACCATAGAGTTTGGCTTCTACAGGCAGGTGCAGGAGGAGGTCGGCGTGCCCGTGGTCGACGCTGTCCTGGCACCCTTCAAGCATGCGGAGTTCCTTGCAGAGGTGAGGAAGAGGACCGGCATATCGCACAGCAGGAAGGGGCGCTTCGAGCCCTCTCCAGAGAGTGAGTGGTTAGAGTGGGGTATCAGGGTGTGATCGCAATGTACAGGATCGGGATAGATATCGGTGGTGCCTTCACGGACCTCGTTGCTATAGATGAAAACGGAAACATGGTGAGCGTGAAGGTGGACACGACCAGGGAACAGGCGGAGGGTGTGATGAACTCCGTGAGGGCCTCAGGAATTGACCTCCGCCAGGTGAGGGACATAATCCACGGACACACGGTGGTCATTAACTCCATCGTGCAGAGAGACGTCGCAACGGTTGGCCTTGTAACAACGAAGGGCTTCAGGGACGTACTGGAGATACAGAGGTCGAACCGCAGGGACATATACAACCTCAGGTACAGGAAGCCCGAGCCCTTCGTGCCACGCTATCTGAGGCTGGAGGTCGATGGCAGGCTGGACGCCACAGGGTCCGAAGTGACACCGCTGGCCCTGGACGGCCTTTCAGATATATCTCAAAAGTTCAGGGAGCACGGGGTGAAGAGTGTGGCAGTATCGTTCATCAACAGCTACGCGAACCCCCAGCACGAGAGGCTGGCCGGTGAGCGCATCAGGCAGATGGGGTTCGAATACGTTACGCTCTCGAGCGAGGTCTCGGGTGAGTGGAGGGAGTACGAGAGGACGAGCACCGCCGTCCTTAACGCCGCAGTGCAGCCGAAGGTTGACAGCTATCTCAACACCCTCGAGCGGTTCTTCAGGGATTCTGGGTTCCGGGGCAACTTCTTCATAATGTCCTCCAACGGAGGCCTCAGCAGCACACAGCACATGAGGAATTACCCTATATACAGCCTAGAGTCAGGGCCCGTGTCCGGCGTGATGGGCGCGATCAGCCTGGTCAGGCAGTGCACCGGCTCCACGAGGGTCGACATAATAACCCTGGACGGGGGGAGCACCACGACGAAGTCGTCCCTGGTGTCCGGGTCAGAGCCGAGGATAGTGACGGATTACCACATAGGAAGGGACAGGTTCAACCCAGGCTACCCTGTGCGCGTGCCGGTGGTGGACATTGTTGAGGTCGGCAGCGGCGGGACGAGCATAGCCTACGTGGAGGACGGCAGGCTGAGGGTGGGCCCGAGGGCCTCGGGGGCATACCCTGGCCCTGCCTGCTATGGCAGGGGCGGCACGGAACCCACGCTGACCGATGCGTATGTGGTCAACGGCTTCATAGACCCGTCGTACTTCCTGGGCGGAAGGATAAGGCTGGAGAGGAAGCTTGCGGAGGAGGCCATCCAGGCACTGGCCGACAGGCTGTCTATGGGGGCAAACGAGACGGCAGAGGGCATTATAAACCTGGGGAACGAGAACGCAGCCTTCGCCATCCGCCTTGTGTCCGTGCAGAGGGGCTACGACCCCAGGGACTTCACCCTTGTCCCATTCGGGGGCGCAGGGCCCATGATGGCCCCGTTCATAGCGGACGAGCTGCAGATAAGCAGGATAATGGTGCCATGCATACCCCTGGGTGTCTTCTCCGCCTGGGGCATGCTCACGGCAGATGTAAGGCACGAGAAGCTGAGGACTGTGGTGGCCACACTTGAGGAGGGCAACCTCAGCGAGATTGAGTCTGCCTACAGGGAGATGGAGGAGGAAATGGTGGAACTCTTCAGACAGGAGGGGTACAGCGGACCCACGCTGGCGAGGTACGCGGACATGCGGTACGTTGGGCAGGAGCACACGCTGAAGGTCCCCATGCCGCCTTCGATCGGGACCGGGAACCTGGGAGAGGCACTCCGGAGGTTCCACTCGCAGCACGAGAGGGAGTACACGTTCAAGATGGAAGGGAACCCTGTGGAAATAGTGAACCTTCACGTTGTGGGCATGGTGAGCGCGTCCAGAGTGAAGGTGCCGGAAGTGGAGAGGGAGGGGAGCGGCAGGCCAAAGGCACACAGGAAGGTCTTCCTAGCCGGCTCAGAGGAAAACGTCCCGGTCTACGACAGGAAGGAGATCCCTGCGTCCACGCATGTGCAGGGGCCCTGCATAGTGGAGGAGGAGACTGCCACTATAGTCGTCCTTGAGGGCCAGAGGGTGCACGCCGACAGGTTCGGGAACCTCATAGTGGAGCGTGAGTCCGTTGACTGAACTGAGGACAGCAGGTACGAACGTTGACCCTTTCACACGGGAGATAATAGCTAACGGCCTGCGTGCCGCGGCGGAAGAGATGTTCTACGCCTTCGGAAAGGCTGCGAGGTCACCTGTGATCTATGAGACCCTGGACTACGCGTCAGCCATAACGACCCCGGAAGGTGAGCTGGTTGCCCAGGCCAACGGTGTCCCCGGTTTCCTGGGCGTGCTAGACTACGCCACAAGGGACCTGGTGTCGAGCAGGGGTGTGGAGAAGGGCGACATATTCATGGCAAACGTCCCCTACAGGGGGGGCACCCACCTGAACGACGTCACGCTGATCATGCCGGTGTTCCACGAGGACGAGGCACTCTTCATGCTTGTCAACAAGGGGCACTGGAGCGAGGTCGGGGGCATGAGGATGGGGAGCTGGTCACCCGATGCCACGGAGATATACCAGGAGGGCACCCAGTTCCCCAACGTGAGGATAGGGAGGGACGACAGGATAGACGAGGAGATCGTCAGGATCATAGAAGCGAACAGCAGGACGCCCGAGATGACCCTGGGCGACATGGAGGCGCAGGTGGCCTCCATGCGCGTGGCCAGGAACAGGATCCTCAGGCTCATTGACCGCTACGGGTCCGAGGCGGTCAGGGCCTCCGTCGAATCCTCGATCCTGGCCGGTGAGATGAAGGCCAGGGAACTGCTGAGAGCGCTCCCTCACGGCTCGTTCGAAATCGAGGACTTCATTGACGACGATGGGATCAATGAGGAGCCGATAAGGGTGAGGGCCAGGCTCACGGTTACGGATGATGAGTTCCTGGTGGACTTCACCGGGAGCAGCAGGAGCGTGAGGGGCTCCATAAACAGCCCGTACCCAGCCACAGTCTCGTCCGTCAGGACGGTCTTCGTTGCCGCCTCCGACCCCCACACGGAACCGAACGGCGGTTTCTTCAGGCCTGTTAAGGTAGTGGCGCCGGAGGGCTCGATATTCAACCCCGTCAGGCCGGCACCAACCTCAACCTACTGGGAATCGATGTCCTACGCAGGGGACCTCGTGTGGCACATCCTCGCTGAGCTTATACCTGATAAGCTGTCCGCGGGCCACTTCCTCACCGTCGGTGCAACGATAGTGGGCGGCGTGGACGACAGGCCAGGGAGGGGAAAGCCGTTCGCAATCGTGGAACCGCAGCCAGGTGGCTGGGGGGCCAGCTTCGATCGGGACGGCGAGAGCGCCCTGGTGTGCAGTGGGGACGGGGAGACCTACCTTGCCTCCGCGGAGGTCATCGAGAGGACACTGCCCATCAGGGTCGAGAGGCTGGAGCTCAACACCCGTGATGGCCCATCGTTCGGCAAGTACAGGGGTGGCTTCGGCATAGTGAAGGACTACCGCATACTGTGCTCCGAGGCGTCTTTCAGTGCGTCCTTCGGCAGGTCAAGGTTCACGGCCTGGGGAGCGGGCGGTGGGGGCAGGGGGACACCCAACTACTTTGTGGTTTCAGGCAGCGTGAACATGAGGGGGAGGAGGATAGGCGGCCTGACTCTGAGGAGGGGCGACGTGGTCAGCATAAGGACAGGCAGTGGGGGCGCATGGGGGCCCGCCCAAGAGAGGCCCAGGCCACTGATAGAGAGAGACCTCCAGTGGGGGTACATAGATGCAGAGACAGCAGAGAAGTGGGGCTCGCATTGACCCATTCGACCTTGAGCTCTTCACCGGTTCGCTCACCTCGATCTCTGACGAGATGTTCCAGACAACAATGAGGTCTGCCAGGAGCACAGTCATATACGATGTCCTGGACTACTCCAACGCCATAACGGACAGTGGGGGAAACGTGGTTGCCCTATCATGCGGCATACCGCTGTTCACCGGCGTGTTCGACCTCATGGTGAGGGCAGTAGTTAAGCGGATCCGCATGGAGGAGGGCGATGTTGTGATGACGAACGACCCATACCTCACGGGCACCCACCTGAACGACATGGGCTTCGTCATGCCAGTGTTCGATGACGGCCTGGTAGCGTTCTGCGTCTGCAAGGGGCACCTGAACGATATTGGCGGCAACTCAGTGGGCAGCTGGAGCCCTGATAACAGGGAGGTCTACCAGGAGGGCATCCAGGTACCACCTGTGAAGGTGGTGAGGGGAGGCGAGGTGGACAGCGATATAATAGGCATGGTGGTTGAGAACAGCAGGGTGCCGGATGTGGTTGAGGGTGACATAATGGCCATGATAGCGTCCCTCAGGAAGGGTGCCTCCAGGCTTTCGGGTCTCCTGAGATCGAAGGGCTTCGAGTTCGGGCCCATGTCCTCGGAGGTAATGAGGAGGTCGGAGGAAATGGCCAGGCAGAGGATCGCCACATTCCCGCAGGGCACTTACACATCCAGGGAGGTGCTGGACAACGGCATGGAGTTCGGCTGCACGGTTAGGATAAGGCCTGGAGGGGAGCCGAGGGTGGAGGTGGAGTTCACCGGCGTCCCGCCGCAGGTGATGGAATCGATAAACACGACCCTCCCGGGCGCTGTCTCCGCAGCCAGGTCGGTCTACGTGGCGGTGGTCGACCCCCACGCGGACTACAACCAGGGGCTGGTGAGGCCCCTGGACATAAGGGTGCCGCGCTCGACCATACTGAGCGCGGAGAAGCCAGCTCCCGTCGGCGTCTACTGGGAGACAACAACCTATGCTGCGGACGCTGTCTGGAAGGCCCTGGCCCCGGTATTCCCTGACAGGCTCTCCATGGGCCACTTCCTCAGCGTTGCTGCAGATATAGTGGCCGGCAGGGACGTCAACGGGAAGGGTTTCGTCCTGGTGGAGCCTAACCCGGGTGGCTGGGGTGCCACAGAGAGCGGTGATGGCGAGAGCGCCCTGGTCTCACTGGCTGACGGTGAGACGTACTGCTCTTCGGTGGAGGTGATCGAGAGGAACTACCCGATAAGGGTGGAGGAGTTCTCGCTTAACGTTAAGGACGGGTCAGGGAGGGGAAAGTACAGGGGTGGCTTCGGCATAAGGAAGGTGTACAGGGTGCTCGTTCCGGCATTCTTCACCGCTGCCATGAACAGGTCCCTGCACCCGCCGTGGGGGAACCCGGGGGAGGGGACGCCGAACTACGTCGTTATAGGGGGAAAGAAGTTGGCGAATGTGTCGGCCTATCCCCTCGGAAAAGGCGAGACGGTGGAGATAGTCACCGGTGGCGGGGGAGGCTACGGGAACGAGGAAGAGAGGCCGGAAGAGTTGAAGGAGAGGGACGCGCTTTACGGTTACAGGTGATTGTTATGGACCACTCAGCACGCTTGAGGCGGCTCAAGGACAGGCTAGACGGCTCATGCGCGGTTATCACTGACCCAATGGACATATACTACTTCACCGGCCGTTACATGGAGGGCATGGAGCGCCTGGTGGCCCTCGTCGTCTCTGAAGAACCACTGCTCGTCGTCCCATCCCTCCACGACGGTGAGACACGCGACCTGGGCATGGAGAGGATCGTATGGCACGACGGCCAGGACCCGTTCAGGATGGTGGCGGAGAGGGTCAGGGGCAGGCCAGTCCTGGTACAGGGGAAGATACCTTACTCGCATGTGGTGAGGCTCGGCCTGAGGCCTGAGGGCCTGGTGGACGACATTGTGAGTGAAATGCGCTCCGTGAAGGACAGTGAGGAGCTTGAGGCCATGTCCATGGCTGTATCCATAGCGGAGAGGTCGTTCAGAGACCTCCTAGACCACATCCAGGAGGGCATGACGGAGGCGGACCTGGCCAGGTACCTGGAGGACAGGTTCAGGGCGAACGGTGCGGACGGGCCGTCGTTCAGCACCATAGTGTGTTTCGGTGAGAACGCAGCAAACCCCCACCACAGGCCGGGGAACAGGCGGCTGAAGAGGGGGGAGTGCATAGTCGTGGACTTCGGCTGCAGGTACAGGGGCTACGCTTCAGACACGACCAGGACGCTCTACACAGGAAAGCCCGATGACATGTTCTACTCCTCGTACCTTGCGGTCATGGAGGCGCAGTCGGTAGGCGTGTCGTCGGTGTCACCGGAGAGGACAGGGAGCCAGGTGGACAGCCTTACCAGGAACGCCATTGAGAGATACGGCCTTGGTAGGTACTTCATACACAGGACAGGCCACGGGATAGGCCTGGAGGTGCACGAGGCCCCGTACCTGGACAGCAACAACACGCAGTACCTGAGGCCGGGCAACGTTGTGACCGTTGAGCCGGGCGTTTACGTGCAGGACAGGTTCGGCATAAGGATAGAGGACATGGTCCTCGTCACCGAGAGAGGGCAGAGGGACCTGAACCGCCTCACCCACGACCTGGTCCTGGTGTGAGGGGTTCACTGCTGGGGTGCTGCCGCTGCGTCCGACACGGCACCCCTCCTCTCCCTGCCGTGGAAGAACAGGTAATAGAGGATAGGGTCAAGGAGCGACACGGTTCCTGCTGTCAGGAAGAGGGCAAGGTACATGCCAGATGCGAGGAGGACACTCCCGGCTGTGGTGGCAAAGCCGTAGGGCAGGCGCCTGGAAAGGCCGGTGAGGCTGCTGCCCCTGGACCTCTCCTCCGCCGCGAAGACAGTCATGGAGAAGTTCTGCCTTATGGGGAGAGCCATCTGGTAGAACCCGGTGCGGAGTATGTATATGGCCGCCGCTCCCATGGCGGGGAGAAAGGGTATGAAGACGAGGAGCACGCTGCCCAGTATCCTGAAGAGCACAACGCTGTTGATCATACCTATGCGCCTCTCGAAGTAGGGAGAGAAGTTCACAAGCACTGCGGCAGCGATGTAGGATATATCGAATATCACCGATATCTCGGGTGTTGAGAGGCTCTCCATCTTGAACCAGAGCGAGATGAGGGGTATCACCATGCCAAGGCCAACGCTGCCGAAGGCACCGCTGAGAGAGATGAAGAGTATGTTCCTGCCCGACTTCCTCGGTATGATATCCTGCCTTGTCGCCTTCTCCACCCTATCCCTCCTCTCTGTGAGGAAGAGGGAGAACAGAATGGAAACAGCGTTCAGTACCATCGCGACCAGGAAGAGGAGGTGGTAATAGTCGGGCACAACTGAGGAGACCACAGAGGAGAAGGCGGCACCTGCGACTGCAGCTATGGTGGCCAGGCTCGTCAGCCTTGAGTAGACGTTTGTCCTGTTCCTCTCCACACTCTCCGCAACCATTGCTGTCATGAGAGGTGCCACCGGCCCCCCACCGGCCCCACCTCCCATGGCACTGAAGGTCATGCCAAATATGGAAGAGAGGAAGACTATGGCGTGGTCAGTGGTGGTGAGGAGTATCAGGAAGAGGAAGAACGAGAGCGAGGACATCGCAATGTAGGTCTTCTTCCTGGAGATGAGGTCACCCAGGAAGCCAGAGAGGAGCACCAGCACGGAACTGGCCACGGTTGCCACCAGTGCGTAGAGGCCTATCTGCACCACACTGAACCCTATGTGCTTCAGGTAGAGTGGCAGGATGAAGGCCACGAAGCCAAAGTAGAAGCTGCGCAGCACCCTGCCCAGGGCAATTATGGAGACGTTCCGGTTGAAGCCCTCAAAGAAGCTTGTGGCCATCGACCCTATGTTATTTTATATCAGTATTTATCCTCATCTGGTTTGTAAAAACCAGGGCCCTAGTTTTTCTCAGCCACACCCTTCAGGGCCTCCATGAGCGTGTCCGGGTACCTGACCGTCGTCTGGAAGTCCCTCACTGTGATGGAGAGCGCCACTTCTCGCATGCTTTCCACGAACCGCCCGGCCTCCATCACTCGCATGGTGTTCTCCGCCCAGGCGAGGAACAGGATCGTGTCATCGGAGAGGTACCTGAAGCCCATCATGCGGTCGCCGAGCTTTGATGCCACGCGGGTAATGACCTGGCTGGCCCTGCCAGGCATGACGGTGGCCTGCAAAATGAAGAGTGTGCCGTGGTCCACTGCCCTTGAGTCTATGGCCACCTCAATGGTGAAGCAGTTCCTGCTAATCAGGCCCCTCATTATCCTTGACACACTCTTGGTACTTATACCGGTGCGTTCGGATAACTCCCTCAGGCTCATCCTGTGGTTCTCCATGAGCCTGGAGAGCACCAGGCACTCCCTCCTGCTCAGCTGCACGGGCTCATGGTAGTGCCAAAGCTGGCTCTCAACCCTCACACCCAGTGACTCGACCTCCCTCACTGTTGCCTTTTCCTCCCCAATCCTCGGCATCACCTCCATGATGGCCATCGGGGGTGTCTGTGCAGTGTGCACACTGGATAGTGCTGGCACTGCATTCAGGTAATCCCAGGGCCTCTCCGCAACTTCCTTACTGTAACTGCACACAAGGGTGCCCGAGGAGAGGCCGAACAGTGAGGGCATGGGCATAAGGTAGTTGCCCTTGAGTATCCCATTCTCCACCATGCGGGCGATCCTCTTCCTCACGGTCTGGACGGAGACACCGGTTGACCTGGAAACAGCGAAGTCTGAGAAGCTGAACTCCGTGTCGGAATTGGGCCACTGAAGGCGCCTGATGATCCTCCTGTCTATTTCGTCCAAATATGACCAACCGGCATATAATGGCCGAACACTGTAACAAACTTGGAGAAATATTTTTACATATCTGCTCCCATCGGGGCGGAGCACGCATCAGTGCCCCAGCAGGGCGTCCAGGCGCTTGCTCAGGCTGTCCAGCCTCATGTTTATCTCCCTTATCTCTGACGATATTCTTGGTATCTGGCTCGTGAACGCATAGACCTCCTCGAACTCCTTCTGTATCCTGTCTATCCTCTCAATTATGCCCTCCAGCCTGTCCTGCGTTAGCTCGACACCGCCGGCCAGGATCTTCTGTTCGATCTGTATGTCTGCACCCTCCCCGTACAGCGACCTGACGTAGTCGGGGAGTGTGCCTGTGCTCAGGGCCTCCCTGCACTGGTCCTGCGAGATCGTGTGCCTGGAGCCATCAGGCGCGATCACGGTTATGCTGACGCTCTCGCACCTTGGCCTCTCGAACAGGGCTATCTTCTCGTTCACCCTGCCCCTGAGTTCGAAGTAGACGGAGAACGGGACCCTTCCCCTCATCGAGGCAACCGTGTCGCGGAGCCTGAGCAGTGTGCTGTAAGACTTCGCCTCTATTATGCTGTCCCTTATGTTGCCCTGTTCCTCCATTTCGGTATTTAAATAAGCACCCATCTTTTAAATGTTTCAGCGTAACGTCTCTGTACGAAATCACCTCTTTCCAGTGCCCTCCGGTGTGCCCTGGGGCACCTGGTGGCCATGCCCCCTCACGAAGGAGAATATGCCAGCTAAGGCCAAGATAGCGACGCTCGCTATGAACGCTGTCCGTATACCCACAAGGAACTGTGATGACACCGATCCGAGCCTGATGACGCCCAGGAAGACCTCGTACGCGACTGTCCTGCTGACAGTGAGCGAAGCAATCGATATGGAGAGGACGTAGCTTATTATCGTACCTATGTTTGAGAGTGTCCTCATGAGGCCTCCAGAAGAGCCGTAGAGCTCAGGTGGCGATGAGGACATTACCGCGCTGTTGTTGGACGGCCAGAACATGGCGGCACCGAAGCCGGTCACCAGTGAGCCTATGATGACCACGTAGTAGGGGCTGCTGACCCTCAGCGTTATGTATACGAGGACGCCTATGGCCATGAGGATTATGCCTACCGTTGCCACCATTCTTGCGCCGACCCTGTCGGAGAGGCGCCCCATGCGCGGCGCGAAGAGGCTCGCTATCACGTAACCGGGCACAAGGATCAGGGAGGAATCGAGTGGGGAATAGCCCTTTATGCCCTGCAGGTACATTATCAGGAGAAAGACGACGGAGAGGTACCCGGTGGCCTGGAACAGCGTGGCCATGAGGGAGAAGGTCAGCGTCCTGACCCTGAAGGCCCTGGGGTTGATGACGGGTCTCTGGGCCCTCTTCTCCTGGTACACGAAAGGCGCGATGAGGACGAGACCGAGGGCTATGAGGCCAATGTTCAGCGCCCTGAAGCCATGGCCAGCAATGTACACAGCCCCATAAGCAACGGTGGAGAGGATCGCGGCCAGCAGGAGCATGCCCGCTATGTCTATCGATACCTTCCTCCTGGCCTGGCTCTTTATGACGCGCAGGCCTATGGCGAACCCGACCAGGCCTATGGGCACATTTATGTAGAATATGTACCGCCATCCTATGAACGTGGTGATTATACCGCCCAGGACAATCCCGAGGACACCGCCTATGTTCCACCCCAGTGTCGTGAAGCCGAAGGCCCTCCCCCTCACCTCCGGTTCGAAGGTGTCGGCCACGATGGCACTGGAGTTGGCCTGCATGAGGGAGGCCCCAACGGCCTGGATGGCCCTGAAGCCGAGGAGGTAATATATGTCAGGGGAGGCGCCGCAGAGGGCCGACCCCAGGATGAAAACCAGGAAGCCTGTGTTGAAGATCTTGGCACGCCCGTAGATGTCCCCAAGGCCTCCCAGCTGCGTGGTCATAACCGCTATGATCAGGAGGTAGATTATTATGACCCAGATCGTCAGGATCAGGGAGGAGTGCAGGTCATGGGTTATGGAAGGCAGGGCCAGGATCACTATTGTGGTATCGATGGCGGACATCAGTGTCCCGATGACGAGCGCGACGAGCACCAGGGAGCGCCTGTCCATGTGCCATTATCCTTTAGGGATATTTAAGTTGAAAGGATTCCTAAAACCTAGTACGTATAAATTACGTGTCGTGCCTCCCCATCTTCGCCCTGTCACCGAGCTTTTTCGTGGCGTGTCTGGAGTAGAATATGCCGGCAAGCAGGCCTATGTAGTAGGCCACGAATATGAAGAGGAAGGTCTCGATGAGTGTGAAGTGGAACAGGCCGTCAAGGGCGAACACCACAGCGTAGAAGGCTGCGATGGAGGAAACCGATATTATGAACGAGTTCCTCCTTATCCTGCCAGTCGCCTGCAGCTCCGGGGCGCTCTCAGGGCTGACCTCAATGTAGCCGAGGCCCCAGCACTTCTCACATACGTCGAGGTGGTCCTCCTGGTCATGGACATAGCCTGTGCCGTGGCACACATCGCATGTCATCCTCATTCCAACCACCTCAGCACTGTATTCCTTCAGGGTATGTAAACTATTCCAAAAAGAATATATAGGTTTCTATAAAGATGCGAGAGGGCCGTATCGGGCGCCCCTGGCTAAGTTCATCTGCCACCAAGCAATGGCCTAAGGGTGGAGATAGAGACATTTTCCCTCTCGAAGACATACGATAACGGCAAGCAGGCCCTGAGGCCCATAGACATCTCCTTCAGGGGGCCCGGCATATTCTCAATAATAGGCCTGAACGGTGCCGGGAAGACCACCCTGGTCAGGATCCTGGCCACCCAGCTCACACCAACCAGCGGCACCGCTACTGTCGGCGGCTTCGACATACTCAGGGACACGCCAAGGGTGAGGGAGATCATAGCGTGCGTGCCACAGGAGGCCAGGGCAGTCCCCTGGCTGACGCCGCTGCAGACCGTGTCCTCCTACCTCATGTGGAGGGGCTACACGTACAGGGAGAGCAGGCAGATGGCACTGGAAGCGCTGGGCAGGGTAGGCCTCAGTGATGAGGTAAGGGTGAAGAACAGGATGCTCTCCGGCGGGATGAAGCGCAAGGTGCTTGTTGCCTGCGCAATTGCTTCAGAAGCCGAGGTCCTCTTCCTTGATGAGCCCACAACGGGCCTTGACCACATATCCAGGAAGGACCTCTGGTCAATACTGAGGGACATATCCAGGGAGAGGACCATCGTGCTGACAACCCACTACCTGGACGAGGCTGAGAGCCTTTCCAGGAGCATTGCTGTCATGAGCCATGGCAGGCTCCTCGCGCTGGGGAGCATGGACGATCTGAGGTCCATGATGAAGCACCCTGTCAGCATAAGGGTCTACGGGCCCCCGCCCGAGGTAACCCTGGAGAACGGCACGGTGGTGAGGATGGAGGACGGGGAGCAGATCTTCACGGACGAAGGTACCGCCCAGGAATACGTGAGGGTGCTGATCTCAAGGGGCACAAGGTTCTACATAAGCCCCGTCACGCTCAACGAGGTGTTCGAGAGCCTGGTGAGGGGTGAGAGGGGTGGAGAGGCACATAGTCCCGCAGATTAACGCATCCATCCTGGTCAACGCAGTGTACGCCATGGTCAATTACCCGGTGGTGCTTGTGAACACCCTCCTGGCGCCCCTGTCCATGCTTGCGGTTGTCACCTTCGCCACACACGGTGGTCTCATAAGGGTCGCTTCTGAGGGAGCGCTCATCATGCTCATGGTCTCATCGGGCACATCACTGCAGGGCGACCTGTCACACCTGAAGAACGACATGAGGCTGCAGGACATGGTGGTCAGCTCTCCGACCTCTGCCCTCACCTATGTCTTCGGCATGGCCGTTTCCGAGATCGTATACTCGGTGCCATCCATCCTCGTCCTGGCTCTGATATCGTCCTTCTTCCTCCACCTGGGCCCGCTGCAGCTGCTCTTCTTCATACTCGACCTTGCCCTGGTGTTCACCTTTTCGATAACGCTCGGCTTCATGCTGTCCACCTTCTCATCAGACATAGTGCAGAGCTGGGCCTTCAGCAGGCTCATTTCGCCCATACTCTCAACCCTTCCCCCGGTGTACTACCCGATAACCTACATACCGTTCCCATTCAGGTACCTGGCATTCATATCGCCGACAACATACGCTGCTGCCATAGCCCAGAACCTGGCGGGCCTGAGGCAGTCACCTCTCCCCATATGGGCTGACTGGACAGTGCTCGTGGCGGTCACGGCGGTCATGCTCTTCATAGGGGCCAAGAAATCAAAGTGGAGGGAGTAGCCTACCTGAGGGGCGGTATCTCGAACTCACTCCCCTGCACGACCCTGGGCCCGCCGTACTCCATTTCCCTCAGCGCCTTCCTCCTTATCTTGCCCGATATAGTCTTGACAGGGTCAAGGCTGCTGACGAACTCGATCTTCCTGGGGTGCTTGTAAGGCGCTGTTTCCTGGGCAACGAACTCAGCCAGCTCCCTCGCCAGCTCGTAGCTGGGTTCGTAGCCTGGCTTAAGCACCACGAAGCACTTCACTATGGCCCCCCGTATCTGGTCCGGAGAGGCAACTGCTGCGGACTCCGCCACTGAGGGGTGTCTCAGGAGGGCGCTCTCCACCTCGAATGGGCCTATCCTGTAGCCTGAGCTCTTTATGACATCGTCGCTCCTCCCCACATACCAGAAGTAACCGTCAGCGTCCACATAAGCCCTGTCACCTGTGAAGTACCAGCCGTCGTGGAACGCCTGCCTGTTGTTCTCCTCCTCCATGTACCCGAGCATGAGGGGCAGGGGCCTGCCCTCAGCGACCCGGATGGCTATGTTCCCCTCGGTCATCGGTGGCAGCTCCCTGCCGGAATCATCAACCACTGCTATCCTGTAGAACGGCGATGCCACTCCCATGGAGCCATCCTTCACCTGCATGCCCGGGAAGTTCCCGATCTGCAGCGTTGTTTCTGTCTGTCCATAGCCGTCCCTGATGGTTATGCCGGTGGCATTCCTGAACCTCTCTATGACCTCCGGGTTCAGGGGCTCGCCCGCGCTCGCTGCTGACCTCAGGCTCGAGAGGTCGTACCTGGACAGGTCCTCGAGTATAAACATCCTCCAGACCGTGGGTGAGGCACATACAGACGTCACTCTGAGTTTCTCTATGACCCCCAGGTGGTCGGCAGCCCTGAACCTCCCCGTGTAAGAGAAGCTGACTGTGGTGGCGGCCACGTTCCACGGCGCGTATATGCTGCTCCAGGCATGCTTTGCCCAGCCTGGTGAGCTTATGTTCCAGTGCACGTCACCCCTGCCTATCCCGAGCCACATGGCAGTGGAATAGTGCCCCAGGGCATAGCTCACCTGGCTGTGGGCCACCATCTTCGGGTGCCCTGTTGTGCCGGAGGTGAAGTATATGAGGGACACATCTGAGGGCCTTGTGGCCACCGGAGTGAAGGAGTGAGGCATTTTCCTCAGCCTGTCCACATCAATATCGTCTGGCACACTCACAACGTACCTGAGTTTGTGGCGTAAGCCTGCCAGTGCGCCCTGAACGCTGTCCTCAATTATGGCTCCAGATATGTTTCCCTTCGTTATCCTGTAATCTATGTCAGACGGCCTCAGTGAAGTGGCAGAGGGGACACAGACACCTCCTGCCTTTATCACCCCCACAAAGGAGACCCAGAGCATGGGCTGGTTGCCCAGCATGATCATTACCCTATCGCCCCGCCCCATGCCTCTGTCCTGCAGGTACCTGGCAAAGGCGCTTGACAGCTCCGAGATCTCCCTGAATGTGAACGCTGCAACCGCATTGCCGTCTGTGTGGATGAGCGCCACACGCTCCGGCTCCTCCTTCCCGAGCCTGTCGATCCAGTCTGTTCCCCAGTTGTACTCCTGTGGTATGTCCTCCAGGTGCTCTTTCCTGAAGCGGGGCCACTCCATCTGTATACGTGGCAGCATGTGATCATATTGGATCTGGTGCACTAAAACGTTTCTCCGGACTGCTAATATATTTATTGGGGAAGCGATGCTCTAGGGATGCAGACCCTGCCGATCCTCAGCGCCAACGAGAGGAAGGTACTGAAGGCCATATACCGGGCCGGTGACGGCGTACTCGAGAGAGAACTCAGGGTGGAAGGGCTCGATGAGAGGGAAATAGCGAGCGCAGTATCTTACCTGGAGAGGAAGGGCATAGTGTCGACGGAGAGGGTGACCGAGACCAGGTACCAGCTTGGGCCTGAGGGCCTCAGATACCTGAGCGAAGGCCTCCCGGAGAGGAGGGCCATCGAGTTCATCTCTTCCAGGGGTTCAGCGACACTCCAGGACCTCTTCTCAGAGCTCGGTGAACAGGAGGCCAGGATAGCCCTGGCCCAGCTGGCCAGGCTCGGCATCAGGCCTGTGGGGGGCAGGATATCCGCACCTGAGGCGGAAAGGGCCAGGGAGGAGGTGGAGAGGAGCGAGGAAGCGCTCAGGAGGCTGGCCTCATCGGGATACACCGGAGACCTGCCGGTGGGCCTGCAGAGGCGCGAGGGCGTGGTTCAGAGGAAGCAGACTTCCACCAGGAGAATAAAGGCCCTTGTCAGGGACCTGTCCCTGGTGGAGGGTGCCGAGGGCATAGGCGAGCTCACACATGAGGCCATAGTCTCGGGCTCGTGGAGGGAGAGGGGATTCAGCCCATACGACCTGCACACAGAGGTGTCTGTGGGCTGGCACGGGGGCCGGCACCCTCTCTCTGAGATGATAGACGAGGTCAGGGAGATATTCCTGGAGATGGGGTTCCAGGAGATGAAGGGCCATTACATCGAATCGGCCCTGTGGAACATGGACGCCCTCTTCATACCGCAGGACCACCCGGCCAGGGAGATGCAGGACACCTTCTACATTCAGGCATCGCAGGACATCGGGATAGAGCACCCCGAGATAGTGGATGTGGTGAAGAGGGTGCATGAGAGGGGGTGGGGGAGGTACGTGGGGTGGAGGTACAGGTGGTCTGTAGGAGAGGCGAGGAAACTGCTCCTCAGGACGCACACAACGGTCACGACCATAAGGTACCTGTACGAGAACCCGGAACCGCCACTGGCCATATTCTCTGTGGAGAGGGTCTTCAGGCACGAGAGCGTTGACTGGAAGCACCTGGCCGAACTCCACCAGATAGAGGGTGCGGTGCACAGCAGAGAATCGTCTCTGTCCACGCTGAAATGGCTCATGCGTTACTTCTACTCACGCCTGGGCTTCAGGGAGATCAGGCTGGTACCCTCATACTATCCCTACACTGAGCCCAGCATGGACGTGATCGTGAAGGTGAACGGGAGGGAAGTGGAGCTCGGTGGCTCCGGTGTGTTCAGGCCGGAGGTGACGAGACCCCTGGGGATAAGGGAACCTGTGATAGCCTGGGGTCTGGGCCTCGAGAGGCTGGCCATGCTCTACTACGGCCTTGACGACATAAGGAAGATCTACCAGAGCGACCTCTCCTGGCTGATGACGTACAGGGTGAAGAAGTAGAGTGCAATATAAGGTATGAGTTACACTTCATGATACTGAAATCATCCATGCAGTGGTTCTTCATACACCTTTATTTATATTAACACCATCTCCGGATCATGAAGTTATCAAAGAGGGCAATCACTGCTCTTACAGTGGCGGTGCTTGCAGCACTACCTGTGATCGCAACCGCCGCCGTGATTGTTGATGCGCCGGTCACAGCGAACGTCGCAACGACGAGCAACCCCGTGTACCTCAACCTCGGTCCAGGGGCGACAACAGCGGAGAAGCTGAACTTCCTGAGCGATGCCAGTGTCGGTTCACACTACTCAAACTACAGCTTCACGATCTCCTACGTGCCAGGCTCGGGATACACCATATTGACCAACGTCCTGGAGATTGTAAACAGCACGGGCACAAACGTTCCACTGTACGTATACCTGAACGGGACCTTACCCAGCGGTGTAAGCATATACTACAGTTCCAGCCCGATCACTTTCGATGGCAGCAGCCTGAGCGGCACTGAGCTGATGCCGGGCACGGCCATACATGTGACAACGCAGGACGTCTACCTGGCCTTCTGGATACAGGGCAGCTATGCGGGAGGCACCATAGACCTCAGCCTTCAGTGGTCTGAGTGATGGACCATGGCATCGGGGGGCTCTGTCAGGTTGGTCGCAGTCTTGGCAGTTGCACTCCTGATGCTGCCAGCCCTAGCTACCGCGTCTGTCATAGTCTATTCTCCAGGAACCCTGGGGATAACGCCACAGAAAGAGCCTGACATATTTCTGAATGACACCAGCGCGGCCTCAAAGATCGAGACAAACATATCCGAGTACAACTCATCCGCCTCAACGTTCCTGATCGGCCTCTTCACGCGTTTCACGCCATCACAGACCTTCAGCGATTTCATTTCAGTGAACGAGAGCGTGAATGTCAGGACATATATAGACGCAGTGAACTTTTCTGTGAACGGGTCCTCAATGGTGAGTGGCGTGTACCTGAACATAACAGGCATCAACCAGACCGTTTCTGCTGTGCATTACAGTAATGGGAAGGCAACATACAACTACACCGGAGTCCCGATAAGCAGTGGCCAGGGTGCGGAGCTCAACCTCTCCGTCTCACTCTTTCCAGGGAGAGGCTTCAGCATAGGGACAGCGGAATTCCAGTTTGACATAGTGGCTGTGGCCGATTCCCAGAGCGGTTACCCTGTTGCGGTGATCTCATACCCGGTGAGCGTCACCCTCCTCTACATATACCTCTGAGGTGAGGCTGCCTTTTGGTCGTCCTGCACCCCACAGACCTTATAGCGTTCATACCGCAGTACATTGTGGCGAGCATTGCAGCATATTATATACTGACCTACACCATGCAGAGAATGGGGGACAGTGCTGCCAGGCTCCGGCAGCAGGGTGAGGCAAGCACTCTTGCGTCCTCTTTCGTGCTGCATGAGCCTGTAATATACGTGGACGAGGGGGGCCAGAGGAGCAAGGCCACAGGAATGCTCGCCACTCCACTCCTCGCGAGGCCACAGGATGGGGGTGAAGGAAGGGGAGCATATTCGCGCTTCCCCTACAGCCTTTACGCGCCTTTCCTCACGATCATATCCTGGCTAGGAATACTGTTCCTCCTGACGCCCCACAGGGACATCTTCATATTCCTGCCGCACCTGGACGCAGCCGCGGACACGGCCATAAGCGTGAGCATGGGCGTCCTCTACTTTGACGCGGCCGTGGGCGCAGTGGTATTCTTCACCGGCTTCAGGAGGAGGCGCATGGCACTGCTCATGGCCGCAGTCACCGTGTTGTTCTCCCTCTCGCTCCTCTCTCCATCAATGAGGTGGGTCCTGTCCGCAAGGCCACTGGACGCGGTGATAATATACATAACTGTCCTGGCAATGCTGCTCCTCATAACTGCACTTTCCTACCAGCTCAAGAGGAGGAGGAACGCTTTCCTGATGTCCTATGGGTCATCTGTCCTCGCCTATGTGCTCTCCATGGCCGTCATAGTCTATAACATAGTATCGGTGCTGCATTAGTCCAGGGCGAACTTTCCAGGGTTAAGTATGTTGTCAGGGTCGAAGAGCCTCTTTAGGCCCCTCATGATGTCAAGGTTCGCCTCCATGGATCTCGCTCGAAACTGCTCAACAAGCATGTCCTGCTTCAGGTAGCCTATCCCGTGCTCCCCCGTTATCGAGCCGCCCAGATTGATAGCGAGTCTGTCTATTTCCCTGGCAGCCTCTCTTGCCCTCTCCCACTCCTCCCTGTTGTTGATGTCCGCGCCGATCTGCGGGTGCAGGTTCCCGTCACCCACGTGACCGCAGGTCGCTATGTACACTCCATACTTTTCCCGGATCCTCTCTATACCGTCCATGGCCTCCCTTATCCTGGACAGCGGCACCACTATGTCACCGTCGATGAAACCCGAGTAGAGCCTGCCCGGGGCTGTGAAGGCGATCCTCCTCACCTCAAGGATCGCTTCCTCCTCCTCCCTGGTCTGCGCCTCCATCACCAGCTGTGGTCTGTGCCTCACCACAACCTCCATGAGCTTCTGCCTGGCCCTCTGCTCCGAACCCTGCAGGCAGTCCATGTCCACTATGAGCATGCCTCCGTCTGGAGCCGGGAAGTCCGTCTTTCTGACGGAGTTCGCGACCTCTATGCCGTGCCTGTCCGCATACTCCAGGATGAATGGGTTCACCCCACTCCTCCTAATGTCCATGATGCACTCCGCAGCATCATCTATTGTGGAGAAGAATATGGCAAACCTCCTGAGCCTCTCCGGCAGAGGCATGATCTTGAGCCACGCCCTTGTGAAGACGCAGAGCGTTCCCTCGCTGCCTATGAGGAGGCCGAGGATGTTGAAGCCCGCCCTGTTCTTGTAGGTCTCCTCGCCGAACCTCGTCACAGTGCCGTCGGAGAGCACAGCCTCAACCTTGAGGACCCAGTCCTTGACCACGCCGAACCTGGCACACCTCATGCCCCCGGAGTTCTCCGATATGGCACCTCCCACCGTTGCAACGCGAACGCTTGACGGGTCAGGGGGGAAGAAGTAGCCGTGCCTCCTGCACTCCGCGTCCACCTCCTGCAGTGTTGCGCCTGCACCGGCCTCAACGAGGCCGTCCTCGACCCTAACCACTATGTCGTGCAGCCTCTTCATGTCCAGGACGATGCCGCCCTTCACTGGGACAACGGCGCCGGTGGGGCTCGAACCCCCGCCTCTGGGCACCACCGGTACCCTGAGGCGCCTTGCGACCCTTATGATGCCGGACACCTCCTCCACAGACCCTGGAAATACCACGGCCAGGGGCCTGTGTGAACCGGAATCTATGGAACCCCTGGTGTAAGGGATGAGCTCCGGGCCGTCCGTTAAAACGTTCTCCTCGCCAACGATGGCGGCCAGCTCACCGGCAAGCGAGGATGCAGATATCTCCTCCATAAAATACAAAACTGTATTATGGGTAAATAATTTGTTACCCCCTCAGTCGGCCACCTTCAGGTCTCCGCGGAACGGAACCACTCCAGGTATTTCCCAGTCCTCCCACATCTCATCGACCATGGACTGCACGTACTCGTAGTCCTCTTCGGTGAAGTGCGAGAATCTGCCCTGCTTCTCCAGGTACTCCCTCACAGGTACCCTCTTCTTCCTGGCGTCGTAGGTGTAGTAGACCTTGCCGTTTATTATCTCGTAGTCGGGGAATATGCCGGTCTTGACAGCAAGTTCGCCTATCAGGCCCGTGTACCTCGGGTGGTAGTCCCAGCCCTTCGTGCACGGGTCGATGGTATGTATCAGTGTGGGCCCCCCAGCGGCCAGTGCCTTCCTGACCTTGTTCAGGTAATCACCCGCAGGGTATGTTGCGCATGCGGTGGCCAGGTACCTGACGTTGGGATGCCCGGCAGCCATCATGCCTATGACGTTCTTCTTCCACCTCTTCTGCATTATCCTGTGCACGCTCCCTGTCGGTGTAAATGTGGTCTGTGCACCCCATGTGGTGAGGCCGGTGGCCTGTATGTCCGTGTTCGCGGCAGACTCGTTGTCGTAGATGATTATGAGGAGGTCGTAGTCTGTCTGCAGCGCACCCGAGATCGCTCCCAGGCCCATGTCACCGCCACCGAGGTCACCGCAGAAGGCTATCACGTGCGGTATGTCTTTCTTCAGCTTGCCCTTGTTCTTAAGTGCCCTGAGGCCCGCCGCCATGCCGACAGCGGACGAACCCCCGGCACCCAGCTGGGTGTGCATCCATGGTACCGCCCAGGGTGTGGACATGTAGGAGGTGTTCGCAACGTACATGCATCCAGTTGCCCCGGTCACGACCGTGTTGGGTCCGGAAGCCTTTGCGAAAGAGCGCATGACCAGGGCGCTCTCGCACCCCTGGCACGTCCTGTGGCCCGAGGTGTAGTACTCTTCAAGGTCTATGTCGTGCACTCCCCTGTATACCTTCGCCCTCCTCTCCAGCTCTTCCTTCGTCAGTTCTTCCTCAACCATCACACATCACTCCCTCACGCCTATCCAGGTGACGACCTGCTCCGTCTCGTCACCCTTCGCGTGGCTCACAATATCGATCATCCTCATGCAGTCCTCTATACTCGTGTCTCTGGCACCGAGGCCGCTTATGAAGTTCAGGATGTTTGGCCTGCTGCTGCTCCTGTACATGCAAGACCTGATCTCGTGGAACAGGACACCGCCCAGGTCAGGAGTGCCTATGGCGAAGTCCCTGTCGATTACGCCTATGCCCCTGAACCTGGAGAGCGCCTTCCTCAGTTCCTCTGTGGGGAAGGGCCTTAGCCAGTGCAGGCTTATGTACCCCGCTTTCACGCCCTTCCTCCTCATCTCCTTCACCGCCGCCTTGGCGGGCATCGCAATGGAGCCCATCCCGATCAGCACGAAGTCCGCATCCGCCGTCATGAACTCCTCGAAGAAGGGGTTCTCGTAGTGGGTGCCGAATATCTCGTTGAACTCCCTGTAGGCCCTGTATATGACGCCCTTGGCCCTCTTGCCCGCCTCGTAGTTCTGCCTCCTTATCTCCATGACCCAGTCCTCGTTGGCCTGCGGCGCGATCGAGACTGGGTTGTCCGGGTCGAGCTTGACCTTCGGGTTGTACGGCGGCAGGAACTGGTCCACTGCCTCCTTGGTAGGTATCTTCACCATGTGCTGGGAGTGCGTCAGGAAGGCGCCGTCAAGCGACACGGCTGTGGGCATCATGACCGCGGGGTCTTCCGCGATCCTGTAGGCCAGCAGAGTCGTGTCAAGGGCCTGCTGTGCGGTGTCGACCCACACCAGGTTCCAGCCCACGTCCCTGAGCATCAGGGCATCGTTGTGCTCCACACCGAAGGCACCAGGGTCGTCCAGGGCCCTGTTACCGCACATTGCGACCAGGGGGAGCCTGTCAGTTGCAGTGGCCACCAGCGCCTCGGTGGCGTACATCCAGCCTGTGCCACTGCTGCCCACGAAGGCCCTTGCACCCACTGAAACAGCGTGCTTGCCGATCTCAAACTGGGAGTGCTCCCCGTCCGCTATTATGTACTCAGCGTAGAACTCGCCGTCTGCAATGAACTTGGATATCTGGTCCATGACCTCCGTGTACGGCCTTATTGGGTAGGCCGCCACCACGTCCACATCGGCGAGCCTGACCGCATGTGAAACGGCCTGGCAGCCGTTGAGCAGCTCCTCCCTCTCGTAAGCGCTCTTAACACTAACGCTCTCCACAGCCATCACCTCACCTTCGCCGGTACCTTCTTGCCCTTCTCAACCCTCATGCCCATGCCCGTCACGTATGAGGGCACGACCCTCTCGTCCCCCTTCTTGCTCTCCACCCACTCTATGTAGCCCTTCGGGTCCTTCCTGTACATCTCCCACGGGCTGTCGTAGCTGTCGAAGCGGTTCTCGTCCACCATCACTATGCACTCCTCCACCGGGCATGCCTCGGCGCACCTGCCGCAGCCCGTGCAGTATTCATAGTGCGGGTCGTAGTAGCCCTCTGGGGTGACATCAAAGACCTCATCAGGGCACTCGTACCAGCAGAGCGTGCACTTGGTGCACAGGTCGAACCGGATCACTGGCCTCTGCGTCTTGCTCGTCCCCCTCTTGAAGTGCGGGTTCCTCGGGGTACCCCTGGGCCCCTTCCTGAACTGCCCCTTGACTCCCTCGACCACGACGCCCTCCTGGAACTCAGTCCACTTTGGCAGTACAGGCTTCTGGTATGGCCATACGATCCCTTCTCCAGGCCTGACATCCCTGAGCCTGAGCTCCTCATAGGCCTTCTTCGCCATGGCCGCCTTCTCCTTCCCGTACTTCTTCTCCACGTACTCCAGCACATGGTCTATGTCAACCGCATCCGGGTCTGCCCTGGCCACAGCACCGAGGACCCTGACGTCCGTGCCGTCGTCCCTGTAGTACCAGAGGCCTGAGAAGCTGGCCTCGCCCGGGAGTATGCCGATCCTGTAGGCGAAGTCCTTCTTCTCCAGGTGAGAGAGGATATCATCGAAGGTGCGGTTGCTCACGAAGACCTGCACGGCATTGGCCACAAGCCTATCGTTGACTGGCCTGATGCCGTACCACGCCCAGGGCTCAACGCCCTTTATCATCGTGTCGTCCAGGACTATGGAGATGTCGACCTTGTCAGCCTCCAGCTTCGCACCACACACTGCCTCAAGGTCCTCCTCTGACAGCTCGTCGGACATGTAGACGAAGTACTTGGCAGGTATACCGTCCCTCTCGGGAGAATCGCTGTATCTGCCGTTAGAGAAGGCCACCTTGCCCTGCGATACAGCGATCTTGACAAGGTCGCCACCGATGCGCTTCGCAAGCGTCTTCTGGAAGATCCCCCTGTAGTGTATCTCGATCCTCTTCATCCTCGCCTGTTCAAGGCTCACAACGGGTCCTCTATCCATTGCCACCGTGTTGTGTACAAAAAGTATACAGATTAGTGTTTCTTTGTACAGGTTCAAAAGAATATTGTTTCCGGGCCATGCTCAATAGGCATGACCCACCACACAGAGAAGGGGATCACCAGTTCTCGAGGCCTTCCCTCATCCTCTCGATCTCTTTCCTCAGCTCCACCGGGAACCGGTCACCGAACTGACTGAAGAAGGCCTCCACCTCGTCCAATTCCCTGAGCCAGCCATCCCTGTCCACGGAGAGTATCTCCTCCAGCCTCTCCCTGCTGACCCCAGGAGCCCTTATGTCATCCACCTCTGGGAGTATGCCGATGGGTGTCTCTATGCCCTTTGTGATCTCGCCGGACACGCGGCCGGTGATCCACTCGATCACCCTCATGTTCTCTCCAAAGCCGGGCCAGATGAACTCCCCCTTGCTGTCCTTCCTGAACCAGTTGACGTAGTATATCCTAGGCCGATCCTTCACCATGCTGCCCATCCTGAGCCAGTGGCTGAAGTAGTCCGCCATGTTGTAGCCGCAGAAGGCTATCATTGCCATGGGGTCCTGCCTGACCACACCGACCTTGCCTGTTATGGCAGCGGTCGTCTCTGCCCTGAGCATTGCGCCGAAGAGGACGCCCTGGGCCCAGTTCCTGGCCTCCCTGACAAGGGGCACGAGGGTGCTCCTCCTGCCACCGAAGAGCATGGCGTCCACCTTCAGGCCCCTGGGGTCGCTGTACTTCGCACTCAGCTGTCTGTAGTTGAGGATGGGCGTGGTGAACCTGGAGTTCGGGTGTGCGGCCTGCTCGCAGCCGTTGCAGTCCCTCCCCTGCCAGTCTATGAGGTGGGGTGGCCTGGGCCCGAGGCCCTCCCACCATGGCTCACCACTGTCTGTGAGGGCAACGTTGGTGAATATGGTGTCGTGCCTTATGGCGTCCAGGGCGTTCGGGTTCGTCCTCTCGTTCGTTCCAGGGGCAACGCCGAAAAAGCCGTATTCCGGGTTTATCGCGTACAGGGAGCCGTTGACGCTGTGCATCCAGGCTATGTCATCGCTTACCAGGTACGCCTTCCAGCCCTCCATGTCGCTTGGCGGCATTATCATGGAGAGGTTCGTCTTGCCACTGGCGCTGGGGAAGGCGCCAGTTATCCCGAAGGCCCTACCGTCGGGCCTGACGACCTCTATGGCCATCATGTGCTCCGCCATCCACCCGTCCCTCTTCGCGTGCACGCTCGCTATCCTAAGCGCATGGCACTTCTTGCTCAGCAGGGCGTTCCCTCCGTAGGCCGTGTTCACGCTCAGTATCATGTCGTCCTCTGGGAGGTGCATTATGTACCTCTCCTCAGGGTTCAGGCTGCCCGTGACGTGCACCCCGAGGACGAATCTGGTGCTCTCCCCAATGCGATCGAGGGCCCTCTTCCCGCTCCTTGTTATCATCATCATGTTCGCGACCACGTACGGGTTATCCGTGATCTCAACGCCGGTCTCTGCGAAAGGCGATTCCTCCGGGCCCAGTATGTACGGCACAACGTACATTGTCTTGCCGGAGTAGGCCCCCCTGGCCAGGTCCCTGAACCTGGCAAGTGCGTCTGCAGGGTTCATCCAGTTGTTTGTTGGCCCTGCGTCTTCACGCTCGGGCGTGCATATGTAAGTGTTCTTCTCCGACCTGGCCACATCGCTGGGGTCGCTCCTGTAGAGGTATGAATTGGGGTACGTCTTACCGTTGAGCCTTATCAGCTTACCCTCGCTGACAAGGGAAGAGATGATGCCCTCCAGTTCGTCCCCCCTGATCAGCACGATATTGTCCGGCCTGGTGAGGGCCGCAAAGTACGTCAGGTACCTCCGCAGGACACCGTTCTCGATCTTTAGGGAGTCCACGGCTCCCCTGTACTTCTCAGCGTAGCCCTCCTCTTCCTCCTCAAACCATCCAAACTCCGTCGTCACCATTTCAACCACATCTTCAGAGCGGGCCACTGCAGCCCACCTGAGGACATTTTGTCTATTAGGGGTGCTTAAATAAATATTGTGTCCATGGAGGCGAAGAATCAATATATACTCATGAATACACGTCCACCTGTATAAGAATTCGGCAAACGGCCCGTCATCCTGTGAAAAAGATTATATAGGAGTATTTTTCACCCGGAAAGCCTCTCGTCAACGACCTTAGCGATCTTCCTGTCTATCTGCCTGAGCTTGTAAGAGAGCGTGCTCTTCGGCAATGACATGATCCTGCTGAGCTCAGCCAGGTCGACCTTGCGCGGCCACTCGAAGTAGCCCGTGTTGAATGCCACCTTCAGGAGCCTGAAGTCGCTCTCCGTTAGGTCGCCGAAGAGCTGCAGGAGCTGCAGGTCGTAGAAGACGCTCGGATAGACGTGCAGGAACTCCTCGGAGCTCAGCTGCCTGGCGCTGAGTATGCGTGTTGTCTCATCGGCCCTGTATATCTCGTTAGCGGACCTGTCCCTCTTGCAGACCACGAACCACCTCTCCATCCCCCTGTGCGCCACCATCGGGTGTATCCTGAAGCCCTCCCTGGCAGTCCTCCTGTACATGGAGGTTTCCTGCATTTCGTAAAAGATCGCGGCCACGTTGGGCCTCCTGGAGATGAGCTCGAGCTCGTTCACGAGCCTGTGGGAGTCGAGCAACTTCAGGGCAGATGTCAGGTCTTCCTGGGAGCGTGAATAGACCACAGAGAACATCTTCTGCGTCTCCATCTCCTCCATCGTGTTCATCACGAGTATGTAAACGTCCCTGAACTCGTTCGTTACATCGATGTGTGGGCAATCACTCTGGGTAATCTTTATCTCATATATATACACAGAAATAAGAGTACGTGTTGATATATGAACTTATCATGTTCACGGAGCGTATGTGGAAAGTTTTGACGGAACTCGCTGTGGAGAGGAAATATGTCCTATCAATCACATTAGGAAGTGGCCCGTACTGGACAGAATCCACGGCACACCACCATGCTGTATGGTTCGTGCCATGCCCGGTGCCGGCGCGGAGTGATTACTGGGAGTGCACTCCTCTCCCGGGCGAGTTACCGGTGCCACGTGTAACGGTGATACATACTTGTGGACATATGTGGAGAACCGCATGGATACATTTATATAGCTGAATATAGTTATTACTAACGACAATTAGTATAGAATGAAGGTGATACATTGGAGAGAAGGAACCTGATTGCAGTGATAGCGGTCGTGGTGATCGTTATCGCTGGTGTGGGAGGCTACGAGGCATACGCGCACAGCACGCCGGCCAAGACCACCATAGTGTTTTCTGGTTGGGTCTCCAGCGGCGAGGAGTACGAGTTTGACCTGCAGATGGTGAACGAGTTCAACGCCATGCACAGCAACGTTACTGTCAAGTTCGTGCCCATAACGAGCAACTACTATGGCACGCTGGAAACAGAGTTCTCCACGAACTCTGCACCCGCTGTCATGTACATGGAGAACGACGCCCTTCCGGAGTTCGTTAAGGCAGGCTACCTCCTTGACCTGACACCTTACCTCTCCGCGAACGCCTCGTACAACCTGAGCGGTTTCGCCCCGACGATACTGCAGACATTCTACCAGAACGGCCAGCTCTATGCCGCGCCGAAGGACTGGAGCCCTCTCTTTGTCCTGTTCAACAAGAACATATTCAACGCCGAGCATGTGCCCTATCCGACCAACTACACCCACTGGAACTGGACGACCATGATGAACGTGCTCAAGCAGCTTAAGGCCAACATGAGCATGCTCCCCAACGGTGGCAGTGGCTACTACCCCATGGTGGTGGGCCCGCAGTTTGCCAGGATACTCGCGTTCATGCACGAGGCAGGCGGGCAGTGGATAAACCAGACGGGCACTGGAATGGCCAGCAACAGCCAGCCACTGCTCACTGCAATTGAGTTCTGGTACAACCTCTACAGCTCAGGCCTGGCCGGGCTGAACTCCAACCTCAGCGCTGGCTGGAACGGTGGTGACTTCGCGACCGGCAAGGTGGGCATGGTCGTTACCGGCACCTGGACTGTGCCAGTGCTGCTGGCCAACGGCTCTTACTTCCAGAACGACACATCAGCAATAGGCTACGCCTTCATGCCCTACGACGTGCAGAATGCGACGATGATGTTCAACGTGGGCCTGGCGGTGAACGCTGGCCTGACAGGCGCGCAGAAGTGGGCTGCCGTACAGTTCGTGGAGTTCTTCACCGGGCCATCAGGTGAGCAGCAGTGGGTCTCCAAGGGCCTGGCACTGCCCTCCAGGACAGCGATCCTCGAATCCTCATGGTACAGGACAAACTTCCCCATACAGAGCTTTGCGGGTGAGCAGTTCCCGTTCGCCTACGGCTGGAACTACAACACAACCAACTTCACAGCAGTGGAGGCCCAGTGTCACAACGCAATAGCGGACCTGTTCGCTGGCAAGCTGACACCACAGCAGGCCTACGACCAGATAGTGAACGTCACAAACAGCGGGCTGAAGGGATCGTCCACCGTGTAAGGTGCTGACCGATGGCATCGGAGGCTTACGAAAACGTCAGGGTGGGGTTGAGGAAAGGTAAGCGCTCCAGCGATCCCGAGAGGAGGACCGGAATAATATTCATAATACCCCTCTTTTTATTTCTCATCACATTCACCTTCTTCCCTGCAGTCTATTCCTTCGTCATAAGCCTGTTCCACTACGACCCGTTCTTCCACAAGATCTATTTTGTTGGCCTGTCGAACTATGTGTCAGTGTTAACGAGCTCTGCCTTTGCCAGGGCCATAGTCAACGTCCTCATCTACACTGCTGTGGTCGTGACTGTGCAGACCTTCCTGGCCTTCGGCTATGCCCTCCTCTTCAACAGGGTCTCCACTTACTCCAGGGTTGTGAGGGCCATAGTCTTCATACCAGCCGTGATCTCGCCGGTTTCAATGTCGATAATATTCATCTGGGTCTTCTCGACCGAGGGGCCCATAAACTACCTCCTCTCACTGTTCGGGGTGCACCCCATCAACTTCTTCTATTCCACCACATATGCCTTTCCGGCCATCATGGCCATGAACATATTCAGCACTGCGCCTTACTTCATGATAATATATTCTGCGGGCCTGAGGTCAATACCGCAGGACGTCATGGACGCAGCTATGCTGGACGGCATAAGGAACGGGCTCCAGAGGTTCAGGTACATATACTTCCCGATGCTTAGGTTTTCAACGGTGCTTGTGGTGATCCTGGGCCTCACTGGCGCGATGCAGCTGTTCGACCAGGTCTTTGTCATAACCGATGGCGGCCCTGCCAGGTCCACCTACGTACCCCTCATGTTCATCTACAACCGGACATTTGTCTACACAGGTGAGATAGGGCTGGCGGCGGCTGCTTCCTTCATCCTCTTCATCATAATAATGGCCCTGACCATTTCGCAGAGGCGCATAATATCGGAGAGGAGGTGGTGAGGTGAACCTGAGGAAAACGGTATCGCTCGCAATCGCTTACATCCTCATGTCGGTGCTTCTCGTGATCTACGTGATACCCTTCTACTGGACCTTCCTGAAGTCCTTCAGGAACAGCATATTCGCCAACTTCCCCCCGGACTTCAACCCCCTCTCCAGGACGAGCGTGCACTACTTCATCCAGAACCTCAGGACAGTCTGGAGCTTCGGCTCATTCCCACTCTGGTACTTCAACAGCGTCTTCGTCTCTGTGTGTGTCGTTGCAGGGAGTGTGTTCATAGGTGCCCTTGCTGGCTACGCCTTCGCCAGGCTGAAATTCCCTGGCAGGGATATCCTGTTCTACGCAGTCCTGGCCACGCTGATGATACCTTTCCCTGTCATATCGATAGCATCCTACGTCTTCATGCTCGACATACACTGGCTCAGCACCTACCAGGGCCTCATAATGCCCCAGATCGCGTCTGCACTGAACGTGTTTCTGATGAGGCAGTACTTCACGACTATACCGGATGACATAGAGAACGCGGCTAAGATAGATGGCCTCCGCCCCTGGCAGATCTTCTTCAGGATCTCCGCACCCATAGCGAAGCCTGCCATAGCGGCCACTGCGATATACTCCTTCATAAGCTCGTGGAACAACTTCCTCTGGCCCCTGATGGAGGTGCACTCTATAAGGCTCTTCACCCTGCCGCTTGTCCTGAACTTCTTCAAGGGTGCGAACGGCACGCAGATCTACTGGAACCAGATGATGACAGTCAACATACTGGCGATGATACCGACGCTCATAGTGTTCATAGTGTTTGAGCGCTACTTTGTGGAAGGGATAGCACTCCAGGGGAGGCCTGTTTCATAATGTCAGTTAAGGTCGAAGGCCTGACGGTCTCATACGAGGGAAAGGTCGCACTGGACCACATAGACCTGGAGGTGCAGGACGGGGAGTTCCTGGTGATCCTCGGGTCCTCAGGGAGCGGGAAGACAACGCTGCTCCGCTGCATTGCAGGTCTACTGAAACCCACGGAGGGCAGGGTCTACATAGACGGCAATGACGTCACTGACCTCTATCCGTCTGAGAGGAACGTGGCCATGGTGTTCCAGAACTTCGCCCTATACCCGCACATGACCGTGCACGACAACATAGCACTGAACCTGAAGATAAAGGGGCTGAAGAGGGAGGAGATAGAGGAGAGGGTGAACCGTGTCGCAAAGGCACTGCAGATAGAGAAGCACCTCTCCAAGAGGCCAAGGCAGCTCTCCGGCGGGGAGCAGCAGAGGGTGGGCCTGGCCAGGGCGATGGTCAGGGACCCACTGGTCTACCTCATGGACGAGCCGCTCTCGAACCTGGACGCAAAGCTCAGGCATGAGATGCTCTCCGAGCTCCGCAGGTTCCACGAGCAGGTGAAGAAGACCATAATATATGTGTGCCACGACCAGGACGAGGCCATGGCGCTGGCCTCAAGGATCGTGGTGCTGAGCCAGGGCAGGATAGTGCAGTCAGGAACGCCCGAGGAACTCTACGACCACCCGGCTACGGTCTTCGTTGCGTCGTTCATTGGCAGCCCCGCCATGAACCTGATCAGGAGCGTGGCCAATGGGCACAGCGTTGCGCTGGGCAGTGAGAGAATACGCACCTCAACTGACTTCGGACAGGGGAGGGCGGTCATGGTTGGTGTGAGGCCGGAGGGCCTCTCGCTCTCAGACGACGGTGAGATCGTGGCCGAATTCAGGTACAGCACCATGATGGGCGACATGCTCCTGGTCACAGCCTCACTCCCTGACGGCACAGCGGTGAATGCCCTTGTACCGAGGAAGGATGTGCGGGGGCAGGTGCTTGAGAACTCAACGCTCCGGTTCACGGCACGTAACTCGAAGGTCTACATATTCGATGCTGAGACGCAGAGACTGGTGGAGGAGATAGATGCGGGACAGGCAAATCCTTACTGAGATACTCTCCACACTCACGAGGGTGGGAGAGGGGGACAACCACAGGGAGATGGAGGTATGGGTGAAGGAGTTCAGGGGCCCCCTCTCCTCATATTCCTTCTCCCTCATATCGGGCAACGGCTCCCACCTTGTGTCCTACCAGAACGGCGATGCCCTGGTTACGGACGGGCACAGGTCCAGGACGGGCCTATGGTTCGCTGACGTCTGCGTGGCCCGCTCGATCCGCTTCAGGTTTTCGGGCATGAGGTCGGCGGAAAGGATAAGGAAATACGTGCGTGGCCTGGGCTACATAGCCAGGGACTACGGCATGACGCAGACCGTGCAGTTCATGGTGCCCGGGCAGGGAAAGTTCGTCTGCTTCCTGAGGGGGCAGGAGGAGGTGGAGGTCGAGATCGATACCACACAGTCCAGGGCATGGCCCTCCACGGCCACCGGAGGCGAGAACTCAATCGCTGTCAGGAAAGGCCGTGCGGATGTGAGCGGGAGTATGCTTCCAGTGAGCATACACACCACCGGCACTGTTGAGGCGAGGGGAAATACAGTGAGGGTCATGCTCGGGCCAGGTGAGAACCGCATCACTGTGTCCCTGCTCGGCGATTACAGGGACGGTGACCTGCTTTCGACACTGGCTTACCACTCAAGGGTCAGGGATAACTGCGTCCTTCGGAGCGGTGACTTCAGGTTCGACAAGGTCTTCCTCTGGGCAAAGCACGACATGCTGGAGATGTTCAACACCACCCCCGCGGGGTCAGGGTTCTTTGCTGGGTACCCCGTCTTCTCATGGTTCTTCGGCAGGGACGGGCTCTGGATATCGATGGCCGCCATGGCCGCTGGCCTGGAGAGGGAGGCACTGGAGCACCTGAGGCTCCTCTTCTCCCACTCCGACAGGGGCCGTATCCCGCACGAAATCCCGATTACGGGCGACGGTGACCCAAGCTTCGAGATAGGGAAGAAGAAGATAGGCACGATGTACATGTCGGTGGACAGCAGCCCGCTCTGGGTTCTCGCCTACGCCCGCTATGTCTTCTGGACAGGGGAGCACCCGATGGGGGAAGAACTCCTGGAAGTCTCCAGGTTCCTCGCATCCCTGGACAGCGACTCTGACGGCCTGATAGAGAACAGGTTCTCAGAGGGACTCATAGGCTGGCCGGAGTCCTGGGCGGACAGGAGGGACGGGAAGTGCGTTGACGCCAACGCGTGGTACACCGAGGCCAGGCGCCTCCTGTGGGGCATGGGTGTATCAGGAGAGGTGGACATGAGGAAGGTGAGGGATACCTTCTGGGACGGGTCTGTGTTCCTTGATTCCATAGGCGAGGGGAAGAGGAGGATACTCTCCTCATCCACTGTGGTGCCCTGCATGTACATGGAGTGCGAGGAGTGCAGGCGCTTCCTGGACTTCATGGCAGGGGAGCACATGCTCACGCCGTGGGGAATGCGGTCAATGTCCACCACGGACCCGATGTACGACGGTGGGTACCACACAGGCACCGTATGGCCCCTGATGTCCGGCTGGCTCTCCCTGGCCCTCTTCAGGAACGGTATGCGTGACAGGGGCCTCGAGGCCCTTAAGACGTTCGTGGACGCCGCATTCAGCTCCGATGACCCCGGGAGGATAAACGAGACCTATTCAGCATCGGAGTTCGTGCCCACAGGCCAGTTTGCCCAGGGCTGGTCCTCATCGCTCTTCGTGCAGTCGGTGATCGAGGGGCTCTTCGGCCTTACACCGGACCCATGGCTGGGCCTGCAGGATGCCCTCACTGGCAGGCTGCCAGAGGGCTGGCCCTCCGGGCGGGCCACGATAGGGAACATTAATTACAGGGGCACACGCTATACCATTGTGCTTGGGAAGGATGGTGCCAGGCTAGAGGAAGAGGCTGCATGGCAGGAGCGTTCCCGGTAGAGGAGGCACCGCAGAGGAGGTTCGCCACAATATCTTCACAGGACGAGTACCTGATATTCCCCACAGACCTCGGCGAAGCGGATGCGGGCTTCCACGTGAGGGGAGAGATGGCAGGCTACTGGCACCACCCCTTCAGGCTCTTCCGCTCCATGCACGTGTACTGTGGGGGTGAACGCCTCAGGCCCGACAGGGTTCAGTGGTACCCATGGAAGTTCAACGCCACCTTTGGGGAGGGGAAACTGACCGTATCGCTTTTGACCGGTGGTGGCCTCGAGATATCGTTCCTGTGGATGCGCCATAAGGACATGGTCATAGACCTGAGGCCCCAGGAGGTATGGCTCTCCACAGGCAGGGGCTGTTCCATCATCTCCAAGGGCGGTTCTGTGGTGCTCGTGTGCGGGGGCCTGGAGTTTACCGTGCGGGCGGAACGCATGGAGCTCAGGGGCGAGACGCTTACTGTGGGGCTCGGCAGGTACGGGAGCTTCCTCATCCTGCCGCAGGGAAGGGGCAGTGCCCTCGCCTCCTACCCTTCGCACAGGTACCTACTCCCGCTGCGCATGGTCCAGGTTGAGCCGCAGGGTTCCTGGGTTGCGGGTGCGTGCCAGATGGCGAAGTCGAACATCGCCATGCTCATACAGCGCTGGGGAGGGAAACACCTGCTAACTGCAGGGCACCCAGACTTCCCGTGGTTCTTCGCGATAGACACCTTCCTCTCGGCCAGGGGTGCCATGTATACGGGTGAATGGAGGGCCGTGGCGGACACACTGAGGTTCCTGGCATCGCGGTCTTCAGGTGGAAGGATACCGCATGAGGTGGTGACCAACGGCGTCGTGTACAATAGCGGCGACCTGGAGGAGAGCGCCCTCTTCCCAGCAGTCGTGGCGGAGGCCAGCATGTGGAGGCGCAGCTGGCGCCTATTCTCCGAACTCTCCGATACTGTGGGCCGCAGTGTCAGGTACGTATGGGAAACAGGGCTAACAGGCAGGGGGATCATGGAGGACCAGGACAGGGGCTCCGGGATAGACATAGATACGGTGTGTTTCTTCACCCGCTCCCTGGAGCTCCTCCTCACAGTGCCCGAAGGTGTTCTGGGTGCCACGGGCCTGGGGAGGGAGGAGGTGGGGGAGATGCTCCGGTCTTCCAGGCGTTTGCTCGAGGCCTTCTGGCTCCCGGAAACTGGCACATACGCCAACAGGATAGTGGAAGGGGTGCCAAGGGACCTCGGTTTCTGGACTTCAGTACTGCCACTCTTCATGGGCATGTCCTCGGAGGAGAGGGCCAGGGAATTCGCATCTTCAGGTTACTTGCGAATAAGCGGCGATGGGGGCATCACTGTGTCGCCTGGAGGTACAGTGATGCCCGTGAACAACGGCATTGCTGCCATAGGGCTGATGAGGTACGGCCTTGTGGGGCCGGCCATGCGTGAGTTCCTCAGCCTCTCCAGGTCCCTGGGCAGGTACTCCCCGGGCTGCTTCCCTGAAATGTCGAACAGGGAGGGCTGCTACCTGCAGGCCTGGAGCGCTGCCATGTTCATACAGGCACTGGTTGAGGCCATCGGGGGCTACGATCCCACGGGTGGGGGGAAGAAGAGGGAATGCCCGGAGGTGCTTGAGCACCTGGGCCTGCCCAGCCTGTCTATGAGGAACGTGGTCACCCCGCAGGGCCAGGTGGACATAGATGTCCTTTCCGGCTGACCGATCCTTTGTGCTCCAGGCCCCATGTGCGCCCGGGCCTAGAGGACCTCCAGGGCCACCATCTCTATGTCCTCGACCTGCGAGTCATAACCGCCGACAGTGTATTTCTCATCCCCGGAACTGAAGGTGAAGTTCACTATGTCCTCGCTCACGGTGAAGGAGAGGATCCTACCTTCCATGGTCACGCTCTTCCCGCTCTCCCTCATCACCCCTGTGAGCACGGCACTCCTCCCATTGAGGCCGTACTCCATGATGTCGTTAATGGCCAGCCTGTGTGAATAGTACACCTTCCCTGCAGGCCCACTGCTCACATTTATCCTTGTGGCCCTGTACCAGGCGTTGAAGTAGTTGTGCACCAGGAACCAGCTCATGTCCCTGTCCCTGAACACGTAGCCGTATCTGCTTCCGTCCCGGCCAAGGGCAACGCTCCTCGGCATGAAGACGGACTGCCTGTCGTCGCCTATGACCGTGAAGAACTGGCCTGGGTGCACGGTCCTCAGGTCCCTGAACTGTGACCTCACCTTCTGCTGCAACTCGAGCAAAGGCGTGTGGCTGAAGAGGAGGACTGTTACCCTTACGCCCCTGGACATGGCGAGGCCCAGCACCGGGGCGATCTCGTCCAGTATGTCAGGCGTTGATTCCACGTAGACCGAGTGCCTGGCGTCCAGGACCACCTGGATGGCGTTGTTTATCACAGCCTTGAAGTTCCTGGCGTTTATGAGCGCCGGCTGTATATACTCGGCGCCCTCCTTTGCCCTGGCCCAGCTGAGGAAGAAGTCCCTGTTCCGCCTCAGGGTCTCCTCCCTCGCCAGCAGTATCGCCTCTGGCCTGATGGCCTCGAACCTCTTGGGCCTCCCCTCAACGGCATTTATGAAGCCCTTCCTCTCCAGAGAGGAGGTTATGTCGTAGAGCTGGGGCTGCCTGAGGTTCAGGTTCCTCAGCATATCTCCGGCCGACATGCTGCCATGCTCTATCAGCGACAGGTAAACGTCTGCCTCGTTCTCGGTGAGCCCGAGGTCTATGAGGATGGACCTCACAGTGGCCTCATCCTGGTTGAGGCGCCTGGGGGATGCCATCGGGCAAATATGCTCTTGGATATAATATACCTTTATCCGTGCCCGTGCCCTCGCTTTCCGCCAGTTTGTGTAATATATTTAGAAAAATGATACGCTTATATACGCCTTTCACCATTGTTTTTCCGGCATGGAAAAAAGCTCAGCTGACCCGCGCAGGTGGCCTGTGCTCATTGGCTACACCATGGTGGCCCTCTCGTCACAGTTCGTCTGGCTCAACTTCTCCGGCATACTCACCCCGCAGTTTCAGGACGTATTCCACGCGGGCCTGGGCATGCTGGGCTTGATGTCCGCTGTCTGGCCCCTGGTGTTTATACCCCTCTCGATTCCTGTGGGCCTCCTCATTGACAGGAGGGGCTTCAGGGTACCTGTGCTTGCAGGTGCCGGCACCGTCATGGTCTTCTCGTGGCTCAGGCTCCTGGCAGGTACTGACTTTGAGGTGCTTTTCGTGTTTCAGAGCCTGGCCTCCGTGGGGCAGCCCTTCATATTCAACGGTATATCGAAGCTGTCAGGCGAGTGGTTCCCCAGGCAGGAGCAGGCCCTGGCCAACGGGATAGGAACAATGGGCCAGATCCTGGGCATGATACTGGCGCTCGTCACCGTGCCCCTAATGGTGCCATCACCCTCGTATGCTGAGATTGTGAGGAGCATGGTCCTGGTATCGGCGGTCTGCACGGCCTCATTCCTGGCATTCCTGGCATTCTCCAGGGAGCAGCCCATGGCAACGCCTCCTGAAGCGTCTGCGCACTTCATGGGCAGCATGAGGAGTGTCATCAGGATCAGGAACATCCAGGTCCTCATGGCACTCTTCTTCATAGGTGTGGGGGTATTTAGCTCCCTGGCCCAGTGGATCGAGACCATCATGGCGGGCAGGGGTATCAGCCCCCTCGATGGTGGGATCACCGGCGCCATCATGCTCGTTGCAGGCATATCCGGAATGGTGGCTGTCCCCGTGGTGGCGGAGAAATGGGGTTCGCTGAGGAAATTCGTCATAGCAAACAGCCTCTTTTCCGCCCTATTCCTCTTCGCCCTCTCCTTTAGGATGCCCGCTGGCTACTACTTCGTCGTCTCCTTTGCAGAGGGATTCTTCCTGATCTCCCTGGCGCCCCTGGGCCTGCAGATATCTCTGGAGAGCGCAGGGGAGGAAAACGCAGGCACGGCCGCAGGGCTCATCTGGCTCCTCTCACAGGTCGGCGCGCTCCTCCTCATAGTGGTGGTGCCGTCACTGTACAGCCTGCAGGACGCCCTCAGAGTGGAGGCGTCTGACCCGGGGTTCCTGGCGGTGCTCGTCCTTGCCATTCTCGTCCTTGCAGGAGCGCTCCTGTCCCTCATGATAAGGGAGACGAGGCCCGGGGCAGGGAGCGGCATGGCGGGGCAGGCTGGCGTCAGGGACTGAGGTCGCAGCCCTCCAGCCATATCTCGGTCAGCGTCTGGAAGTCCGGCGGCGTCACCCCTGGATCGACCCTCACGTCCACAACTGCAGGCATGCCCGATTCCCTGGCCTGGGCTATGCACCTGCTGAGCTCTCCAGGGTCATCCACTTTCACGCCGAAGCAGCCCATGGACCTCGCTATGCCGGCATAGTCCACATCACCGAAGTCCACGCCAACGTACCTTGAGGAGTAGTATGTTGTCTGCGCCGACTTCATCATGCTCCATGAGGCATCGTTCAGGACCACGCACACGAACGGTGTGCCGAGCCTCCTTGCGGTTTCCAGCTCGCTCATGGAATAGGCGAAGGCGCCGTCTCCGGTGATGCAGAAGACCTCCTTCTCCGGCCTCGCAATTTTCGCGCCTATTGCGAAAGGCACCGCAGTGCCTATGTAACCTGCCCTCCCCACAGCACTGCTCAGGAACGCCCTCTTCTCGTACACCCTGTTCAGGTAGTGCGCCCAGACAGCAGTGTTGCCTCCGTCCACTATGCAGACCGCGTCCCTGGGGAACGAGGCCCTCGCGGCAGCCACAGCCTGGAGGGGGTGCACTGGCCTTCCATCTCTCTGGAGGCCCGCTGACATGGCCGAGGTCCAGGAGGCCTCAAGGCCCTTGTAGTTCCCCATGTCCCACCTGAACTCTCCCGCTCCTGTTTTCCGGAGGTGACTGAGGAGGGACGAGAGGAATACGGAGGCGTCGGAGACGACCTGTATGTCTGCAACCCTGCCCCTGGCGAAGCTCCCGGGATCCACATCAACCCTGACCCACCTCTGCCCGGCCTCGCCCCACACCGGGGGCCTGCCGAAGAAGTCGAGGTCGTTCAGGCCACACCCGACGGAGATCACGAGGTCAGCGTCCCTCTGTGCCGCTATGGCACCGTAGCTCAGCGGCACGAGGCACAGGCCGTGGTCCTCGGGTATGGCACCGCGTGCCTGCATGGTCGTGGTCACCGGTATCCTTAAAAATTCTGCCAGCCCCAATGCCAGGTCCTCCGCGCCAGATGCGACCACCCCTCTGCCAAGGTGGAGGAGGGGCCTCTCGGCTGCGGAGAGCACCCTGGCCACGGCCTCAACCTGCTCCGGGGATGGGCCTGAGGGGGCGTACCTGGGAAACTCAGTTGCGGGCCTTGATGTGTAGTCCCTGGAGAAGAGCACGTCAGATGGCACGTCCAGGTGAACTGGGCCGAAAGGGGGGCTTGTTGCGGTGTGTATGGCCCTGACGAGGCTGCCGGGCAGAGCATCCGGGTTGCTTATGTACGCGCTCCACTTCGTCACGCCCCTGAGGAGCGCCACCTGGTCAAGGGCCTGCATGGATCCTCTGTCAGCGTAGGGCCTGAAGGTCTGGTTCTGTGCCGTTATTATCAGGACCGGGACACCGTCAGCCCATGAGGGGTAGACGCCGCCCACCAGGTTCGCTGTACCTGACCCGACGGTTGAGGCGACGACTGACAGGCGGTTGGTCAGCCTCGAGAATGCCCCGGCAGCGTGCGCCGCTGACCTCTCATCCCTGAAGGAAATGAACTCTATTCCCGAACGGAGGCACTCGTCCATGAGGGAGTAGAGCTGGTCGCCGGGCACGCCGAAGACAAACTTCACGCCGTAATTCCCGAGCGTTTCGGTGATGAGGGAAGCAGCGCTCCTTGCCATGCTCACTCACCCTTCAGGTTGAACTTCGAGTAATCTCCATGGAATTCGGTGGCGACCCTCCTGAGCAGTGTGAGCCAGTGTTCTGTGGCAGGCACCATCCTGAGTATGCGGTTGAAGTCACCATCAACTCTCAGCCGCCTGGAGAGGAACGCGCTCGTGACGGTCTGCCTCCCGAGGAGCAGGTTCACCCAGACTGAGTACTTTCCTGAGATCGTGTAGTCAGTTTCCCTCTTCCCTGTCCAGACGTCATCGATCTTCCCTGCCCTGACTGAATAGCCCACAGTGACCGGCCTGTCTACGCCCCTCTCAGGCTCCTCCTCCATCACGAATGTGAACGATGCGTCGTTACCGGACATCATCTGTGCGAACCTGCTGTCGCCGTTCGTTACCCTTTGCACCTCCCTCATGTACTCGAGTGTGCCGAACTCCAAATCCGAACACCTGCCCTGCGCCCTGCAGAAGGACGCCACCACTGATCCTGCGTCGTGCTATAACACTTTCCACACCTTGGCGCGTATACCGGCACACACAGCACACAAGGTAGAAGGAATCGGGAAAAATGTGAAACCCTAAAATAGGCCATTGGACTTTTGCCTGCATGCCGGACAGCGATTCCTTCCTTGAGCAGATAGAGAGGAAGATGAAACCGTACGAGGCCAGAGGTTCCATCAGCGAACTCCCGGAGCAGGGCACTGATGCGGACACCATAGTGGAGGAGATGTCCTCCTACACCAGGGAGGAGGAGAAGGGCTGGAAGCAGGGCCTGGTATCAGGCGCAGTGTACCATGGTGGGGATGAAATGACGGGGTTCTATGAGCGAGTTTACAGGATATATTCCCAGACGAACCCTCTCCACCCGGACATATGGCCCAGCCTGACCAAGTACGAGAGGGAGATAGTCAGGATGTGCTCTTCCATAATGCACGGCGACGAGCTCACCAGGGGGTCTGTCACATCCGGTGGCACGGAGAGCATCCTGCTGGCCATGAAGACCTACAGGGACTACTTCAGGAAAAAGAATGGGATAGACAGGCCCGAGGTGGTCCTACCGGTGTCCGCACACGCCGCCTTCCTCAAGGCCTGTGACTACTTCTGCATCAGGCCTAGGTTCGTTGGCCTTGACGGGGACTTCAGGGCAGACGTGGAGAAGGTCAAGGAGGCTGTGAACAGCAACACAGTCGCAATTGTCGGTTCCGCCCCATCTTTCCCGCACGGCGCCGTTGACCCGATAGAGGACCTTTCGGAGGTCGCCATGGACCACGGCATCGGGATGCACGTGGACGCCTGCCTGGGCGGGTTCATAATGCCCTGGGCAAGGGAGCTCGGTTATTACTCTGGCAGGTTCGACTTCGAGCTGCCTGGCGTCACATCCATATCCATGGACACGCACAAGTACGGCTTCGCACCCAAGGGCACCTCTGTTGTCCTCTACAGGGAGCCGGAGCTGTTCAAGGAGCAGCTATACGCGACGGGCAAGTGGCAGGGCGGCATATACTTCACACCCACGATGGCCGGCAGCCGCCCCGGGTACCCAATAGCAGCCGCATGGGCGGTCATGAGGCTCATGGGGAGGAGGGGCTACAGGGAGGCCTCAAAGAGGATCCTGGAGGCCGGAAAGAGGATCGTGGAGGGCGCCAGGTCTGTGGACGGGATCAGGGTGCTGGGTAAGCCTCTCTGGGTCATCGCCTTCACCTCCGATGACAGGAACCCGCACGCCATAATGGACCTGATGGGCAGCAGGGGGTGGATGCTCAGCGGCCTCATCGACCCACCCGCGTTCCACATAGCCCTCACCATGAGGCACGTCAGCGGCGAGGTCACTGGAAAATTCTTGGAAGACCTGGCCTGGGCCTCCGTGCAGGCGAAGCACGCTGGGAGCACCGCAGGCATGGCCCCTGTATACGGAACAGCCATGTCCTTGCCTGCGGAGCAGGTGGACGCTTTCCTTAAGGACATAGTGGAGTGGCTCTACACCTGACGCGAGTTCATCCTCCTCATCTCCCTCCTGAGTTTCCTGTAGAGCTCCAAGAACACCTCGTACCTCTCCGAGTAGTCTTTACCGGAGGGCCTGAACTCCCTGTATGGCAAGCAGCACCTCCTCACCGCATCCATGTCAGCGAGGCCAGTGGACATGGCCGCGAGCATCGCTGCGCCCCTGACAGTTGCCTCCCTGGGATCACGGACTACCTGTACCCTCCTGCCAGTCACGTCCGCATATATCTGGGGCCAGTCTGGAGAGAGCGCGCAGCCCCCAGCCATCCTGAGTGGTTCAGACCTTGTCCCAAGGAATGCATCCACTGGCCCGAGCAACCACCTGGAGTTGAGGGCAACACCCTCCATCACGGACCTAATAACCTCTCCCTTCCCTGTGGAGAGGGAGACGTTGAAGATGCCGCCTCTCAGCCAGGGCTCCTCCACCGGCGCCCTCTCGCCCATGAGCCATGGTAGAAAGATCGCACCGCTTTCCCCGGAAGCTGCTACGGCCTCGTGTACGCGCCCATAGTCTCCCTTCAGGCCCAGGAGGTCGCAGGCGAACTCAAGGCAGGAGCCTGCGTTCTCCTGCTCCGCGGCCAGGAAGTAGAGGCCAGGGAGCGCTGCTGGCAGGGAGGCGATGTTGTGGGCCACATCTGTCTTTTTCCTCTTCACGTGCGACGTTATCCACGAGGAGGTGCCCAGGTAGAGGAGGGCCTCACCCTCCTGTGTGCAGCCTGAGCCTATCAGGGAACACTGCATGTCGCCGCCCCCGGAGATCACCGGCAGCCCCTCGCCCAGCCCCAGCTCGCCGGCCATCTCTCTGGAGAGGCCGCCCACCGCGTCTGCCGGGCTGACTATCTCCGGCAGCTTGTCCATCTGCAGTCCAGCGAGCCTCACAAGGCCCTTATCGTACATGACATTGCCAGGGTTCCTGTTGTCGGTGCACCACATGAGAGCTATGTTGTCCCAGGACGCCTTCACTGAACCGGTGAGCCTGGCAGCGAGGAAGTCCTTGGGCTCAAGGAACTTCCATGCCTCCCTGTATCTGTCCGGCTCCTCCTCCTTGAGGTAGAGGACGTGGGCAAGCGAGTCCTTGCCTGACATCGCGGGTGCGCCGCCTGTTATCCTGATCCAACGGACAAGCTTGTCGACCCTGTAGCCGCCCAGGGATGGGAAGCCACCTGCGAGCCTCCTCACTGCCCGTGCACCCCTGGTGTCCATCCAGATTATGGCGTTGCCTAGGGGTTCGGTGTTACTGTCAACGGGCACAGTTCCGGACCACTGCCCGGTGAGGCCTATGGCCCTTACCCTGACATTCCCGGCACCGTCAAGTGCGTCCCTCACAGCATCGATGCTCGCCCTCACCCAGTCCCTGGGGTCCTGCTCTGCCATGCCGGAGCTGTCCACCCTGATGCCGTATGGCCTGACGGAAGAGGATAGGAGCCCACCGGACGCATCGAACACGGCAGCCTTCACTGAAGATGTCCCGAGGTCTATCCCCAGGACGGCGAGACCAGTTCTGTCCAATCCATCACCATCCGGTTGAACTGATTTGATGCATTATGCGAACAGCTGCTAATAAAGTTCCTTAACAGCCCATCATGGGGAAACGGATACCTGGATGGGATTGACGGGCAAGTCCGGGTGTGCGCACCACAAGAGTTCTGGCGGTCATGCAGCCCCATGGAAAGGTTCCATCACACCTGGTTGTGATGGGACACTGTGTCCTACACTCACGGCTGCCAAATATTATATAAAAAATATGACTGGCAAATGGCATGAAGTGGACCTGCATCCTCGCAGCCCTGCTCATCCTGTCCGCCGCCATCCCCGGAGGGCTCCGGGTCCAGGGCGTCCATGAAGGGTATGCACAGGCATACGCTGCAGGTGAGAACAGCACAAGGACGCCGATAAGGCATGTCGTGAACATATTCCTGGAAAACCACAGCTTCGACAACATGTTCGAAATATTCCCGGAAAACCGGTTCACCGGAAACGCCACACTGTCATCGCAGCTCTCCAGACCGCTGAACCTGCTCAACAACACCTCGATACTGTCAATGCTGCACCAGGTGCCCTATGGGTGCTTCACCACACCCGATCCCTATGAGGGCTACGTGCAGTACCACATAGACTGGGCCCACGGGAAGATGGACGGCTTCCTGCAGGGCAGCGGCCCCCAGTCGCTCACATACTACACTGCTGACCAGATGGCGCCTGAGTGGGACTTTGCAGAGGAGTACGCAATTGCGGACAACTACTTCGCGCCGCAGATATCAGAGAGCATGCCGAACCACCTCTACTACATAGCCGGGTTCTCGCCCGTCATCAACGACTACGGCCCGCCCCCGTACGTGCCTTTCAGCGAAACGATCTTCGGTGAGCTGCAGCACTACGGCATATCCTGGGGCTTCTACATAATGAATGCATCTATGCCGTTTCCGGAGCTGGCCATCGTGCAGGGCCTGGCGGAGCACAGGCAGAACATCCAGTCCTGGGCACAGTTCGTGCAGGAGGCCAGGAACGGCGACCTGCCAGCCGTCAGCTACCTCTACTCCCAGGGCTCCTTCGATGACCAGGGCCCCCCAGACAACGTGCTCAACGGCGAACTCTTCCTGCTTTATGTTGTGGACCTCCTTGAGAGGAGCCCCGAGTGGAACAGCACTGCCATATTCATAACCTATGACGAGTTCGGAGGGTACTATGACCAGGTGCCCCCGCCCTCCATAGGCGGCGTGCAGCTGGGCTTCAGGGTGCCCCTTATCGTCATATCGCCGTATGCAAAGGAGGACTACATATCTGGCACCCTGATGACGCACACCTCCCTCATAGCCTTCATCGACTACAACTGGAGACTCCCGGCACTGAACCGCCTGGTGGCGCTCTCCAACATACCCATCGACATGTTCGACTTCACCCATGAGTACAGGGGCAACTACACCGCAAGGCCACCGATCGTATTCGGCGCACAGGAGGGTTTCCCGGTCCCGGAAACCATATACTTCAGGCCTGTCAACAATACATCAGGCTACAACTTCACCTCCCTCTTCCCCTTGGAGCCTCAGATACCGTTCTCGCAGCTGCCCTACGCAAGGTACGGCAGCTCGGACTTCAATCTCTCCCGGGTCAATTCCACGGTCTTCGTGCAGAAGGACACTTATATAATACCGTTCTATGAGCAGCCTCTCTTCTATGGCATTATAGTCCTGGTCCAGGTGGCAGTTGCTACTGCCGGGTATCTCAGGCGGAGGGGTGGCCATGGAAGGTAGGGCAACATCGATCCTCCGTGGCATTCCGTTTCCTGTGGCTGCATCACTCCTCTCCTCCTCCCTTATTCTCACTGAGGGCTATGCCTATTACCTGATATACCTCCTCGGCTACACCAACCAGTTCCCGTACCTGTTCGCCGGTCTAGTCGGGGGCATATCCCTCTTCACATTCCTCGGTTACCTCCTCCACGGGAGGCACTCCCTGGCCTACAAGGCAACCGCTGCGGTGGTCCTCTCCGCAGGGAGCCTGTTACTGGTCAGGGCAGAGCACCTCGTCGTCCCGAACACGAGCCTCCTTGCAGTGACCTTCATGGTCACTGCGGTCTGCATGCCCATCGCCCACCTTTACTCACCGCGCCTGGGTGTGAGGGGAAGGATAGCCTCCTCCTTCCTATCCTCCCTCCTCTCGGTCCTCATAGTCCTGGCGTTCGCAGTCCTCTATGAGGCCAGCGGGCAGCAAAACCTGGCAGAGCTCCTCGACGCACTGGTCTACGTGTCCCTCGCGGTTACTGTGGCCATGTTCCTGTCTCCATTTTCCAGCGCACGGAGGGAAATCAGAAATTGACGAACGACCTGGCGTAGTTCCCTATCAGCGAGCCGCCAGCCGCCATTGCCATGGTCAGCACGAAGACCAGTGCAGTGAGGACACCACCGGATATGCCAGCAATGGCACCCACCACAGCCATCTCCCTGCCCAGGCCATCCTGTATGAGGGGGTAAAGGTAACCTGCCAGCCCCACCGCGGATCCGGCCATGGAGCAGAGGGCCACAGGTATTGGCTTTCCGTACAACGGTAGTGCGGAGAGAAGGCCAGCGAGGATGGTAAGGTACCAGATGGGCGACATAAGGAAAAGGTATGTGAGGGCTGCCGCAACGCCGAAGGATAGCGGGTAAGCGTACCTGTTCACTTCCACCACCTCACAGTATGCTTATCTCCGCCATTATGTCCCTGGAAGGGAACACGTCGTAGCTGGGGTAATAGAGCAGTGGCAGATAGGTACCGTTGGCCCAGTCATTGATGTAGTTTGCATACTGTGTGCTGGCTGGATTACCGCTCTGCCCGCCCGGGTAGATCCCGAAGGAATCGGATATGTTGGCCAGGTTCACCACCATCTTGAAGCTCTGCCCTGACGCTGGGAAGTTATAGGGGCCAACTCCAGGCGCGTCGTTGGGGGTGTTGTAATCTCCCCCAACGGTAACCGGGCCCACACTTATTGACTTAATGCCTAGGATGCTGGGGAACTGGAAGCCGTAGAAGTGGGACCAGGTGAAGTTCCCATCCGGGTACATGCTGTAGAGGTAGTGCATGGCCTGCTCCACTCCCTGCACCTCGACCTGCGTCACGTTCATCCCCAGTCCGGGAAGTCCATGCCCTGTGATGAGCATCTCCGTCAGTGCGAGGCCGAGCGATGGTATCCCTATCGTGTTTAGGAAGCTGCCGCCCATGCCGCTGACGTTCAGGACGCTCCTGTATGCAGGGTATATTCCATAGTCCTCGAATATGTGGCTGAAGGTGTCGTTGAAGATATACATGTAAGAGAAGAACCAGACGCTTGCGGCCTTCGATGAGGGCTCCATGCTGTAGTTCCAGCCGGAGAGTATGGAGAGCGCGTCCTCGACGCTTGCGTTCATGGAGGAAGAGAGGTTAGCCTCGATATGCGGGAGGAGCAGTTCCGCCTGCGTATCCGTGAAGTTCTCGGACTGCAGCGTCATCATGTCCCGGAGTGTCAGCTCTGTGTGGTCCTCCAGGTAGTCCACCTCCAGCTGGGCCCTGAACCCTGGTGAGAAGCTCATCGTATCCCCGAACCAGTACGGGTATGCCGGCCCCACCTGCCTCTGGTTCGAACTGACTATGAAGCCGCTTGCGGGGTCGACGGCCTGGGGCACCATGCTGTAAGGTATGGAGGAAACAATGTACTCAGTTCCGTTCCCGGGCATGATGCCGTTGGGGTTGTACGGCAGGCCGCTGCTGTCTGCGAAGACAGGATAATAACCGGGCGATATGTCAGCAATGGTGCTGCTGTCAGCGAAAGCGAAGTTTTGGTATGGCGCCTCCCAGATGGAGAGGGCGTCCCTGAACTGCGTGTAGTTGGAGGCCCTCATGACACCGAGGAGCGCTCCGAGGTCGTTGCTGAACCTGTTCCCCATCCAGTCCATGACCAGGGCAGTCGAGCCGTCCTGCACCATCACCGGCCCCAGGTTCGTCCAGTTCACGGTCATGCCGTTCACATGGTAGTGTGTGAGGGGGTGCATGGTGCCGTTCCACAGGTACTGCCCATCCCTCACGGTCTGCACGAAGAAGAAGGTGCCCCAGGATATCGCCTCTGTATCCGTAAGAGTCCACGCGATGTTTTCGTTGTGCCCTATTATGACTGCGGGTTCACCGGGCAGCACAACGCCGTAGACTTTGTAGTACGGGTCTGTGAGCTGCACCTGGAACCAAATGGAGGGGAGGGTGAAGGAGAGCACGGGGCCGCCCACAAGGATCGGGTGCCCGGTGGACGTCCTGTTCCCGGCCACGACCCACTCGTTGCTGTGCTCCGGCGGGTTGGTACCGAGGAGGTTGAGCGGGTCCCACTCCTCCGCCAGTCTGAGCGCAAGCGACTGCACCGTGTTGTTTACCATGTAGTTGTTCTCCGATATCGCGAGCACGGTACTGTTCGGTTCTCCTGAGTAGCCGGCGTAGTAGTATGTCTGTATGGGGTTGAAGGGCGGTATGATCGAGTTTATCGCCGGCCCCATCCTGCTGTACATGAGGCTGTAGAGCAGGGGGTCATCGCTGAACTCTAGGACCTGTATCATGTATTCCTGAATGGCGATGGAGAACACCGGGTTCCAGTAAAGGGGCTTCTTGCCAAGGAGCTTGAACTCCAGTGGTAGGAGGTTGTGGGCCAGCGAGTAGTTTATGTAGTCGTTTATGCCCTCCGAATAGGCCTCAAGTGCCTGCACGCTCTCGGCATCGGTGGCGTTTACTGTCGCGTTGCCCAGCATTTCCTGCCAGTCCTTCTGTGCTGTCACCGGCACCCCAACGAGCGTCTGGAACCTGTCGTAGTTGGCGTAGCCACTTCCGAGCAGGTACTGGAGCCTGCCCATTGATGCAAGGGCAATGAGCTCCATCTGGAAGAGCCTCTCCTTAGCCTGCAGGAACCCGAGCGTCAGGAACATATCGTTGTTGTCCTCGGCGTATATGTGGTAGACGCCGTACCTGTCCTCTATGACAGCCACAGGCCTCTGTAGGCCCTGGACGAAGTAGGTCTCGTTCTTTATCACCAGGTTCCTTGAGTTCTGCTCTACCCCGCTGTTGGGGTTAAGTATAGTGAAGAGTGGCGTGAACGATGCAACAACCACCACTACGATTATAATCACCGCACCTGCAGCAACATAGACCTCTCTGCGCACGGTAGCCCTAACTGAAACCAGTTAAATAAAACTCCCCCACTCTTTTAAATACATGCCGTAGCGATCACAGACCGCAGTTGAAGGGAACATTATGTATTAATATGTCGAACACATGTTCGGACAGTGGTTCCATATGGTTGATTTTGATGACAGGCCACTGAGGATCGAGAGTGCAGGCATAGAGTCAGTGCCCGTGGAACACAGGCACGGCCATGCACGCGAGCTCTTCTACCTGTGGTTTGCCAGCAACCTTGGCATCCTCAACATAGTGTACGGTGCAGTTGTGGCCTCACTTGGCCTTAACTTCTGGCAGGCTGTAGCTGCCATAGGTACAGGCCTCCTCACATTCGTCATTGTTGGCATCCTCTCCCTGCCGGGTGTGAGGCAGGGATCGACAATGATGGTCTCCTCGTCCGTGGTCTTCGGGAGGAGGGGCAACATACTGCCCACGCTCTTCTCGTACCTGACAGTCCTCGGCTGGGAGACTGCGCTAATGTGTGTGGGCACTCTCCTGCTCACCACGCTGTTCCAGCGCCTCCTTGGGTTCGGTTACCTGGAAGCGGTCTCGGTCTCACTCCCGGTATCGCTGGCTGCAACCTTTGTGTGGCCTATTTTTGGGCACGCAACCGTATCCTCCTTCCAGAAGTATGCCTCGTACACGTTCGGCCTCTTGACCGTACCTGTGATACTCTTCCTCTGGCCACACGTGGACTATGCATTTCTGGACAGTCCAGGGGCTGGCCCTGGCGCATTCGTGTCTGCTGTCACGTTCATATTTTCAGGCACTACACTGGGCTGGGTGAACTACGCATCTGACTACAGCAGGTACCTGCCACTGGGGACAAGTGAGAAGAAAGTAGTCCTGTACCCACTGATCGGGGCTTTCCTGCCTTTGTTCGCCCTCTCGATGCTCGGCTTCCTCCTCGTGTCTAGGGAAGAGATAGCCAGTTCCTCTAACCCCTTCCTGCTCATAGGCTCCCTAATGCCGGCATGGTTCCTTGCCGTCTACTATGTCCTGGGGTTCGGTATGAACACGAGCACAAACATAATGAACGCCTACTCATCTGGCCTCAACCTGTTGCTCCTTGGCCTGAGAATGCCGAGGTACAGGAGCGTCTGGATCGACGCCGCTGTGTCCGGGGCAGGTGCAGCCTTCATACTCCTCTCCCTGAGGAGTTTCCTGGGGTCTTTCGAGTCGTTTTTGAGCCTGCTTGGTGACTGGGCTGGACCATGGAGCATGGTCATGGTGGTACACACACTCCTCTCTGGGAGGGTGCGGGTACATGGCCCTGCCAGGCCCCTGCTTTCCTGGCTCATCGGAACGGCAGTGGCCTTCCTCCTCTCCTCGTCTCCGTTCTTCACTGGGCCCCTTGCCACAGGAATCTTCAGGAATTCCGATGCAGGTGTACTGCTGGGCTCTTTCGTCTCTCTTGTTCTTTCTCTCGTGCTCCTCGGAGGTGGTGGCACACGAAGGCCGTCGTCATCATAGACCCGCAGGAGGGCTCAGGTGCAGGTCAACGGTTGTTGCGCTGATAAGGGTTGCAGACCTGCTTCGCACGGAGGCATTTAGCGGGCTTCCGGTGGCTGTGTGCGCCTTCAAGAACGATGAAATCTCACCATTCAGGAGTTTCATGGAGTGGTGGCCAGGCTTTAGGGAACAGGGTGACAGGCAACTTATGCAGGAGTTCGATTTCTCACGCTATCCTGTGTTCTGGCACAACACCTACAGCCCACTGACAGCAGAGCTCTCTGTGTGGCTCAGGGAAAACGCGATTCGGGAAGTGCTCGTCACTGGCGTGGAGACCTCAGCCTCTGTGGTGATGTTCTCGATGCAGCTCTTCGACATAGGTGTTAGGCCAGTGGTGTGCTTCGAGCTAGTTGGAGACACTTATGGTGACCAGGGCCAGAAAGCCGGTGTAAGTGTGCTCAGGAAGGTCTTGAGCGAGGCGAACATAATGGCATACAGTCGCCTCTCTTCGTGGGCACAGTCCACAGATATATAGTGTGTTTAGATCCTTACACCATGATAAGGTTCAGGGAGAGCGTGGAAATAGATTCCGATCCGGAGAGGGTGTTCATTGTCGTGAGCAACATAAGCACCATACCGGAGTTCTGGCACGGCACCAGGGAGCTTTCAGGTGGCCCCGATGTCTACAGGATAAGGTTCGCTTTCCCGCGGACCGGGACTGTGAGGTTCAGTATGGGAGAGGGGAGGTTCGAGACCCATTACCTCACAGGGCCCATTAAGGGCATGAAGGTGGAGGAGGTCTCTGGCGAGGGCGGGAGGACACGCCTCTCTTCCACATGGGAGGTGTCGCTCTCCCTCTACCTCCGCCTGTTCGAGGGGAGGATTGCGGAGCACTTCAGGACGGGCACGAGGCACGCACTCATGAGGATAAAGCACGAGTGCGAGAGGGCCAGTGCGGAGAGTGGCGTTTTAAGTCCGGAGAGCCACTGAATCTTTGAGTACATGTCAGCCATGGGAGTGTATGGCCAGGACTGCACTTGTCACAGGTTCAGCCACGGGCATGGGCCTCGCTGTTGTATCTGACCTCCTCTCGCGGGGCTGGCAGGTCATTGCAGTGCACAGGAAGGAGCACGGTGAGTTCAGGGAGGTCAGGGAGAGGTACGGGGACATGGTGGTGGACGTTGTCACTGACCTTTCCGGGCAGGAGGGCATCGATACGGTCTCTGGGAGGATCGAGGAGATGGGTGTGAGGCTTGACGGGCTGGTCAACAACGCTGGCGTTGGTGGCATAGGTGACGTCACTGCAGTCGAGAGAAAGGTATGGGACAGGGTCGTAAGCGTGAACCTCACAGCGCCGGTCTTCCTCGTGAGGTCCCTGCACACAAGGATGCAGGACGGCTCTGCGATAGTGAACATATCCTCACTGGCAGGCCTCAGGGTGGGCCTGGGCTCCATATCCTATGAGGCCACCAAGGCAGCGCTCATACACGCCACAAGGTCAATGGCGCTCTCCCTGGCGCCCAGGGTCAGGGTGAACACCGTGGCCCCGGGCTTCATAAGGACGAACATGACGCAGTGGCTCTGGGGGGACGAGAAGGCTCTTTCTTCCGTGCAGGACAGGATACCGCTGAAGAGGATAGGCTCCCCGGAAGAGGTTGCAAGGGTGGTATCGTTCCTCCTCTCCGGAGACGCCTCTTACATAACAGGCCAGGTCATCGTTGTGGACGGCGGCATCTCGCTTTCCTAACGAGCACCCGATTTGGGATTTAAATTTTAACCTCCGTACAATAATAAGAAGTTAATTTTTACCCGATCCATTAAAGTTTTAAATATAGATTTCATAAAAAAATATGTCCTACTCTGTTGTCATAACCGCTGACAGGGGTAGTTTCACGGATTATTCCAGGAGCACCGCTCTGGGCTATGTGGCCTGCATGCCCTACAGGCTGGTGCCGAGGATAATGATGGACAAGATATTCGCTCCAGAGCTGAAGACCGGCAGAGAAGTGGAAGCAAAGTTCGCTCCGTACGCCCTCAGGAAGGTAGAGGCATCGGTTTACAGTGCTGGCATAAAGAGCGTTGGTGTCGTCCCGCCCTCGGCGCTAGAGAGGGCTGTGGACAGCAACACGAAGGTAGTAGGTATATCAGTGCACGATCCATACGGGCTGAGCCCCGTTTCCACCAAGCTCACCATGCTCTTCGGCGGTGGCCCCTCATGGACGGCCAGGTTCTTTGAGGAACTGGGCGAGAAGGTCTCTGAACTGAAGAAGAAATACGGCTTCAGGGTAATAGTGGGCGGCCCTGGCGTGTGGCAGATGAGCCTGGAGAGGCCCGACTGGGTGGACGTGGTCTTCAACGGCGAGGTTGAGGTGGACATGCCGAAGGTCATAAACGACCTGGTGGCGGGCAGGGAAGTGCCCAGGATCGTGAACGGCAGGAACGCGCCAGTGGAGCAGATACCCACCATAATAAAGCCGTCCAGGATGGGCGAGGTGCAGATAACAAGGGGCTGCCCCAGGGGGTGTCAGTTCTGCTCCATCACGCCCGAGACTTTCAGGACAATACCCATGGAGCAGATAAAGAGGGAGCTGTCCATAAACATAGCGGCTGGAGAGACGGTGAGCGACCTGATAACGGATGACATCATGCTCTACGGCTCCAAGAGGCTGGGCGTTAACCACGAGGCCATAGTGAACCTCTTCAGCGAGGTCAAGAAGATGGGCATAGAGCAGATGTACTTCAGCCACATATCCGCACCTCCGGTGGTGCAGAGCCCTGAGACCGTTGAGGCCATATCGCACATAGCGGAGTACGACAGGTACGGTGCGGAAACGCCGGTGATCGGACTTGAGAGCGGGAGCGAGAGGATAATATCAAAGTACATGAGGGGCAAGCCGTTCCCGTACAGGCCGGAGCAGTGGGGAGAGGTCATAGTGGAGAGCGCGAGGATACTGGCGGACAACCACGTGCACGCCTGCTACACCATGACCATAGGCTACCCGGATGAGACGGACGAGGATGTGGAGAAGAGCATAAGGCTGGTGGAGGACATCATAGAGAGCGGCGTAAAGGTGTGGGTCTTCCCTCTGCCCGTGATACCGATAACGAGCACCAGGCTTGCCAAGAACCCGTTCCCCGCCCTCGAGAAGCTCCCGTCGAAGTACTGGGAGTTGCTCTACATCGCCTGGAAGCACGACCTGAAGGTCACCAGGGACCTCATGCCAGGACTCAACGCTAGGCTTAACAACGGCGTGGTGGCGAAGATGGTGGAGTTCATGACGGACAGGATATTCAGCAGCATCGAGGACGTGTTCAAGGAGTTCATGGAGACCAAGGGCAGAAAGGCCTACGACTACTCGAAGATCGACCTCTCCGGCATGCTCGGTGCCGTGAAGTCCGTGTACTGGCTCTCACTCTCCGTCATAAACAAACACAGGGAGCAGGAGAGCAAGGGTGCGGTATCCGTATCCTCATAATACTCCTTTTTGGTTTCGGCCCATTTCCTCGGATTCTGAGTGCGGTGTTCAGGGAATTCGATCCTCCACTGTTAATAGTCACATTATGATGGTGCCCTTAAGTCGCTTATCGCACACTCCAAAAAGGTGCGGAGATAGGTATGATGGGTATCGCATCCCACGTACCCCCGTCTCAGGCCTGAGCCTTCATTGCCTCAGCCCTCAGTGTGCCCGCAAAGTGGCACCTCGCACTGTGACCACTGGATATCTCTTTCAATTCAGGTCTTTCCCTTGAGCACACGTCCCTGGAAAATGGGCACCTGGGTTCAAACAGGCACCCGGTGTCCCTATTGCCCTCCTCTGTGCTGAATATCCTCTCTCCCAGCTCGCTCCTGGCGGATCCCCTGAAGCCCCTGCTCGCCACCATTAGGGCCATTGTGTAGGGGTGCAGCGGTTCCGAGATCACCTGGCCCACGCTTCCACTCTCCACCACCTGACCCCTGTATATCACGTAGACTCTGTCTCCTATGTATTTTGCTGACGCTATGTCATGCGTTATATACATTATTGATACGCCAGATTCCTGCTTGAGCCTCCTGAGCAGGTTCAGTATCCCAGCACGCAGGGAGACGTCGAGCATGGATATGGGCTCGTCAGCAATGAGGAGGGACGGGTTGAGGACCAGTCCCCTTGCGATGGCAACTCTCTGCCTCTGCCCGCCGCTGAGCTGGTGCGGGTACTTGTGCATGTACTCTTCCACAGGCCTAAGTTCTACCCTCTCCAGTGCGTCCATCACCTTTTCTTCCAGGCCCTCTCTCAGGCCATTCACTTCCAGGGGCTCAGCCACTGCCCTGGCCACAGTGAACCTGGGGTTTATGCTCTGGAAGGGGTCCTGGAATATACTTTGTATGCTGGTTCGGAGCCTGGACACAGCTCTCCTGTCCTTCAGGTCGACCTTCTCCCCCATATATGATATATATCCTGAGGTGGGTTCATCGAGTAGGCCCACAATCCTGCTGAGTGTTGTCTTGCCTGATCCCGTTTCACCGACGATGGCCACGCACTCGCCAGGGTAGATACTCAAGTTGACGCCGTCGAGGGCAGTTACACCGCTCCCCGCGGAGGCCTTCCCTTCCCTGAGGCCTGACCTCTTGGAGAATACCTTCGTGACGTCCCTGACCTCAATAATCGGTGTACCCTCCGGGCCATGGGCACTTTCCCTGACAGCGCTACTTGCCCTTGCGTCCCTCTTCATCTGCGGCAGTACAGTGCACGATACTGTGTGGCCGGCCTCGACGACCCTAGGTTCATCTGCCCCTGGCTCTCTGCAACTCCCTGTAGCGTACCTGCACCTTGGTTCAAAGGGGCACCCGGTTGGCTTGGTCAGGAGGCTGGGCGGTGACCCCTCTATGGGCAAGACCTCCGATATGTCCTCCTGGATGCTCGGTATGGAGTTTACGAGCATGAATGTGTACGGGTGCCTTGCCCGGGAGAAATCGGATGAGGGTATCATCTCGACCACCTTGCCCGCGTACATGACCATGATCCTGTCGGAGAGCCTTGAGATCATTGAAATGTCATGGGACACGCTCAGCAGGCTCACGTTGAAGGTATCCCTTAGGCGCAGGAGCTCCTCCACTATCTTGTACTGTGTGAGCACGTCAAGGGAGGTTGTGGGCTCGTCTGCAATGACAAGGCTCGGCCTGAGGGATATGGCCATTGCAATGACTACCCTCTGCTTCATGCCCCCGCTCAGCTGGTGTGGGAAGGCGTCGTAGACCCAGTCATCAAGGCCAACCGACCTGAGTAGCTGGAGGCTGAGTTCCCTGGCCTCGTCAGGCGCCTTTTCAGCCCTGTATATGAATATATCGGAGATCTGCTCACCTACCCTGAGCAGCGGATTCAGGCTGTCAAGCGCACCCTGGAACACAACGGAGATGCCCTTCCAGCGCACCATCTTCAGGGATTCCTCTATCCTCCTCTCTCTCTTTGAGCTCCTGAGGGAGAAGGAGGCACCCATCTCGCTGTCCACGATAACCTTTCCGTTGAAGTAGATCCTCCCTGATGTCACGACAGAGTTCTGTGGGAGTATGTGCCCTATGGCCATGGCGAGGGTGGACTTGCCGCAGCCACTCTCCCCGACGATTCCAACACTCTCATTCTTCCTTATGCCGAAGGTCACGTTGTTCAGTGCGTAAACCCGCCTGAGTCCCAGGGTGTACTCTATGGAAAGGTCCTCAACATAGAGGGTGTAATCGTCATACATCTGATCACCTCCTTAGTGTTACGTCTGTTACCTCCCTTATTGTGTCCCCTAGCATGTTGAACGCTATCACTATGAACACAATGAAGAGGCCAGGAAATACAGAGACCCACCACTGCCCGGAGACCACGAACTGCAGGCCCTCTGTCACCATGGCACCGAGTTCTGGGGTGGGCGGAGGTATGCCCACACCAAGGAAGCTCAGACCCGCGGCAACGAGGATCGCATTCCCAAGGTTGAGGGCGTAGAGCACGATGGTTGGCGTTATGGTCTGTGGCAGTATGTGCCGGAGCATTATGTGGGCCCTCGACGCGCCGATGGAAACCGCCGCTGTGACATAAAGTTCGTTCTTGGCAGAGAGCACCGAGCTCCTGGAAACCCTGGCGAAGCCAGGCAGGGAGACCACGGTGACCGCTATCACTATCGTCCAGAAGCCCTGGCCTATGGCTATGGAAATAGCGATTGCCAAGAGTATCGACGGGAATGCGAGGAGTATATCCATGACCCTCATGGCAACGTTGTCCGTGATCCTGCCCATGTACCCGGATACGAGGCCTATGAGGACGCCGAGTGCATATCCAAGCGTTACGGAGAGGAACGCGATGGCCAAATCGAGCCTTATTGCGTAGAGGATCCTGGAAAAGATGTCCCTCCCGTACTCGTCAGTGCCCATTATGTGGGCAGGCGAGGGGGGCAGTATCCTGGCGGCCAGGTCGATCTGGTCCGGCCTGTAGGGAGCAATGTAGGGGCCAAAGGCGGCCAGGACAACGTATATTCCCAGGATCACGATGGCGGCTATCCCGGTGGGTGAATGCATGAAGAGCCTTAGGGCCTCAAATTTGAGGCCAGGTTCCCTGCGCCTTCGGACCAGGCCTAACACTCTCGCCTCACTCACTGTAGCCTCACCCTCGGGTCAACATAGGCATAGAGCAGATCCGCAACGAAGTTAACGAGTGCGAACAGCAGGCCCGAGACCAGCACCACTGCCATGACGCTCGGATAGTCAAGCTGGTCTATGGCCTGGACTGCGTAGAGGCCGAGCCCCTGCCATGAGAACACGGTCTCGGTGAGCACGACCCCGCTCATCAGGGCACCGGCCTGGATTGCAGCGACGGTTATTGCCGGAAGCAGGGCATTGCGCAGGGCATACCTGTTCATGAGGATGTTCCTCGGGAGCCCAATGGCGAAGGCCGTCCTCATGAAGTCCCTGTTCAGGACATCCAGCATGCTTGACCTGACCACTCTGGACAGCGTGGCTATGAGGGCAAGGGAGAGGCCCACGGCGGGCAGGATTATGTGCCAGATGGCATTGCCGAAATCCACGAAGTTTCCGGTTATCAGCGAGTCCAGGATCACCATTCCCGTGATCCTCGGGGGCGGTGTCAGTGAGGGGCTCAGCTGACCGAACGGTGCCGGTGCCAAGCCCAGGTAAGTATAGAAGACCAAGATCATGACGATCTCTATCCAGAACACGGGCATCGAAATGCCAAGCAGCGAGAAGACCCTGCTTATGTGGTCACCGGCCCTGTTGGCCCTGAGAGCTGAATATATACCGAGGTATATCCCTGCTGGGAGACCTATGACCATTGCAGCAATGGCAAGCTCGAAGCTGGCCGGGAAGCGCGTTGCTATCTCGTAGTTGACGGGCTCACCGAGTATGTATGAATAGCCAAGGTTGAGGTGTATCAGGTCGTTCAGGTATATGCCGAACTGCACATAGAGGGGCTTATTGAGGCCGAGTTCGTTCTCGAGCACCTTCAGTTCGGCACCGTTCACCTCCGGACCTATCAGTATCAGGGCAGGGTTTCCAGGGACAATATGGGAGAGTATGAAGGTGACGACGATGATGCCGAATACCGTCGGTACCAGTGCGAGGAGCCTAAAAATGATGAATCGGGTTAGGCTGTTCATGGCCTATCCCATCTTCACCTGGTAGACGAATATGTCAAAGGTCGGGTATATGTACAGGTCGTGCACGTTGGTCGTCATGGGTATGACGTTCTCGAGGTTGAACAGCGGCACCTCAACCGCCTGCTGTGCCAGTATGTCCTGAACCTGCTGGTAGAGCTTGTCCCTCTGCGTCTGGTTGTAGTCCTTGCCTGCCTGTATCAGGTCGTTGGTCACGGTGGAATTGTTGAAGTAGTTGTAGTTCCCGTATATACCGATGTTCAGAGAGCTGAAGAGTGGCCTCATCCCATCGTCAGGTGTTGCAAGCAGGTTGACCCAGCCTTCGTAGAACATGGGCCACTGCCCCAGGCCCACCTCGTCGTTGAAGGTGGCCGATTCAACGCTCTGGAGCTTCAGCGTTATGTTTATCCTTGCCAGCTGCTGTTGCAGTATCGTTGCAATCGAGCTACCTATGGGGTCGCCAGAGGTGTAGTAGAAGGTCGTGGTGAAGCCATGGGGGTAGCCAGCCTTGTCCAGGTACTCCTGCGCAAGCGTGAGGTTCTGGGTGTAGTTCTTGAACGCCGGTATGTACGATTCGATGGTGGGCGCTATGACGCTCTGTATCGGGAGGCCGTAGCCGAATGTGGAGAACTGCGTGAGCTGGGTTGCGTTGACAGCATATTCAATTGCCTTCCTCACGTCAAGGTTGTTGAATGGTGTCACGTTCTCATCCAGGCCTATGTAGTACTCGGAAGAAGTAGGGCCGGCCTTAACCTTCAGGTTCGTGTAGTTGGAGAGCGTGGACATCTGGTTCAGCGGTATGTTCAGCGCAACGTTCACGGACCCCTTCTCCAGCAGGGTCTCCTGTGTGGCCGGGCTCGGCACGACCTCGTATATTATCTTGGTCACGTTGGGCTGCGGGCCCCAGTAGTGGGGATTCGCGACAAGCACGATCTCGCTGGAACTGTAACTCTGCAGCATGTAGGGCCCAGTGCCCATGGCGTGGTCCGACATGTACGGGTTCACGGAGTCCTTCTGCACGCCGCCGTGGTCATTCACGTAGTTGGGGTCAACGATCCCCGTGACCCAGAGCTGGAACAGGTTCAGGAACCACGGGTAGGGTGCCTGGGGGACAAGCAGTATCTTGTACGGCCCAAGTACATGTATACCGGATTCGTTCAGGAACTGTGCAACATGGAAGGAAGCACCCTGTGACATGGTGATGACCCTGTCGAGGGTGAACTGCACGTCTGTGGCGTTGAATGGGTCACCGTTGGAGAAGGTCACGTTCTGCCTCAGGTTGAACAGTATCGAACCGTTGGGGTTCACTGTCCAGTTCGTCGCAAGCTCCGGCACAGGGGTGAGCGAGCCCACTGTCTGGCCGTTCACTGTCGTGGTACCGTACCCGATCAGGGTCTGGTAGATCTGGTCGTCGAAAAAGACTGAGTTTGTGTCAAAGGCCACCGCAGGGTCTATTGAAGTGGGGGTGGCCGAGCTCGCAATGATCAGTGTGTTCCCGCTCTGCTGCTTTGCACTGTGGCTGTGGAGATAGCCTTCAGTTACTCCCAGCCCTATGGCAGCGATAACAATCACCACAATAACAACAGCTACGATTCTACGATTCATCCCAATGAAATTTTAAAACCAACATAAAACAGTTTTTTGAACAGTGACAAATCTTATTAAAAAGACATGATATGTTATGGCAGGTCAGAGGTCTAGAATGTCGTTGAGCACGTCACGCTCCGCTTTCCTGATCCTGTATGTCAGGGTTGTCCTTGGGACGTTGAGCCGCTTGCTCATTTCGCTCAGGCTCACCCTCCTGGGCCAGTCAAAGTACCCAAGCGCCACACTTTCCGCTATCAGCCTGTATCCCTCGAAGCCGTCCCCTGAGTACCTGTGAGCCTTCCAGACCTGCACCTGGGTGTAGAGGTAGAGGTCAAGGAACTCCTCGCTGCTGAGCCTGCGTATCCCGGTGATCTTTGTCATCTCCGTGTCGTGCACCTTCCTCTCAAGGTGTGGTTCGTCGGAGATGAACATCCACCTCTCGATCCCGTTGGAAGCGATGAACGGGTATAGCCTCTGGCCATAGTTCATGAGAGTATGCAGCGCCTCAGTCCTGGCTATGCTGTACCTGCATATTGCGGCATTGCCCTTCTTCACAAGCACGTCCAGGTCGCCAACGTGGTCCTGCTCAGATATGAACCTCAGGGCCTCGTCCACTGTACCATCCCTGTTTGATGCGAACAGGGACACCATCTCCATGCGGCTGCCTGAAGGGTTACCTCCAAGCACGAAGACGCGGAGTCCTCTGATGTTCTTGCTCACCGCGATGTGAGGGCAGTCCCTCTGTGTTATGTCTATAGCGTAGAGATAATGCACCGGTGTGAATGTGTCCGCATATATTAAATGCTCCAGGGTTACGGAACGTTTTTATCAGCAATGCACCCTGGTAATGGACACCTACTTCTTGACTACCGGAATGAGTTGAAATATTTACACGCGGCCCCAATGGCAACTCTCAGGCCGGAGGTGGTGCATTACAGGTGAAGTGCGGGCAGCTTCGGCGTGCACTGAATTTTGCCGGCCTTTTAGGGGAGAGAAGAGTGGGCCCATATAAAGGGCCCTAGGTTGATCCATCTGTAACCTCTACTGTGCCCTGCCAAAGTGCGGCCCGTGGTGCGACGAAGTCGCTTCATACGTCACATAGAAGCTCGTGCCGTCAGAGGACACTGCGGACGGCACTGCCATGGCCTGGCCAGCACTGTTCACCATGACGATCTCTGTGGGTGAGAAGGCACCCATGGGGGCGAACAGGCCCGATATGGAGGCGTAGTCCGTCGTGTGTATTCCGGTGTAGTCATAGCCGAAGTAGGCTGTTCCGAAATTTGCAAGTGGGAGTATGCCAGTGCTAGATGACGGGGCTTCCACTATCCACTCCGCACTGTCGTCAAGGGCACCTGAGACGGTGGCCGTATCCGTGAGCGTACCGACAAGCTGTCCGCTGGGTGTGTAGACGCTTATGGATGTCGTGAAGGTCTGCGACCCTTCATAGGTCACGCTGGCGTACACATAGTCTCCTGCCTGGGCTGTGAAGCTGGCATATACGGGCGCCGCTGGGTAGAACTCGTACCAGACCAGGTACACGGTGTGTTCGTTGTGCCCGAAGCCACTGGGCTCTGCCAGTATGCCTGTCTGCTCCACCGTGTTATCGTTGTAACCGTCAATACCCACCCAGAAGGCTGCATATGAGTTGCCCGAGGTGCTCGTGTCCGGTATGATCAGGGACATCGTGGCGTTGTGCACACTGTAATCTGAAGATACGGCAACGTAGCCAGCCCAGTTTAGCGATTCAGACTGGCTGAATATCGCTCCTCCCATGGTGGGGTGCGCTACAGCCTGTGAGGCCACAGAAAACAGTGCAGCGGATAGGAGAACTGTTAACACTATAACAATTGATCCAACCTTTTCCACATGTGGCATTCGACAGTATCTATATTAAACTTTCAGATCAAATTTCTCAAGTACCGCGGGGCACCCCTGACCTGGAGGTGCATTTGCTCTCCTTCCATTACTGGGCCTATGTCTGCATAGCATGCCCACAGGTACGCATTCGTGCCATTCTGCAGACCTGATACCCTGGAGCCGGGATGATACGTGTTTGGTGTTTCAGTGCAGTGGGATGCTAGCTTTAACTTGAAGGTAAGATCCTATTGCTCCAGGGTCCTAAGGGTTCAGGAAGGACACGACTTCCGCATGGGCATCCCGCAGGGCTGGAGCACCTAAAAAGGTTGTTTCGGGAAGTCCGTTCTTCATTCGGGGACCTCACCACTAGTTTTCCTGCCTCCTGTAGAGCGCAGATATCATCGCAGGAAAGTACACTGTCCTTATTAGGAACGTGTCTAAGAGCAGGGATATTATGAAAGATATGCCGAGCTGCTGCAGGAAGGGTACTGGTATGGCGCTTAGTGAGCCGAGGGAAACCGCCAGTATTATGCCGAGCGTCGATACAGTCCTGCCGGAAGACGCTATCCCTCTGTTGATCGACTCCCTGAGCCCTAGTGACCTCCTGTTCTCGTTTATCCTTGATATTATGAACACCGTGTAGTCACTGCCCAGTGAGAAGAGAATCAGGAAGAGGATCACGGGGATAAGGTATATCAGGGCCTCGTGGAGCAGGTACCTGGAAACAGCGTAGAGTATGAGTGTGCTCCAGGAGACACTGAACAGCACACCGGTGAGCGAGACGAGGGGATACTTCCAGGTCCTGAAGGAGAGACCTATGACCAGGCCGATAACGACCACTATGAGAGCCTCCAGTTCAGAGTATATCTTACTGTTTTGGGCCTGCTGGTCGATTATGCTCGACGTCAGGCCGCCCACTATCAGGCTCCTTTCCGACCTGATCTCCTTCACGGTGTCTATTGCGGACTGTGAATATGGTGACGAAGACAGGTACAGGGTGTAAAGGGCATACCTGTGGCCTATCACGAACTGGCTGTAGTTCGATCCGCTGGATACCTCAGTGCCGTTCAGGTAAGGCCCGTAACCCCTGGCGATGCCAGGGACCGAGAGGAGCATCTGTGCGTAGGAGTGCAGTGCGCTCTCAGGGTCAGGGAGGGAAGAGAGGTTCACGATCACGTACACTGGATAGATCTGGCTGGCCCCGAAGTCACTCTGGATGAGGTTAAGGCCCCTCACTGCGGGGAGGCTCTCCGGCAGGCCGGTGTTGAAGTTGTACGTGGTCGGCACGTGAAAGAAGCCGTAGGCGCCTGCGGTCCCTATGAGCATTACGGCTGCAATCACCGCGTACCTCTTCCCGATGGACCTATCGGAGATCCTGTAGAACGCAGATTTCCTGGTATCCTCTACACTGGCGGGCCTCAGCTTTCCCTGGATAAAGAGCCTCTTTCCGAATATGGAAGCCACAGGTGGCAGGAGCAGTGTCTCCAGGGCAACGGTGGACAGCACTGCCACGAACAGAACGAAGCCCCAGTCCCTGAAGCCAGGTATGAAGTAGAAGGTGAAGAGGCTGAGAGCGACGGTAAGGCCGCTCACCAGTATCGACTTGCCCGACTCCTTCGCTGCTGTCTCAATTGCTTCCTGCTCACTCCTGCCAGCCCTCAGCTCCTCCCTGAACCTAGATAGTATAAAGAGGAGGTAGTCAGCCGATATGCCGAGCAGTACTGCCTCAAGGGTGTAGTTCACGATGAAGCTCACGCTGTGGAAGATCAGGCCCGCCAGGAACTCCGAAGCCATGCCGAGCAGCAGCGAGATGCCGGAGAAGATGAAGACCAGGACTGCAGACTTCCAGGACCACAGGGCAAAGAGGATCGAGATTGCCAGGAATATGAAGAGGAGGCCGAAGATGAAGCCAGACTTTGCAGTCTGCTGGTTCGTCTCGTACGCAATGGCGCCGTTCCCGGTCACTATGGCATTGTCAAAGTAGCCCCTGACGATTGCGTTCACTTTGCTGTAAGCAGCCTCTGAGGCAGTCTCACTCCCCTGAACGTCCTTACCTGAGGGTGTGGAGAATACAACGTAGAGGAGCGTTATGTTCGATGCGTCGTATGTGGAGTTCAGGAAGGAGGGTATGCCGGATAGGCCGAAGTGGGTGACGAAGAAGTAGCCAGGGTCGCTGGAACTGACCGCCGATTCGATGTACTGCCAGTCCAGGTTGAAGCCGTAAGCCTCTGATATGATGCCCGAGGTTACCTCTGAAAGCGCTCTTACAGAGGTGTAGTTGAACACCGTTAACTCCGGGACAAGGGAATCGTTTATGTAGTTCTTGACCAGTGAGATGGAGACTGCCTCCTCGATCCTCTGGCCTGGCATGCCAGCGGTCATGTTGAGGTTCTGCAGGAAAGCGGCCTCGTAGCTGTTGTTCCCATTAAACCCAGAGGCCTTTGCCGCAAGGGAGATCGATGAGTTGCTGAACCCGTACTTTGACCACTCGGTGTAGAATGTGTGGGGGAACGTGAAGAGGTAGTTGGAATTGCTCTGGACTTCACCATATGTCTCCTTGATGAGGGACAGGGCCTTTCCAGAGAGGTACTTGTCTATAAGCGAGGCGTAAGCGGAGTACACTGACGTGGAATGTGAGTAATGGGGCACTCCTGATGCCTGTAAGGCACTCTGCAACTGCAGGACGCGCTGTGCTGTTGAGTTTGCCCATACGGAAGACCAGGAGCTTTCCTGTATCACAACGATGAGCGATGAGTTATTCGAGACATCTGAGGAGATTATCCTCTGGGCCTGGGCAGATTCGGATTTGCTGTTGACCACCACCTGGTTCGAATAGTTGATGTAGTGTGACGAATCGAGAACTGCAGGCGTTATCGCCAGCACTATGACTACCCATATTACAATAATCGGTATTCTCCTGCGAATTAACTTTCTCACAGGCTGCATGCCAGTTGGGAGATTGGACACAATTATAACGCTGCATCAAAATGCTCTTTACAGAATGCACCAGGCATGCCTGGGTCAGAACGTACTTCTGTGGTTAAGGCCATCCCAAGCAAGGTGTAGTATCAGAAAGTAAGAAATACGGATCCGCAATTACAGGATAGCAGGGTCCGTGGGGTAGCCTGGCCATCCTTCCAGCTTCGGGAGTTGGAAACTCCGGTTCAAATCCGGACGGGCCCATTTAAATTATGGGGATATAGATAAGGCTGAAAAAAGTTGACGTTTTTATCATAAATATGTTTTTTTGATATATTAATAATTGAAATTTATTTTCAGAAAATTTGCCTTAAAGTCGGGCATATTAGACTATTTGGGTCAAATGTAAAGTTGTGTCAATGTTAAAATTTACCAATGTTTTATATGTCTAACGTTTGACATTTACAAGTTAATTTTTTTAACTTTTTGTGTTTACCAATCTGCTAACGTTATACAATGTTAAGAGAATTTTAACGATCTTAACCCTTGGATTCAGATGCTTTCCACTCTTTATCTTTGCTTTTATTTTGTAGAGGGCTTGTCGTGATATTCCCATATCCCTGACATCCTTAGGCCTCTATGATAAAATCCATTCATAGAATTCCTTGATATTTTCGTATTCAAGGTATGAATCATCATCTATACCAATAACCCGAGTCTCGTCCAAATTGTTTGATTCTGTGTTTCAAGCTCTGGCACAGCCGAGTTATTGAAAAGTTCTAAAGAATTACCATTACTTCTCTATCAAGAAAGCAACTTGGTTAGCAAGCCAACCATTAAATGGTACTTTAGAGACCATTTTGAATTCTCTATAAAAAGCTGTCTTATAGTCTATGAATGCCTTAAATTCACCGGTTGGTGCACTAAACTCATCAAACATCAAAACATCTCCTTTTTCTAAAAAAGGGTCTAGTGAAGTTAAAACATATAATGTGCTCGAAAATAAATCTGCGTCAAGATGAACAACTATTCTCTGTATCCTTCGAAAAGATTTTAGGAACGGGCGTAGGGTATTTTGGAATAAACCTTTAACCATCTTAACTCTTGAATCATCGATATGTGGAATATTTCCGTTCAAGTTAAATTCACCTCTCCTCATTGTATATGTCCAATCCTCAGGCAACCCTTCAAATGAATCAAAGCCATAGAATCTGCTAACTGGATTTTTGTTTAAAGAAGACCATTCCCTAATGGAATCCCCTTTATAGACACCAAATTCAAGGTAATCAATCGGGTCTTCTTTGATTACTTTATCGTTGATGTACTTGAAATGCTCATGCCTATCATTGAAACTTGGGCAATTCTTATTTTCATCAAAGAATTTTTTTAATAACGGATTCAAATTTAAATTCTCAATTGTAAAACTATGCTTCCACCATAAGATAGGGCTAATCCTCTGAATTGATTGATATATGCTCATTCTATCTTCACCTTTGTCTTGTTATAGAGTTTAATGGTCTTACCCTCTTTAATCTTTCTTTGCTGATACCAGAGAGTTGATTTATTAATTTTCAAGGCTTTCCTTTTTTCAGGATCAATTGACATAATCTTATCCTGCATATCGATAGTATCATTTCTTGAGATTTCAATATCAGGTATCCTGAAATCCAACGTTTTTATTTTTCCAGATACGTATCTGCTCAATTCCCTAACATTCTCAAACATTATGTTATCAAGCGTGTGCTGTTTATTCCTGAATTCATAACGCTTGTTGAAGTTGTCCTTAATTTTTTCAATCAGCCGTTTAGCGGTGTTTGGCTTCAATCTGATATGGTAATTCTCGGTTGTTATGAAATCCGATCTCTTCAATTTTGTTTCCAGTAATTCGATAACAGAATAATCAACAACATACCTGAACAATTCCTGTAAATCGTAGACAAGAGGATGCTTGGACGGCGCTATCTCATGAAGATATCCGATAGAGACATCAAGCCCTATTGTATTGATATCTTTCCTTACCATTGATTCTAATATCGCATATCCATAATTCAGTAAAGCGTTGACTGGATCGGACGCATTCATATTCCACGAGTATGATAGGTTTTTCCTTGACTGAAAATTGAAATCTTTTGCCAGAGAATTGAATATCTTGGATAACTCAGTCCAGTAAGCCGATGCAATGCGTCCCTCATACATCATAAGACCGTTTATGTTATCATAATCCACTCTTTGAATTTCCCTGTTTATTGCTGTTAAATCGATATCATAGAATTTTGATAATGCCTTAATCAAGCCTAATGAGGACTTGACCTTTTGTTTCACGATCTGACTGGCTATGTATAACCTCGATTCAGGATCATGGTATTTTTCATATTGCTTCATTTTCAGATCGGCATTAAGTGTTTCCTGAGGTTGTGTTACGGATAATAAATTTCCATTCCAGTTCAATAACGCTATTGAAACATCGTGCTTTGAAAGCCATCTCATCGCTTCAAAGCTGATCGAACCGTAATGACCGTCAATTATGATTGAATCATAAGGTATCCGGTGAGGTTCTAAGTCTTTTATGAAATCTTTCTGCTTTATGATAAGATGTGCTTTATTCACCTCTATTGAAATGCCAAAGCCGGATAACAGTAAGGGATTCATCGGATCACCTTTGGTAAAAGTATTTCCTTCAATACTGAATTTGAATATCCGTTTTCAGCAACATTGCCATTGAAGGAATCAACAATAAAATACGATCTAAGTATCGTTAAAAGAGGATTGTCATTCAAGACATTTTTGAAGTTTAATATTCCAGTAATAAATGACATCGGATTTTATGATTACACATTCGGGAACACACATTGCATTCCCACAATAGATACGAATAGGATGAGGGGCACGTACCTGAACGGTTATCTGTTTACAGGAAGATAGGCATAGATCTGAGGAAGGAATACCCTCCTCTTCACTCGCTCAGGTGGGAAATAGAACGCACTTTCTCCCTACTTGAAGGCATAATGGGTATGGAGTGAACACCTGGCATGTTAAGGACAGGGGTTACGGAACATCACTCCGACTAAAGGCAATTGCTTACAACTTCATGACCATATCAAACATGAAGAGAGGAGAAAGACTAATGGAGGTAATGGAGATCGTCGTTTGCTGAAGGATGAGACACCCTAAGGGTGTCTCATCTTATGTCTGTCAGCGATTTAGCGTCACCATATCTCTCTCCTATCGATCTGATGCTTGATATCACAGCAAGGATGTATACGATCCCCTCATAGAAATCTACAGTGTTAGGGTCCCGCTCAACCCCGCCTGATGTTCTTAGGCACTCGTCGAGCCATCTGGGAAATGTGAGACACCCTATTGATTCAAACTTGTTCACCAACTAAACTCTGTTCTCTAAAGCATACTCGATTCCGTCCAGTATGCTCCTTTCATCTTTCTTCACGAAGACGCCTGCCTCAACCAGGGTCTCCCTGAAGACAGCTATATCGCTCACAACAGCTGGTGTTCCACAGAACAGAGCTTCTAGAGGTGGATAACCAAACCCCTCAAAATCAGAAAGCCTAATCAACACTGACGCCCTGTTATATAGCTTTGCGAGTTCCTCGTGCGGGATCAGGTCTTAATTTTCATCTGCCACAACATCTCTGCCTACGTGAATGTGGTATTACTTTCGCTTGATGGCCTTGTTAACAATAGAGTTGTTATTATGAGTCCAGTCACCCACATTAAGGACAGTCTTTTCTTCCTTGTCGATTCCCTCAATCTTCTTAAACACGGGGTCTATGTAATGGTATATTACTGTGAAATTCTCTTCCCTGTATCCATCCTTAATAAGCTCTTCCTTCGTCTGCTCTGATATAGAAATCACATTACTGAAGCTGGCATACTTCCTGACGATCTTTGACGTCAGCCTAATCAGCCATGAGTTGTTCCACTTGAAATATGTATCGTGCAGCGTAACAACGCTCTTAGCCCTGTATTCCGTTCCAATGAAGAAAAATGGAGTAAGCACATGTGGGGACTTTCCCTTATAGTATTTCTTCATGAGAGACCTAAAGGTAAAGAGGTTTAGTAGGTAGCCGTTTGTCAATGGTGGAAAATAGCCTTACACCTTTTCTCCAGGATAATCCATGTCCCAGTAACGCTTATCCGTAACGAGTGAGACTACGTTCTTTCCTAGAATGGCCTGCATCCTCCCAGCGAATTCCCCTATACCGCGAGCAGTTGGCACGTTGTTCAGGCCGGCAATTTTGTCTATGCCCACCGTCGCAGCCTAGGATCAACTTTGCATGTTATAAAGATTAGAAAATTCGGTGCTTCTGGAGTTTCATAAATGCAAGGCAGGCCACGGCAAAACGCGGCATGTTAAGGCCAGAAATCAAGTGTAGGCCACTCCAAACAAAGCAATCTTTGTTGACGTCAAGCAATAAAAGAGAAAAATGCGCACTTTATCCACAACCTCTCCTTTGGATCCTGAAAAAGATCGCTATATACGGATCCGATTTACTATCAAGTAATAGTGTTAAGTTCGAACGCAATCTAGAGTCTAGTAACCTAGGCATATCTATTTGAGCACAGTTCCAAAGAACGCCTGATAGTCTGAACCTCATGGCCCCTTGGGCGAATAATAACACGAAATCAGAACGGCCCTACTAGCTGTCTACTGTTATTTCTCATAGATTTTTTCTTTGGGATTCTTAAATCACTGCTCTATTGAGCACATATTGTCTCCAATGGCCTTTGACTTTGTGGTTTAAGTTATAGTGGGTGAGGATGCCACTGAACCTATTTTATATCGGTTTTCCTATGGGCCAACACGATCAACTTCTTCTTTTGACCCTTAGTGACTTTGGCTGAAAGGTTTTACACGATGAATCCCTCTCTGTACCGTGCCGGAAATCACGTCCACTTACAGGCTCCAGCTCAGCGGCAGCTTCCGCTTCGGTGACGCACTGAAGGCACTCGATTACATCAAAGGTCTGGGGATATCGCACCTGTACCTCTCACCTATCACCGAGGCAAGGAAGGGCAGCAGCCACTTCTACGATGTTGTGGACTACTCGAAGGTAAGCGAGCAGCTGGGTGGTGAAAGGGATCTAATTTCGCTCTCCAGGGCCTGCCAGTCCGGGGGTATGGGCATAATCATTGACTTTGTTCCGAACCACATGGCCTACAGCCCGGAGAACGTGTTCCTCAGGGACTTCATGGTCAACGGCTTCGCCTCCAGGTACTCAACATACCTTGACCTCAGGCACAGTGGCCAGGAGGACTGGAAGGTCGCCTTTCCGTTCCTCCCTGAACCCTACGATGCCTGCCTGGAAAAGGGCACACTAACCTTCGTTGCAGGTGACAGCCCGGGCCTCGTAACCCCCTCAGGTACATGGCCTGTGCCCAGGGATGTGGCCGGGGAGCTGAAGAACTTCCCTAGGAGGGGTGATGGGACAATCGAAGCGAACAAAACAGAGAAGCACAGGCTCGTGAGGATGCTCAACATGCACCCCATGTACTGGCGCTACGGGAACGCACAGATCAACTACAGGCGCTTCTTCATGGTCAACGACCTCATTGCCGTGAGGCAGGAGAACGAGAACGCTTTCAGGGATACCCATGCGCTCCTGTTCCGCCTTGCCTCCGAGGGCATAATAGATGGCGTGAGGATCGACCACATAGACGGCCTCTATGACCCGACAGGCTACCTCCAGTCCATTCGCTCGAGGCTCGGCGGACTGAAGGTCTATGTGGAGAAGGTCCTGTCACGGAACGAGGCCCTGCACCCCGACTGGCCCGTGGAGGGCACCACCGGCTACGACTTCATGTACGCGCTGGACTCATTTCTGGTCAGCAACGATGGGTTCTCACAGGTACTGCGCACTTACCTGGGCCTCACGGGCCAGGCCAGCTTCGGGAAGGTGGTGGAGGAGTGCAAGCTCGCTAACATAGAAGGGGGCCTCCGGCCCGATGTGGACTTCGTCTCGTCCACGCTAAAGAAGGCCATGGAGGGCTATCCCGAAGCCTACGACGCCCCCCTTGAGGAGTACAAGAAGTTCGTGGTCGAGTTCCTTGTAAGGGCAGGGAGGTACAGGTATTACCTGAGCGGTAGGGTGTCTTCAGAGATACAGGAGATAATGGAACAGATACCCGGCCAGGTATCACGGGTCATAAGTGAGCACCTGGGCGACAGGAGGCTCGTTGATGCCGTGAGGAGGCTGCAGCAGCTCTGTGTCTCCTGCCACGCAAAATCTGTTGAGGACATGGCCTTCTACAGGTACACGCCACTCATCTCAATATGCGAGGTGGGCCATGACCCGTCACACCCGGCCTCATCGCATGAAGAGTTCACCAGGTTCATTGAGGGCCGCTCCAGGTGGCCCCTTTCCATGAACGCAACATCCACGCACGACACCAAGCTGGGCGAGGACCTGAGGTGGAGGGTCACGGCCATATCCTACTTTGCCGACGAGTACACAGCGCACCTCGTCAGGTATGCAAGGACGTTCCCTGACGTTAGGGCCGAGCACCTGAGCGCTGCGCTCCAGCTGGCCATCGCGCTCCACGGAAACGGGCATGTCTATGAAAGGCTCACTGCCCACCTGACGAAGGCCATGAGGGAGAGCTCCCTGGTCACATCATGGGAGACACCGGACACCGGTTATGAAAGCAGGGTCACAGGGATAGCGAGGGAAATGATGGAAGATGGTGGCCTGGGGGCGATCTCGGAGAAGGTCAGGCTGCTTGCAAACGAGATATCGCTCTTCGCAACAGCATGCAAGGTCATATGCCCGGGCGTCCCTGACTTCTACCAGGGCTCCGAGGTGGGGAACTTCAGCTTCGTTGACCCTGACAACAGGAGGCAGATGGACTTTGAGGCCCTGGGGCAGGGCAGGAGGGAGGGAGAGGAGGTGCCATGGAAGCAGGAAATGGTGAGGAAATCCCTCTCACTCTTCAGGAACGGCAGGGGTTCGGTGAGGCTCCTGGGCGCATTCAAGGACAGCGGGAGGCTGTGGGTACACTCCACCGACGGTTCTGTGGAGGCCTTTGCCCTCCTCTCCGTCTGCGGCTCAGAGGTGCAGCTGCCGCCAGGGAATTGGAGGAGCATGAGGGACGGAAACATATATGCCGGGATGTATTCACCCGGCAGGACCTATGCTGACCTGCTCTGGAGGGAACTGAATTGAGGCTTCCAAGGGAGATAGCAAAGGAACTCGGGGCCAGGAGGGACGGCCAGGACATCAGGATAACGGTCTGGGCGCCCCTCCAGAAGGAGATGAAGGTAGAGGTTGACGGCAATCTATATGCAATGGAGAGGGGCGAGTACGGCACCTTCCATGTTGACGTGCCTGGCGACTCGAAGCAGTACCTCTATGTGCTCCAGGACGGGTCGAAGGTACCGGACCCTCTGTCGAGATACCAGCCGGAGGGCGTGTTCGGCCCCACCGCCATGTACTTTCCCGGTCCAGAGAAGAGGGTCAGGAACCCGGAGAGGCACCTGGAGGATGCCATAATATACGAGATGCACGTGGGCACCTTCACCCCCGAGGGCACGTTCAGGGCAGCGGCGGAGAAGGTGGATGACCTCCTGGACCTTGGCGTGAACACCATCGAGGTCATGCCGGTGGCGGAGGCCATGGGATCCTTCAACTGGGGGTACGACGGCGTCTTTCCCTTCGCGCCAAACCACAACTACGGCACCCCCAGGGACTTGATGGACTTTGTGGAGCACTGCCACAGGCTGGCACTCTCCGTCATCCTGGACGTTGTATACAACCACCTCGGCCCGGTGGGCAACCACTTCTACCCCCTGTGCAACATATTCTCAGAACGCTATTCCACTCCCTGGGGCAGGTGCATCAACTACGACGGCCCCGGTTCTGACTTCGTCAGGGAGATATTCGCGCAGAACGTGGAGTACTGGCTTAAGACATTCAGGTTCGACGGCCTGAGGTTCGATGCCGTGCACGCGATCTTTGACAGTTCACCGAAGCACATACTCACCGAGATGACGGAGAGGGCGAACAGGGTTGCGCAGGAGGAGGGCCGCGTGGTCGTGCTCATAGCGGAGAGCGACCTGAACGACCCGAGGGTCGTATCGCCGGGGCCCTACGGCTACGGCTTCGATGGGCAGTGGAGCGACGACTTCCACCATGCACTGCATGCGGTAATGACAGGCGAGAACAACGGCTACTACTCCGACTTCGGGAGGATAGAGGACCTGGTGGACGCATACAACCATTCGTTCGTCTACAACGGCCGCTACTCCGCATACAGGCAGAAGACGCACGGGGCCGATGCGTCAAGGCTTGCCAGGTGGCGCTTCGTCGTCTACATGCAGAACCACGACCAGGTGGGCAACAGGTTCAGGGGCGAGAGGATGTCCACCCTGGTTGACTTCGAGACGTACAAAATAGGCGCCGTTGCAACGATAATGTCTCCGTTCACGCCCATGATCTTCATGGGTGAGGAGTACATGGAGGAGAACCCCTTTCTCTTCTTCTCCGACCCGCCGGACGGGGAGATGAAGAAGGCCATAAGGGAGGGCAGGAAAAGGGAGTTCATGGCCTTCGGCGGCACAGGTGACCTCTACGACCCCACGGACGTGTCCGCTTTCCAGAGGAGCAAGCTGGACTGGCGTTCCCTCACGAAGGCGGCGAACAGCAGCTGCAGGAGGCTCTATAGCGACCTGATATCCATGAGGAGGACCATGGTGATCGGTTCGGAGTTCATAGGTGCCAGGAAGTTCGGCCAGAGGGGTGTGGTGTTCGCATACAGGCACGACGGCTACACACTCAACGTGGCCCTCTCATTCCCCGGCAACGGAAGGATGCTCCTCCCCCTCTCCAGGGTGCTCCTGGACACGGGGTGGAAGAAGTACGGAGGGGAGAGGGAGAACACCAGGGCCGTTGAGGACTCCTCGGCCGTAATATACATGACGGAGGGGCACACGCTCACATCTCCTGTATCACCGCAGCGGAATCGGCCCGCAGCAGGTAGCGGTCCTGGTAGACAGGGGCAGGGTAGTACTGGAGGGAATCGCTCACAGAATCGATGAGCACCTTCCAGCCGCGCTCGCTGTGCGGGAGGTTGAACATAACATCTCTGTCGGAAGCGTTGAACAGGAGTATGAGGTCACCGTTTGTCGCCTCCTCGTCATACGGGTCCCTGACCTTACCCGAGAGGTGCACGGCCAGGTACTTCTGCTCTGCCTTTGACCAGTCCTCCTGCGTCATCTCCGTGCCGTCCGGCCTCAGCCATATTACGTCCCTGGCCCCTGTGTCCGGTCGCCTCTCGCCGCTCAGGAAGTTCCTCCTCCTCAGGACGTTGTTGTTCCTCCTGAGGTGTATGACCAGCTTCACGAACTCCAGGAAGTGCTTCTTCCTCTCGTCGAGGTTCCAGTCGTACCAAGATATCTCGTTGTCCTGGCAGTAGGCGTTGTTGTTTCCCTGCTGCGTCCTCATTATCTCATCGCCTCCCAGCAGCATCGGGACGCCCTGCGAGGTGAAGAGCGTTATCATGAAGTTCTTCATCCTCCTCATCCTCTTTGCCAGGATCTCCCTGTCCTCAGTGGGCCCCTCCACGCCGAAGTTGACGCTGTAGTTGTCGTTTGTGCCGTCCTCGTTGTTGTGGCCGTTGGCCTCGTTGTGCTTCCTCTCGTAGGAGACGAGGTCGTTGAGCGTGAAGCCGTCATGGCATGTGATGTAGTTGATGCTTGAGTGCGGCCTCCTGCCGTTCTCCTCATACAGGTCAGGCGAGCCGGAGAGCCTGGTGGCGAACTCACCCATCATCCCGGGGTCCCCCCTCCAGAACCTCCTCATCGAGTCCCTGTACTTTCCGTTCCACTCCGCCCAGAGCGCCGGGAACTGGCCCACCTGGTACCCGCCAGGGCCAACATCCCAGGGCTCCGCTATGAGCTTGACCCTTGATATCACAGGGTCCTGGTGCACTATGTCGAAGAAAGCAGATAGGCGGTCAACATCGAACAGCTGCCTTGCAAGCGTTGCGGCCAGGTCGAACCTGAAGCCGTCCACATGCATCTCCAGTACCCAGTACCTGAGGCTGTCCATGACCATCTGCAGCACGTAGGGGTTTGAGGCGTTGAGGCTGTTCCCCGTGCCGGTGAAGTCCACATAGTACCTGGGGTTCTTTGGGTCTAAACGGTAGTAGGAGAGGTTGTCTATGCCCCTGAAGGACAGGGTGGGGCCCAGGTGGTTGCCCTCCGCCGTGTGGTTGTATACAACGTCGAGGATGACCTCTATGCCGTTCTCATGCAGGCGCCTGACCATCTCCTTGAACTCCCTCACCGCCCCGCCCGGAGACTTGTCACTGGAATACCTGAAGTCAGGGGCGAAAAAGCCTATGGTGTTGTAGCCCCAGTAGTTCCTGAGGCCCCTGTCCACCAGGTACTTGTCGTCCACATGGTGGTGCACGGGCATGAGCTCCACGGAGGTGATGCCCAAGTCCTTCAGGTAAGAGATGACCCTGTCGGACGCCATTGCTTTGTATGTGCCCCTGATCTCCTCCTCTATCTCCGGGTGCCTTGCGGTTATGCCCTTCACGTGCGTCTCATATATGACCGTCCTTGTCCACTCGTGCCTGGGCCTCCTGTCCCCCTTCCAGTCAAAGTTCCCGTCCACGATGACGCACTTCGGCATGTTTCCGGCATCATCGGCTTCGTTGAAGGAGAGGTCTTCCCTGCTATCACCTATATTATAGCCGAAGAGGTCGTTGCTCCACTTTATCTCCGACGTTATCGACCTGGTATAGGGGTCTATGAGGAGCTTGTTCCTGTTGAACCGCAGCCCCTTCTCCGGTTCGTATGGGCCGTCCACCCTGTACCCGTACAGGGTGCCGGGGCCCAGGCCTGAGACGAAGGAGTGCCACAGGAAGGCGTCCTGTTCCCTGAACTCTATGACCTCCTTCGGGTCCCTGTCATCAGGCCTGCCATAGATCTCAAGGTAGACCGCGGTAGCATTCTCCGAGAATATTGAAAAGTTAACGCCCCCCTCCTCCTCGGACCACGTGGGTCCGACGGGGAACGGGGAGCCCCTGCCAACCTTCAGCATATCCACCCCCTTGCAGCTCTCGTACAATATTAAAACTATGCTATGAGGCCACCTATGTACTCTAGGGGTATCTGGACCCAGTCGGGCCTGTTGTTCATCTCGTAGCTTACCTCGTAGAGCGCTTTCTCTATTGTGTAGAACCTCAGGGCTGCGGTGGCCCTCTGCTCCCCCATCTCATCCACCAGTTCCGACCTGTCCATGTATTTCCTGATGAGCAGGTCGGAATGCTCCCCATACCATGCCTCCATGGAGTCCCTGTCCGCGCCACCCACCTTCCAGGCGAAAGTGGCGGCGTAGTGCAGCGAGCGCACCAGGCCAGCCAGGTCCTTCAGGGGCGAGTTCATGGCGATCCTCTCCTCCAGCGGTCTTGCCGGCTCCCCCTCGAAGTCTATAAAGTAATACCCGTCCGGGCTGTGGAGCACCTGACCCAGGTGGAGGTCCCCGTGTATCCTGCAGAACCTCGTCCCCAGGACGCTGGCAAGGGAACCGTCGATCGTATTCACAAGTGAGAGTGAACCCAGTACCTCAGAAGGCCTGCCCTCCTGCACCCTCTCCCTCAGTGCGGAGAGGTTCCGCATGACGGATGCCCTCAGTGTCTCTATCCTCTGCCTGGATGCCACCTCGCTCCCGGACTCCAGGAGGATGTTGTGCATCCTGGCAAGGTTCTCACCCAGGTCAGTGACATCTGCCTTCAGGCCACTGCCACTGCCTGTGAGCGTTGACGTGAACCTTGACCAGCCATCGCCGTCGTTCTCCACGAACCCTGAAGCGCTCAGGAATGTCCCCCTCTCGCTGCCCATAACTGCCTCAACTATCCCGATGGGTTCTGGCACCCTCCTGAACCCACCTTTCCTCAGCATGAGGGGCATCTCCCAGTCAGGGTTGGGGCCAGGGGTGAACCTCCTTATGACCTTCAGCATCACCTCCCTGCCGAAGAGGATGCTGGTGTTGCTCTGCTCCCCCTGGAAGATCCTCCTCTCTCCGTACCTCCTGGGTGCGCCGCTGAACCTCCTGCCCTGGAAAACCACGCCTTCCCCGGAGGCCATGTCGATCATCTGGAGCAGATGGTCCTGCACCACCTCGTCCTGTGTGCCGTCAAGGGCCTCCCCGTGCATCTCCACAACAGGTATCATGAGGAGCTCGCTCCTGCCGCTGTTGAAGAAATACCTGCAGCACACCACAGACCTCTCGCCATCTATCCTTACCTGCCCCTCCACCGAGACCTTCGTGATCCTCTCCCTCTTGAAGGGGTACCACCTCATCTTCGGCACCGTCTGTAAGAGGAACCTCTCCAGGCCGCCGTTCACTGTGCACCACCCTGCGTCTGCTGCAGTTCGAACCAGAAGTATGCGCGCCCGGGGAGGGTGAAGAAGTACGGCAGCTCTCCTATGGGCGGGAACGGCTCCTGGGATATGGTCTCGACAGGGGTGTAGCCCCTGTACTCTTTGAGGTCAAGCTGGAGGTAGGTGGGCTTCTTGGACAGGTTGAAGAGGCAGAGCATCCTCTGCTCCCCGTACTTCCTCAGGTAGGCGAGGACCCTCTCGTTGCCGCCGTGCAGGAACTCTATCTCCCCGCGGCCCAGGACGAGGGAGTAGCGCTTCCTCACCCTTATTATCCTCTTAAGCCAGTTAAGGAACGATGTCTGGAGCCTGGACTGCGCCTCAACGTTGAAGGTCTCGTAGTGGTAGTTCGGGTTCGTTATGACGGGGGAGTAGAGCATCTCCGGGTCGCACTTGGAGAAGCCAGCGTTCCTGTCTGCGCTCCACTGCATGGGCGTCCTGACGCCGTTCCTGTCGCCCAGGTAGATGTTGTCGCCCATGTTGATCTCGTCCCCGTAATAGAGGATTGGGTTCCCAGGCAGCGTGAGGAGCATCGCGTGCAGCAGTTCCAGTGTTGCCCTGTCGTTGTCCACAAGGGGCGCGAGGCGCCTCCTTATGCCCAGGTTCAGGCGCATCCTCGGTATCTTAGCGTACTCACTGAACATTATGTCCCTCTCCTCATCGGTCACCATCTCGAGCGTGAGCTCATCATGGTTCCTGAGGAATATCATCCAGTCGCAGTTCTCAGGTATTGGCAGCGTCTGTTTTATGATGTCCTCTATGGGGAAGGCGTTCTCCCTGGCCAGAGCTATGAAGATCCTGGGCATGAGGGGGAAGTTGAAGGCCATGTGGAACTCGTCGCCGTTCCCGAAGTACTGCTTCGCCTCCGTGGGCCACTGGTTGGCCTCGGCCAGGAGGATGCAGCCCGGGAACTCCTCATCGATCATCCTCCTGAGTTCCTTGAAGTACTGGTGCGTCTCCGGTAGGTTCTCGCAGCTGGTCCCCTCCCTCTCGAACAGGTACGGGACTGCGTCGCACCTGAACCCGTCCAGGCCCATGCGGAGCCAGAAACGCACCACGTTCTTTATCTCCTCCCTCACCGCTGGGTTGTCGTAGTTCAGGTCCGGCTGGTGGCTGTAGAACCTGTGCCAGTAGTACTGCTGCGTGTTCGGTTCCCAGGTCCAGTTCGACTTCTCTGTGTCTATGAATATTATCCTCACGCCTTTGTACTTCTGGTCTGTATCGCTCCAGACGAACCAGTCATGGTACGGGCTGTCCCTGCTCTTTATGGCCTCCTGGAACCAGGGGTGCTGGTCCGACACATGGTTCAGGACGAGGTCCGCGATGACCCTTATGCCCATGTCGTGCGCCTCGTCAAGGAACTTCCTGAAGTCCTGTATCGTCCCGTATTCCGGCTGTATCGAATAGTAATCGGATATATCGTACCCGTCGTCCCTCATGGGCGATTTGTAGAAGGGTAGGAGCCAGACGCAGTCTATGCCCAGGCCCTTCAGGTAATCCAGCTTCTCCCTAAGGCCGTTGAAGTCCCCTATCCCGTCGTTGTTGGAATCGTAGAAAGACTTCACGTGCAGCTCGTAGTAGACCGCATCCCTGTACCAGAGGAGGTTCGTCCTGTCTATCATGCTCTCCTCCTCAGAACGTGTGCACACCTCTCTCCTGGTGTGAGTTTCACGTAGTTGTACTCCCCAACCCAGTTATAAACTTCACCACTGAGCAGGTCCTCCATCCTGTAGGGCTCGTTGAAGCCAATGCCGAACTTCCATACTGGCACCTGCACCGTTGCGGAGTGCTCCTCGAATGGGTTCACGTTCACAACCACGTAGACCCACTCATCACCGTGCCACCTGGAGTAACACACTATGTTCGGGTTGTCTGACCTGTAAAACTCCACGTTCCTGAAGAACTGCAGGGGCCTGCACTCCCTCCTGATCTGGTTCAGCCTCGCTATGAAGGCGTTTATGTTCCCCGGGGCACCGAAGTCCCTGGCCTTCACCTCGTACTTCTCCGAGTCCAAGTACTCCTCCGAGTTCGGCCTGGCCCTGTTCTCGCAGAGCTCGAAGCCGCTGTATATGCCCCATAGCGGTGACAGCGTGGCCGCAAGCACTGCACGCATCATAAACGCTGGCCTGCCCCCCTTCTGCAGAACGTCTGTGAGTATGTCGGGGGTGTTGGTGAAGAGCATGGGCCTGAAATGCTCCGCCACCTCGCCGCTGTTTATCTCGGTGAAGTAGTCCCTGATCTCGTAGTCATAGTTCCTCCATGTGAAGTATGTATACGACATGGAGAAGCCAACCTTCGATAACTCGTACATAATGGATGGCCTCGTGAACGCCTCTGCGAGGAATATGGCATCAGGGTACTTTTCCCTCACTTTCGCTATCAGCCACTCCCAGAAGTCTGTGGGCTTGGTGTGCGGGTTGTCGACCCTGAAGGCCCTGACGCCCTGCTCTGCCCAGAAGAGGAAGATGGAGAGCATCTCGTTCCATAGGCCCTCCCTGTCGGTGGTGTCGAAGTCAAAGGGGTATATGTCGAAGTACTTCTTCGGCGGGTTCTCCGCATACCTGATCGAACCGTCCTTCCTGTGTCTGAACCACTCCGGGTGCTCCCTCACGTACGGGTGGTCGGGGGAGCACTGGAGAGCGATGTCCATGGCCACCTCGAGGCCCATCGACCTCGCCTTCCTCAGAAATTCCCTGAAGTCTTCCAGTGTGCCGAGATCAGGGTTCACGCTCTTGTGCCCGCCCTCATCGCTCCCTATGGCCCACGGGCTCCCCGGGTCCCCGGGCGCGCACGGTATCACTCCGTTCTTTCCACGCCTGTTCGTCCTGCCTATCGGGTGGATCGGCGTTATGTACACTGTGTCGAAACCGAGGTCTCTGGCATGCCTGAGCATGGCCGTGCAGTCCCTGAGCGTACCGTGTTTCCCCGGGTCGGAGGTGCACGAGCGGGGGAAGAACTCGTACCATGATGCGAACCTTGCCTCCTCCCTTTCCACCCTGACCCTTACGGCCTCGCCCTCCTCCAGGTGCAGCCTCCTGTCGAACAGGAAAGCCGCCTCCGTCAGTCCGGGTGAGGTGGAGAGGGAAGCGATGGTGCCGTAGTCCCTGGCAACTATGGCCTCCATGAGGCGCTTGAGCACCGCTGCCCTGCTGGCAGGCCTCTTCCCGAGGGCCCTTGACAGTATCTCCCTGCCCTCCTCCGCGTCCATACTCACGTCCTCGCCAGAAGCGTACCACTTGGCGAAGTCCCTGGCCCATGTGAGGAGCGGGCTGTGCCACCCTGCGACCGAGAACTCGTAGTCGCTGAGCCTCTCTATCGTGAACGATGCGGTGAAGTAGTCGTCGGGCTGCGGTCTCATGCGGACCTCCTTCCACCTGCCACCGGCGGCCCTGTACCTCAGGGCTGCCAGGACAACGTCAGTGCCGTGAGAAAAGACCCTCGCCCTTACTTCAACATCCTCGCCAACGGTCCTCTTCACCGGGTACCGGTTGCACTCGACCACGGGCCATACCTGGCTTATCCTTATGGTGCCTGACAGGTCAATCCCTCCTTAGCATGATAGCGGCCAGTGGCGGCAGCGTCAGTTCAACGGACTGCCCGAAGCCGTGGAAGGGCACCCTCTCAGAGGACCGGCCGCCCATGTTGCCGGTGTTGGAGCCCCCGTAGAATGAAGAATCCGAGTTGAAGACCTCCCTGTAATACCCTGGCTCCGGTACACCGACCCTGTACCCGTGCCTGACCACCGGGGTCATGTTGAACACGCACACCACCTCATCACCCTTACCTCTCCTGATGAAGCTTATGACACTGTTGTCCCTGTCCGAGAAGTCTATCCACCTGAACCCCTGGCTGTCGCAGTCGCCCTGGTGCAGTGCGGGCGTCTCCCTGTAGAGGGCCAGGAGGTCCCTGACCAGGACCTGGAGGCCCCTGTGCTCGGTCCTGGAGAGCAGTGCCCAGTCCACCTGCCCCTTCACGTTCCACTCCGAGAACTGCCCTATCTCGTTTCCCATGAAGAGGAGTTTCTTGCCAGGGAACATGAACATGTAGGAGAGCATGAGCCTCAGATTGGCGAACTTCTGCCAGGCATCGCCTGGCATCTTGCCTATCAGTGAGCCCTTGCCGTGCACTACCTCGTCGTGGGACAGGGGCAGTATGTACCTTTCGCTGTATGCGTACCACATCTCGAAGGTCAGCCTGTCCTGCTCGTACTTCCTGTAGATGGGGTCCCTGGAGAAGTAGTCCAGGGTGTCGTGCATCCACCCCATGTTCCACTTGTAGTCGAAGCCCAGGCCCCCCTCCTCCGGTGTCCTTGTGACGCCGGGCCAGGCTGTGCTCTCCTCTGCAATGAGAACAGCATCGGGCCTGTACTGCTTCACCGCCCTGCTCAGTTCCCTGAGGAACTCTATGGCCTCAAGGTTCTCCCTCCCCCCGTAGCGGTTCGGTATCCACTCACCTGGCTTCCTTGAATAGTCCAGGTAGAGCATCGACGATACTGCATCGATCCTGAGTCCGTCTGCCCTGTACTCGTTGAGCCAGAATAGCGCGCTCGATATGAGGAAGTTCCGCACCTCGTTCCTGCCGTAGTTGAATATCCTGGTACCCCAGTCAGGGTGCCTGCCCAGCCTCGGGTCCTCATGGTCGTAGAGGTGCGTTCCATCGAACCTTGAGAGCGAGAAGTCATCGTCAGGGAAGTGTGCGGGGACCCAGTCCAGGATCACGCCTATGCCCTCGGAGTGCAGCCGGTCTATGAGCCTCTTCAGCCCCACAGGATCGCCGTACCTGGCGCTCGGCGCATAGTACGAGGTGACCTGGTAACCCCAGGACTCGTCAAGGGGGTGCTCCATGAGGGGCAGGAACTCCACATGCGTGAAGCCCATGCTCTTCACGTACCTGCACAGGTCCTCTGCTATACTGTCGTATGAAAGGAAGTCGTTGGGCCGGGCAGGGTCGCGCTTCCAGGAGCCCAGGTGCACCTCGTAGACGGCCATGGGCCTTGAAGCATCAGACTGCTCACCCCTGAAGCTGCTCCTCCACTCATAGTCCAGGGAGGCGACCACTGAACCGGTGTTCGGCCTCTTCTCTGTCCTGAAGGCGTACGGGTCCGCCTTCTCCTTTACCGTGCCGTCCCTCCAGCGCACGGCGTACTTGTATACCTCACCCTCACCGATCCCGGGCACGAAGAGTTCCCATATGCCCGAGTCCTGTACGTTCACCATGGGGTGCGCCCCGTGCTTCCAGTGGTTGAAGTTCCCGATCACGGACACCGCCCTGGCGTTCGGCGCCCACACGGCAAACCTCACGCCCTCGACGCCCTCTATCGTCATGATGTGGGCACCCAGGGTCCTGTAACTCTCGTAGAGCCTGCCGCTCTTGTACAGGTATATCTCGAAGTCGCTTATGGACGGCCTGAAGGAGTAAGGGTCTTTACGCCTTGAGACGTACCCACCGATCTCCCTGTAGCACACCCAGTACTCATGCGGAAGGACTTCCCTGCCTGCAAGGCACGTGAAGAACTTCTCCCCCACCTCCTCCATGCCGATCCTCCCGCCGGCCGTCTCCACCCATGCCTCCAAGGCAAGCGGCAGGTAGGCGTTAATCCTCACCATCTCCCCTTCAGTGTGGGGCCCGAGCACGGAATCCGGCCTGGATGTTTCGAAACGTATGACGGGCTCCATTGCCAGCATGATGCGTTGATAGTGCATGTTCTTTAATAAACCCAACCGGCCGGGTACCTTATTGGTGCACCTACGGAGGTGGGGGCCTCACCTCCTCCTGATCACTGCGGCTGCCACCACGACCGCAACAAGGATCAGGATCACGAGGCCAAACGTCAGGAGGCCGTTTGACACCTTCTCGAACTTTATCTGCAGTGTCACGTTGGAACCGTCCACCCTCAGGGTGCTGTTGTATTCTGCCCTGTACCCGGGAGGAGCCTGTACCAGGACACTGTATGTCCCGTTCGGCATGAGTATGCTGAGGGCCGTGCTGGACGTTTCGACCGTATAGTTTCCGACCACGATCTTCCACACCTGCCCTGAGAGGCCCGTCTCCTCCACCGTCACGGTGTTGAGTGTGCTGTAGAACGTTATGTAAAGGGAAATGCCCTTCCCGTCCACATAAAACGTGCCCATGTCCGGGTATGGCAGATAGGTGGTGTTGCTCCAGTGTACAGTGAAGTTATAGGTGCCGTTGGGCAGTTCGAACACTATGGTCCTGTTCGATGTGCTGACGCTCATGTTGCCTATGGTTACCGACCACTTTGCGCCGGCAGGCAGGCCGCTCTCCATGAAATCGACCCTGTAGGTGAGGAGCGTGAAGTTCACATACAGCACGGTGTTGGACCCGTTGACAAAGAACGTGCCGGTGGAGTTCACAGGTAAGTAGGTGTTCTCAAGCGATATGACGGTATAGTTGTAGGTTCCATTGGAGAGCTGCACGGAGAGGTTCTGCGCGTCTCCCTTCAGCACTGTGCCTGTGTCCAGCCTGACCTCCCACCCGTAACCCTGTGGGAGGCCGTGTTCTGTGAACGTGACGGTGTAGAGCTTCCCGGCGTCCAGGTGCCTGTAATGGCCGGCCTTCAGAGTCACGTTCTGCTGGAATACCACCTGGCCCCTGTCCAGCAGCCTGACCTCGTACGTGCCGGGGGCCAGTGTCAGGTTGGCTGACCAGCCACTGAAGGCATACCCGGTGTTGTTGACCTCAACGTACCCAGAGTAGAAGCCGGTGGAGATGTTGAGGAAGCTGACCTCGTTGCTCGTGTATATGGTTCCAAGGGCGTCACCGGTGGAGCTGTTCTTCACAAGGGCGAACAGCGACCCGTTCTGCGGGTAGTAGTAGGCACTGTCCGTGGCGTTCCACAGGGTCTCTGCAGTGTTAGAGCCGAAGTTGTATGCGTTCGCTATCTCCTGGAAGTTGTGGCCGTTGTAGTAGAGGAGCGAGAGGTAGACATTCGAATCCATATCCTGAGTGCCCGTCCCGTTCCCCGGCCCGCCGAGTATGAGCTCCGCATCGTAGAACGTGTATCCTGTGGGCTCGTACTGGAAGCCGTTCACCTCGAACACGGGCTTTCCGGAGACGTTGGTTGCGAAGGTGAATGTAACGGTGTCGAAGGCCACCCACCCGTACCCGTCATTGTAATAGAAGGTGACCTCGGGGTCCCTGCCTGGCTGCGTGGCGTTGACCATGAGGTCGAGGGTTGCAGGGTACCTCAGGTCTATTCCGTTGCCGGGGAGCGTGTTGTTGGGCGCGTAGTAATAGTAATCGATACTCTTTCCCGCAGGCGCCACTGTGCCGTTGCCTGAGACCGTTGAGTTGTACATGCTCGCGCCTGGAGAACTCATGTTCCATATGTTGTCTATGAAGAACACCTGGCCATTTGTGGTGTTCAGGAACGCAACGTCCTGTACCCAGTACACATACTGCACTCCGGAATCGTTGAAGACCAGGTTGACATTCAGTTGTATGGACATGTCGCTGGCGGTGCTGTTTAGCGAGCCGTTATAGGTTCGCAGCGAACCTATGCTAACAGTGCCTAGAAAGGAACTGGTCCTGTACTCGTAAGGGGTGCCACCTGGGCCTATGCCGTAGTCCGCTATGCCCACAGGGGCCGGTTCGGCCTGGTAGGAGCTGAACGGGTTGACCTGCATGCCCTTCCCCGGGAAAACGCCGCCCTGTACCTGGGCATGAGGGTGTGAGAGCGGGATCAGGGTTAGGATGAGGAGCATCACAAGGATTAGCGTGAGGGACCTCAGCATGCTTGAGCATCCCTGGATGGCTTAAAAGTTTCTCCCCTCACACCGTTTCGGGCACGAACACATGATCGCAGGGCCCTTGCAGGTCGTGATGCCCCTCCACCATGTTCCGTAGACCCCGGTGCTCTGATACTGGCACTCAGGGGATGGGGCCGGATCGCTCCAGGCGCGTATCACACGCAGCTGGGTGTAACATCAAGGGAAACAGAATCCTGCGGGATGCCATGTCAGGCATATAGTCCAGCATTCTGTTAATCCTGGCGGCCCGGGGGTAATGGTTTGGGACCCTGGAAATTCCAGCATCACTTCTTACCCGCAGACTCGGGTCGGTAGTCCTGCCTGGCCCTCCCGTTCCCGCCTGAGAAGGACGCAATCGCCGCTCCCACGAGTATAACCAGGCTCGCTATCAGGGCGGCGTGTATCCCCACCATGAACTTTGACGACACGCCCCCAACCAGCTTCGTGACCCCCAGGAAGACCTCGAATGCCACGTACCTGGGTACCGACAGTGCGGCTATGGATATGGCTATGACGTAGCTCATGAGAGTGCCTATGTTCGTCAGTGTCCTCAGGAGGCCAGATATTGAGCCGTAGAGGTTCCTAGGGGCCCCCGCCATGACTGCGCTGTTGTTAGAGGGCCAGAACATTGCACCTCCGATCCCTGTAACAATCGAGCCCAGGACAACAATGTATATCGATGTGCTGACCCCCATCTGCAGGTAGACGAGGACGCCCACTGCCATGAGTGCTATGCCGGTGCCAGCGATGAGCCTGGGTCCGACCCTGTCGGAGAGGCGCCCCATCCTGGGTGCGAGCAGGCTCGACACGACGTAGCCAGGGACAAGGAGGAGTGAGGCGTCCAGGGGGGTCATGCCCCTGATGCCCTGTAGGTACATTATGATGAGGAAGAGCACTGAGAGGAATCCCACAGCCTGCAGCGTTGCGGCCGTCAGGGACAGGGAGAGAAGCTTTTCCCTGAAGGCGGACATCGAGATCACGGGGTCCCTGACCCTCCTCTCGATGAGCACGAATGGCACAAGGAGGACGAGGCCGACCAGGACCATGGCTATGTAGGAGGCCTTCACGCCGTTGCCTGCGATCTCCACCGCACCGTATGATATGAGGGAGAGCAGCAGCACGAGGAGCACAGTGCCCGCATAGTCGATCTTTGTCTCTGTCCTCCTGTTGTCCCTTATGTACTTGAGGCCTAAAGCGAACCCTATGAGGCCCACTGGCACGTTGATGTAGAATATGTACCGCCAGCCTATGAACGTGGTGATTATGCCGCCCAAGACAATCCCGAGGACACCGCCTATGTTCCAGCCCATGGAGGTTATGCCGAAGGCCCTGCCCCTCTGGCTCGGCTCGAAGTAGTCAGCTACTATGGCGCTGCTGTTCCCCTGGATCAGGACGGCGCCCAGGCCCTGGAAGGCCCTGGCCGCTATGAGGAACCTGGCATCGGGTGCGGCGCCAGACGCAGCGGAGCCGGCTATGAAGAGCAGGAAGCCTATGTTGAATGCCCTCCCCCTGCCGAATATGTCCCCGAGCCTCCCCAGCTGTGTTGTCAGCGCCGCGAGGACCAGTAGGTATATCAGTATGACCCAGATTGTGTCAAGGAAGGGTGCCTTGAGCGATTCTGTGATCGTCGGCAGTGCCAGTATAACAATGGTGGTGTCTATGGCCGACATGAGCATGCCTATCATCACGCTTGCCAGAATCAGGTTCCTGTGTTCACTCATCTCTTCTACCCCTGGAATCGGTGCATTCCAGCGGGGTCGGAGCACCCCAGCGCCCCTAAAGAAGGAGCGGGGTCGTATTTACTTCTATTTCTTAAGCCTTTAGGTGGTACCCCGCTCTCCCGCCAAGGCAGGAAACCAGCCGGTCCGAGTGGTACCGTGGCCTGCAGGTGACCTCATTTCCATGCCACCTCCGGGGACGGAATATGGCATAGGCAGCCACGGGAGCATTCCTTTATACCTGGGGTCACTGTGAAACCATTATTAACGCTTTCCAACATGCATTCCCCATGAGACTCGACTTCTCCAGCGTTTTCCTGTCAAAGGGGATCAACTACTTCAGTGAGGACAGGCCCCTCAGGACATTCCTGGAGTACACAGGCTTCAGGGAAAGGTCTGGCACGCTCTCGGGCCTCGGCCTCTATGTGTCAGAGGAGCTCATGGAGGAGGCCATGTTCCTTGACCACTTCGGCCGCCCGAAGCTGGTCAGCTACGGCATTGATGACAGGAGGCTCGATGCGGTCTGGCTCTCCCGATCTCACTGGGACATACTGCGCCGCCTCCACGGGATGGGCGTGAACTCCTCAATATACAGGGAAAGAGACCTGATGACGCACTTCCTCTCCGCCTACCTGGTCTCCGATGCGGGCCTGTTCTGCACTCTCACCCTCACGGGCCAGACGCTCTACGCTCTCATGAAATACGGCAGCGGCGCCCTTGATAGGTACGTTGAGAGGTTCGCTGGCCCTGACATGTGGCTTGGGGCCACGTTCTACACCGAGATACAGGCAGGCAGTGACCTGGCGAACACTAGAACGGAGGCCGTTCCAGACGGTGAGAGGTTCAGGCTGCACGGTGGTAACAAGTACTTCGCCAGCAACGCGGGACTTGCGGACGGCGCCATAGTGACGGCGAGGGTCAGGGGCTCGCCTCCAGGCATCAGATCCGTATGCACCTTCTTCGTACCGGCAAGGAGGGACGACGGCACCCCCAACTACGAGGTCAGGAGGCTGAAGGACAAACTCGGCACGGTACTTGTGCCAACTGGTGAAGTCATCCTGGAGGGTTCAGAGGCCTATCTTCTCGGGAAGCAGGGGGACGGGATATACCAGGCCCTTGAGATCCTTACGATGTCCAGGATAGACGATGCCATGGCCGCTGTGGGCATGGCGAGGAAGGCACTGTGGGAGGCTTGCCTCTACGCATCCGCGAGGAGCGCCTTCGGCAGGCCCGTTGTGGAGCATCCCCTGGCCCAGCGGGACCTCATTGAACTCGAATCTGACCTTGAGGCGGCCACGGTACTTTCCCTCGTCGCTGCGGACAGGTTCTCCAGGTGCATAGACGAGAGGCCACCTTACACGCCGCTGTACCAATACGCAAGGGCCCTGTCGCACCTGGCCAAGAACCTGGCCGCCTGGACGTCCGACAGGGTGACGAGGTACGCCATGGAGCTCATGGGCGGCAGGGGATTCCTCTCGGAGTATGTGGTGGAGAAGCTGCACAGGGACGCCATAGTAACGTCGATATGGGAGGGCACCAGCAACATACAGGCCCTGGACTTCATGGAGGTGCTGCCCAGGGTCAGGGAGGCCATCCAGGAGGAGGTGGAGAGGGTCAGGGACGCCTCTGACAGGGCGGTTTCGGGCAACCTAAAGGTCGCGCTGGACTCGGTCATGGACACCCTGTACGGAGCGCAGGAGTCCGGCACTCTACAGTACTACCAGAAGCAGATAGCCGATGGCTTCGCCAGGCTCATGGCACTGACCTATCTCTACGATGCATATACCGACACGGGGGAAAGGCTGGTCAGGATGGCAGCCGACCTTTACTACAGGAGGAACTTCACCGAGGTGCACGGCAACCTGGACTTCTCACAGTACACCGACCTGTACGGCTGGATGCTGCTGGGAAGGAAGGGGTGAGGCCATCAGCCCCTGAGCACCTCCTCCCTGAGGCCCTTGCCCCTGGTCTCCCTGATCAGGAAGACAAGCGGCATCACAGCCACGAATGCTATGGCGGTGTACGCAATGCCATGGCCGAAGCCCACGGCCAGGGTTATTATGCCTATGAGGAACTCGAAGCCAGCAGCGAAGTACCTGCCGAGTGTAGTCACTGCGCCGAAGCCGCTGCTCCTTGCCTCGGTGGGGTAGAGTTCAGGCAGCCAGAGGGAGAAGACGGAGAAATCGGCCCCTCCGAAGCCCAGCAGCACAAGGAGGGCGAACATGTCCGTGAGGCTGTGCAGGTAGTAGACTATTCCGTAGATCACGTAGACAGACACGGCCATGCAGGCAAGGAAAACGATAAGAGTTATCCTCCTGCCCACCCTCTCTGCCATCAGCGGCATGAGGATGCAGCCAACGATTGTGAGGGTTGAAGTGACAGCACCTCCAAGCGCCGAGAGCCTCAGGAACTGCGTCTTCGCTATTCCGTCTATGGCAGCCATCTTCTCTATCGCCGTGGGCACATATACAGTGCCGCTCCAGAGGCCCAGGATGACCGCTACCATGACCACGGAGGAGACCACGGTGACCCTCAGGTACTCCCTGCTGAATATGGACCTAAACGCCTTCCAGGAGCTTATGTTCCCGCCCATCCTCTCCCTGGCCCTCTCCCACCTCTCAGGCTCCTTTGTTGTGTACCTTATGTACATTATGAAGGCCACCGGTATTACGCCGAGGATGAGCATGCCCCTGAAGCCGATGATGGACTGCAGGAACAGCGCTGCCAGGGCAGCGAAGAAGTAGCCGAAGTAGTAGCCGGAGTGGAATAGGCCGGCACCGAACACCCTCCTGTCCTCTGGGAAGATCTCAGCAACGCTGGTCCCACCGACAAACCACTCCGCGCCGATACCGAGGCCCGTGATGAACCTGAAAGCCATAAACTCGTAGGCGTTAGTTGAGAGTCCGCTGAGCACAGAACCCACTCCGTAGAGTGCTATGCTGATGGCCAGGACCCTGAACCTACCGTATCTGTCACCTAGTGGCCCGAAAATGAATGCGGTACCCCACCCGATGAGGAACACTGAGAAGAAGGCCGCGAGGAAGAAGCTCTCGTACTTCAGGGGGATGTGCGATGCCGGAAGAAGGTACTGCGTCGCGGGAAGCGCAACGAAGGCATACACCGATGCTGTGAAACCGTCGAGGAGCCAGCCTCCCCAGGAGGCGAAGAATGCTCCCCAGGCAACGCCCCTCCATGAGGAGCGCACATGAGTGCCTGTGACTGTCATTGTTAGGAAAGTACCTTAACATATTAAAATAATTTCACTTCACCCCAGAAGTCATAAGTTATAGTTCGACACACGGCGGTGTCCATTGAATTGATGCATGGCAGAGGTAATCTAAGTTTGTGCCCCTTCTTCACTCCTGTGCCTCCACATGTCCGTGAGGTAGAGAGAAACGATGAGCTCGATCACGAGTATCCCGAATATCTCGCCCTCTGCCACGGACTGCCACCTGACGGTCGCGTATATGATCCATGCCAGGACGGTTGTTATGAGCATACCAGCCCCCAAGGGCCTCCTCCTGAGCGCCAGTGATAGGGACACGGGCACGAACGCTATGGACGCCAGGATGAAGTACCAGATCGATACGAAGTCATGCGGGTACGTGCCCTCATGGTATATGCCTATGAGGGCCAGGAACAGGGCAGATATCACGAAGAATGAAAGGCCCACCGTCTCCAGCTTGTCCCGGGACATGCTTATGCATATGCCAGCGAAGGCCACTATGATCACTGCCGTGACCATGAGGCCCGCGTTGTAGACCCACGGATCGGTGGGCGCAGGGTGTCCGTTTGCCGTGAGGTTCCCACCGCCCAGGTCGCTGAGGGCATTAGCGGTCACGGAGAACCAGGGGTTCAGGTGCATGGAGGTGAGGATGAAGGCCCACACCGTCACCATGGCGGCCACGCCGCTGATGGTGGCGGCCCTGAGGGAGTCCATGGATGAATCAGTGAGAGGCGGTTAAAATATTTCGCCCCCTATGTTTTCCCCGGGAACCCAGGGCACTCAGGCCGGGCTATCTTCCGCTACTGCCATGGTGAGCGGGCAACCACTGGCTTGCCACACTGAACCGCAGGGGAGAGAGGAGATCTTCTCGAACAGGTACTGGAGGAGCGTGGCACATGATTTAAGGCGGCGGGCGCTCGCTCTCACCGATATACATGGGGGAGGTGGTCTGAACGATCAACCTGGCTTCAGCGATTCCTGTTCTCCACAGTCCCGGCGGAGCGTCCGTGCCCTGGCCGACCCTCATCCTGGTCCTCGTTACTGTATCTGTCATGTCCTTCATCATCATGTATGCACTGTTGGGGCATTCCGGCCCGCCGGAATGCCTGCAGAGGCCCAGGGACGTATCCATTCCGGAATCTGAACTCTCAGAACTCGCCTCCTGGGTCAGGGCCAACGCGTCCAGGGTCACCGTGGACACCTACGAGCTCTATGAGGCACGGGCCGGGAGGTACAGGGCCACGCTTTACATTGACTGGGAGGACTTCAACAGCGGTCCGGAGTTCCAGGATATACCCGTCCTCTGCTCCTGCGAGGTATACGTTTACAGGGGGATGCGCCTGGTCTACTCTGCCTACCTTGACAGGTCCATCAGGCAGCAGGACCTCGACCTGCCCACCTACCTCACCCTGTACAGCGAGGTGTCCTCCAGGATGCCTGTCTGCACGCTCATGAAAGTGAACCTGGCCGAGATTTTGGAGGACCTCAGGAGGGGAGTCGGCGTCTCAGGGGAGGCTGTTCCGCATGTGTGAGTGCCCGTGGGCCATAATATTGCTCTTAGCGGTCGAGGCGGCTCTGCAGTGAGAGAGTGGCGCCGATATGTACATGGCGTCAGTCCATCAGCACCGACCCCTGAGGCCTTTCGGGCCCGGGCTGCATGCGCTTTCCGGAGGGCGCCATTGCAATCCTTTTATCCGATGGGCAGATAACCACAGCGTGTCTTTCGTATACCCGGACTACAGGTCAAGGTCAATATACACGCTCGCCAATTCAATAGCGAGGAAGCTCAGGATCGATGCCGACGTGAGCACCAGGGTGCTGGGCGAGGTGGAGGACACGGACCTGCCCCTCTCGCTCGTACTGGTGGACGGCCTCGGCTGGGAGATGTGCGAGGCCTATGGCCTGGACATATCCAGCGCGGAGAGGTTCACGACAGTGTTCCCATCCACCACTTCGAACGTGCTCGCCACCCTGTTCTCCGCCAGGTACCCGTCGGAGCACGGCATCATAGGTTATACGCTCTACTCCAAGCGACTCGGTGTCGTGGTCAATACCCTTGAGTACACAGCGGCACAGGGCTTCGGCAGGGACATGCTGGCCAAGGTGGAGCCAATGGCTTCAATGTTCTACTTCCGCAGCACCGTGAAGAGCGCCTGCGACATGGGCAAGAGGGTCCTGATAATCCAGCCGTCCAACATATGGCAGTCGGAATACTCGAGGATGCTCTATGGAACCGCGGAAATACAGACATACAAGACCGTGTTCGACGCGTTCCAGGTCTACAGGAACGCACTGGAGAAGGGCTATGACTTCGTGCACCTCTACATACCTTACGTGGACCAGATGGCGCACGCATACGGGCCCTCATCTGATCCGACGGTGGAATCTGCAAGGTACATATTCAGCAGGGTGCTGTCTGTATTCGAACAGTTCAGGGGGAGGTGGAGGTTCCTGCTCACCGCTGACCACGGGCACATAGAGCTGAGCGAGAGGGTCGTAATGAACGACAACCAGGACCTGATGGGCCTCCTGAACTGCCCGCCGTACGGCGACCCCAGGGCTGTGATGATTAGGGGCGGCCAGGACGCAGCCCGCTACTTCGAGGAGAGGTACGGCAACATGCAGGTGTTCGCGAAGAACAGCGAGGAGCTGAAGGGCCTGATGGGGCCGTCGAAGGGGCCCAGGTTGGACGACGTCATGCCGGACTTCATAGCGGTGCCCACGGACAATAGGGGCTACTTCTACAACTTCAGGAACAGCAACCCGCCAACCATGGTCGGGTCACACAGCGGGCTGAGCGCATCGGAGATGTACATCCCGCTGCTCATCCTCTGAGCCCTGCTATGCAGTCAGACGCAAGTGACGTCACCGGCTCCTTCTGGACCAACAGGCAGAGGCAGGCGTCTAGCCTCCACGAGGTGCCCTACAGGGCCTGCTTCAAGCCCCAGCTACCGAAGTTCTTCATAGAACGGTATTCCAGCCCGGGAGACACGGTGTTCGATCCATTCTCTGGTCGCGGCACAACAGCGGTGGAGGCCGCCCTCCTCCTGAGGACACCTATCTCGAATGACACAAACCCACTTTCCGAAATTCTGACAAGGCCCAGGCTTGAACCACCTGGCCTCGATGAGGTGGCCCGGCGCCTGTCATCCATCACGGTTGATTACGGTGCACGTGCAGGCATCGACCTCTCCATGTTCTACCACCCCAGGACCGAGGCGGAGGTCGTTTCGCTCAGGGATTACCTGATGGAGAGGAGGGAATCCGGAAAGGAGGACAGGGTCGACAGGTGGATAAGGATGGTGGCCACCACCAGGCTCACGGGGCACTCCAGTGGCTTCTTCTCCGTCTACTCCCTCCCACCGAACCAGGCCGCATCGCCGGAGGAGCAGGAGAGGATAAACAGGAGGCTGGGGCAGGAGCCGGAGTACAGGGATGTCAAGAAGATAGTCCTGAGGAAGAGTGCATCGCTCCTCAGGGACGTCAGCCCTGAAGTCCTGGAGAGGCTCTCCGCAGTCTCAGGCAAGGCGAGGTTCACGTCGGACGACAGCAGGGACCTCGTATCGGTCGGAGACGGCACTGTGGACCTCACGGTCACTTCGCCGCCCTTCATCAACCTCGTCGACTACGCAAAGGACAACTGGATGAGGCTCTGGTTCAACTGCATAGACGCAGGTGAGGTGAAGGGGCGCATAACTGTGCTCTCAGACCTTGGCTCCTGGAAGTCCTTCATTTCCGCAACAATGAGGGAACTGTTCCGCATCACGAAACCTGGCGGTTACGTGGCCTTCGAGGTCGGAGAGACCAGGAAGGCCGACCTAAAGGAGATCGTGAGGGAATGCGGCACAGAGGCCGGCCTGGAACACGTTGTGACATACATAAACGTGCAGAGGTTCACCAAGACCTCCCACATATGGGGTGTTGAGAACAACAGGCTTGGCACGAACACGAACAGGATCGTGCTCTTCAGGAGGCCGGCTCACTCCTGATCGAACTCCCTGATCTTCAGGAAGTTCCTCGCAATGTATATGTCGGTACTCCTGTCCCCGGGGCTGTTCTGTATCACGTAGGTGCTGTCAACCCTCTCCTTCGGCACCGTGTTTCCGGACGGCCTCATGAAGAGGGCCCTGTACCTTCCCGTGCTCTCATACCTCAGCGTACCTGTATTCACAAGAATGCTCTTGACCTCCACATCCATCATCTTCCTCACGGCATCGGCCTGCAGCTCCCCGTTCTCCCTCTCTATCTCATCCCTGTCCGGCCTCAGGCCTATGAACGGGCGCATGAACTCCGCAAGATCATCCGGCCGGTCGTTTCCACGGAGCACCTGCTCGACCACGCCCATTGCACCGCAGTCCGTGTGCGTTATTATCGTAACGCTCTCAACTCCCTCCAGCGATCCCAGTGTGTCTTTAAGGGTGGCAACGTTGGCCCCGGCGTTGCGGACAAAGACCGTCTGTCCGGAGGCCATGCCCTGCAGGTACCTGTTCAGCCGCCTGTCCATACACGAGATGATGAGGTGCATTACATACGGATGGTAGTACTTGATAAATCGTTTCCTTCTTCATTTGCCCGAAGATCGGAAAGCAGTCTTGGCACGGGTCAGTTTATCTATCAAGCAACTGCATGCTCCAGCTTAATGGTGCACTCCCAACATCAAATTGAGTGATCTTCCGGGCACTATGCAGTCAAGGAATAGGCCCTTCCCGAATTTCCGCAGCCATTTGCCACTCGCTGTCACAGGTGCTGCTGGATTTCCCGCGCCATCTGCGCCTGTTAAGCATGGCCTTCAGTTCATAGAGGCGCCTTCTGGCCCTAACTGTCTGCAAGGTCTCTAAAGGCTGTGTGAAAATAGTCCGGGAACAACTATTAATGCCCACGGACATGAAAGGGCCACTCACTTAAGATGGTTCAGGCATGCCTTGACTACAGGAGTAGTTGATGGACAACAGACTCTTGCCGGGACATGTATTCGGCCTCGATTTCCAGGTCTTTATGTCGCAGGATAATCAGTTCGTGGTTCCCTCAAGGATTATCATTAACTGGGTTTACACACAGTGATCACTCCTGTACCATCCACTCTAACTCCTCAGGCACACAACGTGCCCTGGCAATCTCCTTGAATACCAAGGCGCTTGGCCTGGTCTGAACCTTCTTTGTCCTGAGGTCGACGCCGTACAGACCGAACTTCATGGAGAAGCCTGACGCCCACTCATAGTTGTCGAGGAGGGACCAGTGGAGGTAGCCGCGCACATCCATGCCCTTCTCAATAGCTCTCTCCACATACTTCATGTGCGAAACAAGGTATCCCGGTCTCAACCGGTCTGATGCATCGGCTATGCCGTTCTCCGTGACTATCATTGGCAACCCATAACGTTCCCAGTAGGACGAAAGGACATTCAGAAGCCCTTCCGGGTATACCTCCCAGCCAGAGTCACTGACCTCTCTGCCTCCTTTGCTCCTCATACCCGCTGTGGCTGAGTAACCGTATCCGCCCAGCACCCTGTAGCCCTGGCCACTTTTTCTCACCACGGACCTTGAGTAGTAGTTCACCCCGATCCAGTCCAGCTTATCTGCAAGATCCTCCCTGTACCCTGCACTCTTCTCCCTGAACGATCTGCCCTGTGAGAGGGCCTCCACCCACTTCATCTCGCCTGTGCGGAGCGGGTCGACAAAGGAATACCTCTCGCTGTGGGTCGCCACCTCAGCAGCCTCATGGTCTTCGTCGCTGAACGCCTGTATATCTCCATTGGCCATTATCAGGCCGACTGGCTTCCCTGTTGCTTCCTTCATCGCATCATAGGCCCTGGCAATTGCCTCTATCTCATGCTTTTTCGCGAGAAGTCCGCCCTCAGGGCTGGGAAAACCTGGGGGGAACCCTGCCTTGGGGTTGAAGTACCCGGCACCGCAGACCACATTGGGCTCATTCATTATCGAGAACATGTCCGCCAGGTCCTCGAACTTCCATGCAATGTACTTCGCGTACTTCACGAACTCCACAACAGTGTCATGGTTTAGCCAGCCGTTCCTCTTGTTTCTGAGCCCAGAATCCCTGCTCTCTATGGGGTCGTGCAGGTATATGGGTATGGGCCAGTGGTACGCATTTATTATGAGCTTCATTCCCCTTTCCCTTACATCCGAGAATATTTTCCTGTAGTGCTCAACAGCCCTCATGTTAGCGAGCCTATCGAGGTGCTCCAGTGCACGGTCATCGACGTCCACCGAAACTAGGTCGTGCCCGTCGTAGTCCACGGTTACCTTCACACCCGCCGTGCTCTCCGGGAATATCCGGCTCCATTCAATTCCCAAACGGGCTGTGTCCATTCCAGTCTCCACTGCTAGGTTGTGGTACCTCTCGTAGAGGTCCCAGTAGCCTATCCCGTTCTCTGGAAGGTCGCCAGATACTATGCCTGTGCCTATGTTCACCGGGTCGTGGACCCAGGCCCACCAGTCCGAGTTCCTGTCCTCTTCCGAGATGCCCATCTCCGACTGGAAGCCTGCAAGAGAGTAGCCCAACATAAAGCCCTTAGGAAGCATCTCTCGACATCGCCCCTTATTTTCCCTAAATGAGAGCAGGCGATAGCCTATTGATTAATCTTTGCGGAGAGCCCCGAGTGTACGGGCAGATGCAGGCGACCAAGACGCAGAAATTCAGGGAACCAGTTGTTCCGACACACCTGACCTGTTGAGGTTGGCAATTCCACAAACAGGTTGTTCTAAGAAGTATCGAAGAATCATAATAGTTTGTTATACACACATTGAACTGCTTTCCCTCCAAGGAAGATCATTACCCGCAAACTACACGCTCAACAGAGTGGCGTGCCTTGATTGGTGCCCGTGGGCCCTTCACCAGAAATGGATCAGGCTCTGTCTCCGTTCAATAAGAGATCTTTTGATTTGGCTTTCCGCCTATGAATTACCTCTGCGCCACTGACACCTACCTGAGACAGGGCAATAGATACATGATTGCTGGTAGAGGGCCCGCCTCTTTAAGTTCGGTGGGCCTGAACTGTTTCTCACAGGTAATCCGCCCAGGTTAGGTGTGTGCGGCTTCCAGGTGAGGATCCTGCATACCCTTCTGCCCAGTACAGTATAGGGGGGTTTCAGGGCCCGTGTTCAGTTCATGTATGGCGTTAAAACCCAGTTAATCTCCCATGTGCCTCTGATGGCGTGCACTTAACTGCTGGATCTGTAATGGTGGGGTGCTGGCCCTTCAACAGTGGATATTTTCCAGAAAGGGGCACCATTCAACTCAATTTGCCGGAGTAAGTTTCTCAACATCAGGTGGATCCAGGGCTACACCGGAGGTGCACCGACAACATCGGTAAATATCCAGCAAGCCTCGGGAACCTGAAATCCCTTCAATTTTTCTCGCACTGCATCCAGAAGCAGGTGTTCCGTACCCCATCATCCCACTGTGGCCCTGTACATTAAGGCTATATCGATGTTAAGTTGGGGCCGCCCAGAACCGGTTGTGTTTGTGGAGTGACTTTGAATGTATACTGGCAGGGAAACGTAGGTCCGGCATAAAGATGGATTATGCGGTCTTTGGGGCACGCCGGTATACTTTCAGAGGATCCTGGAAACACCTCAGGTCTGGATCCCGCCACGTGTAAGAATTTCACTTAAAATATCTTTCGGTGAACAATTTTACATAAGATATAAGTACTCGATCTGCACTTACCCTACTATGAACAGTAGTAAGACAAGGATACTTGTCCTGACCATGGTGCTGATCTTTGTCTCCTCTCTCTTTCTGGGGTCGGCAAGTGCTGTGAGTGCAGCGCCATCACAGTCCGGTGGTGCTAATTACATCAACGTCTCTGAGGCCAATATAACGTTCACAGGCAACGTAACGAACGATTTTTCAGGGCACCAGATCTATGAGAACACCCATGCGACCCCATGGGGTCCTGATAATAACCTGACTGCACTCTATGTATCATTCAACTCGACCTACCTCTTCATAGGTGTCAAGGAGATCATTGATGGGAACTCGCTGATGGTATTCCTGAGCAATGATACGAACACGCAGTACGGCACGTACAACATGACAAATCTAAACACCTGGAACCGTGCCATATCATTCACAAGCCCGGTGAATTACTTCGCAGCAGTCTACTTCGGTGGCCCGAACTCTGATCCCAGCGGCGAGGATGCGTTCATGGTGAACTCGCCACTCTCGGCCAGCAACACCTCGCCCAGTGCTGTGTCCATCCAGAACTACTTCGTATTCGGCGGCTCCAACAACACCGTGGAAATAAGGATACCTTGGCAGGCCCTGTTCCCATACGGCTACTCCGGCACGCTACACATGAACATATCCGCCTTCATAGTGGGCGGTAGCGGTGCCTGGGTCGGTATCGGGATGCCATACAGCCAGGTTGGTAAGTATAACGATGGCAACTCCATCTCAGAATTTGTTGTTAACGATACCATAGGCCTGAACTTCGGCCAGGTGAACATCCCAAGTACCGTGAAGACAACAACCCCCACCGCGCCACCGATAAACCTGGCCATCATATTCAACGACCACCAGCCACTGTACAAGGTTGTCGGGTCGAACTACTACGTCCTCCCGTGGACTGAGGCCCACGCCACTGCCGAGTACATAGAACAGGCTCTCATAGCCCACATGTTCCCTGAAGTAAACGTGACATACGAGCTGTCCGGTTCGTTGTTATACCAGCTCGTCAACATTTCCACAGACCCTGAGTTCAATGACACATTCATACACTACGCCTTCGTGCCTTACAGCGAGTTGAACACAACACAGAACAGGAGCCTTCTGGCAAACCTCACATATGACTACTTCAGCATACCGTCATACGTGTTCAGCCTGAACGAGCCAGCGTCGAACCTTTACGCACAGCTCCACTCCCTGTGGGTCTCTGGAAAGACGCTTAACGCCACACAGTTTGAGGATGCGAAGGTGCTCTGGTTCCTGTACGATGTGAGCACACCGCTGGTTGAGGGGCAGCTTGGTGCACAGTGGAAGAACAGTACCATATGGGCCCTGCACAACCAGACATCTTTCAACCAGACAGACCTGAAGGAAATATTGCAGTATTCAAAGTGGCTCACTGGCCAGGTTATACCTGCATTCAGGAGCGACATGCAGGGCAACACCAGCGGTAGCAACAATGTGGAGCTCTTCACAAGCCCGTTCTACCACCCACTCACACCGCTTCTCCTGGCAAATAACCTCACCGGGCCTGCTGGAACCATATACAAGGCGTCATACTTCTCTGATGTCCTGGCGCAGATGAACATAAGCAGGGGGCAGTTCTACCACCTCTTCGGCCAGTGGCCAACCGGAATGTATGCGCCGGAGTTCACGGTATCGTACCAGATGATCCAGGCCGCAAATGAGTCCGGTGCCATATGGATGAACGCGGCGGACGCGGCCCTGCAGGGGTCTGGCATCGATGCCCTGCCATATGGCAACGGCGGCAACGTCACGCAGATGCTCAACCTCTATACCCCGTACAAAGCCCTGGGGCCGAACAACACATCCATCTATGTTTTCTTCAGGGACGGCTACATTTCAAATGACTGGGCCTTCAACTTCGGCAGCATGCCCACATGGACTGCAGTGGACACATTCATCAACTACCTCAAGGGCATATACTCCGCAATACCTGCCTCAGACCACGAGCACGTCCTCGTAACCGTTGGCCTCGATGGCGAGAACTGGATGTTCATGTCTCCGTTCGCAGAGGACGGTGTGCCGTTCCTGGAGGACCTCTACACCGCACTGGAGCAGAACTCAACCTACATCCACACGGTGACACCGCAGCAGTACCTGGAAATGGTCAAGCAGGAGGGATACCAGCTGCCGGTGCTGAAGCACATAGCCACGGCAGGCTGGAACGGCGGGAACGGAAAGCCTGCGCCCTACCAGTCAAACATCTACCTGACACAGTGGTCAGGTTACCAGGTCCAGGACTTCTACTGGGAGGCGCTCAATAACGTGAGGAGCCTCGTCCTTAACTTCCAGGAGGAGCACAACCTGGTGCAGCTGCAGAACTACACACCGTTTGAGCAGAACCTCACGGCGAACACCCTTGAGGGCAACCTTACGAGGGCCTGGAACGCAATATACGCTGCTGAGGGCAGTGACTGGTTCTTCCAGATGGCCCCCTGGACCATCAGTGGCTCCAACTCTGTGCCGTTCGACTACCTGTTCAAGGGAGACCTGATGTACGCACTGCGCCAGCTGAATATACCTGTACCCAACTACCTCAACACACCATACACACCGCCTGTCACGCCGGCCTCAATGGGAGATTACACGCAGGCGCACACCCCGACGCTCAACGGGTACCCGTGGGGCACGGTGCAGACTTCTGCTGGCCTTGCCTCATCGCCTTCGCTTACGAACCCATGGAACGGAACAATAGTCTACTACAACAACACCTCGAAGGCGAACGGCAACATAAGGGAGCTCGACATAGCCTACAGCCCGACGACCCTCTACCTGCAGATCTACACATACGGCAACGCCTCTGTGTACGGCTCGGTACTGAATGACTACCTCAGCGTATACTTCAGTGGTGCCAACCCCTTCATAGACTACAACCTGACACTGGATGTGCCAAACGCCGCGTTCTCGACGGTCTACAGCCACCAGAACCTAGACTTCGCAGCCCAGTATGCGGTGGAACTCCTCCCGGCAACATTCTCCAACGGCGAAGGCTACTACGGGTTCTACGTCGCCAGTGGCTTCAACTCCTGGAGGCAGGACATAGACATAGTGAACCCCCCAACGGCATACGCCAGGACTGTTATACAGCTGGAGATCCCGCTCACCTATCTGAACTACGTCCCAGGGGACAGCTTCTTCATGGGTGTTTACCTGTATAACGGGACGAGTGGAACCGGGTCTTACATCTCTCCCGTCATGGTGAAACTCCCAATTTCGCTCGCTGAGTACACACCGATCTCTTCGATCCACAACACCGTGCCACCGAACGGTGACGGCAACTACACCTACCCTGACCAGCCAACCCAGATACCGCCGGGCTCACTGGACCTTGAATACATAAACGTATCCGCAAACCAGTTCGACATGAAGTGGGTGTTCACCTACGCCCAGCTCTGGAACATCTGGGACGGCCCACTGGGCTTCTCCAACCAGATCATAAACATATTCATCTCGGACGGGAGCAGCACAGGCAGCTACTACCTGGGCACTGGCCCGAACGCCAATTCCACCGTACCATGGCAGACCATGATATACATATCTGGCTGGAGCACCTATGTGCTTACTCCGAGCGGAGAGCAGACGCAGGGAGTCATAACCTCTGCCAACCTGTCCGCGAGGACAATAACTGTGATCGTGCCACTCTCCTACATAGGCAGCAACTTCGAGAGCTACAAGTACATCATAGTTGCCGGGTCCTATGACGGGTACGGTGTGAACGGCTGGAGGGTCGTTGACCAGACAAACACCACCAACGGCGGATGGCAGGGTGGAGGCGGTAACCCGCCATGGAGTTCCAACATATACACGTACATAGCACCGGCCACAGTGGGAGAGGGTTCCCTTACACAGCAGCAGGCACTGTCATCTTTCAGCGCCACAGACCACAAGTACGCAACGCTGGTCCCCATCAGCCTGCCACTCCTCAGAAACGTCACCACGACCTCGCACACACAGATCAGCCCTGTGGAGAACGCGTACCCGCAGATCTACTACTCAAACGGAATGTACTACATGTTTTACCTGTCCAACGCGACCGGAACAGCAGAGCTCTACGTTTCAACAAGCAGCAATGCGGTGAACTGGTCAGAGCCTGTTGCCCTGCCGGGCGCCGATGGCTCCTACATTTCAAGCCTCTACTGGGGCTCGAACGTTTACGTGCTCCTTGGCAGCTCCAGTGGCCTCGAGATACTGAACTTCAGCACTCTGTCACCTTCTGACCTCAGCAACTATCTGACATACCACCTGCAGATCGCGCCCCAGTATGCCACCATGTACATCAGCGGGAGCACGGCGTACATACTCTCCTCTTACACGAATGGTTCCGGATACTCATACAGCCTGCTGGCATTCAACATGAGTGACATGGGAGGCTCCTCCTCCACCATCACGGGCTCTGACTACCTCATCAACAGGGCACTCAACCTCAGCGGTAACTCCTATGGCTACATATCCGGCTGGAACTCGCACCTGTATGTGGCCTTCTACTCTTACAACGGTTCATACGACAACATCGGCCTGGCATACATGTCCACGGGTGGCAACCTGCTGGGCGAGTACACATACCGGACATATGAGAACCTGACCGGCATCGACCTATCGGTGAACTCGTACGGAAACGCCTGGATCATCTACTCAACCGGTTCCAGTGCCGGTTACGGCCTCTACGTGACCAACATCACAGTGGCCTCCGCAATGCCCAGGTTCTCCAATGCGACCTCAATCACCACCAGTCCAAACACAATGGACCAGCCATTCCTCTACATCGTTCAGAACGGCAGGAACGACAGCCTGCTCATCGCCTGGCACGGTGTGGCTGAGAACCAGAACGTAGTCTGGGGCCTCAGGTCAAGCATAAGCTGGTACCAGTCATCTCCTGTAACCACGCCCCCGAAGGTTCCTGCGAAGTCATTCCCGTACACGACAGTTGTGATTGCTGTCGTGGTGGTCGCTGTCGTTGCAGGCATAGCTGTGGCCTATGCGGTCAGGATCAGGAGGTGATGCATCATATATTGAGCCCTACTTTCAGGGCTCATATCCAATCTCATTTTTCATATAGGCATCCCTCAGCATGGGGCATTTTCTTTCATAGATTATAGAAATTTTTATCCTGCACAGGCACGATATGGTGGTGCCTGGGCGGCCTTTTGCTTTCAAGCACCAGGGGGACCGCACTGGCTGATGCATCCACGCTGGACTGTCCGGGTTCCGGGTCCACCCATGTTTGTATCCGTCTCTGGAGAGACTTTAACCATGTCCATCACGCCTCCCGGGGCGAGTTAAGCACCTTCTGGCCCAGGCAGGGATTGCGGTGGGATCTGCTGGCGCATGCCCAAGCCCCTGAGGGTGTTGCCTGTTATGAGGTTAAGGATGTATAAGTTCAGTATCTCCGCACTCTCATGAATAGGGCCTGAGTTTCACCTGCAGGAGCCTTGCGTCCTCAACCCTGGCCGTCCTCCCACCCACGGAGATCTCCTTGCCCCTGTACGTGACGTAGAAGGTGTGCTTGAGCCCAAGCACCCTCTCGATCCTTGTTACCTGCCCGGTGAAGCTCTTCCTGCCGCCTTCTCTGAGTATGCATGTGATGTCCGCGCTTAACTTCAGGCCCCTTGCCAGCAGGGACTGGATGGCTTCAGTTGCCAGCCATGCGGTGCTGAAGCGCAGCTCCCTATCAGATGGGAAGTCCGAAACGTATGAGGAGGGGTACCAGATGGTATAGTAGTAGAAGTAGGATATCACGTGTATTATCTCGCTCTCCTCGGAGTATATGCTGTACATCGAATCCCCATCTGTTCCCAGGTTCAGCATTACATTCTCCCTGTCCGTGATCAAGACCTCTGCTGCCCTGAACTCCCTCTTCTTCATCACAAACGATCTCCCGAGGGCGTTCATCATCTTGGCCTCGTCCACATCGTAGCTCACTATGGCAACCGTGACGCCCCTCTCACAGGCCTCCGTGAGCTCCCTTTTCAGTTCAAGGAGCTTGGTCAGGGGCGCCGAAACGATAACCTCGCTGGAGGCCCCCTCTATGAGGGATCGCATCCTGTCCATTGTCCTTTGTGTGCCTGTGGCCAGCCAGAGCCTGGCCTCTGATGGGTCCTTCTGGGACTTGGAGTTCCTGATGTATTCGTTCAGTATCGAAAGGCCGGACTGGAGCTTCTTGATGTGCCTGTTCAGTGATACCGATGGCTCAACAGCCCTGTAGACTTTCCTGTGGCCTGCAGATACATCCACCAGCCCACGCTCTGAGAGCTTCTTGAGGACGTCATATACCCTTGGCTGCGGTATGCCAGAGCTTTTGAGGACCTCTCCCGCGGTCTGCGGCCCGTTTAGGACAAGGGCCCTGTACACCCTTATCTCGTAGGGAGAGAGCCCGAAGTCCTGCAGGACCTGGAACACGTCTTCTTCCACTTCGACCAGCACTATTATTTAAGCAATGGTTATAAATTCAACCATCAGCTTTATGACATTATCTGGCCTGACCACCTGTGCTGGACATCATTTATTCAAGGAAGTTCCTCCAGGAGGTCAGGATATCGGTCCCGGCAAGGAAAGATGATGTTGATCTTTGGCTGTCCGGGTCATTCAACTGCTTCGGTGATGGCAGCCTTCGTTTCACGAGGACAGGGAGCAGGTGGGAGATATCCGCACCCATCCCGCCAGGCAGGTACCTTTACGAGATCAGGCTCAACCAGTACAGGAGGATCGATGAGAACCGGAAGAGTCTTGCGAGGAGGAAGCCACTTGATGTCATCCCCCCGTTCCCGGTGCACGGCGATGCCGGTCTGAGGCTTGCTTACTCCTCAGGCGGTTACACCATCCTGGGCATCTTCAACCCAGGTAAGAGCGGTGTTGAAATCCTCCTCGATGGCCCAAGGCTGGTTTCGCATGAAAGGTTCGATGTGAACGGCATACCCACTGATGTGTTCACCGTCAGGGGCAGCGGTGCATATAACTTCAAGATCGATGGAAAGGAGGGACTGCTTGATGAGGCCCTTAAGGTACCTGTGGGCGGTGATCCGGAGGGGCAGGGAATTGTGTACCACATATTCCCGGACAGGTTCATGAAAACCCCTGGTTCGGCGGCAGCCACAGGCCTTGCACCCTGGGGCTCCAGGCCCAGCAGGGAATCCTTCTATGGCGGCACGCTGAAGGGCATAAGGGAAAGGCTGCCCTACATCTCGAGCCTGGGTGCTGATTACATATACCTGAATCCTGTATACAGGAGCAGGTCAAACCACCGCTACGACGTTGACGACTACACGAGAGTGGATGACCTCCTCGGCACCGGGGACGACATGAGGGAACTCACAAGGGAGGCACACGGCCTGGGGATAAGAGTGATCCTAGACGTTGTGTTCAACCACACGTCGGTCCGTCACCCGAGGTTCCTTGAGTTCATGGAGCGTGGAAACGACTGGTATGTAAGGGTGCCCAGGGCAAGGAGGAAGAGCGGCACATACTTTCCTGGGTACGAGACGTTTGAGGGACACGCCGGGATGCCCAAGCTGAACCACAGGTCGCAGGCAGTCATTGATATGATAAGGCAAACCATCAGGTACTATGTGGAGGAGTGGGGCATAGATGCTGTGAGGGTGGATGTGGGGCATTCGCTTCCCCCAGAAGCCTGCAGGGCACTGAGGTATGATGGCCCTTCAGCAGACGGCTTCTTCACGGTGGGGGAGGCCTGGTGCCTTTCTCCAATCTTAGGAAGGCTGCACTTCGATTCCCTCACAAATTACCACGTCCGCCGGCTCATCCTAGATTACGTCAGGGGCAGGATAGGGGCTGCGGACCTTGTCAGAGGAGTTACCTCGGAATGCATTCTATACGGCCAGAACGAGGACCGGATGATGAACATCCTGGACTCGCACGACACCGTGAGGCTCATGACAACCCTGAGGGGTGACAGGGACAGATTCATGCTGGCGTACACGCTCCTCTTCATCTTGAACGGTCTGGCGACCATATACTACGGGGACGAGACCGGCCTCAGGGGAGGGAGGGACCCGGACTGCAGGAGAACGATGCCCTGGGATGAAATGGACCAGGAACTTGTTCGGTTCTTCAGGGAGCTTGGCTCACTGAGGGGACACTACAGGGCGGCACGCACAGGCATCCTAGAATGCGAGGAAAGGCATGGCGTCGACACCATATTGAAGAAGTCAGGGGACTCTGCACTGAGGCTCTACGTCTTCAGATCGCCAGGGGCAGGTGTGCGGATCCAAGGAGAGCCGGTCCTGTGGAACGGGGCCATTCAAGATGTTGGAGGACTATGGAAAGGGGTAGCCAGCGGATTTGTACTTTCAGCTGAGGGTTAGGCCTCCCTGCCTGCCCGTGACCTCAAACTCCCTGGTGACTGGCCTCCCCTCACTCGATGTCATGTGCAGTACGCATACGAACTCGTTATCCGTATCCAGCTGGCCCTCCTTGAATACTGAGTATTCCACACTGTTGCCATCCACCCTGAACCTGAAAGTCCAGAAGGCATACCTGGGGTCTACCGCGTCATCGTCCATGTAAAGGCTGCCCTCTGCCACCGACTCGGTGTACACATGCAGGCGGAGCCTCTCCCCATCCCTTACTGGAATGATGGAACCCTCCCTCACGTAGACAGGAATGTCCTGAATGGATATCCTCTCTTCAACTATGCCGCTCACCCTTTCGCCGTTCCAGAAGCTGTACCAGTGGCCTTTTCCAGGTAGCTTGGTGTACCTGTACCTCTGCCCTGGCTGCAGCACCGGCACAACGAGGATGCTGTCACCCAGCATGAAGGCAACATCGTCCAGGACCTCTTCTCCAGGGAATTCCATAGATACGGGCCTCACGATGGGCAGACCAGTGTCCCTGGTAATGTAGAAGAGCGTCATGATGTGGTCAATCAGTGAGTACCTGACCCTAAGGTACTTCCTCAGTATTTCAAGGTGCCTGGGGAAGTGCCAGGGCTCCCTCGGCCTGGATCCCTTGCTGGAGTGCACCCTGAAGAGGGGGAGGAAGGTTGCCATCTGGAACCACCTCACGAAGAGTTCATCTGAGGGCGAGCCACTGAAGCCACCGACATCCACTCCAGCGAACGGAATCCCGGAGAGCCCCAGGTTCAGTATGGTCGGTATCGTTATCCTGAGTGCATCCCAGGTGCTCTCGGTGTCGCCTGTCCAGACCGCCGAGTATTTCTGTATGCCTGCCCAGCCAGACCTTGAGAGTATGAAAGGCCTCTCCCCCCTCCTCTTTACCATATACTCATAGGCTGCCCTGGCCATGTGCATCGCATAGATGTTGTGGACATCCCTGTGCAGCCTGCCGTGGTGGTCTGCGAACCACGGGAGTGAGTTATCGCCCCTCACTGGAAAAACAGCTGGCTCGTTCATGTCGTGCCATATCCCCGATATTCCGTTTTCCTCGAAGAACTCATAGTTGCTGCCCCACCAATCCCTGACCTTTTCCTCAGTGAAGTCAGGGAAGGCAACGTTGCCAGGCCAGACCGGAGAGTTCACGTAAGTTCCGTCAGGCCACTTGACATAAGCATCCCTCCTCAGTCCTTCCCTGTAGACACTGTAGTTATCGTCCACCTTGACGCCCGGGTCTATTATCGCGACCGTCCTTATGCCCATCGATGCGAGATCCCTGTTCATTCCTGCTAAATCAACGAACCTGTTTCTGTCAACCGTGAACACCCTGTAACCGTCCATGTAGTCTATGTCCAGGTGTATTGCCGAGATGGGCAGGCCATTGTCCTTAAAACCTCTGGCCACGGACATTACCTCGTCCCCGTTCATGTAGCTGTACCTGGACTGGTGGAAGCCCAGGGCCCACCGTGGTGGTAGCGATTGTGGGCCGGATATATCCCTGAGACACCTTAGGACTTCCTTCAAGCTGCCGGGGAAGATGAACATGTCGTGGCCGCAGCCACTGAACCGGGCCCTTATCATGCCTTGGTGGTTGAAGTCCATGTCGATCTCGCCCTGGCTGGGGTTGTTGTGGAAGACGAGGTAGGTCACCTCACCCTCCACGATGTAGACGGGTATGGAGATGTAGAGGGGGTCCTCAAAGGAGCCGTAACTTCCGTTGGCGTCGTGGTTCCACATCTTCAGCAGGGAACCGCGGAGGTCGTAGTTCATGGCCCTCTCACCGGTTCCGTGTATCCTGGCACTCTCCTCAATTGATGATGCCTGCCTGAATCCATCTCCAACGAACTCCGGCGGGTCATCCCTCCTGAACTCCCTCTCACCAAGGAGGTAGTGGATCGTGCCATCATCCTCCACCTTCAGCTTGAACGAGCCGTTGGAGAGGACGACCGGCCCACTGCCCTCCTGCACCAGCTTTGCTGGCTTTAGCAACCTATCTGAAATGCCAGTGTCTATCTTACTCTCCACCCAGGTTAGTCGCATGCCACGCTCGAAGGCACGGACCCTGAGGGAAATCCCTGACGAAAAGGATATTCTGGCTTCATTGTCGTGAAGGAGTGAAACTCCGGTGACGTGGCCTGGAGAGACCACAGGCAGGTCCCTGGCCACCTTTCTTTCAAAATCCTCGACTGTGAGTGTGTACTTCAGGGCCTCTATGGCTATGGGCTCTGAGAGGAACGAGGAGATCTCGCTGAGCCTCCTCAGGTTGTTGAGCTGCAGGCTGTTGATTTCCATAGATACTACTATCAATAGTATATATTAAAATTTACTGTGGCACGGATTTACCGGCTTTTATTCTGCTCGAGTTCCTGAGGTCGAAATCGGTGAGCAGGTCACCGTCCTCAGAGAATACAAGTGATCTTGAGAGGTTGGGCATCAGGTGCACCATCTCCCCCTCGCTCCTCTTCTCGGAACTCTGGGCTACCCTGACAATGGCCTCACCCGTCTCCGAGGCCTCGTAGTGCTCTATGCTGCTCCTCCCGAGGTCCTGAACAACTATGACCTTCGCGGCAATCCCCTCCTCGGAGACCTGGAGATCCTCCGGCCTCACGCCGAATTTTAGCTTTGCCCCATTGATCGATTCTGTGTGGAGTCCCACCATCTCAGGTGCGAAGGAGAACCCTGCCACTGTCACTACCTGTTTCCCGTTCTTCTCCTCAAGCCTCGCATCGAGCATATTTATGCTTGGATCGCCAAGGAACGATGCCACGAATACATTCTTAGGCCTCTCGTAGATCTCCATCGGCCTGCCCAGCTGTTCCAGGCGCCCGTTATTCAGGACAGCGACCCTATCACCGAGTGTGACAGCCTCCACCTGGTCGTGCGTCACGTACACTGTGGTCGTGCCGTACCTCCTCTGCAGCCTCTTCAGCTCGCTCCTCATTGTGGTCCTGAGCTTGGCGTCCAGGTTAGAGAGGGGTTCGTCCATGAGGAACACCTGGGGCTCCCTCACTATCGCCCTGCCGAGGGCCACCCTCTGCCTCTGCCCCCCTGATATCTGGCCCGGCTTCATGTCAAGGAGTTCGGATATGCCCAGGATCTTTGCTATCTCTTCAACCCTGCTCTCTATCTCCCCCTTTGGCATCCTCCTTTTCTTGAGTGGAAAGGCTATGTTGTCCCTCACGGTCATGAAGGGATAGAGGGCGTAGTTCTGGAACACCATGGCCATGTCCCTGTCTTTTGGAGGGTAGTCTGTTATCTCGTAGTCGTTCAGGTAGATGTGCCCGGAATCAACGGTCTCCAGGCCCGCAATGGCCCTGAGTGTTGTGGTCTTTCCGCAACCGCTTGGTCCCAGCAGGACAAAGAATTCCCCGTCCTCAATGTCCAGCGAGATACCGAATACCCCTTTTCCCCTTCCATAGTCCTTAACTATGTTGTCGAGTCTCAATCTGGCCAAGGTACCACCTCATTTGTACTGGGCTATGCTGAAGCCCGATATGAAATACCTCTGGAAAACGAAGAACAGCACGAATATCGGTATGCCCATGAGCACAGAGAATGCAGCGTATATGCCGTAGTTTATGTGTATCGTGCCCTGCGATACATAGTAGAGGGCAATGGCCATGGTGTAGAATTTCGCCCTGGTTATGAAGGTGCTCGCGAGCGCGTAGTCAGTGTAAGGCCCCATGAAGGCCACCACCGCAGCGAAGCTGATCACGGGCCTTGACATTGGCACAAGCACCCGGAACAGGGCTGCGGTCCTTGTGTAACCATCGACCTGCGCTGCCTCCTCGAAGTCCTTCGGGATGGCATCAACTGCGTTCTTTATCAGGTAACTTGAGAATATGACTGCACCGGCTGAATAAGGTATGATGAGGCTGTAATAGCCAACGAGCCTCAGCTCCGCGAACATGAAGTAGAAGGGGATGACCATGATCGTGAACGGGAAGAGAGATAGTATGAGCAGCATGTAGAGGAGCGCCTTCTTCAGCGGGACGTTCATCCTCGAGAAGGCTATCCCGGAGGTTATCGAAAGGGCAACACCTATGGCGGTTGCAGCAAGGTCGAGTACCAGGGTGTTCTTGAGCCACAAGAAGAAAGGTTCCTTGAAGAGCAGCTGGTAGTAGTTCGATAGTGTGGGGTGAACCGGTACAAGGTCTGATATGGATGACTGAACCAGTGCTCCTATCCTGTTGAGAGAAGTTTCAACCGCATAGTATATGGGGAAGGCAGCATATACCGCCACCGCTGTCAGTATTATGTAGGAGGCGATCTTCTTTATGGCCCTGAGCCTCCTGTAATAGACGTTCTTCCTCCTGTATTCGTACTCCCTTCTGCTCCTATTCTTGAGGATACTTTCACTCACATCCTTTTCCAACCATATCACCTCAGTAGAGTATTGACATCATCCTGGTGTACTTGTTCGCCAGTACAACGAAGACCAGCAGTATGATTATAGAGATAATCGCGTACGCTGCGCCGAGGGCGTAGTTGGTGTAGCTGAAGGCCTCAAGGTACGAGTAGGTAATGAATATCTGCGTTGCGTAGCCCGGGCCACCTCCGGTAAGCAGGAATGGTATGTAGAAGTTGTTCCACGTGAATATGAAGCCGAATATGGTTATGAAGGCTATCTGCCTCTTTAGCAGTGGTATTGTTACGAGCCTCAGCTTTCCGAGTGCACCGTATCCGTCCATGCTGGCGGCCTCGTACAGTTCGTGTGGCACACTCTGCAGGGCCGCCGTGTATACGAAAGTGTAGTATGCAAAGGAGAGCCAGAGGTTAACAAGGATCATTGACAGCATGGCGAACCTATGTGAAGTAAGCCAGTAAGGTGCCGGGATGTGCAGGGCCCTCAGCACATCGTTTATTATCCCTCCGTTCGCAGCCAGCATGTTAGACCAGATCAGGATCGTTATGAAAGCGGGGAATGCCCACGGTATCAGGTACACGACCCTGAAGGCCGACATCCCCTTGAGGCCTGGCTGCACCATTATGTTGGCCAGTATGAACCCCACAGGGACCATCACCGCTATGCTTCCCGCGCTCCATATCACCGTATTTTTAAGTATCAGGAGGAACTGCGGGCTGGTCAGAACGAACTTGTAGTTCTCAAGGCCGATGAAATGGTAGTTGAAGAAGTGGATGACGCTGAAGTCCGTCATCGAGAGGTATATTGAATATGCAATGGGATAGAAATTCAAAAAAATCAATACTACCAGTACAGGTAGTACATATATTATTGGTTTCAGTTCAAGTTTTCTCCTCCTCTCCATGTAGTCCAATCAGACCACCCGGCGAGCCATCACATCTTCCAGGAGTCTGATGTTAGTGTGGACTGCTTCACGTTCTGCACGGACGAGATCTCCTGGATCGTTGTGCTCAGGTGCACCGAGGGCATGAGCATGGCAACGGACGAGGAGGCCTGCTGTATGTCGGTGAGCACCGCCTTCTCAAAGGCGTTCATGACACTGGACACGTTGTTGGTGCCGTTGTCATAGAGGTTGCCGACGTATGTTGCGAAGTTGGGCCAGTAGTAGTTCATATTGACGAAGTTGGGCTGTATCTGGGTGTGCTGCTCCTGGCTTATCCAGCCTGGTGCCAGTGGGTCTATGCTTGTTATCGAGCTGTTGGTGTAGATCTCGTTGGCAACGGACTTCAGCGATGGGAAGTCGCCGGCCTTCACGAAGAGGTTCCACTGGTTGGTTGCGTTCACGGCCATTTCGATGAACTTCAGGGATGCCCATATCTGTGCACTGGATGCTCCGCTGGCCTGGGGTGAGGATATGAAGTAGCCGATTGAGCCCCATATCGGCTCTGGCCAGTCACCGGTCTGGTTGTTGTACGGTATCGCTGTCACTCCGAGGTCATTGCCCAGCGCAGCCATGTACATGCTCTGGTCCCACGGACCATCGATCATGAAGGCGCTCTCGTTGTCCATGAACATGTCCTCCTGTTCTGTCATAGTCGTCAGTCCCGGCGGGCTTATGTGGTACTTGTATGTCAGGTTATAAAGGAACCCTATTGCTGCTATATCCTGGCTGGAGTTAAGCACCGGCATTTCCTGGCTGTTGAATATTGATCCGCCGAAGGCTGGGAAGAACGCGGCACTCCTGTATCCGGAGTCGCTGCCAAGGCCGTACACCAGACCCCAGACGTGGTAGGTTGCGTTGATCTGCTCAGCCTCCTGCACTAGCTGGTACAGAGTGGTTGGTGGCGTCTTGACGAACTTCTTGTTGTAGTAGAGGCCAACGCCATTGGTGTTTATCGGCAGTCCGTAAACTGCTCCGTTCAGTGTCCAGTCAGCCAGGGTTCCCGCCGTGAAATTCTGGAAGTAGCTGGCCGGTAGGTACTTAGAGAGGTTAAGCACCAGGCCACCTGCGAAGAGAACGCCTGCATTATCGCTGGTATCCCTGTATATATCAGGTGCCTTGCCCGCATGTGCAGCGCTGACGAACGTAGTTGATGCCACACCAACTGCAGGGTCATCCTCAACTGTCACGTTAGGATAGGCTTTTTCGAACGCGGCCACCGTCTGGTTGAAGACTTCCTGCTCGCCTCCCGGAGAACCCGAGCCCCAGATGGTTATGACAACCTTATTGGTGGGCGAGCTCGGATGCCTCGTCAGCTCGATCGCTGCAACAGCTGCCACAACCACAATGATGACGACCACGACTGCTATGATCACGTTCCTGTTGCTCCTTGCTGGAGGGCCGGTAGTCGGGCCCCTTGGGCCACCCTTACTACTGTCCATAGTAGTCAAACAAAAATGATCTATAAATATATTTCTTTGGATACACGACTGGCAATCTAACCCGGTCTATCTGGCGGTACATCCATATCAGGCGATACATATATACAGCTTCTCACAGGCAGGTTGCTCCGCTTATTTCAGGTGAGGTGAATCATACCAGGCACACTAAACTCACTGGCATGCAAGAGTGTTAGGCAGTGAGTACCTCCACCATTTAACACTAAGTTACGGTCTATCTTCAGCGAATATGAAAACGTTTCCACAGGCGGACTATCTATACCACGTCGTTAAGCGGCTTTCGTTATCTCGAGCCCAACAGTTTGAATCCGGTGGCTTTATGGTCTTCGACCTTGATGGGTTGAAGTGCTTGCAGGATGAACATTTCATCACTGTGGCCTTGCTTTCCTTCCCATGTGGCATTACCGTCAGTGCAGGTGTTCGATTCAGTTTAAATGAGAGCAAATGGATACTAAACGGGTTCAGGGCGAGGATCTTCTACAGTAATTGACTCTGCCTGTCAGGTCGATACCGCCTGCCTGGCATGGCCTGTACCGTCTCCAGTGGGCCAGGGAAACCTGCGAGGCCGGCGAATGTAAGGCAGACAAGGGTTTCCGTTTGCGGTTGAAGGCATTGGGAACAGTTCTGAAGCATTCATCTGACAGATGTCGCCATTTCAACGTCTCGGAGAAGTTGCCCAGCCCTGCAAGTGCAAGCTAGGATGGGCACCATCCCAAAGGAACCGGCTCCGTGACATTGCACCCTGCCGTTTGGCGCTGTTAGCCAATGCCTGACCTGTCATGGCAGCAAGGTGGACTGGGGACAGAGAACCTTAAAAATTAGACACGGTGGAGCCGAGGCACTTAAAAGCAGGGGCCCATTACTTCTGACGATGTGTGGTTCTGAGGATGGTTATGTTCTGACACTGGACGCCGGGACAACAAGTGTGAGGGCAATAGTGTGGGACCATGAGGGGAACCCACGCGGTTCAGGCCAGTACGGTGTCACCCAGTTTTACCCTTATCCCGGGTGGATGGAGCAGGACCCCGAAGAGATATGGCACCTTCAGTGGAGGGCCGCGGAAGACGCCATCTCATCGGCCGGCATTGAGAAGGGGAGACTTGTGGGGATAGGCATAACGAACCAGAGGGAGACTTCGGTTCTCTGGGATGCCAGGACCGGAAGACCTGTGTACAGTGCGATTGTGTGGCAGGACAGGAGGACTTCATCATACACCGACATGCTCAAGGAAAACCCCGGGGAACTGAGGGAAAGGACGGGCCTGATACCCGACCCCTACTTCAGTGCCCCGAAGGTCAGGTGGGTGCTGGACAATGTGCCAAGGGCAAGGGATCTCGCTTTGCTGGGGGATCTCAGGTTCGGCACAATCGATTCTTGGCTACTTTGGAAACTTACAGGCGGAAGGGTGCACTGCACCGACCATACCAACGCATCCAGGACAATGCTCTTCAATGTGAACAGGCTCCAATGGGATCATGACCTCCTGGAGGTGTTCGGAATCCCCGGGAGCATCCTCCCAGAGGTCAGACCATCCTCATTCACCTACGGCTATACCGACGAATCCGTTACGGGCGTGAGCATACCGGTGACTGGCATGATCGGTGACCAGCAGGCTTCACTCTTTGGCCACACCGCACTCTCGCCTGGACAGGTCAAGAACACATACGGCACAGGCTCCTTCGTCCTGGTGAACACAGGGAACCGGCCTGTGGTTTCCAGGGAGCTGGTTACAACTGTGGCCTACAGCCTTGAAGATCACCGGGCTATATACGCCCTGGAAGGCAGCATTTTCGTCTCCGGAGCCATCGTGGAGTGGTTGATAGATGGCCTTGGCCTGTTCAAGGGGGTGGGCGAGCTCGTGTCACAGGCGGAAGTTGTGGCTGATAACGGCGGCGTCTACACAGTGCCCGCAATGGCCGGGTTGGGTGCACCGTACTGGGACCCCCATGCCAGGGGTCTGATCATCGGTCTAACACGGGGCACCACGAGGGCACACATTGCCAGGAGCGCACTGGAATCAATTGCCTACCAGACTGAGGACGTGCTGAGGGCCCTGTCCTCAAGCATTCGATCGCGACCTTCCGAACTGAGGGTGGACGGTGGCGCATCGGGAAACGATTTCCTGATGCAGCTCCAGGCCGATATCTCCAGTGTGGAGGTTGTGAGGCCCGGAATCCTCGAAACTACGTCCCGTGGGGCAGCATTCATCGCGGGCATTGCGGCCGGCATATGGCACCTGGATGAACTGCCTAGACTTTACCGTGTTGAGAGGAGGTTTCAGCCCCGTATGGACAGGTCTAAGAGGGAAGATCTCTACAGGGGATGGAAGGAGGCAGTCAGGAGGTCAATGGGCTGGTCTGGTTATGGCAGGCCGTGATCTGGCAGTGATGTCCAGCCCGCCATCACCTGGGCACGGGTTAGTTTGACCTTGAAAGATACCATCGGGATATTTGACGGACCTCACAGGGGCTGGTAGAGCCACAGTATGCCAGGGGACGGGCCTTTGATCAGCTCAACGGGACAGCTGTTCAGCTTCCCGGCAAGAAGTACAGGTTCATGACCTCCCCCATCACCCTGTTCATGACCTTCCTACCCTTTATGGGCTTCCTGTAACCCATGCCCGTGAGGAACTCCGTTACGCTCTTCCTCAGTGAGAGGCTGTGCGTCTCCACTATGAGCCTAGGCATGTTCGCCTCGATCGTTGAACATGCGCCGCGCAGGACGTGCATCTCATAGCCCTCAACATCCACCTTCATGATGTCGGGCCTCAACCTTTGGCTGTCTAGGGTCACCATCTTTACCCTCTCCTCCAGCGGGCCACCGAACGCGCTCGCCATCAGGCCATCGTGCCCTATTGTAATGTACCCTTCTCCATCACCCACCGCAGCGTTCACGGCCTCAACGTTCGCCGCGCTGTTCAGTTCAAGGTTCTTCCTCAGTACCCTGAAGTTCCCTGACAGCGGCTCGAAAGCTATTACCCTGCTGCAGCCATAGTACCTGGAACACAGGAGCGAGTAATCGCCGAACTGTGCGCCAACGTCCACTACGGTGTCACCCTTGCCTGGAATGAACTCGCCTATGCTATCGTATATGTTGTCAAGGAATATTTCCGTGAGGCTCCATGGCGGAGTGTCGTCAGAGAACCTTATCCCGTAATTCTTCTCCACATAGGCGGAGAGGCCGGAAAGGAACCTGGCATACCTGGACTTCCTGTAGTCCCTGTCCATGGCTTCCCTTATGATGTCTTTGATGCCTGCACTGACAATGCCGGTCCTCCTGTAGTACTGGAACGACCTGGCCTTGAACCTCAGCGCATTGGATATGCCGTAACCGTCCACGTGACACCATCCGGCTGTTCGGATAAAAGGGTTTACTGCACATCCCCGTATCGATTGCTGTGTATGTGGCACTACCTGTGCCTGTGCCTCCCTATCAGCGGGTGCATCAGGAGCCCGCACTTTCTGCATGGCACCATGAAGAGCCTGTCGAAGGCAAGTATGGAGGCGAGGACGATCGCTGGAATGATAGCGTAAAGGGGATCCAGTGACCTCCCCTGCACCCGGACAGTCAGGACAAGCGGAGACCCTGCAACGGTGATGTTTTCCCACACTTCCCTGGTCGCGTGGCCGTCCGACAGAACGATCTCAAGGTTATAGGAGCCGTTCGCAAGGTATAAGGTGCCGTTGGAGACCGGGACCGGGCTGCCGCTGGCGTAAACCCCAATAAGGTGCCACCTTGCCGGCACAGTGGTTATCCAAACAGGGTACTCGTATGGGATAAGCGGGATATCAATGGTGGTGTTTGAGGAGAGGGTGAGAGAGATAGAGTATGTATGGTACCCGGGCGCTGAAACGCTCACGTTGATCTGGCCCTGCGGCTCTTCCAGTTCTGCCTCGCTGCTGTATTCCCTCACGCTCTCACCGTTTACTGTTAGGAGCCATGCGTAACCACCCTGTACGTCAACCTTCAGTGTCAGTGTGTAGAGGATCCTGGAGAAGTTGACCGAAGCCAGCACCTCAGGCGCATTGATATCAACATTGAGATCCTCCGGGGACGCCCTGAAGCCGCCTGGTGCCGTCACCTGCACACTGTAGTTTCCGTAGGGGAGGTTGAGTCTAACCATATCGCTGGTTGTCGTGCATGTCATGTTTCCCACAGAGACAGACCACGCATCTCCGCCCGGAAGGCCATACTCCACCAGGGTCAATCTGCCCCTCTCACATGTGGGGCCGAGGGTTATCGAGGTGACCTGTGCGTTGAACGTGATGCCGGGTGGCATGCTGAATATGCTCTCGCCACCACCGGTCCTCACGGAGTAAGTGACGTTAACGCTCCCACTTCCGT
>NZ_BMNY01000002.1:139128-208676 GCF_014646795.1 Thermogymnomonas acidicola | reverse complement strand
GGGGGGGGGGCACAGGAACTGCGCTCAGATTGGCAAGCACGTCCGAGGCGTTCTCCCCTGCGGGCACGTTCTCGAACTCAATGGGCTGGTACACCCAGATGCTGCTGTTGCTGTCAGTTACCAGCGAGCCGGAAAGGCCCATCCCGTTCAGCGGGCCTGCCAGCACGAGCGTGGAGTTTCTCACGTACAGGAAGTGGCTCTCAGGATCCGGTATGCCCTTCTGAATGTATGTGCCGTTCAGGTAGAGTGTGGAGTTCGTAATCGATACACTGCTGGAACTGAAGTAGTAGTTGTCCAGCCAGGGCTCAGTGTATTCCACATCGTCGGAAACAAGCGTGACAGTTAGGTTCCATATGGTGAGGTTGTTCCCGCTGGTGTCTACCATCCTCCCTTTGAGGCCTTTGCTCACCATGCCGGTAGCGTTCATCGGGCCGGTCTTCACGAAGTAGCTGACCGTGGCCTTATCGTTGAAAGCAGGTGTGGACGGCGGCTCAATGGACAGCAGGGTGGTGTTGCCTGATACGATCTCTATCCTATCTCCTGTGGCGTTGCCCCCAACTGTGGCATTGAGGTAAATCCCTGTAATCGGTGCTCCCAGGGGCCCTGAACGCTCAGGTGAAAGCGGGAACGAAGAGTTCGTGCTGAAGGGGACGTAGTAGTCAGAGGCGTTCAGTACGTCGAAGTAACTGGCTGCAGTGCCCGTAGGTGCCCCCAGGTTTGATCGGAAGACGTGCAATTCAGACCCGTTCACCTCATATACTGACCCATTGGGGATGGATGAACCGGAAATCGTGGCCCTGGCCCTGTCTGCCAGCAGCTTCACGGGCACCTGGAACTCCGAGTCGTTTATCAAAAGGCTCCCGTAATCCCGTATCGTCAGTGAGGTTCCATTGCTGGCAGGAATGAATTCGTCTCCATTTATGGAAATTGTGCTACCATTTTCAACGGTTATCCGTGCCCCACTTTCCACGATGACCTCCGAGTGTTCGAGCGAGTAGTTCCCTCTCACCGTCATGTTGGTCAGGTAGAATATATTACCGTTCTCGGCGGAATGTGTTCTTCTCTCTCCCACCATGGCGTGGACGCTGTTCGGGATCAGTACTGATGTGACTAATATAATTAATACAATGAATAGAATGTACTTATGACGCATGTACCGGGATTCGGTACAAATTCAAAAAAATTAACACATGAAAGGATATCACTGGGCCCTGAAGCCGCTCACGAGCAGCATCAGGATCCTCCTGACAGCGCCGCTCCCCTTCGGGAACTGCACGTAGAGCACGGAAGCGTCTTCGGGGCTCATGGCCCTCATGAGCCTGAACAGGATGACGTATATTGCCGCGCCCAGGAGTATGTACAGGGGCAGCATGTCCACCCTTGAGCCAGTATGCATTTCGACTCCAAGGACTGCGAGGGCCATCAGGATCGAGGATGCCCAGATCTTCAGTGTCGACTTCCACTCGAGCCTGAACATCCTCGTCCTCCTGGTGAAGTAATAGAGCACAAAGAATGTGACGGCATAAACGGAGGAGAACCCTGTGGCTGCGCCCACCATGCCGAACCTCGGTATGAGGAATATGGATATCATGAGGTTGGAGAGCAGGGAACCCACGCTGGAGTACAGGAAGACCCTGGTCTTCCTGATGGCCGCGATGATCTGTGTCATCACGTTAGTTGAGACGAACAGTGCACCGACAACCATTATTATTGTCAGGGCGTCTGCACCCTGGTCATATGCCCTGCCTGCCAGGAGCGTCATTATGGGGTTCGACAGCACAGCGACGCCCAGCGCTGCAGGCACGTATGCACCCGTTATGACCTTGGTGGCCAGTAGCGACCTTTCCCTGACGTTCTCCAGGTTCCCCTCGCCGTAGAACTCTGAGAACTTCGGCAGGAGGATGTTGTTGAGGGGCGATACCAGGAAGCCCATGGACGTCGCGACCAGGAGGGTGAAGTTGTAGATGCCCAGGGCAGAGAGAGACATGAGGCCCGCCACGATGAACCTGTCCGCATAGGTGGCACCGTAGGATATCACAGACGAGAAGAGCACCGGCACGGAGTATTGGAATATGAGCGATGGAGTGAGGCGGCTCACAGGATAAGACACATCAGAACTCCTCAGGAACTTTATCAGGATCCTCAGGTAGACCAGCACACCTGTAAATATCCCTACACCCCAGCCCGCCACTATGTCTGTGAGGCTGTGGCCCAGCAGGGCAAGGACGAAGGCTATTATGTAGTAAGCGCTCCATATGACCATGTTCATTATGCCGGAGGTCCTGAAGAGCTGGAGGCCCAGGGAAGCACCGTTCAGGATGCCGAAGAGTATGTTGCCCACCAGCACAACGCTCAGCAGCCTTATGAGTTCCGTGTAGTAGGCGGTGTGCATGAACAGCACCGAGAGGTATGGAGCCAGCGCAACCATGGATGCCAGGCCTGCGAAGGAGAGCAGGAAGCCCAGTGTCAGTATTCTGGTGATCGAGTGCTTGGCCGACGCCATGTCACCCCTGCCCAGGTGATATGAGGTGAAGTGCTGTACCGCGGTACCAAGGCCGAAGGAGAAGAGGAGGTTGAACAGCCCGACTATTGCAACGAAAACTGCCACGGCACCTACCTGGGCTGTGGAGAAAAAGCGCACCAGCACGATATAGAACACAGTACCGGAGAAGAGCTGAACCCCGGAGCCCGTGTACTGGAAGAGTGCATCTATGCCCAGAGTGCCTGTGTGGTGTGGCAAATGTTCGGAGATCTGAATCATATTTAAGAGGCTTTTGCCCATGCTTGGTATCCGAGACATTGCATGTTGCTGTACGCTTTCACGTATGGCATATGCCAGGCCGTTCGGTTTCAACTCCATACCATGGCGTTCGTCTGAGGTAAAAGTCCCACCTCAGGCCGGACAGTTTCTAGCCTCACCTTTGAAGGTCCCGGTATAATTGCTCTTAACTTGACCCATTGGGATCTGAAGCCCTTAGAGATATGGTTCTTGGTATGTCAGAGAATAGGATCAGGCCAATTCGGGGATACATCTGTTATACATTGCTGCAACTACCATTACGAGGTTTCATCCAGCCCCGGTCTCCCTACAGGTTTATACACCGTGGGGATACACCTGTATGCACGAACCGGGAAAGATCGACCTTGAGTTCTTCGAGAGGGTGATAGCACCGAGACTCGGTGCGAGGAGGGACGATGTGATTGTGCCGCCGAAGAACGGTGTGGACTGTGGCATTGTCCAGGTGGGCGACAGGGTGATGGCCTTGACCACGGACCCCTTTTACATAGTGCCGCAGTACGGCTGGGACAAGGCGGCCTGGTTCGCCTTCCATATAATCGCTTCAGACCTGTGCACCTCAGGCCTCAAGCCGGACTTTATGACCATAGACCTGAACCTCCCGCTGGACATAGAGGACGAGGCCATAGAGAAGATAATGGAGACGGTGAGCAGGGAGGCGAAGAAGCTGGACTGCGCCATCGTCACGGGCCACACTGCAAGGTATTCCGGGGTGAACTACCCCATGGTGGGCGGGGCCACCATGATCGGTGTTGGCGAAAAGGACAGGTTCGTGACGCCTGAAATGGCAAGGCCTGGGGATAGGGTCATAATGACAAAGACCGCTGCCCTGGAGGCTGCAGTCATCCTCTCCCACACGTTCCCGGAATACATAGGGGCGAACCTCAGCGAGTACGATGTGAAGATGCTTCAGAAGCTCTTCTTCAAGATGAGCACCGTGATCGAGAGCATGGAGGCCTCAAAGTTCGGTCTCAGGGAGCACGGTGTGACAGCGATGCACGACGCCACCGAAGGAGGTGTCCTGGGCGCTCTTTTCGAACTCGCTGAGGCCTCGGGCGTGGGCCTTGATATCGAGGGGGACGCAATACCTGTCTACGAGGAGGTGAAGGACGTGTGCGACCTCTTCGAGATCAACCCTTACATATCGATAAGCGAGGGCACCCTGATCCTGACGGCGAAGGAGGAGTTCGCAGAGGATCTCGTCGAGATACTGAGGGGCAACTTCATCGACGCCAACATAATAGGCAAGGTCACGGAGAGGTCTGAGGGGAAGAGGATAAGGTTCGGGCAGGATGTAAAGGAGATAAAGCACCCCGGCAGAGACCCGTTCTGGAAGGCAATGGACTACGGGATGTCCAAGGGGCTGAGGTGATGGGCCCTGCACGAGCCAGGCAAGATAGGTGCGGAGTTCTTCGTTTCCCACATCCTGAATAACCTGGGGGCAGACAGGAACGATGTCGTTGTGCCGCCTTCACCCGGCGTGGACTGCGGCATCTTCTCCATAGGTGGAAGGTACTTTGCAGTAACGACTGACCCATTCCCTGTGCACCTGGAACTCGGGATGGAGAGGGCCATATGGCTGGCAGTCCACATAACAGCATCGGACCTGTGCACCACCGGGCTCAGGCCGGCCTGGGCAGCCATATCTCTCGCACTCCCGCCTGATTTCCACGAGAATACGATCGGGGCCATATGGGAGAGGGCAAGCGAGGAGTGCGCCGCACTCGGGTGCTCCATCGTGGCAAGGAAGGTGTTAAGGGCTCCAAGGAGCAGCCAGCCGATGTCCGGTAGCATAACGATGCTCGGCTCCGGTGAGACCTATGTCACGACCAGGTCTGCAAGGCCAGGTGATGTTATCCTCATGACCAAGAGCGCGGGCCTGGAGGCTGCCATAGTCCTGGCCCTGTCGTTCAGGGAGAAGGTAGAGAAAGCCTTCGGTTCTGACGTGTTTAGGGCCATAGACTCCCGCTTCATGGAGATGTCCACAGTCAGGGACAGTGAGGTCTGCATGTCTGCAGGCACAGGCAGCGAGGGCGTCACATCAATGCATGATGCCACAGAGGGCGGTGTCCTGGGGGCACTGTTCGAGATATCAGAGGCATCAGGGAACGGCATTGAGGTGTATGGGGAGAGCATTAACGTCTACGAAGAGGTGGGGCAGGTCTGCTCCCTCTTCGGCATTGACCCACTGAGGTCAATAAGTGAGGGCACCCTTATCATCACAGCAAGGCCGCAGGCCGTGGATGGCCTCATTGATAGCATGAGGAGGGCTGGCATACACGTTAGCGAAATAGGAAGGATACTCGAAAAAAGTGAGGGCAAATGGATGGTCAGGTCGGGGAGGAGGGAGAGACTCGTTCACCCGGGCCGCGACCCTTACTGGGCAGCGTTTGACGCAGCCAGAAAGTCGGGTGTCAGATGAGGCCGTTGATACCGAATGGGTATGTCTCCATCCTGTAGGAGGTGTCCCAGAACTTGTACTCGAACATGGAGGCCTTCCTGTAGATCTTCATGGCCCTCTCCTCGTCTATGCCGCTGGTGCTGTCTATTACTCCCTCGAGCTCTTCCACGCTCTTCTCAAACTGCTCCGAGTGCCCGTACTTCTCTATCCACTCAGAATACTCGCTCTCCCTCATCCCTTTATAGAGCACCCGGCCGACGTCCCTGTATATCACGTAGCAGGGCGCTACCGCGATCAAGAGGTCCCTGAAGTCTCTCCTCTCCCTGAAATACACGAGGAAGTTCACGTACGCCTCTGACCATGGGGAAAGGGCGAAGTCTTCCAGGCGCCTGCCGAACCTCCTGAAGTAGTCCTCGTGCATCATTTTCTCGGTCTTTATGGCATCTGTCGCATGCCTTGCGAACATCTCCTCCACTTCCTGGTTGCCCGAACACACGCCCGTGATCAGGAGGGTCCTGGAGTACTCCTGCAGGTAGTAGTGGTCCTGCCTCAGGTAGAAGAGGAACTTCTCCCTGTCCAGCGATCCGTTCTGCAGCTCCACAAGGAAAGGGTGCCTGACTATCTCTCCGAAGATGTCTTCCACTCCCTTTCTCAGCCTTTCAGACAGCATCAGGATGAGTAATAATGATGACTAATTAGTCTTGTGTCCGGGGACTGTTTAGAGGACAAAAGGGGAGGCTGGGCAGTGTGCATATTATTATACCTTTTACCTGACATGTCCGGATATCCTTTCTTATCCAGTATTTCAAATCAAAGACTTCCGATGTGGTAGATTCTGGAGCAACCTAGAAGTCCGCCTAAGAGGAACAACCGCATGATAGCAATCATTGCTGCCATTGTGGTTGTTATTGTGGTGGTTGCTGTTGTAGTGGTGGTTGTGGAAGAGAAGAGGCCCACAACGACTACTTCGAAGGACGTGGAGTTCTACACTTGGTGGGCCACGGAGGGCAAGGTCGCTCTTGACAAGCTGGCACCTGCATTCCACAATGCAACGGGATACACCCTTCAGCCCTACGTGTCACCGGGTGCAGGTGGTTCTAATGCAATTTACGCGATCCTGTCCCTCATAGAGGCAGGAAAGCCGCCTGCAACGTTCCAGGTGCACTTTGGCCCCGCGATGCTCAGCTATGTTGAGGCTGCGCCCAACGGCATCAACTCGTTCGTCAACATGGGCCCGGTTGCGGAGCAGATGAACCTCACCAATAACTCGTTACCGGAGGTCATAGAGGCTGGGGAGTTCAATGGCCACCTGCTGTCCCTCCCGGTTGACCTGCACCAGGGGGCCCAGCTCTACTTCAACCCGCAGCTGCTGAAGAAGTACAACGTGCCAATACCCACGAACCTTAGCACGCTCATCAGCGACACGAAGACCCTTGAGAGCGATGGTGTCACACCCTGGATAATTCCTGGCGGTGACGGGGGCTGGGACCAGTTGAACGTCTGGGAGGACATCTTCCTGGCACTGGCGGGCAATAAGATGTATGATGAGTTCATGTACGGGACGCTTAACATGTCAAACCCCACAGTGGCCAACACAATAAATGAGACAAGTGACATATACTCGCTCTTCCAGAACGACAGCTATTCGGGAGAGCAGAGCATGACATGGACACAGGCCATCAGTGAAGTTACTTCTGGCCAGGTGGCGTTCCAGGTCAACGGGAACTGGTACACGAACTACGCTTACGACTTCCTCAACGTGACGAACTACCCTGCGGTGGCCCCATACACATCCTGGACGAACATATCTCTGATGTCCGAGGACTTCCCCAACACATCGCAGTACTTCGTGATGGTAACCGACTCGGTGGCAGTGCCTACGGGTTCAACACAGACTGCAGGTCTGATATTTGCCAAGTACTTTGCCTCCTGGGCCGGCCAGATGGTCTTCACCAAGTGGAAAGCAGTTACGTTCTATGACAACGTGACCACGGACTACTTCAACACTCCAGCTCAGTGGTACAGCTACCAGCTTGCAAAGAGCACACCAGGCAATGACTGGGTATACCAGCTGTCTGACGGAGGCCTCTTCGCAGGGCCCCTGGCATCAGCAGAGTCCGCAATGGCATCCTTCAGCGAGTCGTTCACACCCTCATCATCCTCATCAACATTCCAGGGAGCGGTCTCTGTCCTGGATGCATCCCTGAAGCAGGTACTATCCAGCGAGGAGCAGCAGTGGATGTCTGCCAATTCCCTTGGCCTGGGGTACATGGGATCTCCCGGGCACCCCTTCGGTGGTTACCTGCCTCCGTGGGCCAACACATCAGCCAACGCAACTGTCACGGCCCATGCCACCAGTGACTACCATACAAACAGCAGAAACGCTGACAACGTCCAGTATGTCTACATGTCACCTTTCGGCCTCAGCTTCCTGGAGAACATGGTGACGCTGGCAGTACCAAAGGCATGATCCGGATGTCCAGGCGAACAACAATACTATTTTCTTTACCTGCACTTGCGTTCGGTGTAATACTCCTCTATTTCATTTTCTGGAACCTCTACTACTCATTCCTGGATTATTCCCTCCTTCACCCCCACCCGTCATTCGTGGGCCTTCTGACATACGCGCAGATATTCAGGATAGCGTCCTTCACATCGTCACTGGCGAGGTCGCTCATATGGAGCGCTGCCCTCGTGGCCGGAGGCAACCTCCTGGGCATACTGCTCGGCGCCTTCATCTTCTTCGTTGGAAATGGCCGGGCGAGGACTTTCTTCACCTCAGTCTTCGTCTATCCCCTTGCAATATCCAGCGCTGCAGTGGCGGTCATATGGACATGGCTCTTCAACATACACACAGGCATAAACGTGATCCTGGCCGCCCTGCACCTCCCAACCGGGACGTGGCTGGACAGCAGGGCTACCATGCTCCCCAGCCTCATTCTGGTCTCACTCTGGGAGTACTCCGGCCTCTCTGCGCTCTTCTACCTTGCGTCTTTCCAGAACATAAACAGGAACATACTGGAATCGGCCAGGCTCGACGCCGCAGGCCCCCTGAGGGTGACGTTCAGGATACTGCTCCCGAACGCAAAGAACGGCTTTATAGTTTCCACCGCGCTCCTCTTCCTCTTCGCCTTCAGGATATTCTCCCTCGCCTACGTGTCCGTGGGCCTCAACCCAGCCATCGAGACTGCGGTGCTGAGGATGTATTACTTCTACACCACCGAGTTCTTCTCTTATTCCGCGGCGTCCGGAGTTATAATCGTTGTAATTGCGGCCGTTGTGGTCATACCTTACGCCCTATACGGCCTCAAGAGGTGGATGGCAAATGCCTCGTAGCAAACCGATCATAATGGCAAGGCGCGTGGTCAAGTACGTGATACTGAGCTTCCTAGCTGTGGTCTGGCTTATACCCGTGTATGCCCTGGTCATAGACGGGCTGAAGACGAACATAGGCGTCCTCTCAACACCTGTGCTGAAACCCGCTTCGTTCAGCATCCTGCCGATGAAGGTGGTACTGAGCGCGCTGTCAACGCCCATAGTGAACAGCATCCTCTACGTCATACCCGTGGCACTTATATCCACGTTCCTGGGTGCACTGGCCGCCTATTACTTCTACAAGGTGACTTCGTTCATAAACAACGTGATATTCACCATAATTGCAATAGCGACCTTCGTGCCGTACCAGATAACGCTGGTGCCCCTGATCAGGTTGACCGTTGCAATGAACATATTCGACAGCACTGCCGGCCTCATATTCGCTTTCCTCATCTTCTACCTCCCCACAGGTGCGCTCCTCATGTCGATATTCCTGGCCGTGCTGCCCAGAACGACGCTGGAATCTGCAAGGATAGACGGGGCCAGTGACTTCCGCATCTTCAGCAGGATCGTCCTGCCACTGACCATGCCTGGCCTCATCAGCACGTTCATATTCGTCCTGATCGAGAGCTGGAACAACTTCTTCATACCTCTAGTCCTGATATCGAGCCCGTCCAAGAGAACGGCTTCGGTTGCACTGCTCAGCTTCACGGGTGGTTACGGAACTCTGTACAACGAGAGCTTCGCTGCAGCTTTCCTGGCATCGCTGATACCCCTGGTAATCTTTATATTCCTTGGTAGGTACTTCATAAGGGGGCTCCTGGCTTTCGGATCGGGCGCTAAGGGATAGGTGTTGCGGATGGTAAGGATAAGGCTTGAGCACATAGACAAGGTATTCGGCAAGAAGGGCCGCGAGTTCAAGGCCCTGGATGACATATCTTTCGAGATAGAGGACAACTCGTTCTTCGGCATACTTGGTGCCAGCGGCGCCGGCAAGACGACGATAATGAGGATCATCGCGGGTCTGGAGACGCCGACGCGTGGCGCCATATACTTCAACGACCAGGTGGCTGCCAGTGACGGGAAGGACATAATACCTGTGGAGGACAGGAACGTCGGTATGGTGTTCCAGAACTGGGCGCTCTACCCCCACATGACAAATTACGAGAACATAGCCTTCCCCCTGAAGTCAAAACACTGGTCCCCGGAGGACATACACAGGAGGATAACGGAGCTAGCAAGGGTCCTCGAGATATCGGAGACCCTCGAAAAGAGGCCGGGTGAGATAAGCGGGGGCCAGCAGCAGAGGGTTGCCCTGGCCAGGGCACTGGCAAAGAACCCCTCGCTCCTGCTCCTGGACGAGCCATTCAGCAACCTGGACGCCAACAGGAGGGACGACGCCAGGAGCCTTGTCAGGAGGGTGCAGGAGGAGTACGGGATCACAGCGGTGATCGTGTCCCACGACCCATCGGACATCTTCTCCCTCGCAAGGAAAGTCGCCGTTATCCATTCCGGCCGCCTGATACAGATCGATACACCAGGCGAGATATATGACAGGCCCAGGAACGTAAGGGTCGCTGGCAGCCTTGGGGAGATAAACCTACTGAGGGGGTCTACATCATTGGACGGCGAGAGGCTCGTGATAAGGGTGGCCGATGCCAGGATACCCGTCCCCGTGGCGGCTTCGGACGAGACCTGGGACAGGGAGGTCACAGTTGGCATCAGGCCCGAGGACCTGGCCACAGAGAACGACGTTACGAACCTGGGCGGGAGCAGTGAGATGGTGAAGTTCGGGACCTTCGAGGTGGACGCCTCCAACTACGTCCACGGCAGCTTCGTTGTGTCTATGAAAGTGGGGGAGGAGAGGCTTAACGTCCTGTCCAGGCTGCCGGTAAGCCCTGGTTCGAGGCTGACGGTTTACGTGAACGCATCGAAGATAAAGCTCTTCGATGCGCAGAGCGGCGACCTTATACCTTTCAGGGTAGCGGAGACCGCCCAGGCGTGATGGCGAACCGATGGAATCTTCGCGCCTGAATTAGACTCTTTTTTTGCACTGAAGTTTGCCTTGATAGATCAGTTGCTGGAAATGTAGCCTGTACTTCCCAGCTGGCGTTAACATATTGCTCCCATCGATTCATTTCCAGGGGCGCTGAGTTCTCATGTGCTTTCAGGATGGCGAGGCAATGCCGTCCACGGTTCCTCGACTGTGCCCTAGATCTCCCTGGAGTCTGGCACGGCAAAGCTATCTTGCATGAGTGCGCTTACCAGGGGGCGTCTTCACATACGCCTTGGAAAAACATGCACCTCTCATGTCCTGGAAGGATGCCCGCACCTGTTATTAGGTAACCGCTGTTGTCCTCACCTGCAATGCAATGGAGTGCAGCACGGGTGCGTGAATGTTCAGGATTGTTCGTAAGGGGAGTTTTCCTAAATCTTACCGCTAGATGCAAATTGTTATAAATATAATTTCAATGGTATGCATATGGCGATTGAGAGCCTGAGGCTGGTACTCAGGCACGAGGGTGACTGGACCCAGGGCACAGAATCTTTTCCTGACCTTTCAATCCACTCCCTCGGATACGTCCTGAACATGAATGGTAAGAATGTTGAGTATATGCAGTTCTCTGACAGGAAGGGAAACCTTAAGGATATTGCAAAGTCCTGCAAAGGGGATGTGCGCATACAGGTGGTGCGCAAGACCAGCGGCGGGGCAGGCGAGATGATACTGGTCGGTGATTACAGGGAATCTCTCCGCCGTGTGATGAATGAGTTGGGGGTAATTGCACTTGGCCTGACGGTGAGGTCTGGCGTTGAGATTTATCTTGCTGCATTTGACAGTACCTCTGTCTCGAGGAGGGAGGTAATAGATGCCCTAACTGACTTCTGCGATATCGTGGAAATTTCCAGGGTGGTTGAGAGACGCCCTCTATGTCTAACGGAAGATGAGGAGAGGGTACTGAAGATTGCCATCAACAACGGGTTCTTCGACACGCCAAGGAAGATAACGCTAACCGAGATCAGTCAAATCACCAGGGCATCCAAATCCACCGTTAACTACAGGCTCAAAAGTGCAATCAGGAAGGTCATTGGCGAGAGGGATCGTCTTATGGGTGATTACTAGGGAATTCTGTAAAGTGAAATGCCTCCTTCCGATCTCCTCAAAACGATTCCACAGTAGTGTGAAACCGCTGCCTCCGCGGTTATGAGGCACTGCGGATACAACTTCCCTATTGAGAACTTCCGTAGGAGGTATGCTGCCAGAGTGCCGATGGACTGCCAGTCTTCGCTGAGAGCATCGTAAGCGTAATCCAGTATTCGCCTGGCAGTATCGTAGGAGGCTGCTAGGAAACGATCGATCGCAGATCCTTCAATGACCCTTGAAGAAGCAGGACTGTAGTTGTGTCCGGGGACCATTACCTCATTCTTGAGGGACATGACCTTGCGCAGGGTCTGGAAGTACTCCTGGAAGGAAGAGATCTGCGGAATGCTGTCAGTGTATGCACTCCCCTTTATGCCGGAACCCTGTATGGCATCTGATGTGAACAGTATATCTCTGTACCTGAATACTTGCATTCCTGCGACGTGCCCGGGCGCATCAATGACCTCTATTGGCTCCCCGTCATCTCTCTTTACTGGTTTGAAGTATGCACCTGTGGAGGACTGTCTCAGGATTTCCTCCGCGAATCTTTCAGCCTGTTGCTTCTCCAGAAAAACCCTGTGCCTCCATGGAAAGAAACTCTCCAGCGCGGTTTCAGGTGTCTGGAGCAGGGCAATTGTTGCCTGGCTCGCAAATATTTCTGACCCCAACGAAGAGAAGAACCCCGCACCGCCGTCGTGGTCATAGTGGGAGTGTGAAACGTACACCCTTTTTGGCACTCCTGCCACATCATGGATCTGCTGGGCCATGTCAGCCGTACCACAGTCCAGCATGCTTTTCCCGTCACCATCGGGCGATATGACCAGTATGTTCAGGTCAACATCACCCAGGCTGCCCATCAGCAGACCCACATTGCTGTCTATTTCCCTGTGCGCGATCCCGGGCGTTTTCATTCACCCCCGGCCGCTCCGAACTTCTCAAGGAAGTCCAGATCCTTTCCCTTGAGCTCGATGGCAGTGGATGCCATGAAGGCCACGTATATTGCGAACGCAACTCCCGAGACGATGAAGACAAGGTACCACTCATTCAGGGCGATCCACACACCTCCAAGGTAGGCCGCCAGGGAATAGAAACCCCCGTAAGTGAGTGCCCAGAGGAAACCCTCCCCAGAATGCCTTATCCTCGTGGGATACACCTGGGGCATGTAAGCAGGGGCGAACCCCCATATTGTCTGCACCCCGTAGCCAACAAGGAAGAGTATGACAAAGTCAAGTGCATACGATATGTCCACCGGCACCCTCCAGAATACCACCATCATGACCACTGCAATGGAGGTGAAGAGCACAGCCCTCCTGGTACCGAAGTGGTCCATGTACCAGCCCTCTGTCATGTTGGCCGCAAAGTGTCCCAGGACAAAGCCAACGAAGACGAGGAAGTATACGAGGGAGGGTAGTGGAGTCCTGTCAATGCCTCCTATTTCGTACCAGTCGGCATAGTAGTAATCATGAAAGGCGGTCCCAAAGAACGCAGCTGCAAGCCCCACGAAAGAAAGGGCGGTTATCTTCCCGTATGGCGACTTGAATATCTCCCTCACCCCCTGGGACACTGTGGCGCCTGCGGCCTTGCCCTCTAGCTTGAATGCCTTGATGTGCGACCATGCGGGGCTCTCCCTCAGTGCGAACCTCAGGGCATAGAAACCCGTTCCTATGATGCCGTTTGCAATGAAGCCCCACCTCCACCCTAGGCTCGTTGGTGCCGCGAAGGTTGAGGAAAACAGGTCAGCAAAGAAATACCCGACCGCAACACCTCCTTGGGAGATTGATATGAACCAGCTCCTGCGGTAGCTCGGTATCTGCTCGGCCAGGAGCACCCATCCCCCGGTCATCTCGGCACCGCTGAAGATGCCTGCCCCGAGCCTTGTAGCCACGAACATGGGGAAGTTCACTGAAAGGCCACTGAGAACTGTGAACACCAGAACGCCAAGTAGCGTAATCAGGAATGTCAGTTTGCGGCCCCACGATGTGTCATTGATCCTTCCGAAGATGAAGCCACCAAGGCCATCACCGACTCCGAATGCCAGCCCTATGAAACCGAACAGAGCGGTGGATATGTGGAAGGCCTTTGTGATCTGGCCTAGAAGGAAGCCATTCAGTGTTATGTCGGTCGCTGAAACAGCCCAGCCCAGAAAGACTGCTATGAGCACTACTATATCGTACCTGTCGATCTTATCCGCCTCAGCACCTTTGTTCTGCATCAGCTGTCCTAACTCTCAGCCAGTTAAAGATATTTAATTGAATACGTGAGGACAAAGTATCTGTATATGTATAAAGAATGCTTAAATCTCCAGCATTCGGTTCACATCTTATGGGCCACAGGTTCAGGATCGCGGAGATCGTGACAGACACAGGTGATATCAGGGCCCTGAGACTGCTCAAGCAGGTCGGTGTGGACGAGGCGGTGGGCGTCCTGCCAAGGGGGTTCTCTGATTGGAGGATGCACAGGTCTGACGATCCATGGAGCTACGGGTCCCTGGCTTCACTGAAGAGGTACCTGTCCGAGTTCGGCCTCAAACTCGTTGCCATAGAGGATAACCCGCCCATGGACAGGATACGGTACGGCATTGAGGGCAGGGAAGAGGAACTCGAGAATGTCCTCAGGATGATAGAGAACATGGGTAAACTCGGGATCAGTGTCTGGTGCTACAACTGGATGGCTGGCACCGGGTGGGTGAGGAGCAGGACAAGCGTGACCACAAGGGGCGGTGCACTCACCACGGCCTTTCACCTGGAGGACATGGAGGACTACCCCCCACCGTCTCTTGGAAAGGTGGGCAGTGAAAGGCTCTGGGAAACGCTGGAGTGGTTCCTCGACCGTGTGGTGCCAGTTGCAGAGGAAGCTGGAGTGAACCTGGCAATGCACCCGGACGACCCGCCCATACCTTCGCTGAGGGGAGTGGCACGCATAATGAACTCTGTAGATGCCTTCAGGAAACTCCTCAGGATCAACGGCAGCCCCAGGAACGGCATCACACTCTGCCAGGGCAACTTCACCCTCATGACAGATGACCTGCCGTCCGTCATAAGGGAGCTCGTTCCGAGTGGAAGGGTGTTCTTCGTGCACTTCCGGGACGTCAGGGGATCGGCGGCTGATTTCGAGGAGACATTCATAGACCAGGGCAGGACGGATATGGCAGAGTGCATGAGGGCTTACTTCGATACAGGCTTCTCCGGGATAATGAGGACGGACCACACCCCCACCCTTTACGGTGATAGTGCGAGCGTCCCGGGCTACTCTATACTTGGCAGGCTGCACGCAATCGGCTACATCCAGGGCCTCATTGCTGCCACTAAGAGTTCAAGCCGACCGGGTTCACTGGACGCAGCTGGCGAAGACGAAAGCATGGCAGGAAATAAACAGGTGTAGGCCGGATCGACGTGCTGTTTCACGTGACGGAAAATTCCCTGAATACACGGTGTCGCAAGAAAGAGTTGCTGTTACCGCACAGACCAGATGTCCAAGGACACAGGGAGTATGGGGGAGTGTTAGCAAGAGGCGCCAGTGTGCTGGGCACCGGTCACCTGGATGGAATGCCGGGCCAGATGTCAAGGTACAGCGGGAGCCCGTTGATCAGCACTGGGGAGCACACCTTTTGGCACTTCCTCCGTACATGCTACCCTCTGCATTCTGACGGACCGGAGGAATTTAACGTATTCTCTCCATAAGGGTGTGCAATGAGCGTACCCAGGTGTCTCACCGTCGCCGGATCGGACAGCGGTGGAGGAGCGGGCATACAGGCGGACCTGAAGACTTTCACTGCTTTCAGGGCCTTCGGGATGTCTGTGATCGTTGCTCTCACGGCGCAGAACAGCTGCAGGGTCGTATCTATACACCCAGTGCCGGTGAAGTTCATAGAGGACCAGATGGATGCCGTCCTGACAGACATAGGTACAGACGCTGCGAAGACAGGCATGCTCTTCTCCTCCGAGATAATATGGAGCGTCGCAGGGAAGTTCAGGGAATACGGCGTGAGGAACATAGTCGTCGATCCTGTTATGGTCTCGAAATCAGGGGCCAGGCTACTGCAGGAATCCGCGGTGAACTCCCTGAAGAGCAACCTCCTTCCTCAGTGCACCCTCGTAACACCCAATGTGCCGGAGGCAGAGGTGATATCGGGCATCAGGATAAACGGGGAGGAGGACATGGTGAGGGCTGGGGAGAAGATAAGGGATGAGTTCGGGTGCAGCGTCCTGATGAAGGGAGGGCACACGAACCTGCAAGAAGTCCCGGACATCCTCGTTGCATCGAAGGTATCGAGGTTCACGGGCACCAGGATCGAGACGAGGAACACCCACGGCACCGGCGATACTCTGTCATCGGCCATCTGCGCATGCCTCGCCATGGGAAAGTCCCTTGAACAATCTGTGAGGATAGCAAAGTCGTACCTCCAGAAGGCCATAGAGGCGTCCTTCCCCATGGGCCAATGCTTCGGCTCCCTGGGCCACTTCTGGAACTGCTCCCTAGGTAACGGTCTCTGACTTCAGCTGGCCTGAAGGAGGACTCTGCACCCACCGGCCAGTGGACGGTTTTACACAAACCGCTTGCGGAGGCTCGAGACGGTATCTGTAATGTAGGAACACTGCTCGCCATATCGATGGCTATCCCGGAACGGTGGGCCAACAGTCTCCGAATTTCTCTACCCACAGCGTGGAACATGGTCCGCTGGCCAGAACCCAGCCGATGGGGCCAGGTGGTGCAGTGTGTCCGCAGGATTTTGCGGGAAACGAGTGGCCTGTGAAGAGTGTGAAGCAACGTGAAGCCATCAACGGCGGGCCAGCAGCACCATGCCACATGCTCGCATTGCGTCACTGGGTTGCAGTTCTAATGCCTGGTAGATATCTCGTTCAGTATGGAAACGACACTGGCAGAGCCCTCGACCTGTTTCAACGTCTCATATGCCCTGAGCGCAGCCCCGCTCATCCTCTCCTGAAGATCCGGGTCTGAAAGTATAGCCTTCACCGCCTCACCAAACTGGTCAGCCTCCGCTACTATCGAGAAATTCTCAATGCCGTATTCCCTGAACCCCCTCGCGCCCAGTGGCGTTGTTATCACAGGCAGGCCATGGGCAATGTAGTCGAGGACCTTCAGGTTCCTACCCGCCCCCGTCAGGATGGGGTTGAGGCCGGCGGCACAGCCGGACATTATCCTGTCCTTCTCGGCGCTGTCCACCATGCCGTGGGCTATGAGGTTGCTCCCCCTGTACCTCACCTCACTGCACACACTGCCTATGACGTGGAACCTGGCGTCTGGCATTTCCCTGGCCAGTGCCTCAACGATGCGGAGGGCCTCGATGTTCGGCTGGTACACAGAACCTATGAACACCAGGTCCCTTGACCCCTTTCCCGCCCACGGGTGGCCGGAGAGGTCCTCAAGGTGTGGCACGTACCTCACCTTGCTGCTGTTCACCCCGTAGTAGGCCCTGAATTCATCGACCTCCTCCCTGCTGAAGACAAGTATGACATCGGCGTTCCTCGAGATCTCTCCCTCGATCTCCCTCACCCTGTCATGGTATACGTTCCCCTTCCTCAGGTTAGCCTCGAGGTTGTGCGCATCATAGACAACTGTCTTCCCCTCCAGCTCCTCCCTGAACAGCCGGTACTGCCATGGGCCCTCAAAGACCACCACGTCAGAGTCCCGGATGAGAGATTTCACCCTCCCAATGTATCTCCTGTTGACATACCTCCCATCGGATATGAGTATCTCCATTGACCTGTTACCACGTGCCACAGCAACCCCCATCAGGAGGAGAGATGGAAACTGTTCAGCGTAGCCGGAGACCTGGTGCCTCCACACTGTGCCGCCGACGGAGACCAGTCTGCGTTCCTGTCCCCTCAGTAGAGAGTGGCAGCGCATGGCGTAGGCGCTGGAATACTCAGGTATAATCCTGCCGTGAGCTATCTGGAGAAACCTCAACACCTTGGCATTGCTGCACTGAAAAAATTTTTTCGTGCCGAATTGAGCGCAGGTCTTCATGCAAGTGGTGCCGGTAGCCGGAGGCGGTGCGTACCGCGCCTGCGTATTTGTGAATGCCTCATTTCCTTGATCTGGGTAGCCGTCGCAGTGTGACCTGAAAAACCAGGGCTGCCAGGGTCTGGGCCTCAACCTCTTCTGTGGAAGGCCAGTGGAGCTGTGTCACAGGGGAGGGAGATGCTGGCTAGGAACACAGGTGAAAGTAGCGAAGGGAGGGGACAGAGAGATAAGATGCCCTGACACCCAGGGCGGTCACGGTGATCCTGGGCGTGGAACGGATGATATCTCACACTACCGGGCTAGGGTCGTAGCCGTCCGGGATCTCATCGCCGCCGAGCACCCTGCCGTAGATGTCCATGAGGCCCGATAAGTGCCTCTCGGGTGTGAAGTTCCTGAGGATGCGTTCCCTCCCCATGGCCATCATGCCGGTCACGCTGTTGCCCTCATTTCTCAGGATCGCCTCAAGCCTCTCCGCCATGCTTTCAGGGGAACCCACCGGTACGGTGAAGCCCGTTACACCATCCTCGATGAGTTCCGGTATGCCACCGATCCTTGTGCCCACGGTCGGTATGCCCCTCAGCATCGATTCCTGGGCCGAGAAAGGGAGGTTCTCCCAGAGTCTGGAAGGCACGACGTTGCAGAATATGGAATCGTAGAATTCTTCTTTCTCTCGCCCCCTGACCTCGCCGAGGAACTCGACCTGGCTGTCCAGCCCCAGCCTCTGTGCGAGTTCCCTGAGGTCGCCCTCATACGGCCCTGTACCGGCGATGAGGAGCTTGAACCCCTCATGCCTCTTGGAAAATATTTTGAACGCCTTGATCAGGTCGTCCACGCCCTTGTACTTATCGAGCCTGCCTATGTAACCTACGCCGTTTCGCGACAGGATCTCCCCGTACCTGGGCTCCTCGGAAACGAGCTTCGGATCAAAGTGTGAGAACGATAAGAGGTGTACGGTGGGCCTGAAGTTGAACCTTGAGAAGTACCGCATCACCGCGTAGCTGGGGCATATGAAGGCCCTGATTGAGGATTCTGACAGTTCCCTGAAGGCCCTGGAGAGGATCAGTTCATATGGGAGGTGGCTGTGTATCCTGCAGCCTGTGAAGGCGCACCTCACCGATGCGCCGCCTTCGCATATCACGTTCCCTGGCTTCACGAGCGTCGACAGGGGACAGACCGCGAGGGCATCGTGGGCTGTGAACACGACCGGCTCCTCCACAGACCTTAGGAACCTCACGACGCTAGCGAACCCGATCCTGAGGTGGTGCAGGTGGATCAGGTCGGGCCTGAAGGTACGGTACTCCGAGAGGAGGGCCTCGTAGACCTCATCGGAAGGGATCACATCGTTGATTGCTCTAGTCAGAGGGGAAGGTGGGGAGACTATCTCAATCTCGTTTACACTTTTTTCCCGCCTCACCCCCGTTGTGAGAGTTATAGTCCTTGTCTCATGCCCGTATTTTGAGAGTATCCTGTCAACACCCTCGATGTAGGCCTCCACGCCGCCCGGAGGCCCAGCCACGGAGTTCAGCCTCAGGATCTTCACATGTTCAATAGGGGGGAACAATTCTAAAACATTGCCATAGCACTGAACTTGGCCGGGGATGCAGGTGAACCACGGGCAATTCCCTAGAGATATGATGTGCCTTTGCTACCAAGATACACGGATTGCGGTTAATGTGAATGAATTGTTAGTTGAAGGAATATCGCCTCCTTTCCGCGATCCTCTCACTCTAAGGCTGTGGGTTTAATGTTTCACTCTGGTACCAGCGATCAAGATGTTTCAATGACCGGTCGCCGAAGACAGGTGAATGTTAACTCTCTAAGTGTGTGGCATACCGGTTCTCAACTAGAAATTGCACACAGAGAATGGTCACAAGTGAGAGCAAATGCGCTGATGCTCCTGAAACATATCTGAGCATGCGTTCCAAGTACCGGAAAGGGCCCAAACAAAGGCCAGCCTAACAGGTGTGTGGAGAACATAGGTGTTAGGCACCAAACCGCTGGGATCTGCTTAAACGGTCTCTAGGATCTCCCTAGAATCCAGAGATGTTGTTGAGCAAAATCATTAAATCAGGAACTGCGGTGGGTGAATGGAAGGTGTGTGTGCTGTTCCGCTGAAGAAATGGAGATATGTTTCCGGACGGGAGGATGATAAGGTGGTGCTCAGCCAGGATGGCATGGGTGAAGCAGGGCAACAGGGTGTTGAGATCAGCGTGATAGTCATAGCATACACGAGGAGGAAGTTCATCGAACCGTGCCTCCTGAGTGTCCTGAACCAGGATTTCGACAGGGACAGGTTCGAGATAATACTGGTAAAGAACTTCATAGACCCACAGTTCGATGCGGAATTCTCAAAGAAGGGCGTGATCATAATAAATTCCACAGAGAGGGGTATATACAGGAAGGTCTATGAGGGGGTGCAGAGGGCCAGGGGAGAGGTGATATGTTTCCTCGAGGATGATGATGAGTTTCTGCCCGAGAAGCTGAAGCTGGTGCACCAGGAATTCCTGGATGCGGAACTCTGCTACCTCCATAACAACCTGGTACCAGTGGATGAGAACGGAAACAGGGTTGCCTTCACAGAAATAACCAGGGCGTTCAACAACTCATCTATCTCGGTCAGGAAGAAGTGCATAAACTGGGAACTGTTCAGACAGATCGACATTGCGACTTCAATGGATATACTCCTTTACCTGAGTGCCCTGGATTCCGGTGGAAGGATCCGGGAGATAGATAAGCCACTCACTCTCTACAGGGTTCACGCTATGAGCGATTCCAATTCCAAGATTTACGCGGATTTTGACTCATACTGTAGGAATGAGATCGGTAAGAACAGGGAGTCCGTGGCGTTATATGAAAAGGTGCTCCCGAGTTTCAGGGACAGGAGGGTGCGGGAAGCAATAGTGAGCAGGATACAGGGTGCCAAATTCAAGCTCAGGCTCTACGGTGAACCCGTGGACGTGGGACTGCCAGAGATGTTCTATACCATCCTGGTCCCAATTGATCCGCTTGGGGAGAGTTTACGTCTCAGGCTCTTCAGGATAAAGTATTCACTGGCCTCCATGATGCCTAAGCCCGTAAGGCAGTTTGCGGTCAGGAAGATGTACCGGGATCTGCAGAAGCTCGTGAGGATCAAGTCCACCTGACTACTGCGAGGATTCATGGGTCGATAAAGGCAATTGCTAGTTCGGCTCCAGTGCAACGACTTCTGCCAACGTGAGACACCGGTTCCCTATTGCGTGTTTATAAGGACTTCATGTATTCCCTCAGCGTCGGCCACTTCCTGTCTTTGTCCGACAGGAACCTCGGTTGCATGGGCCACTTTATCGACAGTTCTGGGTCATCCCACCTTATGCCGCCCTCGCTCTCCCTGTTGTACTCATTCGTTACCTTGTAGACAACGATAGAGTCTTTGAGTGCCAGGAAACCGTGGGCAAAGCCTTCAGGTATCCAGAGCATGTGCCTGTTCTCCTCACTGAGTATGGCTGAAACGTACTTCCCGAATGTCCGGGAGTTGGGCCTGAGGTCAACGGCTACATCGAAGATCTCCCCCCTCACGCACCTGACCAGCTTGCCCTGCTCGTACGGTTTCCTCTGGAAGTGCAGGCCCCTCAGCGTGAGTGCCGATGAGAACGACTCGTTGTCCTGCACGAAATTCACATCTATCCCGCCCCTCGAGAACTCCGACTTCTTGTAGGTCTCCGTGAAATAACCTCTCTCGTCACTGAAGACCCTCGGCTTCACAACCACAACGCCCTCTATATCCGTCTTCTCGAACTCAAAAGGCATGTCCACTCATCCCTCCATTGTTTCTCTTCCGAGTTCCTCCCTCATGGTTCTGAGGTTGCTCTCAACAGACTCGAAGTCGAAGGACAGTAGTGCCCTGGCCCTGGAGTTGTCCAACGAGGAATCGTGAGGGCGCCTCGCGCTCACGATACCAGACTGCCCCTGCTGCTGCACCACAGTGCCCGTATCGATGCCGAAGAATTCCTTGATTTTCATGGCAAGCTCGTATCTGGATATCCTTGCACCGGATACGTTGATTATCCCGTAGGGCCTCCGGCCCAGCAGCTCAGCGATAGCCCTGGCCAGCAGCCTGGCGTGTATTGGGGAGTAGAAGGAGTCTATGCACTTTACGGTGCCGTTACCTTGGAGCGTCTTCAGGACGAAGAGCGGGAAGTTCTGCTTGTACCCAAAGACACCGGAAGTGCGCACAACGAGCGTCTCATCGTATGCCAGCGCGGAGGCTTCACCGTACAGCTTTGAGATGCCGTAGTAGTTCAAGGGGTTCGGTGCATCGTCCTCTTTGTACATACCCTTTTCACCGTCGAAGACATAGTCGGTTGAAATGTGGATGAAGTAGGACCCTATCACAGAGCAGGCCCTGGCCATGCTCCTCACCGCAATACCATTGACCTTCAGGGCCATTTCCCTCTCCCTCTCGCATAGGTCAACGTCCGTAATCGCGGCCGCGTTGACCACAACGTCCGGCTTCTCGGACAGGATCAGGTTTTCCACCTCGTGTACGTCCGATATGTCAAGCCGCATAGAGTCCTTGCCCTTCCTGCTTGCCCCTGTGGGGTTTGGCATGAACTCCATCAGCTGCGATCCAAGCTGTCCATCAGAGCCTATGATCAGCGTCTTCATGCGGATCACCTCAGGATGACTGTGGAGTTCTCCCCTAGGACAGCATTGACGCCTTTTTCGCTACCTTCAGCCCTCTCGAGCTTCACGTTCTTCCCAATTATTGACCTGGTCAGGGACACTCTGGAAATCCTGGCACCGTCCATCACCAGGCTGTAGGAAAGGTTGGATCTTTCGATAGAGGCCCCATCGCCTATGCTGCAGAATGGCTCTACTGTGGAATCAGCCACGGTAGTGTTTTCGCCGATGAAGCACGGGCCTATCACCTTGGAATTTATGATCCTAGAGCCCTGTCCGAGGTAGACCCTTCCGAGTACCTCTGAGTCCACAATGCTGCCGCTGATGTAGCGCTGGGCATAGGCGTCCAGGAGGTACATGTTGGCCTCTAGGAGGTCCTCAGGGGTGCCGGTGTCCTTCCACCAGTTGCCCACGACCTCATAATTAACGTCAAAGCCGTCCTGTATGAGACCCTGGATAGCCTCAGTGATTTCGAGCTCTCCCCTGGCACTTGGTCTGAGCTTCGATATCTCTTGGAAGATCTCGCTGCTGAACTTGTATATGCCCACGAGGGCCAGGTCTGAAATGAATTCCTTCGGCTTCTCCACCATCTTCACGATCCTGTCCTCGGAAATGACAGCAACTCCGAACCTGCTCGGGTCTCTGACCCTTGCTAGCAGCACCGAGTTCCCTGCCTCAACCATCCTTGCAGGTATCGGGTCTATCAGGACGTTGTCTCCCAGGGCAACTATGAATTCGTTCTCGCCCACCATACCCCTGCACCTGTATATTGCATCAGCGATGCCACGTGCCTTCCCCTGGTACAGGTATTTAATGCGAACTCCTAGGGCTGAGCCGTCCCCGTAGTAGTCAATGACACTCCTCGGATCATTCTCACCCAGCACTATTATGAACTCCTCTATTCCGAGGTCCCTGATCTTTTCCAGCATCCACCTCGACACGGGCTTTCCCGCAATCTTAATGAGCTGCTTGGAGCCTGTGTGCGTGATGGGCCTCAGCCTCGTGCCCTGGCCACCGTGAAGCAAGATACATTTCATCTGACTTTAATCTCTGTTACAGTAATTATCTCTTTTCACTCAGGTCTGTTAGCATACCAGGTCACACACTGAAAACGGGACTAGATGGCCGGAGAGACCTCCTACGATACTAACGGTGACAACGATACCTTTGAGGTGTGAGGCAGGATGCGAAGACACCACTTCCACTCGTATGCACCCTCTAAGAATTATGAGGGGTGCACGGGACTGCACCTTAGGCCTCCGTGCTCTCGATGTCGCCCCTCTCTCCCTTCTTCATGTATACGTCGAAGTACATCACCGATAGGGCCAGGAGTATCAGGCCTCCGACTATCGTGGTGTAGAATACCTGCGTCTGCATGGCGCTGTTGTTCAGTATTGTCAGTATGTTTAGCGTCCTCCCAAGCAGGTACGGGTATGCGGAGTATGCGAGAAAGAACACAGATACCGCAATCAGGCCCTGGAAGGCGATTTTGTTGTGCACGAACTTCTCTGTCTTCCTGCTGAACTGCATGATCGGGGCTGCGATGGTGAGCACCACAGGGATCGTTAGGAAGTACGGGTGCACCACATCACCTAAGTGGATGTAAGAGACGCCAGCTATTACCATACCGATGAGGACAACTGCAAGGGACAGGAACCTGTTGACGTCCAGGGCGTAGTATATGGACGCCATGCCGAAGAGCAGGACAGCGGAGCCTATGATGAAGCCGTCATTCGGCAAGAAGGATACGAAGGAGGCGAGGTTGAATGTCCTTGCTGGGAAGTCGATGCCAACGCCGCTGATCACAGACGTGTATATTATTAGGACTATGACGCCGAGGACGTAGGTTATGACCGAATACGCCCTGTAGAGGAGCTTCCTGTCGATCCTCCTGTTCTTCCATATGAACTCGGCCGATATTATGCTGGCATTCCTAAGGACGTAGAGGATCAGGAAGACGAGGATGTAGGCAACGAAAGTGTACGCAACGAACGGGATTATCTCTGGGATAAGGGCCTCGAGGTTCACCGCATAGAACACAAAGAATGTCCCCGTGATTTCCCATATGGGTATTATGTACTTCGTGACCTTCTTCTCCGCCTCGCTGTACCTGAAGATGAAGGCTGATGCAGCCATGAGCTCGGTGGATAGGATGGCGAAGAACATGGCGAAGATCGCCATGTTTATGCCCACTTCCGGGTGTATCATGACCATTTTGCCTCACCTGCCACCTGCTTTGTGGCCTTCTCCTCCCTCCTGACCCAGACCCTGTTGGCGAAGTAGAAGGTGAACGGCACAACTATCAGGTAGAAGAGGATTATGCCAATGCCCAGGGGTATCACTGAAGGTGAGGTGTTTGCCGCGCTCGACACGGTCATGACGTTGTAGATGATCCATGGCTGCCTCCCCACCTCGTCCGTCACCCAGCCCGCGTCGTTCACTATCTCTATGAGCACAGCGGAAGCGATCATGCCGTAGAGGAGGACCCTGGAGGTTATGGGCCTCTTCCTGACGATCCTGTAGAGGAGGTAGAGTCCGAAGAGGCCTATCAGCGTGCCGCCGCCGACCATCACGTCAAAGGTCAGGTGCACGAAAAGCGGGGGCCACTCGGACTTCGGGAACTGTGACAGGCCGGGCACCGCCTGGTGAGAGTTGAAGGAGAGGAACGCAAGGATGGACTGAAGCCTGGGTATGTTTATGTAGAACTCTGGCACGCCGTTTATCATTATGCCTCCAATCCTCTCCGGTGCGTTCACCATTGGGTGCAGGTTCAGCTCGATGGCAGCATACTTGAGGGGCTGGAGCGAGATGAGCATCCTTGCGGAGGAATCGCCTGCAATGCCTGCGAGGACTACTCCGATGAGCGCACCTATGGCCGTAACGACCATGCCCTTCCTGTAGACCTCCCTGCCGAGGCCGTCGTTGTTCTTCATGTACCTGTAGGCGAAGTAGCCGAGGAGGACGAAGGCTCCGGACGCGAATGTCGCTGTTGTGACATGGCTGACCTCTATGAACGATGACGGGTTCGCAACAGCCGCCAGTGGGTTCACTCCGGTTATCTTTCCCGTTGCCAGGTACTCGCTGATGTTGAAGCCAGCGGGGGTGTTCATGAAGGCATTGACCATGGTTATGAAGACTGCGGACATCACAGTGCCGATGGCGACGAACAGCGAGAGGGCCCAGTGCTTGTACCTGTTTGTGAAGGCGTCCCAGTAGTAGACGTAGAGGACGAGGCTTATTGTCTCCAGGAAGAACGCAAATATCTCATAGTAGAATGGCAGGATGTCCACCTTGCCTATCAGCACCATGAACGGTGGCCAAAGGGTGAATAATTCGACCGCCAGGACAGTGCCGCTCGCTGTTCCGACGGCGAAGAATATAACCAGGGCCCTGGCGAGCTTCCTGGCCAGGATGTCGTAGTCTCTGTCCTTCTTTCTGAGGGATAGGAACTCGAATGTTGAGACGAAGACTGCGAGGGCTATGCTCAGCGTCACTATCAGTATGTGTGCGCCGAGGGTGTAGCCCATGAGGAATCTGTCAAAGGTTATGACAGATGTCATAGTGAAGATAATTCAGGCATATAGTTAACCTTTCCAGTCACAACTGTGCGCAGTCATGCATAACTATGAGTACGCGTACCCTGGACTGCGCCTGAGTGTGCTTCAGAAATCATTATATATCCTCAGGGAAGATATCGCAACCGGTTGCCGATGGGGAGACTCAACGTTTCGATGAAGGACGATGTGATAAGGATGCTGGAGGAGCTGGCCGAGCAGACTGGAAAAACGGTGAGCTCGATAGTCTCGGAATCTGCCTCCCTCTATATCGAGTCTCTCCAGATGGGCCTCAGGACCGAGGACGTCATCAGGGCGTTCAAGATAATGTCGATCATAAAGGAGATCGATGCAGTGCCTGTCCCGAGCAGGCTCCTCGACTTCCTGATAACGGCCTCGACAAGGGCCAACGAGGAGGAGGCGCTGGCAAAGTGGTACGAGCGTGGCCTGGTTGTTGGGAACATACTCAGGAAGTACGCCCCGGACATAAGGCACCTGGCGCAGTTCATAAACGCAAACAGGGCCCTGATACCCCTTGACCTCTTCGAGGTGAGCGAAGACAGAGACCGCATAACTGTCATAGTGTCCGGTGTCGGGTACAGCAGGGAATCCGCAAAGTCGACAGCAGAGGGCCTGAAGGGTTTACTGAAGGCCTTTGGGTACGAAGTGGTGGAGAGTGAGTTCTCTGAAGGGTTCGTGAAGGTCACATCAACCCCGAGTGAAGAGGCATGAATTGGGCCGCATGCCCGTCTCCACATCCGAACGATGTTAGCCGCAGGTGTGTTCCGGCAGAACCTCATATCCCCACAGAAGCGAGTGTCACGCCAGAGTTCAATATTCAATGAAGGGCCACACTTTTAAGGTGTGATATGGAAGGAGAGCCGAAATGGTGAAGTTGCCCGGAATGCTATGGTACGAGAAGAAGGATCCGGGTTCACATTTCCCATATATTCGTTTCGGCTACTAAACGTGTGAATCCGGCTGGGAGCTCGTAGAACCAGTCCTGAGCCACGGGGACTTCATGGACAGGCACAGTAAGAATCTTTCATACACTTTTTAGTACACATACCCATGGACATGCGGGGGGAGATAGTGCGTACCCTGACACTCGCAGTGGCGGTTGTGGTAGCGCTTGTTGTCCTGGGGTTCGGTCTGGCACAGCAGGGGATTCCGCATTCAGGAAACCTGAGTGGGTTCTCCGGGGCCGCACCTCAAGGTGGCCATCCAGTGCCACCTGCCAGCATATCTAGGCTCCTGGATCTTTCGTCCGGAGCGCTGGGCGAGAGTGACCCGTCCGGATACCCGATATACAACTCGTCCACAGTCCTGGCCTCACTGCCTCCTGTGATACCAAACACGCAACCTGTCGTGGTGCAACTTGTGCATGACTTCATAGTTTACAGGAACAACACCTCGGTACCAACGAGCAGGGAGGCAATCTCGGGCTCGTTCGTTGCCCCACAGAGCCCCACGGGCTGGGCCCTCATCCTTTTGAAGTTCAACGGGAGCGCCTCAGGCGTTGTATACGACTCCGGGTATTCCTTCAACGTGGACAACAACACGCTCCTCTGGGGCACATCGCCGGAGTACGGCAACTGGACGGTCTACAGGAACCTGACGCTCTACGAGGCGCTCTTCACAGGCAAGGTATACTGGCAGTGGAACTCTCCGGGCACGATAGTCCAGGGCAGGTTCGAGAGCAACATCACACTTTACTTCTACCCGGCAGACGCGCAGTTCCCGGCAACAAGTGAGCCGAACTTGATCATACCGATCCTCCCGAGCATGTCTTCGTTCGACTACCACCTGACACCATCGAAACCTTACGTCACCTCGGAGGTGACGGTGCCGAGCGATGTGTACAGGGCAGAGATACAGATATGGCTCTACGGCTTCTCCTTCCAGGAGTTCTGGTACTCCAACGAGCCCTCCTTCAACATGCTCCTGGTGAACGTGTCGAACAGGGCCGTGGCATCGGTGCTGCCGTTCCCATATATAAATACGGGTGGTATAGACCTCTTCGCATGGAGGCCTGTGACTGGAGCCTTCACCCTCCATGACAGGTTCTACTTCGAGGACGTCACGGGAGACCTGGGGTTCATTGAGGGCACTCATGTCTGGAACTTCAGCATGCCTGACCTCGCCTACCCGTACTTCGTCGTTACTGCCTCGCTACTCCTTTACACCAGCCCCAGTGCGTCTCCCGCGACACCTGGCCCGTACTACTTCAGCATGTCACCTGTGACCACGGTGCAGGTCGGCATTCCTGGCGTTTCACAGCAGGCGTACTTCAACCAGTCCATGGACTACTCTTACAGTTCCACATCAGTTTTCCGCATGGACGGCAAGATCGCTATAGCGACAGACAGCGCATCTGGCTCGTTCATAAACAACCAGAGCCTGACACCAATTTGGGAAAACCTCACGCAGAGCGAGGAGATGCAGTTCGTCAGCACAGTATCGGTCGGACACCAAAGCAGTATCTCGGTCGTTCAGTACAACTTCCCCCTGAGGATGGACACGCTGTTCGAGATACAGATCACAAAGACGACGAACGGCGGATATCCGATGTACGGTTTCGCGACCTTTGGTCTCACTAACCTGCTGCAGTCATGGGAGCAGGTCAGCGTCTCGAACGGTATTGTGACCACTATTAACAACACAGTGACGAGCAACGATTCCTTCGTCACCTCGCAGCTCGAACTAATAAGCCCGACCGCTGGCCTCCTTGGGGCGGTATCACACGCATCCGGGTTCACATCGAAAGACCTGAAGGTTTCAGTGAGGTCAGTGTCGTCCGGCATCGTGTCCGGATACGAGCATGAGATAGTGGCAGGAAGCAACAACCTTTACGGCCCGGACTACATACAGCCGATCCTGTATGAGAGGCTCATCTTCCTATGATCTTTACTTATACATTTGCTCATCTTCCTATGATCTTTACTTATACATTTACATTTTTTAAATAGGGCAGCACCGTTTCTATTGGGACTCTATGCGAGGTTTCCGGAACGAGAAACACTAAACAGCTCCATAATGTGCCAAAGCGGGTATGAACCAACCAGTTTTGAGGAAATTCTTTCTTAGTGCTACACAGGGGCTTAGGCGGGAAGTTTTATCTATGCACCACCGATGGGACGCGGATAGGCCATGAAGGTACTTGTAACGGGGGGAACAGGTTACATAGGTAGGGTCTTGGTACCTGACCTGGTCAGGAACGGCTATGAGGTCACGGTGATGGACAGGGGCTTCCTGGACTACTCGGATCCCTCGGAGTCTTTCGGAGATTCGGTTAAGATAATAAGGGATGACATCAGAACGTGCGACCCTGACCTCCTGAGGGGCCTTGACGCCGTAGTGGACCTGGCAGCGCTGTCAAACGATCCTGCCGGCAACCTTAACACCATGTCGACGTGGGACATAAACTACATCGGCAGGGTTAGGATCGCGAGACTGGCAAAGAAGCTCGGCGCAGGGAGATATGTGGTGGCTTCGTCCTGTTCCGTCTACGGTTTCAGGGAAGGGTTCTGTGATGAACAGACACCTGTGAACCCACTGACCACCTATGCTGAGGCGAATGTGGCTGTGGAAAGGGACAACCTTGCCCTGAACGACAGCAGGTTCAGGAGCACTGCCCTGAGGTTCGCCACAGTGTTCGGGTACTCAGAGAGGTTCCGCCTGGATCTGGTGATAAACGCTATGACCTTTTACGGCTATAAGAACGGTGTGATAAGGATGATGAGGGATGGGACGCAGTACAGGCCTTTCGTTCACGTGAAGGACGTGTCAAGGGCCATCATCACCGCTATAGGGAGCGAGGACGATATCGGTGGGAAACACATCAACATAGGCAAAGAGAGCCTGAACCTGCAGATAAGGGATGTGGCCGAAGCCATAAGGAGGAAACTGGGCGGCGATACCAGAATAGAACTTTATGGCGATCCGGATAACAGGTCCTACAGGGTCCGATTCGACCTGGCCAGGGACCTGCTGAAATTCAGTACGAAGTACGACCTCGAGTACGGGATCAGCGAGATACTAGAGAGGTGCAAGGCAGGCCTGGAAGACCTCCCGCAGATGCACACCGTCGATTACTATAAATTGCTCATTAGCCAGGAGAAGAGCCTCTCCAGGTTCATGGGCATCAGGCACAGGATCGTCATATAGATGGGGAGAGAAGGCATGGCCGCAGAAGGCAAGAGATTTAGCAAGGCTCTTTGTTAAATAGAGGTAAACATTGCAGGGCGATTAAGACTCCCAGTTGGAATAGGGTGCAATTCTCACCGAGTCTGGCTTCTCTAAGCCAGGAAAGTAACGCATTTATATTTTTTCCATTTGTTTGGCTCATGTTCCAAGCTGCGTGAAATCTTTAACAGGGGAGGCAACCTTCACGATGGTCGAATCACCATTCAGTTAGCGTGTTTCAGCGGATAAACATACTTTAATAAGATTTGAACTCTAGGATATTACTTGCATTTTACGATAGAAATACAATACCTAATCGTTTAGAGGTTTGTCTGAATAGCTAACATTCGTATAGTTTCTTCTTATCTTGGCCACCTTAGTTTGGAAAGGAAACGGATATTATTACTCCACACTACGCTACATTTTATGTGTTCCCAATTGGATCGGTTATATCACTTATAGTTTTCATTCAGCGATAATTCATCAACGGATAACGATATATTGTAGATGTGGTAAAATATACATAAAATTTATAACAGAGAGAATGCTAGTGATATAATGCATACTACAGTTTTAGAGTGGATCGTTCTAAATATTGATGAAACTGATGTTAGAGGTAAATCTGTCCTTGAAGTTGGCTCTAGAAACATAAATGGCACCGCCAGAAAGATTATAGAAAGAATGAAGCCGAAGAGTTACCTAGGCTTTGATTATATGCCTGGAGAAGGGGTGGACGAAGTTTGGGATGCAAGGTATCTTTCGGAAAAATTTGGTGAAAATAGCTTCGACGTAGTCCTATCCACAGAAATGCTAGAGTATGTAGATGATTGGCGTAAAGTCATTACTGAAATGAAAAGGGTCTTGAGACCTGATGGAATATTGATAATAACTACCAGGTCACCCGGTTTTCCTTATCATGGCTTTCCATACGATTTTTGGAGATATACTCTTGAAGATTTCAAAATTATATTTTCCGATTTTATCATATTAGTCCTATCCCAGGACGATCCCCAAAGTCCGGGAGTTATGATGAAGGCAAAAAACCGATCAATTTCGAGGTGCGCGATTTAAGTAATATATCCTTGTATTCAGTAATAAGTAGAAGGAGGGAATTGTCGGTTCCCAAAATGCCTGTTAGAATGAGAATCCAATTGGGCCTAGGAGATAAAATATATCGTATTGCAAAGCGATTATACACAAATCTAAAAAAAGCCCAGAGTAGGATTTATAAGTATATGTCTTTCAATGAGCGAACGTGGAAATAATAAGAGAGCCATTTTAAACGATCTACATCTGGGAGGCCTCTTAGAAAGAAAATGATGTTTTATCGCGAGGGAAATTCCATGATGGCCGAGATCCAGCAAACCTATACACTAAAGGAAGCATCCCCTAAACGCATGAGATTTGGATACGAAATCTATGCGAATTACTTCTAAAACAGTAGAGTAATGCACATCATCATAAAAAAATTATAATCTCTCGATATAAGGGAAATAGAATGTTGGTCGCAGGTAGTCGGAAGAGATCTCCGATTAGATATACTGAGACCCCCATTTTCTTCAGTCTGGTTGATTACAGAAACAGCTATTTTATGAGTAATGAGCCCGAAAAGATCTTGGAATTTTACGATGGGTTCGATAACCGAGACGAGTTGATTCGTTGGATGAAGGAAAGACCAAAAGGTGTCGCAAACCTCTACGAGGTTGAAGGTAGAAAGAATATTATAGTCGTGATACCAACAGCGGATTTCAACGGAAGATATGCAAGGAATTGCAGGGAGGAAATATTTAAGGGGCTCCACATGATATTTGTTGAGAGCGGCGAGTTCCCAGATCCTTATTTTAATTTTGCGCACAATTGTAACGTTGGAATAATTCGAGCCATGGAATATGACCCAGAATGGATTGTGGTATCGAATGATGACATGTATAAGATCAGCCCCATCGAAGAACTGGAGGAGGAGCTTCACCGTATTGAAAACACTGAAGTTTATCTTGTGATGACAAAGTATCCTGGAGAGCTCCATTCCCTCACAGAGTACGTAGGCACAAGTACATTCATAAGAAAGGCAATAATGAGCCTGTCTCCAAAATACCGGCAGAAGTACAAGATCGAAAAAAAATTCGGACTCAGGGTTCTGACGTGGAGGGATTGGTACGGAGGGTTAACCTCAAGGCTGCTATACAAGGAAATGTTTCATCTAAAGGCTACTTATTCCTTTGGCATAATCAGCGGTTATTACGCATCCATTTTCCAGGGCTGTGTTTTTGACGAGACCTATCAAAACGGCATGGAGGACATCGATCTTTCTTTCAGGGTTCAAAAGTCGCCTGGAAGGGTTAGCTTTGTGAACTATCAGATCGGTAGTTATAGTGCCAGCACTATGGGGACTGGAGAATTCAGGTGGCTGAGGGATTTATCCAATAAGCTGTACTTTCAGGAGAAGCTATTTGGTGAGGACAGTGATGCTTTCGAGATATTGACAAAGAGAAGCCAGGGGGTCTAGTGCATGGATCGGGCCACTGTCCTCATTACCGCGTTTGAGAGGCGAGGATATCTTCAGGAGGCATTGGATTCCGTTCTTAAGCAGACAGCGAAGGAATTCGACATACTGTTAGTCGTCTCAAAGTACTATTCTCAGGAAGAGTTCAATGACTACAAGGATCATGTTAAGGTTGTGATCGATGAGCAGGCTAGGAACAAATGTGATTTGCTATTCACTGGTATAAATCAAGTAAACACCGATATCGTAATATTCCTTGACGACGATGACTTTTTTTCAGAGCGCAAAGTCGAAACGATATTGAAAGCATTTCAAGAACATCCAGAGGTTGGATTTATTCATAATGACTTCGTAAATGTGTTTGAACGTGGTCCCGAGAAATCTGCCAGAAACATTGTAAGGAATTCTAGTAGAAATTCAGACAGAGGTATATCGATATTAACCGGGTCAGTGGCAGTAGCCACTAGAAATGATTTAGACATGAACCTAAGCTCAGTGTCCATTAAAAAAGACATAGCATCAAACTATCTACAAGGTCTAAAATCCATTGAAGCCGCGGATGACACTTTTTTTCTGTACTGCGCGCTGGACAGCGGGAATTACGTTTTAGGTCTCCCGGAAAAGCTCACGTACTACAGGAGACACGCATCCAGTGTAACAGGTTACATCGGACACTCCTTTGGGGATTATCTTAGACACTTGCGTGAGAAGTTAGCAAGTGACGTGGGCGCACATGAAGCCTTTCTCCGATTGTTCAATAGTGAACAACTCATCGAGGTTCAGAGGCTACGTCTTTCTTATTACCTTACTCTTAGAATGGCATACGAGTGCATTTTCACACCGTGGTTCAGTGAATCTTTTATTATAAATATGTACAGGCATTTCAAGTGGATCCGTTATTCCGGCAACCACCCCCCGAGATTCCTAAGTTATGTCTTCTTTTTTTTGATAATGATCTCAACGCGTCTATTCGTTACTATTAGCTATCTGCTCGCTCAGTACAGAGCAAAGAGATATTAGTTAAAAAACAGTATACAAAATCTTAAATGGGCTCATCCAATCATTGACTGAGATAAATGGGAGTTCCAGTGTCCTAAGATAATAGGCACAAATTAGAACTCCATATGTACAATCATTCATTAGGTACATTACCTTTATTAAAATATTGTACGAATTAAAGTTTAGTCCTCTAATCCCATCTATCCTAGGCGTTTCTCTTCTGAAGCCCGCACCCTGCTGAACACATATTTATATAATTCTTTTGTTGACGACACAGCACGAAGAGATCGTCTTTCATTGAGTCCTGTCATCCCTAGGTATGTTTTGTTTTCTTTATCGTGCTCTCTTAACTTATCGTTAAGGTTGCGAATCCTCTTATTTATTTTGCATGTAGATAAGCGCGCTAACAATCAACAGCGCATAGGTCATTCATGATGCCAAGCTCTAGGGACGAAAGTTCTGTGTGCTTGACTAAAAAAGCGTATATTATAAGATTATTTTCTTCGTTAGATAATAATATATTAGAAGATGCAGTTATAAGTGACTGCGACTAGTATAACAGGCTGAGTAGGAACTAGACAGATAATTCCGTCAATCGCTTTAAAACTCTCTCATGAACAGGTCCTGCAACATGGTGACAAGGTCCCTCGCTACCTTGGAAGATTCCATCTTTTCCAGTATTCTTTCTTTGACTCGTTTTACAGTATCCTGGTCTAAACATTTCCAGATGGAAGATTTTCTCCTCATCTCACCGGGATTGTTTATGTTGGCCACCATTTCGCTTGGGCCCACAACCTCCATAAACGGCTGGGTGAAGCTGATGACAGGCGTTCCAGAAAGCAGACTCTGAATAGGCACCATTTCGAAAGTGCCGTTGAAGATCGGCGAGATCACAACCTCGTGCTCGGCATAGTTTCTTATCAGCTCTGTCCTCTCCACCTTCCCTATGAAATTCATTTTCCATCCATAAATCTCTCCAAACTTGAGTCCAAATTTCTCATCGCCGAAGAAATCGATAAGTTCGTTTCTTTGGGCCATGATTTTGAGTGTACTGTCCAGCGCCGACAGATCAGTGTCCTTAGGGCCCCCAATAAAGGCCAGGATCCCACTCTTTTCCTTTCTAAGGGCATTCTCGTACAGCTTCGCTTCGACAGGGATATACAGTACACCCTTCACACTAACCGTTAAAAACCTTTCTAGGAGCATCGAAGTCCAGAGGGACTGGGCGAAGACTGGGTGCAGAAACATCGGTCTTGTGTAAAACCTTGCCGTTCTGATGGCCAGTTCATTGGGCAGGTACCCGGTAGCCATCCGTACAAGGCCACCCGCTGCATTCCGGTAGCGCTTGAACAGGAACGTATGGCCGTAGAAGTAGTGTGCCCAAATTGCCAGATTCCTTATGTGCTGGTCACCAAGCCAGTTCATGAACCAGTAGTCATCGACGCCAACTATGAATGAGCCTTCCCTTTGGAGTTCATCGAGTGTCGTACGCAGCTGTGATCCGTCGACCTCTATCGCACTACCGAACGGATACCTTTCCTTGCCGTCAGTCCTGATCAGTTCACCGAAGGGGATTCTCAGCTTATCATCGGTTCTGACCCACACTATCTGGCTTTCTACCCCTATCCTGGTGAGTCCGCTTGACAGGTCTGTGTAGACCTCATAAAGATTGGAGAAGCGTGATTTTTGGGATGGCAATATCAGTGAGACCTTCACCCTTTCCAATTTGTTTGTCGCCTCAAAAATTTTTCTTTCAGCTAAGGGTTATATTGTTTCGCTAAGGCACTTAATGCTTTATGATTCTTTATCTTTTATGTACTCTGAATTTATGAGCAATCGCAAAGAGAGGCGAAGGCCCAATTATCTGCATTATAAATCCGTATGAGAAATTAACGGCTATGTTTTAGGAGCTGAAGAAAAACCATACCAAGCTAGGCTTGCCAGGAGTTTCCAATATAAAGCACGAGATTCCCAGCCAGTAATAAAAATGGTAATGAATGACATTATGTCAGTCACAAGATCGATGTTATGAATGCTAGTCGTTTTTATATACAGATAGTGGGCACTCTCCCCTGTGTGGCAATCAAGAGTGTCGGGAAATGCCTCTTCTTCTGAACTTACCGACAAGATAGCCAAGAGCGTAAGGAAAGGCCCTTACCAGGTCTATTGGGGTAAGCGAGATCATCTGCCTACCGATCATTATGCTGAGATCCATCTTAAGAGCGAACTTCCCAAGGGTTGGGTTTTCATTCCTCCCCAGAGCTGCTCCGTATTTGTAGGACTTTAACATGTATGTCCTCAAGCTGACGTCATAGTTGTACAAAACAGACTTCAGAACTGTGTAACTTTTCGTGGTTTCCAGCACCCTGCTGAATATAAAAGAGTCCTCGTGTGGCGCGAACCTGCTATCAACTCCATTCAGAGCAGCCTTTAGGATATCTGTCCTGTAAAACCTCGGCACTGCCCTCTGGAGGGGATCCAGAGACATTTTCGCGAGTTCCTCAACCCTCTTCCTCTTAATGTCCATCATTCGGCCGCAAATGTTCCGGTTGATGCTCCTCTCCGGCACTATAGCGAAATCGGCCTTTATGTTCCTAAGTTCATCAAACAGCTTTTCTGAAGGGATTTGGTCTTCGTCGATCAGCAGGACATATTCGGTGTCAACTACCTTAAGTGCGGAGAAGAACGCCTCAAAGCGATCCGTGGGTTCCACAAGAATCGTCAGTCTTGGATCTTGGACTTCATATTTGCAACCCCGGACTACATTTATTATTCGGTCACTCCTGCCAATTAGCGTGATCAGTCTCAAATTGAGGTCACTGTGAAATTCGATGGACCTAATGACCACGGATATTGTATTCATCGAGAGCACCTAATAGTTCTCCACACTCACCGCTCCAAAGTCGAGGTCTTTCGCCCACTCTATCTCTTTGAGGCCATGGTTTTTTCTGAAGTCCATGAAGGCCCTGTTCCAGGATATGTCATCGCTGCATATCACGCCACTCCTCATGTGGCCTAGGGCCCACTCGTACTCGAGCATCATGTGACTGTAAGAGTGCTCGCTGTCATGGAAGAAGAAGTCTATGTCGCCGCCCAGTTCTTTGAGCTTCTCTTTGCTGTCACCCAGGATCAGGCTCCAGTTAGTTCTGAGATCTTTGGGGACCACCCAACCAGGCCCAAGAGACGGGTCTACATGTGCCCTGTCAAGCACGCCATCAGCATTCATCCTGCCTGCTCGGCTGTAAGTTGGCAGGTCAATGGACGTGAGGTGACCTTCCCCGTTTACAGTTATTGCTTTGAGTATGACCGAGCTACTTACCCCCTGAGCCACACCTGTTTCGATTAGTCTGTTGGGCCTGTATTTTCTGACAAGCATGTAAAGAAAGGCTTCTTTGACGCCGAATCTCCCTCCAGCAGAAAAGTTCGTATATTCAAGGCCCAGGGCGGAACGCAGCTTTAGATCCAGCCCCAGACAGAACTCAGAGAGCTCGATTATCTCTTTTTCCCCTATGACCCTTAATTTCTTATTCAGGTCGAAAAGGTGAAGGACAGTGATTAGGGTAGTCCGAGTGACACTTACCTTCGGCCCGTTCCTGAACCCTATCTTAATCGTAGCTGATGTTGGTGTAGACATGTATGCTAGGACTTTCCTTGTCTCAGGTTCCTCTATATTCCTCCTGATAAGGGGCAGCAGGGCCAACGCCTTTCTCAGCACCTGAACCTTCGCCAGCACTAAGTGGCCAAAACACGTCTCGATATTAAACAGTAATGAAATTTAGTTACGCCCCAACGTAGCCCACATTTAGCGAACTAGATTTAGTGTAATGGTACAGTTATATAATATAGTGGAAACTACAGAGCCTGAGGTACAGAACTTCAAATGTACTACGTGTACTAGGGTGTCTCGTGTTATAGCGATTAGCAATTCAGCCTCTCTATGTGCGCCCTTACGAGTTTAACTTTTGACGTTGGAACGAGGTTATACATAATCCTCGCCGGTAGAGATTTACAGGATTAGAGTTCCGATTGGTTCCACCTGATGATCTATGGCACTCGTAGGACAATTTTGTAAACATAAGTCACCCGAAAGTCAACAAGATAACGTCTCGGCACCATGAAGCCCACACTCGGATCCAAAGGAGCAGTTTGTCATTTACGGGTAAATGAGGTGCGTACAGTGGTAGCCTGAATGGCAGGTTCTATCGTAGTATGTGATTGCTCGTGCTGAAAAATGGGCCAGGATAGCCTCAGGATGATATACGAAAGAATTAAGACGAGCCCAGAAATGAACATTCTTGTAATGCTGAAATGTGGAGGGTGTTGGGAAGATGAGCAAAGGGATTTTTTTTGTTAACTATTACAGGATCTGGCCTGTGGATGGAGGAGGATCAAGACATTTTTCCATGAATATCCTGTACCTTCATAATTTGTTCAGGAATATAGGGGTACTTCAGGGACTAGGATCAACCAAGGATACTCCTATCGAGCTAACTGACAGTGTTAAGTATTGCGAATTGTGTGATAGGGTTTATGAGATTTCACATATGTTATCTTTCTTACTGTTTCATATATGGATATTAGCAGTGCTGCTTAGAAATCACAGAAGGAAACGTATTGTCATAACTGGAGGATGGAGCTTGACGCTTCTGGGGTATTTCGCCAGGCTACTAGGTAATGAGTGGATAAACTTTGTTGACGACCCCTTGCTAAATATTGCACGTTGCAAGAAGAATATAAAGTCGAGGGTTATATTTCACTTCTTGAAGAGATCCAGGAATGCAGACTTTACGGTTATTGCTAACAAAGAGGAAGCAGGAGAGTTCTCGCACTTGTTCAATGTTCCGATTAACAAGATCATTGTCATTCCACCTGTATTCAACTCAAACATGATCGATGACAGGGAGTTTGAGAACCTTCTACGGAAGAAGTTCACATCCATGAAAATATTGCTCTTTTTTGGTAATATGGATTATGACCAAAATGTGGATTCTTTGAATTACATTACACGTGACATTGTTCCGAAGTTCAGAAACCTTAACGATACATGTAAATTTGTATTTGCTGGCAAGGGAACCGATGCGTATGAGGATGACGATCTGTGTGTTTACATGGGATTCTTGACAGAACCGCAGCTAAACACACTCATAAGGCATAGCTATTTGGTTCTTGCCCCTATACTCGAGAAGTACAGGAAAGGAATAAAAACTAAGGTTCTGCACGCTCTCTCTCTTGGTGTTCCTGTTTTATCGACACCTGCCGGTGTCTTCGGACTAGAAAAGGAAGGCCTTCCCGTCTTTATCTCAGAAATAGGTGACTTTTCAGATACCCTCTTGGAACTAGTGAATGGAGAAGACAGGGTTGAAAAAATGAAGGAGAGAACCATTGATTACATAGAGAAGAACTACTCGGAGAAGGTAATGGAAAGGTGGAAACGGATCATAAACATGGGTGATGCTTAATCTTCAGAAAGTAATCTTTGATTTGAGTACAGCAACATATAACTTATTCACAATAGGGAATATCGTAAAAGATGGAACCAGTGGATGTTAGGCAACACAGACTGTATCTGATAACTCTGAACAATTATTCGGATGCAACCTTTGTCGGAGCTTAAACTGGAAGAATTCATTAAAGACTTTTTCACAATGGTTATTAGCCTGCTCTCTTATGCCAAGGTGTGGGTGTCAGCATAACAATTCCGACTATCCCTGCCAGAATCCATTTACTGGAACATCTCCTTGGAGAACTGCAGGGGCAGACGTTCGGTGACTTTGAAGTAAATCTCATAGTACCACGGGGGGAGGGAATAGCATACCGGTACCTAAGGGATGTATACGAGTTAAAGCTAAATGTGCTTGAGCAGGAGGGCAAAGGAATCCTCAATGCGATGAATCTGGCCTTTAAGGTGAGTGAGGCGATAAACATCAACCTGGACGACGATGTATCAGTATCACCTGAACATATTGAACGCTATGTGGAGGTATTTGAGAGATCAAGTGAGATCGGTTTGGTAGGCGGTCTCATAAATGGTCAACTCCCCGTTACAGGGAGTCTGGCAGGAAAGTTCCCACAGTTTCTAAGACTTACTTATCTTCTGGACAACCAACCAATAGATCCAGGTATGCGAACATATTCGGTGTTCTTCAACTCTGCTGGGTACCTCTGCGGATTCCCCTCTCGCTGTTCTAGCAATCCAAGGTCAATGGCTCCTGTTGGGATGAACATGGCATGGAGGCGTGAGGCTGTCTCGGACCTAATCCTGCCAGAGTTCGAAAAACCACTGGGATCGTGCTATGAATCATATGCTGCCATTCATGCGTTCAGGAAGGGTCTAACTACAATAATATCCAATATTGACGCTAGGATCACAGGCGATCAGAACTCGCTTTCAAGGAGCAATGACCCAATTAGCATGAGGATCAGATTGATTGACGTCTTGTTCAGTCCCCTGGTGCTCAAGGCAATGGGCTTTGAACTCGACTATAAACGCATTGAGAGGATCAAGAAACTGATGAGGTTGACATCTAGGCTGGGAGTCGCTGAAGCGAAGATCTGGTTCGATACCATAGGGTTAATCATGGGAAATATAGACCAGGTATCCAGTCAGGACGATTTGAAGTTACTTCACGATAGGTACGTAAAGGAAAGAATCCAGACCATTTCAGTGTCCGCGTCACAGGGAAATGAATAGTTCTATTGTTAGCATGCACTGATAGGAAACAGCAATTACTGACTTCGCCTTTAACCGCGATGTGAAGGTTCTGTGGTTCGCGCACAGGGACATCAGGCACCCGAGGGCCGGAGGGGCGGAGAGGACCATTTACGAGGTGGGCAGACGCCTCGTTAAGATGGGAGTTGAAGTGAACGTAGTATCCGTCAATCCAGGAAACCTGATGCCCTTTGAGGAGATCGAAGGAGTAAAGATACACAGGATCAGGGGGAACGTGGTGGCCCACCTGCTCGTCGGCAGGATGATCAGGAGGATCGATCCAGATGTGATAATCGATGACCTAGGCCACGCTATCCCGTGGTGTTCGCCTTGGTTCACAAAAAAAGAAAGTTATCGTATTCTTCCGTCACCTACATGCCAGATCTCTTCCGGGGCAGGTCAATTTAATTTTGGCACGCACCATATCCTTCATCGAACGCCTGTATCCCTGGATTTACGGGAACGAGCACTTTGTTACTGAATCGAGGACATCCGAAAGTGATCTCAAATGGCTGGGAGTTAGGGGAGAGAACATAATAAGAATACCTCCAGGAGTGGATCTGGAATTGTTCCACCCGGGCGAGAAAGTAAAGCACCCCCAGCTCATTTACTTTGGGGGGTTCAGGGCCCACAAGGGGCCAATGTACGCAATAGATTGTTTACGAATCCCTTCTAGGTAGTGTTCCAGATCTAACCTTGTTTGTGGTAGGGAATGGCACTCTACTGGACGAAATGAGGGAGATGGTAAGGGATAAGGGATACAACATAGTGTTCACCGGCAGGGTAAGCGATCAAGAGCTAGCTAGGCTACTGAGGGAATCATGGGTGAACCTGCACTTCTCCGTGACTGAGGGTTGGGGATACTCTGTGATTGAGGCCTGTGCTTCTGGCACTCCGACCGTGGCCTTCCGTGTACCCGGGCTTGTTGACGTCATACAGGATGGCTACAACGGTTACCTAGTCAATAACATTAGTGAATTCCCGGATAGGATACTAGATATAATAGGTAATCTGGACAGGTTCTCAAGGGCTTCTAGGGAGTTCGCGGAGCGCTTCACCTTGGACGAGACGGCAAGGAAGTGGTCGCAGATGCTGAGGGGGGATGGAGTGCCTGAATGACATTTATCGCCCGCATATGCAGTGTCACATAAAAATCAAATATGTAACAGGTTTATCACGCCGGGATGGAGAGGATCCTTAAATCTGGCGGGAACGGCTCCATCGGCTCACACCTAGCGGAAAAGGCATTTGAGGAAGGGTTCTACGTAAAGGTCATCGATAATTTCTCAACGTACTGAAGGGACAATGTCCCGCAAAGGGTCAGGATCATTAGGGGCAAAGTTGAGGAAACAGACATAGATGATAGGTACGACTGCATAGCCCACCTGGCGCCTAGCCTGTCGCCAGATGACCACACATCAAGCCCGTAGAAACGTTTACATCCAACTCACTGGGCGCATATCACCTGCCTGTACCGGCAAGAGCGCATGATTCCAAGTTCTCGTACGCCTTCTCTTTGAAAACTTACGGCGGTGCTCAGGTGGTACCGACACCCGAGAGCTGCTACGGCTGTTTGAGATACTTGGGGTGCCAGGAGATACTAAGACCAACGTAAGTGTTCTTCCGGAGCGCTTACAATGGCGTACCACAGGAGCTATGGCCTGGACACGAGGATACAGCGGCAGTTCAGTTTCTACTGCCTCTGGACAAGGACTGATGGCGTTTACGGACGTGTGGTGCAGAGGTTCATATACTCGGCCCAGAGTCACGAGGACATAACGTTACAAGGTGGCGGAATGGAGACAATGGCGTTCTTATATGTCCAAGACTTGCTACAGGTTACTTGGTCAGTGATAATCAGGGACAGCCTGTATAGCGAGATACCCAATGCTGGGTCGCTAAAGGAGGTTAAGATCTTGAAACTCACATAGGGGATAAGGTATCTTTGTTGTTCGGGGCCCAGTTCGTATAAAAGCATAGGAGAAAGGACGATCCTGACAGGTTGGTAGTTGACATAACAACGGTAAGGGGACTGCTTGGATGGGAGTCTAATATCGGTCTTGACGAGGGGCTCATGATGGCGATCTATTGGATGAGGCAGAATGCAGATTGAGAACAGGCGTGGTCGCCCTCGGTTAAGTAGGTCTTGTCACACCTATATGCCTGGCGAACTAGGGTAACAGTGTGGTGGGCATCAATATCTTCGGGGATAAGATTAATGCTCTCTTATCGGGCAGGGTGCCGATCTTAGATCCAGAGTTCAGGAATGGGGCTTGATAGTGCTCGCGATAGGATAGGCTTCGTCATCCTTCAAACCTCCTTCGACTGCAAGGCTGTCTGTCTTCCTCTGTGTTCCCCACGCCGAAAGGAGGATTAGGATCGATCTGAGCTACGTATTCGTTGCAGCAGATTATGTTGTTATTAATGCAGGTCCAAGGATCTCATAATGAAGAGCACAGTAGTGCTGGGCACGAGTAGGAAGGTGAATGGGAAGTTGAGGATAAATGTTAAACAGAAACCAGAGTGTCCAAGGATAAATTTTCCTTTTAAATATCTGGCAATTCCGGAAGGATCGAGCGCAGCTGCCTGGCTCCCTAACCCTCGTTAGGGCCATCAGAATGCTCACTGCCTTACTCATTTATGCATTAACTTACATTTGGCAATGCATATCGAAATCGAAATGATCTCGTCGTTCGAGATATGGTCAGTTTGTGTCCTAAAGGTTAACAGAACTCGATAGTGCGTCCGTTCTCGTATCGACACCAAAGAAAAGAGCACTGTCCATATGTCGCAGGTGATTTTGTTTTCCCTGTAGCTTCTAGATTAAACGGCACACCTTCAGCACAGTGTCTGGAAGTGTGCCTCGCGTTTTGGGTTCAGAATCGATACTGGAAGGCACTCGCCATAGACAAAGCGGGGGCCACTCGGGTATTTAGCTCAACCACTGCTTACGTCACCAGGAAGGTCATAAGATCCCTCGCAACCCTTTCAGAGTCCATCTTTTCTAAGATAGTCTCTTTAATTTTCTTCCTCTGTCTGTTATCGATTTCATGCCATATCCTAGATTTTCTCCTCATCTCACCGGGATTGTTTATGTTGGCAACCATCTCGCATTTACCGGTTACTTCCATAAAGGGCTGTGGTGAAGCTGATGACAGGCGTTCCAGAAAGCAGACTCTGAATAGGTACCATTTCAAAATTTCAAAGTTACAATTAAATATGGGTGCGATCGTTAAGGCGTGGGAAGCATACTGCCTTATGAGTTCTTCCCTATCCACCTTACCTATAAAATTCATTTCTATATTATACGCTTCTTCAAATCTTTTACCCAATTCCCTATTTCCGAAATAATCTATTCTTCTAAAATGCCCATCTGATAGGACATGCAGAGTATTTTTTAGTGCCATTAGGTCAGTCTCGGTTGCATCTCCTAGGAAAACTAAAATTCCTTCTCTCTCATACGAAGATGTTATTGAAGTGATTATTTTGATCCTTCTCCGTATTTCCTCGTTCATTCTTTATATTATAGGGGGTCTCATGTTATAGCGCTCAGCGATTTAGCTTCATCACATCTCTCCCCTATCGATCCGATGCTTGATATCACCACAAGTTTGTACACAAACCTTTCTTGGAAATCTACAGTATTGGAAACTCGCTTAACTCTGCCTGATGATCTTAGGCACGCGTCGAGTCATCTGGGAAATGTGAGAACACCCTATTTATAATATATTAGTGGAATGTACCAACCTTCGGATAAATTTTGGGTATTCATAGTGTTTCAATAACGATCCTTAAATTCTTCTCCATGCTGCATACCGGTTTCGGGTACTTCGGTGACCACTTATTCCTGAACTCATCGGGGCACCCTGATCGCCTCGTGCTTGGATCCGGAAAGGAATATTTCCCTAAGATCACTGTTAGCTTCGCTCCTGTCGGATACCCGTATCTTGGATTCGAAGGTTCATAGCTGAAAGTCCGCCCTTGGATAGAACTGTTTTATCTCCCCTTCTATTCCAGGCAAACCATCCTCTACGACCAGCAGAGGTTCTTCCACTCCGCTTTCATGCAGATTGATGGGAGCCTTCCTGTAAGCTGTATATCTCATAGTGTCCGTATTCGCTTATACCCATGGCGAATATCTTGCATTCCTTCTGTACCGTATCCCTCCCGAGGAAGAAGAACATTGCATCCAGGAATACTGCCGTGTATCTTTATTAAGGGACCGCTTCTTCCAGTTCTCTATCATCGGTAACGTAATGTCAGTCATACATACATTCAATTATGGACCGATCACTTGGTATTCTATATTTGGCATAAAAAGCCATCTTGAAATATTCGGAACAAGTCTGATATTTGGAACAATATTACTCGCTATGTTCCTTTTCTTGCCACGTTATCCTAAGCAGCTGGTCAAAGAGTGTTTCTTAATGATCGATATTTTATATATATGATCTCAGCAGACATGGTGGGCTGGGATCTTAATGGGAACTAAAACATAACATATAAATAACGTGTGCGTGATTAGTGTATATGTACTTTATGAATTTCTCCATAAAAAGTGATTGCGGGCTCTCCAGAGCTGCTTCACAGGCTGGAGAAAAAATAATCTCGATCAATGCGGTGAACAGTTCATCAAATTTCAATTACATAGTCGCCTTTACCGTGGCAAATGATGTTGTGGACATGAAAAAGGCCTTCAGCAAGGATTTTGAGAATTTTTCAATAGTGAAGGGCAAACTATACACATTCATAACAGGCGTGAAGCATTCTCATGGCATAATACCATCCATAACGGCCAATGGTGGCATTCCTATCTTTCCAACCTACGCCGATGGTGGGATAGAAACGTTTAATGTGCTGCTCTTCACAAAGGAGAGCCTTGATTACATAATAGATGCGGTGAAGTCCCATAATGATGTGGTCACTATGGATTACCTCCGGATAAGGGATGGCGATTCCATCATTGACAATATAAAATCTCTGTTCAGCAATGTACTCGTGACGGATCTAACGCCGCTTGAGAAGAAGATCATAAGGGCAGCATTCACCTCAGGTTTCTACACTTGGCCCCGGCAGTTCAGCCTAGAAGATATATCGAGGGATACTGGATTGTCAAAACCAACGGTGCTGTATCACATTCGTAATGCCGAAAGGAAGGTTATGAGGTCCCTATTCAGCAAGTGACCCTATGTGAAGCTCAGAACCGGAGATGTCATATTCCGATGATCACTGGCAATATTCAACGGCAGCCCTCAGTCCCAGGAGATAGCTTCCAACGCCGAACCCGGTTATCTGCCCTTTCGCTATGGGTGCTATGACGGATGTGTGCCTGAATTCTTCCCTCGCGTGTATATTAGACATATGCACCTCTATGATTGGTACCTTCAGTATGGCCAGCGCATCCCTTATGGCGTAGCTATAGTGCGTCCATGCTCCGGCATTTATAACAACCGCGTCAATATCCTCCATTGAAGCCCGGTGGATACGCTCGCACATCTTTCCCTCATCATTGGTCTGAAATATATCCACGTCCACTCCAAGATCCTTAGCGAGTTCTCTGATCTTATCGTTTATCTCGTCAAGCGTTATCGTTCCGTATACATTCGGATCCCTTTTACCGAACATGTTCAGGTTTACCCCATGTAAAACCAGAATCTTCTTCATGATTGTTAAGGCAATGGGATATATTTTAAGTTTGCATCAAACAGGATAGACCTTCCGTTGAGGTGGCTGATCGAACGCCAAATAGATAGTCATTGTCAATCATTGCATGCCCTGAAATGTGGGTTCCGCTTGCATAGAAGTTCTAACAGGTTATAATCAACGGTAATATAGAAACAACGGTTTAATCATATGGTGAAAGAATGGAAATAAAAGTGATAGACCCTATCAAGGATGGCAAGAAGATATGGCTTGGAGATAAGGAAGGATACATAAGGAAAGTCTTCAGGGCTATAGATAAGGATCTGGTCAATTCGCAGTATTTCGTCTCTGGCATAACCTATTTTGAGCCAGGCGAGTCATCGTCTATGCATAACCACCCGCAGTCCGAGGAGATAGACTTCGTAATTCAGGGAGAAGGAATCGTCTACAGCGGCAATGAACAGGCCAAGTTCAAGAAGTTCGACTACATGTTTATTCCAAAGGGAGTAATGCACAGGCACGTGAACACGGGAAGTGAGACCCTCATTCTGTTCTGGGCCTATACTCCGCCGGGCGAGCTCCCAAAGGATTAAGGCATCTGTGAATCATATGTGGCGGATCATCTACCATCAGGCTGAGGGCAGCTTTGAGAAGGTGTCAGGCGACATCCAGCCTCTTCAGGCGCCAAACATCAGGATAAAGCCAGACTACATAGGTGTATGTGGGTCGGATAAATCAATACTTTCCGGTAAGCGTAAGGTCTACAATGGACTGGTAATGGGACATGAGATAACCGGGAAAATACTGGAAGGCCATGGGCTGGATCTTGCCGGAGATCACCTGGGTGAGGGAGACAGGATAGTTGTTTTGCCCAATTATTACTGTGGAGAGTGTGAAGACTGCCGCCATGGCCATTACAACACGTGCAAGAACAAGGTCAGCATAGGCGTCAACGCCCAGGGAGCTATGCAGGAGTTTTTCGATGTTGATCCGAAGTTCACCATACGTGTGGACAACAGAATAGATCCGGAGATCGCGCCACTTATCGAGCCGATCGCCGTTGCCGTGCATGCCATCAGGAAGTTTACCAGCAGAGATCGCCGTCTTATAATAATCGGGGGAGGAAGCGTTGGAATATCATCGTACATAACTGCCAGATATCTCGGGTTCAATGACGTCCGCATCGTTGAGAAGATCGAAAGAAAGGTATCCGAGCTCAGGGAACATGTGGATAGCGTTTACGGTAGCCTGGAAGAGGCCATTGGATATTCCACTGATCCTGTCTGCGTGCTTGATACGGTGGGGTCAGCAGAGACAATTTCAGAGATCGAGCATCTTTCGGAAATGGTAGCCTCTGGATCTGAATTCGTCATAAACGGCCTTGAATCGCAGGAGTATGCCATGCATCAGGCCTATCTGGTCAGGAGGGAGATGACATTGCACGGGTCGATAATATACATACCGAATGATTTTGTGATGGCCAGGGAGATCCTTTACAATAACGTTGATGCCCTGGCCAAGACCGTCGCTGTTGCCGATGCACAAAGGATCGTCGGTGAACTCAGATCACGGATACTGAACTCCGCAGACATAAAATTAGTTTTAAAAATTTAATCTATTTTAGATCCCAGAAAAATGGCCTTTCACTGTAGGAATAGTCTATGTATATGCTCTTCGTCTTGGTGTAATTCATTATAGATGTGAGGCCAAGTTCCTCCCCAAATCCAGATTCCTTATGTCCGAGGTAGGGAAGGGAATATTCTATGCCAGTTGGGCCCTGGTTTACAAAAGTAACGCCAGCATGTATTTCGTCTATCGCCCTGAACGCCTTTCTGACATCGGTTGTGTATATTGCAGATACTAGGCCATACTTCGTGTGGTTTGCCAGCTCTATTGCCTCATCCACATCCCTTGCAGGCGTCAGGACTGCAACAGGGCCAAATATCTCTTCCTGAAACAGAACATCGTCCTTGTCAACCTCTGAGAAGACGGTGGGATAGATGAAATAGCCCTCAGGGTTCTCTGCGTATTCCCTCCTCTGTGTAGCAAGGGTCACACCACGATTTACTGCGTCTTCGATGTACGATTTAACCTTGGAATACTGCCTGTGGCCTGCCACTGGGCCCATCTTCACGTCCCTGTTCTTTCCATACCCCACCTTTATTTTTTTTACACCCTCCACGAACCTCTTCTTGAATTCATCGTAAACCTTTTCTTCGACTATTATCCTCGATCCGGCCGTGCATCTCTGTCCGGCATTGCTGAATGAGGCGAACAGCAGACTTGACACGGCAAGGTCCAGGTTGGCATCAGCGCACACGATCGCCGGATCCTTTCCTCCAAGTTCCAGTATCTGCCTCCTCTTGTACCTGCCATTGATCTCTGAGAGCTTATTGCCGACCTCAGTTCCGCCAGTAAATGCGAAGGCCTGGACAGATTCCCTGGAGAGTATCTTCTGCGATATCATGTCCGAATTTCCGAAGAGGGTATTGAAAACTCCCGGCGGTATGCCTGCCGCATGGAACGCCACTGATACCATATAACCGACGCCCGTGGTTATGCTTGAGGGCTTGAATATCACTGTATTGCCATGCAGCAGAGCCGGAGCTATGTTCCAGAATGGGATAGAGAATGGCGAATTGAACGGACTCACAACGTATACAACACCGAGTGGCATGCGTATCGTTCCTGCGAAGACCTCGTTCTGTTCGCTCTGAACCACGTAAGAGGTGACGCGTCTGCCCTCTCCGAAGTAATAATAGAGGACCTTGTAGGCATTGTTAACCTCGTTGAGGGCTTCACCAATTGTTTTTCCCTCTTCATCCGTTATAAGCTCTGCTATATCCTGTCTGTGTGCATCTATGTAATCAGCCGCCTTCTTCAAAAATACCGCCCTCTCGGTCACGTTTGTCCTGCTCCATGATCTGAACGCATGCTCAGCTGAGGCAAGGGCCTTCTCCACTCCTCCTTCATCCACCTCGCTGTATTCGGTTACCCCCTGCATTGTTGCAGGATTTATGGTTTTCTTCCTGCTTGGGAATCTGACAAATTCGCCGTTTATGTAAGGATCTGCGTTTATCATTCCTTCACCTTCTATCGAACATGTATTTCACGTTGCCCGCATAGATATCGGTTATTGACCAATGGCCTGTTATCGGCACATCGGGTTCAAGATCGGTTGGAACGTTTATGACAGCAGGTCTGCCTCCGTTGAGGGCCTTTCTGACAGTAGCCTTGAGTTCTGATCCGTTCTTCACATCAAATCCCAGGGCTCCGGACGCCTCTGCTATCTTCACGAAATCTGGATTGTATAGATCAGTTCCGGAACCCGTGAAGGCAGTGCCTATGAATTTCCTGTCAAAGTATGACCTCTGCAGTCCCTGAATGGTGCCGAAACTCCAGTTGTTCATGACCAGAAAAACAACAGGGATGCTGTATTGAACGGCAGTGAAGAGCGCTGATATGGCTGAGCTGAAGCCACCATCACCAACAACTGCGATGACTTTCCTGTCTGGAGCTCCAATCTTGAAGCCGACAGCCGCCCCTGGGGCAAAGCCCATGGTCGCCAGGCCTCCTGGGGTGATGAAGTTCAGGGGATCGTCTATCCTGAAATATTGCGCTATGCCGTTCTTGCTCCAGCCGACGTCTGTGATCAGCGATATGGAACGGTCTTCATCCATCAGCTCCTGGAGAACACGTATTACGTAATTTGGTTTTATCTTGTCGCTGCCCATTTCACAGTTCATGAAGTCCCTGTAATAGTCATCAAGGCCCTTTCTCAACTCAGAGTACCAGCTTGAATTTGCAGCAGGCCGAGCGGCAGATCTCTTCTTCAGTTCGGCGATGATCTCTGACAGGGTGGTCTTGGCATCGCCCTGAAGGAACATATCCTCCGGATAATCTTTTGATCTTTCCTTCTCGTCAATATCTATGCGCAGCAAATGGGTCTTGCTGAAATCAAAGGTGTAGCCCTCTATCCATGAGCTGGAATTTACCTCTCCAAACCTCGTGCCGACGGCTATTATGAGATCAGACTCAAGCGATGCCCTGTTGGCATAGGGGTTCCCCCAGCCACCGAGAAAGCCCAGCGCACGTTCATTGTGCTCCGGAAAGGTTCCCTTACCTCCCATGGTCGAAACCACTGGAGCGTTCAGAGCCTCTGACAGATCAGCAATCTCCCTGCCTGCCTCCGATAGCCTGACACCACCGCCTGCCAGTATGAGTATCTTTTTATGCTTTAGTATAAAATCAACGGCTCTCTCTATGGTCTCATGATCCGGTGCAAACCTGGCTTCGTTCAGGCTGTGCCTGGTGGTGTATAGGCTATGCTTGTCAGTTTTTAATGCGAATATATCCATCGGTACATCAACGAGCGAGACTCCGGGCCTGCCACCCAGAGCTATTGAGAAGGCACGATCCATTATTCTCTCTATGTTTTCCACGTGGTTTACTCTCCAAGCCCGCTTTACAAAGGGAACGTATACAAGATACTGGGACAGATCGGTGACCTGGTTTATTTCCTGGTGTGGTCCAGCTCCCTCATAAACGGACGGGGCGTCTCCAGATATTACTATGAGTGGTGATGAATCGAGTGCCGCCGTGGCAACACCAGTGGTGGCGTTGAGGAGTCCCGGACCGATATGTGTTATCACGATGCCTGGCTTATGGGATGCCCGGAAATAACCATCAGCGGCATGCGCTGCTATCTGTTCGTGCCTGACGGCGATGAGTTTTATCTTCGTCTTTCTTATCGCTTCATACAGACTCAATATTGTATGGCCTGTCAGAGTAAAGACATACTCAACGCCATTTCTCTCGAGATACTCGGCTATTATATCCGCTCCAGATTTAGCAATTTTCTCTGATGCCATATGAAAAAGAAACCGAAATTTGTTAATATACTTGTTATCTAATGCATTAAACCAAAAAGGTATCAAAAAAGGTTAAATGCTGTCCCTAAGAGGGAACAGCCGTTTTCAACATCAGTGGGCGGTACCTGGTAAATATTACTGTGCCGACGAAGTAGACGATGCCAATGAGCACAAACATGTATATCCCGGGCGTATACTTGTGCGTAACAGACAGCAACTCCCCGAAGGCCAGAGGTACAATTATGCCCCACAGCGTCTCCCAGAATCCTATGTGGCCACCCCACTGTCCTGCATACTCCTTGGGTACGAGGAATGAGCTTACAGCCCACTGTATGCCAGACCACCTCAGGAAGAAGAAGGTCGCCGCAAGGATCTCAACTGCGAGGATAGGCGATCTTGCCAATGCTGTTGCCAAGAGACCGAACGTCACGCCGAGCGAGCTCACTGTGAAGCCAACCTTCATTCCGGTGTTTGGGCCGCGAGTCCTGTTTATGTAGTCTATGACGAAACCGCCGGTTATCTCTCCTATGAATCCGAAGCCCCATATCAGTGCCGTGTAGGCCAGCGTGAATGTGAGTGTAAAATGCCTGGCCTCATAGAGGTAGAGTGGAAGCCATGTAAGGAGACCGAAGAATATACCAGCCTGTGCACCGAGCCCCATCATGGAACCCCAGTAATCGCTGGTCCTGAACCAGCTGGACACTGGTGCCTTTACCTGCTCAACAGCTTTCTCCTGGTTCGATCTTATATAGTCAAGTTCTTCCTTGCTGATTTTAGGATGCTTTTCAGGCGTATCGTACAGTATGAAGATCAGCGCAGAGGAAAGCAGGATGGTCAGGATACCGCTTATAAGTAGCGCATACCTCCATGCAATGCTGGATGGGATGATTAGGTCGACCCCAAGGAGGAGAAGGGAGCCGAGTATTATTCCAACGTTGACACCGCTGTCCCCTATGGTTCCACTTCTTGCCTTTTCCTGTCTAGGCATCCATTCCGCGGTAATTTTTGTGACCCCAGGGAAACCTACGGCTTCCATTATTCCCAGGAACACCCTCGCTATGACCAGATAGGCTGCCGAGAAAGCTCCGGCGGTTATGGTCTGCACTGCGCCCCATCCAAGCCCAAATCTCGTCACTGAAAGCCTCGCCCCATAGCGATCCAGTATGTATCCTACTACTGGATTCATTATAAGATATCCGTAGGTGAATCCGTCTCCGATTGCTGCTTGAAGCAGTGGGCTGAGATGGAATTCCGTTGTCAGCACCGGAAGCGCTGAGGTGACAAGCCCACGGTCTATATAGTCGAACGTTATGAAGCCAAAGACCATGAGGACTATCGTCCACCGTATGTGCCCTACCGGCCTATTTGCATTCTTAACCTCTGTCAATTTTTCAGCCATATTCTAACATGGAGCAAGCTTTATTTATATCCCATTTCAAATACATTAGAAGAAATTGCAGATAGAAAATGGAGGAAAATATAATGGCAATCGGCTTTGCTTGATGGACATTTCCCGAGGGATCTTTACTGAAATATCTTCTTCCATTTACAATGTTCAAACCGATCTGACGAGGCAATTATGATCGCAGATACTATCAATATAATGTTGACCTACATTTCAGCATGATACCTGAAAATTATTTATTCTGTCATTTCACGACAGCGATGTAAATTTTACCATCCGCCTGATAAAACCCGATTATGTCACCTTGGGACGCATCAAGAAGCTTCGCTATCCTCTTTGTTAATGAGATCCTCAATGTGCGGTTGGTCAGAGTAGCCTTGCTCGTATCTATCAATTTTCCTCCATGAGCCATTGCCTAGGATCAATAAAACATATTAAAATATTATTATAATATATGACTTTTACAATTAAAAGATGATGCAACTATTATAACAATTGCAATAATATCCATAATTGCCTGACTTCTTTGCTCCTTAACGTACAATACGATTGGCGCAGTGATTTCGCAGTTAACTGGACATGTGGAGGATTCAGCCTTCGCCGTTCAGTCAGTATCCACCAGATGCCATAGGCTAGAATTCAGATCCCATGAATTTTCCTGCCCGTACCTAGTGGGAGGAGGGGATTAAATGAAGAAACTAATATAGATGCTGTTTACTGCCAATCATGGATACTACCGTCAGGGCAGAGCGCCACCTATCCCTTGACGCCAAGAGGGATATAGACAGGATCGTAATCAGAAATGCGCTTCAGAGGTTCAAAAGACCATTTGTTGTCTGATCAGCAGGAAAGGAAAGCACTGTTGTTCTGCATCTGGTAAAGACCACGTGCGAGGAGCTGAAGATGGATATGATTCCAGCGCTTTTCATCGACCATGGTCAGCACTACGATGAGACCTATAAAATGGTTGATGAGATACCCAAGGAATGTAGCTTCAAGGCCATATATGCGAGAAACGATGATGCACTTTCAAAGGTTAAGAATAATGTTATACATGTTAGGGCGTCTCACATTTCATGAGTAGTCAGACAGATGTCGAACATTATTAACAGAATGAGAATATTGGGATATGCCCACGCAGCATATCCCATTGATAATGGATATCATAAACAATATTGTTTCGCCAGATCAGAGGAGAAGAAAATATACAGATCGGCAGATCCTGAAGATTCTTGTGCTGCTGCAGATTTCCGGAATTTCCTATCCATCAGCCAGGATATTCCTCACCAATCATGAGGAATATCTCAGGATGATTCGCATCAGCGAGATACCATCATTTCAGACCCTGTCAAGAAGAGCAAGGAAATTTGATCTGCATGCAATAAACCGTGAGATAGTATTCCTGTATTCTATGAAGGAAATTGCAGCGGTGGATTCCTTCATGATCCACACATCCAAGCATTCCACTGCAATGAGAATGAAACACCGGGGAAATTATAAGGATCCTGAGAGCGGATGGTCCAAGACAACAAAGGGATGGACATATGGCAGGAAGTGCCATATGTCACTGGATGTGGATTCCCTCCTTGTCATGGACTGGATTGTTACCAGAGGTAACATGCATAATTCACGCGTATCACATGACTTGGTGGATTCTGTCAGGAATTTCTCATATATTCTTGCAGACTCAGCATATGATACATCTGACATATACGATTATGTGTTCGAGAACACACATTCTCTTCCTGTGATTTACACAAACAGAAGAAGGGGCATTATCCCTGAAAGACTGTCCATGAACAGGAAGATCGGAATTGATCTCAGGGAATACGCTTCGCTGTATTCCCTGAGATGGGAAATAGAGAGGACATTCTCAATACTTGAAGAGATCATGAGGGCAGAGAATATCTGGTACACAAGGAACAGATCATATGATATTGCAATTGGCCTTAAGGCAATTGCATACAATCTCGTGGTTGTATCAAACATGAAAGCAGGAGAAAAGCCAAGGGAGATAATGAAAATCGTCAGTTGCTAAAACATGAGACGCCCTATGGATAAAATTTAAGCTTGGCTACTTCGTTGCGTCTTCGTTTGGAACAGGAGAATTTAGAGTTCTTAAAGACATCTGCAATCGTGCCTATTTCGAAAGCAAGTATTATGATCAGCTTTATATCTTAAGCAAGAGGAGGCGATTTTAACTATTCCCAAGGCTACGATTGTCTTGACCGCGTTCTTTAAAAGGCCATTTCTGGAAGATGCGATATCATCCGCACTGAATCAGACTTTAAAAATTTAGAGATTATTTTAGTGACAAAGATGCCCGCAGAGCACTTAAACTTAACTGATAAAGACAGAAAGATCAAAATTATATTTGCTGAAACGGCAAAGAACAAGAGCGAACTAGTTGAGATCGGAGTAAAGGAGGCATCCTCCAACATTGTTCTTTTTCTGGTTGATGATATCATTGCTAAAGACAGGGCTGAAACCATAGTGCCTCTCTTCAAGAAAAACCAAAATCTCGGCTTGATCCACAACGGAAGCTTAACAATAGGCGAAGATACCAAAAGCCTATTCATATATAATCAATGATTTACCCAGGAGAAATGCACGTTTAATTATTGCAAACGGTTTAAAGGATGCGCTAAGGAATAATTGTGACAGAAATCTCAGTTCAATAAGCATTAGAAAAAGTGCAGGGATAAGGTATCTAGACTATTTTTCATTTTTCAATACATCGGATGACAGCCTTGCCTTATATAGTGTTTTTGCCAGTGGATATGATGTTGGGTGGATTACCGACAAACTAACATTTTATAGAGTTCATAATGAAGGAATAACCTCGCTCTCTGGCGACTTCAAAAGATACAGAATAAAGGGAGAGGATAAGCTTATGGAAAATGTCAAGTTGCATTCGTTGTTCCTGGAGATATTCCAGCACAGGGAGATAAGGGATATTGAGGTGCTGAGGAAGTCATATTATATTTTCCTATACTCTGCTTTTGCCCAGAAAAAACGTGGATCAGCCCTAGAGGATCAAATAGGCCATCCCTTATTTCAAATGGGTACACATTTCCGGAAATTATCCCCCACATATCATTGCATATTTTTTTGGGAATTGTTCTTTTAATCTCAAAAAGAGCTTATCTTTCATTCTCTTACCTACTTTCCATGTACAGGCTGCATAGAAAATTCCCCCTCTGAAATAATCTTGATGAAACCGGGCGTTTATTCTATGCTTTGAATATCCGATCTCCATTGTTCGAATGCCTGATTCAACCTGTCACGCTTTGAGGTTATGAACGATAAGCTTTAAACCAGCATAGAGAAACAACGTAGCGCTAATTTTGACCTGGAGGTTTGATCTGTGTGACGTGTATACCGGTAAAGGTTATAGTTCCTTCCCAGTTTGGTACCCATACGGAATATATGGTGTATGCAAGTATTCTTTCTGTACTCACAGTGAAAGTTACATTAAAGTTATCGAGACTGGTGAGGTTATGGGGATATATAGTTCTAGAGGCTAAGTCGATCAATCCATTATCATGAGCAACATTTAGGATCAAAGAGTTATTCGAACTCTGCGAGGTTCCTGTAAAGGAAAAGGTAATATTGTAGGTGCCTGGAAGTAATACTGTTTGGCCCCAGAATAGTCCCCCGTTTCTAATATCTGTTCCAGTAATCCCTGCCATCGTAAGGCTTGAATCTGGATAGGTGTTAAAGTAATTGGGCGGATAGTAATAATTGAATGGGACATAGAATCTAAGAGGGCCTGAATAATTCAGCTCTAGCAGAAAAATGCCACTAGCCTCTGCCACCATACCGTAATGGTGCGTTGAAACAAGATGATCGATGAGAGCTGCATTTGATATGTTATGAGGGTATGGCCCATCTGTGCCGGCATATCCCCAGTATCCCTGATTATACATGCCTCCATAGGGATACATAATTATATATTCGGGAACGATTGGGATGTACTCTCCGTCGGGGCCAAGTTCCGTAAAATTATAAAAGAAGTTATAATTGTAGTCCACCTCTAAGGGTGCAGTTAGAGGATTAGAGACGTTAAGACCGTAGCTATCTACCCTAGGGAAGATGAAGGGTATGTTATTCTCCACGAGTATCTCGGAGGCACTCACGTTTTTTGGTATGAGGGATGCAACCTTGAGCATGTTCTCATAAACGGTATAATTGTACGATTTTATAGCAGACAGGTGGTAATCATCCTGAGATGATGCGTTTAGCGGCCCGTAAGGCTGAAACACGAGGGCAAAGAGAATCATGGAAATGATAAGGGCAACAGAAACCTTCAGGAAAAACCTTCCATCAATTTTCTTGAGATCTTTGTCAGATCGGATATTTTCGCTAGTCGTTTCTTGCCGCATATGTTTAATGGAATCTGATCCGCTGCTAAGGTTTACAAGACCGTCGATTAACGCCAGATACACAAATGGCACCAATATGGCGGAATACTGATCGTGAAAAAGGCCCGGGAACATAAATGCACCGTTGGTGAAAAAAAGAGCAAAAGCCATAATGGGAATGAGGAGCAAGGAATACTTAGACCACAATGGGAGCGCCAGGAACGGCATGAATATCAGCAGAAGGGTGAAGATCTTATTGTCTATATCGTCCCTTACATTGCTGAATTGAAACGGTCCAGAATGAAGATAGGAAGATACCCCAAACAAGGACACTGAATAATAAGATATGGCGAAAACAAGCATGAAAAGCAAAACGCCGCTGATTATGAACATGGTTTTCCTTTTGTTCTCTGGGAGTAGGTTAAATTCCTTTGCCCGTAGATGCGATATGCCTTCCAATATCAGGAAACCAGCGGAAAATGCAATGAATGGGAACTTGACGAGGCCCGCAACAAGAAAGAGGATCAACGATGCCGTATACTTATTGTCAAAATAATAGTACACCGCTGCCAGGAAAAACAATGGGAAGAAGGCCATGTAGTGGAAATCAAACAGATTCATACCGGCCAGTGGGAAATAGATCAGGTACGATAGTGAAATCAAAAGGGATGGTAGCCTTTTTCCGATAAACTTTAAAGCGATCCCGTAAACAAAAAAAGACGGTATTGCTATGGCAACAGTCTGCACAACGAGAATCAGACTGAAATTCGCTAAAATAAAAAGGGGAGAAAGAAGGAATCTTCCAGAATATAATCCAAAATCTGAAATAAAAAGATGTAGAGTCCAGTGGGTGTGAAAGACAAGCCAGCCCTGCTCCATTGCAACCCCAAGGTCGTATACACTGGCGTTTAATGACCACATTCTCATAAGGGAAAGTGAAGAAAAATATGCTATGTATAATATATTAGCGATAAATAATATGACGAACGCTATGTACCTCAATCCATCTCCGCCCAGATCATCTCTTGCAAGATTAGCATGCTTTTTGAAGACCAGCTTTAATTTAAAATTCATTATTCATCTGCCTCCGTTAATGCCCTATAGAGCTGTACACTTTCAAATACTCGCTGATTGCGGTGTCCTCGTTTAGCCTTCTGGCGACTTTCTCCATCTTATCTCCCAATCCATCTCTTTCATATTCCTCAATGGAATGCACGACAACTTGCGCAAGATCATGGGGTTCTATATAAGCATCAAAGTACATACCTGCTTCAGCCAAAACCTCCCTGTTTATTGAAATATCTCTGGCTAATACTGGCAAACCAGATCCCAATGCCTCTATTTGTGGTATGCCAAAGCCCTCGAAAGTCGAGACATTCAGGTACAGATCACTTGCATTAAAGTAAAGCGGATAAAGTTCATCTGGAACTTTGCCAACGTTCAAGATATTCCTACCCTTCAATGGAGTTCCTATCTTTATTAACATATATCCTTCAGGTAATAAGTTAACGGTTTCCTGAAGAAAGCTTAACGCCTTATTTTTTGTTCCATTACTGACATTTAAGATCAACTTCGAATTTTCTGGTAGCCCCAATTTCCTCCTTGATAGTGCTTTATCTCTTTTTTTAAAGACTGAGGAATCTATCCAATGATGTATCACTTGGGATCTTATCCTATGTCTTTCTAATTGAGATTTAACTACGTTGCTGATAGAAATAATTTTCGCTGCGCTCCGGACATCCCTTAACATCTTTAGGTTTATAAAATCTCTATATATAGAATCGAGCAAGTTGCGAATAAATCCACCGCTTTTAAAGTCGAATAAAAGATCAAACCTTACATCGTGAATCGTTGCTACCGTATTATTAAACAATTTCAGGCCGGAATAATCTGAACCGCAAAAATGCACTATCGAATCTTCATACTCTTTAGCGTAGAATTTAAGGGCCACCGAGTTCATTTTTCTAGCCAGAGGAATGGCAAGATAATTAGTTGTTTTTTTAAAAATTGAAGATTCTATAACGTCAAAATATTCGCCTTTGTAGCCAGGATCAAAATATCCGTTATATATAAGACTCACATCAATTTGTTTCTTTGAGAGCGCTTTTGCTAAAGCCCAAGCATACCTACCTATCCCGGTAGTAATTGGCTGATCGCTTACTAAGACAACTTTTCCAATACTCATCTTTCACCACTGGCGCAGCATTTCTCTACCCTGCCTGGTGTCTTAATTGCTCGGTCATCTCCCACATAGTGATAAATTTCAAAGTAATCAACATTTTACAATCGCATCAACAACGAATTTAAAGCCAAAGAAACCATATGGAATGCTCACAATATACCTATCGGCTATCATTTCAGTGAGAATAGAGGTATATTGATAGAATAGAATAGAGGTATATTGATAGAATAGGTTTGATATTGCTTTAAAGAGAGTAGTATCGCAGATATAATCGTAAATAGAATGGACTATTTCTAACATCATGTTATTTTTGACAAATTCGTGCCCATCAAGACGTGAGGCGTCTCGTATAGCGACGGCTTTTGCAATGTCACCAACGACCAAATGATCAGAATAAGAAAGTATCCTCGTGATCACCCACCTCTTAATAAGGTATAATGTATGAATGTGTGCGCGCTCTCCTTCAATTCTAGATCAAAGTGTTTAAGCAAAAACAGTTCCACCTCGTCAGCTCCCTTGCTTGAGTGATATACGTGTCCTCTCTCCCTGTCATGTTCAACTTCTCTCCTTGCAAAGATTCTGTAAAGCAAATGTTCCCGGGGAAGTGACACAATTAACGGGCCTCCGGTTTTCAATACACGCTTTAACTTAACTACTATATCTTTATAATTGAGATTATGCTCAAGCACATCAGTGGCAAGTATAGTATCGAAAGTGGAATCTTCGAACCCAGAAAGGCCATTAATTCTTGCTACTTTCAACACTGTCACATTTTTCAGACCCATATAGAGACAGAGATCTTTGGCTGCCCTTAATTGATCGTCAAATGCGTCTACCGCTATGACCTCATCGTTCAATTCGGATAAAACTGGAAGAAATGCTCCAAACCCTGTGCCGAAATCCAGCGCTTTTCCTCTCTTTGAATTTACTTTAAGGTATTGCGTTATATGCCTGTATTTACTTAACACCCCAACCCTCTTGGCAAAATTTTTACTGAACAACGGCATCCTGAATGGTTCCGGGTCCACACCATTCTTAAGTTCAACTCTTCTGAAATTCTCAAATTGAGACATATACCTATTAAATTGCTTTTTCTCTTGGCGTGACAGCATTCTCAGGGTGATATATTCTAATCATATCAAAATTTTTCGTCTTATGATTGATTGCATGATTCAACGGGTATGCGTCATTTCGTTAATCATTGCGTAAAAGCACTCTAATGTTATCAGTTGCCTGTGTTATCTTTTTGCTAATATTTATCCTCCTTTGTCTTGCATTATACGCATCCCAATTCATTAGAAATTCGCGGACATAGTCTTCTATATCACTCACAGAATTTGCTAGTCTCACAAAGCCCACTCCTGCCGCTTGCTCCCTAAACTCAGGAAAATCGATAGCAATAGTTGGCACTTCAAAGAATATGGCCTGTTCCAGCACTCCAGAAAGCCCCCCTGGTGCATTATACGGTAGAATTAATAGAGAGGCTTCCAAAAAAATTTTCGTGATCTCCCTTTCTGTAATAGGACCAAGGTATTCATCAATTAGCCCGGAATATGAACGCAGGATTTCCTTAAATTTTATCTCGTAGTCTGGGAAATGATGATTTATACCACCGGAAATTACTAACTTAAATTCCTCACCTTCATCTTTAAGTTTCTTTAGAACCATTAAACCTAATTCAATGTTCTTTTGGGGCCCCCATGAACCATGCATAAGTATTGTTGGGATATTACTATCTTGAGTTTTTATATCATGAAAATTTATTATCTCATTTAGATAGAGCGTAGGAACTGTTTCGAGATATTTCCAATTCAAAAAATGTACTTTATTATATCCTATTGCATCATCTATTCGCTTCTTATATAAATTAAGTAGTACAAATGTAGCGACATTTTTGAACAAGATCCTTTCAACTATTCTGAGAAAAAATGACCGTATCTTGTCGAATGTAGAGTTGTAACCTAATTTCCTGACATCATTGGTGAACACTGAATTGTGGTATATAATCTTAATATTTTTTCTTCTGAAAAACTTCACCAATAATATTGGTACAAATAGAGCAATGGCATTTGCAAGAGTCCCATTACCAAAGCCGGTTGGTAGCATATTGAAAATGACAGTGTCATAATTCTTCCATTTTATCTTCAAAAGACGAAGAATCGATATTGAATCATCATATGTATAAAATTCTTGTAACTTAACCTTGGGTGGGATTTCAAATTCTTCAATATCTTCATTCACTTGCGGACAAAACACATCGATGGAATCCACATCTTCTAGAAGAGAGAGAAGGATTATAATTGATGTCCCACTGGTTTTTAATGATTTTCCATGGTTTATGAAATCCCCTATATAGGCCATTCTCACAATGGTGCATAACTCTAGATTTCTTAAAGTTAAGCATAAAATCACAGTATCAGTGCTGTGTTGAATAAATATATAAATAGAGTTTAGCCGGTTCTGCTAATGTTTCCCATCCCGCAGATCTTTTTCCTCCCTCTCTGACAGCTCCACCTCCCACTAGAAAACCTTTGCACCGTTCTCCTTGAGGTACTCGATAACAAGGCTGCTCTTCTCACTCGGTACAAGGATCACACCATTTGCGTATTTGATGTATCCAATCCGGTCAAGGAATCCTGGGATCCTGGAGTGGTACTTTCCGTAGTGGGATGAGTTGTTGTAGCCATATAGCTTCCTGTACAACGCAGAATATGATGCAGGGCTGACACCTTTTCCGGACCTTTCAACGGTAAAAACGATCAGTGAACCTTTGACAGTGCATAGAATGGCAACACCAATATAAATATATGACTGTATGTACACTCCTAACATACTGTGAGTTTACTTGGAATCATTTCTCTTGCCTCCAAATATTTTCTTTGTCCTGTCACTAATTTCTTTCAGAATTTTTGTTCCAATTTTGGCATCATGGAACACGTCCGTCTACGATTGCAAATGATAGCACAGGGACACCCATTAGGGACAGATTGGAGCTTTGATCATCACCTTCTCTCCTTGATCCACATTGTTCCCATATAGTCACCCTGATAATGCTCTCGAATCCTGTTGTATCTATTGCACAGTCCAGGGGCCTTCCACGGGAATAGGGAGTTCAAGCACGATCTTCCTTATTCTTCGGAATATGCTTGTACAGGATACTGTTGCTGTACCTGTGGCTTTTGCAAATATTCTTGCAAAGCTTTCAAATGGTCTGTAAGGTACATCGTATACTGCCCTTAGCCTGGCAAGGAATGTTATGAATGTATCTGGTGTCCTATCGGGATGCTTCCTCTTTCCCCCGTTGCTTTCCAAGGAGGGCCTTCCAGCCCATCAAAAATGATGGATCCCTTCATTTTCTCGATCCTGCCCACTGGGCCCTCTTGTACATGTCCAACCCTCTATCTGGACCGATCCGATACCTCTCTGTGCTTCTATTGCTTATAGGTGTGATTGTCTTGCAGTGACAACGATAAATCACTCTACCTTACTTTATTGTACAGAGGAATTTTGCAACACACATCTAGCAGTAATAATTAGAAGTTTTTCTCGTAGAACTCCAGGTTTGTGAACAGGCTCCATAACGCAGTATAACTATTATTATACGGCATTCGTGAGCCAGGTACCATGGGCAGCCACCCCTGAAACTGGAGCACAGGCCCACCTCATGGAATGGAGGCCAGGTCGCCCAAGACACGTTGTGGATCCATCGCCATCACATATGCGGGGCACTCCAGTATCCTCATGTGGTCTGTGCCGGTGACAGCCCACCGCTCCCGGTTCACGATTATGCCCCTGTCAGATCCAATCCTCTGTAATGCCCTTGCGAAGTCCTGTTTTCGGTAGGTTCCGCTCTTCACCTCCACAGGTATTGCCTTTCCCCCTTCTCTCAAGACGAAGTCTATCTCGGTATCACCGCTCCTGTAGTAGAATTCAGGCTCAAGTACCGAGGCCATGGTGTTCTCCAGGATCCTCCCTTGGTCCTGGGCTCCGCTGGCCCCGAGCATGGCGGTGTGGAATGCGGGCAGGTACGGGTAGGCCTTCCTCAGCTTCCTGGATGCAGCCTCCACGCCCGGCCGGTAGTTCCCGACCGTCCTTATCAGGAATGAATACTCCATGTATGAGAGGAAGTTCGACACGGTAATGCGGTTCCTCCCCAGGGACGAGGCCAGCTTGTCAAGGTTCACGATCATGCCCGGGTTGAGCATGAGGACCTCGGTGAGCCTCCTCAGCAGGTCCAGGTCCCTGATACCGAACTCCTCCGGTATGTCCCTGGCCACTATCCTGTCGATGACTATGCTCCTCACGTATTCCCTTATCTTGAACCCATCGCTCTCCCCCACAAGTTCAGGGAAGCCGCCCTTTTCCATGTATTCTGACAGCAGTGGTTCCAGGGCGTCGCCGGCATACCTAAGCCTATCGTAGGAAATGTCATGGCCCCTGAGCCTGCAGAACTCCCTGAACGAGAGGGGCTCAACCCTGACCCTCATGATCCTGCCTGCAAGAGTTTCAGAAGACCTCCTGGCCAGGTTCAGCGATGATGAGCCTGAGAGGACGAACTTGATGCCCGGGTATAGGTCGTAGTAGATCTTGACCTTGTTTTCCCAGTCCCTGGCCTTCTGCACCTCGTCGAAGAAGATGTATACGCCTCGGGCCTCGGCCAAAGGTCTCTTGAGGACCGACCTGGCGTACGATGAAATCACTGCGTCCAAATCGCCAGGGGATTCGTCGAATGAAAAGTACAGTATCCTCTCGGGTTCCACACCTGACCTGAGGAGGTCATCTATGAGCTGGTGCATCATTGTGGTCTTGCCAACCCTCCTGAGGCCGTAGAAAAGGAGGATGCTCCTGTGGCCCAGCAGTTCCCTCCACTTCGCGTAGTCCTCACGCCTGAACGTCCCGGTCAGGTTTTTCCTCACTGAACCGGTTGCCCACCATTCGTTGAACCTGTACAGTGCCCTGTCGTTCATGGGATATCTCTCCCACATTAGCTTACTATAATATACGAATATATCAATTATTCGTATAGTATGATAAACGAATGAACATAAGGGCCTTCCGAACCGGAAAACTCTAGGTTCAGGGTGCAATCGCCTTCCTCAACTGCTTTACTGTGAGGCCCTCCGGAGGTCTTCCCTGGCCAGGAGGAGCAGGATGCCAGAGATGACGCCGCTGAAGAGCAGTGCCAGCACGCCCAGGCCAACACTGTCTATTTGGAGGGCAGCTACAGCGTCCCCCTGCTCAATGTAACTCCTGATCTTCAGTGTCCTGCTAACTATATAACCGCTGATAACGGCCAGGATGATGAGCAGGCCCGGGAATATGAAGATTGCAGGACTGATAAAGGACAATCCGGCGCCTGCCACAGAAACAGAAGTTGCATAGGATACGAGGAGCACTATGGCGCCCAAAGTGAAGCCTATGAGCGCCAGTATAGCGAAGACTTCTGCTATCAGCACCATGGTGGGCGCGGCCCCCATCTCTGAGGGCCCTGACCTTGACAGGTCAGAATATGACGTGATCTCGCCGTCGCTGCCTATGGTAAGGGTAAACTTCTTCTCCTCGTTGTTGTAGATGAACGAACACCTCGCCCTCCAGGTGCCGTTCCCAAGCCTCTTGAGGTAATAGATGTTCACTCCATTCTCAGGAACACCGTAGTTACTGTGAGCCCAGTCCCTGACCCTCTGTACCACTTTCTGTGAACCGAAATCTGACAACTCCAATTACCATGTCTCTATTAGCACATTATTATAAAAACATGCTGTCACGAATTCAGCCACAATGGCAACAGGACGGGGTAGGCGGATGGTCGGTCCTGCCTGGCAGTGCCATGCGCATTCACCTGGTACCACAAGGGAAGGAAGGATATATATGGCGCATTAATAAAAACAGAATTGAAGGGTTTAGGACATCCAGACAATATTTATTATGGTAGGCAGCCGGAGGATCGGCGCTGACGCAATTCCAGGCCTATACTTCCCTGACTTGCCCTTTTACCACCCTTTAAGTTCGCACGTGGGCCCCGTGCAGTCAACCTTGTTTGTATCCATATACGTATAAGGGATCGGAACGTGAGGAATAAAACCGTTGGGAGGAGGGCACAGGAGACGCTCTCTCTTGTGGCCATCTCACATTGGGCCATTACAGGCCAGAGAAAATCTGTGCAAGTGTTGCACACATGCCCAGGCATAACTATGGCATCGTAATCGCAGGAGGAGGTGTGCCGTTGGCAGGAACGTCGGTGTCACCCAGATACATCAGTGCTGTCTCGCTCCTGGCTATATTCGTGGACGAGTGGAACTACTTCTCGGTCCCGATGCTCTCCGCGTTCATAGAGAGGGGTTTCCACCTGGGCTCCCTGGCCATGGGCCTTGTAACCTCTGCCGTCATAGGGGGCGCTGCCGTCGGATCGCTTGCGGGCGGTTACCTGACCGATGCCCTCGGCAGGAAGAGGGTCTTCCTCCTCAACATGGTGCTGTTCGCGGCCACGGGCATATCGACACTCTTCGTCCGGAACTTCGCCTCGCTTCTCGCCCTGAGGGCCATTACCGGGTTCCCTGTGGGCGCGGATCTCGCAAGCGGGTACGCGTTCCTCATGGAGACGATAAGGCCCGGGAGGAGGGAGGTCACTGGCACAATGAACACCCTCATGGCATCATTCGCCATCCTCTCGGTCAACACCATTGCACTCCTCATGATGCTTACATGGCCCGCCTCTGCCATGGACTGGAGGGTGCCAATGGCCCTGTCGGCGCTCCCCGCCCTGGCCGGTGCCATCATGGTGCTCAGGGTGCCGGAGACGGGCCAGTGGCGGGAGAGGATGGAGGAGAGGGTTACCTTCAGGGCCATGTTCAGGTCGATCTTCTCCGACCAGACCAGGAGGAGGGCGTCGGTGTTTTCCTGGATATCCGGGGCCGCAAGCACGCTTGAGGTGGGGACATTCGCCTTCTTCATACCGGTGATCGTCTCCGGGCTTGGCATAACGGGCCCCATAGGTTCCAGGGAGGTGACCATAGCCATATACTCCTTCGGCGTCCCCGCAGGCATAGCGGGCCCGCTGTTGCTCCCGCGCCTCGGCCTCAGGAAGGTCAGCACGGTCGGGTACGCCTCGACCATAGTGTCACTTGTGGGTGCGGGCCTGTCGCTCGTCCTCAGGCAGTACCTCCTGGTGCCCCTGTTCGCGCTCCTCTTCGTCTGGGGCAACCACTGGAACAGCCAGCCCACACTCACATCGCAGTCCATGGTGGCGGACACGGGCTACAGGGGAAAGGCCACGGGCTTCAGCAACTTCATATCGCTGCTCCCCACCTTCGTGACGGTGAGCCTCTTCCAGGGCTTCGTGCACTCTGTTGGCCTTGGGTTAGCCACGCTCGCCGTTTCCCTGGCACCCGCAGCCGGCCTCCTCTCATCTGTCCTGGTCTTCAGGGAAATATATGGCTACAGCAGGGACCTTGTGGGGTCTCGGCTGCCGGGGCCAGAGGAGGGGGCTGCCAGGCTGGAGCCTGCTGATTGAGCGCAGTGGGCGGCAGGTGCCCGGACTCTGCCGGGGCCCTCGGCGCACCCGGGGCCAGGGACGCCTCAAGGTGCATACCTCTCCCTGTTTCTGTAACTGCAAGTGGAGACCTTTATATGAGTTGCGCCGCTGACAGTGTATGAATTACTACAGTCACTATGAGAAATACCTCTTTCTGAAAAGACATTTTCAGAAGAAACATGTTGTGAATATATGCGGCCATGAAGGGCTGGGCAAGAGCACGCTGGCCAGGTACCTCTCTAGGGACGGGACAGCGTTTGTGAGCCTCTATGGGTCGTACGGCGAGATGAGGGAGAGGATAGGTGAATGCGTATCCATAGTTAGCCGGATGGGGAAGGCAGCCCCCGGTGCCCTTGTGGTGGACAACTGCGAGCTGCCCTGGGGTTCAGGCCTGACGCTTGAGCCGGTGTTCCAGGCATGGTCGGGGGTGCCGGACGACTCTGGTGCCCTCCTGGTCCTCGTGTGGAACGACGCACAGGCGATGGAGAGGCACTCGATCCCCGGGTCTGAGAGGGTAAGGGTCACTGGCATGAGTTTCGCGGACTTCTCGAGGAGCTTCCCACACCTATCTCCGGCCGAGAGGGTAGAGAACTTCGCGGCCTTCGGCGGCATGCCGGTTGCCCTTAACTGGGTGCGGCAGAGGGATGCCCTCTCGAATGTCCTCTCCCTCATTGAGCAGGACGGTTACGCACTGCACTTCCCCACCGATCTTATGGCCAGGCACACGAGGGAATACACCAGGTACCTGGACATCATGCGGGCGGTCGCATCCGGTTTCCGGACACACTCAGCCATATCTGAGTTCACAGGCATCCCCGCAAGGGAGCTCTCCAGGTACCTATCCTTCCTAACTGAGGGCATGGCCATCCTGAGGAAGGAGTATCCCGTGACCCTGGAGAACAGGCACATGTCCGCCAGGTACTCATTCAACGACCTGTACATGCTGTTCTGGTCCAGGTTCCTGAGGGATGCGGAGTCCATGGACAGGGAGGAGGTGTTCGCCCGCATCAGTGAGGGATTCACGAAGCATGTTTCATCGGCCTTTGCGGACATTGCCCTGGAACACTACCGCATCAGCCTGCTGCACGGGAGGTATTCGCAGGCAGGGCAGTACTGGGACAGGGAGAGCAGTTTCGGTGTCGTCCTGGATGAGGAAACGCTGACTGCTCATTTCATACACGCACAGTGGGAGGGGCGGGTGAAGAAGGGCGCCCTCACGGGGCTGGTGCGCCAGGCGGCAAACCTTCACTGGCACAACGGTGACAGGAACGAGGTGTTTGTGATTTACACGAAGGAGGGCTGCGACTTCAGCACCCAGGACGCGAAAATAGTGCACGTTGCCGATATGTAGGCCAGATTAGGTGTAACAGGCGGACGGTGGCCCTTCAGGCGCCCTGCCAGGAGAGTGGCCGCTCCCATTCAAACATATAGTATATACGAACGTACAGAAATTTATAGAAACTTTGAATTGACAATAATCTATAAATTTATGATAAATTATTTCAATTAATTGAATTAAGCTGATAATACGATAAGAATACTTAAAAAATTCAATATTATAGTTATTTTAATCGAGTTGTAAATATAGTTATAATAATTCTATGAGAAATATTAATTGATTTTAACCATCAAAGATAACAGTACAACTATAGTTCCAAATTCCCTGGTGCAGGGGAAGGGAGCAAAACAGGGAAAACCCGCAAACCAAATGGGGGCCAGGAATTGCTCTCCGGGCCAGAAAAAAAGGGGCTGCGCTCAGTACGGGATACGCGTAGGGAAGGATCGGAATCCCGGGATCTCCAGCGATCGTGTCCGGCACGGGCGGGTACAGTCTTAACGCTCGCTGTTTCCAGGTGACCCTATGGGTGCAGGACCATGATGTTGCAGCTGTCCCGAGCACTGGCGTCTTACAGTTGACTGGCCGGGCCTGGCCAATAGGTCACAGCGCTGCGCAAGTGCAACCACGGTGGAAACGCCTGAGGTCGGTGCCCGCGTGCCGTCCGCCTGAACGTGGCCCGGCATCTCTCCGTGGCACCTTCTTTGACCCATCCCCTTTATCCCTGGACCGCCCTGCCTTTTGTCGCATCAGTTCCCTGGGCAGGAAGAGGGCAGCACCCGTTGGACGGTGCAGGTCAGGAGTGCGCACTGATGAACAAAGTTAATATTTTATGGGAAAGTATATTATTAATTTATTAATATGCGAATACGAAAATTTATTATCAAAGAGCGTTAGCAGTTAGCATGAAGTCATCGGCTGTGGCCATCGTGGTGGCCGTGGTTGTTGTTGTCGCCGCTGTCGGGGTTTACGTTTACGTCTACCATGGCAAGCTGCCATCCACATCACCTGCGAAGCCCGAGACAGCCCCGGGTATGCTGGTTGTGCCGGGGAGCGAGGTGAACAGGTCGATAGGCGGCTCATGGTATGAGGTTATGAACCTGACTGTGGGAGCGAATAACGTGAGTCAGTTCCAGAGGATGTATGAATACGTTTCCAACGGTTCATCGCCGCCCCTGATAGGCATGAGCAGCGTGCCCGGTAACATAACGGAGATGCAGGCTGCAGTGTTCGTGAACACGAATATGAGCAACCTCATCTCAGGTTTCCTGCATTTCAGGAACTCATCCTCGATCCTGTCCTTCAACACCACCGTGTTCGGCAACCTGAGCAGGCTCGGGAAGGCCAACGTGTCATATGGGGTGAACGACTCTTACTTCTACGTGTTCGGCTGGAACAGGACTTCGACCGGCTACGTGGAGGCACTGTATGCAATATACGGCCAGTTCTTCATGTTCGAGTTCTACAACTCAACACAGTTCAGGTCATCGGGCAGCTTCCTGCAGATCGCCTCCTACCAGGTCTCCATATTCAGGTCGTACAACCTGAGTGCCCTGACGCCTCCGGGTGCCCTCACGGACAGTGACCTCATGTCTGATACGGGACAGAGCTGGGCCAGCGACTTCAACGTCTCTTTCAGCATTGCGCTGCAGGGCCCTGGTCTGAAGGACATCAGGAATGCACTCCAGAACTCCTCGTATAACGCCACATACCAGGACTACAGGAACTTCAGCCTCATACACGGGTTCGGCGTGTCCGGGTACACGACAAGCACCTCACTGCTCCTCCTGGGATATGTTGCACTGAACAACACGAGCCTTGCCGACAGGGCCTATTCATCGATCCAGGCTTCCGCGAACAGCACGGGGAACGCCACCAACCTGACATCCGGGCAGGCGCAGTACTTCTATGTGATGCAGCAGGGAGGGCATAACAGCACGGTGGTAGTGGGACACGTGGGCCAGTACCTC
>NZ_BMNY01000002.1:0-138928 GCF_014646795.1 Thermogymnomonas acidicola | reverse complement strand
GGGGGGGGGGGCAGGTATCCGGGTGCCTCCCCAGGTATTCTTTAATGAAACTGCGAATCGGTAGAGTTGTTTGTGGGCCTGTGCCCCTTTTTGAATGCATTTAATCGGTATTCCCGCAGCGTTGCCAGGTTTCAGGTGGGCCAGGGGCTGCCCTGGTGCAGGTGTTTTTTCGATGCCCATCCCCTAGCTGCACGTGGTCGCTTTGCACCTGGGTGGCGGGCCCCCTGGCGTCCAGAACGAGAGCCCGGTGGGCATGTGGCACCGGAGCCCATTAATACAGCATCTGCCATGTCATGCCATGCAGAGGCAGGACACAGATTTCCCGGTGGCGGAAGTGAGGAGCAGGTTCCCTTACGCCGAGAGGGACTTCACCGGGAGGAAGAGGGCCTTCCTGGACAACGGCGCGGGCAGCCTTGTCCTGGACACGGCGGCAAGGGCGGAGATGGAGGCCAGGCTCAGGTTCAGCGCGAACACGGACGGAGGCTACGATGAGAGCGTGGCGAACGAGAACACGATAGCAGAGGGCAGGGAGCACATAGCGATGCTGTTCAACGCCCCGTCTGGCAGGCATGTCTTCAGCGGTGAGTCTGCATCTTCCATGATATTCCGGTTCGCCTATGCACTGCGCAACCACAAGGGGAGGGATGCGAACATAGTCACGACCATGTCGGAGCACCTCGCCAACTACGCACCCTACATTCAGCTAAAAAGGGACGGCTTCGTGTCAGAGGTGAGGGCCGTCCCCCTGCACAGGGAGGACGGCACGATCGACATGGACTCGCTGGCCTCCATGGCCGACCACAGGACCAGGATAGTTGCGGTAACTGCGGAGAGCAACCTGCTGGGCAACAAGAGCGACCTGCAGGCGGCATCGAGGATTGCGCACGAGAACGACGCCATACTCCTGGTCGACGGGGTCCACTACATGCCGCAGGCGCTTTGCGATGTCCAGGCCATAGGCTGCGACTTCTTCGTCTTCTCCTCATACAAGATGTTCGGGCCCAGGGGCGCATTCGCCTACATGAGCGAGGATGCAGTGTCCCTCATCGACCCATTCCACGTTGACAGGGAGGCCTCAAGGGGGGACCACTCGTTTTTCGAGACTGGCACCAGGGACCAGGCTTACTTCGCGGCCATGTCGGAGGTCGTCAGGTACATAGCCGGGCTCTCCGGCAGGAACAGTGTGGACAGGAACGCTGTAAGGGAAGGGATGGCCAGGATAGAGGGGTACCAGGATACCATGACAAAGTGGTTGCTCGGTGGCCTGGAGGACCAGGAAGGCCTGGTGTCCATAAAGGGTGTCGAACTCTACGGGATAGCTGACGTGGCGAGGTACAGGGAGAGGGGTACGACGTTCTCATTCAGTTTCACAGGCATACCGGACAGCGAGGCGCAGGTCACCTACTGGAAGAAGCATGCCATGACGGTGATAGGCGGTAGCCACTGGAACATGGCGCAGGACTTCTACGGGAAGCAGTCGTTCCTGAGGGCAACGTTCCTGCACTACAACTCGCCGGACGAAGTTAAGGCCTTCCTGCACGCCACGGAGGAGATTGCCAGGAGCCGTTAGGCTATGTAGCCCAGGTCCTCGGTGCTGAACCTTGGCACTATGACCAGAGGCGCTCCATGTACGGGTGTGGCCTCCATGAGCTGTGGGTAGACGGACCACAGGTCCTGTGAACTGATCCTTGCGGCCCTGCTCCTGTCTCCCATGGTTTCCCTTATTATCTGTTCCGTTATCTTCCTCGTTGCCAGCTCGTCGGTGAAACCGAGAGAGTGAACGTATTCATGCATCAGGACAACGAGCACGTAGTCCCTGAGCTCCCCACGATCCTTCACGGTTTCACCGAGCTTCCTCAGCAGGGCACCGTTGAGGACAAGGTAGTTCCCACCGACCTCCCAGAAGGCGGCGATCCTGGGATCGAACTCGCCTATGGCCAGGCCCAGGCCTGAGCGTTCTTTCCCTATTACAGACTTCACGAGCCTCCTGACCTGCGAGAATATGGCATCGTAGTCAATGTCTGGGTATTCCAGTGGCCCGGGAATCCAGTTCGCACCTTCCGGTCCTGGCCCTGGGGATGGATAGAACATGAACACAGGGTTACAGTGGGAACTGATATTTAAGTGTGCACCATCCCACCATGGTGATTGTACTGCCTCTGATAGAGATCAAGGAAGAGGGCCCGGCGATGGTGGTGAGGATGAACAGGCCAGAGAAGCTGAATGCACTAAACGGTGAGATGTGGGCCTCAATGGCTGATGCCGTTTCAAGGGCCGAGGAAAGGGGACTGGCCGGCATGGTGTTCACAGGCACTGGCAGGGCATTCTCCGCCGGGGACGACATATCCTCCATGTACGGGCTGGACAGCGAGGAGAAATCGGTAGCCTTCTTCTCCCTGATATCCACGTTCTTCAGGAGGATCGCCTCCACACCCCTCGCTGTGGCTTGTGCAGTGAACGGCCTTGCATACGGAGGGGGCTGCGAGATGCTCCTGCTCTCCGACTTCAACTCCTCAGTGCCGGGTGCGAGGTTCGCACTCCCGGAGGTTAAGATAGGCCTGATCTCACCCATCGGCTGCATATTCGCCGGGCAGGACAGGAGGCTCAGGAAGTACATACTCACCGGCAGGGAGTTTGGTGTGGAGGAAGCGCAGGGGCTGGGCATCATAGATTCGGTCTCCTCCGACCCGCTGGCAGAGTGCCTCTCCTTCGTGTCCGCGGTTTCCGGGTCACCTGCCCCCGGCAGGAGGAGCGCGAGGTCAAGGTTCATGGGACTGCAGGATGCAGTGCACAGGAACGTCATGGAGCTGGCTAGGCTCAGCGTCAGCGGAGAGGCGAAGGCGGCCTTCCGCGCCTTCCTAGAGAGGTGAAGGAAACCGCAGGGCAAGAGGGGCAAAGAAGTTATAATCCCTTGCACATGGAAAGAAGATGCTAGTCAGGGACATCGACAGGGCGCTCGACGTGCGGGTCGTTGTCCGGGTGAAGCAGGACACCGAACTGATGCGCATGGCGGCAGAGCTGAGGATGAAGCTGCCCGTTTTCATATACAGCAGGTCGGGGCAGCTCTGGATGTCCACATACGTGAGGAAACAGGACCTGGACAGCAGGCTCTCAATGGCCCTGAGGCGCATGGACTGCAGGGAGACCAGGGACGCCTACGTGGTAGATGAGAGGATAAACAACGTGGAGCAGATGTCTGTGGTGCAGAAGCTGCTTGAGGTGCCGTCTTTTGCAATGAACCGTTCCGACAGCATGAACGGGTATGTGAACATATACGCCAGGTTCCACCACAGCCACATCAACCTGGTCTCCGAGGAGCTTGTGAAGTTCGCCGGCGAGGACAAGGTGGTACTTGACTGGCTGGGGCCAAGCCCAGGGATAACGAGGATAATGGACAGGATAAACCAGGAGTACAGGGTCACGCTGGTGAGCTACAGGGTCCCTGGTGGTGATGAGCTACCGGTGCTCACGGGCAACCTGGGCGAGGTGGAACTGCTTGCTGAGACCAAGAGCAGCGTCGGCGATGCCGATGGGTTCCAGGTTATACTCTATTCCAGCAGGCCCATTTCAGGCGGTAAGGGCCTTGAGGAGATCGACGGCAGCACCGGCCTTTACCACGCCTACTTCAGGCACAGGCTCCTGGCGGAAATGAGGAGGCAATCGAACGAGATGCACATAATGAGGATCGTGCACTTCATCAGGCCAGTTGGCAGCGAACTCGAGGTCAACGTCTTCCTGCCGGAGAGCGAGGCCCATGACTACCTGAAGGTGGTTGCTGGCAGCGCTGTGGAGGGCAGGGTAACCCTCCTAAGGTACATGCAGTACGAGAGCGGTGTCTGGGACCTCCTCTGAACTGCGAAAGGTTTAATTCACGCTCAGCTTTACTCCTCACGCCTGCCGGGGTAGCTCAGTTGGTAGAGCGCCGGACTCATAAGACACGCTCTGAGAAATCCGGAGGCCTTGGGTTCAATCCCCAATCCCGGCATACGTTTGAAAATTCCTTGCTTTTATGATTCTGCTTTTAATATTTGTTTGCTTTTATATAATACCATGCATCATGATTTGTGGTAGCCTTGGATCCCGCAACGCTTCCCTGGCCTAACCTCCTTTCGGTAAGTCTGGATAGGAAATCCATGATGGTTTTCCCGCGCTTCCTTAGGTCAGGAAAGGTGCTGCAGACAATGAGGTCACGTGGATTTTCAGTGCACTCCTGATCCCGGTGCTATCGATATCCTTGATCGAACTGGTAGTCCCCTCCTGATCGTCAGAACACCGGCCCGGTGCCTCCATGATGAATAGAGGGGCAAGTTTCAACTCTATTTCGTCAGGCTGGAAAGGCATGTCTAGTTCCAGTGCTCCGTTTTTATCCCCAAGGGTTCTGTATGTGTCTTGGATTGATCCTCAATTCTCGGGGCGAAACTTATCGCCTGCACCTCTCGAATAGCACGAAGAGGTGTTCCAACCGTTCCTTGTGGGAACGCATGGGATCGGACGTTTCGTACCTCCAGGTAATCAGGTCGACAACAAGGACGCAAATCCACCCGTCGAGATCTCTTGTGAGGTATTCATCGATCCTTCTGCGTAACTGCCCGGCTTTCGTTTCTAACATGGCCAGGTACGTGTCCGTCCTGTGCCCGTCTCAGCAATAAGGTGGATAGGCCTAATGGTCAGGGTACAGGTACAGCCTTCCCTTTCCTATCTTTGTCAACTCACTGGCGTTGCCCTGCCAAATCAAGTACTTCTCTACTCGCTGCACTTCTCGGGCAGAAAGGCCTTTGATGCGGGCCGTCCCTGTTGCAGTCCTCGGTTGGCTAAGCGACAATAGAACGGTACTTTTCGGGGCGTTCTCCTGCGTTAATCTTTCAACGGAGTCTCTAATTGTGGCCTTCGCGGTTCAATCTCTAAGCATAATCAATCTTAACGACGTTATACTGAATGTTACCAACCCAGTGGTAAGGCTCCAGCAATGATAGACATGTTTATTTGTAAGATAAGAACCCATTGTATTTCTCATCCATGATCCTGAAGAGTTCGTCCAGTCCTACAAGCCTAAACCCGTCATCCAGCATGGGCACATATACTCCCATTCTGGGCAGTGCCTTCAGTCTGTTTACAACGCTCTCGATGTCCAGTATCAACGGCAGGGGCCTCATGACAGCCCTTATCTCCTTTGGGTATAGTCCGTAATACTTCGTAAGATCGTAGATTTCTTCGCTGGGTGTCCTACCGCGTGAAGTCTTGGCATCGTATACTATGTTATTGTGTGCATCATATACATCGGGTTTCATTCTACTGAAGGATACCTCCACGTATATTTCGTTCGGCTTGAGCTTCACAGATTCTAAGAAATACCTTACGGCAGTCGCCTTGAGCCGCCTGTGCTCCATACCCACCTCTTCCGGATCGGGCACATCCAGTTGCGGGAACCTTTCATTAAACCACTCCCAGGATTCGTGGAGCATTTCCTCAAACGGCTTTATGGACACTGCTAAAGGACAGTAATCCCCAAACGTCTAGGTTCGGCCATCGGATGATGCAAACGATATGGCATTCAAGAGTGCAAGCATCTCCTTGGATGCTGTAAACTTGGCCTCAACCCCCTCTCCCTGCAACCTCAGGAATGATCTGGTCGTAAATATCTGATGGGATGATTACCACCGAATAGTTGTAACCGACAATGCCTTTGATGGACTCTCTGATACTCCTGATTATGTCATCGTCAGAACTGGAGAGGTTAGGATCGAAAACATAAATTCCCATGTTGGTGCCGGCCTGCCCGCTGGCCGCATGCAGAATGCAGCTTCCGTCCTTCATTTCCGTCACCGTCCATCCTTCCTCGTCCTGATAACCTGCAGTGCCATTGCTGTCTGACCATGGTTTCTGACCGCCCTCCGAAAGATGGTAATGGCAGTTTAAGCGAGCTCGCAATGGACGGGAACTGCGTTAGAAGGGCCGGACCAGGAAGAAATCGGGTGGCGGGCCGTCGGTTTAAGGTTCCCACAATGGGGCCCGGCCAAGGGAAAAAGGCACTGGGGGGCCATCTATACCACCCCTTCAGTCATCTGAATATCACTCTTTCAGCACTCCGGAGCACTCACCGGACCCACAACAGGCTCAATGAGCAGATTCCACTGGGTGGGGTGTGCTCACTTGGAGTCTTTCTCGCCCATTTCCTTCATCACCTTGGTGCTCAGGGACTCTGCTATCCTGAGGAAGTATTCCATGCCCGGGCTCCTCATCTCTGAAAGGATCTGCAGTGTTGTGACCTTTCCCTGCGGGGCCCTGATCTTTGGCAGGTCTGTGGCTATGAAGTCAAGGAGTGCAAGGAGTGCGCTGAAGAGCGTCTTCCAGGGCACACTGCGCAGCTTTCCCTCAAGGGCCTCCACATCTACGTTGCCCATGATATCGCTGACCAGCGGAGCAATTCTGGCCATTGCCGAGGCTGCATCGAGGATGCCCATCGTGCTCGCGTAGTTGAATATGTTATCGGACTGCTCCGCTATAGCATCGAGCACCGCGAGCAGCCCGGACTGCTGCAGCTTCTTGACGGTGTTTATCGCAGGCTCGATCTCAGAGAGCTTCTCCAGTATCCTCTCTACCCTTTCCTCTTCTTCTCCATTCATGAGTACCAGCCCCCGTAGATGTTCGCAAGGAAGTACTTCTCGTATATGGCGTGGGCCATCTTCATCAGGCGGTTCCTCCCCATGGACCTGCAGTCCGGGAAAGGCGTGTTAGGCACAGTTAGCTTCTTCCTGAAGTCGCAGTAAGCGATCCAACCGGCATCCCCCGTGTCCGCAGCACAGAGGCCTACCGTGTTGTACGGCACCGGGCTGTAGGAACCAAGGATATCCCCAGCAACGAGAGAGGCCACGGTATCGGCCTGGAAGTGTGCGAACACCCCGGCCATTCCCAGGCCAATGGAGGGGGCTATTGCATCCCCTATGCCGTATATGTCGTCGAACTTGCTTGTCCTGAAGTCCCTTATGTTGGAATCAAGCCACCCGTTCGGTGAGGCGATGTCAGGGTTCTGAGAGATGAAGTCGTGCGGCCTGTGTGGCGGCGCCACTATGGCGAGGTCATAGTCAACCGTCTCTCCAGATTCCCCGATGAGCTTCCTGGAACCGCCGTCGATCCTGGCAAGCCTGAACCCGTTCACCACCTCGATGTTCCTCTCAGAGAGCCATTCCGTCATAGGATCCGATATCACGGGGCCGAACATGGCCATGGGTCTGGGTGCCCAGTGTGCCACGGTGATGCTCACGTTCCGCCTGATACCCTTCATCCTGAAGTAGTCATCTAGCATGAGGGCCATCTCCCAGGGCACAGGGGGGCACTTGTATACCTGCGTTGTCACGCTGATGACGATTTTTCCGGACCTGAACCCCGCTACCTTCTCCCTGAGCTTCATGGCGCTCTCCATGTCCCAGAAGTGGTAGGCGTTCTCGTAACCAGGGAACGATGCGGGGTCGAACTTCACTCCAGGGGAAAGCACGAGGACATCGTACTGGATCTTCTGGCCTGACACCGTAACGGTCCTCTCCTTCGGGTCCACTGCTGTCACCTCACCCCTCACCGGCTTGATACCTGTCCTCGCAAAGTTCTCTATACCTGTGCTTATCTGGTGCGGCTGCCTGTTCCCGAGCGCAACCAGCGTGTATGAGGGCTGGAAGTCCGTCCTGCCGTACTTGTCTATCACCATAACCTCCACACTGTCAACTGGCAGGAGCTTCCTGATCCTGCTTGCGGCTAGGCCTCCTCCCGCACCTGCCCCAACGACCACAACCCTCTTGCCCATATGAGATCAGAGTGGTAAATGTTAAAAAACTTGCTCTCCAGGGACTATATGGTTTCCGGTTCACCCGAAGCGCTTGCCAGGGTGGCCTGTGCGCTGTCGGTCGGATGAAGTTGGCAGACAAAAACTGCACAGAAGGAAAGCAAGTCCATTCCGCATGCTAGGCAGCACTCTGGGCGTGGCGGCAGGTTTAATGGCACGCGTGGCAACACCTCCACTGGCAGTGGGTCTCTGGACATCACCTTCTGCCAGTGGAGGCATACGGGGAGTGGTATACAGGGTCGTGCATACTCACCGATCCCATGCCATGAAATTCCACCCCATCCAGGCTGTGCGGGGCATTGTCAACTTGAAAGCGGCTTCCCCACACCCCTATGGTGAAATGCACAGGCTGCCATGCCAGAGGATCCGGGACCCGCAACCCTGGTGTCCACTCCGTTGGGCATACCCTGAGTGGCCCTTGGCAATGCAGAACCAGCCACACGGCAAGACCTGTGCGTCGGGCTGAATGGTTGGCCCCAGGGTAAGCCCCTACCATCACGAGGAGAAGTGTGGGATTTGAGAATCCCAGTGGTCTGGGGCCTATTAGGGCTCACAGCTCCGACCAACATGGGGTGGGGAAATGACCTGGTGGCTACGAGTGTCAGTGTACCGGGGTTCCCGATCCATGTGAATACAATGAGGTGTGGTGCACTGCATCCTGTGAAAAATATTGAAATACGCAGAGAATTATTTCTCTGATATGAAGGCCTCGAGGATACATCTCCTAGACCTTGGCTGGCTGGGGGGCGACTGCGGGTGGTTCCTTCCCGGTGCGGCTGGGGGAGCAATGACATACAGCAACAGGGACCCGAAGAGGGACTGGATCGAGATCCCGGTGACAGCGGCACTCGTGGAACACCCTGACGGCAACATTCTCTTCGATACCGGCATAGCGCTCGATGCCATGGAGACCCATGAGAAGGGGTTGATGGAGGCGTTCCCAATAACGAAGATCTCGGGCGAAAACAGCATAGAGAAGCAGCTCAGGGCCATAGACCTGGCCCCGGGTGATGTGAGCTTCGTTGTGATATCGCACCTGCACCTTGACCACGCGGGCCAGGTCAGGCCTTTCATGGATGAGAAAGTCCCTGTGATAGTGCAGAAGAGGGAGCTGCAGTCCGCACTCTCCATGCTTTGGCAGGGGAAGGGTGGCGCGTACGACATGTCAGACCTCATGCCCCTGCGTGGGCCCAACCTAACGCCGATCAGTGATAATTACTTCGAGATCGTGGACGGGGTAGCCGTTGAGTTCACCGGAGGCCACACCGCTGGACACCAGGTCATGCACGTGGAGACCAGAAACGGTAACTTCTACACATTCACAGGCGACTACATGCACCTGCCCAGGGAGTACGAGATCGAGGCGAAGGGCTGGCTCCTTTCAGATGCAGACGAGTGGCACTCCTACATAAGGAAGCTGAAGGTCATGGAAAGGGCGAGGAAGGCCAGGATCGTCATCAGCCACGACCCGGAGTTCTGGTCCAAGTACCCGAGGGCACCGAAGTTCCTGGAGTGACCGGCATGGAAGCGAGCTTTCTGGCCAGCACTGAAGCGAACGACAGCGTATTCGTTATAAACATACCCAGGGTTAAGTTCGGGATAGGCTCGGCGAAGGAGATTGCCCACGAGGCCAGCCGCCTCGGTATGAAGAGTGTCCTGATGGTGGTTGGAAAGAAGATTGCCGAAACGAAGCTGTATGAGGAGACGAGGTCTTCCCTCGAGAACGGTGGTCTGGAAGTTCACGTGAGCACGGATGTCAGGGTGGAACCTGAGGACGCGGAACTGATCAGGGCATACCAGGCCATAAAGGGCATGAGGCTCGATGGGTTCATAGCCCTCGGGGGCGGGTCAACAATAGACACAGCGAAGATCCTGAACCTCCTCTACACCTACCCCAGGGACATTATGGACTACGTTAACAGGCCCATAGGCAGGGGCCTGTCTCCACCAGGTCCACTGAAGCCCATGATAGCGGTTCCCACAACTGCCGGGACAGGGAGCGAGAACACGAATGTTACGATCTTCGACATCCACAGCATGCGTGTCAAGACAGGGATAAGCAACCAGCACATGAGGCCCACGGTTGCGGTGGTCGACCCACTCACAACACTCTCCCTTCCCCCGATGGTCACGGCATCGTCTGGCCTGGATGTGCTCAACCACGCCATCGAATCGTTCACGTCCCACCCATACACTGCCAGGGAGAAGCCCCATTCGCCGGATGAGAGACCTGTCTACTCCGGGGCCACTCCCATCTCTGATATCTTCGCAAGGCAGGCGATAATGTGGGTTCACAGGTACTTGAGGAGGGCTGTTGCAGACCCTCTTGATATTGAAGCACGCTATTACATGATGCTCGGGGCCAGCATAGCGGGCATTGGCTTCGGTCACGCGGGTGTGCATGTGCCCCATGCCATGGCATACCCGATAGCGGGAATGGTCAGGGAATGGCACCCTGAGGACTATGACTTCGGTTACCCGATAAGCCCGCACGGCATCAGCACGGCAATCCCTGCTTCCTACACCTTCAGGTACCTTGCGCCATCTTCGCATGAGAGGTTCGGCGAGGTGGCGGAGATCCTCGGCATTGGGCACAGGGAAATGGGCTCTAAGGAACTATCGGACGCACTCTTTGAGTACTACGTGCACTTGCTCGAAGACCTCGGGATACCGACCAAACTTGGGGACCTCGGTTTCAGGAGTTCTGACGTGCCTGGCCTTGTGGATGGTACGCTTGCACAGCAGCGACTCCTCAGCCTATCTCCCAAGAGGGTCGGGAGAAGGGACCTGGAAAGGCTCTTTGGGGAGATGGTGTAAACGGGTTGTCCGCGGTCTGCCAGGGGTGGCGTCGTCGGGTCTCCATGATCCCATGTGACCTGGCAGGCATGACCTGTGGGGGCTGCCTGGAAGCAGACTCTGTAGGCATCCAATCCCGCTCGGCCTTATCTGCCCAGGCTCCGCCGAGATGGTGGTCCCGGCTCATGTAATGGCCATCTCCTCGCCAAGGTTCCCCACCTCCCCGGCCACGGCATACAAAGATGGCTGCCATGACTGTGGGATGAGTTCAATCAGCCATACTGTGACAATATATTTTCAGATGTACTTGATGTATTATATTTGTTATTTCAGGTTTAGAATTTAACTCTATACAAGGAACTGCAACATGGTGATATAGTGTTGCGCCAATCTGGAGAATGAAAAACTATAATACAGATTTCCAATCAGATGAATGCACTTCCCATTCCGGATGGGGAGGTGGTGGTATCGGTGATAAAGACCTTTGACCCATTCAGGCAGCAGGAGCTGTCCCAGTACAGGGAGGACAGCGATGAGGAAGTCCTGAGGAAAATCAGGCTTGCCAGGAAGGCCTCTGAGGAGTTCAGAGGCGATATCGACCAGAGGAAACAGTACCTGAGGGATACGGTTAAGCGGAACCTTGAGAGGATGAAGGGGGAACTGGCCAGGACCATCACGATGGAGATGGGGAAGCCAATCAAGCAGAGCATCGCCGAGGTCGAGAAGTGCATAAGGCTCGTGGACTATGCAGTGGAGAACATTGAGAGATTCTACGCACCGGAGCCTGTGATGACTGAGGCCCGGAAGAGCTATGTGAGGTTCGATCCCATAGGCGTTGTCATGGCCATAATGCCCTGGAACTTCCCTGTATGGCAGGTCATGAGGGCTGCGGTTCCTGCCATATCAGCCGGCAACGGTGTGGTGCTCAAGCATGCCTCGATAACCACCGGGACTGCCCTCATGATCCAGGAAGTCTTTGACAGCGAAGCGTTCAGCACCCTACTCCTGAGGGGTAGCGATGCCCTCCGCTATATCCCGCACGTTGACGGTGTGACATTCACCGGGTCAACATCAGTGGGCGCCAGGGTGGCGGAGGAAGCCGGGAAGCACATAAAGAAGTGTGTCCTGGAACTGGGCGGCTCGGACCCGTTCATAGTCCTCGGTTCTGCTGACATCAGGGAGACGGCGAAGCAGGCTGCCCTGGCAAGGCTGCAGAACAACGGTCAGAGCTGCATTGCCTCCAAGAGGTTCCTGGTCCAGGGCAGCATATACGAGGAATTCAGGGAGGCTCTGGAAGAGGAGTTCTCCAGGGTTGTGCAGGGGGACCCCATGGAGGAGAGCACTTACCTTGGCCCGCTTTCATCAAGGGAGCAGACGGAAACGGTCAGGAGGCAGGTGGAAGAGCTCAGGGGCCTCGGAGGGAAGGTTATCGCGGCCGAGAGCAGGTTCGAGCAGATCGTGCCACCCACCATAGTGTCCGTGCCAGAGGGTGTGAGGTACGAACAGGAGGTATTCGGGCCGGTGGCCCTGCTCCAGAGGTTCGATACGCTGGACGATGCCGTCAGGCTCGCCAACGACACGCCCTTTGGACTGGGGGCGTCCATATGGGGAGACCCCGAGGAAGCCGAGAACCTTATACCGAGGATAGAGGCAGGCATGGTTTTCGTGAACAGGATCGTCGCGTCAGACCCCAGGATGCCATTCGGAGGGGTGAAGAAGAGCGGCTTCGGTCGTGAGCTTTCAAGGTATGGCTTCCTTGAGTTCACCAACATAAAGAGCGCGTGGGTGGACCACTGACAAACGCCATTGCTCTTATGAGCCCAACTTCACCTCGCCTGGAAACAGCACAGGCACCACCTGGTACCGATGGGCCAGGTGGGTAGGTTGTATGGGCATTTCCCTTCACGACCCCGGAACACACCTGCGCCGTAGACGATAATACTGCCCTGTTTCCGGGCCAACGGACACACACTCATTCCTAAGGCCAGGCAACCGGTACAGGAATATGGTAGCGCGCGTGGAGGCAGACAATCCTCTCCATGGCAAAGCACCGAGCCGTGGAAAACCGCACCCACGGGCTTGAAACAGTGATCGATGCACTGGCATATCATTCTCTATCCATAGGCCTGCATGGAAAGCAGTGCGGCTTAGCCATGGGCTTCCTTCAAATGCCCACCATTGGGGTGAAAGGTGGCGATCCCTTTCATGCTGGGTGCCGGTAGGGTTCAAACTTTCTGTCTAATTCAACCCCCCACCATTTCCGTGTGCATCTGGAAGAACATATTGTTGTGAATGGAGGTTTCAATCCCCTTTACAGTCGAACATGTGTTCCGAACATGTGTTCAAACATGATTTCACATAGAATAAGTCTTTTATTGACTGTCCTCATGACATGAAGTGATGGAACAGAATGGTAAAATTATCGGAAAAAGGGAAAGGATAGAGGCAACGTTCGACAGGTACTCAGGAGAGGTCTCCAGGGAGGCCATAATCAAGGATGACATACTGCTCCACGGCCTCAACTTCTCCGAGAGATCACTCAAAGGGGCCTACCAGGAGAAGGCCTACTACCTCTTCACGTTCGACTCGGACAGGCCCGAGGTGGTTAGGGAGAGGCCGGCGATGATACCGCAGGAGATATGCATACAGGGTGGCTCATACGGGCTCAGGAGGACAATCATACAGAGCAGGCACTCTAAGGACTCGCCCTACAGCGTTGATGTCCTGGACGGAAAGAGAGTCCTCCTCCTCGACGGCGTTCCGGTGGCCGATGTTTCCTTTGTTCCAAGGCCTGCATACTACGGGCAGGAGCTCAGGGACGGAATGCGCGTGGAGGAAGTGGCCCCAGCCATATACTGGGGAGAGACCGCAGACGTAACTGCATTCAGGATATGCGAGTACTGGAACCGCGGAAAGCAGTGCCTGTTCTGCGACATCAACGAAAACTTCAGGTCATGGGGCCACCTCAGGAAGGGGCTGGGCGCCATAGTGCCTGAGGACATCGTGGCCGAGTCTCTGGAAATGGCCTCCAGGGACCAGGGGGTTAAGAGGTACCTCATAACGGGCGGGGCGATCCTGGATTCCAGGAGGGAGTGGGAGTTCTACTTACGCTACATCCAGAGGGCCGAGGAAAGCCTCTCCAGGAAACTTCCATCAAGGCTGAACACACAGGCCCTTGAACCACATGCCCTGGAGAGGTTCTATGAGACAGGGGTGGACTACTACCACCCGAACATCGAGGTCTGGGACAGGCGCCTCTTCTCCCTCATATGCCCAGGCAAAGAAGAGAACATAGGGAGGGATGAATGGATCAGGAGGACTGCCGAGGCTGCCAGGCTATTCGGCACGGGAAACGTGAGCCCCAACTTTGTGGCCGGCATAGAGATGGCCTATTCGCAGGCATTCCCGCACGGGTTCAGGAATGTCGAGGAGGCTGTCAGGTCCACCGCGGAGGGCATAGAAATACTGATGCAGAATGAGATCGTGCCAAAGTTCGATACCTGGGGCCTGGAGCCACTGTCATGGTTCGGCAGGAACGGTGTGAGCATACCGCCACTTGAGTACTATCCGGAGCTCTACATAAGGTACAAAGAGTTGAAGCGTGAGTATAGCATGCCCTGGCCCGCGGGCCTGGGCGAGGCCGGTGCAGGGGTGTCAAAGGTGCCAGCGAGTGCCTTCATGGACGCCTGAGTCCAGCTTGAGGGTCCTGTGGGCCAAACTATCAATTTCCCTGGCCTATGTTCGGTTCCGCTAGTCCCATGTGCAGGCCTACATAGTACAGGATGGCAGCGCATGACAGGAGGACGCTCACTGCACTCATGGCCATGCCAATAGAGAAGCCAAAGAACTGCCCCGACATGAGGAAGAGGACGCCGTTGGTGATGGCGCCAGTGACGGAGGCCACCGTTATGGCAGATGATGCCTTCAGTGCAGCTGAGCGGGTCTTCAGGGCGGAACCCAGCAGGGCCAACGACAGTGCGAGTATGGCAGACCCATTGACGATGTGCGCCAGCACGAACCTGAAGTGCCCACCGTAGTAAACGAGAGATCCGATGGCGCCGAGGTGCATTACCGGAAGGCTAACCTCTAGGTTAATGGACATGCCCAGCCAGAACTGGGCGACCAGTAAGACCAGGAGTGCTATAGTGATACCCCTCATCCTCAGGACCAACACGTGGTCTCGGGCCAGTACCGGTGCCCCATTTCCCTGCCCACCCACTGTCCGCGTCATCCTCACCCGTGGCCAGGAAAATGACTATGGATTAGAAGCTGCGTTAGCTGGGTGTTTTGAAATATAACCCTTTATATGACCTATGAAACTACTCCAGGAGTGGATCTTCTGGACTACAGGATCGTCACCGAACTCATCAGGGACCCAACTGCGCCATATGAAGTGATCGGCTCGAGGGTCGGACTGTCAGGGGTCTCCGCGAGGAGAAGGGTCCTGGGGATGTTCAGGTCCGGCTTCATCAGGGGCCTTCACCTGCTTCCCTCACCCCTGAACTTCCATATGTACCCGGGGACATTTGTATTCAGGGGTATCCAGGAACCTTCCAGGAGGCTGAGAGAGATAGCAGACATCAGCGGTGTGGCATTTGCCTGGCTGGACTATGACGGTGACATGACCGTGACGCTGTTCTTCCGCCAGAAGGAGGAGGAAAGGAGCAGCGTGGAGCGATTGTCAGAGGTGCTTAGCGTGGAAGCAGTCGCACGCCGGACCCCGCTCTCCCTGATGCCACCGGACCTCAGCGGCTCTTACCTTTCAAGGGTTGACCTCAGGATCCTAGAGCACATATGCAGGGATCCCAGGGTACCGTTAAAGGAGGTCTCCAGGCTCACAGGCCTCTCGGGCAAGACAGTGGGTAAACACAAGGCCAGAATGCTCTCGAGCAACCAGCTCTGCACCATCTTCATACCTGACTTTACAAGGTCACAGGGCGGCATATTCTATGCACTCCTGGTGTACCCGGGTGATCTGCGTGCCACCAGCACGCTTCAGGGCATGGGCCTGCAGGCCATCTGGCACATGGTCGATCCCCCTTGCTACGTGTTCATGGGGTATGCGGACAGCCTGGATGAGGTGGAGGCGAATAAGAACAGGATCAAGGACACCGGACTGGTGAAAGGTCTCAGCACGCTGGTGCCTAGAGGCGGCATCTTTGCTGTAAAGAATGTTACCGCATGGATCAGGGAAAGAGTACTGGAGTGGGGCATGGCATCCGTCCGCTGATGTCCTGCGATCCACACTTTCACTGCCCCAGAGGCAGTTGTCCATGCGCACCAGACAGCAGCGGTAGCCAGGAGGTTAACTGCGCACATCAGCACGTTTATATATTTAACCATATGTACTAGAAAATGTGACGGAAAATACCGAAGTGGAAAAGGGCGGCACCCTGCTGAGGAAGATGACACTGCACGATGCCGTGCTCTTCGGCGTTGGCAGTGCAATAGGCTCAGGCATACTCTTCGCAGCGGCAGGTGGCACAGAATACGCAGGTGGCGCTGTCGTTTTCTCGTGGATCGTTGCGGCAGTGCTGATCGCAATTGTCACCATACCCTACGCTGAGATCTCTTCCATGGCCCCCAGGGCCGGGATAAGCGCCAGGATCTCCTACTACGCCTTCGGCGAGTACGGTGGCTTCATGGGTGGGTGGGGCCTGCTTGTCTGGACCGTGATGATACCGCCCATAGAAGCCATTGCGGTCTCTACCTACGCCGCATACTATGTGCCATCACTATTCAACTTGAAGACGGGCGTACTTACCACAGAGGGCGTTCTCCTCTCCATAGGCCTCACAGTGCTGTTCGCTGTCCTCAACATAATAGGCGTTGGCACATATGCCAGGTTCAACACCGTGCTCACATGGCTCAAGGTCGGTGCCGTTGTGATATTCATCATAGCGGTTCCACTGATGATCTTCCACCCATCGAACTTCAGCCTCTCACCGCCCTACTTCGACCCGAAGACGGGCATACCGGGCATATTCATCGCCATACCCGCCACCGGGATACTCTTCTCCTTCGGTGGCTACAGGCAGGTCGCTGACATGGCTGGCGAGATCAGGAACCCGAAGAGGAACGTGCCCAGGGCCGTGCTCCTCACGCTTATCATACAGAGCGTGCTCTACGTGCTCATGGCCATAGTGATAGTGGGTGCTGTCGACTTCGCACTTGTGCCGAACTCAACAGGGCCCGGTGACTGGGCCGCTGTTGCCTCACTGACATCGCCCCTTGCGGACCTGATGAAGGAGGCCCTGCACACAACGGTATTCGGCGGCGCGGCGCTGTTCCTGTCCGGCCTCATAGTCCTCGCACTCCTCTTCGCCATATACTCGCCGCTGGGCACCTTCGGCACAGACCTCACGGGTGCAGCCAGGATAATCTACGGTTACTCAAAGGAGGGCTCGCTCCCGGGGCTCCTCGGCATAACTAACAGGAGGGGCGCGCCCATAGCCGCGATCGTCCTGGCCTCGGTGCTGGCAGTTGTCTTCATAGTGCCGTACCCCAGGTGGTACACACTGGTGGACTTCGTGGTCGTTGCGGGCGCGGTGAACTTCGCCATAGTGAACGCCAGCGTCCCGGTGCTCAGGAAGATCTACCCCGATGTGGAGAGGCCATTCAGGATACCTGCGGCAACTGCGTGGTCGCTGGTTGCATTCGTTTCCGCATCGCTTCTCATATACTGGGCCACATGGCCTGTCACGCTCTACGCCCTGGGAGTGACCCTGGGTGGCAGCCTGGTGTTCCTCTACCACGCCTACAGGCTAAGGTGGAAGGGTATAGGGCTGAGGCACTCGGCCTGGATCCCAGTGTACATAGCAGGCCTAATAGCCCTATCCAGGTTTGGGGGCCTGCAGACTGGCGGCACAGGCACGATTCCCTTCCCGTACGATGTCCTGGCTGTCATAGTCTACTCGGCAGTCTTCTGGGTGATATCGCAGGTCAGCGCACCGAGGAAGGCGATAAGGGACCTGCCGCAGATGATCGCCAGGGCACCTGCGGATGAACCTAAAGGGACGCCGGGGACAGTGGAGTCCCCCGAGGCATGAGGCTGCACCTCCCCCCGGAACAACATTTTTCCATACCATTTTCACGGTGGCGCTGTGGGTGAGCGCGATCCACCACCTGGGCCCATGGCCAAGCATGGCCATGCCGGGAGCCCATGTGCCATGTAATATATCCACAGAGGCGATCCAGTAAGGCATGGACGGCAGGGCAGCGGTTATAGGGGCTGGCATAACGGGTCTTTTCACCTCGCTTTACCTCTCTCTGGCTGGCATGGACGTCACTGTCTACGACAGGTCCGACATATGCTCCGGTACCTCTGGCAGGTTCCACGGCATGCTGCACAGCGGCGCCAGGTATGCGGTGAACGACCCGGTGTCTGCCAGGGAGTGCATAACCGAGAACATGAGGCTGAGGAGGGAGGCCTGGAGGTTCATCGACGACACGGGCGGTTACTTCGTGGCCCTGGACGGTGAGGACGAGGAGTACGGGGACAGCCTGCGGAAGGCCTGCGCTGAAGCCGGCATAGAGGCCCAGGAAATGGACCCTGAGGAGCTGCTCAGGAGGGAGGCTTACCTATCCAGGGAGGTGAGGAGGGCGCTCCTGGTGCCAGACGCTGTGATACACGGCTTTGAGTTCTGCGCAGCGGTTGCAATGGAGGCAAGGATGGCGGGGGTGCAGTTCAGCCTCTTCAACGGCGTCAGGAGGGTGGCCAGTAGGGACGGGTCGCTGGAGGTGGAGAGCGAGAAGGGCAGGGACAGGTACAGTGTGGTGGTCAACACCACCGGGCCCTACAGCATGCCCATACTGAAGGCATCGGGCATAGAGGACTTCCCCCTGGCACCCACAGCAGGCTCGATGGTAGTGTACGGCGGCAGGTACGTGAACAGCGTCATAAACAGGATGAGGGAACCGTCCGATGGGGACATAGTGCTGCCTTACGGTGAGGTGTCCGTTGTGGGCACCATAGCCACGGTCATAGAGGACCCGGACAACTTCAAGGTCCATGAGGAGGACGTGGCTATGATGCTCGACGAGGCAAAGAGGATGGTGCCGGTAATAGGTGCCATGCAGTACAAGAGGATATATTCGTCTGTGAGGCCACTGATAAGGTCCAGTGACGACCCGAGAAAGGCGACCAGGAGCTTCGCCATCATCGACCACGGGACCTCTGGCCTCCCCGGCTTCCTCAGCGTGCTCGGCGGCAAATTCACCACAGGCCGCCTGGTGGGCTACGAGGCTGCGAGGCATGCGTCCGAGTACTCCGGCTTCCATGTGAAAGATGTTGAGTTTGACTTCAACACCACCTACGAGAGGTTCCTGTCATTCAGGGGAGGTGACAGGGCAGTCGATTCACTCCTCCTGCACTTCGGATCGACAGACCAGGAGAGGCTCATGCCAGCGCTGGCCTTCCTGCTCTCCAGGAGGCTGATGGACTGATGCCCGGACTCTCCGGAAGGTTCACTATGAAGGTAAGCCCGGATGTCGCAGGGAAACTGCTCTCTGACCCTGAGCGCCTCTCCTCATGCCTGCCAGGCGTGTCAGGCTGCGAGAGGCAGAATGAGAGGGTGGTCTGCAGGGTCAGGCTGGACACAGCGGGCATCGATTCCGGCTACCTCACAAAGCTGTCAGGGAAGATGTCCATTGAGGGCCCACTCCAGGGCGATGCCATAGGGTACAGGATACAGGGGCGGGTGGCCGGGGCCTCGCTTAACCTATCCCTCTCACTGCAGGTGAGCCCATCCGCCGAGGGCTCGGAGGTCTCCTGGACAGCCGAGATCGACTTCGGCCTCCTGGGCAGGATGCTGGGGCAGGAGAGGCTCCTTGAGGTGACCGAGGCCAACGTGGATAAGGTGATAAGGTGCATAGGGGAGAGGCTCACCTCTCCCTGACAGAACTGCCGGATGGCAGGCCCGGCCTCACCAGCCTAAGGAGCACGGAGAAGATGGGGATCCCCCTCCTCCCCCTGTTCTCGGGCTCCTTCAGCCTGAGGAAGAGGAAAGAGGTGGCGAACCTCCCGGCCGATATCAGTGTGAGCGAGAGTGATACCGCCCTGGCAAGCGGCATTGTGCCCTCGAGGTACTGCAGGAGGAAACCCCCTGCCAGGGAGCCGAAGAGGTAGACTATGCCGTTGAAGCCGTTCATTATCGACACATACTCCGCCCTCTTCCCCTCAGGGAGGAGGTCCATGAGGTAGGAGTTCATGACAACGTTCTGGAGCGCTGAGGCCACGCCACTGTAGGCCTCCATTACAAGGAACTCGTCGAAGTTGAAGAAGAACGCGTACATCAGGGGAATCGCGCCGAGCATGAGCCTGTTCAGGAAGATCAGGGGCACCCTGTTGAACCTGTCGGCCAGACGGCCGAGGTAGCGCTGCACGGCCACAGCGGCAAATATGTTCATTGCTGTGAGGGCAGAGACCTCGGGTAGGTCGAAGCCCCTGACGGCCACCACGGTTATCGGGAATATGGGCCAGGCCATGGACCAGAAGAACCCCTGGGCAAGCATGCTCGTCATGTACCTGAAGAAGGCACTGTTTGCCCTGGCCTCCCTGACGCCCTTCACGAAGGAGCCGCTGAGCCTGCTCTCCTTCTTCACCTCCACGATCCTTGAGAGGAGCACCGCGGAGGCAACGTATGCAGCGGATCCGAGTGAGAACGGTATTATGAGCTGCGACCTGCTGTCACCGTGCAGTATGAACGCCATGAGGAGTAGGCTGGCCAGGTTGCCGAAGGAGGAGATGTTCTGGAGTCTGGCGAGGAAGGAGCCCCTGCTGCCCGAGCTCGTGAGGTCTGCGAGGAGGGAGAACCAGTTCACCGATATGACGGATGAGGTGAGCGCTATGCTCGAGTAAAGCAGGATAAGCTGGTACGGGCCCTCCACGAAGCCCATCGCGAGCCAGAGGCCGGCCATGACAACACTCGCACCGACAAGCCATGGCCTCCTCAGGCCGTAGCGGTCGCTGAGCCTCCCCCAGAATATCTGGCTCGCATTGGATATGGCGTTGGACAGTGCCTGCAGGAGGCCCATCTCGAAGGCAGAGGCCCCCAGGAGGACGCCGAAGACGCCCACGAAGGAAGACGCAGTGTTCGCGCCGAATGCCACAGCGAAGTACCTGAGGTTTATTATGGTCTCGTTCTTCATCCTGGACCAGGTGTTAAGGGCACTTCAGTCATAGCCAATATTTATTACTTCCCCCGCGGGGCAACCGCAAGGCCCGCGCTGGTGGCACCCCTGGGAGAAGCCATATAAATGCAGCGCAGCGATACGCATGCATGCCAACAGGGAGAAAGGTACAGGCGGTTATATTCAGGGACACCGGCAGGAGGGAGTTCCTTCTATTCCACTACGTGCCCGCCAAGGGAGGCTACTGGGAGAACATGACCTGCAATGTTGAGGAGGGCGAGACCGACACCGACGCGCTCATGAGGGAGCTGGCCGAGGAGGCCTCCCTCGGTGCAGGATGCGTTGTCTACGGTCCCAGGCTCCTCTTCACCTACGATTACGAGAAGAACGGGGCAAGGTTCACAGAATCTGTGTACGCTGTAGGCGTGGGCCCGGGATGCGTACCGGACATATCCAGGAACCCTGAGAGGGAGCACACAGAGTGCAGGTGGTGCAGCGTAGAGGAGGCATTTTCCCTCCTGAGGTGGCCGCTGCACAGGGACGCGGTTAGAAGGGCAGAGGTTCTCGGCCGGTGACCGGGTGGAGTGGATCGCAAGGGTGCACCTCCAGGATAGATGAAGGCCACGTCACCTACTGGCGCCTCCCGACCATGGAGGTGTTCAGGACATGCGACGGCGTGAGCCACCCCCTCCTGGCTATCCAGACAGCGTAGGTCATATTGCGCATCTCAGAGGTGCTGTGTGCGTCACTGCCCAGGCTGAAGCGGACGCCGGCCTTCCGGGCCTGGAGCACGAGGTCCCAGGGCAGGTCTGACCTGTGCGGTGTGCCGTTTATCTCAAGTGCGACGCCCTTGTCCCTACATGCCCTGAAGACCTCCCCCCACTCCATTCTGAACTGTTCCCTGGTGCCTATCAGCCTGCCGGTTGGGTGGCCTATGGTGCTGGGCCAGCCCCCGTCTATCGCCCTTATCAGGCGTGCCGTGTTCTCTGAGGCGTCGTCTGAGACCCACTGGTGCATGGACGCGACCACGAAGTCGAAGTCCCTGTAACCCCTCACCTCCGGGTCCATGGAGCCGTCGGGCATTATCTCCGCCTCCACGCCGTCCAGAACAGTTATACCGTATTTCTCTGAGAGCATGTCCAGCTGGACGCGCCTATCCCTGAACCTGGCAGCGTCCAGGCCCCTGGCCACCCTCAGCGAGGCGCTGTGGTCGGTCACACAGACGTACCTGTAGCCCATGCTGGCCGCCGCGCTGACCATGGCCTCCAGGCTGTCCCTGCCGTCGCTCCAGTCGGAGTGCAGGTGCAGGTCTCCCAGGATCCCGTTTCCTTCCACGAGCATGGGAAGTGAGTGGGACTGGGCAGCCTCTATTTCACCGGTACCCTCGCGCAGCTCCGGGACGATGTATTCGAGCCCGAGTGCCCTGTAGATGCCTTCCTCATCGCTCCCCGCGATTGGTTCGTCGCCCCTGAACAGGCCGTACTCGTTGAGCTTCAGGCCCTTGGATATGGCCAGGTTCCTGAGGGCTATGTTATGGGACTTGCTGCCAGTGAAGTACTGCAGGGCGGCACCGAAGCTCCCCCTGTCTATGAACCTCAGGTCGCAGGTGATCCCCGCCCTGAGCATCCAGGTTCCCTTCCTCTCGCCAGAGTTCACGACGCCACTGACCTGTGGCAGGGAAGAGAAGAACCTTGTGGCTCCAGGGACGTCGGCCGAGATGCACAGGAAGTCCAGGTCACCGACGGTCTCCTTCCTCCTCCTCACCGAACCGGCCACCTCGATTCTCTCGAAGAGGCCGGAGGAGCGCATGGCCTCCAGGATCTCCGTTGCTAGTGCGTGGGCCTGTGCGAGCAGGAGCCTGCCCGCAGACGTTGACATGTAGTACTGGAGTGCCTTCGCCAGCTTCTCCTCGCTCTTCTGGCCGAACCCGGGCACCAGGGCTACCCTGTGCTCCTCTATTGCCTTCTTCAGGGTTTCCAGGTCCCTTATGCCCGCGCCGGTGTAGAGTGCGTGTATCTTCCTGGGCCCCAGGCCCTGGATGGCCCTCAGCGTCCTGAAGTCCTCGGGGTACTTCTTCCTCATCTCCTCGTACTTCCGCATCCTACCGGTGCGCAGGTACTCGTCTATCTTCTTCTCTATGGCCTCCCCCACGCCCTCTATCTCCCTGAGCCTGCCCTCCCTCCATACCTCCTCTATGTCCTCGCTAAGGTCTGCCAGGGCGGTTGCTACTCTCCTGTACGCCAGGGACTGCCACCTGTTGCCCTCCACCTCCTCCATGTCCGCCAGGTCCATGAAGATATCAGCAAGCTCGGCGTTCTTCACGCCATGCCATGCGGGGGCCGCACTTAAAAGGTACCATTCAGGCCATGGGGAAGCCTTAAGAGCAGGCCCCAAATCCCAGCGCATGCAGGCACTGACAGCTGTTCACGGTGCATTCGGGGCCATATGGGTGGTGGTGGCCCTCGCCCTGGGCTTCTACAGCACATCGCTGAAGTCCAGGGCGGGGCAGATAAAGGAGCAGTCTCACTTCAGGCTCCTCCTCACCCTGTCCATGGTGTCCAGGGGCACCGGGGGCATAGCCATAATACTCGGCATAGCGGCCCTGGTTGTTGACGCTGTGACGGGGAAGCTCCCCAGCTTCTCGTCGGCCGCTGGCGTTGCCCTCCTGATAGGGATAGTGCTGGCGTTTGTGGCCTACGGCGGCTTCGGGGAGGGCATGCTCATGAGGGGAATCAGGGCCCTGAGGAGGTCGGAGCCTTCCGGATACGCCAGGGAGATCGGGAGGATAAGGGCCTATTCATGGGCCATGGCCATCACCGCCCTCATAACCCTCGTGCTCATGGCAGTATCCGCAGTATGAGCGCGCGTTTCGGAATCCGATATAATTTTAACTTTATTTTGCATTAAGATGCTGTTGAGGCTCAACTACCTCCTCTCGGGTCTCCTCCTTATCGTCCTTTCAGCGGCCCTGTATGTCGTGTACAGGGACTTCTTCTACCTCGTCATAATGATCCCTGGCCTGTACCTGGTCATAAGCGGTGCAACTTACGTTGACCAGGAGCAGATAAACAGGAAAGTGGAGAGCATTGTGTACGAGAGGATCGTCGACCAGGGCCTGAAGAGGATAGAGAGGGGGGCCATGAAGGTGGACAGGGACAGGTTCCTGAAGGACGTGGAGCTCATGAGGCCCATCCTTGGGCAGAGGAACCTAATGCCGGACGTGGGCTATGATGCAATCGTATTCAGGTGCAACACGGAGAGCGAGGCCAACGAGCTTGCAGAGAGGATCAGGTCAAGGGGCCTGCAGGTGAGCACCGTGCAGTCGTACAAGGAGTGGCTCGTCCGTGTGGAACTCTAGGGGACACGCCCTCGCCGTACCGGTCTTCGCCTCGGCAGTGGTGATATCTGCGGGAGCTGCTGTGATGAGGTACAGGCACATGGTGCCCCTTTACCTCACAGTGGCCACATATACAGCCGCCACAGCTCTCATGGTGGTCGGCTTCCTTGTGGCCCTCGGCTCCAGAAAGGCAGCATGGGCGGCCTTCGCCCTCGCCTTCGCTGGCATGGCGGTGTCGACGAACCCTGCGCATATCAGGGCCCTGGCTGCTTTCGGCACGGGGCCATTCATAAGCGCCGCAGACATAACCATGGTGGTGGGCTTCTACGCCCTCCCCGCAGTGTACGTGGTGATGTTCCTGCTGGGCCGCAGGGCAAAGGGCGGGGGTGTGGCAGGCGGGGCCGGGAGTGAGTAAGATAGATTACTGTTCACCACATGCGGATGTGATCAGCATTGGGCATAAGGAGAGTGGTGCTGGACGTCGACAAGGGCCTGATAAGGCCCACACTGGTTGAACTGGCCAGGGCGATAGAGGCTGTGCCGGGCGTGGACGCAGTGAACATACTGGTCACGGAGATGGACATGGAGACAATGGGGACCAGCATAACTGTTGAGGGGGAGGACATAGACTTCGAGAGGCTCATAGAGACCATAGAGGACACCGGCTCCGCGGTGCACTCAGTGGACGAGATCGCTGTGGGCAAGAGGCTGATTGAGAACACCAAGAAGACCAGGGATTGAGGCCCAGACTGCTCTTTCCAGTGACCATAGGCCTGTCCGACGGCATAATAACATCGCTGATGATAGCCGCTTCAAGGATGGCCGAGCCATCGTCGGTGAGCGCTTACTTTGCCCTCCGGGTGGCCGCGGGCTCCGCAATCGTTGGCATGTTCAGCTTCTTCGTGGCGGAGTACTCAAGGCTGAGGAACGAGCTCTCAAGGTCCTCAAGGCAGCTGGGGTACCCGTCGCCATCATTCCTCCTGAGGACAAGGCTCGGCCGCTCGATCCTGGTGGAGGCCATAACTGGCACATCCGCATCCGGCGTATCTGGGTTCACAGGCGCCCTCATACCCCTGGCCGCCGCTGCGTTCACCCTGAGCCCTTATGCCCCGTTCCTTGCGGCCTTTGTGTCCCTGGTGCTGCTTGGCATCGGCCTGGCCAGGGCCGTATCCGGCTCCTACATAACATGGCCCACGGGCATGCTGGCCCTGGGCATCCTCATGGCACTGGTGGGCATGGCACTCCACATAACATGAGAGTGCAGAGCGTGTGAAGTTTTTTAAGCCCAGCCATGCTGTTGCGTGTGTTACTGCTCCCGGTCATCCCTGGCCTCATACTCCTCTTTTCTGTCATAGCATCGTACGTGTCCAGGAAATCCCTTGGAAAGGTGCTCTCAACGCTTAACAGGAAGGCCTCCGAGATAGAGGACATCTCCGCAAAGCACCTCTCCAAGGAGATCTTCACATTCCTCGCCTCCAGGAGCGCAATGGAGGCAAGCAGGGCCAGGGCACTGGTGAGCATGGGCGTGAACCTGGGCAGGGAGGAGATAGAGAGTGCTGCAGGCGAAGTCAAGTCAGGGATCGTAGACCTCGTGCCGTCCCTGAGGCGGGCCGCGGAGGCGTCCCTCTACCTGGACAGGGTTAGGAACGGCATAAAATGGGTCGTCAGAACCCTCCTTATATACGGCATAACCATATCCGCGTCCGGTTACCTCCTGATAGGCCTCTACTACGTCGGTGGCTCTAGCAGGACTCTCTCGCTGCTCGCAGGCATATTTTTCGGTGGAACGGTGATATTCGCAATCGTGATAGCCATGGTGCTACTCGATGTGGACAGCGCGTCGAAAGCAATACACCTGAGGTTCGAGGAGACGGAGAGCGAGTTCATTTAATTGAGACATGACATATTTTTGGGGCACCGCCTCCTTTATCTCCATACCAGGCATGTACATCCATGGCCCTTGAGGTTGACAGGAAGAGGACGGCACTGGTGCTCATAGACCTGCAGAAGGGAATAGCGGCGATGCAGACGAAGCCATACAGCGCGAAGGATGTCATAAGGAACGCGGCATCTCTGGCAGATGCCTTCAGGAGAGCGGGGATGCCCGTTTTCCTGGTACATGTGGTCGCTCCCCCGGAGGTGGCACTGAGGCCGAAGACAGATGCGCAGCTGGGTGGAACGGGACAGGTGCCGAGGGACTGGGCCGAGTTCGTGCCAGAACTGAACAGGAGCGAGAAGGACATAGAGATCGTGAAGAGGCAGTGGGGCGCCTTCTACGGCACGGAGCTGGAGCTCCAGATGAGGAGGAGGGGCATAGACACCTTCGTACTCGGAGGAATAGCAACTTCTTACGGCGTGGAGAGCACCGCCAGGTTCGGTTATGAGTACGGCTTCCAGATAATTTTCGCGGAGGACGCCATGAGCGACGTTTCTGAGGAGAGCCATAGGGTTGCAGTGGAGTATATATTCAGGAGGATGGGCCTGGTCAGGAAGACCTCTGAGATACTTGAGGCCCTCAGGTGACTGGGGAAGTGCGTTAATATTAATTACAACGAATAACTCATTCAATGAATGGACAGGATAGACAAGGGCATCCTATCGCAGCTCCTGAGGGACGGGAGGACAACGCAGAGGCAGATGGCCGAGAATCTCGGAATATCTGCCCAGGCACTGAACTACAGGCTCAACCGCCTCATGTCAGAGGGTGTGGTCAGGGGGTTCAAGCTTCACGTGACACCTAAGTTCTACGGGGAGGGTGAGTTCTTCGCCGCCTTCAACGGCGACATAAGCCCGGATGGGAAGGTCACCAAGTACTTCAGGTGCCTGGAAAAGGCCACAGTGATCGGCTTCCGTGTCAGGGACGCATCGGAGATGCAGGACACCCTCAGGAGGTATTCGGAGCGCTACGGCCAGCCCATCATGAGGTACGTGCCGCCCTCCGGCCAGCCTTATATGCCGAACAGCATCGACAGGCAGGTTGTCGAATACCTGAGAAATGACCCCAGGGTGCCCACAGCGAAGGTCTCGGAGGACCTGGGCATACCGTACAACACCGTGAAGAGGAGGCTCAACACCCTCTTCTCCAGGCACCTGATAGAGGTGGTACCGCTCATCGACCTCTCAAAGACTGACGGCGTGCTCTTCTCAATATTCACTGAGAACATGCCACAGATCTCCGGTGCCTTCAACGAGGGCCTGGTATTTGCCATAAACGATGAGCGTTCCGGGATACTGGTCTTCTTCGTCGAGAACCTGCCCACCGCCAAGGGCATAATAGAGAGGGCCAGGAGGATCGACCCTGGGGCGGAGACGATGGTCATCTTCGACTACCAGTTCTTCTAGGGGAGTGGTAATTTTTTAGGCCCATGGGCCATGCATGTGTCATGCGGACAGTTATCAGGGCCAGGACGGTCTTCAGCGGCCTGCGGACCGAGGCCTTCAGGGAGGTGGCTGTGGAGGGCGGCACGATAGTGGAGACGGGCAACGGCCTCAGGGGAGACAGTGTCATCGACCTCGGAGACCGCTTCATGATGCCTGGCATGGTCGATGCCCACATCCACCTGAGCGGCTCCAGGGGCGGCGGGCTCACGAAGGAGTACCTGATGACAGACCCCAGGCTCAGGCTCCTCCGGCTCCCGGGCTGGTGCAGGCGCCTCCTCTCCGATGGCTTCACCACGGTCCGGGACTGCGGAGAGGAACTGGCAATTCCGCTGAGGGATGCCATAGCAGAGGGCAGCATCACTGGCCCGAGGGTGTACGCTGCAGGAAGACCGCTGAGCCAGACGTTCGGGCACGGGGAGTTCTCCCACTCCATACCGCTCTCATGGTCTGTCGAGAGGGGCATGGCAGAGTTCTGTGACGGCAGTGACGAGTGCATGAGGAAGGCCAGGCTTGTCCTCAGGTCTGGGGCGGACTTCATCAAGGTATTCGCCACCGGTGGCGTCCTGTCGGAGAGGGACAGGCCTGAGAGCCCACAGTTCACCCCGGAGGAGCTGGGCGCCATAGTGGGTGAGGCATCCAGGGCTGGGAAGTATGTGGCTGCGCATGCACACGGCGATCAGGGTGCCCTGAATGCGGTGCTCGCCGGGGTGAAGAGCATCGAGCACGGGACGCTCCTCTCGGAAAGGACGCTTGCCATTATGAAGGAGAGGGATGTTTCGCTGACGCCGACTCTGTCCATACAGCAGCTGATATGGAAGCACGGGAAGGAGATCGGTATCGACACATGGGGCCTGGAGAAGATAGGCGAGGTGAGGGACGGCATAATAAGGGTACTCCCTCTGGCCCACAGGATGGGCATAAACATCCTCTGCGGCACTGACCTGGGGATGGAGACCGGAAGGGAAATCGACATAGGCAGGAACCACATGGAACTCGTCCTGATGCACGAGCTGTGCGGCCTGCCGAACGATTACATCCTCAGGGCCGCCACATACAACGCAAGGGCCCTGGGCATAAGGGGAGGCCTCATAGCCCCTGGCGAGCCCGCCGACATAATCGCTGTTGACGGGTCCCCCTTAACCAGGATAGGGGATATCGAAAGGGTGTCGTTTGTAATGAAGGGTGGCAGCGTGCTGGTGGATAAGGAAAGGGGTGTTGCGCTTTGACAGGCCTCTATGATTATGCGGTGAGGATGAGGAGGTACTTCCACGAGAACCCAGAGCTGAGCTTCAGGGAGCACAGGACAGCGGAGAGGATCGAGAGGGAGCTCTCCTCAATGGGCCTGAGGCCCGTGAGGGTCGCGGGCACCGGAGTGTACGCGGACATTGAGGGCGAACTGCCGGGAAGGACGGTGGCCATAAGGGCAGACATGGACGCGCTTCCGGTGCACGAGGACACTGGCCTGCCGTTCAGTTCCAGGAACGAAGGTGTAATGCACGCCTGTGGCCACGACGCACACATGGCCATAGCGCTGGCTGTGGCCCGCTCCTTTGCCGGGGACAGGCACTTCAGGGGCAGGGTCAGGGTGTTCTTCCAGCCGGCAGAGGAGAGCCCGCCGGGAGGTGCGGTGGAGATGATAAGGGCTGGTCTCTTGGATGGCGTGGACTTCGTCCTGGGCCTCCATGTGATGAGCAGGTTCCCCAGGGGCACTGTGGCAGTATACCCGGGCCCCATGATGGCCAATGCCGACCAGTTCTCGGTCCTTGTGAGGGGGAAAGGCGGCCACGGCTCTGCGCCACACGAGACTGTGGACGCCATCGTTGTGGCCTCGTACCTTGTGCAGGCACTCCAGACCATCGTGTCCAGGAACGTTGACCCGCAGGCCGCGGCGGTGGTTACAGTCGGCACGGTCAGGGGAGGGGACAGGTACAACATCATCGCGGAGAAGGTGGAGATGACCGGGACTGTCAGGACGCTGGACACCGGCGTCAGGGATATGGTCAGGCGCAGGATGGGTGAGGTCGTTTCAGGGGTGTGCAGATCCTTTGGCGCGGAATGCTCCCTGGATTACCAGGAGGGCTACCCCGTGCTGGTCAACAACCCTGATGTGGTGCGCACAGTGGAGGAGGTGGCATCACTCATCCTTGGCAGGGAGAACGTGCTGCACCCTCCACCCGACCTGGGGGGCGAAGACTTCGCCTACTACCTGCAGAGGGTGCCGGGGGCATTCTTCTTCCTGGGAGTGGGAAACAGTGAGAAGGGCATCGTCGCACCGCAGCACAGCGCTCACTACGACCTGGATGAGGACGCCCTTGCATACGGCATAGAGATACTAAGGGGAACCGCCCTCAGACTCATGGGGCCTCAGCCGTAGAGCCCCTCCTCACCCTGTTTCCTGCTCCTGTCAACCATCTCCTGGTAGTTCTTCTCTATGGCCTTCAGCTCCTGGTGCATCCTCTTCACATCGTTCTCCAGGGCCTCCGTGGATATGGATAGGCCGTAGACCCTGTTCACGGAGTCTATGAGGGAGAGGATGCCCTCCGGGTCAGGGTAGGCCACCGACATGGGCACCAGGAGGGAGCTGCCAGGGACGTCCCTGACCATGCACTCGCTCAGGATGCTGCCACCCACGCCGGTTATAAGTGCGGTCTGCGCTATCTGTATGCCGCGCTTCGAGAGCTCGCCTATGGCCCTCTCGTCAGCCACACCGAAGATGGGGTGCTCCTCCGGTATGTCCCGGACTGGTATACCGTCAAGAATCACGATTTCCCTCGCTCCCACACCTGACAGCCAGTCCATGAGGGCAGACGAGACCTCGTAGAGGCCGTCCTGTTCAATGGGCACCTCACAGGTTAGGAGGAGCAGGTCGTTCATGTCGTTCGCATAGATCCTGAAGGGGTGCCTGAGCCTCCCGCCGACAAAGACCGCGACCGGAGGTATGTGCGGGGACTTCAGGTGGGCAACCTGGTGCAGCCCGAGTGCGTTGATTATGTAACCGGCGGCCATGACGCCTGCCACGCTTCCGCCCACGAAACCCCCGATGACAAGGGGGTTCCTGTATTCGCGCTTTTCCAGTTCCACAACCGTGGTCGAGAAGTGGTGGTCTGAATTGGACACAGGAATGCATGATAGGATACTTATTTAATGTTTCACTGCTGGCCCTATGGACTGCATTGTGCTGGGAAGGTGGAGGGGCCCGGTGGGACAGGAACAGTACGATGCCTACAGGTTATGGAAGAGGTCCATATCTGCCGCCGGCGCAGAGTCGGAGGAGTTCGACACGTACGGAAGGTACGACATAGTCATGTTCGTGAGGGGTATAGGAGAGCGGGACCTCATAAGGTCACTGAACGCACTGAGGGCACACATGGAAACTGAGACGCTCGTAATGATAAAGGGAGAGAGCATAAGGGAGGCTTTCAGCGACCTCAGGTGATTCATGCCCTCTCCCTGACCGAATAGCCCTTCTCGAACATCTCCGCTATCTCCTCCACTGACTTCCCCTTGGTCATGGGCATGATGAAGTAGAACACTATGAACGCTGCAACCGACAGGATGCCGAAGAGCGCTTCGGTGTAGGCAAGGCCTATGGTTATGCGCAGGAGTGGGAAGACCTCCACGATGGCGAAGTTCGCTATCCAGTCTATGAAGGCCACGATGCCTGCGAGCCTGCCCCTGACCTCTGTGGGGAAGTACTCTCCCTGTATGATCCAGCCGGTGCCACCAACGCCGAAGGCGAAGAATATGATGAAGCCCGCAAAGGCTATCAGGAGGCCTATCAGGATGTGCTCGAGGAGCAGTATCGTGCCCACGAAGCCAAACACGGCCATGCCTATGTAACCTGTCAGGGCCAGCGACCTCCTGCCGAGCCTATCTATGAGCCTGAAGCCTATGTAGGTCGCCGCTACGTTTATCACGGCTAGTATGGATGAGGCCGCCACTGCATATGCCTGTGAGTAAACAACGCTTGAACCGGCCCTGAATATGTGGAGCGAGGAGATCACGGTGGGGCCGTAGTAGAACGGTATGTTTATGCCGGTTATCTGCTGGAACATCATGAAGAGGCCGGCAACCAGGAGTGCCCTCTTCATGCCCTTTGTGAGGGTGAACTTCTTCCTCTCCTCAGGTATGTTGACAGCACTGAGCTCCTGTTCGCTTGTCTGTATGCCCAGCTTGTTCAGCGCGTCTAGGGCCTTCTTCCTCTCACCCCTGAGGAGGAGCCACCTCGGAGATTCCGGCATCATGAACCTGAAGGCCAGGCCTATGAGCGATGGTATGGCCGCAACTCCCAGCATGAGCCTCCAGTCCACGGTGTATGCGAGCCCGGGGGCGAAGAAGAGCGTTGCCATGCCCACAAGGTATGCGCCCAGGATGCCAACGGTGATCATCCACTGCTGCAGTATGCCCAGGCTCCCCCTCTCACCCTTCGGAGCATACTCCGCTATGTATGCGGTCGCAATTGCTGAATCCGCGCCCACCGCGAGGCCAATGAGCGTCCTCGATATGAGCAGCATGGCAAGGTCCACCGTGACTGCCGACAGCACTGCACCGACGGTGTAAAGGGCAGCGTCGAATATCAGCATCGACTTCCTGCCGTACCTGTCAGTGAGGGCCATCGCGATCAGCGCGCCGATGGCTGCGCCCAGGGAGGCGCCAGATACCAGGTACCCCTCCACAAGGGCTCCCGAGTGGTACGAGGCTGGCATGAAGACCATTGCCGTGCCTATGTTGGAAGTGTCATACCCGAACAGGAAGCCCCCGATGGTTGACAGCAGCGTCAGGAGCCAGTAGAATCTGGTGGCCTTTGTCCTGTCAAGCCTTGACATTATGTCCTGTATACTTACCTGCTTACCCTGTTCCATATTTCCACCACACACCTTCCATGTTCAATATACAAAGACTTATAATAACTCTTGTGGCCAGATTGAGTCGATGTGTATATGAGGACGCACAGTATCATGTATAATGAAGGCAATGATATTATTTTATTTGCAAAATGTTAAACTGGATAGGAAAGTTTGCTGAATCACCGGCAGGGCAGCAAATGTTTCCAGGGCACTGCAAAGTGTTTTGAACAGAGACCCTATTTCAGTGGCATGAAGAAATGCATTGACCTTCCGGACCTGGGAAAGGGTGGACCATATTCGCACGCGGTTGTCGCCGGTGGCCTCGTTTTCGTGTCCGGCCAGACAGGGCAGGGGAACAGCTTCAGGGAGCAGTTCCAGGATGCCATCTCAAGGGTGGAGAAGATACTGAGGGCCTCTGGCTCCTCGCTGGACAGGACTGTGAAAGTCACTGTATACCTCTCTGACCCGTCGAGCTTCCAGGAGATGAACGCACTCTTCTCCGAACGCTTCAAATCTGCGCCGCCAGCACGCACCACAGTCGTAACGGGCTTCGCCGCAAAGGGTGTCATGGTGGAGCTTGACGTGATAGCGGAGGCCTGAAGGGCAGGGGTCAAGGACGGGCAGGTGCGGAGCCAGGGCTGGCATCCCGGCCAAGGGCGGCCAGGGGTCCCGCGGCCAGGTCATGTGAACCGGGGTGCCTGTCAGTCCGGTAAGGAAGGTCTCCGTCCCGGAGTTTCCATTTTCCAATTCAGTTAAATAGATACCCGGAATACTCTGGATTAAACCAGATGAAAGATGAATACAATCTACGCGGGCTGGACAGGAGGGTCTGGCTGCTAGCGGGCAGCAGGCTGATACGCTCCCTCGGGAGGGTCTCTTCCTTCCTGTTCCTCCCCCTGATATTCGTTTTCGTTTACGGCATATCTTTCCTCCTGTCAGGCATAATACTGGCCATAGGTACCGCTGTTATGAGCCTTGTCCAGTACTACGCTGGCCTCTGGACAGACAGGGTCGGGAGGCGCGCCTTCCTGATCTATGCGCCCCTGCCTGTCATATTCCTCTACCTCCTCATGTACTTTGAGGTGGCCTACAGATGGCCAGCGGCCTCACTTGTCCTCACCTGGCTCGGCACAATATGCGTGAACGCCCTTCAGTACCCAGCCATACAGGCTTCGGTTGCCGATATAAGCAGGCCGGAACAGAGGCTCTCAGCCTTCACGGCGGTCAGGATGCTCGTCAACGTGGGTGCCGCCCTTGGCCCTCTGCTGGGCGGCTTCCTTGCAACGATGGGCTTCCAGTACGTGTTCCTCTCCGCCTCCGTAGCCACGGTGGTGGAGGTCATAATGCTCTACTCGACCATGTCTGAGACCTACACGCCCACCGGCGGCAGGGAGAGGGAGAGGATCGACCTCACGGTACTCGGCAGGGACAGGTTCCTGCTCATCTTCTCCCTCATAGGGGTTCTGGCGGGCTTTGTCATAAGGCAGGACGGGCCCGCGCTGACACTCTATGTGTTTGACTTCAACAGGATGCCCATCATAGACATCGGTTACATATATTCCATGAACGGCCTCCTGGTGGTGGCCCTCCAGTTCTTCGTCCTGCGCGTCATGACCATGAGATCCAACGCGGTCTTCTGGAGGGGCATCGGCATGCTCTTCTACGCAGCCTCCTTTGCACTTCTCACCCATTTCCACAGCCTGGGCTTCCTCCTGGCGATCATGGCCATCATAACGGTCGGTGAGGACTTCGTGAGCCCTACGACACAGGCAATCATAACTAACATAGCGCCACAGGAAGCCAGGGGCACGTACATAGGCGTGTACAACCTCCTGACCAGTGCTGGAAGGGTTGCTGGCACCGCAGTGGGCCTCTACCTCCTCTACTTCTACCGTGCCGTCACATGGGAGTTCTGGCTCACCGTTGCGGTGCTCTCGCTCCTCACCTTCCTGGCATATATATCGACATCACATTCCTACACCCTGCGCCTGTCCTCCTCGAAGAGCGGGGCCATGGGGGCCAGATGAAGTTTTTTAACCAGATGGGGGATAACAGGAACATGACCTTCAACATCGATATCCCTGCGGTGAAATACGGGCAGAAGATTGATCCGAAGTACACGTGCAGGGGGCAGGACATAAACCCACAGGTGAAATGGGTTGACCCCCCGCAGTCCGCCAAGTCATTCGTCCTGGTCATGGAAGACCCTGATGCGCCCAGGGGCACCTTCGTTCACTGGGTCCTCTACAACATACCACAGGGCATATCTGAGGTGCCGGAGGGTCTGCAGAAGGAAGAGCACCTCCCAAACGGCTGGGTCCAGGGAAAGAACGACTTCGGGAGGACGGGCTACGGCGGCCCGTGTCCGCCAGGCAGGAGCACGCACAGGTACTTCGTATACCTCTACGCAGTGAACAGGATGCCTGACCTCCAGCCAGGCCTCTTGAAGGCCCAGGTGATGAAAGAGATCGAGAGGTATATAGTGAAGCAGGTCTCCTTCATGTTCAGGTTTGGCCAGGAGTGATCCCAACGAGGGATTCTCTCTCTGTGGGCTCCAGCACCATAGTCTACGACAGCACCGGCGCATGGGTGGAGAGCCTGGTGCTGAGGGGCAGGCAGGTCATAGTGCCGCCCCGGGACGGGAAGAAGACCCACGGTGGATCCGCATTCCTCTTCCCATTCGCCAACAGGGTCAAGGGCGCCAGCTACAGGTGGAGGGAAAGAGTCTACGAGCTGCCTAGGAATGACGGTGAGAACAGCATACACGGCCTTGTACTGGACAGGGATTTCGAGGCCACGAAGCACAGTGACCGGGTGGAGTTCCACACCGATTTCGAGCACCCTGGCTATCCCGGGAGGCTACAGGTCCACCTGGCTTTCGTCCTGAGGTCCAACAGGTTCCTCTGCAGGCTCACTGTCAGGAACGAATCCGCAATCCCCCTCCCCCTGAGCCCGGGCTTTCACCCGTACTTTGCTGTGAAGGGCCCCTACAGGATATCGGTGGTGGGCGGCGCGGACATCCTGGGCTACAGGCAGGGCTACTTCCCTGACGGGACGTTCAGGCACTTTGACTTCGAAGGTGTCCAGGACTTCTCCTCGCTCTCCCTGGACAACTGCTTCAGGGGGATGGGGAGCATAAGGCTGAGCTCCCAGGCTGGAGATCTCGTGATAAGGCGCCGTTCAATGCGCTTCTTCGTCATCTACAACGGCCAGTACGCCCCAGGCGGATCGGTGGCCATAGAGCCCATGGTAGGCGCGCCGGACGCCTTCAACAACGGCATCGGGCTCAGGGAATTAGGGCCTGGTTCCAGCGCCACCTTCTCCTTCAGCGTAGAGGTCCTCTGATGGCCACCGTCGAAGAGGTGCTGGCGGACAGGAGCAGTGGCGCTTCTGTCATAGTTGAGAAGGCGCTCTCTGCCCTTTCGGCACTGGATGCGGCTGCCGCCGCCAGGGGAGCATCTCAGATAGCGTCCGCGTTCAGCGACATGGCGATGGTGCGCAACTGCATGCGCCTGTTCCTGGACCTCTGCCCCCAGGAGGGCCCCAGGGAGGCATCTGAGCGGCTCGCTAACATGGTCAGGGAGCAGAACAGGATGGCTGCGGAGAACGCATCCCTCCTTCTTTCGCGGTACGATAGCGCTGTGACGCTGAGCCAGAGCAGCCTGGTAAGGGAAGCCATGGTGCTTTCTGGCCTCAAAAGGGTCTTTGTCCTGGAATCCAGGCCCATGAGGGAGGGCGTCCTGATGTGCAGGAGCCTCAGGGGCAGCGTCCGGGAGGCCATTGTGGTCCCGGACGGGATGGTGTCGCATGCCGTCGCCAGAGCAGAGGTGGCGGTATCTGGCTGCGACGCCATACTCTCTGACGCCTCGATAGTGAACAAGTCAGGGACTCTGCCGCTCTTCCTGGTGGCTAACGGGAGAGGGAAGGGGACACTCGCCATCGGGACCTCCATGAGGTTCGATGGGGAGCATAGCATGGAGAGGCCTCCGGCATTCAGGGAAATGGGCTGCACGGAGGTGGAGCCAGGCCTGGACTGCCTGAACGTCTACTTCGAGGTATGCCCCAGCCACCTCATAGGGAATCTGGTCACTGAGAAGGGCACTGACTGGCGCCGGAGCGGTGTGCGAAACTGAAACATGAGCGAGCAGCTGGCATCAACCTTTTAGTATGCACTGTAGGTTAGACTGTCTGTAACAGTGCAGGGGTTCAGATGAGGAAGGTAATCACAAAGGATGATGAGGCTGTATCGCCCATAATTGCGACCATACTCCTGGTGGCCATAACGGTTGTGCTCGCAGCCACTCTATACACTATACTGGGTGGCTACACCAGCCTCCTGGGGGCAACGACACCGACTGCATCGGTGGAGGTGCAGAACTCTTCGGCCGGGGACCAGGCGTTCTACATAGTCTATGTGGACCAGTTCAGCGGGAACATATCGCTCAGCTCAGTGGACATGAGGATCATCGACGCTAACGGTTCCATATACATCACGCACCTCATACCCGACCAGACCTACAACGTCGCAAACACCTGGAACATCACGGTGAAGGGCGGTGACTACCTGGGCGCAACAACCGCCATGACGATTAGCGGCAGGGCAACGGCGAGCACGGACCCTTACATCTCCGAGATACAGCTCATAGACACCAGGACGAACGGGGTGATATCGACAACCAGCGTCAGCCCATAGCAGTTATCTATGAACCACGCATGTTCGGTCAATGAGGCCAAGGCTCACGGTCTTTGACATGGACGGTGTCCTCACGAGGTCAATAAGCAGCTGGCAGTATGTGCACGAGCACTTCGGCGTGGACAACAGCGAGAACCTCAGGCGGTACCTTGCGGGCGAGATCGACTACATGGAGTTCCTGAGGAGCGATGTCAGGCTCTGGCTCTCCGCCAGGGGGCCGGTGAGGGCCCAGGACATAATCTCCGTGCTCCAGGGGATCCCCCTAAGGAGGGACATCGGGGAAGCATTCTCAAGGCTGCACAGCCTAGGGTCGGCCATTGCCATAATATCGGGTGGCATCTTCTGGCTGGCCAGGATGATTGGCGAGCGGTACGGGGCAGACTATGTCTTCGCCAACGAGATATACTGCCGTGACGGCTTCCTGGTGCCGGACGGCAGGATGGTCGTAGACCCCAAGAACAAGTCTGCTGTGCTTGCTGGCCTGCAGAGGAGGCTGGGTATAGGCAGGGGCGAGACGGTCTCGGTGGGCGATACGGAGCAGGACGTTGGCATGTTCGAACTGTCCGCACTCTCCATTGCCGTTGATCCGAAGGACGAGGCTGTGAGGAAGCGCTGCATGCTCATAATCAATTCAGACTCTCTCCTCCCTGTGGTGCAGGCCATAGAGGACTTCGGCAGGTGAAAGGGAGAGTATTTAATAGCAGGAGCGATGTTTGGTCGTGGGGCTAAGCAAGAGGGACCTCTCAAGGAAGAGGAAGAGCCTTGAGCAGAAGGTGCATGAGCTGGAGGAGAAGGTGAAGAAGAACCCGCTGAACAAGCAGCTCAGGGAGGAGCTTGAGGAGGCCAGGAGGAGGCTGGAGAAGGTCGAAGATTAAGTTCATTTAGTGAAGTGCATAAATATATTATACAATTATGTAATTTCCCACCATGGTCGCCTACGACTGCAGCAAGATCAGGAAAATTACAGTGATTTACGCAGGCAGTGGCCCCGGTTCTTTCGCGGGCGAAAAGTACAAGGTAATAGAGGGCAGGGACGCCCAGGGCATATGTGAGGTGGCCAACCAGCTAGGCATCTCCATAGAGCAGCTGCTGAAGAGGAGGGAAAAGGTAGAGGCGGTTGTCATCAACAGGGACGTCTCGCTGCCCAAGGGGCCGGCACAGCCGCACGGCCACGGTGAGCAGGCAGAGCACGTGGCCGCCTAGAGCCTGGCCCCACCGTCCACAGGTATGACTGCGCCGGTGATAGCGGAGGACTCGCCTGAGAGGAGGAAGGCCACGACCGATGCTATGGCAACCGGGTCTGTCGTGCTGTTTCCTATGACCGATGCGTAGTCAATGTCCAGGCCCCTGTACTCACCGATTATACCGGGGGCCACAGCGTTGACCCTTATGCCATGCTTCTTCAGGTGTTCTGCACCCAGGTGCACTATGCCGTTCATGGTGAACTTCGTCACGGAGTACGGTGTGTTCGAGGCCCTGGGCCTGAAGAGCGTGTTCGCGTTAGACGTGAAAACGATGGAGGAACCCCTGGATAGATAATCCCTGGCAAGGGATATGACGTTGAGCGGAAGCCTCACATTGACATCGAGCATCTCATCGAGGTGCTCCATGCTCTCAGGCGTCTCATCGTAATAGCCGCCGACCTGGACCGATATGCCGTCTATGGATCCGTTCTTCTCAACCGCCTTGTCAAGGACAGAGCGCAGCATGTCCCTGTCAAGGACATCGCCGTCCACAACCTTCACCCTGTCTCCCCCTCCCAGGGATGAGGCGAGCCGGTCCAGCCTGGCCCTGTTCCTGGAGTTGAGCGTCACCCTTGCCCCCTCCCTGAGCAGGAGTGCAGCTGTGGCCCTGCCCATGTGCTCGCCTGTGCCTATTATCACTATGTGCTTGTCCCCTATCATACCATGCGAATCCGTGGCGGCCTATATACGTTACCGGGGCACAGACCCAATGGTTTATGCCCCATGTTCCACTGACACAAACCATGGAAGTGTCTGTGATAGGCCTGGGCAGGATGGGCAGCGGCATGGCCTCGACCCTCCTGAGGGCAGGGCACAGGGTGAAGGGGTACGACGTGAGCAGGCAGGCCATGGAGCGGCTCAGCGGGAGCGGCAATTTCACTGCGGCCAGTGGGCTGGCAGACGCACTGGATGCGGACTTCGTCATCCTCTCCCTGCCCACAGGAAAGGAGGTAAGGGAAATGGTCTCCCTGTGGGGCGGAGGGTCGGTGCTGGTGGACACCACCACACTTGGCGTTGACGAGGTGAGCCGGATCACATCATCGCTACGGAACCCGGAGAACTACCTCACCTGCAGGCTCGAGCGCGGGCCGAAGGAGGCCAGTGAGGGCAGGCTCGCAATGTTCATAGGCGGGCCAATGAGCACGTACGAGAGGTGCAGGCCACTCCTCGATGCCCTCGGCGAGCATGTTTACATAGGGAGCCACCAGCAGGCAACAGTCATGAAGCTGGTCAGCAACATGGTCGGCACTGCGATTGTTGACCTGCTGGCACAGGTCTCGGTGGTACTCAGGCGTGTCTCGATAGATAGGGAAACTGCCATAAGGGCACTGTCCATGGGCGGTGCGGACACCGTGCAGCTGTTCAGGCTCAGGTGGCAGGTGAGCGGTGAGTACGAAGAATCCTTCTCACTCAGCCTCGCACAGCACGTCATACAGATGGCCCTTGAATCCTCCAGGTCGCTGGGCGTGGACAAGCTCCCGATTGTGGAGATGAACAACCTGATGATGAAGTCAGCCATCCTTTCAGGGGTGGGGAAGAAAGACGTGTCAGAAATTGCTGAGTTCTACCAGTCTGTGAACCAGTAGGAAACGGCCTCATGTATCGGCCGTCTCCTTCTCGCCCATGTCCTTCCTTCCAGATGAGACCATCTCCGCATTCTCCTCAAGGCTCCTCCCAGCAGTTTCATAGGACAGGAGGTAGAGGACTATGCCGGCAACGATCACCATGACGAAGTCATAGATGAGGGAATGGTACAGGCCTATGGCAGCGTAGAGGGTCAGTGCCGGGAGCGCCAGGCCGAACTCGAACAGTTTTTCCCATCCAACGGAGAGGCCCCTGGCGTTGGTTGCGCTCACCTCAGCGGCCGGCACGTACTGCAGTGTGCCAACGAAGCCCACGTTTATCAGGAAGAAGAGAGAGAACATGCCTATGACAAGGGGGATCGAGAGGAAGTGCAGTATGTAAGCGAGGATAAGCACTGCCACAGGGACCGCGCTCAGTTCGAACCCAAGGAGGCCGATGAGCCTCCTCCCGAGCCTGTCCACTGTGAAGAGCGTTATGACCACTCCCAGGGTGCCCACCACATCGATAATGAGGGTACCTATCTCAGCCAGGACTGAACTGGCGCCAAGGTCCTCGAGGACAGTGGAGGAGTACACCGACACGAGGTTGACCGTGAGCGCGTAGGCGGCCCCTATCCAGAATATGTAGGCAATGGCCCTCGCATTCCTCCTGTTGAAGAAGGCCCTTATATTGTCCCGCACGCTCTTTTTCTCCTCCACCTGTATCTTGGAGGGGTCCACCAGAATGCCGTTCTTCCGCAGCTTCTCCACGATCTCAGGTATGAGGTCCTTCCTGCCCGCCGACTGGGCCCACCTCAGGCTCGCAGGCATCTCAAACCTCAGTACGAAGAGTATGATTGCTGGCACGGCAGCTATGAGGAAATCGTACCTCCAGGCCAGGAGCACACCCACATAGAGCGTGAGGCCGAGGCCTATGGCCACAGTGGCTATGGTGCCGAGCATGAAGAACACCTTCTCGAACGACAGTAGGCTCCCGCGCCTCCGCACTGGGGAGTATTCGGCGAGGAGCGGAACTGCAGCAGCGTAGTCTATGCCTATGAATATCCCCAGTGCCAGCCTGGTCAGGAAGTAAAAGGTGTAGTCTGTGGAGGCCGCACTGAGGATGGCGAACACAGCCATGCCTATGGTATCATAGAGGAATAGGCGGCGCCTGCCTATGGCGTCGGAGAGTATGCCACCACCGATGGCACCGCCTGCAACCCCGACCCAGTAAGCCGCGGTAGCAACAGCTACCAGCACCTTCGGCAGGTGGAAGAGTATGCCGACTGCTATGAGGGATATCGATGCTCCGAACTCGTTGAAGGCATCTGTGAACGGGCCCAGCGCCGCAGTGACCGCAAGCCTCCTGTGGAATGACCCGACTCTTGCACTGTCTATCTCGTGGAAATACGACATGGGTAAGTATCAAGTACACGCTATTTAAATAATTCTGTTGATCCGCAGAAATAATGCTATGGAATGGTAAAGTCTTTTAAGGATAATATAAAAGTATATCAAATCGTATATATTCATGCAGCCTGCATGTTACATTCGGAAGTGTCCATGTTCCATGTGCCTGCGGGATCTCTTTTAAGTATACAGTGCATTTACACATGTTGCCGTTCATACTGTACGGTTCTTCAGGGGAGAACTTCGCTGCAGAGGCCGATTACATAATGAGCGCGTTCGGCCTCTCCGGGCAACCGTGGGACGGTACCGTGAGGGTACCGGAGCACTTCAGGCCAGCCGCCCCCGAAGAAACCTGGCCCTCCGACGTCTCCACTGACCCAGTTGACCGCTTCATGCACTCCATCGGCAAGTCATCCGTGGAGATACTGATGGCCAGGAACGGCCATAGGATCGGGAGAGTGGATGCCGTCTTCAGACCACGCTACGGGGACCTCCCGGCCCTCCTGGAAAGGCTCCATGCCTCAGGCTCCCGTGCAACTGTGTTTGGAGGAGGCACCAGCGTGACCGGTGCCCTCATCCCTGGCCAGAGGCGCTTTGTCATAGACACATCGAACCTCAGGGGCATCTCTGTGTCAAAGGGCAGGTGCACGGTGGGCGCAGGCATGAGGGGCCCCGAGATCGAGGGGGCCCTGAACAGGGAGAACTGGACGCTGGGCCACTTCCCGGAGTCTTTCATGCACTCAACCGCTGGGGGCTGGGTCTCCACGAAGGCCACCGGGCAGGAATCGAACCAGTACGGCGGCATTGAGGACATGGTCATCTCAGCAACCTGCGTCAGGAGCGACGGCACTGTGGAGGGCCATGAGGTTCCGAGGGAATCCGGGCCAAACGGCCGCTGGGCGCAGGCCATCGGCTCTGAGGGCAGGTTTGGAGTCATAACCACAGTGACACTGCGGACGCACAGGCTGCCAAGGAGCAGGTTCTACGCCTCCAGGTTCTTCAGGTCCTTCGAGGAGGGCATAGGGTTCCTCTCTTCCCTTGACAGGTTTCCGACTGTGGCCAGGCTCTCAGATACCGTGGAGACAGGCATCTCCCTGGCAGTGGCTGGGGACGGTGCCCTCACATCGCTGGCCAGGAGGTACCTGAGGTTCAGGGGCCTCGGTGACCCGTCGATGCTGGTGGTCGTGAACAACGAAATGCCCGCAAAGCTCCCTGATGGTGGTGTCTCGCTCGGCGCCCTTCCGGCCAGGAAGTGGGAGGAGGGGAGGTTCCAGAGGCCGGGGCTTGCAAACAGGCTCTGGATGTCCGGTGTGGTGCCGGATACCCTGGAGACCTCTGCAGACTGGGACCGCCTTCCTGGCCTCTACCACGGGGTCAGGGAAGCATTCGGGAATGCCTGCTCTGCTGAGGGGATCAGGGGCATAATCATGGCACACGTGTCCCACCTCTACACCTCCGGAGCGTGCATGTACTTCACCTTCCTGCTTCAGGGGCCCCTGGGAGTGGGGCAGCTCGTGGGGGTGCGCAACAGCGTGGTCAGGGCCTTCCTCAGACATGGCGGCTCACTAACCCACCACCACGGGATCGGTAGGCTCCTCCTTCCCTTCGCCAAGCACGCCTTCGACCACATAGAGAGGGATGGGGTGGTGGGATGGTGAGTGGGGCCAGGGAGTTCAGTTCCAGTACCAGGAAGGAGGCGCTGCGTGACGCTGACGGCCAGGTGTTCGACGTCGCGGTGGTGGGTGCGGGCATAAACGGGTCCGCCACTGCGAACCTCCTGGCCACCTCCGGGATCAGGACAGTACTGCTGGACAGGAGGGACTTCGCCTACGGGACAAGCTCCAGGTCTTCCAAGATGATCCACGGCGGCCTCAGGTACCTCCAGCAGGGGCGCGTGATGGAGGTGAGGCGCCTGCTCAGGGAGAGGGACTACTGGCTGAGCTCCTCCGGTGACGTGGTCAGGATGCGGTTTGACCTGCTCCTTACCGAGCACGGCTGGAACCGCCACATGCTGGCCTTTGGCCTCTTCCTGTATTCGCTCCTGGACGGCAGGTTCGAGGTGCCCAGGGTGAAGGACAACACAGGTGAGTACCCGGAGGCAGTGAGAGGATACTTCACCTACTGGGATGCTGTCACCCACGACGCCAGGCTGGTCATCGGACACGTGTGCTCGGCCTGGCAGATGGGCGCAACATGCCTCAACTACGTGGACATCCTCTCCATAAGTGGCAGCGGGCCATACACAGTCCGCATACGTGACTCCCTGGACGGTCAGGTGGCGGAGTTCACCTGCACATGCCTGGTAAACGCCTCGGGCCCGTGGGCCGGGGACGTGGCAAGGATGGCTGGCGTTGGGCTGCCCGTGAGCCTAACACTGAGCAGGGGTATGCACCTGGTCCTCACTTGCCCGGGCGGTACGCTGAGGAATGCGGTGGCCTTCAGGTCGGCCATAGATGGCAGGCAGCTCTTCATGGTGCCCAGGGGGAACACGGTCATACTGGGTACCACCGAGGTGAAGGTGGAGTCGCCGGACGACCTGGAGTGTTCCAGGGAGGAGGAGATGTACCTCATGGATTCCGCATCTGCGGTCTTTCCCTGGGTAAGGCAGTGCGGTGTCGTTGCCAGGTACACCGGCATCAGGCCCCTCATAGGCTCCCACTCCGACCCTGGCAGGGCATCGAGGGATTCCTCGATAGTCGTCACCGGGAACGTGGTTCACGTGCTGGGTGGCAAGCTCACCGACCACAGGGTCACAGCGAGGAGGGCGGCCAGGGCCGTGTCGGGGATAACTGGAAAGAGGGTATCGGGCTCAGGCCCAGACATCGTCTACAGGAGGCCCGCCGTTGCTGACCCTGTGGACTGGGACAGGCGCTACGAGTGCGCCATTTTCCCCGAGGACATCTATGTCAGGCGGGAGGGGTGGTTCTTCTATGATCCAACGGTGCACAGGGAACTGGCCGGAGGTGATGCCGCGGGTGGTGGAGGTACCTGTTATAGTTAACGTCACCTCGGGCCACGGCAGGTACAGGGAGGCGCTGCCAGCTGTCAGGAGGGAGCTCTCGCCCTTCAGCCTCTCCATATTCACAACATCATCGCCAGGGGAGGCCACGCAGGTGATGGAGAGGATAGCGGGAGAAGGACACCAGACGGTGGTTGTTGTGGGAGGCGATGGCACGGTGAACAGCCTGCTTGAGAGCGCCATCGCGTTTGACGTGTGCCTTGTGCCTTTCCAGGCGGGCACAGGCTCGGACCTCGTCAGGTCATTCCACTGGCGTGCCGGGCGCTCTGTGGCCGAAATGATAAGGGATGAAGAGTTCAGGCGCATAGACGTGTGCGAAGCGAGGTACCTGGAGGGGACGAGGCTCTTCGTGAACATCATGGAGGTTGGCTTCGGTGCCAGGGTCGTCTCCAGGGTCAACCGCTCCGGCGGTGGCCACGGTCGCCTCCCCTTCGAGATCGCCGTGCTGGGGGAACTGCCGGGCCTGAGGGCGTACGAACTTGACCTGCTCTATGGGGAGCAGGTAGCGCACTACAGGGCCATTGAGGTGATCCTGGCAAACGGCAGGTACTTTGGGGGAGGCATGCTCTCTGCTCCCTACGCCGACCTCACTGACGGACTGGTGGATGTCCACGTCATAGGGGAAATGGGGCGCATTTCCCTGCTTGCAAGGTTCAGGCACCTGGTGGACGGATCATACGTGAGAATGCCCGGGATCGCATCCATGAGGGCAGAGAGGATCGAAATCAAAGGAAAGGCGCCCACCGAGGTCGACGGTGAGAACTCCCTTGAGGCGCCTGTGACCGTTGCTGTCAGGAGGCAGGCTCTTAGGGTCATATGAGCACACCTCTCCAACCAAGCTGTGGTAAAGGGTGTGCGAGCGGAGGTGATGCAGAGGTACCTTTGAACTCCCGGTGAACGTGAACTGCAATGCACGGCGCGGGAACCAGCAGGGTCAGGTTCTCTACAGGCACACGGGTGAAATGCGGTTGCGCAGCCAAAGTCCTGGAGGCCTGTGGCCTTTATCATGGCCGTGCCCTAGGAGGCGCATCTGGCCCGGTAATATGAGCAGGGTAGGTGCCATGTGGCCGCGGCGTCCGGAATGCTTGCGGAGGTGGCAAAGCGTTCACGGGAAAGTTAATGGTGCAGGCTATGCTTGCACCACCATGGGCAAAATTGCCATCACGCTCGGAGACCCCGCAGGCATCGGGCCTGAGATCGTGCTCAGAAGCCTCGCTGCCCTGGGTGAGAGGTCCCGGTCGGTTGTGGTTGTCGGGAACATGGAGGTGATGCGGAGGGCCTCCAGGCTGCTGGGCCTCACAGACATCCTGGAGAGGGTGGACGTTGAGGAGGTACCTGGGGATGCCGTGGAGCCCGGCAGGGTGCAGGAGGAGGCCGGCAGGCAGGCAGTGATGGCAATAGAGAGGGCCGTCAGGCTGGCCATGTCCGGTGAGGTTGAGGGCATATGCACGGCCCCCATAAACAAAGAGGCCATGAAAATTGCAGGCTCAAGGTTCATAGACCATACGGAGATGCTGGCACACCTCACTGGGGTGCGTGGACTGCTGACGCTCTTCGAATCTGGCAGCCTGCGCACAACATTCGTCACGAAGCACATGCCACTGAGGAAGGCCATAGAATCCCTGGATGTGGCTTCGGTCGTGAGGTGCATACTAGAGACCGACACTTCACTGCGCCTGCTCGGCCTGGGGAGGAGGATCGCCCTGGCTGCTCTGAACCCCCATGCTGGCGAGAACGGCCTCCTCGGGAAGGAAGAGATAGATATACTGGCCCCAGCAGTGGAGGAGGCGTCAAGGGTGGCAGACGTGAGGGGGCCTTTCCCTTCAGATTCGGTGTACCACAGGGCAGCCAGCGGTGAGTTTGACTGTGTTGTCTCCCTTTACCATGACCAGGGGCACATAGCGTCGAAGATGCACGACTTCTACGGCACCGTGAGCATGAACACCGGCATGCCGTTCCTGAGGACCAGCGTGGACCACGGCACCGCATTCGACATAGCCTGGCAGGGGAAGGCGGACCACAGGAGCATGCTGAGCGCAGTGGAGAGGTGCTTCGCCTACTCACCCCTTTACAGGAGAAACTACGAGGCGTTCAGGGATGAGGTGCTGGAGAGGTTCCCTAGGCTACGAGCCTGATATCCCTTATGGCCTCCACCGGCACCCTTATGCACCAGTGTTCCGCCGTCTGTAGCCTTATGTAATAGCCATCGAAGTCGAGGAAGTAGGCCTCAGTGGGCTCCTGGACAAGTTCGATGAGGCTCGATGCTGAAAGTGGCGACCCGAAGCACTCCAGGGCCGGGGTCGTGAAATCATCACCGTACTTCTCGCTGAACGGGTATACTACCACCCTGGCGCCCTTCTGTATTGACTGGAGGGCCTGACGGGAGAGCATATTCAATAGCACCTACACAATGTACATAAATGTTTCTGCGCCAGCCCGTCCGTCACAGGGGGTCTTGTTTTCCAGGGAAACCGTACAGGACGCTCCTGCATGCGCTGGGGGCATTTCGCGGATTTCGCTGAGAGGTGGTGTGTGCCTTGCGACCGCAAGGGGCATGTTAATATATACCATGCAACTGCACAACCCATGGAAAGCACGAGAAAGATGGCCGTGGCCAGCAGGCTCTCGATAATAGCCATATTCATTGTGGGCGCCATACCTGCACTGGTATCCGACTTTGACGGCTCGGCCTATACCTATGCCTCCACGTACATAATAAGCGCGGTCCACCTGCCGGCATACTATTACGGCGTCCTGATAAGCGGATACGCCGCAGGGATAGCGGTGTTCAGCCTCGTTGGCGGCTTCCTCTTTGACAGGGTCTCCCCGAAGACTGTTGTTGTGGCCTCGGTGCTCTTCTTCAGCGTATTCACGATACTCACTGGGTATTCGACATCTGCTGCCGAGCTGGTGGCCTCAAGGGTCCTGGTGGGGTTCGGCGTTGGGATGTTCCAGTCTGCATCCGTATCGTTCCTCGGGGACGCGAACCCGGAGGCGAGGGGCACCGGTGTCATGGTGTGGGGTGTCCTGGCCGGAGTCGGCACCTTCCTTGCCCCCTACGTGATCCTTCCGTTCCTGCCAGATTACCGCATACCATTCCTGATCTCCGGGATCCTGGGGTTCGTCGTTGCGGGCATATTCCAGACGGTCATACCCAGGGTGTTCAAGAACGAGCCCAGGGCAAGGAACCCTCTGAAGGACATGGTGAACCGCTATTCCATCTTCCCCATGCTGGCCATGTTCTTCTTCGGGTTCACGCTCCTAAACATCCTCGGCTATTACTCAGACCTGCTCGAGAAGGTCATAGGGTTCAGCGATGCTCAAGCTGCTGTCATCATCTCTCTCTTGGGTGTTGGGGGTGTGGTCTTCGGCATACCTGCGGGCTACCTCAGTGACAGGATCGGGAGGAAGGGCGTCCTGGTCATAGGGATAACCCTCATCGCCCTGGGAGCCCTGGGCATCACGTACTCACCGAGAAACATGGGCCTCTTCATCTTCCTGACCCTGGCCTTCGGAACAGGCTGGAGCATCTTCTCGATACTCAGCCCCGCAGCCGGACAAGACATGGTCAGGGACGAGGTTGTGGGTAGCGTGAGCGGGGCCATACTGATGACGTTCAACATCGGCGGAATAATAGGCCCCCTCCTCCTCGCTTACGAGGTGGCCAGGAACGTGCCCCTGAAAACAGGCATGCTCTACCTCATGGACATACCTGCACTGGTCGCCCTTGTGATAACAGTTGCCATGAGATACCCGAAGAACATCAGGGAGGTAGTGAGGCAGCAGCTGCTGGAGGACACAAGCATCAGGCAGTAGGCCTACTGCACCATCCTCCTCCTGGCCTCCTGGACGATCGGGTGGTCTTCGTCAACAACGAAGACCGTAAAAGTCTCGGTGCCGGCCTTGGAGGAGGACTGCAGCACCCTGACAGCACCGTACCTGACCAGGCGCTGGAATATGGCCTTCCTGGCCATGTGGTCGAGCTCCGGGAGCACCTTCTGGAGCCTGTCCACCAGGAAGCCCCCAAGCTTCACAGAGCCGTACCTGTCCCTGTACTGGTCGTAAGCCTCCAGGCATGCCTGCAGTGCGAGCTGCTCGTCTGGTGACAGGTCGTCCAGTGACGTCACCTGGTTCTCACCTGCAGGGATGCCTATGCCCTGTATCTCCCTGTCCACGTACATGTAATTGCCCTCACCAACGAGCTTCTTCAGGTCACCGGACAGGCTATGCTGGAACCCTATGAACATGAGTTTCTTACCGCTCTCCTTCACCCTCATGGCGATGGGCATGTAGTCCCTGTCACCCGCGAAAATGACCATGGTCTCCACATCTGGCCTGGTAAGCAGGATCTCGAACACCGATAGTGAGAGCTCGATGTCAGCGCTGTTCTTGTGTTCAGTTGAGAGCACATCGATTATCCTTACGCCCATCCTCTCCAGCTCCCTCTTCACATCGGAGAGGTTGCTCCAGTCCGCGTAAGCCCTCCTTATTACCACTGGGCCGAATTCCCTCTCTATCATTTCGGTGACTTCCGATATTATGCTCACAGAGCGGTCATTTGCCTGGTCGAACGACAGGCTGTATAAGTTCTTAAGGCTGTAATAGAAGTTCTCGAAGTCTATGAAGACTGCTACGTTACCTCTCTTGTACATCCCTTAGTAATGCTGAGCCTGTCCTTAATAGTTTTTGGTACACCAGTAACACGGGCTTCAGGGGGCTGATGGATTCACAATGGACGGGATCGAGGTTTTCACCGGAAATTGAACCTTCCGGGTTTCCTCTCCGCTCTCCAGGCCAGTGGGGTCAGAGGAGGGTGTAGGCCAGCGTGAGCGCCATGACCTCCACCGTTATGATAGAGCCGAAGACAAGGTAGTCCCTAGGCCTGTAGCCCCCTGGAGAGAGGACGACGAGGTTAGACTGGTTACCAAATGGAGTCATGAATGTGGAGGAGGCCGCCATGGCGACCACGGTCAGTGCCTTCACCGCGCTGGGAAAGCCTATGGCAACAGGGCCCATTATGATGGCTGCCCCCACGTTCCCTATGGTGTTTGCCAGGAGCACCGTCATCAGGAACAGGAACAACGGGGAGCCGGCCACCACGTGGCCCAGGTAGGTGATTATACCGGAACTGGTGAGGGCCGAGCCCAGCGAGAGGAAGCACCCCACAAAGACCACTATCTGCCACTCCACGTACTGATACATGCTCTTGAAGTTCAGCGTCCTGGTCGCTACGAGTATCAGGACTGCTATGAGGAACGCGTACACGATGTCAAGGCCCAGTTCGGACAGGGCCACAGCCAGGGCAAGGGCACCCAGCGAGATCAGGCCGTCCCTCCAGCTGAGGATCCTGATATCCCTCTTGTGCATGGGGGCCAGGGACATCTGGGATATGAACTCCGCTATGTCCTCCTCCTTACCCGAGAGGAGGATGACATCGCCCGCGGATATCTTCACTGTCCTCAGCCTGCCTATTATGCGCTTCCCGTAGGCAGATATGCCTATGATGGAGATATTGTACCTCTTAACGTACTGGCTCTCGCTTATGGTGCTCCCCACAAGCCTCGAGTCCGGCATGACAAAGACCTCGGCCACGCTGTCGCCGGGGGTCATCTTCTCCGAGGGTGCCAGGCGTAGGCCCCTTATCCCGGACAGGGCTGGGATGTTCTCTGGGCGCACCCTGATCACGAGTATGTCACCGGCCGCCAGCACCCTCTCCGGGCTGCTCAGCCGGCCTGGATAGACGCTCACCACCCTGATGCTGAACTGCTTCTCCACCTCGCCCAGCGTCCTGCCCACCAGCGGGCTGTCACCCTGCACCTCCGCCTCTGTCAGGTATTCGCCGGTCTTGAAGCCCTCTATGGTGCTCACCGGGTTCTTGCGGTTCGGCATGATGCGCGATATGATGAGGAGGACCGGAATGCCTATTATGAGTATAATGAACCCCGGGATGAAGAACTGGAAGAATGGCAGAAAAGAGCCGGTCTTCTGGTACCAGAGGTCATAGAGCACTATGTTGGATGAGGTGCTCAGAACCGTGTACCTGCCACCGAGCACAGCGACGAAGGCCAGGGGCATGAGGTACTTAGAGGAGGACCTGCCCATCTTATCCGCGATGTAAAAGAAAAGCGGTATCATCATTACCGTGAGGGCGACGTCGCTCATGAAGCCGGAGAGCACACCGACCAGGAGGAAGATTATCGCCAGGATCACATACTCGTTCTTCAGCCTCCTGATCAGTATGTCCCCGACCTTGTCCAGTATGCCTGAATTGGCAATTGTCTTGCTCGTTATCATCACGAGGGCGAGCGTGATGACAGGTATCGATCCGAAGTTCTCTATGGCCGCAGTCGGCGATACTATGTGCAGCAGGACAAGTGCGAGCACCGTGCCGAGGCCCACCAGGTCATAGCGGATCCTGTTCGTTATCAGCAGTGCCACAGACGCCACCAGGATCACTATGACATACACCTGTTCATGGTCCATGTTGAGCACCGTAAGCCCAGGGTCTTACAATAACAGTTACTCTTGGATTTAACACTTATTCTACGCATCCAGGGCCTAACGAGGGTAAGATCTAATATGGCCCAGTATGTAGCGTGAGGCGAGGAGGATCAGCAGCACAGTGATGGAGCTCAGCGTGAAGTCGAAGGTGCTGTGCGTGATATAGGAAAAGATTGTGAGTGCCAGCGCAGGGGGGTGCCTGTACGGGAGGAAGGTTATGAAGAGGGAGACGAGGACAACGTTCAGCAGCATCTGGAGCGTCCCTGTGCCGAGGAGCACATGTATGGCCTCTGTGGTGAGGATCACGAAGAGGTAGGACGCGGAGATGGAGGAGTACGTGGAGAACCTGCCACCGTGGTCGAAGGTGAGGAGGTAGGTGGAAACCGCGAACGGAGGGGCGAGGAGGAAGAGTGAGTGGTAGGAGGTCACAAGGAGGATTGTGGCGAAGATCACGATGAATGCGATGTACTTCTTCTCATCGCTGGTCAGGCGCACCACAGGGGATCTGGGACCTGGATAAATGCCTTAACACAGGACGGGCGGGCCGTGGAGCCCATGTGCACCTGCGCCGGGTTCAGGCACGCAATACTGCAACCGCGGACGGGCGTTTGGAGCGAGCAGATCGACGCAGAGCTGTCTCCCTTGAGACTGCCACGCAATTGCATACAGGAGCGTCCCACAAAGTGTATTAAACCTTGGCCGGATACCTGTGAGGTGCCGATGTCTGATGTCTACGTTGTATCTGCCAAGAGGACACCCATAGGAAAGTTTGGCAGGTCCCTCGCAAAGGTCAGGGCCCCGGAGCTGGGGGCAGCCGCCGTGAAGGCGGTCATACAGGAATCCTCAGTTGACCCCGACATGGTGGAGGAGGTGATATTCGGAAACGTCATCCAGGCAGGCGTGGGGCAGAACCCTGCCGGGCAGGTGGCCACCCTGGCCGGCCTGAGGGACGAGACCCTGAAGTACACTGTCAATGTGGTGTGCGCCTCCGGCATGCTCGCCGTGGAAAGCGCATACAGGGAAATCGCGCTGTCAGAGCACGACATTATTGTGGCCGGCGGGATGGAGAGCATGAGCAACGCGCCGTTCCTGCTGCCGCCCGACCTCAGGTGGGGGCCAAAGCAGCTCCTGTTCAAGAACTACAGGATCGAGGACGCAATGCTCAGGGACGGCTTGATAGATGCATTCTACTTCGAGCACATGGGCGTCTCCGCAGAATCTTCGGCTAGAAAGTTCGGCATAACCCGGGAACAGGCCGATGAGTTCTCGCTGAGAAGCCAGGAGAGGGCCGCCAGGGCAACAGAGAGGGGAGATTTTTCTGACGAGGTCGTGCCGGTGGAGAACCTCCAGAGGGACGAGGGCATAAGGAAGACTTCCATGGAGGACCTGAGGAGACTACTGCCAGCATTCGACAGGAACGGCATACTCACCGCGGGCAACTCGTCCCAGCTCTCCGACGGGGCATCCGCCCTGCTGCTGTGCTCGGAGAAGGCTGTGAACGAGCATGGACTCAGGCCCATAGCGCGCATAACAGGGTTCAGTTCCGCATCACTCAACCCCAGGGACTTCGTTGAGGCGCCCATACCTGCCACCAGGAAGCTCCTGGAGAGGCAAAAGAAAAAGATAGACGACTACGATCTCGTGGAGCACAACGAGGCCTTTTCCGTGGCATCCATCGTGGTTCAGAGGGAACTCGGGATCGATCCGGAGAGGTTCAACGTCAACGGCGGCGCCATTGCCCTGGGACACCCGCTCGGCAACAGCGGTTCCAGGATCCTGGTCACGCTCATACACGCCCTGAGGCGCAGAAGGCTCCGGACCGGCCTGGCAACCATATGCCACGGTGGGGGAGGAGGCCATACCATGACCGTGGAGGTGCTCTGATGAAGGTCTGTGTGATCGGTTCCGGCACAATGGGCTCAGGTATCGGCGAGGTATTTGCAATATCTTCCAACGAGGTTGTCCTCTACGATATCTACGAGAACCAGATAGCGAACGCGAGGGTCAGGATAGAGGAATCGCTGGGCAAGCTCAGGGACAGCGGGAAGATAAAGGAGGAGCCGAGGGATATCGTCTCCAGGATAAGGTTCACCACGTCCCCGTCCGACCTTGAGGGTGCTGATGTCTACATCGAGGCTGTGTTCGAGAAGCCAGAGGTGAAGGCGGAGACACTGAAGAAGATCTCGGAGGTCGCGCCGAAGAAGGCCATAATAGGATCGAACACCTCCTCCATATCCATAACCTACCTCTCAAAGTTCGTCTCGAACCCTGAGAGGTTCCTGGGTATACACTTCTTCAACCCCGTCCCGGTGATGAAGCTCGTGGAGGTCGTTAAGGGTGACAGGACGCAGGAGAGCGTTGTGAGAAAGGTATTCGAGATGGTGAAGGCCCTGGGGAAGGAGCCAGTGATAAGCCAGGACTTCCCGGGCTTCATAGCGAACAGGGTGCTAGTGCCCCTGATCAGGGAGGCCATACTGCTCCTGGAGGAGGGCGTGGCAACCAAGAACGACATAGACAAGACCGTGAGACTCGGACTCAACCACCCCATGGGCCCGCTCGAACTCGCCGACTTCATAGGCCTTGATGTGTTGCTGGATATAATGGAAGTCATGTACAGGGACTTCGGTGATCCCAGGTTCAAGCCACCGATAACACTGCGCAACCTGGTGAACGCAGGCAAGCTGGGCAGGAAGAGTGGAGAGGGGTTCTACAAGTATTGAGGTGTCGGGATGGTGAAGAAGGAGGAGATCGAGGGGATAAGTGTCCTGACCCTGGAGAGGCCACCCCTGAACCCGCTAACGGTGGAAGACCTCAAGCAGATAAGGGACCACCTGGCATCTTCAGGGGGGCCAGTGGTTATCAGGGGGAGCGGAAAGGCGTTCTGCGCGGGAGCGGATGTGAAGCAGTTCCTGCAAATGACCCCTGAGAGGGCGTACGAGTTCGCACAGGCAGGCCACGACACCGTGAGGGCGATAATGGAGCACCCTGACCCCGTAATAGCAAGCATCCACGGCTATGCCCTGGGCGGGGGCCTGGAACTGGCACTGGCGTGTGACCTCAGGATAGCCGCCCCGGGCACCCTGCTGGGCCTCCCAGAGGTTACACTGGGCATCATACCTGGCTTCGGCGGCACCCAGAGGCTCAGGGAGGTTCTGGGTGAGGCCAGGGCCCTGGAGATGGTCCTGTTCGGGAAGAGGATTGGCGCAGAGGAGGCAAGGCAGCTGGGCCTGGTCAACGAATTATCGGATGACCCGTTCTCCAGGTCTCTGGAACTTGCAAGGCAGCTCCTCCAGCTCCCCAGGTCCAGCCTGTGCAGGGCGAAGGAGCTGGTCAGGTGGCGCAACAGCGATATGTACGAGAGGGAGATGGAGCTCTTCGCCTCCTGCTTCGAGGGGCCAGAGCCCAGGGAGGGCGTGAACGCGTTCCTTGAGAAGAGGAAGCCGAAGTTCAGGTGAGCGCCTCCCTTTCACTGTGGATACGAATTATTATATATTTTTCCCCGGTACAAGCTTGACACCTGTCTGACAGTGGTGAAATGATAATAGAAAGTGTCGAGCTTGAGAACTTCAAGTCGTTTGGCTCGAGGAGCAGGGTGTTCTTTAAGCCTGGACTGACGGTGATAAGCGGCCCCAACGGTTCAGGAAAGAGCAACATCGGGGACGCACTCGTCTTCGTCCTCGGCACACGCTCCTCGAAGATAGTCAGGGCCGAGAAGATGGGGGACCTGATCTACAGGCCAAAGGAGGGAGAGAGGGCCCCAAGGCACTGCTCCGTGACCCTGAACCTCAGGGAGGAGGGCACAGGCGAGACGGTATCGATCAAGAGAGAGCTGGTGGAGGAGGACGGGGAGATCAAGGGCAACTACTACATGAACGGCAAGAAGGCAAGGCTATCGGATATCGAGGCCTTCCTCCTGAGGAACAAGATCTCACTGGACTCTTACAGCTTCGTGCTCCAGGGCGACATAAACAACCTGATAAAGATGAGCGGCACCGAGAGGCGCAGGCTCATAGAGAGCATTGCCGGCCTAGACGTGATCGACATGGACATAGAGAGGAGCAGGAGGGACAGGGAGAGCGTAATATCGAACTTAAACACACTGCAGGCAGTTTCACAGGAGATAGAGACCAGGGTAAGCGTGCTGCGGGCAGAGAAGGAACTGGCTGAGAGGTACATCGAGATGCAGGGGAGGCTCCGCCAGCTAAGGGCCACCTACATACACCTTGAGGCGCAGGCCATCAGGGCCGAGATCGAGGCCCTGGAAAGGACGCTGAGGGACAATGAGGAGAGGATATCGAGGCTGGAGAACAGGCTGGAGGAGATCCAGCAGGAGCAGGATGAGAGGCGGAAGAGGGTCGCTGAACTGTCCAGCGAGATCGAGGAGAGGTACTCTGCGGAGATAAGGAGGCTGCAGGAGGAGCTTGACAGGAAGCGCATACAGGCAGCGGAGATCAGGATGAGGATAGAGGACCGGGAGGGCCAGTACAGGGAACTCGAGGAAGAGAGGAAGCGCGGGGATCAGAGGCTAGCGGCCCTGGAGGGCAGGCTCTCCGAACTGCTACGCAGGGAAGGCGAGATGGAGAAGGCGCTCGTGGATCTGCGTGAGAAGGAAAAAAGGGCCAGGGAAGAGCTGGAGAGGCTCCGGGCACTGAGGTCCGGGGAGCTGGAGGAGTTCCAGAGGATGAACAGGGAGCTGGAGGGCCTCAACGCGGAGAGGGAGAGGCTCCAGGCAGAGATGGAGGAGATGCAGAAGAGGCTCATGGCGGACAGCGCCAGGAAATCGCAGACTGAGAGCGCAATAGCGGCGAGGCAGGAGGACCTTGCGGATCTGGAGGCAGAGCTCAGGGACACCGACTGGAGGCTCAAGAAGATGGTGCCCAGGAGCGAGGAGGCCCTCAGGGATCTCTCGGCCAAATACTACCGGCTCAGGGCAGAGGTCGAGGAGATGAGGCAGAGGAAGGACAGGCTCGCCAGGGAGCTCTCTGACCTTGGGAGGGAGTACGAGAGGCTTGTTGCACAGTCACAGAGGGGCCAGTCATCCAGGGCCCTGCAGGAGGTCATGGAGGCGAGGAGGAAAGGGAAGATCGATGGCATATTCGGGACACTCAGGGAGCTCATAAGCTTCGAGGAAAGGTACAGGGCCGCAGTGGAGAGCGCTGCGGGAGGGAGGCTCAACGCTGTCGTTGTCAGGGACGATGGCGTTGCGGAGGAGTGCCTGGGCCTCCTGAAGCAGAGCGGGGCTGGGAGGCTCACGTTCCTGCCGCTTAACAAGATGTCCACCGGCAGGCCCAGGGGCAAGGCCATAATAGTGAGGAACCAGCCCGAATCGCTGGGCTACATATTCGAGATAGTGAGGTATGAGAGGCAGTTCGAGAGTGCTGTATGGTACGCCTTCCAGGACACAGTCCTCGTGCCGGGCGTGAAAGAGGCGAGGAAGTACATGGGTGGAGTGAGGCTCGTGACCCTGGACGGCGACATCTTCGAGGCCAGTGGAGCCATCACCGGCGGTTCACAGGAGAAGGCGGCGGCCAGGCTGGACGTGGATGCAAGGCTGCAGCAGGTGTCACAGGCCATAAGGGAGAAGAGCGAAGAGATGGAGGCCCTCACAGCAGACCTGTCGTCGAAGTCTGCCATGCTCGAGGATGTGTCCGAGGAACTCAGGAAGGCCACCGGAGATGTGGCGTCGTCCCAGGGATTGAAGAGGGAACTGGAGTCAAGGATGGCGTCTGTATCGTCGAAAATAGAGGAGGCCAGGCAAAGGATAAGGGAACTGGAGGAGGAGAGGGCAGCGGTGGAAAGGAGGATCGGGACGACCCGCGAGGAAATGGATTCGGTGAGGACGAGGGTGTCCGAGGTATCGTCCAGGATCGCCGAACTCACCGCCGCCCTGAGGGAGACATCGCCGGAGAAGTTCAGGGAAATGGAGGCCAGGGAAGAGGCACTCAGGTCGCTGGGAGAAAGGATCAGGGAGGTGCTCACTGAACTGAGCGGAGTGAAGAGGGATGTGGAGCACACCAGGGAGGAGGTTGAGAGGGAGAGGGAAAACCTGGAAGACACAGCAATACGCCTCAGGGACATTGAGAGGGCCAACACCGAGGCAAGGAACAGGGTCTCTTCCATTGAGGAAGAGATCGCTTCCATACGTGCGAGCATAGCCACCTACGGTGAGGGCCTCAAGGACCTCGAGGCAAAGAGGGAGGCAGAGGTGAGGGCCCTGGAATCCCTGGCCAGGGAGTACGACAGGGCCAGGGCGGAGGTGTCCAGCAAGAGGGACGTCCAGTCGTCCCTCAGGGGCCGCATCTCAGACCTCAGGGCACAGCTCTCCTCGAAGGAAGGGGAGCTGGAGGCGTCGGGGGGCGAGCCTGACGTGTCTCTCACCGACAGGAACGAGGTATCGAGGCTCATGGCCGAGACGCAGAGGCATCTGGACAGCCTCGGCCAGGTCAACATGAGGGCCCTGGAGGAATACGAAGCCGAGAACTCAAGGCTCAGCGAGATGAAGGGCAAGATGTCTGCGCTGCTGGAGGAGAAGAAGGCAATAGAGGAATTCACGGAGAGGCTCCTCGAGCAGAGGAAGGTGACGTTCCTGAGAGTTTTCGATTCGATAAGGGAGGAGATGAGAAAGGTGTACCAGGAACTGTCCGGCGGCGGCGATGCCATCCTCTACTTCTCCAATGAGAACGACCCCATGGGGAGCGAGGTGCACATAAAGGCTAGGCCGAAGGGGACAAGGTACACAAGGCTCGAGGCGCTCAGCGGAGGGGAGAAGAGCCTGACCGCGCTGTCATTCATAATCGCTGTCCAGAGGACCTTCCCGTCGCCCTTCTATTTCCTTGACGAGGTCGACATGTTCCTTGACGGGGCCAACGTCGACAGGATCGGGAAGCTGCTCAGGGATGCCTCAAAGAACGCGCAGATAATAGTGATCTCACTGAGGAAGGCAATGCTGAAGTACGCGAACTCTGTCATAGGCGTTACGGTGGGCCCTGATGAGAGGACACACTTCTTCCAGAAGTACATAGGGGAGGTCGTGGGGAGTTGAGCATAGTCGACGAGGTCCTGGTGCAGGCCACCATGCTCGACCTCAACGTGGACTTCTACAGGGATCTCCTCCAGAGGGTGAGCGGGAGCAGGGACGCCTTCTCGTCCCTAGTGCTCGAGATACTGAGGAAGTGCGAGGAGGGGGCCATAGACCCGTGGAAGGTGGACCTCCGGGACATGCTCTTCGTGTATTCCACGCTCCTTGACGAGAACTTCGACAGGTACTTCGAGGCCGGCGAGCTCCTTGTCGAATCATGGCACCTCCTCTCCATCAAGAGCTCGTTCAGTGATGAGGACCCGGTGCCCGAGGAGGAACCGGCGCGGGAAGTGGAGGAGCCCGAGGAGGGGGCCATCCAGGTCGTGCCCTCCATAGCCCACACGGAGAGGAGGCCCGTGATGGTGGTGGAGATAATAGAAGCGCTCAGGAAGAAGTTCAGGGAGAGGAGGGAGAGGCGGCAGGAGATCATCCACGTGAACGATGAGATATTCAGCAAGCTCCACACAGAGGAGCCTGAGAGGGAGATAGAGGAGGCCGCCAGGTTCGTCGAGAGGATAAGGGCGGATCAGTTCTACCTCGAGGACGTGTGGGAGAGGTTCAGGTACGGCAAGGTGCCCTTCTTCATCTACTGCATGTTCCTGGCAAAGCAGGGCAGGATACGCATGGAGCAGGAGGAACCTTACGGGAGGATACTCGTTTCCAGGGGGCCCTGGCAGGAACAGGCGGAAAACATTAAAGTGTGAAAGCATAACCTGCCGTGGACAGACAGACAGTGGACCTGGTCACCAGGGGACTGGTGGAGGTAATAAGGAGGGAGGAACTCGATTCCATTGAAGCAGGAAAGGCCAGGGCCTACATAGGCTTCGAGCCGTCCGGGATACCGCACCTGGGCACCGGACTGCTGTGGCCCGGCAAGATCAGGGATCTCGTGGACGCCGGAATAAACACGACTGTACTCCTCGCGGACTGGCATGCCATGGTCAACGACAAGCTCGGGGGCGACATGGAGAGGATACACAGGAGCGGGGACGTACTCAAAAGAGTCATAGAGAGGAGGGCAGGAGAGGGCAGGGTGCACTTCGTGTGGGCGAGCGATCTGGCCCGGGACGATAACTACTGGTCGCTCCTCCTCTCTGTGGCAAAGCGGTCGTCACTCAGCAGGATAAGGAGGGCCCTGCCCATCATGGGGAGGAGCGAGGAGGAGGCTGACAGGGACTTCAGCAAATACATATATCCCCTGATGCAGGTCACGGACATATTCTACATGGACCTGGATATAGCCATGGGCGGCATGGACCAGAGGCATGCCCACATGCTCGCCAGGGACATCGCGGAGAAAATGGGGAGGAAGAAGCCCATATCGCTCCATGGGCCACTTCTATCATCACTGACCGGCTCCGGCAGGATGGATCAGTTCAAGAAGATGTCAAAGAGCGACCCGGAGTCCGCCATATTCCTCTCTGACAGCGAGGAGGCCATAAGGAGAAAGATCTCCAGGGCATACTGCCCGCAGGGAACCGTGCAGGGGAACCCTGTGACGGACATAGCCAGGTACATAATCCTGCCACAGGCCCCCCTCAGGGTCAAGACTGGGAACGGCGAGGTTGAGTTTAAGAGGTTCGAGGACCTCGAGAGGAGCTACGTGCAGGGCCAGATAGACCCGCGTTCACTGAAGGAGGCCGTGGCAGAGGCGCTCGAAGGCCAGGTGTCCAGGTACCGGGACCTGGTGCCTGAGAGCCTCTGAGCTCACTGCATCCTTTCCAGGAAGATCACTTCGCCGTCCGTGTAGAAGCCCAATATGTCACCTGGCTCGATCTTCAACCTCTCCGCCACCTTTCTCGGCAGGGTTATCCTTAGAGAGCTTCCCCTTTTTGATACATGCGCCACATCTACCAATGATTTCTGCTGAGGCATGATTCTACATGGTAAATCTGGTATTTAATTGCATCTGTTTTAAATCTTGGATTAAAAATCCATAAAAACAATTTTCCAGTTCTAAAATCTGTTTAAACTATAAACTGCCCGAATCCTTGCCGGAACCCCCTCATCCCCTGTCTGACGCCGGCACAGGCAGGGACTGGACCCACCGTGGGCTTCAGTGGCGTGAATCGAGACCGCATCCGGACATTTATGTATCAGGGGGCCTGCTGCACCGATAAGGATTCACAGGCCCGCTGGCCATCAGAAGAATGTGTCCAGGCTGGACTGTGAGCCCCTTGACAGCCCTGCCTCTATTGTGTCAAGATAGGGTTCAACCCTCTCCCTGGAGAAGTCGTGCTCACCGCACAGGAACCGCAATATGCCCTCCCTGTCCGGTCTGCCGAACCTTATCTCCGTGTCCACGTGCGGCGGGTCGAGGAAGAACGACCTGATCCTGTCCAGGTTCTCTATCACCTCGCCCCTGGCCTCGAGCACCCTGGTGATATCGCCATACTTCTTGACCAGCTTCAGCGCAGTCTTCGCGCCCACCCTACTGAGTCCGCTGTTGAAATCGGTGCCGACCATTATGCCTATGTCAACCAGCTGCTCGTACGTTATGCCGTTCTGCCTCAGCGTCTCCTCCAGGCTGGCCACCTCTGGCGATACGTTCTGGTAGACGTTCTTTCCAGGCACCCTTCGCCTGCCCGATACCGTGAAGTTCCTCAGCACCCTCCTGGCACCAAAGAGGAGGCAGTCATAGTCCTGGCTTATGACACCGTAGACCAGGCCAGCCCTGGACATGTACGAGGCCTGGGCCTCCCCCTCCGAAGGGGCCTGCACCACCGGGAGGCCCATGAGGCCCAGGAGTGCCTTGGATTCCTGGACAATCTCATCCGTTATGTAGTTTATCCTGGACGCCAGCGACCTGGCCCTCTCAGCATCGCCTGCCTCCACAGCTTCCTGGTACGCCTCAAGGTCCCTGGCCTTGACCATGGCCCGCTCCTCGAGAGTCCTTGCCTTCAGCTCGAAAGGCCTTCCGTCGAAGACAAAGACGGGCCTTATGCCGCTTTCCAGAAGGTTCACTGTCCTGTAGAAGAGCCCGGACAGGTGTGAGGTCACCCTGCCCTGCGAATCCCTGAGGGGCTCTCCGTTCGGGCCCCTTATGCTGCTCAGGAACTGGTAGATTATGTTGTAGGCATCCACGCTGACCGTCTGCCCCGAGTGCTCCTTCAGAGTTGTGGGGGACCTGACAACGATCTCACCCAGGTCTACGCCCATGCATCACACCTCGCATGAAATGCCAGATTCGGTTATCCTGAACTGTGCCGACCTGCCCTCCTCCACGGACCTGTGTTTCACCGTGACGATCCTCCTCACGCCGTCAGACTTCTCGAGCATGAATATGGCCTTCATGGAGTGGTCTATGACATAGCCGCCGAACGGCTCCAGCCTCTGCTCCTCAGGGTCAAGGTATATCTGGTTTGTCAGGAGAACAGGCACCCTGAACCTGACCGCGATGGAGTTGAGGAGCGATATGTGCCTCTGCATGGCCGCGACCCTCTCCCTCGTGTCCGAACTCTTCTCGAGCCTGAAGTACTCAGTGAACGAGTCTATGATGAGGAGCCCGACCTTCCTCTCCCTCTCCATCATCTTGGAGGAGCGCATGATGGCCACCTCCTGGTCGTCCAGGGAGGTGATCCTGTAGAGCATCAGGTGACGCAGGAGGCCAGTGTCACCCCCCGAGACCTGAAGGAGCCTCTCTGTGGAGAGGCCCTCCGTGTCCAGGAATATGACGGACCTGCCCAGGGAGAGGGCCGAGACAGCGAAGACCATGCACATGTTGCTCTTCCCCGTACCACCCTCACCGTAGAGCTCTGTCATGACTCCCGGTTCCAGGCCACCTGACATCACGTAGTCTATGCATGCCACCCCCGATGGCAGCTTCTCCTCCTTCACTGTGGGGTCCACCTTCTCCATCCATATCATCCCTGCAGGGGCACCACCATGTTGCCCGATCGTGTTGCGTTCCCCTCTTCCCGATCGTCCACATGGCTATTGGATTTAAAAATGGATGCCCCGGGTGATCGCACAAATGGAAACCAAATTATCCGGGACCGTGATGCCATTCCATGGAGTTCAGGGGCGTATTCCCCATCCTGCTCACACCCTTCAGCCGCGACGGTTCTCTGGACCTGGAAAGCCTAAGGCGCATGGTTCGCTATTACATGCGGGCGTCCGTGGACGGCCTCACGATCCTCGGGGAGGTGTCGGAGAGCGAAGCGCTCACCCAGGAGGAGAGGGAGAGCATAATCAGGACAGTGATGGAGGAAACGTCCGGCAGTGTACCCGTGGTGTGTGGCATTACCATGCCTTCGGACAGGCAGGTCCTCATGGAGGCCGAGAGGGCGGCCAGGCTCGGGGTTGACGCGTTCCTGCTGGGCCCGCACAGGGGCCAGGTACCCATGAGCACCATCCTGGGGCGCTACCGCTCCGTCTCCAAAAAATATGCACTGCCCACAGTTGTCCTGGACAACCCGGCCCTTGGCTTCGCCAGGATCGGTGTGGACACCCTGAGGGCCATAGTCTCAGAGGCAGAGAACGTGGTCTGCGTGAAGGTGGAGGAGCAGCCCTCGCCGCCCAAGGTCAGGGCAATCAGGGCAGCGCTGGGCACATCGATTTCCATACTGGGGGCACTCCACGGCAGGAACCTGCTCTGGGAGCTGGCTGAGGGTGCGGACGGGGTGATGACATCTGCACCTATCCCGGAGCACCTTGTGTCCATATACAGGCTCTTCAGGGAGGGGAAGGTGGAGGAGGCGACCGATCTCTTCGCCAAAACGCTTCCCCTGGCCAACTTCTACCCTGAGAGGACTGTGGCTGTGAAGAAGGCCATACTGAAGGAGCTGGGCGTCATATCTGAACCTCTGACAAGGGACCCTTTCCCGCCACTGGATGAGGGTTCCATGGTGCACCTGAGGAGACTGTTGCAATGGACTCTGGAAAACACAAAGGCCGGCATGCTGTTGCGTTGAAAACCAATGTTTTTCCAGGAAAAAGGAGCGATAAAAGTTAATCCAGCAAGCGATACCCCGTTGTGCTCACTTTCGACACAGTTGTGGTGGGTGCTGGCATAACCGGGCTTGCCTCGGCCTACCACATAAAGAGGGAAAACCCGGACATGAACGTGGCGGTTGTGGAGAAGAAGGGGACATTTGCCCAGGGTAACACGGCAAGGAGTGCCGCCGGCTTCAGGGACCTCTTCTCCTCTGAGGTGAACAGGAAGCTCACGTCCTCCTCCATTTCCTTCTACAGAAAGGTGCAGGAATCTGGCTTCAACCTTGGCATGAAGTTCAACGGTTACCTGTTCCTCGCTGGCAGGAAGTTCGTGGAGTGCGATGTGGTCCAGGGCTTCATAAGGGAGGGGAGGGCCAGGGTAGTGGAGGAGGACGAGATAAGGGAGGCAGGCTTCAACACCAGGCCATCAAGCGAGGAGAAGGCCCTGCTCTCGGTGCCTGACATAGATGCCGGCCTCCTCGGCAGGAACTGCGGCATAATAGAGCCGGACAGGCTGGCAGCCTACTACGAGGGCGAGTGCAGGAGAATGGGGGTGGAGTTCCTCTACAACACAGAGGTGAGGCCGCTGAGGCTGAAGCCCGTGGAACCACTCAATTATCCGGGAGAGCCGTTCCTCTGGCAGTCTGTGCATGTGGACACTCTGGATACCAGCAGGGGCACGGTCAGGGCGGAACAGTACGTGCTCTGCACCGACATGTGGACGACCGCACTCCTTGACCCAACAGGCATAGACAGCCACACGAGGCCAAAGAAGAGGCAGGTCTTCCAGGTGAGCGGGAGCGAGATATCCTCCCTGGTCAGGCACCCCATGGTGGAGGGGGAGGACGTCCTCCCCTTCACGATACTCCCAGCCCACGGCATAATAATGAGGCCGGAACCAAAAAGTGGGTCCGTGTGGTTCTCTGTTGCCGATGACTACGGTCGCCCCTATTCCTTCGAGGAGGACCCCCAGCCGGAACCCGAGTTCTACGAGAGGAGCATAGTGCCAGTTGTGAGTGCCTACATACCGGCTGTCTCAAGGTCCAGGGTGACGTCGATGTGGGCTGGCCACTACGCCTACAACACCATTGACAGGACACACTACATCTTCAGGGACCTGAACGTGATCGTGGCCACAGGCACCAGCGGAAGCGGCATCATGAAGGGGGACGCAGCGGGCAGGATCGTCTCTGCACTCCTCGCCGGCAGGGAGAAGGCAATGCTCTATGGCGGGCAGGAAATAGATGTCGCCGCCCTGGGCGTTGAGGACAGGCACCTCCCCAAGGAGAGGATAGTCATCTAGAGGGAGTGGGTGAGGTAGTCGAGGCGCCCGCCGTCCACAACGAGCACCTGGCCCGTGACAAAGCGTGAGAGCGGGGACGCCAGGAAGAGGACGGCATCTGCTATCTCCCCTGGCTGTGCGACCCTGGAGAGGATGGTCCTGGATGCCCTAGAGGGGTAGACCTCATTGACCTGCTCCTCGCTCCTCCCACGCCTCATCATTTCAGTGTCCACGGTTCCGGGTGCCACTGCGTTCACCCTGACGCCATATTTGCCCAGGTCGAAGGCCATCCTCCTCGTCAGAGCCATCACAGCAGCCTTTGTGACCGAATAGAATGTGTAGCCCTCCAGCGCCGTGCCCAGGCCTGCGTTGCTTGCCACGTTCACAATGCTCATGTCACCCTTCCTGACCCTCTCACCGAGGGCCCTGGTGAGGTGGACTATGCTGTAGACATTGGTGCGCATCATCGCGTCCAGGTCGCTGAGGGGCTGTTCCATGATGTCACCGTTCAGCATCACGCCGGCGTTGTTCACCACAACGTCCGGCCAGCCCACTTCAACACGGATCTGGCTGCACGCCCTGGCAACATCTTCAGGTTCCGACACATCGCACCTCACTGCCACAGCACGGCACCCCATGGCCTCTATCTCCCTGGCTGTCGACTCCGCATCCACGTGGTCCTCCCTGTATATCAGTGCCACGTCACTGCCTTCCGAGGCCAGGCGCAGTGCCACCGCCCTCCCGATGCCCCTTGATGCGCCCGTGACCAGCGAGAGCATGCCGTCAAGGAGCGGCACCCTGCCCCACCCCCTCCCCGTCCACCATGTATTTCCTGAACCAGGCCAGCTTCCTCTCAAGCCTGTCGACCATGTTCTGCGGCCTCCCGTGCCTTGCATGCTCGTGCGAGTCCCCTGAGTACCTGACAAGCTCGCTGTCCACGCCGTAATAGCGCAGCGCCATGAACATCTGCTCCGACTGCTCGATGGGGCACCTGAAGTCCTCCTCGCCATGTATATACATGGTGGGTGTCCTGGCATCCTTGACGCTGTATATCGGGGACATGCGCAGCAGCCTCTCCTGCGATTCCCTGCTCCACGGGTCCTCTATGCCCGATTCCACAGCATTGAACCAGAAGCCTATGTCACTGGTGCCGAGCATGCTCAGGAGGTTCGACACGGGCATCTCGGAAACAGCGCAGGCGAACCTGTTGCTCTTCACGATGGCCACATTGGTCATGAAGCCCCCGTAGGAGCCTCCCGTGATGGCTACCTTCCCGGTGAGGCCAAACCTGTCCCTGGCATCGTCAAGGAAGGAGAGAACATCCTCAAAGTCCCTCCCTCCCCAGTCGCCCACGCATGCCCTGGCGAAGTCATCACCGTACCCTGAACTCCCCCTGGGGTTGCCGTAGACGACGTTGAAGCCGTTGGCCGCTAGGAAGTTGAACTCTATGTAGTAGCAGTTTCCGTACGCCATATGGGGCCCACCGTGCACGGAGAGGACTGTCGGGCGCTCACTGCCTGAGTGGATGAACCAGTACTCTCCCCCGCCAGTCCTGAAGTTCTCCACCTCAGCACCCCTCACTCCAGGGTTCGGGTCGTACTCCTGCTCGCCGAACCTTAGCAGGGACGGTCTCCCTGGCTCCGTGAGGATGTACGCCAGATTGCCGCCAGAGGAGTGGAAGTACCTCACTGACATGCCCCGGCCCGTCAGCCTTTTCCGGGCCAGGACGTCGTAGACGTAAGTGTCTCCGCCCTCATGGGCTATGGTGTAGAGGCTGCCGTCGGTCACAAGGCCCTGTGCACCGCCAACAAAGAGGTCCGTGATGACATCCAGGGAGCAGTTCACGCCGCCAGACAGCACCCTCCCATCAGCTGCCATTACGCTCTTCTGCTTCCACGGCGCAATGCCGGACCTGTGGCCGATGAACACAGCCTCGCCGGATGGCGTGAAGCCCACGGATGTGGCCAGGCCCCTGCCGCCCGTCAGCTTCTCCCTCCCTGAGAGGCCGCTGATGAGCCTGTAGACCTGGTGCAGGCCTGTGCTGTCGTCCTCCTCGGTTGTGGACACGATGACATCGTCACCGCTAACGGCGAAGTCCACCACATCGAAGTCACCGGCCACTATGTCCCTGCCGCCCTTCACTGAAACGAGCTTCTTCCTGCTCCTCAGGTAGCCCCTTGTGTCGTACCTGTACATCTGCCTCTTCGCCACGAAGAGTGTGCCAGCCTCCGCCTTCGCCTCCACTATGGCGAGCATGTCATCATTGTAGGGCAGGAACTTGTGTATCTTGCCGAAGGTTGCTACCCTCTCTGGCCCTGACATCCTGCCCATCCTCATGAGGCTCTCCTCACCGCCAGCCGAGGATATGTAATAGAGGTACCCACCGTATACAGAAGGGGACCTCTCGGAACCACCGAAGGTGACCCTCTCCACCCTGCCGTGGGCCATCCTGAATATGGAAGACCCGTACTCATTACCCTCTATCCAGTTCTGGACAAAGTAGCACTCGTCACCGTTCACGAAAGGGTCGGACAGGACCTTGACCGAATAGGCTTCCCTGGCGTCCATGGGTATGTATCGCTCCCTTGAAATATTTCTTTCTCGCCGGCCGCAATGGAGACCACCGGGGTATGAACCCTGACCTGCTGCCTTGGCAGTGGCGGTGCGGGCCAAAATTACGGATCGGTCCTTTCGCGCAAATCAATGACGGAATTGCCGGCTGCTGTTCCCAGACCCCAACCGCCTATGCCATTCTCAGGAGGCAGAGGCAACAAGGTTTCCCGTTACCGTGCCAGGTCGCCTGTTTGTGTTCCTTACAGAGAGCGGAGTGGTGGATGCCACCACGCCGGACGGAGAGGAAGGAGGTTTTTCTTTCGACCACGGCCAAATGTGCTGGCAGATGGAAATGGAGTTCCGGTAACCACCGTATGGCTGGGGGCCCGTCTTTCATGGAGTGACAAAGTTTAACTCTCTCTGCAGATACAGTGTGCCATGGCCTGGAAGAGAGTAGTGTCAATGAAGGCACTGGAGGTTGCAGGAGGGTCGTTTGCTGCCAGGGTAGATAACGAGGTCGTCTTCATAGCAAAGAGCGGGAACAACCTCTACGCCATGGACGCTGTTTGCTCCCACGCCAAGTGCATCCTGGGCAAGTACGACGCGGAGAAGAACCAGGTGCAGTGCTTCTGCCACAAGGCTGTATTCGACGTCAAGACCGGCAGGATGCTGGAGCCACCATTCGTCGCACCGAACGCGATGATGGACAAGATGGGCAAGAAGACATTCGCAGTGAGGGAGAACGAGGGGTTCATCGAGGTTGACCTGGAACAGTCAGGAAACTGACTGTTCAAGCATCTTTATCTCTTCCTCATCCATCTTCCAGCCCATTGCGCCGGTGTTCTCCCTGACGTGTTCAGGGTTCGATGCCCTGGGTATGGGGTAGACGTTATCGAACTTGGACAGGAACCAGTTGAGCACTATCTGCGGGACGGTCTTGCCTGGATGGTCTTCCTGTATCTTCTTGACCGCCTCGGCGAATTTCCCGCTGGATGTCACAAGCCTGCCATGCCCGAGGGGGTAATAGGCCAGCACCGACATGCCGTTCTCTCTGCATATTGGCAAGATATCGGCCTCGATTTTCCTATTCAGCAGGTTGAACGGCATCTGCGTTGACACGATCCTCGCATCCCTGACCACAGACAGGGCAAACTTCGTTAGCTCGGCGTCAAAGTTGCTTATGCCTATGTATCTGACTGTGCCCTCCTTGACCTGCTCCTCTATGGCTTTGAGGGCCTCTCCCACTTTCTCCCGGGATGAATTGAGGTGCAGCTGGTAGAGGTCCACATAGTCTGTGCCCAGCCGCCTCAGGCTTGCCCTCAGGGACTTGAGGAGCCTCTCCCTCCTGTAGTGCGATGGCCAGACCTTTGTGGCCAGGAACACCTTGGACCTGTCCCTGCCCCCCAGCGCCTCGGCCACCATGTCCTCCGACTGGTATATCTCCGCAGTATCGATCATGTTAACGCCGCACTCCAGGGCGGTCGAAATGGCCTTCACCTTCATGTCCCTGTTCGGCCTGCTCCCGAAGAGCCTGGCACGGACGATCCAACCAGGATCGTAGTAGGTACCGACACCAATCTCAGAGACCATGAAGCCTGTGCCCGAGAAGTCACGCATCTGCAATTATGAAGGCGATGGGAGAGTTAAACATTTTCACTCGTCTGACTGCGTCAGCTCCCTGAGCCTTGTGACGCCGTCTATCTCCTCTATGATCTCCGCCACGGCCTTCGGCACATCAGACTTCCAGTCCTCACCGCTTATGATCTTCTTCCTTATGCTCGTCCCGGACCAGTCCTTCCTGTTTAGCAGCTTCATCGAACGCACCTCATAGCCGCTCTCCTGGAAGAGCCTCCTCACAAGGGGGTTATTGGTGTAGACCCTGTCAAAGCCCGGGGTGAGCGATTCCACGTGCGCCACCCAGAGTGGGTTTGAGTTCACGTCCTCGATCGGGACGAGGTAGAAGTTGTAGATGCCCTCCTGTTCCAGCGAGCTGGATATCATGAGGTGCCTCTCCCCTGCCGTGAAGGGGTCCTTTAGGGTGTGCGAGTACTGCGCACTCCCGATACCTATTATGATGCTCCTGTTCTCCTTCAGTATCTCCTTTATCACAGCCAGGTGGCCGTTGTGGAAGGGCTGGAACCGGCCCACCATGAACGCCCTGCCCGTCTCCTTCCTCGGTTTTGCCAACTGTTCAGCCTCCGGCAGCTAGGCGGGAGAGGTCTTTATGCTTATCCTCACCTTCTCGCCCTCTATCTCCCACTCCTTCCCGCCGGGCGCATCGGCGAAGATAACCGAGTCAGAGAGTGTCTCGTTCTTCACCATCTTCATGTGCTGTTGCAGTGCCCTCTTTACCCTGTCAGAGCACTCCACGGTCGTTACGATCCTCTCATCGTATTCGAGGTCCATCTCCTTCCTCATGACCTGCACCCTCCTTATGACCTCCCTGGCCAGGCCCTCCATCTCCAGGTCCTCATCGATCTCCTTGTTCAGGAATATGTCGATGTCGCTCTTTGCCTCGTGCAGGTATGCGTACCTCGGGTCTGGAACCTCCGTTATCTCAAGCATGTCCTTCTCTATCTCCCTGTCCTCCCAGGTCACGTAGCCCTTCTCCGATACTTCCCTGTATATCTCCTCCTGCTCTGTGCTCTCCACATAGGCCTGGAGCTGCCTGACCTTTGAACGGAGCACTGGCGCTGCCCTGGACATGTTGACCCTGACCTGGTGCATCAGGGGCCTCTTCTCCTTTGCTATGTACCTTACAGACCTCGCGTTGCACTCCGGCGCTATTATCTCTATGATGTCCTCCGGTATGCTGCCGGGTGCAGATATCAGTATCTCCGTCACCGGTTGCCTGCCCTTTATCCCGGATTCCTGCCTCAGCCTCCTGACGCCCTCGATCACGGTCTTTGCGAACTCTATCTCCCCCTCTATCTCCCTGTCTATCAGGTCCGGGTCGGCCACCGGATAACGCTCCTCATGGACGCTCCCTCCCCCGGGCACAAGGCGCTTGTATAGGTACTCGGAGAAGAACGGCGTCAGCGGTGCCATCATTTTCACTGTGTTCAACATGGCATAGAACAGTGAAGAGTAGGCCCTCTCCTTCTCTATGCCCATCTCATCTGACCAGAACCTCCTCCTTGAGAGGCGGAGGTAGAAGTTGGATATGTCGTCTATGAGGTCCATTATGAGCTTCAGCGCAGTGTGCACCTGGTAGTTGTCCATCTCCCTGGTCACGTCCCTGACGGTGCTGTTGACCCTTGACACTATCCAGCGGTCCAGTATGTTCTTGGGCTGCACCAGGCCCCTGTACATGTAACCGTCCAGGTTGGCATTGGACGCGAAGAACTGGTAAACGTTAAGCATAGTGTATATGGTCTTCCTGGACATCTCCAGGATCAGCTTCCTGTCTATGGCCTTGGGCCTCCAAGGCGCATTGCTGAGGAAGAAGAGGCGGACAGCATCTGCACCGAACTCGTTGATGAAGTCAAGGGCGTAGACGGAGTTGCCCTTGCTCTTGCTCATCTTCCTCCCCTGCTCGTCAAGGATGAAGTCTATGGAGAGGACGTTGCTGTAAGCATTCTTCTGGAACAGGAGGGACGAGATCACGTGCAGTGTGTAGAACCAGCCGCGGGTCTGGTCTATGGCCTCGGTTATGAAGTCCACCGGCAGGTCAGAGGATGGGTCGAAGTCCTTCGAGAACGGGTAGTGCATGGCTGCGTAAGTGGCACTTCCTGAGTCGAACCAGGTATCTATGACGTACGGCTCCCTCCTCATCTCCCCGCCGCACTCCGGGCATTTCAGAGTGACCTGGTCTATGTAGGGCCTGTGCAGGTCCTTCGGGACTTCGCCGCCGAGTTCCCTTATCTCCGACATGCTGCCGAGGAAGACCGTGTGGCCATTGCTGCAGTCCCAGACGGGGAGCGGCGTCCCCCAGTACCTGTTCCTGCTCAGCGCCCAGTCCTTGGCCTCTGCTAGGAAGTTGCCGAACCTGCCGTCCTTCAGGTGGTCCGGGTACCAGTTTATCTTCGAGTTGTTCCTCTGCAGTTCCTCCCTTATCCTGGAGACCTTAATGAACCAGGCCTCAAGGGGGTAGTACAGGAGTGGCGTCCCGCACCTGTAGCAGAACGGGTAAGTGTGGCTCACCTTGCCGCTCCTGAACAGGAGGCCCCTGCCCTTGAGGTACGATATTATCTTCGGGTCAGCGTCCTTCACGAAGAGGCCTGACCACGGGAGCCTGTCGTCCTCGAACTTTCCGGAGGCGTTCACAGGGTTTATGACAGCAACACCCTCCCGCCTCCCTATCTCGAAGTCCTCTGCCCCGAAGGCCGGCGCCGTGTGCACTATGCCTGTGCCTTCCTCGAGGGTGACGTGGGAACCCCCGACAACCCTGCAGGAGCCGTCAGGTGCTGGTATGAAGTCTATGGGCCTCTCGTACTCCATGCCCAGCAGCTCCGATCCCTTGAGCCTCTTTTCCTCCCTGTACTGCTTCCCCTCCATGACCCGGTCAACTGCAGCGGTGGCCATGTAATATTTTTCTTCACCAACCAATATTAAGGAGTAATCGAAGTCGGGGTTGACCGCCAGGAACTCGTTCGAGGGAAGCGTCCATGGAGTGGTCGTCCAGGCAAGGAAGAAGGTGCCCTCCTGGCCCCTGACCGGAAACTTCACATATACTGAGGGGTCCTTGACCTCCTCGTACCCCTGCGATACCTCGTGCGAGCTCAGCGAAGTCTCGCACCTGGGGCAGTAGGGAACGATCTTGAAGTCCTTGACCAGGAGGCCCCTGCTGTACAGGTTCTTCAGGGCCCACCACTCACTCTCGATGTATTCGTTCCTAAGCGTCACATACGCCTTTGAGTGGTCGATCCAGAAGCCCAGGAGCCTGTCGACCTGCTCCCACTCATCCACGTACCGGAAAATGCTCTCCCTGCAGTAAGAGTTGAACTTCTCTATGCCGAAGTCCTCTATCTCCTTCTTGACCTTGAAACCGAAGTGCTTCTCCGCTTCGAGCTCAACCGGCAGGCCGTGGCAGTCCCAGCCTGCGTACCTCCTCGAGATGGAGTAGCCCTGCATGTACTTGTAACGGAGCACTATATCCTTTATTGTACGCGTCATGGCATGGCCCACGTGCGGCCTGCCGTTTGCCGTTGGCGGCCCCTCAAGGAAGGAGAAGACCCTGGGCCTCGAACTGTCTGAGAGGACGCGCTTCACTGTGCCCTCCCTCTCCCAGAAGTCTAGCACTTCCCTGGATATCTGGTTGAGGCCTATTGATGTGTTCACCGGCTCATAAACAGCTGGACTCATCTGACCGATTGTGAATTTAGTGGGGTATATATTGTTTTGTAGACCCATCCGGCCGTGTTCATCACCTCTTCCCTGCACCGGTAACGAAGAGCGCTGGAACCATAGCCATGAAGCTCACAGAGAGCAGGGATGCCACAGCCGCTGTAACGCCGATGCCCCCCAGAATGGAACTGGCCAGGAGGGCTACGAGCATTGACACCCTGCCACCCACCAGGTAATACTCCCTGCTGATCCAGTACGGGTACGAGCTTGCAGGTACATCCATTATGCCCATGAACGCCGTAAGCGTGCCGTTGCTTATCGGTACAGTCAGGAGGTTGGCAGTGAAGCCGGATAGGAAGGCCGCCACAGCGGCAAGGGAACTGTCCATGAGCAGGAGGCCAGTTGCGATCACCGCTATGCCGTAGAGTGCGTGCACCCATGGCCTGTCCCTGAAGAGGAGCCATGGGGTGAGAAGGTTGCCGAGCACGCTGCCGGAGGCCAGGACGCTCCCCAGGACACCGACCAGGTAGTAGTTGTGCGTCTGCGCGAATAAGTACACTGGAAGCACCACGGAGAGGGCCAGGGTGTAGATGTTAGATGAGAAGAAGAAGACCTTGAACCTAAGCGGTATGTTCCTGTTCGCCTCCCTGAGGTCCCTGGCAGTGAGCCTGCGCCTCTCCCTGGAAACGCCTATGGTCCTCCCCACCGCAGCCGCGACTATGAGGGCAGCTGCGGAAACTGAGAAGACAGGTACGTATCTGGCCACACCGTGGAAAGGTGTTGCCCCTATTATGAGCGCACCAGCCACGGGCCCCACGAGGGAGATTATGCCCGAGATTGTGGAGTTGAGGGAGAGGAAGGTGAGCCTGTCGTTGCCCCTGGTGACCTCCTGCTGCATCACGTTGTTCGAGCCCCAGAAGAGGCCGCCAGATATGCCGTAGATGGTGCCGAATACCAGGGGGTTGAAGAACACACCACCCACCAGGATCGCCAGGAGCATTGAGAAGCCCCTCAGCAGGTTGCCGAGGGCGAAGAGCGTCTCGTCCCTGGCCCGGGAGCTCAAAAAGCCGCTCATGAAGAAGAAGAGGAACTGCGCGGCCTGGTTCATGGCCTGGAACTCCACGACCCTTGCTATGCTGCCGGTTGAGAAGAGCAGTACATTTATGAAACTTGACGCCACGCTGTTCGAAACAAAGAATAGGTTGTATGAGAGTATATACCTCCTAATGCGGTGGCTGGAGAGGACCTCGCTGTACCTCCTCCCGGGGAGTTTAAGGAATATGGAGCCAGGCAAACTGTCCACCTGTAGACCGGGCCAATATTGAAATTTTTACATCCCGGATCCCGTGTATACGGAAATGAATTTTAACGCCCGCACACCTCCCACATGCGGCTGGCGCATGTCCGGCGCTCTGGGGCCTTCACCAGCGCAGAAACGCACAAGTTTAAAATCCACATCTTCGATTTAGATCTGATACTCATGCCAATGGGACCTGGCAGGAAAAGGGATGAGAACCAGGAACAGTTCGAGGATGACAAGTTCCTCATGGTCTTCGGTACAGCGGTCATAGTTGCCATCATAGCGGGCATAGGGCTGGCAGCAGCATACTATGTCCCGTTCATGCACTCCTCCTCCTCGATATCTCCCACTTACATTCCCGACGTCATGAACGCAACGCCCCAGGTGACAAACGTTACGATATCAGGCACGTCCTACACGGTGACCGCAGAGGTGTGGGCCACAGCGACCCCGTCAGCCTACGTCACATCCAACAACACTTCCAGGATGGTCGCAGTGCTGTCAGGAACGCCCAGCATTTCACCCACAGGAACGACAAAGACCGTGTCCGGGGTCAAGTACACGGAGTACAAGGTCAGTGCAACACTCTCGTATAACACGGCACTGATAAGCAGCCTAGAGAGCTCCAAAGTCCTCTCCTCCTCCACGCCTGTCACCGAAGTGCTGGTGGTCTACTACGGCCAGTCTGACGTAAACTTCTACCTGAACTTCTTCTCGTAGATACCCCTTACAGGGTACTTTTTTCATTTCACTGTGAGCAATATCCAAAGGGCCGTTTGTGAAAATCCTTTATATCATGAGTGACTGAACTCCACGATGACAGACGAGCTGCCACCAAGGAGGAGCGGACACCCATACGCAATGTACGACATGCTCATGGACATACCGAACGGCCTCAGGGCCACGGTCTCAGCCTGCGAGGACTTCAGGCTTGGTGGTGACACAGGCCAGATCCTTTTCACTGGAAACGGTACGAGCTACCACTCCGCACTTGTCGGTTCGCAGCCAGCGGACGATATGAGGGTCAGGTGCGTCCAGGCCTTCGAGCTGGAGAGGTTCATGAGGCCATCAGGAACCATCATAGGCATCTCCCACACCGGGAAGACGAAGTCCACCGTTGACGCCCTCAGGAAGCACAGGGGGAAGTGCAGGACCGTGGGCATATCGCATTACAGGGACTCGCCCATCATAAGGGAGAGCGACACGGGTCTTGTCATAGGGAACTCGCCCGATATCTCGCTCTGCAACACAAAGGCGTTCTTCGACAACGCCATCGCCTCGTACATCTTGACGGGAAATGCCCTAGGCGCCTGGGACGACTGGGAAACGGTCTCCTCCATCATCTCAAGGAACATACCCTACTTAGACAGGCTAGGTAGGGAGATGGCCCAGGGCATCCGTGTGCCGAAGAGGATGTTCGTGCTTGGGGCTGGCCCAAACCAGGTCAGCGCCAGGGAGTGCGCACAGAAGCTCAAGGAGGCCACGCACCTCCACGCTGAGGGCATCGAGCTCGAAGAGTTCAACCACGGCTGCACTTCGGTCATAGACCAGGAAACGCTGGTCATAATATTCAGCACGCCCACTGTTGAGGACAGGGTTTCCGACATAGTGAGGGCGTGCAGGGAGACAGATACAGAGACGCTCGTGGTGAACGGCGATGGCGACCACAGCATGGATGTGCCCTACATAGACGAGATGAGGTCGCCGTTCACCTACATCCTCTCTGTCTACTTCTTCGCCTACCACCTAGCCCTGAGGATGGGCATCAACCCTGACTACCTGAGGTTCGAGGACGAGCGCTACCTGCGGTACGACAGCATAGTATTCCCGCCGGGGGCACACTAGATCCTGGAGTACTCGCCCCCCATCGAGGCTGCCCTTCTCTCCAGCTCCCGCAGGGCACCCTCGACGTCCCCCTCGGGGTCCTGGCCAGAAGCGGAAACCTCCAGTTCTATCTCAGGCCCCCTGGGGCCCCTGGGCCTGGGGTGGCTCTTTATGTATACCCTGCCCGCAAACATCTTCATCACCTCATCCACATGGGGCGCAAAGGAGCTCTCCATTATGCCGCGCACCAGCGTCGACCTCTCCGCGTACCTGACGTTCCTGTCAGCGATCAGTTCTATGGCGTTCTCGAGCACAGACCTCATCTCGTCAGGCACGCCAGGCGTCACCAGGTACTTCTTGCCCCCTGCTTCGAGATATATCCCGGGGGCAGTCCCTGCCAGGTTCCTGATGGCTCTGGCCCCCTGGGGCATCATGGCCATCTTCCTCCTGTTCTCTGTCATCTCCAGGCCCCTGGCGGTGAGGCGGGACCTTATCATCTCCATGGCCTCAGGGTTCTCAACGAGCGGTAGTCCCAGGGCCTCAGCGAAAGACGACGATGTCATGTCGTCGAATGTAGGGCCAAGGCCTCCGGTGGAGACCACTATGTCAGCGAACTGTGATGCTGTCCTGAAGCCCCAGACTATCTCCTCACGCACGTCCCTTACCGTGAGGCCCAGGACAACGGTGTGGCCAGAAAATGTGAGCACGCGGCCGATGTGGGCCGCGTTGGTGTTAACGGTCTTTCCCTTAAGTATCTCGTTTCCTATGGTCAGGACAGCGGCTTGCATCGGATGGATATCGCCAGGCCACTTAAAATCTCAGTGCTTCAGCGTCTTTTCCCTGTACTTCTCATTGACCTTCTCTATCTTGTCCTTGTACTTCTTCATGGCTTTCCTGTCCAGTGGCTCGCTCCTCTTGGCGATCTCCTGCCTCAGCTTTTCCTTGTACTCAGGATCTAGGCACAGGTCGAGGAAGTTCTCCTCAAAACGCTCGAGCTCTCTGAGCTGCGCCATCCCTATCGTATCAAAAATCCCCAGACGGTATTTTAACTTAGCTCAGGGGTTCAGCATCCCCTCGTTGATCATGGCCGCTATCAGCATCATCGCGAAGTTCGCGACTATGAGGAGGATCACTATGAGGAGTATCTTGCGGTTCCTTTCCATCCAAGAGATGTATATCAACGCCGATATTTTACTTTTCCAGTGAAATGTTTTATAGCTGAAATAATTTAGGACATGATTATCATGGTGCAGTATAAATGGATAGCACTGTCAAACACCACAATAAGCATACTGATGGCCTTCATCAACCAGACGATCCTGATAATCTCGCTCCCAGCCATATTCAGGGGCATAGACCTGAACCCGTTCGCCCCTGGTTCGTTCGTGTACCTGCTGTGGATCATAATGGGCTACAACATAGTCACAGCCACACTGCTCGTGACATTCGGCAGGCTCTCAGACATATTCGGGAGGACAAGGCTTTACAACATGGGCTTCCTCATATTTACCATCGGCTCCATACTGCTCTTCTTGACGCCGGGCAAGGGTACAACCGGCGCCCTCGAGCTCATACTCTTCAGGCTTGTCCAGGCCGTCGGCGGAGCCTTCCTCATGGCCAACAGCGCCGCCATACTCACGGACGCCTTCCCGCCGACGGAGAGGGGCAAGGCCCTTGGCCTGAACCAGGTGGCCGGCCTCTCTGGCTCTTTCATTGGCCTCCTCCTGGGGGGCATACTGGCCACGATAAACTGGAGGTTCGTGTTCCTGGTTAGCGTGCCCGTGGGCATCCTCGGAACGGTCTGGTCATACCTCAAGCTGAAGGACGTCGGCAGGAGGGACACGCAGCAGAAGATCGACTATGTGGGCAACATGATGTTCGCTGCGGGCCTGACCTCAATACTCGTAGGTGCAACATACGGCCTGATGCCGTACGGCAAGAGCACCATGGGCTGGGGAAACCCGCTGGTCATAGCAGCGATCGTCGTTGGTGCCGCGGTACTTGTGGCCTTCGTCTTCGTTGAGAAGAGGGTGCGCTCGCCCATGTTCAGGATGGAGCTGTTCAAGATAAGGCCCTTCACATATGGCACCCTGGCGGGCATGCTCAGCTCCATAGGCAGGGGCGGGCTGCAGTTCATGCTCATCATACTGCTCCAGGGCATATGGCTCCCGCTCCATGGCTACGCTTATTCTGTGACGCCGTTCTGGGCAGGCGTCTACATGCTCCCCCTGACCGCGGGCTTCCTGATCATGGGCCCGCTGAGCGGTGCGCTCTCCGACAAGTACGGGGCAAGGTTCCTGGCCACATTCGGCATGGTCGTCGCAGGTGTGGCCTTCATAATCCTGGCACTCCTCCCGTACAACTTCGTCTACATCTACTTCGCCCTCGTGCTCCTTGTCTTCGGCCTCGGCAGCGGCATGTTCGCCTCGCCCAACTCCGCCTCAATAATGAACTCCGTGCCCCCGGAGACAAGGGGTGCTGCATCAGGCATGAGGACGACGATGCAGAACGCAGGCATGACAGCGAGCCTTGCCATATTCTTCTCAATAGTGATACTCGACCTCTCCTACAGCCTGCCACACGCTTTCGCTTCCACGCTTACAGCGGCTGGCGCCAGCTCGCTTGTCCCGTACTTCAGCAACATACCGCCGACCTCAGCGCTCTTCTCAGCCTTCCTGGGCTATAACCCGGTTGGCACCATACTCAGCAGCCTGCCATCATCCGCCACCAGCGGCCTCAGCGCCTCGGTAATATCGACGCTTGAGAGCAACACCTGGTTCCCGCATGTCATAGCGCCTGCCTTCATGAAGGCACTCCACATAACCTTCTACTTCGGCATGGCACTCTCCTTCATCGCGGCGGTCGCGTCCGCCATGAGGGGCAAGAAGTACGTGCACGACCTGGACGGCAGCTTACAGGTGCAGAGGGGTGATAGCAGTGCTCCGAGAGGGAAGTGACGTTGAGCCGATAAATATATGGCGCCTCTACTCGCGGACGTGGAAGAAGTGGTACAGGTGCGTTGAAAGGAACCTGAGCTCCCTGGGCCTCGGGGTCAACGACTACTCCACCATACGCATCCTTTCCGAGGAGGGAGAGTGCAATATGGCCTACCTGGCCGAAATGCTGCACGTCTCCCAGGGCTGGATGACCGGGCTGATAGACAAGCTTGAGGAGAGGGGGCTGGTCAGGAGGGTCAGGGGAGACGAGGACAGGAGGGTCATAAAGATAGCCATCACCGACCTCGGGAGGCAGACCTTCGAGAAGGCCAGGGAGACGCACATGAGGTTCGTGGAGAAATCGCTAAAGTCGTTCTCCAAGGAGGAGCTCAGGGAGTTCTACAGGCTCATAGAAAAGCTGAGTGAAAACATAGATGAGATATCACAGTGAGGGCTCAGGGCAGAGCCCTACTCCACATTTCCCAGGAGGCCCTCCATGAACTCAGCAGTTTCCCTGCCGTCCGGCAGGCCCCTCAGGTGTTCTATGGCACTGAGCCTGTCAGGCAAAGGCCTGTTCTGGCTCATCTTGAACTTGGCCTCCAGAGACTCGACCAGGAACCTCATCCCAACGATCTCCCTCATCATGGTGCGGTAGTAGTCCTCCCTCTCCATGTGCCATGACGCCCACTCGGCGTCAAAGACCTCTGAGAGCCGCCTCAGGATCCAAGCCTTCTTCTCCTCGTCCGTTACCTGGGCACTGCCAGCGGCCTTCACCACAGCGTAGTTCCAGGTGGGCACAGACCTCCTGTCGCCGTACCACCTGGCTGATATGTAGTGGTGTGGCCCGAAGAACACGAGGTATGACCTCCTGCCCTGGGCCTTCTTCCAGTGCTCATTGAATACTGAGAGGTGGAAGTAGGCCTCTATCTGCTCGCCAGGGACTGTGACCACGGGAACGAGGGTCATCTCAATGTCCCCATCAACAGGCGTCAGCAGCTGCGCAAACGGGTACTTCTGCATGAAGCCAACGATCCTCTCCCTCTCCCTGACAGCGAACTCCCTCGGTATGTACACGGGCATACAGCATACACGCCCTTATAAAACATGGCTGCAGGGTGGTAATGGTTTTATAACACCACTTTGTATTAAGGATTATGTATATTTCCTCCCTCACATTCGACGCGGAAATCATCCTCACAGCGGTTCTCGCCTTCTTCTTCGGCGCCTGGTTCGCGAGGCTCTTCCTCAGGAGGCCGTGGGGCAGGAAACCCGTTACGGGCAAGGAGGCCCTCATAGGCAGCAGGGCCATAGTGAAGAGCATAAGCAACGGGAACGTAACTGTGAGCGTGAATTCCCAGCTATGGTCCGCCATCGTTGTGGGGCCAAGCATAAACGTGGGCGATGAGGTCATAGTCCTGGGCGTGGACGGCCTGAAGCTCAGGGTGGCCAGGCTAGACAGGCAGCAGATAATAGCGCCCCCTGATGAGGGCGTATAGGCCAGTCCCTCTGCACAGCCCCGCGTGAGACCGTTTCCTGGCATCCCTAGCCCGTAGGGCCTTGTGCACTCCGCTCTCCCTTGACCACAGGCATGGGCTGGCCACATATGGTGCCCCTGCTGAATGTGTTGGCTGGATGCCCTGTACCGCTAGGCCACCGGCAGCAAGCCTGCCCTTAGCACGGTCCTCAGGCGGGCAGCTTCTTGAGCACCATGTCCGTCTTTGTGGATGAGAGGCCCTTGACCGACCTCATGGCCTCTATTATCCTGTTTATCTCCTTCGTGCTGCTGCCCTCAACCCATGCAACAATGTCGTACTCCCCGGAAACCTCCACGACCTGCCTGACGCCCTGGATGGAGCTGAGCCTCCTGGCCACTGATGTTGTGTAGATGTTCGACTCGCACTTGACGGACACCATGGCCTCGATGTTGTCCGGCGTGCTGGAGGAGACCCTTTTTCCCGTCTCCCTCTCCACAAGCTCGACGAGATCGGCATCGGAGAACGACCTGGTATCCTCAGCCCTCTTTATGGCAGATATGACCCTGGTGAGCTCGTCATCGCTTAGCGGGATGCCCATGCGCTCCAGCCTGGCCTTCACCGCGTGCTTGCCTGTGTACTTGTCGATCACATAGTCCCTGCTCCTGTTTAGCAGGGATGGGTCCATGAACTCGTAGGTCCTCGGGTCGCTCAGTATGCCCTGGACGTGTACGCCCGACTTGTGCACGAAGGCGAAGTCTCCTGTGATGGGATAGTTGGGGGGCATCTGTATGCCGCTGTACCTTTCCACCAGGACCGAGAGATCCCTGAGCCTGTCCAGCCTGGCCACGTCCACGCCGAACTTCTGCTTGATGGCGACAGCAATGACCTGCGTTGGCGTTATCCCCACCCTCTCGCCGAGGCCGTTGACCGTGCAGTGTACTATGGTCGCCCCGGCTGATATGGCGGCAAGAGAGTTGGCCACCGCGCACCCCAGGTCGTTGTGCCCGTGGAAGTCATACTCAACGCCTGGCTCTGCGGCCCTCAGCCTCCTGAAGAGGCCCGATGTCTGCTCCGGGTCAAGGAGGCCCACAGTATCCGCGACGCCTATCCTGTCCGCACCGCACTCCCTCGCTGTCCTGATCACCTGGATGAGGTACTCCTGGTCCGTCCTGGAGGCGTCCTCCGGGGTGAAGCGCACCCTGAAGCCATGGTCATGCGCGTACTGTATTGCGTCGCCTATCTTCTGCAGTGCAGCTTCCCTTGTGTCCCTGGTCTTTGCCGCCAGGTGGATGTCGCTCACTCCGTACCATATGGCTATCCTGTCAACCTCCAGGCCCATCGCAATGTCAACGTCAGAGCGCACTGCACGGCTGTGAGCCACCACCTCGCTCGTGATCTCCCCCTCACGCCTAAGCCGCATAATCTCCTTTACGCCGTCGTAAACGTCCGGAGACACCGCCGGGTGGCCCACCTCTATCATGCTGATGCCAGCGCCCGAAAGCGCCCTCGCAATCTCGACCCTCTGCTCCCTCGTGAACACGACCCCCGGTGTCTGCTCGCCCTCCCGCAGGGTGGAGTCCAGGAGGCCAACCCTGATCCCATGTGTCATGCTATCCTGCCCCCATGGCAATGTGAGATATAAAATTATCATTAATCGTAATCAGATTACGAATTTCGTATAGATGACGGATCGTGTCTCTCTTCATCTTTTCCAGAAAATTTCAAAATATATACCTCTCAGTCTCCCTGCCAGCCATCAGGACAGTCTGTTACGTATTCCGTACCGTACATTCAGGAGATCGTATCAGCGCATCTCCGCGATGATGCTGTCAGCCAGGGACACTGTGGTGCCTCTGCCGCCCAGATCCGGGGTCAGATCCTCCGGAGACCGGAGCACCCTGTCTACGGCACCATCGATGGCCCAGGCTACCTTCTCCAGGTCCCTGAGGCCCTTCCTCTCAGAGAGCCAGGACATGAGCATGGACACGGAGAGTATCTCGGATATGGGGTTCGATATCCCTTTCCCTGCAATGTCAGGTGCGGACCCGTGGACGGCCTGGGCCATGGCAAAGCTGTCGCCAGCGTTGATCGAGGGTGCCAGCCCTAGTGTCCCCGAAAGGGCTGCCGCCTCATCGGAGAGTATGTCGCCGAACATGTTGGTGGTAACGATGACATCGAACTTCTCAGGGTGCAGTACCATGTCGTAGGCTGTGGAATCCACTATCCTGTCCTCTGCCTTCACCTCAGGGTACCTGGAGGCCACTTGCCGGAATGCCTGCAGGAAGAGGCCATCCGTCATGCGCAGCACGTTGCCCTTGTGCACAGCGGTTACCTTTTTCCTCCTCCCCATGGCGTACCTGAACGCGACCTCTGAGATCTTCTGGCTCTTAGCCCTCGTTATGACCCTCAGGGACATAGCCACGTCCGGGGTGGGCATGAACTCACCGGAGCCTCTGAACATGTTCCTGTCCGCGTAGAAGTCCTCTGTGTTCTCCCTCACTATGACAATATCGACCTCCTTCCCGCAGATGTTCCTCCCCCTTGACCTTGATGGCCTTATGTTCGCGTATAAATCGAAGTGCCGCCTTATCCTGCCCGATGGGCTCACCGTCTCCTCCAGCGTCCCCGGGTAGCTGCCGACCTCCAGCGGGCCCAGGACCAGTGCATCGCACCCCGCTATGGTCTCAAGGACGGCGTCAGTCAGAGGCCTCCCGAACCTCTCCACCGATACCCAGCCCACGGGCACGCCAACCAACTCGACCTCAGTCTCCCCATACGCTTCCAGGGCGCTCCTGAGGACCCTGATGGCCTGCGGCACCACCTCCCTGCCTATCCCATCGCCCTCAGCCACTGCGAGCCTGAGCCTCCTGTCCATGGCACCACCTAAAGCGGCTCCTCGCTCAGGAGCCCCCTGGCCCTGAGCACTTCGATTATGCCTCCCGCGTCTATTATCTCCATAAGGAAGGCCGGGAGGGGCCTGAACCTTATCTCCTCCCCCTCCTCCGTCCTCACCCACCCCTCGTCCAGGTCGGCCTCCAGGGTCTGGCCCTCCGTCACCGCGGAGGTTATGCCAGGCACGGCCACGGCCGGGAGGCCCACGTTCACGGCGTTCCTCAGGAAGAGGCCGTTCACCGATTCTGCGAATACAGCCCTGATGCCGAGCATCAGGAGGTTTGTCGCCGCAGGCCTGGAAGACCCAAGGCCGAAGTTCTTCCCTGCCACCAGGAGGTCTCCGGGCCTGACCTGCTCGGCCCAGCCCGGCCTGTTGGCCCACATGGTGTATTTTGGCCTATCCCTTTCCGGCAGCGTGTAGCAGATGTGCGGGTACATATTATCGGTGTTTACGTTGTCGCCGAAGACCCAGGCCCTCCCCATGACCCTGTGGGCTGTCACTGTGCCATCACCTCCCTGGGGTCTGAGATGTAGCCGTTCAGGGCGGAGGCGGCCACTGTGGCGCTCGAGGCCAGGAATATGCTGGCGTCCCTGGAGCCCATCCTGCCCCTGAAGTTCCTGGTGGTGGAGGTCACAGCAACCTCGCCCGGGGCCAGCAGCCCCATGTGGCCACCGAAGCACGAGCCGCACGTGGGGTTTGTGACCACCGCCCCGGCCTCCGCGATCGCCTTTATGTAGCCCAGCTCCAGGGCCTCCCTGTATATGTTTACCGTGGCCGGAGTGACGATGAGCCTCACGTCCCTGTTTACCTTCCTGCCCTTCAGTATCCGCGCGGCCACCTCAAGGTCATGCAGGCGTCCGTTGGCGCATGAGCCGATTACAGCCTGGTCTATCCTGGTGCCCTGCACGTCACCGACTGGCCTTACGTTGCCCACGACGTTGTGGGGCACCGCGACCATTGGCTCCAGCTCCCCGAGGTCAACAGTGTGCGTCTGTGCGTACGGGGCACCTGCATCCGGTGCCACGGGCCTGTAGTTACCTACCCGGCCTGAAAGGTATGAAGATAAGACGCTGTCATGCTCGAAGATGGAGAACTCCACCCCCAGCTCCGCCGTCATGGCGGATATTGAGGACCTGTCGTCCATGGAGAGAGAGTGCATGTCTCCACCGAACTCTATGTTCATGTTGGATATGTCACCCACCCGCCTGGCTATCTCGAAGAAGGCGTCCTTGGCCTCAACGCCCTTCCTGAGGCCACCCTGGAAGTCTATCCTCACTGTCTCCCCGACGATGAACCACGTCCTGCCCGTGCAGAGCACCTGCATGAGCTCCGGGGTGCCCAGCCCCCTGCTCAGGCAGTTGAAGGCACCCGCTGCTACCGAGTGCGAATCTGTGTTCGCTATTATCGACCCGGGCACAAACCAGCCAAGCTCGGCCCCGAGGGCATGCGATATGCCTCCCCTGCCGGCGTCATAGAAGTTTCTTATGCCCCACGCCCTTGCAAGCTTCCTTATCTTGCTCGTGCCCTCCGCCAGCTCTACGGTTGCCGGCGGCACGAAGTGGTCGAACACTATGGACACCCTGTCCGGATCGAATGGCCTCTTCGGCGGGTTCCTCACCAGCTCTGGGTGCAGTCCAGCTATGTCCAGGAGTATGGCCCTGTCCACGCTCACATTCACAATATCGCCCGGCGACACCGTGCTAAGGCCGGAATGTTCCGCCAGGATCTTCTCCACCATGTTCATTGCCAACACGTACACCTCTACGAATTTCGTAAAGAGATTTACGATTTCAGGACGCAATGCGGTGATAGTATTAAAAACTTGGTCGAACGGAAAATCCCGAGCCTGTGGGCAAGAATTCAGGACATGTGGGCCAGGGGTAAGGGTGTGCATCAGACGTACTGGTCCCCTGACCTGACCATGGCCTCCACCTCCTCCGTCCTGATGCCCGAGTGCACTGCCCAGAAGTACATGCCGAGGCTGAATACCGCCACAACGATGAGGTCCACAGGGAACCCCAGGACACCGATTCCACCGTACTCTCCGAGGTAGGAGAGGAGCGTCAGGGCTAGGATAAACACAGGCACCCAGGCACCTGCCTTCAGGTTCTTTCTGTCGAAGCTCTGCCTGATCTTGCCGGCGAAGGCAAGGGCGAAGTAGAGGATGAAGCCTGCGAATATCGCTATCGCGAGGTAGAGCGTGTCCGGCCACCCAGTCCAGTACACCGTCTCAGAGGCCAGGACGAACGCGACCGGCGATAGCACCCTGGCACCCCACAGCCTGAAGGGCCTCCTCAGCTCTGGCGCCTGCCTCCTCAGGTTCATGAGGGCGGCCCCGCCGACCACGTAGGTGAATACCGTGGCCCCGCTTATGAAGCCCACCATCTTGTACCAGCTGGGGAATGGGAGGAAGAAGAGGAAGCCAACGAGCAGCGTGGCCACCAGGGGCAGCAGTGGTATCCTGGTCCAATCGCTGATCCTCTTGAACGAAGCAGGTAGGTGGCCGTTCACCGCCATGCCGTAGAGTGTCCTTGTGGATGTGCCCATGTACACGTTGAGCGTCCCTGCAGGCGCCAGGTATGCGCTCGCATAAAGTGTGTAAGTGAGCCACACCATGCCGGCTGAAAGTGCTATCGTTGCGAACGGTGAGTTCCTCAGGTTATAGGCAAGGGGGTGCAGGGCCGCGGCATCCCTTGCTGTGGCCAGGGCGTTCAGTGTCTGCCACTGGCCCGGGGCAATGCCCATTGCCGACCAGTTGATGCCCCCTACGAAGAGGACCTGGAGGAGCGAGTAAATGAGTATGCCTATCAGCACAGAGACAACAGTTGCTATCGGTATCGACCTCTGCGGGTTCTTGGCCTCGCCACCGTAGTCCAGGGCCTGCCTGAAGCCGAAGTACGAGAAGACTATGCCACTGCTCGATATTGCGGCGAATACGGGCGCCCACCCGTACGGGAGGAAGCCGTTGGGAGGCACCACATCTGAGGGGTTGAAGTGCACCGCGAAGAGCACCACTATCGTCACGACAGGTATGGCCACCTTCACCCATGTCAGGCCCTGGTTTGACTTGCCCATTATGTTGACACCGAAGTAGTTCAGGACGAAGAAGCCGGTCATGAGGAGCATGGCAATGAGCGTCCCGATGCCAGTCATGACACCGTTGGCCACCAGGGTAGGGTGCTTCACGTAGCTGGCGGCATAGGTCACCACAGCCTCCGCCTCGATGGCCGGGACAGAAACAGCGCTGAGAAAGTAAGCCCAGCCAAATATGAAACCAGCGAAGCTGCCATGTGACAGGTATCCGTACCTCACTATGGCACCGCTCCTAGGTATCATCGCGCCCAGTTCCGCATAGACGAGCGCTATGAATATCACTATGACGCCCCCTATAACCCAGGCCGCTATGGAGCCTGGCCCCGAGAGGACGGATGCACCGTAGGCGGCAAATAACCAGCCGGAGCCTATTATGCCGCCCACGCTGAGCATCAGCAGGTCCCAGGTGGAGAGCGCTTTCCTCAGTTTCCTGTCCTGGTTCTCGTGCGTATGTTCCGCGTTCGCACTTTCCATACACAGTATTATCAATTGTATCTATTTATTCATTTCATTTCTGATATCAAGTGACATCTATTGTAATATATTAAGTATTAGACTAGTTAGCTGTAATATATTGATGCATGAACTGTCAGGGGTGAAGGGAATGGTAGAAACTGCAGTGAAAATACGGCAACTTTTCAAAACGGAAACTGGCCAGCGGTGGGCGCCTCCCATTCGCCCGGCACCATAGACCGAGGTACGGTGCCACCAGCTGTGCTCCACCAGATATACCGGCACTTCATGGCCCTGGTAATCCGCATGACGACAGGCCATGGGTTACCTGTCCCGGCACCATGCACACCATGGCAACACGGGCATGCCGGTCAAGGGGGCCTACCAGTGCTTCCGCTTCAAGCCGCCCCTGTGGTGGTGCCTAAACCATCATGGCCCGGCCAGGCGGCCGCCAGCCCCGGACACCAGCTCAAGGTAGGCCTCCAGGAACGCGTCGTTCTCCCTCCTCTCGCCCACGGTGACCCTGCTCATCTCAGATAGCCTGCCAGACAGTTTCCTGACCAGGATGCCCCTCTCGGCCAGCCTCTCCCTCATGTCGCCCTTTACAAGAAAGAAGTTTGTGGTGCTCCTGACGCAGAGTTCGCCCAGCCGCTGCTCCATCCTCTCCCGCTCAGCCACTATGTAATCGACAGTCTTCCTGACGAGGTCGCGGTGCCTCAGCATTGCACGCGCCACGCACTCTGAGAGGACGTTGACCGGGAACGGCGCCCTCCTGCCCAGCACCCTAGATGCCGTCTCTTCACTGGCCACCAGGTAGCCGACCCTCACGCCTGCCATGGAGAACGCCTTGGAGAATGTCCGGAGCACCATTAGGTTCGGGTAATCGCTGACCTTTTCTACCATCGTGTGGCCAGAGAAGTCCCAGTACGCTTCATCTAGAAGGACATTGGTGCCACGCTCCAGTGCTGAAAGGACTATGTCCTCTTCCGCCTCCGTCCCGGTCGGGTTGTTGGGCCTGCACACTACCAGAAGGTCGCCGCTGCCTGTCTCCGGAGGCTCCGGGAACCTGAACTCCGGGCTGAGCCACACCGGGACGTACTGCACCCCGTGCTTCTCTGCAAAGAACCTGTACATCTCGAATGTCGGTTCGTATACATAGATACGCCTGAACATGGTTATGACCTCTGGCAGCAGGTCGTCGCTGCCGTTTCCCACAACCACGTTCCCCATGCCCAGTCCCAGTGAATCCGCTATGTCCTGCCTGAGGCCTTCCCCCTCAGCGTCCGGGTACCTGTTCCATTCCCTTTCCAGCATGGCCCTTACCGCCTCTTCCTTGACCTCTGCAGGTATATCGAAGGGGCTCTCGTTCCTATCAAGCCTGACAAGGCCAGATGGCCTGTTCTGGTACCTCATCTCCTCCTCCTCGAAAGTTCCGACATGATTTCAGAGAGCTTGACACCGTTCAGGTTCAGGAGCACCAGAAAGTGGTAGAGCATGTCGGCACCCTCGTATATGATCCTCTCCCTCCCCTGCGCGAGCAGCACCTCGATGCTCTCCTCCCCGAACTTCTTGTAGACCTCCTCCCTCCCCTTCATGAAGAGGCTCCGGGTGTACGAGTTTTCTCCGCCCTCCCTCCTCCTTCTCTCAATCACGTCCTCCAGGTCTCTGAGAACAGCAAGGGAGTAATCAACGTTCTCCCTCTCCGCACCGGGAGCGTTCCTGAAGAAGCACGTCCTATAGCCCATGTGGCAGGCAGGCCCCTTCTGCTCCACCAGGTAAAGGAGAGAGTCGAAGTCGCAGTCTCCCCTTATCTCAACTACCCTCTGGGTGTTGCCGCTCACCTCCCCCTTCATCCTCACCCTGCCCATGGACCTCGAATAATAGTGGGCGTAACCTGTCCGGGCCGTGAGCTCCAGGGCCTCCCTGTTGGCGTAGGCCAGGGTCAGCACCTCTCCCCCTACGGACTGCACCACCACCGGGAGCACCCTGTCGCCTATCCTTGAAATGAGTTCCGCCAGTTCACCTCCTGACATGTATACCGTTCCTCCAGAGGTATTCCTTAAGGTCGCCAATGCTGAAGCGGGAATAGTGGAAGACCGAGGCCCCCAGGGCCGCGTCAGCGCCTGCCCTGAACGCATCGAGAAAGTGTTCCATGGTCCCCGCGCCCCCGGAAATTATTATTGGTAGCGATGTGGCCTCCCTTGCTGCCGTTAGCATGCCAGTGTCGAAGCCCTGTCCTGTGCCGTCCCTGTCAATGGACGTCAGCATTATTTCACCTGCCCCGAGGTCCTCCACCCTGCGGGCCCAGTCTTCAAGCTTGAGGCCAGTTGGTGCAGTACCGCCAGCCACGAAGACCTCGTACCCTCCCCCTGCCCTCTTTGCGTCAATGGCGCAGACCACGTTGGAGGAGCCGATTGTCCTGGCCATGTCCCTCAGCAGCTCCGGGTTCCTTACGGCTGCAGTGTTCACGAAGACCTTGTCCGCACCTGACCTTATTATGTTCACCGCTGTCACGAGGTCCCCGATTCCGCCGCCGACCATGAACGGGACTGTTAGCACCTCCGCCACAGCCTTTGCCAGTGCCACCATGGTTTCCCTGGACTCCCGGGAGGCCGTTATGTCAAGGAACACGACCTCGTCTGCACCCTGCTCCTCGTAGTGCCGTGCCAGCTCCACGGGGTCCCCTGCGTCCCTCAGGCCCCTGAAGCGGATGCCCTTGACAACCCTCCTACCGGCCACGTCAAGCGCAACGACAACCCTCTTCGCCAGCAACTCACAGGCCCCCCAGGGACTTCAGGTCAACCGTGCCCTCGTAAAGAGCCTTCCCTATTATGCAGCCAGTGAAGCCTGACCTGATGAGCCTCAGGACGTCGTCAGCGGTTGTCACCCCGCCCGCGTAAATGAAGTCCTCGTCTGCCCAGAACCTCTCGACCGTTTCCACACCGGCCATGGTGCCGTCCCTGTCCACGGACGTGTATATGAACCTCCTCACCAGGCCTTTCATGGCAGAGTAGCCCGAGGACACATGCCGCCCTGAGACGCGGGTCCAGCCGTTGGTGGCCATGAGGCCGCCCCTGGAGTCCAGGCTGACAGCCGTATCCGGGAAGAGCCTGACGACCTCCCTGACAAAATCGAGGTCCTGTGCAGCTGTGCCCAGTATAACCGAGCGGACGCCTGTGGAATATGCTTCCTCTATCGCCTCCATCCTCCGGAATCCACCTCCCACCTGCACGTAGGCACCTGTCCTGTCAACGATCCTCTTCACGACTGCCATGTTCTTAGGCGAGCCTGTGAATGCACCGTCAAGGTCGATGATGTGGAGCGTGCCGGTTACCGATGCAAACCTCTCCGCCACCTCCACGGGGTCGCCGTAGTCCGTGGCCCTCTCCCTCATGCCCCGGTACAGCCTCACCGCCCTGCCGTTGAGTATGTCAACTGCTGGAAATACCCTGAACCTCATGCCATCACCCCGAAGTTCCTTAGCACCCTGGCCCCTGCCTGGCCAGACTTCTCTGGATGGAACTGCACCCCGAAAACGTTGCCCTTCTCGACCACAGAAGAGAAGGCACCCCCGTAATCCGTCAAGCCCCTTGTGAACTCCGATACCGGGGCGTAATAGGAGTGCACGAAGTAGAAGAACTCCCCACGCCTTATGCCCTTCAGAAGCACAGATTCTCCTGACGGCTCCACCTGGTTCCAGCCTATGTGGGGCACCCGGACTCCTGAGAAGCGCTTCACGGTGCCCCTGAATATGCTCAGGCCGCGGCCAGGTCCCTCCTCGCTTCCCTCGTAGAGGAGCTGCAGGCCCAGGCATATCCCCAGCACGGGTATGCCCTCCCTCACCCTGCCAATGATCGCTTCCCTCACCGTTTCCAGCGTCGGCATGGCCGCGCTGAAAGAACCGACGCCAGGTATGATGAGTGCACTCGCCCTTTCGACACCGTAGACATCCCTCACTGCGGTGCCCCTCACGGCCCTGAGCACGTTGCTCATGTTCCCAAGACCTAGGTCAACAACGCCCATCATAGTGACCCCTTCGTGCTCTCGGTCCTGTCAGAGGGCCTGAGCGCACTGCCAAGGCACATGCCAAGGGCCTTGAACGATGCTTCCACGGCGTGGTGTGTGTTCCCCACCCTCATGCCGACGATGTGGAGCGTGAGGCCGAGCTCCCTGCAGAGGGCCCACATGAACTCACGGACCAGCATCGGGTCGAAGCCCTCCGCTTCCCTGACATCCATATCAAAGCTGAGGAAGGCCCTTGAGACGTCCACGGAACACAGGACCAGCGACTCGTCCATTGGCACGATGGTGGAGTGGAACCTCGCACAGTTCTCCCTGAACCGCCTGAGCTCCTGCCCCATGGTGATGCCCACGTCCTCCCAGAGGTGGTGCCTGAGGTCCCAGGTGGCCCTCACAGTGCCCGAGAACCTCGCGTGGAAGTAGAGAGTCCTCAGCATGTGGTCGAAGACGCTGTCACCGGTGGCGACCTCGGTGCTCCCAGGCCCTGTGGAGACCTCAACGTAAACATCGGTCTCCCTGGTCTGCCTCCTCACAGCCTCGCCTCCAGAGACCTTGCATGCCCCTCCATGCCCTCAGCCCTGGCCAGGGTTATGCCGCTCCCGACACCGGACTGAAAGTCACCCCTGGACACGTGCGCAAACGAGATGCGCCTGACAAAGTCCTCCACAGTTAGCGCTGAGCCGAACCTGACCGTGCCGCCCGTTGGGAGGACATGGTTGACGCCGAGGAAGTAGTCACCCGCCGGCACAGGTGTGAAGGGCCCCATGTAGACCGCACCTGCGTTCTTCACCCTTTCCAGGTACCTGAGGGGCTCAGCGCACAGTATCTCCAGGTGCTCAGGTGCAATCTCGTTGGCCCTGTCTATGCACTCCTCCACGCTACCGGCGAGCATGACCTCTATCCTGCCCCCGTTGAGCGACATGGCCTCCCTGGCGGACGTGGTGCATAGCCATGCCTTCGAATCTGGCCCGTGCTCCAGCTGCGATTCCAGGTCGGCAAGGACCAGTTCGGGGGGCTGGCTCCCATCGGATACAACGAAGACCTCCGATGGGCCTGCGAGGCCGTCTATGCCCACCTGCCCGAAGACCTGCCTCTTCGCTTCATTTACGTACCTATTCCCTGGACCGAATATCTTGTCGACCCTCTCCATGCCAACACCGAAGGCCATGGCAGCTATGGCCTGCACACCTCCTATCCTGTACACCTCCCTTATGCCCAGGACCTTAGCCACATACAGTATCTCCGCTGCAACCCTGCCTGACTTCGGTGGCGTGCACACGGCGATCTCCTCAACCCCGGCCACCCTGGCGGGCACTGCTGCCATTATCAGTGAAGAGGGGAGGGGCTTGCCCCCGGGCACGTATATGCCTATCCTCCTGATGGGCCTCCTGAGTATGCCGTAGAGTGAGCCGTCTTTAACATAGAGCTCGTTCCCCCTCACCTGCAGCCTGTGGTGTTCCGTGACCCTCTCCACCACCCTCTCTATCGACTCCCTGACACCCTGGGGGAGCAACTGCCCTGAACCCTCGACCTCGTCCTCCGGTACACGGAAGGGGCCACCGAAGCCGTCGAACTCCTGTGAGTAGCGCCTCAGCGCTTCCAGCCCGTGGGCCCTTATATCCTCAAGGATACCGGCAACGTAACTCTCAATACCCCCCATTGCATGCCGCCTCCATCCTCGAGATAAGGGCCCTCATCTCCCTGTACTTCGTCTTCCACGAGACCCTGTTCACAACCACCTGGGCACGCACGTCCATCACCTTCTCGTACTCCAGCAGGCCGTTCTGTTCCAGTGTCCTGCCAGTCTCAACTATATCAAGGATCGCATCGGCCATGCCAGTGACCGCGGCCAGCTCCACAGAGCCGGAGAGCTTGAGCACGGAACCGCTCACGCGCCTGCTGGAGAGCAGCCTTGAGGCTATGTTCGTGTACCTGGACGCTATCCTGACTCCGTCCCTCAGGCCCCTGAAGCCAGGCGGTGCGGCTATGCTGAGCCTGCACCTGCCGAACGGGAGGTCCAGGGGGACCAGCACGTCATTCCCGCTCTCCTCGACCACATCGCTCCCCGTTATGCCTATTTCCGCCCCTGCCTCCACGTAGCCCGGAACGTCCGCCGCCCTGGATATCAGGAAGGTGTTGCCCCCAGACCTGAGGGCCAGTGACCTGCCCGCAGTGTCCGGGACTTCCACACCCGATAGCCTGAGCACCTGCAGGGAGGGCCCCATCAGCCGGCCCTTGGGGATCACGAAGATCACGGCACCACCTCCACAGGTATGCCCATGCTGACCATACGCCTGGCCTCCACCATGGCCCGGCCTATGTCTGACCGCGTGATCACTCTCCTCTCCACGCCCCTCCTGTTGTCGTAGAGCGAGGCGATTGCCTCCATGTCCAGGGCGAAGCCTGAGCCTGAGAAGCTGCCTATGGAGTACCTTCCACCCCTGCCAAGGAGGACACCGCTCCTGGGAGAGTAGACCTCAAAGACGATCCCGCTATAGTAAGGTTCCGGGTTCACGGTGCACATGTCAAAGGTGAGCCTGCTGTCCCCCACCTTCTCCCTAATGTACTCCAGGGACGGGATGCCCATGCTCTCTCCCCTGGAACCCAGGAATTCCAGCAGCTTTGCCCTCGACCTGTCGTCGAGTGGTACCTGCCGCAGGACACCAGGACTCCTCCTCAGGAACGCGGACCTGACCTGCTCCCAAAGTGACTCCGGCACTGCCTCCTTTATCACAGACATGTCACCCACGTCGATGGAGAAGTCCCCTATGCCCAGGGATTCGAGGCAAGATATCATCAGGGATATGGCCTCAACCGTGTCATCCAGGGGATCGCCGCGCACGACCTCAGCGCCAGCCTGCCACTGGCCCTCAGGGCCGGACCTCAGGACCTGGGAAATGTAGTACAGCCTCCTGCTCCAGGTGTCCCGCCTCCAGTTCACCGCTATCTGCGAAGTCAGGTCTGGCCCGGCAACGTAGAACTCGTTGCCGTACACAAGGCGTATGCCATCGGCGAGCAGGCCATCGTACCTCTGCACCTTCGGCAGGAAGGCCTCCTCATAGCCCCACAGCGAGAATGTGAGCCTCAGCCTCTCAGCGACCTTTGGTAGAAGAGATCTTGTGTCCCTGCGCTCCAGGCCATCACTGATGAAGGCACCGACTCCTGTCCTTTGCAGGAGTCATCTCACGACCGTCGTAAGCGTTCATGTGATAGAGCGTATCATACCACCCCTATTTAAGGTTGTGCCATGGAAGCCCACGTATACGGACCGGTATGGCATCAATCACCCCTGGACACATTGCCAAGGCCAAGGAGGGCCTCCGCCGTGACCGAAGCGGCCTTCTCCACGTCACCTGCACTCACCCACTCCAGCCGGGTGTGTGACATCTGCGGGTCGCCTGGACCGTATGTTATGCACGGGATCCCCCAGAGCCTGCCCAGGATGTTCATGTCCCCGCTCCCGCTCTTGAACAGGAGAGACGGCCTTGAGCCCGTGACACTTTCAATGGCCCTCCTGAAGCTCGCGACCAGGGGCGACTTCATGTCGGAGACATAGGCTTCCACAGAGGAGAGCTTCCTCACCCTCAGGCTACCGTCGCCGCCAAGCACGCCCCTGAGCCTCTCCATGGCCTCCGCCGCGGTGACCGATGGCGGGAACCTCAAGTCCAGTAGCATCCTCGCGCTGGAGGGCGTGACGTTGTGCGCGGTGCCCGCACTCAGCCTTGTAACGGAGCATGAGGTGTCCCTGAACTGTGAGCCGTTCCCGAACTCGCCCCTCAGCCTTCCCAGGATATCATAAACGACGTCAACAGCGTTCCTGCCCAGCCATGGTGCACTTGCGTGGTGCGCCTCTGTGTCCACAGAAACCGAAACGAGGAGCCTGCCCTTGTACCCAACGGTGATGTCCTTGGTGTTGCTGGGTTCGCCGAACACAGCGAAGTCCGTCGCCTGGAGCTCCCTGGATATGCTGTATATGCCCTTGCTCCTGCTCTCCTCGCCAACAGCGCCCGCGAACACCACCTTCCCAGGGAAGCCAGACCTGTGTGCCATGGCGCCGCCGAGCAGGAGGGCCAGTAGAGGTGACTTGGCGTCCACCGCTCCCCTCCCGAATATTCGGTCGCCATCCACCCTGGGCTCAATGAAGCCTGCCACGGTGTCCATGTGGCCGCAGAGCAGAACGCTGGGCCTCCCCGAGCCGGCCTCCGCTATGACGTTGCCAGTTGCATCCACACGAACCTGGCTGTACCCAGCCTCACTGGCCAGCCTCTCAACGACCCTGGCAACGCCCTCCTCCCTGCCGCTCGGCGAATAGTGCTCCAGGAGTTCCAGAAGGGCCCGGGAGACGTTCATTTTATCACACTCAGGGCGTAGTCCACGATGGCCCCTGGTATGTCGACGCCTGTCTGGGCCACCGTGTTCTTGAACTCCGTGGTGCCGTTGATCTCGTGGACGAGGTAGCCGTCCTTCGATTCCATCACATCCACACCGTACACCCCGGGGCCCACTGCCCTTGCGGCCCTCACGGCCACATCCTCCAGCTCGCTGTCTATCGGGCACTTCTCCGCCCTCCCACCACGTGCAGTGTTGGTCCTCCACTGGTCTCCCCCGTACCTGTATATTGCGGCCAGGGCACGGTCTCCTGCAACGAACACCCTGATGTCCCTCCCTGGCTTCTCGACGAACTCCTGGAGGTATGAGACGGAGTACAGGGGATACATGTGTTCCCTGTCCTCCAGGACGGCTTCCGCAGCATCCCTGTCCCTGAGGAGTGCCACCATCCTGCCCCAGCTACCGGTCACGGGCTTTATCACGGCCCTGCCACCAAGTATGCCTGAGAATGCCTCCATTGCTTTCTCAGTGGATAAGGCCACAACCGTGTGCGGTGTCGGCACCCGGTTCTTCACGAAGGCAAGTGAGGAGAGCATCTTGTTGCCGCTTATCAGTGTGCTGTTCAGGTCGTTCACAACGGGGTGGCCCAGGTACTCCAGGTAGGCGGTTATGTGCAGCCCCCGGTAATAACTGACAGAACGCTGCAGCGTCACGTCACCGAACTCCTCCGGTACCTTTCCGTTCAGGTCCATTACGATGTCTGAGGAATCGATCATCCTCACGGTGAGGCCCCTGTCCTGGGCGGCCTTCATCAGGGCCTTCTCCTCCCACCTGACAAGGTCGTAGACTATTGACACCTGCGTCACGCGCCACCCTCCCTTGCACTGGCCACCTGCCTCTCCAGCGCGCCCTCCATGGCGGAAGCTGCGATCTCTACGGACTCCCTTGTTATCACATATGGCGGCAGAAGCCTGATTGTGTTTATCCCGGAGTAGAGGGGTATTGCACCCCCGTCTATCATGGACATGAGGACCGGAAGGAAGCGTATTCTGAGCTCCACGGCGTTCATGAGGCCCATGCCCCTGACCTCTTTTACGAGCCTGTGGTCACCCACGGTTTCCGTGAGCGAATCCCTGAGTACCCTCCCAATGCTGTCAACGCGCTCAAGCAACCCGCCCTTCAGCTGCCTTATGACCTCTGTGCCCGCAGCGCAGGCAAGCGGGTTGCCGCCCGTGGTGGACGACTGCTCCCCAACCTCGAGCACCTCCATGAACTCCTTCCTGCCGGATGTTGCGGACATGGGTATGCCGCCGCCTATGCCCTTTCCCGCAGTCAGGATGTCCGGGACGATGCCGAAGTGCTGGTGCGCCCACCACTTGCCAGTCCTGCCCATGCCTGACTGGACCTCATCCGTCACCATGAGGATGCCGTTGTCATCGCATACCTCCCTTACCTCCTTCAGGTACTCCCCTGGAGGTATGTTCACGCCGCCCTCTCCCTGCACTGGCTCCACAAACACAGCGGCGTAGCTGTCCAGGTCCGGGACCCTGCGCAGGGCCTCCGCGTCCCCGAATGGCACGAACGTGACTTCCGGGTACAGGAGCCCGCTAAAGGACTTCCTGTACTTCTGCGAGTGTGTCAGGGATACAGAGCCCATAGTCTTCCCGTGGTATGACCTCTCCATTGCGATGAACTTCCTCCTCTTCGTGTACTTGAAGGCGACCTTCATCGCGGCCTCCACAGCCTCGGTGCCGCTGTTCCCCAGGTAAGTCATGGATGACTTCCATGGCAGGATGGACGAGAACTCCCTGAGGAACTGCGCCCTCGCCGGCGTGTAGAGAGAGGCGTGGGCTATGTCCATCTCCATGAACTGCCTCTCCAGGGCCTCGAGGACCCCCCTGTTGCCGTGGCCAAGTATTGCCACCCCGTAGCCGCTCATCAGGTCCACATACTCCTTTCCAGATGGATCGTAGAGCCTGTCACCGCTGCCCCTGGAGATGACGAGCCCGAACCTCTGGTATGAATGGACCATCAGCTCCTCTTCCGTTTCCCTCACGTCCATGTGACCACCGTCCCCGATGCCCCAGATATGGCCCTGGAGATGGCATTCTCAGAGCTCCCCTGCGCGATCACAGCCAATCTGGCACCCCCCTCGACTGCCTCCCTGGCCGCCATGAGCTTCTTGTCCATGCCGTTCCCGACCCTCTGGAGCACCGCATCGTAGTTCGACCTGTCGATTTTGTTCAGCACCTGGCCGTCCAGAACAACGCCAGGCACGTTCGTAAGGAGGACAAGAGCGTCCGCACGCATCCTGGACGCTATGAAAGCGGCGAGTCTGTCTCCGTCAACGTTCAGCGGCTCGTTCTCCTCCCCACATATTATCGGCGCGATCACAGGCACCGCACCTGACGACATTATCCCGGTGAGGACGTCTGCCCGCAGGTGCGTTGGCCTCCCCGTGAACCCCCCGTCTATCACCATCCTGCGCCCCCTCTCGTTCAGCACGACTAGCCTCTTCTTCCTCTCTCCCCTTATGAGGCCCATGTCCAGGCCAGTGAGGGATATGGCGTCCCTGCCGCAGGCGCGCATCTCCCTGAGGATGTCCATTGCAACCAGACCACGCATGACCATGCTGAAGAACTCCATGGTCTCCCAGTCGGTGTACCTGCTCCTGTAGCCCTCAGGAGAAGTTACGAACTTCTGCTCCACGCCGTACCTCTGGCCCAGGCTGTTAACCCTGTGGCCCCCTCCGTGCACCAGTATGACTGTTCCCATGGAGGCTGCCTCCCTCACCACCTGCTTCCAGGCCTCCGAGGAAAGGAGGCTCCCACCCAGTTTCACCACTATCATATCAATCAGGCCGGATGAAGCGGGATCGTGCTCAGCCCCTGTGTCTCGGGGAAGCCCAGCATCAGGTTCATGGAGTGCACCGAGTTCCCTGCAGCTCCCTTGATAAGGTTGTCTATTGTCGATATGACGACAACCCTGCCCGTGTGCCTGTCTATCTCGAAGCCTATGTCCACGAAGTTTGAGCCCACCGTGATCTTGGGGTCTGGGAGCCTGTATACTCCGTCCCTGTCCCTGATGAAGCGTACGAAGGGCTCCCCGCGGTAGGTCTGCCTCATGATCTTCCACACGTCCACCTCTGCCACCTCCCTGTCCGTGAAGACAGAAGATGTGGTCTGTATGCCCCTCACCATGTTCACCGCGTGCGCGGAGAGGGCCACCTTCACCTTCCTCCCCGCGTGCTGCGAGAGTTCCTGCTCGATCTCCGCCGTGTGCCTGTGGCCTGCAGCCCTGTATGGCCTGATGGAGTTGTAACGTTCCGAGTACACCGAAGCCCTGTTCGCCGCATTCCCTGAGGCCGACGACCCTGTCTTCGCGTCGACGACAGTGACGTCGTTGATCATGCCCGACCTGGCGAAGGGCAGGAGGGAGTATATGGTGGAGGATGCTATGCAGCCAGGGTTGGCCACAAACCTGGCATTCCTTATCTCCTCCCTGTGGGTCTCAGGGAGCCCGTAGACGAACCTCGGCAGGAGGTCGGGTGCAGGGTGCTCGAACCCGTACCAGATGGGGTAGAGGGACGGATCTTTGAGCCTGAAGTCGCCGGTCATGTCTATGAGCCTGGTGCCCATCTCCACTATCTCCGGCGTGACCTTCACGGAAGAGCCGTGTGGCACGGAGAGGAAGAGTAGGTCCACCTTTGATGCCGCGGTCACCGGGTCATCGTCTGTGAACTTGAGCTCCGTGAAGCCCTTGAGGTTAGGGTGGGCCTTGAAAACGTATTCTCCCTTCATGGTCCTGCTGGTGGCGAGGGTTACGTCGACCCCTCCGTGCTGCAGGAGGAGCCTGAGTATCTCTCCGCCAACGTAGCCAGAGGCACCTACAACTCCAACGCTCACCATTTCTATCACTCTGAAAAGATAGTTGTCAAAAATATCAATTCTCTCGGATTAATTACAAATAATTCTGATTTTATTCTCCCCAGTCTTCCTTAACGTCCTCCGCGGCCTGCAGCGTGACCTGCCCGCCGCCCACGCCCACGACCTCATAGTCAGTGCCGCAGTCTGGGCAGCTCACAAGCTCGCCCTTCAAGCAGTCATCCGGTACCTCGATTAAACCACCGCACATGCTGCACTCCGTCTTCATTCCAACACCCTGTCAATGAGTGTCGATGTATGACCGCTCAGTATAAATAGTTTTTGACCAATATCGGTCACAGCATGACGGATCAGGCCAGGGAGCGGAGCGTACAGTCCATGGTCAGTGAGGTGGTCGAAAACGACATATTCCTAGCGAACGCGCTCAAGAGGGGCTACGCGAACCTCAGCCAGGTGGCCAGGATGATAAGGCCAATCGTCAGGGACAGGCTGAACTCGGAGGTGACCGAGCAGGCCATCCTCTCCGCGCTCAAGAGGAAGAGGGCCTCCCTGCCCAGGGCCGAGAACAGGATAATGAACGTCCTGGCACACTCCAACCTATCGCTCTACGGCGGTGTGGTGAAGGTAGTCCTGGGCACGGAGAGTGCCCTCCAGATACTCGGAGACATCCTCTCGGGGAACAAGATATACAACATATACGTAACAACGAGCCCAAACTACGTCACGGTCATAGCGGAGGCTCAGGTCATCGGGGAGTTCAGGAAGGACCTGGAGAGGAAAGCGGTACACATTGCAGAGGATCTGTCGCTCATAGTCATAAGGGGGCCCGAGGAGCTCATCGAAACAGAGGGTTTCCTCGCATACCTGTACGAGAAGCTTGCCATGGCAGGCGTGAACATAGAGGAGGCGACGAACAGCTACACCGACACCCTGGTCCTACTGAAAGCATCGCAGGCCCCCAGGGCATTCCAGGCCCTCAGCGACCTGATGGAGAACGCCAGGATCAGGAGGTTCGACTAGAGGGTGAGGGCCTCGTAGGCCCTTATGCCGTCGCTCCTCCTCACCACGATTATGGTCTCGTTTGAGCAGGAAATGAGCTGCAGTATGTTTATCCCGGCGGAGAAGAGCCTCTCCGTTATCCTCATGACGAAACCCGGCACCCTCTCTATCTCCTTGGGCGACAGGATATGTATTGCACTCACGTCCCTCTCCACCTGGCCTGATGTGCCCACCTCTATCTTTCCCACCCTGAGCTCGTCCACTATGTAAACTATGGAGTCCTGGAGGTAGGTGGCGGAGAGGTACTTGACGTTTATTGGCCTTGATGTGGTTACGACAGCAATCTTGTCCTGCAGGGTGATCTTGCTCCTGCCGAGGAGTTCCTCAAGGTAGCCTCTGGAAGTGCCCTTCTCAGCAGTCTCGGATGATATCTTGTTCAGCGTGTACCTTATGGATGATATGCTGTACTCTGGGAACTTGTCATGTATGTCCCTGGCCAGGCTGCTTATGTTCACTATCCCGCTCCTCAGTGAGGAGTAGATGTCCGGGTAGAGCATGAGGTAGTTCCTGACCATCTGCTCCAGCTTTCCCCGCTCCTGCCTGTCTTCCACTTATCATAATTGATAAGAATAATATTAAATTTTTCGAGCACTTCACCAATTTTAAAGAATGCCTGCTCCTGAGAATATTTACCGGGTGGAGGGTACACCCACACTACAGCCTGGACAAGTGCGTATGCGAAAGAGCATGGGAGGCCAGGGCTGCCTGCCCGCATGGCCCAGATACGGTGGTGCACAGGAGGTCAGAACTATTATGTATACTTTACACCTACAAGCCACTGCGGTCTTTGGCAATGGGCCTGAGGGATTTCCTGATGAGGAAAAGCATCACAGGGGGTAAGAGGTCCGTCAGGGTGGACGGGGAGGACGAGGTGGCGAGGGGCGAGAAGAACGTCATAGTTGTGAGGGCATCCCCCGGGAGGGAGGTAAAGGAGGCAACTGCAAGGATCAGCGGCCCCACGTCCGCCAGGGAGAGGGAGATGAGGATGCTGGGCCCCGGCGTCTTCTACATCCCCGTGGTGGCCAGGAAGGTTGGGGAGTACGCAGTTGAGATATCCATCACATACAGGGATGGCAGTGAGAGGCACAGGGCATTCACCTTCATTGCAAGGGAGAAGGGAGAGGCAGCACCTGGCAGTGCCGAGGCCGAGGAAGAGCCCCTGAAGCCCCTTCCAACCCAGTGGCCCACCTCATCGCAGTACGCGCAGGCAATACAGAAGCCCGGGTTCTCTATAAACAGCAGGTACCAGGACCTCCGTTCCGGTACGCCGGTGAAGAACCCGAATGTCAGGTACAGCAGCTACATCCACGGCTCCGGGAACTTCGGCGTTGTCTTCAAGATCGATGTGTCCGGCAGGTACTACGCCCTCAAGTGCTTCACCAGGGCCAGCGGAGAACTGAACGTGCGGTACAGGGAGGTAAGCAGGTACCTGCGTTCCAGGGAACTGCCTTTCCTGGTGGAGTTCCACTACCTCCAGGAGGCCATCAGGGTCATGAGCAGGCCCGAAACTTACTATCCTGCCCTGAGGATGTCATGGATAGAGGGCATCAACCTGAACAGGTTCATAGAGCAGAACCTGGGGAAGCCAAGGGTGCTGGAATCTGCCGCAAGGACGTTCATAGACCAGGTGTATGCCCTCCAGAGGAACGGCATAGCGCACGGCGACCTGTCCGGCGACAACATCCTTGTGTCCGATGGAAAGATGTACTTCATAGACTACGACGGCATGTACGTGCCTGCCTTCAGGGGCAAGAAGGCCCCCGAGATGGGCCATGAGAACTTCCAGCACCCCAGGAGGAGGTACGAATATAACGAGAGGATCGATGGCTTCTCCAGCCTCGTGATCCTCCTCTCCCTCATCGCTGTGGCAAAAGACCCTAGTCTATGGGACTACAACGACGGCGATGCTGACAGGCTCCTTTTCACCTCCAGGGACTTCACGGCACCTGGAGAATCCGAACTCATATCCAGGCTCATCTCCATGGGCGGGAAGGTGAAGAAGCTGACCCAGTTCCTGGTGAAGTTCCTGGACGAGGACCCGGACTGGGCCGGCGGCAGCCCGCAGAAGGTCAGGGAAGCCTACAGGTGAGCCCTATCTCCTGACAAGGATGAAGGTGAGGTCATCGTTCCTAACCGAGCCCTCCCTCTGGAGGGACGGCAGCAGCGTCTCCGGCTCCTCGCTCCTGAGCCTCTCCATTGCCCCTGCGCCCTCTGACATGACCCAGGCCGAGAGGGCGTCAGTGGCAAGAAGAACCTCGTCATATGGGCCGGTGTAACTGAAGACCTTCCACGGATTCCTGGTGCTCACCCTCTTCCTCAGCGGCGCCCCGTAGCCGCTCCACACAAGGCTAGGCGTTATGCCGAACTCATTCACATGCCTTATCGGGAACGATACCAGCTGCTGCCCCTTCCTTATGAAGAGGCAGGAATCGCCCACAGCGGAGGACACAACGGTCTCGCCGACATGGACGATCAGGAGCGTGGCATGAGACCCCCTGGTCGCCTTGTTCTTCACATTCCACTTCAGCCCCTCCCAGTTAATGCCAGAGTACCAGGCATCCCTGGCCCTGTCCACCATGGCATCCAGCACGGAACGCACCGTAACGAACTGGGGGCTGAGCGACACGGCCCTCTCGACCAGTATCCTGGCCCAGAGGCCGGAGAATATGGACTCGCTGGCCCCGTCGGAGACAGAGAACATACCCCTGTCCCCGGCACAGGCCCAGGCGTCCTCGTTCTCCTCGGGCCTGTTGCCCGCCTTGGGGACGCTCCCTCGTATTGCCTGCATCTACCTCATTTGGTTCGTTATGGCCCTGGTGCCTATGTCCAACAGTTTGATCAGGTCCTCCAGCTGCGCGTTGAACACGTAGGCTCTGGCCCCCTCGCTGACGTCCCTGTACTCCTCCCTGGCTATGGCCACCATGCTCTCCGGTATAAGGGAGGACATGGAGAACATCTGCCTCGCGTACTTGTCAGGTGGGAGCTGCCCGGGGTCTGAGGGGAACGAGACCGGGTCGGTCTTCGTTTCAGAGAGGTGGCAGTTCCATATCATCGCGTTCCCGTCATCGGTACTTATGCCCATGATCCTCTCCGCCACTGGCACCGGGTCGCCGTCAGTGGAATCGCCGTCGCTTATGTTTATTATGACCGGTGGGAAGCTGGACTGGTGTTCCGATGCCCAGGCGCTGGCCCACTCCTCCGCTAGTGACAGTGCCCTGACCATGGGCGTGTCGCTGGCAGCCACGGGCTCGAACCAGATGGGGAACTCGAAGTCAACCTCCTCCCCGTCTATCACCTGCTTCCTGGTCTCCATCCTTAGGATCAGGGAGTCCATCTCCGATATGGGCACCAGGTTCCTGTTGACCAGTAACGATGCAGCCTCCCCCTTCCTGAAGCCGTAGCCTATAATGCCAACCTCGAAGTAATCACGGATGCCATCGGACTTAGTGCACCTGTTCACCAGCTCGTAGATCTGCCTGTTTATGGCATCGGTGGCCTCCTCTGCCTTGGACCTCTTTCCGCCTGCGATCCTGTGGCTCATTGACCTTGACTGGTCAAGGAGGAATATGAAAAGCCCGGGGTTCCTCCTGCTGATCTCGGCTGTGTATGACATCGGTCATACAGCCTGCGGGTGATAATAAAATTTGGCATCTGCCGGGGCCTTCCCGGGACAAGTGAATGCAGTTAATGAGATCGCAATCGTTCACCCTCCCAGATCCTGTAAAATACCACTTAGCAATGGCAGGCCATGGACCTCGGGCTCAGGGGTAAGAAGGCCCTGGTCACAGGCGCCAGCGATGGCATTGGCTTCTCCATTGCGGACGTCCTCGCATCCGAGGGCTGCACGGTCATGGTGGCGTCGAGGGACAGGGAACGCATAACTAGGGCAGCGTCGGAGATATCCTCAAGGCACTCTGTGGAAGTGATACCGGCCACCGTGGACACCGGAGACGCGACCTCGATATCCTCTCTCGTGGCAGAGTTCTCCTCAAGGCTCGGGAGCATTGACATCCTGGTCACGAACACCGGTGGCCCGCCCGCGGGCCAGTTTCTGGACATAACCGACGAGCAGTGGGTCGCATCGTTCAACTCGCTCTTCATGGGCGTTGTCCGGCTCGTCCGGTCATCCTTGCCCCTCATGGGGCCTGGCTCGTGCATAGTGAACATGATGTCCAGGTCGTCCAAGGAGTTCCTGCCCAACCTTGCGATCTCCAATGCCATGAGGCCAGCCATAGCAGGCCTCACAAAGACCCTGGCCTTCGAGCTCGGGCCCAGGGGAATAAGGGTGAACGGCATCGGGCCGGGCTACGTGATGACGAACAGGCAGTCCCAGCTCCTCCAGTACCGGTCGAAGAGGCTGTCCATACCGGTCGAGGCAATAACCAGGGACATCGAGAGGGAGATACCTGTGGGCAGGATAGCAACGCCGGAGGAGGTGGCCCGGGTAGTGGCGTTCGTGTGTTCGCCAGCGGCATCTTACATAAACGGGGAGTTCATAGTTGTCGATGGCGGAACGCTCAGGTCTCACGTCTGAGCGGTGCACCCACGCCCACGGCGTCCAGGGGCATGGAAAACCGTATCTAGTTGTGAACGTATTAAAAGGCATGCCTGGTATCCTGGATGGCAGGGTCGCCCTGGTTACCGGCTCCGGCAGGGGCATCGGCAGGGCAGTGGCCGAGGCGCTGGCCGCAGCTGGGGCAAGGGTCGCTGTGAACTACAGCAGGGACCGGGAGGGTGCCGTGGAGACCGCGGAGAGAGTCGGGGGCAGGGCATACCACGCTGATGTATCGAAGAGGGAAGATGTGCACAGGATGGCGGAGGAGATACACCGCGACTTGGGCAAGGTAAGCATACTGGTGAACAACGCCGGCGTGCTCTACCCAATGGACCTGGAGCACTACGATGACAAGCTCATGTGGAGGATGGTGGGCGTCAACATGATGGGGCCCGTATACACAGTGCTTGAGTTCCTGGACGACCTCAGGTCAAGCGAAGGTTGCGTTGTGAACATAGCCTCCAATGCCGGGATAGGCACGGCTGCGCCGGGGACAACTTTCTACGCCATGACCAAGGCAGCCGTGATCGCGTTCACCAAGAGGCTAGCCTTCGACCTCTCGGGCACAGGCGTGAGGGTCAACTGCATAGCACCTGGCTGGGTGGAGACTGACATGACCGTAGGTGGCAGGAGCCAAGAAGAGGTTGAGGCCACGAGGGAACACTTCCGTTCCAGGACCACACTGCGCAGGACTGGCAGGCCGGAGGACATTGCCAGCGTTGTCCTCTTCCTGGCCTCCGGTGCCTCGTCCTACATGAACGGCCAGGTAATCGTTGTCGACGGCGGGCGTGTGGACAACCTGAGCCACAGCGTCTGACGTCCCACGGGGTCGCATCCAGGATCCTTGATGGGGTGGTAACATGGGCAGGTGGAACGGACCAGAAATCCTGAGGGCCAGGGAGGAGGCCAGGGCCTTTGCCCTCCGTGAGCTCACAGGCCCAGGTACTGAGGCCTATGAGGACGAAGGGGCATACCCGGAGGAAATACGCAGGGCCGCAAGGCCGCTCCTCCACTACCTGACCGGGAGCGTCATGACAAGGGTTGCCGTGATTGAGGAGGTCTGCAAAGTGAACCCGGGCCTTGGCCTGACCGCTGTGGAGCAGCCCCTCTTCGGTTCAGAGCTGGTGGCAATGTTCGGGAACGAGCGGCAGAAGAGGGAGTACCTTGACAGGTCAGTGAGGGGAGAGGCCATTTCCGCCCTTGCCGTCACGGAGCCCGGCGGGGGCAGTGACGTTGCATCGGTGAGGACTGAGGCAAGGAAGGAGGGCGGATTCTATGTGCTGAACGGGAGGAAGATGTTCATCACTAACGGTTCCGTGGCAGACTACCTCATCGTCCTGGCCAGGACATCGGTGGAGGAGAAGAGGCACAGGGGCCTCACGCTCTTCATAGTCGACAGGGGCACAGCGGGTCTGGAGGCGACGAGGCTCAGGGGCAAGATGGGTGTGAGGCCCTCGGTTACCACGGAGGTCGTCCTGGACGGGTGCAGGGTGCCCGAGGAGAACGTGCTCGGGCAGGTGGGCATGGGATTCTACCATGTCATGGAGTTCTTCAACAGGTCAAGGATAAACGTGGCCGCAATGTCCCTCGGGATAGCCGAGGGGGCCATGGACATACTTGTCGGAGAGGTGCGTGGTGGCCGCCTGGAGCACATGAGGAAGGGCCACGGCATGTCACTGCTCTCCTCCCTCTTCACCAGGGTGTCCCTGGCAAGGGCGATAACGTACAGGGCAGCTGAGGAGGCCCAGGACGGCAGGGCAAACCCGGCACTCTCCAGCATGGCCAAGAAGTTCGCCAGCGAGGTGGCGGTCCAGGTGTCCAGTGAGGTCGTACGGTACCTGGGCCAGTCGGGCATAAGCGGAAGGGCGGAGAGGTTCCTGAGGGACGCACGCATAATGCCCATATGGGAGGGCACGAGCGAGATAGAGGACCTCGTCATTGCCAGGGAAGTCCTCAGGGGAGGTCTCGACTTCGATGCCATCTGAGGAGGTGGAGATGGTGAGGAACTCCCTCAGGGAGTTCCTCGATGGGCACGCGGCGGACCTGGAGGAATCCGAAGAATCCGGGTTCCAGGAGGGCTTCATCAGACAGTTCACCGAGATGGGCTTCCTGACCTGCGGCCTGCCAGAGAGGCTTGGTGGGCCTGGCCTGGGAGACGAAGCTTACCTGTACGTGATCCATGACACAGCAGCGCGTAGCCCTTCCCTTGCCCTCCAGACAGTGGCTCTCTGCTCCATGCTGCCCCTCTTCGAGAGCGCCTGGGACAGGGTGAAGACCGGCCCTGGTGGCTTGCGGCCGCCCGGCCTGCACATAGACGCCTCATCCGGGGACACCGTGGAGCGGGGCTCTCTGCTCCAGGGTGTCGTCGGTCCAGGTTCCCGGCAATTCATCGCGATACGCAGGGAGAGGGCATTCCTCCTTGAGGGTGTGCGCAGGGACATGGGGACGAAAGTCCCGCTGGGGCTCAGGGCACTTGGCACCGGTGACATTGAGGTGGTGGAGGTGCTATCCGTACATGAGTTCGGAAACAGCGGTGGCTCGCCCATGTTCCTGTCACGCCTGGGCCCCGAGATAGGGGCCATGGCCCTGGGCATGGCCGGTGCCGCCCTGGGCAGGGCTGTTGAATACGCGTCAAGCAGGAAGGCGTTCGGCCAGAGCCTCAGCGACCTGGGCGTGATCGGCGGGCGCCTGGCACTCCTCTCCGGCACTGTTGCCCTCTTGACCGATATGCTGCCCACCATAAGGTCAGTGGACCCAGCAAGGCAGGCCGCGTTCAAGCACGCAGCACTCACTGTATCAAGGGAGGCCACGGACCTGGCTCTGCAGGCCCACGGGGGCTACGGGTACTTCCAGCAGACCGGCGTGGAGAGGTTCTACAGGGACGTGATCGCCCTGGAGGCCCTCCTTGTCAGGCCTGACCTGGATTTGGAGGTCGCGTCCACCGCCATCTTCGGCCGCAGGTCCGGCTACCTGTGACCCTGCCTTGAGAGGAAGGCGGACATCAGCCTCTCCGTCTCCGGAGACCCGAAGAGCGCCTTGACCAGGTGCCTCTCGAACGCCAGGCCGTCCTGGATGGGCGTGCTGAGCGTTGCGTTCATGGCCCTCTTGGCATACGCTATGGTGACCCTCGGCGCCTGCGATATTTCGCTCACAGTGTCCATGACGTACCTGTGCATCTCATCCTGGCCCCCGAACACCCTGTTCACGACGCCCAGGCGCAGGGCCTCCTGGGCACCGATCCTCCTGGCGGTGAACACCATCTCCCTCGCTGCCCTCTGCCCCGCGATCCTCGGGAGGTTCTGCGTGCCACCGCCCCCGGGTATGATGCCTATCCTTACCTCTGGCTGCCCGAACACAGCGTCCTCGGTGCAGTAGACCATGTCACAGAACTGGACGAGCTCGAACCCGCCACCCAGGCAGTAGCCGTGCACCTCCGCTATCACCGGGATGTCCAGTGACCTTATCCTCATGCCCAGGTCCGTGATCGTGTCGCCCCTGGAGGCCTGTTCCCTCTCCTCCAGGCTTTTCTTAGAGGCTATGCCATGCAGGTCTGAGACGTCTGCCCCTGCAGAAAACGCCTTGCCGTTCCCAGATATGGACAGGGCCCTGACCTCACTGTCACCCTCAGCCTCATCCAGCATCCTCATCATGGCGTGCCGCATCTCCACACTGATGGCATTGAGCTTCTCTGGCCTGTTCAGAACTATCCTGGCCAGCTGCCCTTCCTTTGAGAAGAGTACGCTATCCATCACCACTCACCCCTCGAGTAGAACGGTTGCACCATACTGTAGGTATCAGAGAACTCCCTGAGGGTGCTTTCCACGGCCCACTCCCCGAACCTCTCCCTCACATACGGCATCAGTGGCCGGGACACGTTGAACCCGTACCTGAGCGCCCTCTCGATGTCTCCCTCGTTGCAGACCCCGTGGCGCACCATGTGTTCCGCCTGGTTGTAGACCGGAGCCAGGATATGGACTTCCTCAACACCCTCCGCCTCCTCGGGCCGGAGTTCAGGCCTCTCCCATACCCCCGGGCCCGGGTAATCATAGAAGCCCCGGCCCTGCCTGTACCCTGTCCGCCCCTCCTGCACCATAGGTGCAACCAGGGAGAGGTAGTGCATGAACATTCTGTGGTACCCCAGGGAAGGTTCATACCCCGGAACCTCCCTGACGATCTCCGCGTATGTCCTGCTCTCCTGGCTCTCAAGCACCAGCCCGCCCGTGAAATCTGTGAGCGCGAATATGCCCAGCGGCATGCCTATGCCGTGCACCAGTGAGGCATCGATCTGCCTCACGGTGTACCTTGCACTCCTCACCAGGAGAGTGCAGTGGTACTTCATGGCCCTTATGATCCTGTTGCCAATGAAGCCCCTTATGTCCCTCCTGCACACCACGACCTCCTTCCCCACCTCCCTGCCTAATGCTTCTAATGCTTCGACAGTGCTGTCCGAGGTGAGGTCGCCCCTGACCACCTCGACCAGCCGCATGAGGACCGGGGGGTTGAACCAGTGCAGGCCTGCGACCCTTTCCGGCCTCTCGGCCGCTCTCTGTATGTACGTTATGGATATGGAGCTCGTGTTCGTGGAGAGGACTGCACCACCTGGTGCCGCCATGGAGACCTTCCTGAATACATCACGCTTCAGCGCTGCGTCCTCGTTGACCGCTTCGACCACAACCTCGCTGTCCCTGACGCACTCTTCGATGCTGCCGGCCCTCCTGATCCTGCCCAGGACGTCGTCTGGCCCCTCGGCAGTTATGCCCCTCTGCCTGAGCCTCTCAACGCTCGACCTGACCGCCTTAACGTTCTGTCCGAAGACAGCGTCCGACACCTCGTACACGCGTACGTCCATGCCCCTGAGTGCGAATACCTCTGCTATTCCGGAGCCCATGGTGCCGAACCCGATGACGGATACCCTGGAGGCCATGCGCTTACATTGAGAAAATGATATTTATTTATTTTATGTACTTACCTCATCGGCACCAGCATCTTTCCGTAAGTCGTGTTCACGACCACGCCCGCCACAATGTACCAGTTCAGTATCCCCTGTGCGAATGCCACTATTCCGGTCACAAGCTCGACTACTGGGTTCCCGTAGCCGGCAGCCGCGAAGAGGGCGAAGGTCACGGCGAGCCAGTAGAGGTTAATGGAGACTATCCTTCCAAGCGGCCTGAGTATGACGCCGGACAGAGCGGAAACGAATATCCAGAAGATCCAGAAGGCAAGCATCACCGTTGGCGACGGTGGGTAGAAGAGCTTCAGGCCGTACGAGAAAAGGTATATCGACCCTATGACGAAGCCGAAGACGCTGTACGCCATAACCACATAGCCGGTGTTGTGCATGCCGAGCCTCAGTTCGATCACGCCCGCAATGAAGTAGCCAAGGCCTATCATGAATATCAGGCTGAACACAAGCATTCCCAGTGCCTGGGCCTCCGGCACCAGGCCCGTGTATATGAAGCCATCAAGGAACAGTGTGAAGCCGAAGCCTGTGTTGGCGAGCGCCACGACCGATACCCATGACCTGTTCTCCTCTGGCAACTTTTGCACCCGAGAAAACAGGTTATTCCATATATTTAATTGTTTCCTTAACAAAATTATTAGCGTTCTACATTTTTCAATTATAATTCGAATTTGAATACAAACATTTTACTGCAGCTGGACCTGCCGGGACGCATGGGCCTGCAGGGGGAGGCATGACCGGGGGGTTCCCGGACGTTGCACTGCATACAACCATTATTAACGTCCGATCCCATGGGAACATGGATGTGCCATGCTCAGGACCGATAGTGAATACATGAGCAGCCTCAGGGACGGGCGCTCCGTGTACTACAGGGGGAAGAAGGTGGAGGACATAACATCGCACCAGGTGTTGTCAGCCGCTGTGAGGCACGCGTCACTGGTCTACCGGTGGCAGGCGTCCCCGGAGACGAGGGCACTGACGGTTGCACAGGACAGAGAGCACGGGGAGGTAAGCAGGTTCTTCACCGTGCCCAGGAGCAGCCAGGACCTGATGGAGAGGTTCGAACTCGTCTACAGGACAACGAGGATGGGCCGGGGTACCTTCAACATAATCAAGGCAATAGGCAGCGACGCGCTCTTCGCCCTCATGATAGTATCGAAGGCGGTTGACAGGGAGGCCGGAACGGACTACAGCAGCAGGGTCCAGAGGTACTATTCCCACGTCCTAGACACGGACCCCGCAATCGCGGTGGCGCAGACGGACGTGAAGGGTGACAGGCTGCTGAGGCCCCACGAGCAGGAAGACCCTGACATGTACGTGAGGATAGTGGAGAGGAGGAGCGACGGCATAGTCGTAAGGGGTGCGAAGTCGCACACAACGCAGGCCCCGGTATCGAACGAGATAATAGTGCTGCCCACCAGGGCCATGTCGCAGGAGGACTCCGACTATGCTGTGGCCTTCGCCGTGCCGGCGAACGCGCCCGGGCTGAAGATGGTGGCAAAGCCCGAGCCCGCTGCGGAGGCCGCGCTCACAGACCCCTGGTTCGTACTGGGCCGGGAGAACATTGAGACGGAATCGCTTACGGTATTCGACGATGTCTTTGTCCCCTGGGACAGGGTCTTCCTAGCGGGCGAATGGAGGGCCGCCAGCGCGCTCTCCCTCATGTTCCCCACGTTCCACAGGTTCACGGCGATATCATACAGGGCAGGCATAGGTGACCTGTTCACCGGCCTGGCCAAGCTGCTGGCCGAGTACAACGGCGTGGACGACAGGTCCCACATAAGGAGGGATGTGGTGGAGGCCATAAGGTACAAGGAGCTCCTAAGGGCCACCGCCATAGCAGCAGCTGTGAACTGCAGGGTGGACAGGGAGACCGGCATAGCAATACCCGACACGGTGTTCACCAACGTCGGCAAGCTGGTTGCGAACACAGGCTACCTTGACATGGTTAAGGCGCTTGTGGACGTCGCTGGAGGGCTGGCCTCCACCATGCCTTCATCCCAGGACTTCTCAGGTGAACTGGGGGAACTGGTTGCAAAGTACTTGAAGGGCAGGAAGGGCTCTGACCCCATGGAGAGGGCACGGCTCATCGCCCTGACCAGGGAGATACTGTCATCGTTCGGCGCCCTCTACACGGCCGCCATGATCCACGCGGAGGGATCGATAGAGGCGAGCGTCCTGGAGCTCTTCAGGTCCTACGACTACACGGACAGCAAGAGACTCGCCAGGTTCGCTGCAGGTATCGATAGAGAGATCTGATCACTCCTGGCCGGCCCCCAGCCTGGCGAGGCTCAGCTCGCTCATGAGGGCCTGGCCGGAATCGATCATGAGGGTATGGCCTGTAATGCTCTCCGACCGGATCAGGAACAGCACAGCATCGGTGACCTCTTCCACCGTTATCATCCTCCCCGTGAGCGTGTGCTTCATGCCGTATTCTTCATCGTCGAGGCCGAGGAACTCTATCAGGCTCTCCCCCATCTTCGTCCTCACGACCGAGGGCGCCACGGCGTTCACCCTGATCCTCTTCGGCGCGAGCTCGAGCGCAAGGTACTCCGCCAGCTTTATCACCGCGGCCTTGGATATGCCGTAGAGCGAGAGCATGGACATTGGCCTCACGCCCGCCATGGAGGCCATCATGACTATGCAGCCCCCGGGCTGCATGACCCTGGCGAACTCCTGCGAGCAGTAGACGGCGGACATCAGGTTGGTTGAGACCATCTTGTCTATCAGCGCGTCGTCCGCATCAAGGAACGGTGCGCCTATGCCGAGCCCTGCGTTGTTCACGAGGATGTGCACCTGCCCGAAGGCGTCAAGTGTTTCCCTGACCAGTGTCCTGGCCCCGTCCCTCCTGGAGACGTCGGCCTGTACCAGGATCCCGTCGCTGTAGCCCAGCACCATGTTGAGCGTCTCCTTTCCGTCCTCCTGCCTCTTCTTGACGTTCACAACGACCCTTGCCCCGAGCCTGGCCAGCTGCACTGCTATGTCACGGCCTATGCCCCTTCCGGAACCTGTAACCACAGCGGTCTTCCCCCTTATCTCGAACATACTGCCTCAGTCCCACACCACATCAAAAAACTTTCCCTTGGTGCGATCGGGGGTTCCTGCGTTTTCTATTCCGGCCATGGCCGGTGGTCTCAAACCCCCGTGCTGCTCCTGGACGGCCCCGCATGGGGAATGTGTGCAGTCTTCCTATTGAGGGTAAACCTAACAAACGAGTGAGGCGTATTCATGCACATGCCAGACGAAGGAAGGCACAGGGCAGTGTACCTGACAGAGTTCAGGAAGCCCCTCTCCCCCGGTACTGCCGAAACGCCGGAGCCCAGGGGAGAACAGGTGCTTATAAGGGTGGTGGGCGCGGGCATTTGCCACAGCGACGTGCATGTCTGGGAGGGCGTGTGGTCCTCGACCGGGGCCCCCAGGAGGCTCCCGCACATACAGTCCCACGAGATCGCGGGCGTGGTTGAGAGGGTAGGGGAAAGGGTACCAGACGCCTTCAGGGAGGGCACAGGCGTTCTGGTCTACGCGTGGCAGTGGGAGCACGACGACATGTTCACAGCAGAGGGCCTCACCAACCTCTCGGATTCCCCCCTTGTCCCAGGCATCCACACGGACGGGGGCTTCCAGGAATACTACCTGGTACCCCACTACAGGTACCTGATAAATGCATCTGGCATTTCAGACCTGGCGGCCGCTGCACCCCTGACCTGCGGAGGCCTCACAACGTACAGGGCGGTGAGGAAGGCAGCGCCGTACGTCCGCCCGGACGACTACGTGGCGGTCATAGGCCTCGGTGGGCTGGGGGCGTACGCTGCCCAGTACATAAGGAAGTTCTGCCCCCAGGCCAACCTGATCGGCATAGACATGAAGGAGAGCGCCGTCGACTTCGTATCCAGTATCACCCCGCTGGACAGCCACATCGTGCCCCACGACGGCGACGTGCTGTCCAGCATCAGGGCCGAGACCCACGGGTCTGGGCTGCGTGCAGTCATAGACCTCGTGGGTTCCGGCACGCTATCCACATACATACGTGCCCTGGCCAAGGGCGGGATATACGTACTGGTGGGCCTCATGGGCAGCGGGAAGACGGATACAATCTCCCCAGGTTCCACGGTGCTGCTGGAGAGGAACATATCCGGCTCCTATGTGGGGACCCTGGCGGAGCAGCACGAGGTGGTGGCGCTCGCCAGGAAGGGTGTGATCGACTACAGGAAGCCAGTTACGGCCAGGATGCCCCTGGACGATGCATACGCTGGCCTGCAGGCCCTCCACAGCGGCCAGGTGCTTGGCAGGCAGGTGGTCACACCGTGACCGCACCGCCGTGACACACCTCCACCATAACGTGATGCGATGCTCTGATGGTCACAGGCCCGTGCTTTGTGTCCCGGCTGCGGTGCTTCAATGAGTATCCTGATGGACCCTGCCATACGGCTGGCACTCTCCGGCCCCCCACACGGGCCATGGAGTGCAAACTGTGGCCCCGGCACTAAAGTATAAAGCCTCGCCGCTATTGTGTTGGCCGGATATGAGGGTGGACACTGAACGGCTTATCGGTGAAAACAGGGACGTGTGGGCCAGGTTCGTACCACACCCGTACATGGTGAAGGTCGTGGGAGACCCCGGTTCCCTCAGACCGTGGGTGCTGGAAGACTACCACTTCGTCAGGGGCGCCATCAGGTTCATGCTGGCCCTGGCGAGCAGGGCCCCGGAAGGGCACCTGGACTTCCTCCTGGAGTCCACGCACCGCCTCGCCACAATGGAAGTGCCCATCTTCCTGGAGGTCTCCAGGGACCTGGGGGTGGACCTGGGCCGTGAGCCTTCAATGGCCACTGTTTCCTACGTCTCCTTCCTGAACCACCTGGCCACCTCCATGGACTTCGTATACGGGGCTGTGGCACTGTTTGCAGAGGAATGGGCCTACTACCAGGCCTGGAAGTGGCTTTCAGGAAAGTCCCAGCACCCGGTACTTGTGAGGCTCTCGTCCCACTGGTCTTCAAGGGAATTCTGCGAGTACGTTGAGCGCCTCAGGGAAATGGTGGAGGGGATGCAGGGAGATCAGAAAACAGCCGCCGGGGTGTTCAGGGAAACCTGCAGGTTCGAACTGCTATTCTGGGACAGCTTGAACGGGCCTGACACCCACTGAACCGTTGCCCCACCCGGGTAGCGCGAGTTCCCGGCAGGGATGACCATACTGTTCTCCCCGATCCGGCCATGCTGCAGGGCCCCCACGGGCACAGGTGGCAGAGGTGCGTAACGGCCCTTGCCTTTTCCCCTGGGCCTCTCTAGACAGACCCCATGAAACAGCAACTACCTGACAGCAGTGGCCCGGAAGGTGGCCCCGATGTCCCTGTCCAACAGGGCACGGGTTGCATGGGGACCCAGGCCACATGCGCGGCTTCAGCAGGGGACCACAGGAAAAGTATGGGGCAAGGGGCGTGCCGGAGGCACGGACGGACTCATGGGGGTGTGACAGGGTGCTCCCAGAACCGATCCGCCATCCGGGTGCACTCTTCCAGCGACGGAGGCACGAGATCCGGTGGCAGTGAGGGCCTCACCCCCTGACCCCTGCCTCCAGGACCTTCCTGAGCTCCTTCTTGTCGATCTTGTTTGTGCTCGTCCTGGGCATGCTGTCCACGAAGACTATGCTGTCTGGTATCCACCACTTCTGTATCCTGCCCGCGGATGCCTGCTTCTCCAGGAACTCCAGTATGGACTTCTCCGTCACGTCTCCCTTCTTCGTGACGAAGGCCACGGGCCTCTCGCCCCACTTCTCGTCGTGCTTCCCCACCACCGCAACCTCGCCCACCCCGGGCGCCAGGGATATTATGTCCTCCAGGAGGAGAGAGGGTATGAACTCTCCTCCACTCTTGATTGCATCCTTCTCCCTGTCCACTATGTGCAGGTATCCCATCGTGTCTATGGTGGCAAGGTCGCCGGTGTGTAGCCAGCCGTCCCTCCACAGTGCCTGCGTCTTCTCCGGGTCCTTGTAATACTCCTTCGTGAGCCACGGGGCCCTGACAACTATCTCCCCTATGGTCTTACCGTCCCTCTTAACGTCTTTGCCATTGGAATCTACGACCCTGAGGTTAACAAGGGGCAGCGGGATCCCCGTGCTTATCCTGTATTCGATCTGCTCCTCCTCCCTCATTGCCTTAACACTCCTGGTGTAGGTCGCAACGGTGAGCACCGGGCACGTCTCCGATAGGCCGTAGCCGCCTATGGTGGTTATACCAAACTTTGAGGCCATCTCAGCGAGCCCCTTGGGGAGGGCCGAGCCACCGACCGATACCTTCCAGCCCCTCAGGTAGTCCCTGTACTGGTCGACCTCCGGGTGCGTCAGTATCATGTAGAGGATCGACGGGACCATGAAGGAGTAGGTCACGCCCTCATTCTTGATGAGATCGAGGACCCTCTTCACGTCGAAGCGGCCGGGCAGCACGTACTTGTTGCCCGAGATCACGACGAAGTAGGGCATTGTCCATGAATGCACATGGAACATTGGCACCAGGCTCATGTAGACGTCGTCTTCGTTCAGGTGCAGCGGGTTCCTGTTGCCCACCAGGGAGTTGGCCATGGCCTGAAGCACCAGCTGCCTGTGAGTGAAGGTCACACCCTTCGGCAGGCCCGTTGTGCCCGAGGTGTAGAATATCGTGGCAGTGGTGTTCTCACTCAGGTCCGGAAACTCGTATGGTTCCGAATGTGACACAAGGTCTTCGTACTGGTAGACGTTGGGGAGAGAGGTCTTCACCTCCTTCTTCGTGTCGGAGTGGACGATCCAGCCCCTAACGAAGCTGAAGAGGTTCGATGTCCTCTCTATCACGGGCAGGAACTCCTCGCTGAGTATGACGAACGAGTCCTCCGCGTGCTGCATGGTGTAGAATATGAGGTCCTGCGGGTACCTTATGTTGACCGTGTGCAGCACGGCACCCATCATGGGTATCGCGTAGTACGCCTCCATGTACCTGTCCGTGTCCCAGTCAAGCACAGCGACCCTGTCACCCATCCTCACCCCGATCTTTGAGAGCCCGGATGCCAGCCTTGACACCCTGTCGTAGAACTGCGCCAGTCTGTACCGCCTCAGCTCCCTGTACACTATCTCCTGGTCCGGGTGGTCCCACATTGCCGATGGAAAGATATTCTTCAGTATTAGCTGATAATTATATTCCGGCATATTATAATCAACATAACACTGTATATAAAGATCACCGAAACCATCCATTTTTCCTCCCCCTGCTTCCCCGGAAGGGTTACATTTCTCTACCACCGTGCCCTTCTCACACCATGGAAGGGATCAGGGGAAGGAGCGCCATAGTGACAGGTGCAGGCAGCGGCATAGGGAGGGAGATAGCACTGCTCTTCGCCTCCGAGGGCGCGAAGGTCGTCGTTGCCGAACTCAACGAGGCGGCGGGTAGGGAGACGGAGAGGATGATAAGGGACTCCGGGGGCGAGGCCATCTTCCTCCGCACAGACGTCTCCCTGGACGGGGACTGCGCATCCGCCGTGAGGCTGGCCAGGGAGTCCTTCGGGTCTGTGGATGTACTCATCAACAACGCCGGCATAGACGGGAGGCCAGCCCCGGTGGCGGACATAGACCCGGCTGACCTTGACAGGATAATGAGGGTGAACTTCACCGGTGCGTTCCTGATGTGCAGGCATGCACTGAGGGAGATGGCGGGCCAGCGCAGGGGGTCCATAGTGAACATAGCATCTCTGGGCGGGTTAATACCGGTGCACAACGGCATGCCCTATTCTGCCTCCAAGGCCGCACTCATCATGCTCACAAGGTCCATTGCTGCGGAGTACGGGCGCTACGGGGTCAGGGCTAACGCCATAGCTCCAGGCTGGGCCGAGACTGACATGGTGAGGAGGTACGCTGAGCAGTCTTCCATTGACCCGCAGGAGTTCAGGCGGGCGGTGTCCAGGAGGGCACCGCTTGGCAGGCTTGCGACGACCAGGGACGTCGCGGACCTGGCCCTCTTCCTCTGCTCAGACCGCGCTTCATACATCACCGGCCAAACATACGTCATCGACGGTGGGCTCTCCGTCACGTAGTGCGCCCTGCAGGGGCCAGGAGAGGCGACCCTGACGTGGATGCGCCGGCGACCCTGACCTCCATGCCCACGGCCAGGCCTTCCGCGGTCGTCATGTTACCGTGCACCAGGAGGCCACCGAAGTCAGCAATGCCGACCGCAACTGGCTCGCTGAAGACCCTCCTTATGACCGTGAACGCAACCAGCTTACCTGTGACATCAGACGCAGTGACCGATACGTCGCTGGAGAGGCAGGCTGGGCAGTGGGCCCTAGGCAGGAAGAACCTGTGGCCGCACATGTTGCACACGCAGTAGGGCAGGAGGCCAGAGCGCTCCGCCTCCATATACTTCTCCTCGATCTCCAGCAGCACGGCTCACACCCCCAGCACTATGGTGGTGGAGTGGTTCATGATGCCGCCTATGGCGTTCACCATGGCCCTCTGGGCGCCCTTCACCTGCCTCCTGCCCGCCCTGCCACAGAGCTGCTCGAGGGCCTCGTGCAGTATCACGCCCCCGCTCATGAAAGCTGGCTGTGTGGTGTTCAGCGTGCCACCGTTAGTGTTGATAGGCGTGCTCGACTCCGGCCCGAAGCTGTTCTCCTCCGCGTACTTCCACCCCTTTCCCCTCTCCGCCAGCCCGGCCGCTTCCACCTCCAGCATGACCATGGTCGTGAAGGCGTCGTAGAGCATCACGAGGTCGACCTTCCCTGCGGACACGCCGGCAGCGGACATGGCCGAAGGTATGCTCCTGTGTGCCGGCGTCTTCAGCATTTCGGGCCTCTCGAAGAGCGGCCTGGGGTCATGCGCCTCTGAATAGGAGAGGATCGAGACGGAACAGTCAGACCCGGCCGAGGAGGACACTATGAAGGCTGAGGCGCCGTCGGAGGGCGAGGCACACTCCAGGAGGTGCAGTGGGTCAGAGACAACGGGGGACTCGAGGATATCATCAGCATCCAGTGGGCCCCTGAAGAAGGCCCCACCGTTCAGGTTCGCGTTCTCCCTCTCCCTCACCGCTATCATGGCCCTGCCCCTGTCCTCACCTCCATTCACAGTGTTATAGTGTGAGGTAAGGATTGCGTAGTCGCTGAGCGGCAGGTATTCCCTTGCCCTGGCCGCTGGGGTGTAATACCTCTCGTAGCTGTGGCCGGCCAGTGCCGCCTCCTTCCTCATGCTGCCCTTGCCGCCGCCGAGCACCAGGACGTTCCTGGCGAGGCCCGCATCCACAGCCCTCGCTGCCCTGAAAACCATGGCGTTGAATGACGCGCCACCTATGTCCAGGTGCTCCATGTAGCCCAGGCCATGCAGGCCGAGGTATCCGGCGACCTGGTCCGCTAGCATCATCCTCTCCGGAGGCTCCACGCACCCGGGCGTTGTGGCGAAGAGGAACCCGTCTATGTCACCCGGGGACAGGCCCGCCATGCCCATGGCCTCCGATGAGGCCCTGGCGAATATCTCCATCGAGGAAAGGCTGCTCTTCCTCTCTATGAACTGGCCGTATCCGGCCACCGTGGGTCCCATGGCCAGCGATCCCCTCACTCCTCTTATCAGTATCGGGACTTGAAAAGGCCTGGCGATGAAAAATTAACTCTACGCTTGAAAAAGTGCCATGGCCTCTCCCCTGAGGCCATATGGGAGAGGTCCGGTTCCCTGCCTGTTCTCTCAGCTACCTGCAGGGGCCTCGGTCTCCACTTCCTGCTGCTGCTCGCCCTGTGCCGGTTGCACGGACTGGCCCTTCACCTCTGTCTTCCTGAGCTCCACCTTCTTTATGGGGTATATGTCCTTGGTGCTCTCTATGATGTCGTTGTATATGTCCTCGCCTATTATGTAGCGCACGGTGTCCTGGAAGCCCATGCCCCTGATCTTTGACTCGAGCATCCCGTCAACGGTGTGCCTTATCTGGAGCCTCTTGGTGTTCGTTAACTTGCCGTCAGTCACGATCACGACCTTGAACGTCACAACAGACCCGTCGGAGGTCGTGTAGTCCCTAATTATATCTATCCTCTCCTTCCTCCTCCTGACCATCCTCCTTATGTAATCGTCGCTGAGGTAGTGCCCTATGAACTGTGTGGAGCACTTGGAGCCCTGGCAGCCCGTGACCTGGAAGATGGCCTTTGCGTTGGCCCTCTTGAAGTTGCCCGTAAGGTCTGATATCGGTACCTCCACCTTCCTGGACACCATGGCCTCCCCGTCCTCGGCCGGGCTCATGGCTATCTCCTTCCCGCCCAGGAAGTCAGGCGCCATTATCGTGAACCATACCTTCTCCCGCCACTTGTCCCTTGCCTTCTTCTGAACCTTTTCCTTTGCCATCCAATCCCTCTGTGAAGCGTGGAATTTTGAATATTTCGTAATTTTGAGCGACAATTAAACCTTTCGATCCTACGACCTGGCCAGTGCCGCGGTCATGCAGTGCGCCCCTCCGTACCCGCCAGTGAGCTCGCTGAGGTCGAGCTTCACGACATCGATGCCAAAGTCCCTCACCGCCTGGCTGTCCGGGAACATCCTGCGCCCGTCCAGCTCCTTCCTCAGGATTGAAAGCACCTGGTCACCAAGCACGCCCGCACCCATCAGCTTCCTGGCCACCCCCTGCGTGTCCACGGCCACTATCTTCCTGTCCGAGACCGTGAGGAAGTTGGAGGCGTAGCACAGCTGCTCGCCCACGCTCAGGTCCAGGATGTCGTAGCCGTTCTGCCTGATGTAGTTATACAGAGTGGTATCGGCCATCCTCTCGTACCTGCCCCTCTGGGACTTCGAGTATACCGAGACCCTGGCCTTCTTCATGAGCTCCACCGAAGCAACGGCAAGGCCCTTTCCAGCTATGTTGAAGAATGTATCCAGGTGCATGTTGGCCATCTGGTCTCTCTCCCTGTCCATGAAGTCGTAGACCGGGTTGTCCACCACGGCCACCTCATCGAAGTCCATGAGGCCGGAGGACATTGCCTGCATTGCGCCCTGCAGGTTCGTCCTTGGCCCTGTACCTATGAGCGCGAAGTCGCCTGCAGGCATGAAGTCGCCTCCCTCGAACGTGCCCTCACCGCCCACCCTGAAGGTGTTCCTGAGGCCCAGGGCCTCCCTGAAGACGAACTCCGTTATGTCTGCCTCCTTGGCCCTCTGCCTCTTCCTCATGTTGCCGAAGATTATGCCTGCCTGCGAAACGGCCTGCTGGTCCCTCATGAAGTAGAGGTTCGCAAGTGGCAGGTTGGAATAGACTGTGGGATACTCCACCACGGAGCCATTGTCCTTCTTCAGGTCAATGGAGGGCTCCAGGGTCAGGATCCTGAAGAGCGTTGACGAGTCCATCTCGTGCACGTTCCTCTCCAGCTCCCTCTTTGCCGCCTCCACGGACTGCACGGAGCCGAAGAAGCGCACGCTGTCAAGTATCCTCCTCTCCAGCTTCTCCCTGAAAGCCCTGTCCCTATCCGCAGTCTCGACAACCGTGTCCTTCAGGACAAGGCACCTGACGCCCAGTGATTTCAGGGTATCCTCAAGCCTATGGTGCTCCTCCAGCGCTATCCTTGTGTTGAACACCCTCTCGAAGAGGAAGGGCCTCGGTGCGAGCATGGCGTACTCGATCTCCACCTCCGGCCTGTGCACCATGACCTCCCTCAGCGTGTCCCACTCTGACCTGATCTGCATGACAACCCGCACCGTTAGGTCAAATGCATAGATTAAGTGTTGTGTCCTCAGATTATGTACGCCTGCTCCCTGAAGACTATGTATTCCACCTCATCGCTCTGGGCCTCTCCCCTGGCCGTCACGACCCTGTACGTGGACATATCCATGAGGTCTGTCTCACCCTGCCTCCTGGCCAGGACGAGGCCGCGCCTCCTCTCCGGCTGCACGCTGCTCTGCTCCCACTGCCTTGTGAAGAACTCCTGCGGCGCAACCTGTTCCTCCCTCCAGTCGCCGGTGTTCACCAGGTGGACTGCAGAGCCGGAGATGGACGAGACGAGGTAGTGTTTCCCGCCCATGTTAATGGCTGTCCCCCTTGACAGGTCCAGGATCCTGACGCTGTATGTGAACCTGTGGAACTCCCTGCCCTCCCGGTAGCCGGCGAGCCTCTTGCTGACCCTGACCGTGCTCACGTACCTCGACCTCAGCGCTGCCGCGGCCCTCTGCCCATCGTTCTTCCTGCCCATGTATATGTCGACACCCTCCGGCAGCCACTCGACCTTCGATATGAATGACGAGGGGTCGCTTGAGCGCGCTGAGACCGTTTCCTCCACCACCGAGAGTGCCTCCTCCAGAAGCTTCCTGTTCGACCCGGAATACGTCCTGATCTGGAGTATGCTCTCATAGTAGGAGCCAGTGACCCTGTTGCACACCGGGCAGGAGACCCTGGCAACGAACACCTCCCTCTCAAGGTCCAGTGAAACATCGACACCCTTCACTGTGGCCGTTGCCCTGCCCCTTATGGTGGATGATCCCAGGTCAAGGCTGGCCTCATCTACCCTGACATGCGACGCGTTTTCAAAGTGGAAGGACGATGCCAGGAGCCTGGCCAGCGGAGCGGTGCTGTCCGCGCTGTACCACTTCCCGCCCACGTGGATGGAGCTGCACTTGGGGCACACCTCTATCCTCTGCTTCTTCCCCTCCCTCACGACCAGGAGGGCTGCGGTGCACTGCCTGCACAGTGGCCCCCCTTCCGCTTCCCTGGCACCGCAGTTCACGCACAGCATCATATCCGTATTGAGCCCTCTCTCTTATACCTTTTAACCAGGCCCCTGGCGATCACGTGCTCCCTTATCTCCCTGGTGCCCGCTCCTATCTGCCCCAGGACAGCGTCCCTCAGGAGCCTCTCCGCCCCGGAATCCCTGATGTAGCCGTAGCCACCCATCACCTGCACAGCCTCCCTGGCACAGTACTCCGCCGATTCGGCTGTCCAGTATATGGCGGATGATGCCGCGACGCCGTCCATCGGGTCCCTGCTCACAGCCCCCAGCGCGTCGTCGCACAGGAGCCTGCTCGTCCTAAGGTAAGTGTACATGTTCGCTAACTTCTGCTCGACCAGTTCGAACTCGTTTATCTCCCTGCCACCCTGCTTCCTCTGCACGCTGTACGCCATGGCCATGTCGAAGGCCCTCCTCCCGAGGCCCAGGAACAGGTAGGCCAGGATCACCCTCTCCATGTTCAGGCCGCTCAGTATCACGTCCCTGGCCTTCCCCCTCTGGCCCACGAGCCTCTCTGGGCCAAGCCTGACGTCCTGGAAGTGCAGCTCCCCTGTGGGCGATCCGCGCATGCCCATCTTGGAGAACTTCGAGCCCTTCGAAACTCCCCTGTCCGTTGCCCTCACAGCGAATGCGGAGTACCCGTCCCCGTCCCTGGCGTAGACAAGCATGAGGTCCGCGTACGGCGCGTTGGTGATCAGCGTCTTACTCCCGTTTAGGACGAACTCGCCCCTGTCCTCTGTGACGCTTGTCCTCATGGCAAGCGCATCGGAGCCGGAACCCGGCTCAGTGAGGCAGAGCGAACCTATCCATTCGCCAGAGCACAGTCTGGGCACAAACTCCTCCCTTATGTGCTCGTTCCCGTTCCTGTAGAGGTTATCAAGGCACAGGTTGCTGTGTGCACCGTAGGAGAGCGCTATCGATGCGGAGGAATAACCGAGTTCCTCCTGCACCACAGACTGTGCCGTGTAGCCCAGGCCAGAGCCACCGTACCTCTCCGGCACGGTGATGCCAAGGTATCCCTGCTTCCCCATCTCCCTGAAGAGTTCCCTGGGGAACTCGTCCCTCTCATCAACCTCCCTGGCGATGGGCTCCACATGCCTTGAGACGAACTCCCTGACGTTTGACCTGAGCATCTCCAGCTCTTCTGACAGCATGGTGAGTATATGGCCGGTACCGATATAATGCATGCACTTCAGAGGGAGAGGCAAAAAGTTAAGTTTTCATGAGCGATTACCTGTGGAGCTGTACGCTCTGGACGTTCTCAGGGAGGTTGAAGATTCACACATGTACGTTGAGATTGATGATGAGGAAGTTGTCAGGATACCGCCCCAGCTCCTGGGTGAGGACTACGATGAAGTGGTGGAGAGGGTGGCCAGGGAGAAGCTGGAGGGCCAGCTTGTTGACGTTAACGATGAGAAGACCGGCAGGAACCTTGGCAAGTGCTACATTGTCACGCTGACCGATGTGAGCGCAGAGGGTGACGGCACCATAGTCCATGGTGACGGTGGCGTCTACCAGAGGGTAAGGTACAGGGCAATCGCATTCTATCCGGAAATGCAGGAGATCGTCGAGGGCACAGTGGTGTCGGTGCAGAAGTTCGGCGCGTTCATAAAGATCGGGCCCTTCGAGGGCCTGCTCCACATAGGCCAGATCATGGACGACAGGATCGACATAGACCTGGGCAACCAGAGGTTCATAGGCAAGGACACCAAGAAGGACCTGAAGGTGGGTGACAAGGTCAGGGTGAAGATAGTGCACATAAACCTGAGCTCCTCATCCATCGCCGACAGCAGGATAGGCCTCACCATGAAGCAGATGGGCCTAGGCAAGATCCAGTGGCTTGCGGAGAAGAAGGTACAGGCGTGATGTGCCATGGCAAAGGCAGAGTACAGGGCATGCAGGAAGTGTAAGAGGCTCACCACTGACGAGGTGTGCTCGGTGCACCCCGAGGAGAAGACTACAAACGAGTGGGCCGGTTTCGTGATCATCGAGGACCCGGAGCACTCCGTCATAGCGGAGGCAGGAGGGTACAGGGAGAAGGGCAGGTATGCAATTAAGGTCAGGCAGTAGGCTCGTCCTGCCCCCCGGTGTCAGGGAAAGGGTATCGAGGTTCGAGCACAGGATCTGCACCCCAGAAGACCTGAGGTCCGAGGCCATGGTGGCGTCTGTGGGGGACGTGACGACCGAGAGGCTCAGGGGGGCAGGCATAAGGCCCTTCGTTGAGGTCGTGGATCTCAAGACGAAGAGGGGCGAGGCCTCATTCAAGCACATCGAAGGCTCAGTCCGCGTGATCAACGAGGCGGGCACCATATCCCACGACCTCATGATCGAGATAAGGGATGCCTTCCTCACCGGCAGGCCAAAGAGGATCGAGGTGGAGGGAGAGGAGGACCTGGCGGTGATCCCGATAATTTTTTACGCACCTCTCAATACGGTGGTGGCTTACGGCGTCCCGGACGTTGGCATGGCATGCATAAGGGTCACGCCTGAGGAGAAGGATAGAGTTACGAGGATGCTGGAGATGATGGTCAATGGCTGAGCTCAAGGTATTGGAGACAAGGGACAACGTATTACTGAAGAGGAAGGAAGTGCGCTACAGGGTCCTCTTCGGCAGGGAACCCACACCGAAGAGGGACGAGGTCAGGCAGCTGCTGGCCAGGAACCTGGGAGTGGACAGCAGCCTGGTCATAGTGGACAGGAACCTGCAGGAGGCAGGGCAGCACGCGATCACCGGCTACGCCAAGGTCTACAGGGACAGGGAGAGCGCGATGCTGTACGAGCCTGACTACGAACTGATAAGGAACGGGCTGAAGCAGAAAGAGGCGAGCTGAGGATGCAGAAGAGGGAACTGTACAAGCTTGAGGGGGAAAAGGTAGTCAGGGAGAGGAGGTACTGCCCCAGGTGTGGCCCCGGCGTGTTCCTCGCGGAGCACGAGGACAGGCTATCGTGCGGGCGGTGCGGGTACACCGAGTTTAAGAAGAAGCAGACCGGAAAAGAGGAAAAGAAAGGCGGCAGGTGATCAGAGGGCACTTATCTGCCTGGTCGTGTCACCCGCAGCGGCCTCTATATCCTTGTACTTCTTCTTGACGATCTCCTGCGCCTTCTCATCGTCCACCTTTATTGACAGCACGTTCAGGAGGTGCTGAAGCTCTATGTCGAGTATGATCGAGAGGGCCCTGAGCTGCTCCTGCTTGTCATCGCTCACCTGCTTTCTCCTCTCGGATATGAAGCAGTCGTAGTGCACGGACCCGCTCTTGGTGAAGGTGAACTTCTCGCCGGTCAGCACCTTCTTTCCGCAGACGTAGCACTTGAACTCCGCCATAGGGTGTGATGGCCTCCCCGATCTTAAAATTTTTGTGGCTGCGCAGCGATGGGAATGCCTTATATGCATTTCAGCACTGGCATGGCGTGAATAGGACAGGCTTCTCGCTCCTCCCCCTCCACTACGGCCACCCGCCGGAATACCTGTACAGGAGGATGGTCGAACTGGGCGGCCTGCTCTGCGACACCATAGTGCAGGTCTACGGCGCGAAGGAGCTCGTGAGGCGTTTCTCTGACCCCTTCTGGTTCCATGCCCTGTCGCTGGTAATAGGCTTTGACTGGAACTCAAGCGGCACGACCACCGCAACGCTCTCGGCCATCAAGGAATATTACTCCAGGCACCCAGGGGAGATCGCTGTGGCAGGTGGCAAGGGGAGGCACATGTCAGCGACAAGGGAGGAGGTCGAGGCCGCGGAAAGCGCTGGCCTCATAGGTGACGCAGACACGACAATGAGGCTGGCGAAGAGGGTTGCCAGGATAGACGACGCCTTCCTCCAGGACTCTTACGACCTCTACATGCAGTTCCTTGTGGTTGGCTCCGGCACTTTCTCGGTGGTGCAGCAGGGGATGAACGAGGGTAAGAGGATGGCCAGGAGGTACCACTGGTACAGCGGCACAATGGGCACCATGCTGGACGACAACAGGGAGGGCATATCCGCCCCTGTCCCGCAGGACAGCGTCCTTGACCTCACGGCATCATCAAGCAGGGGGAACAGGAGGGCAATGGTCGAGGTCCTAAGGGAGAGGCCAGAGAGCCTCATGTCAATGTTCGCAATAGGTGGCCAGAGGACGCTGGACAGTACCGGTAAGCCGGTGCTGAACCTGGACATAAGGGTGGACTGGAAGAGGCTGCGGCAGCTGTACGAGTACGACGTGACGGGTTTCGAGCAGCTGGTGGACATGCCTGGCCTTGGAAAGAGCACGCTGCGCGCCATCTCTTACATGGCAGAGGTCATAACGGGAGAGAAGGCATCAACCCGCGACCCCGTGAAGTTCTCCTTCGCGGTGGGCGGCAAGGACGGCGTCCCGAAGCCTGTCAACGTCAGGGACTACGACAGGGCCATAGAGTTCTTCAGGGAAGCGGTCGGTTCGCTTGACCGCGGGGACAGGAGGACAAGGACACTGATAGAGAACTTATCGAAGCTAAGCAGGGAGAGGTCTAGTCAGGGTCCTTCCTTATGACGTAGAGCGTGTAGAACATCTCCTCGCCGAGCCTCTCCTCATACTTCTGCATCACCCTGCAGCCGCTGAGGTAATCCCTGTGCCTCTCCAGTTCGATGAATATGTCGCCGTACAGCATGTAGCCCAGGGGCCTCACAACCCTCTGCATCTCCGAGAAAGCCCTCTGAACCCCATCGCTCAGGTTGTGGAAGACCAGGCTCGTCACGGCCATGTCGAAAGACGCGTCGCTGAAGGGCAGGGAGCGCACGTCAGCCACGTAGAAGTCCACCCTCTGCGCGTAGCCGAGGGCCTCCATATTGGCCCTAGCCCTGTCCACCGAGGCTCCACGGAGGCCGTGGCCTGAGAATGTGTCCACCAGCGTGGCCCTGGCCCTGGGGAACCTTGAAAGGACGAGGTGGGTTAGGAACCCAAGGCCGGCACCGAGGTCCACAACGGATGATGGGGAGAACCTGCTCTCCTCGAGGTATGAGAAGGCCCTTGAGAAGATCAATGCGATCCTCTGCCTCAGCGCCTCGCTCTCCTCCCTTGTGGAGTGGTGGTACTGGCCGAAGTCAACCCCTGGCACGCCCATGGTCACAGATCGGGTGAGGCTATTAATCATTTTTCAGGCAGCACGGAGAGCAGCAGGGTGCGTATGTCAGATGTGGACGCGTCCTTTGCGTTCCCCACTGTGCCTGTGGATTCAGATGCGACTGCTACCATGCCCTCCAGGCTCTCCAGGTACCTTGACCTGTCGATCCCGGCCTCGTCAACGCTCAGCGGCTGCCCCATTTCCGAAAACAGGGCCTGGAGGGAGAGATCGAGGGTGCCCTTCCGTATCCCATCTGGCACGAGCGAGTTCAGCCTCCTGTACCGTTCCGGCACGGCCTGGCTGTTGAACCTCACCACCGATGGCAGGTAGAGGCCCACGGACATGCCATGTGGCACCCTGAAGTGCGAGCCCAGGGCGTGGCCCAGGGCGTGGGCGAGGCCTATCTGTGAGTTCGAAAAGGCAGAGCCGGCCATGGAGGCACCTATGTGCACGTTCCCCCTGGCAGTAACGTCTGACGGGTCCTTCAGGACCCGAAGGATGCTGTTCACTATCAGCTCGAAGGCCTTCTCCGCCATGGCGTCGGAGTAAGGGTTCCTCCAGGCGCTTGCGTACGCCTCAACGGAGTGCGTTATCGCATCGACCGCGGTGTTCCTCGTCACGCCCTTCGGCAGGCCAAGCACCAGGGAGGGGTCAAGGATGGCATAGTCGGCCATGATCTCCGGCGAAGCCAGCTCGTTCTTCCTGTGCCCCTCATCGGAGAGCACCGCTGCCCAGGAACACTCCGAGCCCGTGCCGCTCGTGGTCGGTATGAGCGCCAGCCTGGCCCTCTTCCTGAGGCCCAGGGGCACAAGGGGAGTTATGTCGTACGCGCTGATGTCCGGCCTCTCGTACAGGGCGAAGAGGATCTTGGCCATGTCCATGGACGAACCGCCTCCCAGGCCCAGGAACCAGTCCGGGCCAAATTCCCTGACCTGCGTGAGGTTCCTCTCCACATCTCCGAGAGATGGCTCCTCACCGAAGTCGCTGACCACGGCCACTTCCGCACCGTCCAGGAACCTCATGACCCTCTGTGGCATCCCCGCAGCGGCCAGATACCTGTCGCACACTATGCAGGCCCTTTTGATGCCCAGTGTCGACAGAAACGATAGGGCATCTTCGCCAAAGACAACCTGCGGAACCCTGAAGAACCACAACCCTACCACTCCGTAGGCACCATTGCAGCGGTCCTCACCAGCTCCTTCGCCGCCCTTGTGTACCTCATGACCTTGACCATGGGGCCCTCAAGCCTGAACTTCCCCATGAGCACGCCCTGTATCGGGTCGATCTCCCCTTTCAGCAGGCGCACCCAGTTCGAATATGTGCCTATGTACCTGAACTCGCTCTTCTTAAGGCCCGAGGAGTCGTTGAAGGCATAGGCGACACCCCTGCACTTCCCGTGGTACAGATCGAGGTACAGGTATGCCTCTCCCGCGAACCTCTCATCTCCCTTAACCACGAACGTTATATCGCCCTCCCAGTTCCTGGCCGCGTCTTCGTAATCGGGGTTGCTGTTGAGCTTCTCCACGTACTGCTTCACCCACTCCTCGCTGGGGAACTTCGCCATGCGGTTAAGAGTACGATTCTGTATATCTATCTTATCTACACCGTGCTTTAGATACGGCGATCGACAGTGTTCAATTTCGTCCATGGTTGGATTAATATATGTCCTAACTATGACTCAGCAATGATCAGTATTGAGGAGATCCTCGAGATACTGATTGTGGCGGTCATTCTCTTCGGCGGGAGTAAGAAGATACCGGAACTGGCCAGGAGCCTGGGCAGGGCATCGGGTGAGTTTCAGAGGGGCAAGATGGAGATAGAGAGGGAGATTAGGAACGCCATCAACTACACGCCCCAGCAGCAGGCCACCGTGAACGTGAGGGAGGCCGCCAGGAACCTGGGCATAAGCGTGGATGGCAAGAGCGATGACCAGCTGAGGTCCGAGATAGCACAGGTGCTGGGCGTAAAGAAGGAATAACTGGAGCGTACCTCACCCGGGCGTCCGGCAGGGAAGCCTGCACCATTCCACACGCAGGGTCTGTTTTTTAATCAATTGAGCGATTCTCCCCACCGGAAATGCGGTTCCACGAAGGTATAGGTGCCGGGACGCTGTGGTCACTGGCGGAAGAATTCGGTACGCCGCTCATAGTCTACGATGTTGGAACGATCCGCTCCAGGTATGCCAGAATGAAGAGGGCGTTCGGAAAGGCGGATGTGCACTATGCCTGCAAGGCAAACCCGAGCCCTCCGATCCTCTCTGTCCTGAGGGGACTGGGTGCGGGCATCGATGCCTCCACCGTCAACGAGGCAAAGCTCTCGCTCTCACTGGGCTTTACCCGTGACAGGGTCATGGCCACGCCCAGCTACGCCTCCAGGGAGGATCTCATCTGGTTCCTGGAAAACGGCATTGCTGTGAACTTCGACTGTTTCGAGCAGTACAAGAAGGTCATGGACATGGGGCCGGAGCGCGTCTCGTTCAGGATAAACCCTGGCTTCGGCTCCGGCCAGTTCCGCGCGATAACCACTGGAGGCCATGGGAGCAAATTCGGTATGCCCTTGGGCGATGCCATTAGGGCCTATTCCACCGCAAGGGAGCACGGCGCCTGCAGCTTCGGCCTCCACATGATGCTGGGCTCGAACAACCTTGATCCGGAATTCTTCGGCGCCGTGGCTGAGGCTGCGGCAAGGGCAGCGCTGGAAGTGTCCGCAAGGTGCAGCATAGCGTTCGACTACATCGACATCGGCGGAGGCTTCGGCGTGCCCTACGCTGAGGGCCAGGAGCCCCTTGACCTTGAGAGGGCAGCCAGGCTCGCGAATGAGGCCATCCTCTCCGCCGGCATACCCGGATCTCCTGGCCTGGTGATAGAACCGGGCAGGTACCTTGTGGCAGAGGCGGGCCTACTGATCGCAACCGTGACAGAGGTCAAGGTGGCGGACCGGGTATACGTGGGCACTGACGTGAGCATGAATACGCTCATACGCATACCGCTGTACGGCGCGTCCCACCCGATCCTCTTCCTCTACAGGTCGGAGCGCGATGAGGGTGAGTTCGATGTCGTGGGCCAGGCCTGCGAGAACACTGACTTCACAGCAAGGGGCCTGAGGATGCCTGTGCCGTCACCCGGCGACCTCATGGTTGTGGGGAACTGCGGTGCCTATGTCTCCTCCATGGCATCCAGTTACAACCTCCTCCCAACACCCGCGGAAGTCATGCTGGACGGCAGTCCGAGGCTCGTGAGGAGGAGGCCCAGCCTGGAGGACATGGTGGCACTCTATCTGCAGTGACACGTTAACGATCCCGTCATGGTGCCGGGAATATCTTCCATTTCAGAGCGAATATCCAGAACGCATTTCCAAACATTCATATTGTACGTGCCACATTTTACCTCTCATGGCAGGAGAACAGGGACTCAGGAGGGGTGTCCTGACGCTCTGGGACGCCTTCGCCCAAGGACTGGGCACGAACGGGCCCGCGGCCGTCACTGCGCTCTTCTTCGTTAGCCTCGCAGGCATAGTCGGAGGCTCGCTCCCGCTTGTCGTAACGCTCTCTTTCCTGATATACCTTGGCATGACGCTCATAACGTACGAGTGGTCGAAGGAGGTGGCCTCGGCCTACTCCTGGGCTGCGTACCACAGGAAGGCCTTCAACAGGGCCGGGAGGTTCCTCTCCTTCTATGCCGGCACAACCTACTATTACTATTACCTCCTGGGCTACACAGGCTTCGCCGTCCTTGGCCTCTCATCGTTCCTATACGTGATCTTCCCTGGAGTTGCAAAAGCGTACCCATGGCTCTGGATACCCATAACCCTGGCTGTGATAGCGGAGACCTCCGCCCTGAACTACCTGGGCATAAAGCCGTCCATGCGCTATGTGCTCTACACCGGCCTGGCCGAGATAGCGTTCCTGATCGGCACCTCCATAGCGCTGCTTGTTGTGAACCACAGCTCCATATCGCCCGTGGCCTTCACAGCCCAACCGATAGGGAACAGTGCCACCACGCTACTGGTCGCCATGGTGCTTGGCATAGCGACGTTCGGCGGCCTGAACACAGTTGTGCCAGTGGCGGAGGAGACCAGGAACCCGAAGAAAAACGTTCCTCTCGCGCTAGCCCTCCTGGCGACCATCCTGGGCCTGGCGATAATCCTGAACTGCTACTCGCAGACCATATCATACGGCATAGCGGACATGTTCAATTACGCGGGCCTCAGCGACCCGGGCATCATAATATACGCGAAATTCCTCGGCCCGGCAGTGGCCGCAGTCTTTGCAGTTTTCATAGTGAACAGCTTCAACTCCTCCGGCGTGTCCTTCGAGACCGCGGCGGTCAGGACGTCATACGCCTTCGCCAGGGACGGCATCCTCTTCCCGCAGTGGATGGCCAGGGTGAACAGGCACGGTGCCCCGGGAAGGATGGTCATATTCAACGGCGCCCTGGCGGCTGTGATAGCCATAGTGTCTGGCATCGTCCTGGGCCCGCTGACCGCAGGTGTCTTCCTGATAATAAGCAACTCCATCTTCTCCCTCTCCAACCACGCCATCGCCGGCATAGGCCTCACAGCCTACCACAGGAGGAAGGGGGATCTCAGGGCCCTCGTCCACACGGTGATACCTGTACTGGTGGCAGCAGCCATAGCTGTAGCGATCTTCTACACGGTCTACCCCGCACCGCCTGCACCCCTGAACTACTCCGCGTGGATTGCCGGCATCTACCTTGCCGCCATAGTCATAACATACCTGGCATACAGGAACAGGAGCACTGCCATCGAGAGGGTGGGGGAGTTCAGCCTCTGACCACCACCGGAACGGGAATACCTGACATGAGTCCGTGGAGGGACAGGGTTCCCCATCCCGACAGGGGACGGTTTCACGCAATCCCCTTGTAATTATCCTCACCATGTTTGCATGGGGACTGATGGCGATGGGGAGCGCAGCCTGCGGTACTGCCCGGGCCTGGTCCCGCTGGCCAGTACCCAGACAGGGCCCCACCGCGCCTTACCTTCCCTGCCCACCTGTGCGCCATCACTGTGTGCCCTGTTTCCCCGCAGGTACCATATGGGCCTGCAGCTCGCCGTATATGGCCCTCATGGACTGCGCGGTGCCCGAGAACTCATAGCGCCTGTCCGCCATGATGATCTCTATCCTGGCCCTCTTCTTCACCAGCCCCTTCTCCTCGTAGGCAACGTTCCTGACCTGCTCTATGGGCACGGACAGCAGGTTCTTCTTCTTCAATATCAGCCCCTTTGAGCTGAACCATATGAGCCTCCTGTCCGTTATGTAGAACTCGTACTCCTGGTCCTGGTACGTCACGGTATCCCTGGATGCAAACCTCACGGTCTCACCGGGAGCTAGGAACTCCTCAACACCCATGTGCGAGTAACTCCCGAGGTTTGAGATTAAACTTTCGCACACCCGTGGTGAGGTTTCGCGAATGCCTGGTCAGATCGCAGCATGCATGCAGTAAAAGGATTAAATGCGCGGGCCTGGAATAGAGGCGCGCTTCTTCATTTGAGCCCGGTTTGGCCACGGGGCCTAAAATTTTACGCGATGGAAACTGAATTAACCCATGTTTCCCTCACGCAGTGTGTTCTCCTCACTCTCACGGGACGAGATAAGGAGCATCCGCAACGTATCCGCACTGGACTTCCTCAGGTACATGGCGCTCTTCCTCACCTTCCCTGTCGTGGTGCTCTATGCGAGGCAGTTCACCTCATCGGACCTCCTCGTATCCCTTGCTTACGCCGCCCAGCCAATCCTGCTCCTGGTATCGCAGTACCCCATGGGCGTTGTCTCCGACAGGATGGGCAGGAGGCCCTCTGTCGCCATCGCCCTTGTGCCCTTCGCCCTCGGCAACATACTCTCCTTCCACCCCTTCAGCATCTACGGCCTCATAGCCTTCAGGGCCCTGTCCGGGGTGGGTAGCGTCTCGGTGAGCACAAACGCGCTCCTCCAGGAGAGCGTGAGACCGGAGTTCAGGAGCAGGGCCACAGCCATCGCGGGCATTGCCGTTGGTGCAGCCCTCCTGCTGGGCATAGCTCTCGGGCCCGTACTGGCATCGGTCATAGGGCTCAGTTACGTCTTCCTAGTATCCGGCGTTCTGGCCCTCCTCTCCCTTGCACTCGTCCCGGGCCTGAGTGAGGTGCGCGGGGAACGCTTGCACGGCCCCGCTAGGCCATCGCCCCTCTACATACCGTCCATTGCATCGGGCATCCTCGTCTCCGCCTTCTTCTACTTCACCCAGAGCCTGGGCATAGGCCTGAACTCCTATTACCTTTACCTCCTGATCCCTGCCGTCATCGGCGGAGCGATCGCCGTGGGCCTCTCCGGCCTGGCTGACATAAAGGGGAGGAGGCCATTCGCCCTGACTGCATCAGCTGTACTGCTGATATCACTGCCAGTGCACATCATCCTGCCGTCGAGGCCCTTCATCTACGTCTCGAACACGCTCTTCCTCCTGGGCTACTCGCTCTTCGAGGCTCTCTTCGTCCCAATGCTCCTAGCCTCCGTGAGGGGTGAATACGGCTCGGTGATCGGCCTATCCAACACCTTCATGTACATCGGCCAGGCCCTGGGCTCCCTGGCTGGCCCCATCCTCGGCGTCGGGAACACTGTTGTCCTCGCATCCGCATCGTCCCTGGCCATGCTCGCCACATTCCCCTTCTTCAGGGATCAGAGGAGGGAGGCGAGGTAGGAGGATAGGAGGGTGAGTGTGAGCACCGGCAGTGCGGTGACTGTGCCTATCTTCATATAATAGAGGGCAGAGACCCTCATACCGCTCTTCCTCTCCAGCGTGTACATCCAGAGCAGGGTCGCCAGTGACCCTATGGGTGTGAACTTCGGCCCTATGTCGTTGGCTATCACGTTCACATACGGCAGTATGCCCGGGTCATGCAGGCGTGCTATGGCCAGGTTGCCAAGGAGCACAGAGGGCAAATTGTTCATAAGGCCCGCCATGCCAGCGAACATGTAGCCCGACAGGACCGTGGAAGCGACAGGGCCAGTGGCCTGTATCCTGGAGAGTGCGTAAGCGAGGTACTGCGTCATGCCGCTGTTCCCCAGGCCATATACGACGATGAACATGCCGAGCGAGAAGACTATGATCTGCCACGGTGCCTCCCTCAGTATCCTGGACACTGAGATGCGGCCCCTGGCGGCAGCGTATCCAGCAAGGCCAGCGACGGCAGGCACGGCTATGAATGCAACAGGCACGTTCAGGAAACTGGTGGCGAAGTAGACGGCGATCAGTGAGGCCATGAACGGGATGGCGAGGGCGATGACCCTCTCGTCCTTGTAGGTATCTGCGGGAGGCGTGTAGTGGAACCTCTCCGGCAGGCCCCTGCCCAGGACCAGGTAGAGCATGGCAAGAGACGATAGAACGGAGGTGGCGAACGGCAAAAACATGTGCAGAAAGTACTGGAGGAACGTTATGGAGAAGTATGTCGACCCTATGATATTCACGAGGTTGCTTATCACGAAGGGTATGCTCGCAGTGTCTGTGATGAACTGCGTCGACATGATGAAGGCCAGGTACCTGTGTGCGGGTATATCCGTGCGCCTTATGACCGAGTATATTATGGGCGTGAGCACCAGGGCCCCGCCGTCGTTGGAGAAGAGGGCAGAGACCGCTGCGCCGAGGAGTATGTTGTAGGTGAAGAGTTTCCTGGTGCTCCCGTGCGTCATGGCCTCCACCCTCTTCGAGATGTGCTCGAAGAAGCCGGCTTCGTCAAATACCAGCGACATGACGACGATGGCAACGAAGGTGAAGGTGGAGTCCCACACGATGCCCCAGACGGTGGCAACGTCACGGAGCGGGGTTATGCCGGCCAGGAGTGCCAAGGCTGCACCTATCATGGCACCGAAGCCTATCTGCAGGCCCTTCGGCCTTGCCGTGACCAGGTAGAGGGTGAGCGCGAACACCGCCAGGGCGAGGGCGAACTTCAGGATCAACAGGGCGGAATGGAGCATGGTGAGATAACACTTTCCGGGACGTGAGGAGTGCTCCGGAAGGCTGGCCCGGAGAAAACATTATTGTGATCCTGTCCATCCTGCGTCCGATGAGGATCAGGGACACCCTCTCCGGCCGCGAGGAGGAGTTCAGGGAGATGCACAGGGGGAGGGTGAACATGTTCGTCTGCGGCCCCACGGTGTATGACTACTTCCACCTGGGCCACGCGCGCACATACGTCTTCTTCGACACGGTTGCGAAGTACCTGAGGCTGAAGGGCTACAGCGTCTTCTACCTGCAGAACATAACGGACATAGACGACAAGATAATCAAGAGGGCACAGGAGGAGGGCACGGACTACAGGCAGGTGGCCTCCAGGTTCCTAAGCGTTTATATGGAGGACATGGGGGCCCTGGGCATAGATTCCGTGAACCTGTACGCGCCGAGCACCCTCTACATGGACGAGATCTTGTCTCAGGTGCAGAGGCTCCTCGATTCAGGCCATGCCTACGTATCCAGCGATGGCGTCTACTTCGACATAACCACCTTCCCGGACTACGGGGAGCTGTCGCACCAGAAGCTCTCCGAGCTGATACCGAACATGAGGGTGGAGGGCGAGGGGAAGAGGAACCCCGGAGACTTCGTGCTCTGGAAGTTCATGAAGCCAGGCGAGCCGTACTGGCCCTCACCCTGGGGTGATGGGAGGCCCGGGTGGCACATAGAGGACACGTCGATAACGGAGGCATACTTCGGACCGGAGTACGACATACACGGCGGCGGCTCTGACCTGATCTTCCCGCACCACGAGGACGAGATCGCGCAGATGCGTTCCATATCTGGCAGGAGGCACCTGGCACGGTACTGGCTGCACACAGGCATGGTGAACGTGGGCAGGGAGAAGATGAGCAAGTCACTGAGGAACTATGTGACCATAGGCGAGCTGCTTGGACGGTACCCGAAGGAGACCGTGAGGCTCCATGTTCTGGGCACCGGGTACAGGAACACCCTGCAGTTCGATGAGGAGACCATAAGGGCCTCGGACGAACTCAGGAGGTACATACAGAACGCCTACTACAGGGCCACCACCGGCACCTGGGCCGCTGATACAGGCGACCTGAGTGGCAGGGTCATGGCCTGCATGGACAGTGATATGGACACAAGGGGCGCCATAGGGGTGGTTGTGGAGGCCTGCAGGGAGGCCAACGCCAGGGGGGTTGAGAGGGTGCAGGAGTTCAGGTCGTTCCTGGAGTGGGCAGATGCGTTCCTTGGCATACTCAGGAGGCCAAAGGCCGATACCGGGAAGCTCGTTGAGAACGTTCTGGGCATAAGGAGGGAGATGAGGGCCATGAGGATGTACGAGGTGTCCGACAGGATCAGGCAGGCCCTCAGGGAGAGCGGGATAGAGATCCAGGATGTGGGGGAGAGGACGGAGTGGTGGTACGCTTGAGGAGGTTCAACATAGCGACAGAGGAGGATATCCTTGAAGGCAGGGCATCTGACGTTTACTTCTCCAGGACCATGGAGGTGCTCAAGAAAGTGGGCAGGGACCCGGTGGTGACCATGGAGGCCACGGTCTCAGGCCCGCTGGACACGTTCGTCACCTTCTCTGGCCTGGACGAGGTGGTATCGCTGCTGGAGGGCAAGGACGTCGACCTCAGGGCCGTCCCGGAGGGCACAATACTAAACCCCAGGGACTCCAGGGGCATCCCCGTGCCTTTCATGAGCATAACCGGCCGTTATTCCGAGTTCGGTGTGTTCGAGTCTAGCATCCTGGGTTTCATATGCCAGTCCTCGGGCATATCCACATACGCCACCAGGGTCAGGATGAGGCTGGGAAGCATACCCTTCTACTCCTTCGGCATAAGGAGGATGCACCCGGGCATATCGCCCATGATCGACAGGGCGGCCTACATAGGTGGCGCGGACGGCGTCAGCGGCATAATTGGCGCGGAGATCATAGGCAGGGACGCAGTCGGCACCATGCCCCACTCCCTGGCCATAATCCTTGGTGACGATGACGCGTGGAGGTACACGCTCCAATCACTGCCCAGGGGGAAGAAGGTCATACTAATCGACACGTTCATGGACGAGAAGTTCTCCGCGATCAGGGCGGTGGAAGAGAACCCGGACGTGGAGGTCATGAGGCTGGACACCCCATCTTCAAGGAGGGGCAACTTCGAGCAGCTCATCAGGGAGGTGAGGTGGGAACTGGCGCTAAGGGGCCACAGTGACGTCAGGATCATGGTGTCTGGTGGCATAACGCTGGAGAACCTCGATTCCCTAGTGCAGGCAGGGGCGGAGGTCTTCGGCATAGGCACATCCATCGCTTCGGCCAGGCCGTTCGACTTCGCCCTGGACATAGTGGAGGTGGACGGGGAGCCGAGGACGAAGAGGGGTAAGTTCTCTGGCAGGAAGGACGTGTTCAGGTGCACCTCATGCGGGAACACATACGTGGTGCCCGCTGGCCAGGGCGGGCCGCAGTGCCCGTGTGGAGGGAGAGTTGAGGGCGTGCTAGCCCCCTACCTGGAGGGGGGAAGGAGGGTCTCAAGGTACCCCACGCCGGAAGAGATAAGGTCAAGGACGATGGGAGAAATAGGGAAGATGAGGGCCTGGAAAGAGAGGAGAGAGGGGAATGGGAAAAATTTATTTGAACAGTGAAAATCCCCTCCCCGTTGCCCCGGTAGTGTAGTGGCCTATCATACGGGCCTGTCGAGCCCGTGACATGGGTTCAAATCCCGTCCGGGGCGCTCAAACGATCGGCCTTTCAACCTAAGGCTTCTGTGGAGATATTCCTGTGTGGCATTGCGAAGTAATCTATTAATCGCTAAAGATATCACCACCATACTTATTGAAGTCAGAATTGTGTAGTTAGTTGAGAACTCGGACATTCCCGGTCAATGAAGTTGGGCCTGTATGAGTTAGAATCGTATATTTAGTTGAGAACCTAAGGGTTGAGAACCTATGAAATCACTTTGGCCTTACCTCTGTTGAAGGGATATCTCAATATGGCTTAAGGAGTTTATAAGAGAAATACTAGTTGCGCCTGAGCGGGTATGTCTTAAATGACTCTTTATCTGATATGGTATCGCTCAAGAAATGTACAGATCCTTTATATACTCACCCGAGAACCTCCGGTTATGTACGTTTTACGAACTTCGAAGCTAAGGATAATATAGTCAGTAACTGATCATCTTAGCCGGGTAAAATAGAACCTAAGTAGGATTGAAAGATCGTGTCTTACTCACTCTATGTTTTATGATTAGCGAGTAAAATAGAACCTAAGTAGGATTGAAAGTACACTTCCTGATATATTTACAGTATTTCCAATGTTTACGTAAAATAGAACCTAAGTAGGATTGAAAGCTGGAAAATCTACACTTTTAGGATATTTTATTAAAAAGTAAAATAGAACCTAAGTAGGATTGAAAGTGGGGTTATAGGACATCAGAACCTCACCTCGTACGTCTGTAAAATAGAACCTAAGTAGGATTGAAAGGGCTATATCCAATTCTAACGATGTATCACATATATTAAGTAAAATAGAACCTAAGTAGGATTGAAAGTATTCGATTTAGCCCCTTTTGTTAGATGTATAGGAGGTAAAATAGAACCTAAGTAGGATTGAAAGATAATATTTTTCACTCTCGTTCCTAATAACGAGACAAAAAGTAAAATAGAACCTAAGTAGGATTGAAAGTTCTTTAAACCACCCCAATGATAGGTTGCAAATACGTAAAATAGAACCTAAGTAGGATTGAAAGATCAATTATTATATTTCCTGATCCGTTTGCAATCGAGTAAAATAGAACCTAAGTAGGATTGAAAGTGATGGAAATGAATATCGTCATGGACAAACAAAAGAGTAAAATAGAACCTAAGTAGGATTGAAAGATTTATTCCATTCCTCAGGACTATATTTATATTCAGAAGTAAAATAGAACCTAAGTAGGATTGAAAGTAAATTGACCACAATAGATAGCTATCAGGTTCATGGAGGTAAAATAGAACCTAAGTAGGATTGAAAGGGGATCAGCATCTCGACGCTAAATGGTATCATGAATTGGTAAAATAGAACCTAAGTAGGATTGAAAGATTTGATATTGATGGTAATATATTGCCGATCCAATTCCGTAAAATAGAACCTAAGTAGGATTGAAAGTTGTCGTTTTCCGGTATCGTTCTGGATAGGTTTTATGTAAAATAGAACCTAAGTAGGATTGAAAGAGCCTCTTCTGTGCGATCTCCTTCGCCCGCTCCATGTAAAATAGAACCTAAGTAGGATTGAAAGTCGATTATAATGCAATTCATTTCCTCTTTTGCTAAGTAAAATAGAACCTAAGTAGGATTGAAAGTCGTTCTCGCTTTCTAAAACAGGTGTGGATATCCAGGGTAAAATAGAACCTAAGTAGGATTGAAAGGTCCTGGGACTACTGGTTAGCGGCGTTGCTACGGGTAAAATAGAACCTAAGTAGGATTGAAAGCTTTTGCCGGTGCCGCTTCCCCCGCATATTAGGATGTGTAAAATAGAACCTAAGTAGGATTGAAAGA
>NZ_BMNY01000001.1:1151283-1153754 GCF_014646795.1 Thermogymnomonas acidicola | reverse complement strand
GTAAAATAGAACCTAAGTAGGATTGAAAGATGTGGAAATATAAATATTCCTATAAATTCAAAAGGGTAAAATAGAACCTAAGTAGGATTGAAAGCCTGAATAAAAATCAGGTCGTCAATGACCCATTCGGTAAAATAGAACCTAAGTAGGATTGAAAGTTCTCGTACAAGGGTGAGATGCGGGCAATCGTTTTTAGGTAAAATAGAACCTAAGTAGGATTGAAAGGAACTCACCTGCATCCATCAGTAAGGCCTATTTATCGAGTAAAATAGAACCTAAGTAGGATTGAAAGATGGGCTTTATAAGGACACGTACACCGGCGACGAGTGTAAAATAGAACCTAAGTAGGATTGAAAGAGAGTGTGGGTATGCTATAGATGCGGGTCGGAGGAGTAAAATAGAACCTAAGTAGGATTGAAAGTTTCCAGTTAAAATCATAAACTATTTTGTTATCCATGTAAAATAGAACCTAAGTAGGATTGAAAGTAGTATAATCCATCCATGTATTGAGTTGTGGGTAAAGTAAAATAGAACCTAAGTAGGATTGAAAGATGCTGTGAATATATATCGGCTATCTGCTCGTCTGTGTAAAATAGAACCTAAGTAGGATTGAAAGTTAAGCTGTTTTTTATCGATTTTATCGACCTCCATGTAAAATAGAACCTAAGTAGGATTGAAAGCCGTCTTCTCTCTGATACCCAGATACATATATTTTTCGTAAAATAGAACCTAAGTAGGATTGAAAGGATTATGCTGGCACATTTTTGAAGGATACTGAAAAAGTAAAATAGAACCTAAGTAGGATTGAAAGGTAGAGCCATTCGAGGAGGAGATTGAGATAAAGCTGGTAAAATAGAACCTAAGTAGGATTGAAAGATCCTGTAATTGTCCCGGAGACCCGGTAACGTCCGAGTAAAATAGAACCTAAGTAGGATTGAAAGAATGCACAAGGGCAAAAAACCCTTTCGGTTCAATTCGGTAAAATAGAACCTAAGTAGGATTGAAAGCTTTGCATCCACGGCGAGGATTTTGGCAGGCTATCCGGTAAAATAGAACCTAAGTAGGATTGAAAGAACGCCGTGAGCGGCACCTATTCCTCCGCCGGTGCAGGAGTAAAATAGAACCTAAGTAGGATTGAAAGATCCTCCTTAGCCTCCTCAATCTCCTGTTTGATATCCGTAAAATAGAACCTAAGTAGGATTGAAAGGAAAAGAAAAACGAGAGGAAAAAGAAGACAAGAGGAGTAAAATAGAACCTAAGTAGGATTGAAAGAATTCTATTGCCCTTTTGAGAGATTTGTTTTTAGCTAGTAAAATAGAACCTAAGTAGGATTGAAAGTGTTTATATTTCCCAAAAATGTATCTCGTAAGATAGTAAAATAGAACCTAAGTAGGATTGAAAGGCAATCTTAGGTACATTAGTTGCTATTGCACCACCTATGTAAAATAGAACCTAAGTAGGATTGAAAGTCGCAGTGAAAAGGAAGTATATTTGAAAGAAGAAGTAAAATAGAACCTAAGTAGGATTGAAAGGGGTGCAGTCGATCGAATGAATGAAAAATCGAAAAAGGTAAAATAGAACCTAAGTAGGATTGAAAGTCGAGGGAATTGCCGGCCGGGACGAGGACGGGGGTGGTAAAATAGAACCTAAGTAGGATTGAAAGTTGAAATAGTTAAAGGTATCTATAAAATGAATATTCGTAAAATAGAACCTAAGTAGGATTGAAAGCAGGATTAGGACGAAAAAGAAATCAGTTGAGAGGTGTAAAATAGAACCTAAGTAGGATTGAAAGGTAGGGCTTTCTTTTCCATTCGGGAAATTTCTTTCGTAAAATAGAACCTAAGTAGGATTGAAAGTCATAAGACCACCCCCCAATTTAAAAAAATTTCAGGTAAAATAGAACCTAAGTAGGATTGAAAGTGACTTCGTCCAGCAGTCCCGGCTATTCCTATATAGTAAAATAGAACCTAAGTAGGATTGAAAGCTTAACGAGGCACTTTATTATTGGGGTGCAATTGAGTAAAATAGAACCTAAGTAGGATTGAAAGATTGGAGAACGGCCTAGGAATAATCTTAAGGTTGAGGGGTAAAATAGAACCTAAGTAGGATTGAAAGCCATTTTTTATTTATATCTTTTGTCGCACACAGACGCGTAAAATAGAACCTAAGTAGGATTGAAAGGGGCCTGCTTGCGTTGGCCGTTGCCAGCCTCATGGTAGTAAAATAGAACCTAAGTAGGATTGAAAGGGAACAATCGGCGCTCTCGATAATCGCTTTAATTTCTGGTAAAATAGAACCTAAGTAGGATTGAAAGCCACCGTCGAGCGATACCTCGCCAGGCTTCATAGGGGTAAAATAGAACCTAAGTAGGATTGAAAGCATGGAGATGGCCGCAATCCTAAATATATTCGAATAGGTAAAATAGAACCTAAGTAGGATTGAAAGAAGCTAATATGATGAAAGGCATTTAC
>NZ_BMNY01000001.1:295096-1151099 GCF_014646795.1 Thermogymnomonas acidicola | reverse complement strand
GTAAAATAGAACCTAAGTAGGATTGAAAGATCCCGAAAAAAAGTTTGAATTACGCTTATATGGTGTAAAATAGAACCTAAGTAGGATTGAAAGCTTTCGTCACCCTCGATATGTAGTTCATATCGTAGGGTAAAATAGAACCTAAGTAGGATTGAAAGACGGTCAGGAAGGCCAGCCAGGAAGGCCAGCCAGGACGTAAAATAGAACCTAAGTAGGATTGAAAGTTTGTATCTTATTCATTTCTTTTCACCTCCAATCAAGTAAAATAGAACCTAAGTAGGATTGAAAGTCTGAAATCGTTGTACCAATGGTACATTTCATGAGAGTAAAATAGAACCTAAGTAGGATTGAAAGAAGAATTGATTTAGCTCAAAAACACTTATAAGCGGCAAGTAAAATAGAACCTAAGTAGGATTGAAAGATCAGTCGGTCATTCAAAAGATGGCGTACCTCGGCGTAAAATAGAACCTAAGTAGGATTGAAAGTGGAAGTTCAGGCGTCCCAACAAAAATAAAAAAAAAAGTAAAATAGAACCTAAGTAGGATTGAAAGAAAACCGAATGGAAAAGAAAAAGGAACCGAATTGGGGTAAAATAGAACCTAAGTAGGATTGAAAGTGGGTCCTCGAGGCGCAAGGGAACGGCTGGCCCCATATGTAAAATAGAACCTAAGTAGGATTGAAAGGTTCGGAAATTGGACAGTCCACGCCGCATTAGTCTCGTAAAATAGAACCTAAGTAGGATTGAAAGGCCTGAAATGGTCCTTCTTCGATATGGCTATTCTGCGGGTAAAATAGAACCTAAGTAGGATTGAAAGAGGAACGTCTCGGGACTGACAGGAACCTCAATCAAGTAAAATAGAACCTAAGTAGGATTGAAAGGGGCCCTGCAGGGCATAACAGGAGGTCGAGGTCGACGAGTAAAATAGAACCTAAGTAGGATTGAAAGCTTCTTCTGCCTTCATGGTCAGCGTCATGAGATCCAGTAAAATAGAACCTAAGTAGGATTGAAAGCATAAGGTCTGTTCATAATTGGCGTTCCTGTGAGTAAGGTAAAATAGAACCTAAGTAGGATTGAAAGTTTACATAGTTGCTTATGAAAGTAAGATTGTTCAAGTAAAATAGAACCTAAGTAGGATTGAAAGTAAGCATGCCCGTCAGCTGTAACTGTTAGAGATAAGGAGTAAAATAGAACCTAAGTAGGATTGAAAGTGGGTCTCCTCCTCTGACCTAGGGATTTCTCGAAGGCGTAAAATAGAACCTAAGTAGGATTGAAAGGAGGTCGAGGAGCCCTCGGCATTGACGAAACCAAAGAGTAAAATAGAACCTAAGTAGGATTGAAAGCAATTGTGCAATAATATACAGTTTTTTTATAAATTAGTAAAATAGAACCTAAGTAGGATTGAAAGCATAGCCCGTCGTCACATAATTCGTGTATCCGAGGAGTAAAATAGAACCTAAGTAGGATTGAAAGGACAAATTGCCCAAAATGATTAGAATTGAGACGATTAGGTAAAATAGAACCTAAGTAGGATTGAAAGTAATTTCTGGCTCGCTTTCACTGTTGTCGTGGCTGCGTAAAATAGAACCTAAGTAGGATTGAAAGTTAAACGAGGAGGAAAAGCAAAAATTTCCTAAAAGGAGTAAAATAGAACCTAAGTAGGATTGAAAGTATTATAGGAGGGTGGTAAAATGTACGAATGTAAGGTAAAATAGAACCTAAGTAGGATTGAAAGTTAAAAGCTGATGCAGGTGCAGAAACACCCCAAACTATGTAAAATAGAACCTAAGTAGGATTGAAAGTCGTTTATATACTGATCTCTGAGGTTTACATCTGTGTAAAATAGAACCTAAGTAGGATTGAAAGCTCAGATATCGGCATGGGAGCAGAATCCATCGGAAGTAAAATAGAACCTAAGTAGGATTGAAAGCACTCGGGGACTTCCCGAATAAGTGGAACACGTCGGGTAAAATAGAACCTAAGTAGGATTGAAAGATAATGAGGCCAATATTAACAACGATGTAAATGATGTAAAATAGAACCTAAGTAGGATTGAAAGTAAAGAAAAGTACTCTTTAGGCTCTATTGCCCCGCTGTGTAAAATAGAACCTAAGTAGGATTGAAAGTATTCAGGTATTTCGATTTCTACATATGCATAACTACGTAAAATAGAACCTAAGTAGGATTGAAAGATTGCATCCCAATCCGGTTCTATCTTTTCAATCTTGTGTAAAATAGAACCTAAGTAGGATTGAAAGTCTATAACGAGGACGAGGTACTTAACGAGGCGCTTGTAAAATAGAACCTAAGTAGGATTGAAAGACCGTCACGCTCCAAGCGACCGCCGGTGCGCCTGGTAAAATAGAACCTAAGTAGGATTGAAAGTTTGCCATACCATTTCAGACCGGCCCCTGCTAGGGCCAGGTAAAATAGAACCTAAGTAGGATTGAAAGGAGAAGGGCCTTTCCGATCTCTTTCTCATCGAGGGCCTGTAAAATAGAACCTAAGTAGGATTGAAAGTGCACGCCTGCACCCATGGATAAAAAGGTTTTCATTTGTAAAATAGAACCTAAGTAGGATTGAAAGTTCTACTGATACTCTCTGCAAGTTCAAAAAGTGTAGTAAAATAGAACCTAAGTAGGATTGAAAGGAATTTTATGCACGAATTGTAATTATGTGGTAGGCAGTAAAATAGAACCTAAGTAGGATTGAAAGAAAACAATGAGGAATTACAGATCGATAGAGAGAAAAGTAAAATAGAACCTAAGTAGGATTGAAAGAAAAGATAGGAAGGCATTTTCATAATGGTGATAAAAAGTAAAATAGAACCTAAGTAGGATTGAAAGTGGGAAGCCGATACGAGAGGGGGCAATTTGCATCAGATGTAAAATAGAACCTAAGTAGGATTGAAAGGTACACTACTCATCAAACTCACCTTCTAGGTCTACGTGTAAAATAGAACCTAAGTAGGATTCAAAGAAGAATTCCTAGGGAGCGGGCCTTCTCTATTATGGAGGGGTAAAATAGAACCTAAGTAGGATTGAAAGATCCTCCTTAGCCTCCTCGATCTCCTGTTTGATGTCGTAAAATAGAACCTAAGTAGGATTGAAAGACCATTATGACCACTTATTTTTATTGTGACGGGTCGAGTAAAATAGAACCTAAGTAGGATTGAAAGAAGGAAAAAGAGGGGGTTGGGCCCGATCAATGGAGAGTAAAATAGAACCTAAGTAGGATTGAAAGGACGAAGATTGAGCCCCATTTCCAGAAATGCTTGAGAGTAAAATAGAACCTAAGTAGGATTGAAAGTGACTGTGTCAGCTTGACAACCAGATGGTCAGTTGCAGGTAAAATAGAACCTAAGTAGGATTGAAAGAGAAGCGATCTGACCCTATTGTCTCCCTTTCTCCATGTAAAATAGAACCTAAGTAGGATTGAAAGCCATTTTTTATTTATATCTTTTGTCGCACACAGACGCGTAAAATAGAACCTAAGTAGGATTGAAAGGAGGCCGTGCCAGAAATCTTGCGAGTCCTGTTCGAATAGGTAAAATAGAACCTAAGTAGGATTGAAAGGGAACAATCGGCGCTCTCGATAATCGCTTTAATTTCTGGTAAAATAGAACCTAAGTAGGATTGAAAGATGGTCGCGTACACTGTCCCGCTGGCCCTGAGGCGAAGTAAAATAGAACCTAAGTAGGATTGAAAGAAATTCGTCTTCGGCTTCGTCAATGCAACCGGATCGAGGTAAAATAGAACCTAAGTAGGATTGAAAGATCGATAAGAATGGCCATAAGATGAGAACCACGATGTAAAATAGAACCTAAGTAGGATTGAAAGGCTCGGCGAAGAAAAAATTTCGTCGTCCTCCCTCGAGTAAAATAGAACCTAAGTAGGATTGAAAGTTCTATCGAGTCAGTCGAGAGAATATCGAGAGGATGCAGTAAAATAGAACCTAAGTAGGATTGAAAGCCAAATGTCCTCCGAATCGACGGAAACGAGGGGGGGTAAAATAGAACCTAAGTAGGATTGAAAGCTACGTCCAATCTTATGGACTTTGCCAATCCTATAGTGTAAAATAGAACCTAAGTAGGATTGAAAGATATTCGGGCTCTATTCCCTCGATGTAGGCCAGCATCGTAAAATAGAACCTAAGTAGGATTGAAAGGAGGCCGTGCCAGAAATCTTGCGAGTCCTGTTCGAATAGGTAAAATAGAACCTAAGTAGGATTGAAAGGGCTATTGATCGACCGGTTTTTTTCCTGTACAAATCGGTAAAATAGAACCTAAGTAGGATTGAAAGAAATAGTGGGGGTCTCAATTTTTTATCGGATAGTTTGAGTAAAATAGAACCTAAGTAGGATTGAAAGCCAACTATTCGATCCTCGTCGTTCCAGGTCAGTTTGGGTAAAATAGAACCTAAGTAGGATTGAAAGAATGGTGCATGCTATTCCAACTGCCTGGGCGCAGGGGTAAAATAGAACCTAAGTAGGATTGAAAGGTGACGGTCGATATCTTATCCAGATTGAAAATCATGTAAAATAGAACCTAAGTAGGATTGAAAGTGAGAAAATAATGTTAGCCCGCTCCATTGGATCGCAGTGGTAAAATAGAACCTAAGTAGGATTGAAAGATCCTATGGCCTCAATGACTTCCTCGACGACCTCCTCGTAAAATAGAACCTAAGTAGGATTGAAAGTTTGCCATACCATTTCAGGGCTGCGCCCCCGAGGGCTGGTAAAATAGAACCTAAGTAGGATTGAAAGCCATCTAATCCCGGATCTCCTAGAGGCCGGGGGTCTGTAAAATAGAACCTAAGTAGGATTGAAAGCCCTTTTTCATCCCAGCCATGGGCATGTAGCAATTTTGGGTAAAATAGAACCTAAGTAGGATTGAAAGCGAAATTCGTATTGGTGGTACGAAATTCGGAAAAAAGGGTAAAATAGAACCTAAGTAGGATTGAAAGTAACATAATATTGAGACAACCCCAGCCAATCAAATTGTAAAATAGAACCTAAGTAGGATTGAAAGGCTTTATCACACTTTTTGATGCAGGTGCAATCATGAGTAAAATAGAACCTAAGTAGGATTGAAAGTAGAATTTCATGCCTCTGCCTCCGCTTCGTATTCTATGTAAAATAGAACCTAAGTAGGATTGAAAGTCTTATTCAGAGGAAAATGAGCCGCAATATGCAGGTAAAATAGAACCTAAGTAGGATTGAAAGTTCCATACTGCATGCAGAAGGATTGCAAGTGCAATAGTAAAATAGAACCTAAGTAGGATTGAAAGTTGGGGATGCCTCCCGGACAGCCGTACTGATCGCAGGGTAAAATAGAACCTAAGTAGGATTGAAAGTTCTCAAAGAATCAAAAGAGAGATTCTGGAAGATAAAGGTAAAATAGAACCTAAGTAGGATTGAAAGAAAAGTATCCGAAACTCCTTCATGCCCATGGCTGGGATGGTAAAATAGAACCTAAGTAGGATTGAAAGGTTTCGTTCTGGGTTCTGGACTGGGTCGGTAAGAAACGTAAAATAGAACCTAAGTAGGATTGAAAGATTTATACTGATACTGATAGCTTTTTTGTTGTTAACAAAGTAAAATAGAACCTAAGTAGGATTGAAAGAGAAGGAGAAGTGGAAAGCTAAGATCCGGGGCCGATGTAAAATAGAACCTAAGTAGGATTGAAAGAATATGAACTTTAGGACCTCTTCCCACACAGGTGCAAGTAAAATAGAACCTAAGTAGGATTGAAAGAAAAAAAATGGAAAAGAAGACGGCACACGACCAGATAGTAAAATAGAACCTAAGTAGGATTGAAAGCCGGATGACACGGGCGGTAAGATCCTTATTGAGATAGTAAAATAGAACCTAAGTAGGATTGAAAGGCAATAGGACATGTTCATTATTTGTCCATCGAATGAAGTAAAATAGAACCTAAGTAGGATTGAAAGCGCATTCATGCTCCAGTCTAGGAGTATGCTTGTTGGGCAGGAAAATAGAACTTGAAAAAGACTAGAGGAAATTGAGCTCCGGCCATCCTACAGTGAAGATCAAAAGTTCACACAGTGACATTTGACATTATCCATAGATGTTCTGCTCTAGGCATGGATTACTCCGTCTCATATCACGTTCTCATGTCTAACTCTGCTCTCGCCGATAGTTATCCTGCGCACCGTTTTCCTGCTCCTCAGGATAAATATATCGAGAACCTCGCTCTCTCTATCAATCTCACCCTTCAGTTTATCCAGCAGTATTCTCAGGTTTCCCAAAGTTATATCACCCATGAAAACAGAGTTCTGAATGTGTAAAAGGTAAGGTTTGCAGATCTTGGATATCCTCGCATCCTTTGAGGCATTGACATCATAGACAAGGACAACGAACATGCCTATCTCCTCGCAACGTAAGGTTTGTATGGTTCACCCTCAAGGATGTACCTCTCCAGCTTGTACAGCTCGAGCCTGATGATGTGCTTGTTCGAAACGTACCTCGCTAGCGATTTTGAATATACTGTCTTTTCCATCTCTTCACTGAACCTGCTGAGCACCATCCGCCTCCCGGCTTCGTTCAGAAACACTCCGCCGTTGGACACAAAGTGCTTGTCTGGCTTGAGCTCCTTCCTCCTTATCATTGACACTATTACAGAGTGGCCAAGTATGGGCTTGAATATTTCAGCCACATCTAGGGCCAGGCTGGTCCTGGATGTGGACGGCTCGTGTAAGAAGCTGACTGTAGGGTCAAGGTGTGTGCAGAATATTTCAGAGGAAACCGTGGAATAGATCAGGGAGTTCACGAAACTTATGAGCGCGTTTCCGAAGGACATCGGTGGCCGCCTGCTCCTGGTTCCGATCCTGAACTCTTCTGGCAGCACTGTGTCCAGGGAATCAAAGTAAGAATCCGCTATGTTTCCCTCGATCCCCATCAGTCCCGGGATATCGGTGGCTGACAGGACATCACGGAAGCTCACCCTGATCCTGGGTGCCCCGTGACGCCTCAGGTTCACGTTGTAGTTCCTGGCTGCACCTATAACGAAGGCCCTGGCGAGGTGCATCCTCGATCCCGGGTCCAGGAACCTAGAGAACTGCATGATCCGCACCTTACCGCTTATCAGGTAGTTCTCTGGCAGGATGCTCGATATGTACCTGCCTGAAGAAGTCATGAGGAACACAGGTATCCCTGCCCTGGATAGGAGCTGGATTGCCGGCTTCGTTAGGGTTGCGTTGCCTGTGATCACCAGCGAATCAACATCGTTGAGCGGTATCTCGGATTCACCGTCCCTGCTCTTCAGTACAAGGCTCTCGTCTTTCCTTGAAATGATGCCGTTGGAATTTATGTAGTATGGCCTCAGTCCCTCACCTCCCTCCCCAGCAGAACTCTACGTAGCTGCAACCCCTCCTGCAGAACCAGTTCCTCTTCGCCTGGGGTATTTCAGAGACAGTCATACTCTCGATCTTCCGGTACGCTTCCTGAAGTTCCTGAAGGTGTTCAGGCAGGGCTATCTCCACCACCTTCCTTGAGCCAGTGAGGTGAAGTATTCCCCTGGCCTCCACGCCGTAACCTGAAAGGAGGCAGTTGAGGTAGTGGGCAAGCTGGAGCACGTCTGCTTTGAGGGCCTTCCTGCCCCTCTTGTACTCATGCACCAGGGCGGTGCCATCGGGCAGGATCTCAAGGTTGTCGATGACGTTGGAGCCCACTTTCACCCTCGAGAATCCTGGGTGTTCCCTGTTCTCTGCCAGGTACTTCCCTTCCATTACGAACTCCGTGCCATCCGTGATGTATATGTTGTGTACCGATAGCCAGAGGCGCCTGTCGCAGATCTGTGAATAGCTCACGTCTGTGCCCCTTATCTCCTCTGGCCTCAACCTCTCAACTCCCAAGCTGCACCCGATAACTCAGCCTCTCTGGATACCCGGTGACGTTCACTATGGCCTTCACGAGATCTTTTGCCTGTGTGGGCAGCCCGCCGCATGCGTTGAGGAACCTGAACGCTCTCTCCAGGCTGTCCAGCATTTCCCGCCTCTCCTTTCCGTATATCTCCTGGAAGGTCATGCTCACCTCCCTGGTAGACACATCCGTGTATGGGAGTCCTGTTATCCTCACGTCGAAGCCCCGGTCCGGCTTATCCTTAAGGCCGGTTACCACAATGCCATGCTCAGTCTTCAGGTAATCCGCGTTCTGCATGAGCCAGAGGGCATCATACCTGTACTGTTCGCTGGCCCCATCTCTACTGTCGCCCATCATGAAGTTGATCTCCTCCCTGTCTCCTATGAAGTACCTGAATGTGTCCATGTAATCGGAGAACCAGCTGCAGAAGCAGGAGAGCTCCTCGCACTCCTCCACCTCCGCCTTCTTCCTCATCTCGTTGATCTTTGCCACTGCAGCCAAGGACCTCCTGACTCCGGTCCCGAACCTGCTGTCACTGGCAGAGACGGACTCCTCCACAAGCGTGTCCCTGGCGTCCCTCGTGAAGAACTGCAGCAGCACACCAGCGTATATCCCCACGATCTCTGGCTTCAGGCTTGTTCCTTCCTCTCCGATCTCCTGTGATAGCCTCTCGACAACGTTCATCCCGTCCGCTATCTTGCCCATGGCCCTGTCAATGATGGCCTGGTCTCCCATTGCTATTATCAGGCGGCTCCTCTCCCTGATGCCCCTCCCGACCCTGCCCGCCCTCTGCCTCAGGTTGTGGCCGTAGTATCCCCGGGAAATGATGAAGTTCATGAAGTCCCGCGGCGGGTTGTGGCCCTGCTCAACTATGTTTGAAGCAATGACTATCCTCTTGCTGAAGCAATTTCCGAGGGCAGCCTCCCTGTCACTCCACCTTGATAGGTCCATTCGGTTGAGCAGGCAGATATCTCCGGGTGAAATCCCCCTCTCAACCATCATGTCCCTTGCCTGGATGCAATCCCTGATGCTGTCCAGTATCAGGAACCACTTCCCCTCCCTAATGTCGTCCAGGTGCTGTTTGATGGTGTCAAGGGCCCCCTCAGGGTGGAGATCGTACCCAATGGGGCCACGTATGAAATCACTGCCGGCCTTCTCCACGTTCACTATCTCGATCTCGTCATCGCCCACCAGTCCCCTGAGAACGCTTACGACCTCTTCCTCAAGCGTTGCGGAGCTGATCAGGAACTTGATCTTCCTGCGTAGGAGTGAGATGAGTGCCAGCAGCCGGTACTTCTGGTCCCTGCTGTACACGTGGAACTCGTCCAGGACTATGCACCTAAGCCCCTCGATAACGAGGTGTGAAATGTGGTCCGACCGGGACCGGGGTGGCCTGTAGAAGTTCGTCAGTATGAATAGGAGGAGGGTGGGGTTCGTGAAGACCAGCGTTGAGTTGGAGACCATCTTCGTTATGGTGTATTCCCTGCCGAGATTCCACTTCACAGCGTTCTCGCGCACTGAAGATGCAGTGATCCTCTCGACGCCTGTCATGCTGGCGCTGAACTCCCTGAAGTTCTGGTCGATCAGGACGTTGTTCGGCATCACTATGAAACTCCTGTAAACGTCACTGTAGAGCCTTGAGAAGGCCCTGGTCTTGCCCGCCCCTGTGGGGGCCTGCAGCACGAGTATGTTTTTCTTTGAATCCAGGAAACCAGCCACTATTTCTTGGAAGGAACGGTCAACGTATTCCTCTCCCGATTCTATCAGCTGGCATGCCATGACACGCCCTCTGAGTAGAGGTCCCTGAACTCCTCCACGGTCACCGGGCCAACGACGAAGTACTGGATCACGGCGTGCTCCGAGTAGCTGAACTCCCTCCCCTTCAGCGCTTCGCGCTTCACTGAGAGTATCTTTGTCAGCGTGTAGAGGTTCAGGTAGCACCTCATTTTCTCCGGTTCTATTTCCTCCACCTTCAGCATGCCGGTCTTACCCGTGCCCACCCTCAGAACGTTTGGCAGTTCCCAGCGGCCGTCGTCAAGGATCAGGGCATAGAAACGGTTGCCGGGCTTCATTGGCTGCTGAAAGTAGAAGTTCTTGTACATTATGCCACCGACCTTTATCAGGGGGTGCTGGTTTGAGCCGTTGTAGTCGATGCCCTGCATCGTGTTCCTCGTTATCTGCTTGAAAAACTCCGTGTAACTGCTATCCATTCCAGCAAGGTACCCGGGCACGGCCACGGAGAACCAGAAGCTGTATTCCCTCAGTTCCGAATAGTTCGGCACGAACTTCCCCGGCTCCGGGGCTTCGCCCACCCCTAGCTGGTGCAGCATGGCGTACTTCAGGGCTATGTCCCCGATAAATGGGGAGGTCCTGTTGCCCCTCCCACTTGGCTGGTAGTAGTAGTTAACCGGCTCCAGCACCGTGAGCCTTACACCGCGTACCCTCATTGTGACCTCCAGAATTCTGCCCAGTCCTGCTCCATCTTGGATATCATCTGCTCCGCCACAGTCCTGAGCTCGTCCCTGTTTGCTGCCAGATGCCTTGCGTCCGAAATCAGATTCTCCAGGCCCTCTCCCGTAAGGAGGCTGTCACCGTAGGCTGCCTGCATCTGCTCGATGATGGTCTTCTCAGGGTTCCAGGAGCCGCTCTCCCAGCACTCTTCCATTACGGAGTAAGAGGTCACCCCCCTGTCGCCTTTCGAGAATCCCACCGCGACAACGGTGTTCTGCATGTTGTCCCCGAGTATCGATGTCCTTGCGCCGTACCTTGTGGTCTTCAGGGTGGTTGCGATGACCACCTTCAGCATGTCCAGCGATGCGTTTTCGAGCGATATAAAGCGCACGAACTTCACGCCAGGCTTCACGTACTGTGTGTTGTATATTGCGTTCCTCTGCACGTTGCCCTGCTCATCCATCAGGATGGTGCCTGTATCCGAAAGGGAGTTGTGGGTCAGCCTCTCGGTGATGGCACCCATGGGCTCGTAGCTGTAGGACCAGTCATAGTAGCACCTGGACGCTATAGATGCTGCCTCCCTCCCGCTACCTGTGCTGGAGTCTCCATATATCAGGCTCACCGGGTTCTTGAGCAGCGATTTTGCGCTCACCGCATTCCTGTGGTAGTTCTCCGGCACTGCGCCAGCCCACCTGAACAGTGTGAGGGCTGTGCCACGCTCCGCGCCCCTCCACTTGGGACCAGGAACGACTACCCTGTCGTACCCGAAGAACATTTCCGATGTGGTCTCAGTCGGTTCATTGTTCCTGCATATAAAGAATGACTTGGTCTCCGAGACCACAGCCACCTTCATGAACAGCCCACTGTTCCTCCTCAGATCCAGATCGCCCACTGATTTCTTCAGCAGGCCTGCCTCAACAGCTTCTGACACACTCTTCATTTTTACTCAACCTCCCTCATTCTCCCATCACGTACTCAAACTCGAACGCATCGATCAGGTAGGACTTCATGTTACCGGTCGGTGGGCGACCGTGGAAGTCCTTTTCTATCATCTCCAGGAACGTCCTGGAGAACTCCCTTATCTTCTCGCTGTCCAACCGAACATAGTGCTTCGAGTCCGGCTTGTCCCTCTCAGCCTGGAGGCCTTTGTAGAGGTGACCCTCCACGAACTCCAGGTAGTTCCCTAGATCCACTTTTTCCTTTGCTCCCACCACAGTTTCTGAAAGAGCCTTCTCTAGCACGTCAAGACTCTCCCTCAGCATCCAGGACCTCTGAGAGCCACTCATGTCGAATCTTGGCGGCCAGAGCTCCCTTGCTATCCTCGCAAGTTTCTTCACGCTTTCCACACTCACACCTCCTTTCACTCCACCAAAGCCCCTCTCCGCATACAGTTCCACCTTGGCCTTCAGGTGGGGCGGGAACCTGAACCTTCTGGAAGACGAACCCCTGCCCGACTCGCCCCTGTTCTCCTGGCTCCTGACGGCGTCCATGCAGTACGAGAAGAGGCTGATTGGTTCCCTGATGAACTCCCTCAGTATCTCTGCCTCCTGGTCGTACCTGTTCTTCGATGAGCTCCTTGATATGTTGGCCAGGAACCCGATGTCCTCAAGGAAAGCCAGCACCTCCTGCAGCTTGTTGTACCTTACCCTGGAGATGCCAAGTTCATCCAGGACAAAGTTGTTCACTGCGTAGTTGAAGATCTCCCTCTGCTGGAGGGCCGGTGGAGAGTGAGAATCTATTACCTGCACCCTCAGCTTGGTGCCTGAAGCCAGTCTTATGGCTTCCTCGTACAGCCTTAGGGCATCCGATGTCGTCTCAGGCTGGTCCACAGCCAAGAAGTATGAGGTGTCCTGCCGGAGGGGCCCTTTCCTCCTGCGAAGCGAGACCACTATTTCATCTATCCTCTCTGCCGCCCAGTTCTCCGCCTTCTGGTTGCTGGCCAGGTAGTTGAGGATCCTGTAGAGGTCGAAGAAGGGTATTGGGCCCGGGAAATCGAAGAACACAAAGACCGACCCTTCTCTGGATTCGCCCAGCCCGAGCTTTTTCCTTAGGAAAGATTCGAGCACATACCTCCCGTCAACAAGGGAGTTCTGGATGGCGGAGGTGACGACCCTGTTCGTGAATATCGCGTTTGTCCTCAGCCCGTACAGGTTTTCCTTTATGGCCTCCGTCTCTCCCGGGTATCCATCTATCATGGACATGTTCCTCTTGTCGGGCACATCCGGAAGGTCCACAGAGGATGGGCCCAGGATTATTCTGACGATTTTCAGCAGGTTATCCTTGAACCCTGTCTCTGACGTCTCTGAGGACAGCTCTCTTGAGACCTCTGCTGCAAGGGCGTGCCAGTCTATTCCAGAGGCCTGTACAGCTAGGTCGTCGGGAATGCCGATCTCGGCTGCAACCGCCTTCCCGTCTAGGCCGGACAGGGCAACTACCAGCGGGATTAGAAGCGGATTTTTCCTCTTGTTAACCTCTTTTGTTTCCCTCAGGAGGGCATTGATGACAGCGTTTCCGCCTTCCAAGCTGCAGAGAGAGTCAAGCAGTTCCTTGACTTTCTCGAACTCCCCCTCCCTGACCTGGGAGCCTATGAGCTGAACTATTCGTATAAGTATTACTTTTTTCATCTTCTCCGTGTCGGATATTAGGTCACTCACACCTTCAGTCAGGTTCCTGTAGCTCAGCGGCTTGGAGCCACGGGGAGTGAGGCTAACCTCCAGGTCTCCCTTGAACTCACGGTTCACTACGTCCCGGTACCTGGCAAGCGCTTCCATGGCATCCTGCGGCACAGGCTTATCCTCAGGCCTGAGGGCCTGTTTCAGCTTTTCAGGCTTGCCAGCGACCTCCCGCAGAACCTCCTCAGTGATGTAGACCATCTGCTTTCCAGGGATGTTGATCCTCCTATCTGTGAACTCTATGCTGTCCGCGATCTCCATCATCTGGCCAGAGATGTACTCAGCTAGGCTCTCCGCCACCTTTTCTGGCTCGATGCTTATCCTCGACCTGGCAATGTAGTATATGGCATCCGGAGTGCTCCAGAGGTAGTGGCCACCAGAGGAACTTATGATCTCCACTACTGTGTTTCTCAGGAGGTCTGTCACAGCGACAAAGTACGTTGAGCCCAGCGGCGTCTTGAATACAGAGTAATCTGTGAAGAGGTTCACCTCCAGGAACTTTAGGCTCCTGAACCACTGGTCGGATGCTATATTCAGGGGCTCGGCAAATTTGCTGGATATCTTGTCGGCAAGCGATGAGAAACCAGACTCAAAGGTAAGCATAGGATTGACCTGCACCCTGGAACTCAGGGCATTGAATTTCGTGTCCTCCTCCGTTGAGAATGCGATCTGATAGATGTCGTCCGTCGACATCGACACCTCGCTGAGTGTATCATGGAAGTACATGTTCACAAGGTCGGAGAGGCTGTCCCTAGAATCCTTCATCCTGTAATCGTCACCCGTGAGCTTGACGTAGTCATGGAATAGGTAGCCGAGGAGTGCCCTCTTCAGCCTGAACGACAGCTGAAGGCGCCAGTCCCCCCTGCCATCGGCGCTTGGATCCGTGGGCCCTCTCTCAACCCTATTCTTGATCCTCTCAATGAGGTCTGGGTTCATTGCAGGGTTGCTGAGAAAGGTGTCGAGTATCTTCAGGGCACACTGGGCTCCCGAGAGGATGTGGCCTATGTACGGGAGGTCGTACTTCCTCTCCCATGATGCCCGTGAAGGGTCTTCCCATTCGCCACCCTTCGCCGTTTGGTTCCAATCCTCTTCGTTCCATATGCGCGCCACCACCTTCTCCACGAACCACTGGTACGCACTCTGGACCGACGGTTCCCTGTACTGTTTGGGATCTGCCCTTACATTCGTCTCTTCCATTCAGCTCACCTCCCAGCACCCCAGACCCAGGCCTGTCTTCGATCCCAGGCCCCGGTAGTAGAGGAGCAATATGTCCGATGGGTTTCCCGTTATCTTTCCGGCGAGGTTAAAGCATGTCGTTATTGAGTTTTTTCCTGCGTTCGAAGAGATCCTTGCAGTCTTCCTGTGCGATTTGAAGATCTCGATCTTCACCCGGGGCTCCTGCACGCCCAGCTTGTTCTTCAGAAACCATTCAGTTGTGAGGTTCAGGTTCTCCTCGATCCTATCGGGGTCAACAACATATTTCCTGCCATCACTGAAGTCCCTGATCAGAACGGGCGAGAGGGTCCTGAACTCGAGTTCTCCCTGCATCTCATTCTGCTCTACCTCCTTCACTGACTTCACTGTAAAGCTTGTATCCGCGATCTTGAGTACCGGGTTAAGGGCCAGCCCAAGCTTAAGGTACTCCAGCAACCTGTCGTCCAGAGTCCTGAAGACAAGGAACCCCCTGTCTATCTTCAGGCCGTTGATGCCGGTCGAAACATCCCTGGATATTATGTTGCTGAAGGTGAAAACCGAGAAGCTAGAAGGCACATGCAGGGGCCTTACCTTCTGCTGGTAGATACCGAGCCTAGAATAGAGGGACATTGCAAGGTAGTAGTTGTACTCGTACGGGATCATCTTGCCTGAGGTGCGCTCCATGGTGATCAATGCTGTTTTCATACCGATAAGAATATTATCTAGGTTTGATATAAACTATTCGGTGCGGATGGACGAAAAAATTTCTTCGTTGAAACATGATCCGGAAAGGAGGAAGCAAATCTCAGTGGTCTCATTCGTGGGATTCCAGAAACACCTCGTAGCAGGATTCTTTGAGCAGGCCCATAAGGCATTTCAATTTGATTCCGGGACCATACACCTGTTCCACAGCAAGGATGAGGACCTGAGTGCTGAGCAGTTCGCCAGGTATTCATCTGTAAGGTCAGCACTTGACAGAGTTCTTAGGCAGGATTGGTCCGGGTTCGAGGTACGAGAAGTCACTCTGAGGAATATCTGGGATATCAGAGAGAGTATGGGCCATCTCGATAAGATAAAAGACGAGTCTTGTCTCGTCAACTTGAGCGCAGGACCTTCCGTGTTCGCTGCATCAGCTATCCTCTGGGGACTGAGGAAGGGTTCGCTCCTCGTGGGACACGTGGTTGAGAGGAGGGAACAATCACTCAAGGATCTCGGGGAAGAGAGCAACATATCCATATTCTCTTTCATCGATCTGAGGCCTTATTACAGCTACGTTTACCTTGACCATATGGACAAAATGATACTGAAGGCCATTGCTTCCGGCAGCCAGTCTAGTAACGAAATACTGAGATTTGTCCATAGATCCCTGGAGGAGCATTGGAGGATTTCCCTGAGGCTGATCCAGATGAGGCTGAACTCCCTTGAGCAAATGGGGCTCATAAGAAGTTATAGATCAGGAAAATCAAAGAATTACCTGGTATCTGATAACTTGACCAAGATCATAGACATCTCAGGTTTTCTCGGTACATAGAAAGCCAGGATAACATAATTCCCTTAGAATTCCAGAACCTGGTGCGCAGAAAGCCAAGATCTTTTCAGAACCCCCAGGGCACCCTAAGTAAGGATTCAAGGGTCTCGTGCCTAATTATGCTGAACTGATACGATTAATTTCAAAGATAGTAAAATAGAACCTTAGTAGGATTGAAAGTCGAAAAGATGGAATGCCTTCCTAACGCGCCTGGCAAGTAAAATAGAACCTTATTAGGATTGAAAGGAGGACTTCACGGACAATCCCAGGAACACAAAAATATGTAAAATAGAACCTTAGTAGGATTGAAAGTTCACCATGTCATCCTCGAACCACCTTTCTACGGAGGGTAAAATAGAATCTTAGTAGGATTGAAAGTTTGAGGGCAATCGCGGACCTTTTGCCTCTCATGTGTAAAATAGAACCTTAGTAGGGTTGAAAGATAAGAAATAGATCTGCAAGCAGTAACGGGCCTAAAATATCGCTATTAGAATGGAGCCCCTGTGTGATTCAAGGTTCCAGGGAAAACGGGGAAAGCTGTCCAGGATTACCTTAAAAGGGACTCAGGAGAGACTGAAATTGACACCGCTTCATTTCAACAGATAGTGACTACCCCTGCACAGAACCCATGTCACCCAGATAACCCATGTCTATTATCCCGAACTCCTCAGATATCGAGAATATCCTGAACTTCTTCGGATCGACCTTCCTGAGGGCCGGGGTGAAGTGCTCCTCAGATATGAGGGACGTGAGCACGTCCGTGCCTGAGGAGTAGAAGCTCATTGATGGAGTGATTATGACTCCCTGCTCCGCATTGACCGGGAAGGCGGGCATCTTAAAGACTCCCCCTACTTTGTCCCTCAGCACCACCGATGGGTGCTCGTGGCCCAGGATCGTTATCTTCTTCAGGCCCCTGTCCCTGTCTCCGTGGTAGATGAAGTACCTGTCCGTCTCATACGCCTCGTGCATCCTGATCCCCCTCCTCGACAGGATGGTCTGGAGGTAGTTGTCGTGGTTCCCCCTCACGAAGACCAGTTCCACTGTCCCCTGGTAACGGTCTATGAAGTGGAGTATGTCCTCCCACTCCTGGGGCAGGTTCCTGGAGAACTCCTGCTTGAAATCCCCGTTGATTATGATCTTCTCCGGCGAGTACCTTTCGATGATCCTGTCCACCAGGCCCTCCACATGCTCCCTCTGCATTTTGGGCAGGAAGAGGCCGTGGAGGTTCATCTCCTCCTCGAACCCCAGGTGCAGGTCCGATATGACGCAGGCATTCTCGTCCCTGAGGTAGAGGCAGTAGAGGTCGGAGATGAAGACGTCCTTAATCACCTGGATCTCCTTCACAACCACCGATGGGAAAAGGGAATAAACACTTTGACATTCCAGATCCGGTGCAGCTTGCTCTCTTCATAGACAGGGACGGGACGATAAACAGGGACTGCCCCTACTGCCACGACCCCAGGGACCTCCATATCTATGAAGACGCGGTGGAGGTGATGGGGTTCTTCCAGTCCCTGGGTTTCATGATCGTCATAGTGACCAACCAGTCCGGCATCGGACGGGGGTACTTTTCCGTCGAGGAGATGGAGGAGTTCAACTCCCACCTCCTGTCCTCGCTCAGGAAGAGGGGTGTGAGGGTCACCGCTGTGTATTACTGCCCACACAGGCCCGAGGAGGGGTGCAGCTGCAGGAAGCCTGCCACCGGCCTGGTGGAGAGGGCCGCCAGGGAACTCAGCATAGACCTCTCCAGGTCATTCATTGTGGGGGACAGGGACGACGTGGACGGTGAACTGGCCAGGAGGCTCTCAATGCCCTACATGATAATGGTCAGGGACGTTTAAGTACAGGGCTTTGCTGGCTGCATAGGCAGATCCATCCCGTCTCCCAGGAGCTTCAGAAAATGGTGGACTGACATGCTTTCCGGAATCCCCCGAAAAAATCTGGGGGCCCAGGGCCTCAGGACGCGCTCTGGGCCTGCCTCCTGAACTCCTCTATTGCGGTCTTTATCTCCTCCACGGATGCCGAATCCTCAAGGGTGCTTATGTCCCCGGGCAGCTGTCCCAGGGCCACCGCCTTCACGACCCTCCTCATTATCTTCCCGCTCCTTGTCTTGGGCAGCTTAGTGACCACGTGTATCTCCTCCGGGACGTATATTGGCCCCAGGTCCTCCCTGATCCTCTTCCTTATCCTCTGCACCACGTCCCTGTCGTGCGCGAACTCGTCCTTTATAACCACGAACGCAACGATGACCTCTCCCTTCACCGGATCCGGCCTGCCGAACACAGCGGCCTCAGCCACCTCCTTGTACGAGATGAGCGCGTCCTCCACCTCGATGGTGCCCAGGCGGTGGCCGGACACGTTCAGGACCTCGTCTGCCCTGCCCAGGAGCCAGTAGTAGCCGTCTTTGTCCTTCACGCAGTAGTCGCCGCAGAAGTAGTTGCCGGGGAACCTCTCGAAGTATACCTTCTTAAACCTCTCCGGGTCCCTGTAGAGTGTGAGGAACATGCCGGGCCAGGGCCTCCTGTATATTATGTAGCCCTTCTGCTCCGGCGGCAGCTCCCTCCCCGATTCGTCAACAACCACCGGGTCGACGCCAGGCATCGGGAACGTGGCTGACCCTGGCTTCAGGGGCACGAGTCCCAGGCCCAGCTGCGGCGATATCATGAAGCCTCCGGTCTCCGTCTGCCAGTATGTGTCTATTATCGGGCACCTGGAGCCGCCTATGTTCTCGTAGTACCACTTCCAGGCAGCAGGGTTTATGGGCTCGCCGACTGTGCCCAGGGTCTTCAGGCTCGAGAGGTCGTGCATCTTCGGGTACTTCTCCCCGTACCTCATCAGTGTCCTTATGGCTGTGGGCGAGGTGTAGAGGATGTTCACCCTGTACCGCTCGACTATCTCCCAGAGCCTGTCAGGGGCCGGGTAGGTGATCGAGCCCTCGTACATTATGGAGGTGAGGCCCAGGATCAGGGGTGCGAACACGATGTAGCTGTGGCCCGTGATCCAGCCTATGTCTGCGGCGCACCACCACCTGTCGTCCTCCTGCGGGTCGAAGGCCCACCTCAGCGTGTTCGCCACCCAGACCGAGTAGCCGCCGTTGCCGTGCAGGGCACCCTTGGGCTTTCCAGTCGTGCCCGAGGTGTAGAGTATGAAGAGCGGGTCGTTGGCGTCCATCCACTCCGGTTCCACGTAGTTCATCCCGTCCTTGACAACGTCGTGCCACCAGACGTCCCGGCCCTCCTCCATGTTCACCTCATGGCCTGTGCGCTTCACAACGACCACTGTCCTAACGGTAGAGGTCATTTCCAGGGCCTCGTCCACGGTCTTCTTCAGCTCCACTATCTTCCCGTTCCTGAAGCCTCCGTCGGCGGTTATGACCATCGTTGCCTCGGAGTCCTTTATCCTGTCGGCAAGGGCCTGGGCACCGAAGCCCGCGAAGACGAATGAGAACACTGCACCTATCCTGGCGCAGGCCAGCATGGCCACGGGCGCCTCTAGGATCATGGGCAAATATATGACGACCCTATCTCCTCTCCTTATACCTAGGTCCTGCAGGGCCCTGGCGAAGTTGTTCACCCGCCGGTACAGGCCGTCGTATGTGACTATCTTCTCCTCTCCGTTCTCCGCCACCCATATGTATGCGGCCTTGTTCCTCCTGTGCTGCTTCAGGTGCCTGTCCAGGCAGTTGTATGACACGTTGAGCTTGCCGTTCACGAACCACCTGTAGAATGGGGGGTTTGAATCGTCCAGCACCCTGTCCCATGTCCTGAACCAATCCAGTACCTGGGCCTGTTCCGACCAGAACTTCTCCGGCTCGCGCAGGGACCTCTCGTAGACTTCCCGGTACCTGTTCATGTGCGGTGTGTAATACTCGCCTGTGGGCAGTATGCCCTTCTCTTCATCCATATTTGAATATACACTTTTCTGTATATTATGGTTGCCCAGGCTCCGGATTCAGGGTTCAGATAGTGGTAAATCCACCCCCGCGATACGGTACCATGGCCCTCATAGCACTGGTCAGGCACGGGGAGAGCGAGGCGAACGTCCTGAATATTGTCACTCACGAGGAGGGCAAGTACCACCTCACGGAGCGCGGGAGGGAGCAGGCCCTATTCATCTCCAGGACACTTGCGGGCCTGGGCTTCAGGAGGGTCTACAGCAGCCCGCTGCTCAGGACCGTGGAGACCGCGGAGATCATTGCAAGCCACCTCGGCCTCAGCGTGGAGGTGGATGCCAGGCTCAGGGAGACGGACATGGGGCCCTATGCGGGCATGAGGGCGGATGAGATCCCCTGGGGGCCCAGGGAGGAGATGCCCATAGAGAGCTGGGCCTCGCACGTTGAGAGGATGCATGAGGCCATTGACAGCATGAGCGAGGCGAGCATAGTGGTGAGCCATGCTTTCCCCATAAGGGCCTACCTGGCCAGCGTGATGGGCCTTGGTGAGGAAGAGTCCTACGGCATAGAGGTGAGGAACGCGTCGCTGAGCGTGGTGGACAACAGGACATTTGAGGTCATAGCGATCGGGTCCTTCGTGCTCAGCGGGAGGGTCCGGAAACTTATAATAGAGAGGAACAGCATGCCGGCTGTGGATCTATGATACCGATTCAGGAGGGGGTGTGAGGGACGCCGAACCACCTTGCGGGCCAGAAGAGCCCGTACCTGATGATGCACGCGGATAACCCTGTTGACTGGTACCCGTGGGGGGAGGAGGCATTCGAGAGGGCCAGGAGGGAGGATAAGCCTGTGTTCCTGAGCATAGGTTACTCCACGTGCCACTGGTGCCATGTCATGGAGAGGGAGAGCTTCAGCGACCCGGAGGTGGCCAGCGAGCTGAACAGGACGTTCGTGTGCATCAAGGTGGACAGGGAGGAGAGGCCAGACATAGATGCCACCTACATGATGTTCTGCCAGCTGGCCAACGGCTCCGGGGGGTGGCCACTGAACGTTGTCCTCACCCCGTCCGGGAAGCCGCTGTTCGCGCTCACCTACATACCCAGGGTGAGCAGGCGCGGCCAGATGGGCATAATCGACTTCGCCAGGGCTGTGAGGGAGCTCTGGCAGGAGAGGAGGGACGAACTGGAGGGCAGGGCAGATGAAATACTGAAGGAGCTGCGCTCCAGGGCACCATCGGGAGGAGGCGACATCGACCCGTACGTGATCCAGAGGGCTGCCGAGGCCCTGGCCATTTCGTACGACGAGGTGAACGGCGGCTTCGGGTCAGCACCAAAGTTCCCCACGCCCCACAACCTCATGTTCCTGGTGCTCAACTACTTCAGAACCGGCGATGCCAACAGCCTGAGGATGGCCAGGGAGACCCTCAGGACCATAAGGTGGAGGGGCATATTCGACCAGGTTGGCCACGGGTTCCACAGGTACTCCACGGACCAGGCGTGGGTGATACCGCACTTCGAGAAGATGCTCTACGACCAGGCCATGCTCATGATGGCCTATTCCTGGGCCTACTGGGCCTCGGGCGACAATGATCTTAAGGAGACCATATACGAGGTCGATGGGTTCCTGCAGAGGGAGATGAAGGGCCCGGGGTATTACTTCACCGCAATCGATGCGGACAGCGAGGGGCAGGAGGGGAAGTTCTACACATGGAGCTCGGCGGAATTGAAGTCCATTCTGGGGAGCGAGTATGCTGACTTCGCCTCCACCTTCAGCGTGAGGGAGGAGGGCAACTACCTAGAGGAGGCCACGGGCAGGAACACTGGCAGGAACATACTCTTCTCCCTCTCGCCGCTCCAGAGAGACGGGAGGATAGAGGGGTGGAGGAGGAAGCTCCTGGAGGCCAGGGAGAAGAGGGTGAGGCCGGCCACCGATGACAAGGCCTTAACGGATAACAACGCACTGCTTGCTGCAGCGTACCTCATGGCCTTCAGGGCCACATCAGATACCGTGTTCAGGGACAGGGGCCTGGAGATAATATCCGCCATAGACAGGTACATGGTGAAGGGCGGCGTCCTCATGCACTCCTACAGGGACGGCGAGGCCTCCGTGCCCGCGTTCCTCGACGATTACGCATACCTGTCCCTGGCCCTCCTCATGGCATACGAGAGCACCATGGAAACCGCTTTCCTGGACAGGCTGGTGCGCACTGTGGAAGAGATGAATGGCCTCTTCTGGGACAGCAACGGTGGCGGCTTCTTCAGGAGCAGGGAGGGCCAGGGCAACCTGGTGAGGATGAAGGAGGCCTATGACGGTGCGGTGCCGTCCGGAAACTCCGTGGCATCGTACGTGCTCGCTGCCCTGTACTCTCTCACGGGCAGGGAGGAATATGCTGATATGGCCTCCAGGGCGCTGGGGTGCTTCAGGGCCGAGATCGAGAGGGGGCCGGAGTACCACTGCTTTGCCCTGATGGCCCTGGACCTGCTGCGCTCCCGAACATACTGTGCGGTCATCTCCTCAACAGGAGGCGGCTGGGAGGAGCTCCACAGGAAACTCTTCAATGCCTTCAGGCCGAACCTGTTCGTTCTGCTGCACTCCGGCCAGGTGGACCTGCCCAAAACGGAGACCATACCGGTGTCCGACAGGCCCCTGGTTTACCTGTGCACCTCCACGGAGTGCATGCAGCCCACGGCCAGCGCGGAGGCCGTGCTGCACGCGTGCACACCGTGATGCCCGGTCAGTAAGGCCTGCCCACTGTTGTGAGGAGGCCGTCCTGGCCGCAGACCACGCACCTCCCCCTCTTCTTCTCGTTCTCCACGGTCCCGAGGACCTGGAGCTCGGCCTCCCTTTCCAGGGCGTCGGCGCAGTCCTTGGAGCCGCACCAGAAGGTAGAGACCAGCCCTGACTTCCCCCTGGCCTCCTTCATGTCGTTGAGTTCCACTGTCATGGAGAGGAAGTGCTCCCTGGCCCGCCTCATGATCTCCTCCTTGACATCAGCGAGGGCCTTCCTCAGGTTCTCCTGCATCTCGCCCAGGGGGAACGACCTCCTGCCCCTTATGCTCCTGAGAGCCAGGGTGACCTTCCCCTCCGAGACCTCCCTCTCGCCTATCTCGATCCTCACAGGCACGCCGCGCATCTCCCAGTCGTTGTATTTGTACCCTGGGGTGTAGTTGTCCCTGTCATCCACCCTTACCCTGTAGCCCAGGGCGGAGGCCCTGGAAGCCACGTCCCTGGCGAATGAGAGCGTGTCCACCCTATCGGAAGGTATCGGTACCACTATGAACTGCACGGGCGCTATGTCAGGCGGCAGTATCAGGCCCTGGTCATCGCCGTGTATGCCTATCACCGCCGCAAGGAGGCGCTCGCTCATGCCGAATGTGGTCTGGGAGACGTAGTGGTGCTCGCCCCTCTCATCATCGTACACTATTCCGTAGTTCCTGGAGAAGTTCTCGCCGTACTGGTGTATCGTGCCGATCTGCAGCGTCCTGCCCCCCGGCATGACCGTGTCGAAGGCCAGAGTGTACATTGCGCCCGGGAACTTGTCCCAGTCCGGGCGCCTGTCGATCCTGTAGGGGAGGCACAGAGCATCGGTTATCTCGTTCCATATGTCAATGTATTCGCGCATCTGCCTCTCCGCGTCCTCGTAGTCCCTGTGGGCCGTGTGGGCCTCGAAGAAGTGTATCTCCCTTATCCTGATGAAGGAGCGTGTGTGCTTCGTCTCGTAGCGGTATACGTTCACTATCTGGTATATCCGGAGCGGCAGGTCGGAGTGAGAGCGTATCCAGAGCGGGAACATGGAGTACATGGCGGCCTCGCTGGTGGGACGCAGGGCCATCTCCACCTCCAGGGGCTGCTTCCCTCCCCTGGTAACCCAGAAGACCTCGTTCTCGAAGCCCGCCACGTGCTCGAACTCAACGCTGAGCTGGTCACGGGTTATGAGGAGCGGGAAGCTGACCTCCTGCATGCCCCTGCTGTCCACGGCCCTTCTTATTATCGTATCTATGTGCTGCATTATCTTCAGGCCGTAGGGGAGCCACACGTTCATGCCCTTCACGGGGTAGCGCTTGTCGCTGAGGCCTGCCAGGTCTATGATCTCGTTGTACCACTCGCTGAAGTTGGACTTCCTGTTCTCCATTCTGGGCCTCAAATATCAAGGCAGTAATTTAAACTCTCCCCTGGGGATTCCGTGGAGGTGTGCCACTCCATGCAGACTGGGCAACCAGTGTGCCAGGCCTCCCGTGGGGACGGTTCAAACAGGAAGGGCCATACCGGCCCTGGTCGTCTCTCAAGTTAATCAGGCAAGACGGTAACACCACCTTCGGACCGGTCCACCTGTGGCCCCGGTCTGCACGCCATCCCGTCTGCCCCGTCCGGCCCCGGGCACCGCTGTGCCCCCATTACCTAGCATACTGGTGCATCACCTACCCACTCCCCAGTGTCTCACTGCAAATTAGAGGTATCCAGCAGTGCGGTGCCCCGGCAAAGTATTAAAGTGACGAGCGATGTACTCTCATGATATCCGCGGACCAGCTCCAGCAGGACAGGCAGCTCATCATTGACTGGGCAAGGAGGATCATACCGATCAGGGCGATATCTCCAAAGAGTGGCGGGCGGGGGGAAAAGGAGAGGGCCGACGAGATCTGCAGGATACTTTCCGAGATGGGCATAAGCAACTTCACCAGGTATGATGTTGAGGACGACACCGGGACTGTGAGGCCCAACATCGTTGTCAGGGTGGGTGACAGGCCCAGGACGCTCTGGGTGGTGGCCCACATAGACACCGTGCCGGAGGGGGACCTGGGCCTCTGGACATACCCCCCATTCGCGGCCACGGTGGAGGGTGACAGGATCTACGGGCGTGGCACGAACGACAACGGCCACGCAGTCTTCCTCTCCCTGCTGCTCCTGCAGCATGCCAGGGTGGGGGAGATGAGGTACTCGCTGGGCATAGCGTTCGTCTCTGACGAGGAACTCGGTAGTACATACGGGATACAGCACCTCCTGAAGCAGGGGGTGTTCAGGAAGGGCGATATCATAATCGTGCCGGACGCGGGCAGCGAGAGCGGCCTGCAGATCGAGGTGGCGGAGAAGAGCATACTCTGGCTGAAGTTCACCGTCAAGGGGAAGCAGTGGCACGCCAGCATGCCGGACAACGCCGTGAACGCGCTGAGGGAGGCTTCGAAGCTGATCACGGAGCTTGACAGGGTGCTGCACGAGAAGTTCAGCGCATCGAACACGCTCTTCCAGCCACCAGTGTCCACGTTCGAGCCGACGAAGCATGAGAAGAACGTGGACAACATAAACACGATACCGGGCACAGAGGTCTTCTACTTCGACTGCAGGGTGCTGCCCGTGTACGACCTGGACTTCGTCCTGGACACGGTGCACGACGTGGTGAAGGAGTTCGAGGCCAGGTCAAAGGCAAGGGTCACGTACGAGGTCATACAGAAGGAGCAGGCCCCGCCGCCGACGCCGGAGAACAGCGAGGTCGTCAAGCTCCTGAGGGAGGCGATCAGGAAGAGGCTGGGCGGTGAGCCTGCGGTCATAGGCATAGGCGGCGGCACCTGTGCAGCCTTCTTCAGGAAGGAGGGCATGGACGCTGCAGTCTGGGGCACCGAGGTCCCGACCACGGCGCACAGGCCAGATGAGTATGTGGTGATAGGCCACATACTGCAGGACAGGGACGTGATAGAGGAGATCCTGTACGGCAGGTGACGCCCGGGCGGGGTGAAAGGGTTATATCCGCCCTCCAGTTCCGCGGAGGGATGGAGGGACACTATCCTGAGGTGGAGGAACGCAGGAGGCGTGCTGTCCTCTACACCGATATCGCCATTGCGTTCTTCATCCTCTCGCTCCTTGCTGACATATTCTTCCTGGCCTTCGGCCCTGGGATCATCGAGTTGAGCGTAAAGGGTTACCAGGCGCTTCCCCCTGCCATACTGGAGGAGGTCAGGGAGATAGAGTACGGAGCAATCGTGCTCGGCCTCACCGTTACTTCCATATGCCTTGCTTTCAGCGTGGCCATAAGGTCCCGGGTTATCGCCTCACGCTACATGGAGGCACACGCCCTCGATTCAGTGCTCCTCTGCATCGCCGCTGTGCTATTCGGCGGCCTCTTCGGGGGCATATTCCTGCTCCTGGCCAGGTCTGACCTGCTGATACTGGGCGACCCGTCCAACAGTTTTTAATGCATCTAGCGCTGGGCATGGCATGTTCAGGGAGGGCATGTTCAGGGACAAGGTCTTCCTGATAACGGGCGGCGGCACAGGCCTCGGCCTGACCATAGGGAAGATGGCTGGCTCGCTGGGTGCGAGGATATGCATTGTGAGCAGGAAGGAGGAGCACCTCAGGGAGGGGCACAGGGTCCTGACGGAAATGGGCATAGAGGCGGAGTGGATGGTCTGCGATGTCAGGGACTCGGAGGCTGTGGAGCGGGCGGTGGACCACTTCTGGTCCGGCATGGGGAGGATCGACGTGCTGGTCAACAACGCTGCCGGGAACTTCGTTGCCAGGACTGTGGACATAACGCCCAAGGGCTTCAGGACCATAGTGGACATAGTGCTGAACGGTACCTTCAACATGTCACTGTACACGGGCAGGAGGATGATATCTGCCGGTGGCGGGAACATAATCAACATCGTCACGACCTATGCATGGACCGGTTCCGCGTTCGTTGTTCCTTCCGCTGCTGCCAAGGCTGGCGTCCTTGCCATGACGCGCTCGCTCGCAGCCGAATGGGGCCCGCACAAGATAAGGGTCAATGCCGTGGCTCCGGGGCCATTCAGGACCCAGGGCGCGTGGGAGCACCTCGGCATAACACCCGAGATAGAGAGGAAGATAGAGGAGAGGAACCCGCTCCGCAGGGTCGGGAGGCCGGAGGAGATAGCGCAGGTGTGCCTCTTCCTCGCCTCGGACATGGCATCCTACATCAACGGGGCCTGCATAACGGCCGACGGGGGAGAGTGGGTCAGCAACGCCGGGCAGTTCAACCTCTTCTCCGGGCTGATGGGGAGGAGGTGAGGGTTTCAGGACTTCCTCCTCATTATGCCCGGCCCCAGCGGCAGCATGCCAGGCCTGATGGAGTTCATGACTATGGCGAAGCTCGTGTATGCGGCGAATGTCGCTGCGAGGATGCCGAAGTAGCCGCCCACATGGGTAAGGGCAGTGCTGGAGTATACTGCGCCTGCGCCCAGTGTCACGAAGGCAAGCCAGAGGGTCAGGAAGACCAGGTTCAGGGCCAGGTTCAGCAACATGGCGCCTCCCCAGAGGTACAGGGTGAGTATGCCCCAGAGTATCAGCGACCAGCCAACCGCAACCGAGGGGAGGACTGTCAGGACCTTCAGGTCAGCCAGGATCTGGAGGAGTGCGTAGAACTCCCAGAACGCGCCGTAGCTGGTGAAGGCTGTGAAGCCGAAGGTGTTCCCCCTCCTCATCTCCCAGGATCCAGCGATCAGCTGTCCCAGGCCGCCGTAGGCAGCGGCCAGTGGCACAACGACGTTCGCGCCGCTGGCCGGTATTAGGCCCGCGTTCACAAAGCTAAGGAGGAAGGTGGTGAACGCAAAGGCCGCCAGGCCCAGCGGGGCGGGATCAGCGCTCAGCGCCTTTGAGAACGGGTTTTCCATGCTGTCTGTCAGTCAGACCACCTGCATGATCAGGCTGTCGGCTGTATATAAAATATTCCATAAGTTATACTTTTGAATAGCTGTTTTGAAATCCACCTAGGTATTCATATCCACTCAGTCCATGAGGCGTAGCGCCTTCACCTTCATGCCTGTCCTCCTCTCGTAGATCGATTCGAGGGTATCGCCGGTCTCCTGCATCTCCCTGCAGAGCTCCACGGACTCCTCATGGGAGAGTTCAACCTTTCCACCAGAGCGAAGGTAGACCACGATCCTCGGGATGTCGCTGCAGTCAAAGCCCACCGTCCCTCACCTCCAGGGCGAAGTCCTGCCCCTCCCACTTCCCTGCGGCTGGCCAGAAGAATGTGAACTCCACGCTCTTCCAGTCGCCTGGCTCGATGTCGACGTAGTGCACGCCCAGGGGGTTCTGCCTGCTTTCGATGTCCCCAGCATCCTTCCAGCCGTCGTGGCCGGAGTGCAGCACGAACGGGTACTGGCACTGCACCCTCAGCACCTTACCCCTGGGCATCCAGGTGGAGCGGTTGTAGAATGTCCAGATGTGCAGCCTGGCCTGCACCCTGTCCCTCACGTAGCGCCTGTACGTTGAGAGGGGCATGTCCATGACCCTGCCCCTCTCTATGGAGAGGGCCAGCTTCAGGTATTCCGCGTGTGCCCAGGCCAGTGGCATGGCGGAGCCAGACGGCTTGCCGTTGTAGAGGCCACGCTGCGGTATGTCGTCCGAGTCCCAGACCTGCTCCGGTATCATGCCCCCGGGACTGGCCTGCGCCTCCATTGTCTGGAGGAGTGCCATTGCCTCTCTCGCGTTGCCTGAAGCGAGCTCGTAGTGCCCTCTCTCGCCTGCGAGGAGCGGCCAGCCCCTGCCGGTGCCCGTGCCGTCGAAGGGCGAGCCGTCATCGTGCTCCCCATACCCGTCATGGTTGTACCTGTGCCATACAGGGCCCGTTCTCGTTTCCGTGCGGAGCAGGCGGTCTATGACCTTCACAGTATCCACAACCCTCTGGTCCGCGGGAGACCTGAGGCCGAAGCGGACCAGCGCGAGGGCATCTGTGCTCACTATCTCCTCCGCAGGTATCTCGGAAGAGCCGGGGGGCCTGTTCTTCACCGGGACGTAGCCCTTGATGGCGGAGGGAGCGAAGACCTGGCCCGTATCTGGCGGGCTTATCCGGACATAGTAACCGCTGACGCCCACCTCTCTCGCCAGATCGGTGCCGGACACGTATGTCCAGCGCTCTATGTTCGAGTTGAAGAAGTCGGCCACGTCCCTCATGTACTGTGCCTCCTCAGTCTTTCCGAGCTCCTCCGCGAACTCCGATCCCGCTATGAGGGCAGCGACCTCCACGGCGAGGGTGAATGGAGAATAGCCGCCATTCTCCTCCCACCTGTCCTGCTGCGTCACCGGGCCGTAGGTGACTATGAAGGAGCAGGCCCTCCTCACCATGTCCCAGTAGTCCGCAGGCCGTATCTTCCGCGAGCGCCTGAGCAGGTCAGCCAGGAGGATGGGGAAGGCGGTCTCGTCCATCTGCACCCCTGACCAGTAGCCCGAGCCGTCGAGCCAGAGGTTCTGGTACCAGTGGCCGTCAGGTTCCTGTGTGGACCTCAAAAACTCCAGGGCCTTGACAGCGCCCTCGTCGTCGCCGATGTAGTGCAGGGCCATGGCTGCCTCCACCATGTCCCTGGGCCACACCAGGTGGTATCCACCCATGTCATCGTCGGACTTGGAGTTGCCCCAAGGGATCGAGAGGGACGCTATTATGGCGCCCCTGAACTGCGACTTCGCTTCATGCACCCTCAGCACCGATGCGCTTATCCTACCTAGCCTCACATGCGGGATGTCCTTGCCCTCATAGTACCTCCTCCAGTCCCGTATGCACTGCTCCATGGATCTCTGGAAACCCCTCTGCAGTGAGTTCCTTGCCTTCAACGCCGCCTCCGACGGGGTCTCGCCGAAGCCCAGGGCAAGCACGAACTCCCTCGAGCTGCCAAGTGAAGCGCCCATGGCCACGTTGCCGTTGTGCGCCTCCGTGTACTTCCATGTGATCGAGTGGTTCCTGCTTATGTCCTGCCAGGGGTCAGAGATGCCGACGAAGCCCACGGACATGTCGGTGAAGCCCGTGGACGAGAGCAGCGCCATGGATATTGGGCCCTTCTGGGCGAAGAGCGCCGGTATGCCCTTGTACTCCGAGACCCATGCTGTGTTGCCGTAGCCGCCGTTCATGATGTGCGGTGCCAGGAGCACGTACGGCGTGAGGCCCTTGTCCCTGGGCTCGAACCTGACGTGCTGGAGGAGCACATCGACCTCCGGGTCCGCCATGACGGTCTTCTCTATGACGTACGACGAATCCTTCGCGGTGTTCCTTATGGAGAATACCGGGATGCCGTCCTCCACCATCTCTATGCTGTGCTCGGTATCCTTCCTCTCCTCGGAGAAGTACGAAGGGCCGGCCACCAGGAACTGCAGGTCCCTGGTGTTCGCTATGTCCACCCTTGGGTAATACACCTCGTTCACTATTCCATGCGATATTGTGAACCAGACCCTGCTCAGTTCGGACATCGATGTGCCCACAGCGTCCTTGGCGCTGGAGGTCCACCGAGGGTACATGCCTGGCCATCCCGGGGCTTCCATGGACGTGCATTGAGGAAGGTGCAATTAACGTTTGTGAAACGCCTTGCTATGGGAAATGAAATATACACACCAGTTATGTGGTTACCGGGCCCGAGTGGGGTAACTTGGATATCCTGGAGGCCTGCGGAGCCTCAGATTCGGGTTCGAATCCCGGCTCGGGCGTTGAGCTAAGTTCGTTACCATATCAAGAGCTACATTTTTTCAGTTCCGGTCGCTCTCCAAACTCAGGAGCATAGAATCGAACCATACTTCAAGAATCTACGTACATGGAGTATATAGTGTAAATACTAAATTCCATTATGTATCTTATTTGGGTTCCTTCTGTAAATTTGCACTACCCTCATTTATCGGCACCTCGTTTCTAGGTTTGCCCAAAAACTCCCATAGATGGGAGATGAAATTTCTTCCATATTAAAGGTCCAAGTAGATAATCAACCGGTAACCCTGTTAACACAATTGATACCTATGTACTGTCCATTCTGCACTGGTGAAGCCTTTCTATTTGACAGAGGTTTAACTTTTTCCACACAATTCTTCGCGGCGAACAATTCAAGATGCCTCTCATGACTAGGGCCCAACTGAACCTACTTCAACTATAAGCCTGTTGTCTAATCCCTGGAGATAAATTTTTAAAAATTGATTTAATCGATTCCAACTCATCACAAAGAGATGCTCTTGTTCTTCTTGGAAAGGCTGTAAACAACTGCCAGTCCAATGATGATCCAAGCAACTACCATGTACGCCGGTAGGTTCAAGGGATATGCAGGCACCGGATATATTGTACTGAATATTGCGAAGCCAATGAATCCCAGAGCTAGAGCTGGGATTATAACATGCATTGTTATGTTCATCATTCTTTCCTTTCTGGAGAAGAACGGCAGACTCAGAGTTGCAAGCGCATGTTGTAGCATGAATGCGATTGATGCTGCGCCTTCAATAACTAGGGCACCGACAAACGGACCAAATATGAGGCCAGACACAACAGATATGATAAAAGATAGAACTGCCACCGCTAAGATAGCCACATAGGGAGTGCCGTACTTCGGATGAACCCTACTTATGACTTTTGGAAGGATGTTGCTGTCCCTTGAAAGGTAGTAGAGCATGCGTGTCAGAGAATTATTTATTGCTATACCGAAGTCGAAGAAGCTGTTCAGAACTACAGCAACGAATATCCATCCGCCGAATGGGCCAAGGTATTTGAAGTATTCAATTACCCCCGGATCAGGTGAATTTCCAAATGAAGATATGTTGTTAAGACCCCACCCAACGGTTAAGGCGTAAGCATTTAGTGCTAGGGGGATTACAACTAGTAGCCATCCATATATGATTGCTTTTCTGATAGTAGTGTTAGGCTGTTTAGTCTCCTCACCCAATGCAACAACGGAGCCAGTGCCACCGTAGGAGTAGAGACCAAAGAGCAGACCAAGACCAATCAGTGAAAGATCATTGTGCACGGGACTAGCAGTGAATACTGACAGGGTGTTGGCGTGACCAAGCCTAAAAATTATGATCACTGCCGAGATTGTGAGCACAGCAGTCTCAATGAAGCCCGTGTAAGCTGCATAGTTAAGTGACAACCTAACACCTCTGTAGACGAAAACTGTGCTGAATAGCAATGGAATGAGTGTTATCGGTATCCAGATATAAGTTACGCTGGTGATTGAGGGAGTGAGCAGATACACGAAAGCTGCGAATGACAGAAGTGCAAATCCTGTATAAGTGAGAAATTCGTTAAAAAAGAACAACCACCCAGTCATATCACCTGTAACCTTCCCCAGTCCTGCCCTTGCGAATGCAGAATAACCTCCAGCACTTGCCACCTTCTTACTGAACTGGTAGTTGGTATTGAGCCAGAGCAAGACTATCAGAGGGGCCAAAAGAAACACCAATGGAGTAGATCCTTCAGCCACCAGCGCGGTACCTGTAATGAGGATCGCCACCTCAGCTGCAGGTGCCACATGGCTGAAGCTCTGAAATATTCCGTGCCAGAGACCTAGCTGATCCTTCTTGAGCCTGTTGCTTATGTTTTCTTGAGAAGCCGCCACGCTGCAAAATGTTCTATGTCTATAATAATTCTTGCATTTTTTTAGCCACTCATTGGGAACTCTATAAAAATGAAGGGCGAATTTCTGCTAGATAAATAGGGTATGAGTTGAAATATATCCGGACATTATTAAATCGGACGCCCGATCTTCAAAAGTTTCTCCGCAAACCAAAGCAAATAGGTGCATGAGTTAATTCTAACCATATAGGGTTTTTCAAGTCTTCTCAGGGGTCTGAAAAAGATATTGAATCTTATCGATAGGAAGTTTGATTTTACTGATGCAACGGGTATGCTTTGCAAGCCTAACGGTTAACATCAGACATTAAATCTAAAAAGTGTCAAGAAATAGGTCTTAAATGCCTGGACGATGTTAAATATGGGCCCTGGATCACCTTGCCCATAAATACCTCAAATTCTCCGACAAAAAGTGTTCCTTATTTAATTTACTTTGAGCTGGGCAAGATTCTCTGTTATCAAGTGAGATAGAGGTGTCTTATATTATGGCGATCAGCGATCCATCGTTCCACGCACACCCATGTAGTTAATACTTGATGTTAGAATGAGGTTGTAAAAAACTCGCTTTCATAGAAATCCACAGCATTATAATCGCGCCTGACTCCATTAGTGATCTCAGGAGAACCTTGAGCTGTTTTGGAAAAGTGATACTCCCTAAAATAATATGCAATCATCAGTTTAAACTAAAAAAAGAGGTCTTAAATTAGAGAGGTAGATTTAAGCTGTCAAAAGGCCCCAATTTGACTCAACACCAGACTAATATTCTTTTAAGTTAAATGGCCAAGTTGAAAGGGTGAATTAATAGTATCATCATATCCAGCCATTCACGAACATTTTTCTCCTGGACGAGAATTTAGAGACATAGATTTACCTCTTGCCAGCTGCCGTTTCCAACGGTGCACGCGTCCTAGATTGCCTGGTCCTCAGCTCTATGTAAATGAGGCCGGCAACCATCCATGCAACGAACGAGTACGCAGCAACGAGCACAGGGATGCTTATGGATATGAACGATCCATAGAATATGAAGGCCAGGAAGCCTATCGCCACCGCGGTCACTGCCATGTTCACGTAACCGATCCTCTTCTCCCTGTCCCTGAGTATCTTCGGTAGAGATGCGTTTGCCATTATGTGCACAAGGATCGATCCGAGGGTGCCGGCAACGCCCGTGAACAGGAACGCATTGAAGCCTCCCATGAGGACAGTCGATATGGCGGCAATCAGGAAGCTCGCTATGGCCATAACGCCTGCCGCAACGTGTGGAGTCTGGTACCTGCTGTGCACCCTCGATACCTGCTCGGGGAAGAAGCCGTCCCTGGTCATGGCATAGAGCACACGGGAGGAGCTGTTCGTAAAAGTCACCTGGTCTGTCAGTATGCTGTTGATGTAGAAGACCGTGATGAGGATGGCGGCCCATATGCCTATCCTGGAGTAGGCCAGGGATATCCCGGGGACAAGGGCATTGGCATACGAGGCCATGTCGTTGATGCCCCAGGCAACCGTGAAGGCGTAGGCGGCGAAGACGAAGAAGACGCCAAGTATTATGATCGTCAGGACAATGCCTCTCGCTATCGTCCTCCTGGCGTCCCTGGTCTCCTCACCGAGCGGGGTTGACGTGCCGAAGCCGGAGAATGCAGTGTACATGAAGAGGACGCCGAGTAGGACGCCGGAGAGGCCGCCCGCAGCGTGCGATGGGCTGAACACGCTCACCGTGTTTATGCCAGGCCTGGATATTATGAGCCAGAGGCCTATGAAGATCACCACAGCGATCTCCATGCTGGCCATCACTGAAGCATACCTTAACGAGCCCTTGACGCCCAGCACGGAGACTATGTAGCCGAACGCAATCGTACCGGCAAGGAGCGGCAGCCAGAGGTACCCGGAAAGGTTGATGTTGAACACGTTGCTCAAAAGCGCTGGCACGAATACGGATATGCTCAGTCCGATGAATGCCAGCGACGTGACCTGGTAGAACTGGTACGACCACCCGGTGTATGCGCTCACGTGCTTCCCGAAGCCCAGCTTGACGTATTCGTAATAACCGCCAGCGCCTGCCACGTGGGTGGAGAGCCTGTTGATTATGTAGGCGTTCAGGCCCACAATGACCAGGGCGAGCACGGCTGTCAGGGGCAGAGACCCCAGTGCGAAGGCTGCCGCTCCTGTCATCGTGGCCACCGCAGCACCCGCAGGGGCCGAGGCCGCAACTCCCTGGAATATTACCTCCCTGATCGAGAGCGCGTCCCTCTTCAGTCCCGAACCTGTCCGATGGTTAGTGTCAGTCATAGTCTAGCAGTCATAACGTCTGGCTTATAAAAATTTCGTATAGGCCAGAGAAACACGGATATCATGAAAAAGTCTTCAATGATATGTTTAATGAGTTATATTTTATTCAATAAATTAATCGGACTCATAAATGCGTGGCCAGGGACTGTTCCCGATCTCCACTCCAGCACCGGTCTCACCAAAGGTTATGATGGCATCCGCCTCTGAGGGGAGGCACGCCTCTGGCCTTGAACCGTGAAAGGGTTAGGCCTTTCATTCCGTTGTGAGGGCAGCGTGGCCCATGCACTGGGATGCCGTGGGCCTGTGGTCTCCGAGGTTACAGTACTGCGGTTTCGCGGAACTGTTGCCATTGCCGGGGAGTCTTGGCCAGCTGTGTTTGCCCTCTCCGGGCCGGGATGCAGTGACACTTTCTCAAAAACCTTTTAATCAAGCCTTATAACGAGAGACCACATGGTTCAGAAAGTGAAGCCTGAATGATAATCAACTACTTTGTGGATGTGCCTGCCTCCCTGGCCGGTTTCCTCGGCATGGAGGCCATAGCCAGGCTCATGCACAAGTACGTCATGCATGGCATCCTCTGGCCCCTACACATGGACCACCATATAGAAATGGGGCACAGGTTCCAGAGGAACAATTTCTTCGCGCTGTTCTTCGCAGCCATTGCAGTGTCGCTCTTCGTCCTGACCCTGAGGACCGGGAATGCGGCCTTCGCATCGGTGGGTTTCGGCATGGCCATGTACGGCCTGGCGTACCTGATAGTCCATGACATGATAATACACAACTATTACCTCCACCTGCGGAACAGGAGGCACTCCAGGTACGTGCAGAACCTCATAGCGGTGCACGAGCTCCACCACGTCAACGACGGCAGGAACAGGGGTAGGAACTGGGGCTTTCTGTTCTACATACCTGGCATTGACGAGGTACCGTGGAAGAAGGGTGATGGGCAGAAATGAGGGCCGTCGTTGTCGGTGGCGGCTTCGGTGGCCTGGCATCGGCGGCAGTGCTTGCAAGGATGGGCTTCCAGGTTACGGTCGTGGAGAAGAACTTTGCCCTGGGCGGCAGGGCCAGGGCGTTCTCCGAAAAGGGCTTCACCTTCGACATGGGGCCATCCTGGTACCTCATGCCCGAGGTATTTGACAGGTTCTTCCAGGCCATAGGTTTCAGGAGGGAGGACTTCTACGGACTGAGGAAGCTGGATCCGTCGTTTGAGGTCGTGACTGACAGCGCCAGGATAAAGGTCAAACCGGATGCCGGGGCGAACAGGGCAACCCTTGACTCGCTTGAGGAGGGTGGTTACTCCAAGTTCATGCGTTACCTTAGGGAATGCTCGGAGATCTACAGGAAGACTATGTCCTCCCTACTTTACAGGCCTTACAGCGGGATGAGGAGCATGCTGTCTCCCTCAGTCCTAAGGGCAGCCCTGGGCATGAGGCTCTTCTCCAGCATGCAGGAGATGAACTCCTCATACTTCAGCAGCAGGGAGATGCTCTACCTGACAGGCTTCTCATCGGTGTTCCTGGGCGGGGACCCGTCCAGCATACCCGCTGTTTACTCGATGGTGAACGCATCCATATTCGGCGATGGCGTTTTCTACCCCGAGGGCGGCTTCGCGTCCGTGGTAGGCGCACTGGCGAAGGCCGGGCAAAGGCTCGGCGTGAAGTTCGTGACCGGCGAGGAGATAGTGGGCATAAGAGCCTCCGGCAGCCGTGTCACAGCGGTTGAAGGGGATCACGAGACATACTGGGGAGATCTGTTCGTCTTCAACGCGGATTACCACCACGTGGAACAGGACCTCCTTGAACCCGGCCTCAGGAGCTACAGTGATGCCTACTGGGCCTCAAGGGATGTTTCGCCCTCTGCGCTCATTGCCTACATAGGCCTCTCAGGAAAACTGGGACTGAACCACCACACAATCGTGATAAAGGGCGACTGGGAAGAGCACTTCCAGTCGATCAGGAAGAGGTCCTCTGGGATCCCGGAGGACTTCGCCTTCTACGCCAGCGCCCGTTCGAAGTCTGACCCTTCTGTGGCCCCCCAGGGCTGTGAGAACCTATTCCTCCTCATACCTGTTTCGGTGAACTTTCAGGAGTCGGATACGAACAGGGAGCGCACCGTCCAGAGGGCACTGGAGAGGCTGGAGGAGATCACCGGGGAAGGGATAAGGCAAAGGATCGTGTATATGAAAACGTACTGCAGGAGGGACTTCGAGAAAGACTACAATGCGTTCCTTGGCTCCGCATTCGGCCTCTCACAGACCCTGGGTCAGACAGCGGGGCTGAGGCCAGCCATGAGGAGCAGGAAGCTCAGGAACATGTTCTACGCTGGCCAGTACACGCATCCTGGCATCGGAGTGCCCATGACGCTCATATCGGCACAGGTGCTTGGATCACTCATTAGCGGGTCCAGCTACTGGCCCTCAGAAGCCCGCCTTGAGGACAGGAACCTTGCGGAGACGTCGTAGGCAACTGCGTAGTTGAGGAGCAGCGAGAAGACATACTCGAACTCCTCCACCGGGATGCCTGCCACCCTTATGCCGGTTATCGCCCCCCTACCGTAAGTGAATATGGGGGCAGTGACCATCAGGTGGTCGAAGAACACGAAGGGTATGTAGGAGACCACAAGGAAGGCCCAGAGGGACTTCTTAACAAGCAGCCGTCTGTCAACTATCAAGCCCAGGGCAAGGGAGCCTGCTGAGAAGAAGGAAGCAACAGACGTGTAGCTCCTGGAGGTGTTCAAGACTCCGAGGATAACTAAGAGGACGATGGATATGGATGCTGCTGCCACCGTTCCCCTGCATGGCAGTGTGCCCTTCACGTAATTATCGAGGGCCTCGAATATCAGGAGTGTGCTGAAGGGCACCACCAGGAAGAAGGCAACCTCCTCCACCGGGATGTAGAAGAAGTATATACCGAGGACGTGTGCCGGGTCGAACTTCCATGTTCCGAAGACCACAGCCAGCTCGTCCCAGAGGATGTAAACGGGTGCGACAGCGGCGATCGACACGATTAGGGGCCTGTACCGCCTCACCCTGGAAAATGGCGTGAGGAAGGATATGGCGGCTACAGGGACGAATATTGCCAGGAGTATCTCCGCATAGGCCATGTGGCCACTCAGTATCTCCATACTGCTGTTCCCACAGCGTTCATCACAACCTTCAGGAAGATGCGCCTCCTGCGTGGCTTCACCTTCCTCTCGAACACGACCATGGGCTGCGCGTAGATCTTCCTTCCAGTCCACACGTACATATCCTCCGCGGTCTTCACCGCGATGAGGGACCTGAAGGGGATGTAGCGGAATCCAATCCTCGCCATCCTGTCCCACCGGAAGAACCTGTCAAGCTGGAACCTCATGAACCTGGAGAAGGACTCCCTCTTGTGGCAGGCTGTCTCCTCAAGGAGGTCCGACAGGCCGAACGACTGCATCTCCTCCACCGGCAGGTAGGTCCTGCCCAGTGAGTTGTCCTCATCCACGTCCCTGATGAAGTTCAGGTACTGCATGGCCCGGCCAAGCATCGCGGCAAACGGCTCAGCCTCCACAGGGAGGCCGAGGACCCTGTGCATCATGATGCCGACGACCTCCGCAGAGCCGTAGATGTACTCAAGGAGGTCGTCTATCGTGCGGTAACTAGTCCTGGTCATGTCCATTTCCATTGACCGGAAGAAGGCCCGCACGTACTCGTCCCCTATGCCCTTCCTCTCCATCAGGGATACGAAACCTTCCACTATTCCGTTGCTGCTGCTCCCCGTCCTCAGGCACCTCTCAAACTCGCTGCGGAACTGGTAGAATGCCTCCCTCCTCTGGGGCACGGTGTCAACAAAGTTGTCCGCTGTGCGCACGAAGGCGTACAGGGTTGACACGTCCCTCCTGATGGGCCCGGGGAAGAATAGGCTTGAATTGAAGTATGTTGTGCTCCCGCTCCTGAAGATTTCCGTGAAGTGGGCGTCCAATGCATCATGCCCTGTGGCCCTACAGGTGCCACTGGCCCACGGGCCACCGTTCCCGACTGCGAAGTGGTTCTCCTCGGTCCTGGATGTCTCCACGCAGTTAGCTATACCATGTTTTTTATAAAATGGTGTAAAGTATTCCTTTACATTTCGGAGGGCTGGCCAGCGGCTGACCCCGTCACAGAAGAAGGGCGCCATCAGGCCGTCTGGCCATGTTATAACTGGGTGCGCTGTCCCTCACACCGGACAAGGTGCATGCGCCTGGCAGCGTCCAGCACCTGCGTACCGAGGTCTGTCAGGCCCAGTTCCCTGTCCACGAGACCCATGGAGACGAGGTGGCCCGTTGCCCCTGCACTGACCACCCGGTCCTCCCTCCTGCACAGCAAGGCCAGTTCCTCCGGGCTGAGGTGCATGGCGTATGCCTTCGGGGTTATGGATTTCAGGGCGAGCTCCCCCTTCCTGTTTATCATGAAGTAGGTGTGGTGCTTGTGCACCTCTGCACTCTTCTTGAGCTTGGCCTCCGTCCTCTTTATCGACGTGTTCCTGTATATGTCGAGCAGGCCCATCTCCCTGAGCCTCTCGATGTGTCGCCTGACCCTCTCCTGCGGGATCTCTGTGTACCGTGTTACATTCTTCGCATAGTCAACGCGTGCGACCTGAAAGTGCCTCAGGACACGGAGTATCTCGTAATCGTTGAGGAGTTCGGCTACCTCTGCACCATAGTCATGGGCCTCTGCCATTAAGGATGCGATGAAACAATGAGGTATAAAAGGTACTGCCGGGTGCCACTGATGGGGAATACGGTCGGAGGAGAAGCAACCACAAGACAGATTCAGCATTTTCTCCCCAAACGGGAAATTCCGTGTGTGCACGTGTATGGGTGCACGGCTCAAAAAGACTGGCCTTGTAAGAGGATGCCAACACAGTGCAGACTCGTGACGATGCGATGGTACGTTTGGCCAAATACACCAATGCTAGGAACAGGACTGCAGTCTTGGATGCGTGGCGCGGGTGCCAGGGTGCCCTGCCCGGCTCAACTCAGTTGCTACGCGGTCCGTTACCGGCAAAAGCTAACTACCTGCTGACACACACCACACGTGGATGGCGTGCTGCCTGTTTCCTTCATGGAATAGTGCGGCCCCACTGTTAACCGCCCGAGTGGCGGGCTTCCCCAACCCCCTCATTGTGCCTGGAACTGAGATGGTCCTATGGCACAGGCACTGCTGAAATACACCCACCGGTTCTGGGGAGGTGCATCCAGCGGTCTGCCAGACTGGGCTGAGACCTGCAGCTGGACTGTGGCCCAAGCACGCGGTGTGTACCCTCAGTGCACGCTGTCATTCCGCCGAAGGATGTGCGTACGTTCCCTGTAATGCTCGGGGTTGGCCTGACCATTCTGGAAACATGTGGGCCAGTGATGCACTAGGTGCACATATGCCACGCTGGCAGGTACAGCCAGGCGCATCGCCGTACACAGCTCTCCAGCCAGTTCAACTGAGGAATTCCATGCTCACGCTGTACGAAATCTGCTGGTTCCTCTCGTCTACTGGGACCAGGCCAACATAGGCAAGCTTCGTTAAGTTAAGGCTGAGAGTGATGCTGACTTCACCGTTTTCCCACTCCCTGAGGTAGACTATGTTGGGCCTCAGTATCATGGTGAGGAACTTCGCGGACTTCACAACGGTGAGTGTGTGCTGGAATTCGTAGATGCAGATCCTCTGTTACTGGCCCAACCAGCCCACCGTTATCGGTATCTCCTTTGCTGTTGAGTTGTTTCCGATATTGGACATGGAGGCACCGTTGATCTGGAAGGGTAAAGAAGTGTAAGGCTATCCCGTGCTTTGCCCTGTTTTGTGTACGTAGAGAGGATCGTCAGGGTTGACAGGTTTCTGTGGCTCTCTGTGTAGAGGCCAAGGTTTACCGACGTGGGGTTGGTGGCCCTGGAGATGGTCTACGACGCTGTGTTCCCGTTAAACTAAGTGTGATGTTCTCAGCCCCTTATCCTGTCAGGCCGGGTATGCGTTAAACCCCTATGCCCATAGGGCGGTAGGATGTGTCTTAGTATGCCAGGAAAGACGCTAAGCAAGCAAGGGTCGCCACTACCACGGCAAACGTGGTGGCCCTCATCGGCTTGATTTTATGCATTCACGCATAATAACCATTCAGCCCGGGTGGCATCCGGGCAGGCCAGCTTTTTACAGATTCCACCGGGGGAGCGATTGCCTGTGGGGGCATGCCGGATGATCACTTATGGACCGCCATGGGAAATGTTGAGTTAAGGTTTCATCCCCTGATCTGGGTGTGCTGCGCAGCCAGACCGATCTGTCAGGACATCACGTTTGCATGGGCAACCGCTGCTGCACACCCAACATCTGTCATGTCATTGCAGCTACCATGATGGATGTTCAGAAATGGCCGAGAGATAACATGTACCCATAGTACCTCCTGTTCCCCGGCCCGAAGGATCAGGTTACGCTAGCCCGGCGCCTAAAATCGGCAGGCCCCGTGGGACAGGCCAGCCACGAATCCCGGTCTTTCTCTATCTATGTGGAAGCGTGTACAAAGCAGGTCATGGGGGGTTCCATGGGGGAATGGTTCATCCGCGTTCTGTACAGGTAAAAGGCCAGTTGCTGCAACAGGCCCCACCGGATCGTATCGCTCCCTGAATTCCGACCGGTACTATGTCCAGCACACGCTGGCTGACCCGCTGTCCGGATACAGGAATGCCTTCACGATCCCGTGCAGTCTTCCCTTGCCTCTGGTAGCATTGGGAGTGAGACCAGGTCCAGGGGATCCGGAACAAAAATGAAAAATGGTTGTGATTGTATTATCACGCCTCGGATGGCATAGTCTCTGCTGGCTTCTTCACAGCGCGTGCTATGTATGTCCATACATACACGACAAACAGTTTGATAAGCAGTGATAAGGCGGCCACATAGAGCAGTCCGACAGGGTGTTGCCAAGTGACGTGGAGAGTGCGCCGAACTTGTTGGCTACGAGTATTAGGTATATGCCTGAGGCCATGCCAACAAACCACCATGCCAGAGGCCCGTTCTTGTCCAGGCTCTTCTGGTACATGCCGAGGAGCGTTGCGTGAAGTGTCTGTGCTATAAATATGTCACCGAGTAGCCGGAGTGCAATCGCATAGGTGTCACTGCTCTCCAGGGCGAACACAAAGCCCAGTGCCAGGAGCTTGAACCCCACGGAGGTCCATTTCACAATCCTGGTCTCCGTCTCTGGCTTCAGGTCTTCCTTGAACTCCTTTATTATGTTCCTCACAAGGAGGTTTGACTGGGATATTGCCATGACAGCGGTCGGTACGAGCCCCCTATGAATATGCCCAGCAGGGTGAACCCCACAAACCACGAGGGCATTGTGTACCACATTAGGGCAGGAACCACCAGAGCACCGTTTTTAGTCGACAGGAAGAGGTGCAGTGCGGACGGGACCGCAAATATCAGGACCCCGAACAGGGTGAGCAGGAACAGGCACACACCGTACATAGGTAGAATTGCCGAGCTGAGACGGACAGTCTTGACATCCTTTGAACAGAGGACTCCGTTTATTGCGTGTGGGTAGAAGTAGAGTGTTAGTGCGCTTAGTACAAAGGGGCTTATGCAGGCGTTTATCAGTTTGGGCGGTAGGGTCTCGACACCGAGTTTCATGAGGCCACTGCTCGCGTGGTAACTGTTTGCGCTGGAGAAGGCTGTCGCGAAGCGGCCATGTATGGACAGCGGCACCGCGATCACAACGACCACGACAGAGGACAGAATGAGCGCGTCCTTCATGACCGCCGTCAGGGCAGCCCCGCGGAGTTCGCTCCAGATCGTAAAGGCTGCGAGCACAACGAACGATATGAACAGGGCGATCTCAGTGACCACGGTGTAGTCAGAGAAGTAGTGAATGAATATTCCTTCGACCCGACGATGATACTACCGCTATCATATCGCAAGCAAACCCTGTAAATTCCTTCCCTGGGATATGATCCCAATGGGTTCCATTTCTCGCACTTCTCATGTCGCGTGGGAAAAATGATCTCCCCATGCGCATTTATTATCGGTAAGTGCGAGATCTGGAACCCTATAATGAAAGTGTTTGGAAATATGGAAAATAAGGCTCCGCGAAAGATCAAGAGGCTGTTCCATTTCCCATTAGGGGGACGGAATCCTGGGATCCGTCCCGTATGTTTTCATAGAAGTTCTTCCATTTTTTTGATCTGTCCGTTCCCGTATTTTTCTAAGTTCCTCCTCTTTCATCTAGATCTCTACTGGAGTTTGCGTCCTACGCCCCATGAAAACATAGTTGAGTTTTCCTCCAATATTCACCCTTTTTTGGGTACACCTTTCCGACACGGAAAGGAGAAAACATGCTTTGAGTCTAGAGGTGTGCCATTTTCACTGCATTTAGACTTGTGGATATGGATGCCTCCATAGTCCCTTCTTATCTCCAGTTCCCTTATCTTATCCTGGACTGCACCCTTAAACTCTTCAAAGTTACCCGTTGTTAAAGTGATTATTGTTTTTGGATCCCTGTTGGGGGTACTCAAGCCATAGGCCAAAATTTCCAAGATAGATGCTGAAGTCACCTGGGATCTCACCTTAAGATTCTCATACCACCTTTGAACCCCCTTGTTTTTCAATAATTTTCTATGTGTTGTAACGGGGTTGATACGTGCATAACCACAGAAGTATAACAATTATTGCACCATCTTTAGTAAAGGATAGGTAGGGATTCGAACCCTAGTAGATGGGATCTGCAGTCCCACGCATAGCCACTCTGCCACCTATCCGGGATAGGAATAATCTGGGGTTATAATAAACTTAGGAGTCCTTTACTGGGCCTGTGACTGCTTGATGCGTTCGAGCATCTGTATCCTCTTCGCAGGGTGCGGGTGGTCGGAGAAGAACGCTGCGAACCTCGAGACCTTCATTGTCTTCCACTCCTCCAGGAGCTGCCTGTAGTCCTTGATTTCGCCCTGGTCCGGGTTGCTTATGAAGAGCATCTCCGCAACGCTGCTGCTCGTGTTCCTGTTCCTCCTCCTGAAGAGCCTGTGTGTACCGGATGCGGCAACGATCTTGGCCAGGCCAGTCTCCAGGTTGTCAGCGCCGCCCGGCACTGTGAGCGCAGAGTTGGCGTCAGCATAGCTCTCACGCATCCTGTTGAAAGCAAGTATGAAGAACCTGAACAGGAACGAGAGGACTATGGCTATGATAGCGAAGAGCAGCACTATGCCCGCGTTCCTCTCCCTGCTCCCGGAGAAGAGGAGGAGGTAACCGAAGTAGAAGAGGAGCGTGGGTATCAGGCCGATGGCCAGGAGCATCTCCACATCGTGGTGCCTCAGGTGCCCGATCTCGTGCCCGAGGACAGCCTCTATCTCCTTCTCGTTCAGTATCCTGAGGAGGCCCCTGGTCACTGCAACCCTCTTACCCGCTATGGGAGAGCCGTAGGCGAAGGCGTTGGGCATGTCCACCTCCGCGATGTATATGTCAGGCTTCCTCATGTTGTTGTATATGGCCACCCTGGTAACCACGGAATCGAGCATCTGGTATTCCGGGTCGCTCGGCGACAGTTTGTGTGTGCGGTAGGCCATACCTATGATGTACGGCCCGAAGAGCCACTGCAGTATGTCTATGAATATGAAGACAGGAAGCAGGAAGATGAGGAGGGCGAGGAAACCTATCCCGTAGCCCATGTACTGCTCTATCCCGTACACTATGGCGGCTGCCAGCAGGAATATGGCCAGCCCGAGGGCCACACTGCCCAGCCTGAGCTTTGCCGAGATAAGGTCCATATTTCCGATATCGAAAGTCGATATTTAAACATATCACGCACCGGTGCGCCGCTACAGTGGCACAGTATATAAGGTTCCATACGATCGCATGCGAGTGGCGTTCAGGTCGATCTTGTTCTGCTCTTCCGTGCCAGCGGATGTGCCTGGCATGCTCAGGAAGCCGATAGTCAGGAGGCACAGGGAATGCGTTGAGCTCGATATCTCCATACCCACCCCTCTTTCTAGCATCCCAGCTTGCTGCTCCTCCTGCTACGTCTTCTCGGAGGGCAGGGTTGCTGACACGGAGGGCCCGGATATCCGGGAGGCCATCTCCTCCGCCAGGTTCCTGTTCTCAATGGAACGCTACTGGGAGGCGCACAACGTTCTCGAGGGCCTGTGGCGTGAAGAAAGGGGAAAGAGGCGGGATGCCCTGCAGGCCATAATCCTGGTGGCCGCTGCGGGAGTGAAGGTCCAGATGGGTCAGGACAGTGCGTGCAGGGGCCTGCTGAAGAGAGCCCAAGCGCTGTCCGAGCGTCTGGGCCTCACCTCAGAGGCAAGGCTCATCGATATGGAGTACCCATTCACCTTTCCGGAGGATATTGCCGGGTTTGTGCTTTCGGGCCAGTGAGTGCATTGAGTGCAGACAAAAGTAATTTAAGATGCCTGCAATCGGAACAGGAATGACTCACATCTCCGAGTTGCTCAACGATGACAGTGTGGGGAAGCGTTTCACCATAAGGGGCTGGGTCTACAGGATAAGGAGCACCGGGAAACTGACGTTCGTCGTCATGAGGGACTCCACAGGAATAATACAGGTCCTGGCCAGGGGAGACAGGCTGGATGAGAACACGTATAAAGAGATAGAGGGCATGACAGTGGAGAGCAGCTGCGAGTTCACCGGCACGGTGAGGAAGGACGAGAGGGCCGTGACCGGATACGAGATGGACGCAGAGTCCTTCCGCCTCTACCACAGGAACGAGAACTTCCCCATAACAAGGGACAAGGGGGAGGAGTTCCTCCTGGACAACAGGCACCTCTGGCTCAGGAGCAGGGAGATGACCTCTGTCCTCAAGGTAAGGTCCACGATATTCAGGGCCTATTCTGACTTCTTCTACGAGAACGGCTTCTACCAGGTACAGGCGCCCATGATGGTATCGACTGCAGTTGAGGGGGGCTCAACGCTCTTCAAGGTGCCGTTCTTCGATGAGGAGGTGAACCTCACACAGAGCTCGCAGTTCTACCTGGAGACCATGATCTTCAGCCTGGAGAACGTCTTCACGCTGGCGCCCAGTTTCAGGGCGGAGAAGTCCAGGACCAGGAGGCACCTCACAGAGTACTGGCACGGCGAGGCGGAGTGTGCCTGGGTGGACAACAGCGGCATGATGGACATCGAGGAGAGGATGATCGTATATATAGTGAAGAGGGTCCTCGAGGAGAACAGTGATGACCTCGCTGAACTGAAGAGAGATGTATCGAAGCTGGAGAAGGTGAAACAGCCGTTCCCGAGGGTCAGGTACGCGGAACTCATGAAGATGGCCGCAGGCTGGGGCCTGGGCCTGAAGTACGGAGATGACCTTGGAGCGGATGAGGAGAGGGCCATAACGGTGCACTTCGACAGGCCAGTGTTCGTAACGCACTATCCTGCTTCGCTGAAGGCCTTCTACCACAGGCCGGACCCGGAGAACCCGTCAGAGGTCCTATGCCACGACCTCCTCGCCCCTGAGGGTTACGGGGAGATCATAGGCGGTGGGGAGAGGATATGGGAACTCGATGTGCTCCTTAAGCGCATGGAGGAGAACGGCCTGAGGCCAGAGGACTATTACTGGTACATCGACCTCAGAAGATACGGCAGCGTGCCCCACTCTGGCTTCGGGCTGGGCATGGACAGGCTCGCCATGTGGGTCATGGGCCTCGATCACATAAGGGACGCCATACCATACCCCAGGACCGTGAGGCGCACAAGGCCTTGAATATGTCGTACCGGGACATGCGCAGGGCCCTGAGGCTCGAGGAGACCGAGGGCATACCGGTCTGGTTCATGCGGCAGGCCGGCCGCTACATGCGGGCCTACCGGGACGTCAGGAAGAGGTACACGATAAGGCAGGTCTGCATGCTGCCCGATGTCGTCTCTGAGGTCATGGAAGCGCCTGTCCAGAGGCTAGGGGTTGATGCCGCAATCCTGTTCTCGGACATAACCCTGCCCCTGGAATACATAGGCATGCACGTGGAATTCCAGGAGGGCATCGGCCCAGTGGTCTCCGGCCCGGTGCCCTGGGGCAGGGAGGTCGAGGTCAGGCCAGACGTGTTTCCCCTGAGGGGGAGCGTTGAGGCGTTCAGGAAGAGGGACCCCGATGTGCCGGTCATAGGCTTCTGCGGTGGCCCCCTGACCGTGCTATCATATGTCCTGTCCACCGGGACGGACCGGGAACTCGAGGTAACAAGGAAGTTCATGCTAACAAGGAGAGAGGAGTTCATGGAGGCCATCTCGAACATATCTGCGGCGCTCCTCCAGGCGGCGAGGGAGCAGGTGTCCGGTGGGGTGGATGCCGTGCAGGTCTTTGACAGCTGGCTCGGAGCACTCTCACCCAGCACGATCAGAAACTTTTACCTCGAAGCACTGCGTGATTTCGTCTCATCTGTCAGGGAACTTGGGAAGCCCGTCATCTTCTTCTCCACAGGCACTTCCGGCTACCTGGAGGTCTTGAGGGAACTTGACGCTGACATATACAGCCTGGACTGGCGGGTTGACCTGGCCAGGGCGTCCAGCGTGCTGAGGGACAGGGGCATACAGGGCAACCTTGATCCCTATGTTGTCTCTGCCAGCCGGGAGGAGTGCATCAGGGAGGCCATGGAGATAAAGGAAAGGATGAAGGGGAGGGCAGGATACATATTCAACCTGGGCCACGGCGTGAGGCCGGACACGGATGAGGAGACGCTCAGGGCGCTTGCTGAAACTGTTCATGGTGGTGGTGCATGAGGGAAGCGGTAATACTCATGGCATACGGCAGCCCCACAAACCCTGATGACATAATGGAATACCTCAGGGACATATACCATGGCCACGAGCCGCCGGAGTATGCAGTGAAGGAGAACGTCGAAAAATACCGCATGGCTGGCGGCGTATCGCCGTCCAACAGGATCATAGAGAGCGTGAGGCAGAAACTCGAGGCTAGGCTGGCCAGGGAAGGCGATTTCAGGGTCATGCTTGGCTTCAAGCACTGGAGGCCGTCAATAGAGAGCGCGGTTAGGGAGGCCAGGGACTGGGGGGCCGGGATCATAAGGGCCATCATGCTCTTCCCATTCCCATCAGACAACGTGGAGGAGTCTTATCTGGAGCCCCTCAAAGCATCGCTCTCTGCAGTCGGCTACGATGGCCAGATCGAGTTCATAGATGCCCTGGACAGGGCAGGTGATAGGTTCTATGACATGTGGGCTGAAATTGTGAGACCCCTGGTGGGCGGTGCCCATGTGCTCTACGATGCCCACTCGCTCCCGCTGAGGGAGAGCGGCGAGGAGGCCTATGTGGGCCATTTCAGGAGGAGCGCGGAGAGAATATCGGAGATGCTCGGCCTCGACAGGTACCTGTGGGGCTTCCAGAGCATAGGCAGGTACGGGGACAGGTGGCTCCGGCCGTCGGTCTATGATGTTACCAGGGACATCAGGGAGGGGGAGAAGGTCCTGGCCGTGCCGGTCGGGTTCGTCTACACGCACCTGGAGGTCCTCTACGACCTGGACTACGAGTTTGGCGGCAGCCTGGTCGCCAGGGGAGTTAGATATGAGAGGACGCCATTACCGGACGACAGGGATTCGTTCATAGAGCTGCTGAGGTCCCTGGCCACTGGCGGTGATTGATATGGAACCCGGAATAACTGCGTTCGCGTACGGCATGGAGGACTACATCAGGGAGGTTGCCAAGAAGGACACGGAGAGCGATATAGGCATCTGGAGCAAGAAGGAGGGCGAGAGGATCGTCACGTACCTCACAGCGACCAGGTACCCGGAGAAGCTGTCGTCCCTCACAGATGCCATGTACCCTGCGGACTTCGTCCTCCTCCCCGCGGTGAAGCCGGACAGGAACATGGCGGAGGTCATGGTCGCAGCATCCCTCTCGGGCAAGCCCGCACTCGTCTATGCCCCGGATGGGTCCGACATGGATACCTTCAGGAACTATGCCAGGGCTGCAGGCCTGAAGGTCTCGTCAGTACTCCAGGGAAGCCCGATGGAGGTGCAGGCGCAGGTCCTGGAGATGAAGTCCCCAAAACCTGAGGGGCCGACCACAGTCATAGTAGACCACTTCTTCACGGTCAGGAGCGTTGGAACTGTGGCTCTTGGCTTCGTGCTCCGCGGCACGCTGAGGAGGCACCAGAGGCTGAAGGTCTCCCACGTCAAGAGGGAGGTGCAGGTCAGGTCAATACAGGTGCACGACATTGACCAGGAGGAGGTGCCCCCGGGCACCAGGGTGGGCGTGGCACTCAAGAACATAGAGACTGAGGAACTCAGGAGGGGTGCGCTCCTCACGGAGGGTGATGTTGAGTATGCGGTCGAATTCAGTGATATCAGGTACCACCCTGCCGTAAGGGAGAGGCTGAGGGACGGACAGGAGGTCTTTGCCATGGAGAGCATGCAGTACCAGAGGGGTTTCTTCAGTGGCTCGGTGAGGCTCGACAGGGAGATCGCTGTGGTGAAGAGGAAAGTACTCTTCGGGCACCCAAACATGTCACCCAGGGTTGCCGGTACCCTTGACCTGGGCCATGCGCCTGCTCTTTCCCTCGATTAGCGCCTTTGTGCCTATGTCGTGCCTCACGTAGTACCGGCCTGACACCCTCCAGAGGTTTCTTTCCACCTTGTCCGATGCCTCAGGTATGCTGTCCGCTGTGGCAATGAGAGCGAGGGACCTGCTGGTGCTCATCTCCACCCTCTCAGGCGTCCCGGACACTGCGGAGTAGTATATGTCGAAGTCCTCTGGCATGCCACTCCTGTCCACGGTGAGGGTACCCGGCTCGGGCTTCTCCCCATAGCCCACAGGGACGATGTACTTGAGGCACGTGGCCTCCGTCCGGAAACGCGGCGGGGACAGCAGGGAGCCGTCCGCAATGGCCAGGAAAGTGTCGAGGAGGTCGCCATCGAAGACCTTCAGGACGTTCATGGCCTCCGGGTCACCGAACCTGGCGTTCACCTCTATCAGCACCGGGCCGCCTGAGGTCTCCATGAACTGCCCGTACATGATGCCTTTGAATGGCCTTCCCTCCTGCCCCATGGCCCTCACAACACTCCTCATTATGGACTTCGCCCTTTCCACAGAGCCCGGAGGGATGAAGGGGAGGCCGTGGTCCCGGTCGGAGATGGAGCCCATGCCACCGGTGTTCGGCCCCCTGTCGCCCTCGTATGCCCTCTTGTAGTCCTGCACAACCGGCATGAAGTGTATCCTGCTCCCGTCGCAGAAGCCCTGCAGCGAGAACTCCTCGCCCTCAACCTTCCTCTCGACGAGCACCTTCCCGTCCCTGGTGACAACCTCCAGGGCGTATTCCATGGCAGCCTTCATGTCGGGGAGCTGCTCCCCCACGACCCTCACTCCCTTTCCGCCAGTCAGGCCGATGGGCTTCACCGCCACAGGGAAGTCCAGGTCCCTGAAAAGGTCCCTGACCTCTGCCTCTGAGGCGAGAACATGGTGTTCTATTGACCCACCTATGGAGTGCCTCTGGAGCAGCCCCCGCATGTAGGCCTTCGAGCTCTCGATCTCTGCCGCCAGCCTGGATGGGGAGGCCACCCTGATGCCCGCATCCTGCAGTGCGTCCGATACTCCCGCTGCGATTACGGGGTCAGGGCTCGCGAACGCTGCTTCCGCGCCCACCTCCCTCGCGTACCTCACGACCTCAGGTGCGCTCGTCTCATCGCCTATCCTGAAACCGGCCGTCAGGGATGCTATTGATGGGTTCCGGTTCTTCATGAAGGCGTAGAGGGTGGCACCGGCCTCCGCCAGCCTCCTGGCTATTGCGTCCTCCCTCCCACCGCCACCAACAAGGAGAAACTTAACTGACATCCTTCCCCTCACCCTGCTGCTCCTTTATCTCGAACCTCTCATAGAAGGCTTTGGTTAGCCTCACCCTCTCGCTGTTCCTGTACCTGCGTGTGTATATGAGGCCCTTCTTCTTCAGGGACTGGAGCACAGACTTGTAATCGCTGCCCACCACGTACCTGAGCTCGCCCCTGAAGCAGCCCGGGTGCTTGGCTATGTAGGCCAGCGCATCTATCTCGCTCCTGCTCATCTCGGCCTCGGCAACGGGCATTGCTAGCTCCACGTACTCGCTCTTCAGGGCCATCCTGTACCTGTGCCCTATCCTCCTTATCTCCATGGCGGTGCCGTCGCCTGAGTACTGTTTGACGAGCTGCCTCAGCGCCTTCCTCACAGCACCCTCCTCCTCGCCCACGAGGGAGGAGAGGTCGGACACGCTGAGGGGCTGCCTAGTGGCGAAGAGCAGGGCCTCCAGCCTCCTGATGAGGTCCATCAGGCCAGTTAGGCGCCCGGGATAGATTTAATTTACCCAGCCAGTGCTGCGGAAATGTACGTTTGCACGATCCCTTAATATATGTCTTGCCGATACGATGTCAGGTGCGAACACATGTTCGGGAACAGCTCCCGGCCACACTCACTGAATGCTGGAGAGAGCGAGACTGCACGTGGGGGAAATTCCACTGCCCTCTTTTACATATGGTTCGCCTCGAACGTGACCATAGGCGACTTCGCCCTGGGCTTCATACCCATTACCATGGGCCTCTCCATCAGCCTTTCCATTGCATCATTCCTCATGGGCACACTGCTGGGAGGTGCCCTCCTAGGCATCATGAGCGTTACGGGCTCAAGGACAGGAGTGGCGCAGATGGAGCAGGCTAAGGGTGCCTTCGGCAGGCTTGGGGGGGCAGTCATGTCAGGCCTGCAGTGGCTCAACACGCTGGGATGGCTCACAGTGAACACCATACTGGCCTCTTATGCCATATACTACGCACACGTTTCCCTGGCCTACGAGGTGCCCCTTGCGGTCGTGATTGTGGTCGTGGCCCTGATATCATTCTCGGGTTACAGGGCAATCCACCTGTTCGAGCTCGCCATGTCCTTCGTACTCGGGGCCCTTGCAGTGTTCATCACCCTGCACACTATCACCTCTCCCCTCATCTCCGGTTACCACGCCTCGGGCAACCAGGCTGTGGCGTTCGGCGTCACCCTTGCCTCGTCCTTCTCATACATAATGTCCTGGGGGCCGTACGCCTCAGACTATTCCAGGAACATGAGGGAGGAGAGTGGGCGCTCCGGAGTGTTCCTGTGGTCATTCCTCGGGTCCGTGGTCGCATCGTTCTGGATGGAGTGCGTGGGTATGCTTGTGGCCATAGCATCCAGCGACGCTTCGGGCAACCCGGTGCTGGACCTTGCAAGGGTACTGGGGCCCTACGCTGCCATAGGGCTGGTGGCCATCTTCCTCGGCGGTCTCTCGGCAAACTCCATAAACCTCTACTCCAACACCCTCTCCCTGCGCTCCCTGGGGATGAAGGTCAGGCGCTCCTACCTCGTGGCCATCGCGAGCGCTGTGACCTTTGCCCTCTCCGTGGTGGGCTTTGCCGTGTTTTACCAGTTCTACGAGTCTTTCCTCCTGCTCCTTGACTACTGGATAACGCCCTGGCTTGCAATAATGATAGTGCACAGCTTCACCAGGGTCGGAAGGGACATGTCCAACCTTCCGGTGAACAGGTGGGCCGTGCTCTCCTACATACTGGCCATAGCGGTCTCCGTGCCCTTCATGGACCCGGGCGTGCTGTTCGAGGGCCCGGTGTCCAGGGTGCTGGGCGGTGTTGATATAAGCTACTACGTGTCCTTCGTCATCGCCGCACTGCTCTATTACTTCACCATGGCCAGGTACCGCAATTCTACGGAATACAGCGCTGCCAAGTGAAAGCATAATATGAGCATGTGGGTTAGAGGTGCGTGGCAGTGATATCTGACGGCCAGATCCAGGAGATGGCGAGGAACGGAATGATCGTGATCGAGGGGTTCAGGGAGGGAAACCTGACACCCAACGGCTACGACCTCACGGTCGGGTCTGTGAAGGCCGGGGGGAGAGAGGCAGATGAGGCGGAGGTGGCGCCTATGGGCCACTTCCTGGTCTCGACGCTTGAATACATCTACATACCTGAGGGCTACTGCGCGGAGATCTGGATAAGGTCCAGCTTCGCCAGGAAGGGCGTCATCGGCTCCTTCGGCTTCATCGATTCGGGCTTCAGGGGAAACCTCACACTATCCTTCTTCAACGCCGGGCAGGAGAGCATAAGGATCAGGAGGGGCGAAAGGGTGGCCCAGATGGTCATAATCAGAATGGAGAGGCCGCCGGACAGGGCCTACGGTGAGAGGAGCGGGAACTACCAGGGCAGCAGGGGAGTGGTCGAGAGCAGGCTCTGATCACCTCCTCACGGGCACATCGTACTCCATGAGCTCCCTGCTCAGGTAGCTCTCCGGGAATATCCCCCTGGCCTCCGATTCCAAGGCACCGAGGTCCGATACCCTGGGGCTGTAGTGGAACAGGAAGAACCTCCTCACTCCCGCGTCCCTGGCGATCTCGGCGGCCTGCCTCGAGGAGCTGTGCCCATACTCGTTGACCTTGGGCTCAAGCGAGGAATCTGTCGTCGTCTCATGTATGAGGACATCTGCGTCCCTGGCGAATTCAGCCATGTCTGCCATGGGCCTCGTGTCACCCGTGTAGACCACCTTCCTCCCCTTCCTTATGCCGCCCTTCACGTCCTCGATTGTGTAGACCTTGCCCCCGTATTCGATTGAGCCCTGCTCCCTGAGCCTCTCCAGGAGGCGTGAAGGTATCCTGAGTTTCTCGGCCTTCTCCCTGTCTATCCTCACCATGTCCTTCTCCTCGAAGGAGTAGGCCAGTGCAGGCACGGGGTGGTCGTTCCTGTGCGTCCTCACAACGAACTTTCCAAGGTCATAGGCCTCACCGGCCCTGAGCTCGTGTATCCTGACCTGGAAGCCCAAGGTGTAGTAGCCCACATTCAGTGCGTTGGAGAGTATGCCAATGGCCCCAGCAGGGCCGTATATGTCCAGCGGTTCCTCCCTGCCGTTGAACGACATGCTCTGCACCAGGCCCAGGAGGCCCAGGAAGTGGTCACCGTGGAAGTGCGTTATGAAGACGTTCCTTATCCTCATGAAGGAGAGCTTGCTCTTCATTATCTGCTTCTGCGTGCCCTCCCCGCAGTCCAGGAGGTTGAACACCTCGTCTATCTGGAGGCCTATGGACGGCATACCCCTCCCGGGCGTGGGCCACGACCCGCCGGTACCGAAGAAGGTGATCCTGATGTTCGAAGCCATCCCACACAGATCGGCGGGGCGGTAAAATAGGTTGCGTTCCTACTGCTGCAGCAGCCTCTGCTTTGCCTTCTCCTGTGCGTAGCCCAGCTCCTCAACGCTCCTAATGCCCCCGCTCCTGTACAGGAACTCCCACAGGTACGTGTCCGCGTGCACGCCCAGGCTCACGAATAGCCTCTCGAACTCAACCCTCATCTGCCTCCCCCTCCTGTCAAAGTCGGTGAGGATTATGACCTCCCTGAACTCCTTGGCGACCTCCTCTGTGAAGGCCACCAGGCTGTTGCCGCTGTTCATGGTTATTATCTCTCCCCTGAAGTCGAGGCGCCTCAGCATGTTCACGTCGTTCCTGCCCTCAACAATGATAGGCACCCTTAAGTTCTTGGCCCTGTACTTCTCAAGAACCTTGAGTATCCTGGGCTCCCGCATCTCATGCGATCAGGGCAATGGAAGGCAATAAACTTTTTCAGGTGTGTGATGCTTCTCCCCTGATATTGCGATGCAGAAATAAAAATAATAAAAATAGTTTCAGATTGGGTCAATTGCCAGACTTGTCACCTGTCCGCAGGTGCATCAATGAATATTCTACTAGGTTGTTAATTGTTGAGCCAGGTGGCACATCGTTGAAGTCTATGATACCCGAAACATCATTTGTTGGTTTTATCTCATACTCCTCAATGGTGTGATAGATCAGGTTTGCAAGGCCTTTGACCTGGATCAGACCGGATACGTTAACGGGTGCGCCTGTGGGGAAATTCATAGCCACACCCATATCCGTGGTCTGTCTGGTCAGGCATGGTGGGATTACTGTAACAAAAAACCATTGTCTGCACGGGTCAGGTCGTAATATTCAGGGGGCGTTACTGCATTGGCCGGGTGAAAATAGGGATTTATTGCAACTCCCGAAGTAAGAAGTATAGTTACAAGAACAAGAACGGTGAGCCCGGCTCTAAGGAGCAGAATGACACTTCCTTCCTGTATATTTCAGTAAGGTAAAAGAGGAGTATCACACATAAGATCTTTCAAGAATTATGTAAAGAAAGTTTAATATAAATTGCCCTATTGGGCCAGCCATGGCGGAGATAACTGCTGTCACTTCCGACTACGTGCCCGGCAAGAAGATCGTCAAGGTCATCGGCACGGTCTGGGGCATAACAGTGAGGAGCAGGGGGCTCGGCGGCAACATTATGGCGAGCCTGAGGAGCCTGGCTGGCGGGGAGATAAACGAGTACGTGAAGATGCTAAACGATGCCAGGAGCGTCGCTGTGCAGAGGCTCATGGACAGAGCGTCTTCGATGGGCGCGAATGCGGTGATATCGCTGCGCTTCGATTCCTCCGATATAGCGCAGGTCATGACGGAAATAGTTGCATACGGGACTGCAGTTGTAGTGGAGGACGGCTCCAGCGACGCAACCTACGTGAAGCTGGACTAGTCCCAGAAGCGCCTGTTGCGGGCGTAGTCCACCTCGGCGTTCAGGATGGCGCGGAGGAGGTCCTCCTCCGATGCGTAGGTAACCTCAAGGAGCCTTGATGCGGTCTCAGGGCCTATTCCCCTGGCTGCCAGAACGATGAGTGCATCCGTGCCCCTCTCGCGCACTATGTGCGCGTTCTTCACGAGCCTCCTCCTCTCCCTCTCACTTAACTTCGAGAAGTCCCTGTACCCGTTCTCCGCCTCGAATGGCGAGAGGGCGGCGACCAGGGAGCTGCCGCAGGAGGGGCACCTGACGGATTTCACGTCCCTCACTTTCACGGTCCTCACGTTGCCGCACACGGTGCAGACGAGCCTCATCTCCTCGTTCAGGAGCCTGTTCTTCACAGTCTCCAGGATTGCCCTTGTGGGCTTGAGCGGCGCAACCCTCTCCATGTAGTGGGAGAGGAAGACGTCCGACGAGGCCTGCGGCCCACTGACATGCCTGACCCTGATCCGGCCTGACCTGAGGCCCTGTATGAAGGCCATGAGGGCCGGCATGTCCATGTAGTCGTGCACGAGTTTTCTCACCGAGTCGGTATAGAGTGGCGTGTCCAGGTAGGCCTCTATGATCTTCTCCAGCCTCACCCTGCTTATGTCGGCATCCCGCGAGATCACGCCGAACTTCCTGGCCTCGTAGAGGAAGACACTGGAGAAGAACCTCGAGCGCCTGGCCACTGACCTCACGTGGGCCTCAACGTTCTCTGGCTCCACCGACCTGATCACCCTCTCCACGTCCTCCGGCCTGAACCTCCTGGACACACGGAAGTAGATGTGGTATGGCGAGTAGTCCATCTCCACACTCTCACCGGTGACCTGCGTGAAGATGCTGGACAGGATCTCGGCCAGGGCAAAGTTTCCCCTGGTCCCGAGGAGCACCTGCACTATGATCTCCGGGCCCCTGACCTCTATGAGTACCTCGTCCAGGGTGGCCAGGCTGCCGGAATACCATTCCTCGAGGCGCTGCCTCGATTCCGGGTCCACAGCGTCCTCTATGTGCCTTGCCTTCCTGTTCTCCGAAACCCTCCTGACAACGTCAGGGAGCACAGGTATGTCTTCCCCGGACCACTTGGGTGCAAGCGCGGCGGTGGGGAACCTCTCCACAAGTATGCGGTCTTCGTCGACCCTCACGGTCCTCCATGTCTCGCCGCGCATGACGAAGTATGTCCCGGGCTCGATCTCGCTCACCACATACCTCTCGTCAAGTGTGCCAACGAACCTGTTGGACCCTATGTCGATTACCCTGTAGTTCTTCTCGCTGGGTATCATGCTGATGTTCTCTATGAAGTAGGTGAGGTTTCCCCTGCCCCTCGAGACGGACTCACCGTCGAACCTCAGCTTGCCCGTGGAGGAGAGGAATTTCACAACATCCAGGAATTGCTCCTCGGTCATGTTCCTGAACGGGTACGCCCTCCTGAAGAGTGAGAAGAGGTGTGTCCAGTGGTCGCGCCCGAGCACCCTGATCTCCGATATGAGCTGGTTGGCCAGCGTGGCCATCGAGTTCTCCATGATCCTTATGTCCTCCGTGTGGCCGGTGAAGGCGTACCCTATTATGGCGGCTGCCTCCTCCAGTTCCACCACGTCGGAACAGACAACGTAGCCTTTAGATACCCTGGTTATCCAGTGCCCTGACCTCCCAACCCTCTGGACGAGCTTGTTTATCTGCCTGGGCGAGTTGAACTGCAGCACAAGGTCCGCGGTGCCTATGTCTATCCCGAGCTCCAGGGAAGAGGTGCATATCAGGGCTTTGAGCCTGCCCTCCTTGAAGTCCTGCTCCGCTCTCTCCCTTGACTCCCTTGAGAGCGACCCGTGGTGGACAGATACAGGCGGGTCGCCCAGGAGCAGGCGCAGCCTGAAGGCCATGTCCTCGGCCACGCTCCTTGTGTTCGTGAACACCAGGGTGCCCCTGTGCTTCTCGATCAGCTCCCAGATGAGGAGGATTGCGCCTGCATACTGCTCGTCGCAGCCCATCTTCTCCGCGACCTCCCTGGGGGCCTTCGGCGGAACGATGGCCCTTATGTCCAGCCTCTTCGATACCGGGCTCTGGACAATCCGGGCACCCCTGACCGGGTCCAGGTAATGGGCGAGATCTCCAGGGTTGCCCACTGTGGCCGAGAGGCCGATCCTCTGGTAGTCACCTGCCACCTCTCTGAGCCTCTCCATGACCAGGGCGAACTGAGCGCCCCTCTCGTTCTGGGCCATCTCGTGCAGTTCATCGACAATGAGACACCTCACCCTGGAAACGATCTCCCTCAGGCCCCTGCTGGACAGCATTATCTGAAGCGATTCCGGAGTGGTGATCAGGATGTCCGCCGGGTTCCTGGCTATCTCCCGCCTGTCAGCCTCTGTTATGTCGCTGTGCCTCACCTGCACCCTGAGGCCCAGGTCTGTTGCATAGCCCGTTATCCTCTGCATGAGGTCCCTGTTCAGTGCCCTCAGGGGCGTCACGTATATGACTTGCACCGGTTCTCCCGGTTGCTCCAGGATCCTCTGCAGCACAGGCACAAGGGCGGCCTCGGTCTTTCCAGATCCTGTGGGCGAGAGGATGAGGGCGTTCTCGCCGGAGAGTATAACAGGGAAAACATCCCTCTGAAGCTCCGTCAGCTCGCTTATGCCCCTCCTTGCCAGTGTCTCGAGGATCCTCGAATCGATGGATATCAAGGCCACCAAAACCTCAAAAAGTATACATTTTTTCTAATCGAACACCTTTCGCGTTCACCATGAAGGTTGATCAGAAGTCATCGTCGTCGTCTTCGTCGTCGTAGTCGTCGTCATCGTCGTAGTCCCTTCTCTTTGAGTATGTGACCAACTTCACACCTCCGCAATCCGAAGGGAGAACCCATATTTATACTTTTCAAGGGCGCCCTGGAGGCCATCAAAGCTCTAATATATGCGGTAACGGTACGGGAATGGCATGGCGGAGAACCTGGCTAAGGTGGAGATCTCAAAGGACGGTGAGATATACTACGCGAAAATCATACTGCCCAACGGTGACGTTGTAACGCTTGAAAACGAGGACTTCGAGGAGGTTCTCGAACAGATAGCCAACGACCTGCAGGACAGGTACGGCTCCTGAGGCATCTGCGGGGATGGCCCAGAGGTACGGCGGCAGCCTGCTAAGCTGTTTCTCGTATGAGAGCGTGGGTTCGAATCCCACTCCCCGCGCTTTAATTTTCAGCATGCGTTGAGGCCTGGTGTTTCCTGGCGCTTTCGCCTGTAGCCTGTGGACTGGAACATGCTCATGGCGGAGGTGCCTGGGCAGGGGGCTTCCACACCACGGTCATGATGCCGCCGATGATGCTCACCACCAGGCCCATTATGTAGCCACCGGAGGTACCGAGCCAGCTGAGAAAGCCGAAGAGCATTATCAGGCCCCCGAGTAGCCTGTGCCTCTCCGGGTACCTGAGGGCAAGGAGGCCGAGGGCAATAATGACCACCCCAACGGCCGTGCCGGCCAGTACCAGTGACAGGCCAGCCGTCTTATGGAGTATCCCTGTTATAACGTAGACGAGGTAGAGGCCCACTGCCACCACTATCACACCGCCTGCCACAGCGGTGACCGCTGAGTCCACAGGCCTGCTCTGCTGCACCCGTGGTCATGGGGATATGGTAAATCTACTTTTCCCAGTCCTGTACACTCCCCTTGCAGCAGCCCGGGCACATGCTGAAGGGGAGGCGAGGTGTCTATTGCAGCGTGATCGTCCTGGAGACAAAGGACTGTGGTGCTGTGAACTCTATCTGTGCCGAGGCGCCGGTCTCAGGAGTCACCTGACCCTCCACAGAGGCTCCCTGGGATATGTTGGTGCCGAAGGTGTTGGTCACGTTCAGTATTATCGCCGCCTGGTCGTCGGGTGAGAGCACAGGGTACTTCGATGTCATGGAGCTGCTCGGATCCTTTATCACTATGACACCGAACGATGTTGGGTTGTTGTGCGACCTGCCCAGCTCCGACCACACGGAGAGGCCGAAGAGGTTATCCGACCCCGTTGAGGATATGTCAGCGAATATGCTCTGGTTGTAGACCAGTATGGCGGTGGTCCCGTCTATCGTCAGGGTTAGGGTGACGTTGGCAAGGTTGACAGGTGACCCCCCGGAGTTTGTTGTCACTATGATGGCAAGGTAGGTTATGCCGCCGCTCTCGGGCGGGTTCGCATAGTCGTAGCCCAGCACCTCAGTTGTGGCTATGCCGCTGGACACCTGCTGTATCGTGTTGGAGCCAGTGGACGTGGCCTTCTGCTGCAGTATGCCGGCAGTGTGTATCAGCACAGAGGCCGCCACAGCAGCCACAAGCACCATGGCTATGAACACTATCAGGACGCCTATCCCGGTCTCGGAACGGTCCTCCTCCCTGAGGGAGAACGCCTTCCGGATCAGCCTCCTGACCATTCTGAAACTGTTCATCTTCCTTTACCTCGCAGGTCTTTCTGTAAGTCCTTGTGTATATTCACTGGCAAGTATTTAAACGGGCCAGCGTATGGTATGCGAAATTTTTCACGGGCGCACCCATAGCCAGCGGGCCCTGCGCAACAGCACCTCACACATACATATGAAGGTGACAACCAGTCTGCAAAAAACCGTTTTGAATGCTCCCGGGCATAGACAATTACCATGCTGACCAGTGAGGATAAGAAGTTCATAGTGGAGAGTGTCAGGAAGGGGTACCGGGTCGTGGATCTGGCGAAGATGTTCAACGTCACGCCCAGGAGGATACAGCAGATACTGAAGGAAGACCTCTCGGGCGACAGGCCCCAGAGGAGGTCCTCGAAGCTGAGCGAGGAGGACGCGCGTGAGATAGACGAACTCTGGAACAACTACAAGATAGGTTCCAGGACGATATTCTACCTGCTCAAGAGCAGGGGGAGGCGGGTGTCTTACTACCAGGTCTACAACTACATGCGCACCAAGAACATGATAAGGGGGAAGGTACAGAAGGAGAGGGCCGAGAGCGAGGAGGAGAGGGAGCCACCGCTGTCGACCGTCTACCTTGACTACCACCAGACGTCCATAGACCACCCGTACGCGGTGGCCTGCATCGACCTCTCCACCAGGAAGATCGTGTCCATGAGGGAGAGCAGGAAGATCACGAAGGAGCTGGTGCAGGAAGTCCTCGCGTCACTCTTCGAGTTTGCGGCGAAGAACGGCCTGAAGGTGGGCAAGATCATCATGAGGAGCGGCGTACTCACCATCCTCTATGCGGCTACGGAGATACAGAGCTTCATAAAGGCCAACGGTGTGGCCGAGGTGGAGGCGGACAAGGGGGGCAACAGGGTACACCTCTCGCTCTCAAGGCTCTGGCAGAACTACGACAGGTTCAGGTGGGGGTTCAACCACTCTGAGAACTTCCTTTACTGGTACAACAACAGACCCGTTATAAGCAGGTTCCAGAACCGCGTGACCACGCCAAACGAGATAATATCCAGTTTCCTCTCCTCCAACCAGGAGGAGGCAGGCCACATGGACTGAGGAGCGGGCCTCACTGGTCTCCCTTTGCATGTCCTCAGGGAGAGCCGTTGCGGCCCTTCATGCGACAGTTAAGGCGGCAACCAGGCCGTGGGGCCATCGTTCTGCAGCGTGCCCTGATGACCCCGAGCTTTACAGGCAGGCACTGCGCATTTGGTGCATCCCGAAATGGGAGGGTTGCCAGGGGTCCGCCCACGTGCAGGTTGCTGAATTGCAGTGATGTGTGTGCCGCTGCACCGCAGGTGGCATTCTCAGTTTCCTGCCCATACGGCAATGCCATATTTCCGGCCATGTTTTTAAGCAGCCCCGATATCCACAGGTGTGCGTGGAGGAGAGGTTAAGAGGGTGCCGGATGTGTGCGTCATAATGGCGGGTGGACGCGGCACCAGGCTCTCCAACCCTGACAAGGCCCTCATAAGGATAGGCGGCCGGACACTACTCGAATGGAAGGTAAGCCACCTCCGCAGGCTGGCACCCGTGGTCGTCTGCTGCAGCCTGCACGCGGCCCGCACGGTGGCATACTGCATCAGGAAGGGTTACAGGGTCTACCTGGCACCCGGCCGCGGGTACCCGGAAGACCTGTCACTCCTCCTGAGGCGCCTGAAAGGCCTCTCCGTACTGGTGGTAGGAGTGGACTTATACATCCCCACCGCGGCCCTGGATCTCCTCATATCCTCAGAGGACGGCGGGGAGTGCATAACTGAGGCCACATACAGGGGGCAGAACGTGCCCCTGGCACTGTTCTGTAGGGAGAGGAGTGATGGGGAGGAGGGCTATTCAGAGGTCCCCCTGGACACGTTCGACATGGCCAACATAAACACACCTCATGACCTCGAGGAGGCGAGGAGGCTGTGGAGCAGGCACAGGTCAGGGTACATGTGAAGGCGTGCGAGGATGAGGAAGGAAACGGCAAAGGATATCCTGCCGATCTCACCCGTAAGGCCAAGGACATCGCCGTTGAAGCCGCCGAAGGCCCTGTGCAGGAATAGAGATGCTGCGATGGAGGAGGCAACGGCCACCAGGAGCGAGTAGGCGCCCGGCCCTGGGAACAACAGGGCGAGGACCAGCTGCGGCAGCGTGTTCGCCAGGACAGATGGGGCCCTGCGCCTGTCCAGGGATTCCCTGAAGGACTGACCCATCCCACGGCCGAACGGCCTGCCGTGCAGAGCGGAGAGCACCATGGAGGACTTCGAGGCCATCTCCGCCAGGAGGAAGGCGAAGAAAGGGAACGGTGTGGAGGAGAAGGCTGACAGGAGGGCACCGTAGAGTATTACGAAAGTCACGATGCCCCCGGTCCCTGTCCTGCCGTCCTTCAGTGCTGCCCTCCTCTCCTCCACAGTACCGGTCTTCATGAGCGCGTCGCCGCAGTCTATGACGGCATCGGCATGGTGGTATCCGGTAAATATGAGGAGGAGCGCCACAGACAGCGATGATGCTGCAAGCTGGCCAGTGATGGGTGAGAGGAGCATGGGCAGGGCACCTATGGTGCCCGTGACCAGGGAAACTGCGGAGAAGTAGAGGACGTACGTGTCAGAGAACCGGAAGCTGCCCGCAGGTATCCTTGTGAGGAAGGAGAGGGCAGAGCGGAAACCATCGAGTGCCAATGAGACCTTGATCGTTGACCACTAAAAAATGCTTCATTCCCCAATTTACAGACGCATGGCACGGCCAGGAGCAGGGATCGCAGGCAGTGAGCAGGGCAACCATTTTATCGTGGCCAGCGATGGGCCCAGGTGCTCCTCACAGTGAGGCCGCAGAGGCATGTGGAACACGGGGGAGGCGCCAGGGGAGATGGTGTCCTAGACCTCAGCGTGAACCTGAACACCGTATCGTTCAGTCACACAGGCAGGTACCCTGACCCTGACAGGGTGAGGGCAGAGAAGAGGGTGGCGGAATGGCTTGGCCTTGAGCCGGAGAGTGTGGCTATAGTCCCGGGTGCCACCTGGTTCATACACAGGGTCATGCCAGAGTTCACGGGAGAGAGGCCACTGATCATAGAGCCATCCTTCAGCGAGGTGCAAAGGGCACTGGCCCTTAGGCACAGGCCTGTGAGCCTTTACGACCGGACTCTGGAAAGGTACCCCAGGATCGTGAGGTCCGTTGGGCCCACAGCAGCGGTGCTTACAGTACCGGCGGCGCACACTGGCTCCATCATCGGCGGGGGAGCGGTCAGGAGCCTGGAAACAGAGGTGAACGGCCCCATCTTCATTGACGAGAGCTTCATGTTCTTCACGGGCCTCGAGGGCTATGCCAAGAGGGCTTCCAGTTCTTCCGGCACTGTTGCATTCAGGTCACTCACGAAGGTGCTGGCGAGGCCGGAGATGAGGCTCGCCATTGTGACTTCAGGAGAGGAGTTCCTGGAGGCTGCGAGGATGCTGGCAGAACCCTGGTCATTGTCGGAAGAGGCTGTGGACTTCCTGCTCAAAGTCCCGTTGCCGGACCTCGATGGGCTTTCACTGGCCTACAGGGAACTGAGGGAGAGGCTGGTTGAGGGCCTGGAGCGCATGGGGATGAGAGTCATAGGCAGGCCGTCGGCAAACTACCTGTCCTTCAGTGTCCCTGCCGGGATAACAGCAGAGAGGTTCCGGGAGAGGATGCTCTCCCTGGGCATAGCGGTGAGGAGGGTGGAGATCTACGGGGCTGAGGCCATAAGGATGGCCGTGCCCGATGCCGGGAACCTTGACAGGGTCATGGATGCCCTCCGCAGGTCGGCCGGTGGTGGCAGCTGATGTCACCCATCCTGCCCGTGCTGCTGCCCCTGATCATCGTTGCGGCAGCCCTGGCGTATGACCTGGCGTTTGGCGAGTACCCGGAGGCCGTCCACCCCGTTGTCTGGATCGGGAGGCTCGAAGCGTACCTTGACAGGTTCTTCAGGGCCTACGGGGCAACGTTCGGCAACGGCCTGGCGTATGCCCTCTTCTGCCTCTTTGTGGTGGGAGTGGTGACGTTCGCTGTGCTCCACCTTGCATACCTGAGCCTGGTCTCCACGGTGGTCGTGTCCGCCTTCCTCCTCAAGTCCACGTTTGCCATAAGGTCAATGCTGCAGCATGTCAACGGTGTCCTCGATTCCCTTGATCGGGGAGACGTACAGGAAGCGCGGATGAGGCTCTCCAGGCTGGTCAGGAGGGACACTTCCAGGATGGGGGTTTCCCACATATCATCGGCGTTGATAGAGAGCCTGGCCGAGGGCCTGGTCGACGGGGTGCTCGGCCCGTTCCTCTTCTACGGCCTCTTCGGCATAATAGGCGCCATGGTATACCGGGCTGCCAACAACCTCGACTCCACGGTGGGCTACAAGGACAGCACCTACATACTCTTCGGAAGGCCAGCCGCGCTCATAGACACCTTATTCAACTACGTACCGGCGAGGGTATCTCCGGCCTTCATAGCCCTGGCGGGGGAGGCCACTGGCAGGAGGGCCAGGGGATCGGCCATAGAGTTCGCTGGCCTCACAGACAGTGCGAACGCTGGGTGGCCCATGAGCGCCATGGCCAAGCTGCTGGGCGTCTGGCTGGAGAAGCCGGGGGAGTACATAATAAATGAGGGTGGCCGGAACCCCACCCCCTCTGACGTGAGGGATGCAGTGAGGATCTTTGTCCTCTCCTCCCTCCTCTTTATCTTCATCCTGGCCATGCCCATTGCGCTGGTAAGGGTGGTGGTCTGACTGTCCGATTCGATATTCGTCCTACTGGCAGGGACAACAGAGATATCCACAGTGCCCGGAATAACTGCGGCTGGCCCGAACCCTGGGGCAACATACCTCACCCCCACGGTGGACAGCGAGATAGTGGTGGCCGGCTCACCGCTGAGCATAGACGTGCCGCCTGCAACCCCAGATGGCATACCGACACCGGCCATATTCACAAGGGCGTGCCTGGACCTCACAGGCACAAGGAGGCTGGTTGTTGATGCTGGCCTCAGCGACACCCCCAAGGTGCCGCACCTGCACACGGGCCTGGGCACAGCAGGTGATCCGAGGCTGAAGCCAGCGTGCCCGAAGTTCCAGGAGGCCTTCGCCTACGGGCGCTACATAGCCTCAACACTGCTCAGGGGCTACTCTAACATCTACCTGGCGGAGAGCGTGCCAGGTGGTACGACCACTGCAATGACAGTGCTCCGCCTCTGCGGCCTGGACTTCAGGAGCAGCAGCTCGATGCCTGACGACCCAACGGAACTGAAGGAGAGCGTTTACAACGACACTGTTTCCAGGATAGCCAGGAAAACGCTCTCACCCGGTGATGCGGTGAAGGAGGCGGGCGACTACATGATGTGCGTTGCCCTGGGCATAATATCCGAGAGCGATGGGGTTATCCTGGCAGGGGGGACACAGATGGCCTGCGTATCTTACCTTGCATCAAGGATACTGGACAGGCACGGGCTGCCTGTAATAACTACCAGCTGGGTGCTCCAGCACAGGTACCAGGACATAGCCAGGGTGGCTGGAAACGTGCAGGGCGTTGATGTTAGGGCCGACCTCTCCAGGCACCCCGGCATAAGGAAGTACTCCGAGGGGCACGTGAGGGAGGGCGTGGGCATGGGGGCGGCCTACTTCATAGCGAAGTCCTCGGGCCTCTCTGACCTGGAGATCATGGAGGAGGTGGACACCCTGTACTCCTCCATGGTCCCGTGAAACACGAGCCTGGCAGCCTCAGCTGCATCCTCGGGCCGTGTGCACGGCATTTCCCTGCTGGCACCGTTAAGGCTTACCCTCACAACCGACCCGTCGTAATGGAGTTCCATCTGCCCGCCTCCCATCTGGGCACCGTGCATGGCCAGGATCTCCTCGATCCTCCATGTGTCCCTGCCAGTCACCCTGACCCTCAGCCCGCTGAGGTCCCTCCTCACCGGAACGAATATGCCGTCCCTGACTGTGAACCCTGTGTCGTAAACCCTCTCCAGAATGTCCGTCCTTAGTACCTCCTCCGGCCTGCCATGCGCAACGACCTGCCCTTCCTTCATGAAGGTGATCCTGTGGCACAGGGCTGCCAGGGAGTTCACGTCGTGCAGCACCACCACCACTGTCTTCCCCATCAGAGATGCCTGCCTTATCAGGTCGTAGACAAGGAGCTCCCTGTCCACGTCCAGGAAGGCAGTCGGCTCATCCATCAGGACGAACTCCGTGTCCTGGTAGAGGGCTGCAGCGATCATGACGAGCCTCTTCTCCCCACCGCTGAGCGTTGAGAAATCCCTGTCCATGAGGTGCGCTATGCCAGTCCTCGCCGCCACAGATTCCAGGGACAGGCTGCTGCCAGACCAGGTGCCGTAGAGGGAGACTATGTCCCTGACCCTGAACGATATCGGCTCCGGGTGTTCCTGGTGCACCACAGAGATCTTGGAAGCCCTCTCCCTCTCGCTGTATTCCCCTATCTCCCTGCCGTCGATCAGGATAGCGCCTCTGTCCAGCCTCAGGTAGCCGTAAATTGCCCTCAGGAGCGTTGACTTCCCCGAGCCGTTCTTGCCACCTATCCCGTTGATCCTGCCCTTCTCCAGGGGTATCGTTACGTCCCTGACCGAGAAGGAGCCAAGCCTCAGGGCCACGTTGATAAGGCCGCTATCGGGCTGTCCCATGCACCACCCTCCTCACGAGGTACAGGAAGAACGGCACACCCACGATGCCTGTCACTATGCCAATTGGTATGACCTCCCCCGGCAGAACCATCTTAGATACGTCCTCAGCGACTAAGAGGAACATCGCCCCGAAGACCGCAGAATAAGGTATCACCTTCGAGTTGGTGCCACCGTAGAGTATCCTGGAGATGTGGGGCACGATCAGGCCCACGAAGCCTATGAGGCCGCTTACTGAGACCACCGCTGAAACGCTCAGCGTCGTCACGGCTATGGCGGTTGCCCTCACCCTCTCCACCCTCACGCCAATGGAGTGCGCGTGCTGGTCACCGAGCTGCAGTGCGTCCAGAGACCTGTTCATGGAGAAGGCCGCGGCCATGCACAGGACAACCACGACCGTCACGGGGCGCAGCTCTCCCCAGGTTATGCCGTTAATCGAGCCCAGGAGCCAGAAGTAGGCCTCGTTCTCAAGCGCGGGCCTGGTATAGAGGAGGAGGGCGACCATGGATGAGGTGAAGAGCGATATGGCTATGCCTGCCAGCAGCAGGTATGTTGGGGGTGCCCTCCCTCCCCTGAAGGAGAAGAGGTAAACGGCCGAGACCACCGCTATGGAGAAGACGAAGGCCAGGACCTGGAGGCTGTATATGCCGAAGACTGTGATGCCTGAGACGAACGCTATCACTGCACCCAGGGCAGCGCCGCTGGATATGCCTATTATGTAGGGTTCAGTTATCGGGTTCCTGAACACGCTCTGTATCACTGCACCGCCCACGCCCAGTGAGGCACCCACAACCAGGGAGCCTATCACCTCTGGCTCCCGGAGGTACACGACGATGATATAGTAGGCCCTGGGCCAGGTAGCGTGGATGTAAGAGGATATGCCCGGTATCTGGCTACCCACTATCCTGAACGTGGTGCTGGCCGGTATCCTTATCGAACCGATGATGAGTGAGAGTACCGATAGGGCCACCAGTGCCAGTGGTGGGATGATGTATGTCGCACCCCTCAGTGCCACCGAGTCTAGTGATACATACCTCATATGGACGGCATGCCAAGGGTCGGCGGGTATTTCAGGGCGATGGGGAACTGCGGCAGCTGCACGTAGACGTGGTACACCTCGTATATGAGCCACTGTATGGCGTACATTATCCTGAAGTCTGGTTCGTTGAAGAAGCTGTCATTGAAGAGCGTGTAGACCCTGTGGTCTATGTAGGCCGGGGTTGAGTTGAACGGCTCAACCTGCACGTTGGAGTAGTTCACGTACTGGTCAAGGAGTATGACCTGGGGGCTGTTGTTAGCAGTGGCGTTGGCAATGAACGATGGGTTGACCTCGTAGTACCCGGGGGCAGTTGCAATGTTTATCAGCCCGGAGTACTGGAAGATCTGGTTCAGGAATGTTCCGTTGCCAGCCGTCCAGTCGCCTGGGGCGTAGAGGTAGTAGAACACAGTGTACCTCTGGTGTATCTGCGAGAGTGCGCTGTCTATGGCATCAATCGATTCGTTCATCCAGTCCACGATCTTGGAGGCATTGCTCTCAGTCCCGGTCAGCTCGCCGAGCATAAGGGTGAAGTTCTCGATCTGGCTGAAGCTCTCCGGGTTGTCCAGTATGAACGGTATGTCGAGAGTGTTATTTATTGTGTAACCGTAGCTCGGCATGGTAGTGCCGTAGCCCAGGACTGCCTGCGGGCTCAGGTTCACGAGTTCCTCGTAGTTAACGCTAAAAGAATTGCCTACGTTCGGCAAAGTCTCGTTCGGCGGGTAGTAATCGAAGGGGTTCCCACCAACAAGGTCCTTGTAGGCGCCGAGCGCATAGAGCGTTACCGTTGCGCTCGGGTCAAGCGAGACGATCCTCGTTAGGGGCTGCTGGAACACGAACTTCGTCCCCAGGGCATCGTGTATCACGATCTCACCGCGCTGGGGCTGTGGGGCCCTGTAGTGGTAGCCAACGACACTGAAGGCGACCACCACCACTACGATGACAACGGCTATTGACCAGAATGTGCTGTTCTTCATGCTGATCACCAATTTTACAAGCTCACTTTAAGGGGGTAAAGTCCACTTGAATATTAAACTGTTCTATTTCTGGACCGGTATCCCCTTGACGCCAGAAATTATCGGGTGCAGGGATGCGTAGACATCCTGGGACCTCTCCGCAAGGGTGCCAGTGACGATTATGTCCGCCCCTGCCCTGGTGATTGCCTGGGCCGTCTCCCTGTCCCTAATACCACCGCCGACGATCAGTGGCACCGATATCAGTGCCTTGGTCTCAGAAACGACTTTCGGGCTCACCGTCGTCGGGGAGCCGCTCCCTGATTCGAAGTAGACGAGCTTCATGCCAAAGAGCTGGGCGGAGAGGGCGAACGAGGACGCGAGGATGTGGTCCTCCCTCCCTATGAGCCTTGCCTTCCCCACCTTGCCCACAGTCATGCCGGGCTCGAACACAAGGTACCCCATGGGTATGACCTCAAGGCCGAGGGCCCTCAGGTACCTGGCGGCCCTGACCTGGTGGCCCACTATGAACTCAGGGTCCTCAGAGTTCATGAGGGACAGGTAGTATATGGCGTCCGCCCTGTCGCTGACCATGTTGGAGGAGCCCGGGAATATTATGATCTTCCTGGTGCATGAATCCCTTATGGATTCTATTGTCCTGTCCAGCATGTGGCCGTCGATGTTAGTTGAGCCCCCGACCATTATGAAGTCCGTCCCGGCGGCCTCCGCCTCCTCTGCTATCTTGCCTGCCCTGTCCGGCGTCTGCGAGGCCGGGTCTATGAGCGTCATGTGGACCTTCTCTTCCCTTAGCTTCTCCAGAATCGATGCGTAAACGTTCATCCTAAATACCACCAACTACGAAGGACGCGAGCCCCACAATCATGGCGAGCTTTGAGATCTGCTGCTTCCTGTGCGTGTCCCTGGATATCCCCACGGCCGAGAATACGAAGAGGGCATCGGATACAACAACGACAGGCACGTAGAACAGGTTCAGGAGGTGCAGGAGGTATGGCAGGGATGAGAGGCCAACGGCGAGTGCTATGCAGGAGGCCACCAGGGCCTGTGTGGCTCCCACGCCGTACCTCTTCGGGAATGTCTGCCTGTCCCTGTCGCCTTTAATGTCCTCCACCCCCTTTATGAGCTCCCTGGAGAGGTTAGCCAGGAAGGCCATGAGGAACAGGATCACCATCTTCTCTGGCGAACCGACAGCGAGGCCTCCGAATATGAATATGAGACCAACGAGGGCGCTTATGGATATGTTCCCCGTGAGACCGAGCCTCTTTGTCCTGGCCTCGTACAGTATGAGGAGCGCCTCAGCAAGGAGCACTATTAGCGTCGACAGCGGTGGCAGGAATACCGCGGAGAGAACGACCGGGATAACGAAGAGGGCTGCGGCAGCGGCCCTTGCCTGGCCCCTTGATATGCTCCCGGTGACCAGTGGCCTCTCCGGGTGGTTGATCCTGTCCGTCTCTATGTCCGTTATATCGTTTATTATGTTCCCCCCGGATGTTACAAGGAAGACCACAGCGGAGGCGACGGCCACCGGCACCACGAAGTGGACAAGGCCTGTCCCCTTGCCTATGAACGCGGATATCCATGTGGCGAAGAGGCCCATGAAGCCGTTGACTGGCCTTATGAAGCGCAGCCAGACGTGAACAGGGTTGCCGTAACCTGGCTTTCCCACCTCAACCTTTGTGTTCTCCTCTGTCAGGCCACCGCACCGCAGGTATAAACTCACATACAGATATTAAGGTTTACACCCCTCCACTGGAGAGGGCATTCCTGTATGCTACGATGACGCTCTCCGTGCCGGCGCCACCTTTCACCTTTACTCCCGTGGGCGAGAGGTGCGTCCTGTAGGCCTGCGCTCCCGCCCTCTCTATCTCGTCTATGAAGGAGGATATGGGCGGAAGGGAGAGCCTCAGGTGCCGGGCCAGGTGGACTGCCTCTATGAAATAGGGCATGCTGTCCTCATGGAGGAGGGTGTCGAGGAGCCGGTTCCCGTTCCTGTCCAGGAATGACCTGTCCATCCTCCCGAGGAAGGCAGGGTCGTTCATCCCGGCGACCCACAGGGGGCCCTCATCGATGTCCCCGTAAAAGCTAAGTAGGTGGTGCTTCCTGTTGAACATGCCCACGTTTGACAGGCACCTGTCGGCAAGGGCTGCACCTTCTCTGACCCTGATGAAGACCCGGTAGTAGTGTGAGTGCCAGAATGAGAGGATAGGCTCTATGGCCCTGTCATAGGAAGCAGCCCTCCTGGCCAGGTAGCCCAGCAGGACCCTTATCCCGCTCTCGTGCCTGAGCTCGTCGTTGATCACAGAGGAGCCGTAACGCCTCCTCGTCTTCCTTGGGCTCGAACCTGTAAGCGCCGTGAGGTCCGTGACGGTTATGCCAAGTATGCCCCCGTTGCGCACGCACCTCAGGGCCGCGTCAGCAAATGGCACGCAGGAGCCGTAGGGGTCGATATCTATGTAGTCGAAGCTGAACCTCTCCACGACGCAGTTGAAGCTCTCGTTCAGCACCTCCAGGTCGACACCGTTGGCCCTCGCGTTCTCCTCTGATAGCCTGCAGGCAACTCTGTCCGTGTCTGCTGCCACAACCCTCAGGCCAAGCTCCCGGCCGATCCTTATGGCCCTCACGCCTGTCCCCGAGAAGCCGTCCAGCACCACCCTGGGCCTCACGGCCGAGAGCAGGGATAATGTCACGTCCCTGTTCAGCTTCTGAGACCTGTTGTAGAAGCCTGAAACTGCCCTGCCCGGCCCCTTCTCCGGCTGCTCCTCGGGCACATATATCTTCACCGAGCCCTCCTCAACGATCAAGCCGCGCCCTCTTCGCCGTTCAGAACCCTGAGCACCCTGAATGGCATGATGTTCTTGTTTATGGGCGTTATATCGAAGACCCTTACGCCCTCCAGGCTCCTGATCTCCTGCAGCACCGGGTTCCTGGACTTCTTGTGCAGCGTCACTATTATTGGCTTCTCAGTACGCAGCGTCTCGCCGATCTCCTTCTGCACGCTCTTGGTCAGGTTCTCCAGCTTCCCCACCTCATCGATCACTATGACGTCAGCGTTCTCCCTGGCCTTCTGGAGGCTCGGTATCAGTATCTCCTCCAGCACCCTGGTGTCCACGCCCAGCTTGTCGAGCTTCACCCTGGACACAATGCCGCTCTGGGCAAAGACCGCCCTCTTCTTGGAACTTATGTCGAAGATCGAGTACCCCACGAGCTTGTTGTTCTCCACCACCTCGCTGACCAGGACACCCTGCACAGTCAGGCCGTCCTTCTGAAGCATCTCGATTATCCTCGACAGAGCCTCGGCCTTTATTGAGCCCACAGGTCCCGTTATGCATATCTTCACAGCCATATCATCCCTCTCTGACGTCCTCAACGTACATCAAGGGGTAGTCCATATCCTCGACGTACCTGAGCCTGGCCCTTACCCTGACACTCCCGTAGGTGACCTCCACCTGTACGTCGAGCATCTCGCCATACAGAGTTATGTATTTGTACACGCCCTGCCTCTTGTGTATCGATTCCCTATCTATCCTGACCCTGGCGTCGGTCACAAACGGCTGGACCCTGAGGCTGCCCTCCATGGCCCTCTCCAGTGCGTCCACGTTGCTGAGGTTGAGGGGTACGCCCACATACTGGTGGTAGAGGGTGCCCAGCTTGATGCCAGCCTCGAACACTGCCCTGTCCCTCTCAGTGCAGTTGAAGTACTTCTGGGCAGGATCGTGCATTGCCACTTAATTACACGGAAGTAGTTAAATATTATTTAGTGAATAAGACTGGTTGCCCGTTTTTGCAGGCTATTCAGAACAAGGCTCCTGCCAAGCAGGTAGCCTCATGGGTGTGTCCTGTTTCCCGCCACCATTCAGTTCCCCTGCGGCCATCATCCGGGGCCTGGCAGGGAAAACCCGGGCCCACAGTACACAGGTTGTGCCTGAGGGCTTTCCACAGTCCCGATTGGTGTTCAGCACTGGGCCGGGCCGGCACCGGTGTCTCGGTGGGCGACCGGCAACAGTTAAATATGGACTTTAGGATATGGAGGCCCGAAGATGGTGGATTCAAGGAGGATACTGACAGTACAGAACGGCTACAGGTTTGTTGGCCTTTTCCTGCTTCTCTTCGGCATAGGCTTCTACCTGGCATGGTCAATACTATACGATACATGGGCAGACATAGGCGTGTATTCCTTCACCGTGGTTCTGGTTGTATTCGGGATACTCACGCTTGTGCTCGTTGACACTGCAGAGAAGGAGAGAAATACCTAGTGCACCGTGATGACGTGCCTTTCGCCCCCTGATAGGTAGATGCACTGTGACGTGCCCTGGACCGTGCCACCCCTGAGCCCTGAGGCCTCATCTCCCCTGAGGGGCAGTAATGATGTTGCGCCCCCCAGGTCTGGCGTCCTGAAGATGAATATGTGTGCGGAGTTGAGGAGTATGTTCCAGTCCCCATCGCCGGCCCTGAGGTCGTCCATGTTCTGCGTCACCGAGACCACACTGGTAAGGTAGTGGCGGGAGTGCCTCACTATTGAGCCGGCGAAGGCTGCCAGTTCCCTGTTCCACAGGAGGTTGCTCATCTCCTCGAAGACCAGGACCTTCCTCCCTGGCTGCTTCATCCATTCCGGGATGAAGCGGAGCATGAGTGCGAGCCTGAATGCAGAGTCCCGGTCACGCTGGGTGCCTGTAACGAAAATGAAGCTCCCCTGCCTGGCGCTGAAAGGATCGAACGCGGACCGCCTCAAATCTATCTTTGCTGCACCCGGAAAGAGGGGCGAGTATTCATCCAGCGGGTCAACGATCAGGAAGGCAGAGATTGCCGTGTCTGCCAAAAGGCCCTGCAGTAGCCTCTTGACGAAGTGCGACTTCCCGCTTCCGGTCTCACCAACTACGCACACGTTGAACGAGTTGTGCCTGAACGGGTCAAACAGGAACTTCCTCCTGTCCTCCCTGTAGCCCAGGAAGGTACCGGAGGTTGGCCTCGCCGGTTCCGGGACTGCAATGGCATCCAGGGACGAGTGTGTTATATATAAACCATTTTCCCTGCCCGGCACCATGTGCTTCATAGCCCGTGCAGGTACCTCGTAGGTGTTCAGCAGCCTCAGCCTTCCGCCCAAGGAGACAACACGCCTCTCCAGTGCCTCGATGTTCTCCCTGAGCCCGACAGGGTCCGGAGCGCTCACCACTATGCTGGCGGTGCATGAATAGATTCTCTCGCCCTCCGCGGAAGCGGAGAGCAGGTATTCCGCGTACCTCACCATTTCGTCAACCCTGCTGGCCCGGCGCACCGTTTCCGGTGCCAGGTCCCTCCTGGCCCTTAGGGCGGCCAGGGCCCTGGCCAGCACCCTGTCCGGCCTCTGCACCTCGCTGACTGTGCAGACCAGCATGGCGTCCAGGTCTCCGTAGTCAAGGAACTCCCTGAAGAAGTTCGCCCTTACCTCAGGGAACTCCTCAACGGAGAGCACTGACCTGTACCGTCCTTTCCAGAGGAAGTATGTCCTGCCTGCCCAGTCCCACCCCGAGACCATGCACGAGAGTGCCAGGAATGGTGATCCAACCCCCTCCACAGCGCTCTCCAGCCGAACCGAGGGCGATGCAACTACAGCGGAACTGTAGAAATCGCCACTGACATCCTGTGTGGCTGTCATGTAAATGGCATGTCTCCCCGGCACCCTGCCCTTCTCGGGTTTGGAGGCGTTCAGCCTGATGCCCCTGAAGCGCAAGGAGGGCCCGTCAAACACGATCCCCCTCGCTGCCAGGCGCGCCCCAGCTGCGATGGCTGGAGAGAGCATGTCCAGGAGCAAAGGCCTGCCCGAGCGTGTTGCCAGGAGCAGCAGGGCAACGGCACCCACGGCTGCTGCAAGTGGGATGGAGGTTGAGGAGAGCCAGAGGGAGGTGAGCAGGATGAGCAGCACAGATAGCAGCCTGTAACTGACACCTCTCCCCAGCGGTGGTGCGGAGAGCCTGATGGCCCTCAGCTGTCATCACTCTCCCTTTCCATGTCCTGCATGCGGTCGTCCCTGGAAATGTGCCTGCGGAAGCTGCGCAGGAGACCTGGCCAGATGGCGATGGAGATGGAGGATGCCATGTATGAGAGGCCCTGGCCCAGGTAGATGCCACCTATTCCAACGATCAGCGTGACGGAGAGTGGGGCGAGGAGCAGCATGCCTATCTGGAGGCCAGCGTAGCCCATTAGGAAGGATGAGAGGTACACGCAGAGGAGGATCACGAATGGAGAGGCCAGAGACTGCATGTAAAGGCTCCAGAGCCTGATGGCCTCCCTCCTGGCCGCAGGCAGTATGGCAATGGCTGTCACGACGGGGAGCACAAACTGAAGGGCAAGTGTCAGCGCCTCCAGCACCAGGGCAACTGCCAGAAGCAGTGAGAGGGATACCATCAGTGCAGAGTAATAGAGGACGAGGAGGATGAGGCCACCTGCATGTGCAGCCACCGGAAGGGGATATGAAATGTGGCGCCCAAAGTCACCCCAGGCAATGGAATAGAGGGAGAGGAAGGTGCGTTCTGTCCAGTGCGTGATCGCGAATGAGAGCGAGGAGACTGTGAGTGATGTGAGCGCGGCTGCAATGGTTCGCTCTGCCCTTTCCCTCCCGGCCACGCCTGCCAGCATGGCTAGGCCGAGCAGGGCCCAACCTGCTGTGTCAAGTGAGGGGAGCGCGTACCTTAGGAGCTGGTGGTAAAGGGGCACCTCTGCCACAACCCTCGATTCTATGCCGAACTCGTAATTTGGGGTCAGGGCGTGCATCACCGCGAAGTGCCAGAGGAGGTAGTCGAGGGAGAGGAGGGCGGAGGAGATGGCCTGCACCAGCGCTGAGAGGCTCATGTGCCAAAGGCTATGAACTTGAAGATGCCGTATATGGAGCCGCTCACCGCAAGGGCATAGATGACAGTGCCTATGATTGCATTCCTGAGCCTTAGGTGCGATTCGTAACGCCTGTTCTCATCCACGCTGAAGAACCCCAGGGCCACAGGAATCCAGAGTATGGCTATGACGACCGAGCTGACGCCTATGGCAACCTCCAGGAGCCTTTCGAGCACCCCGGTGAACGCCAGGCCACCGACTGCGGAAAGGTACATCCTCGGATCCAGCATGGCTCCGGTTATGATCACCATCAAATTAAACTGTTTCCATTGTCTATGTATTGTAATAGATAGTTTAATTGTATTTATATCATTGTATCATAATTCACATATATTGTGTTTCTCACACACCCGTGAATCCCGCCGACTGCACGCCTGCCGATCCGGGTGCATTTGTGCCTGCGAACCTATTTAATCGGTGCCACCATCAAGGTTTGATGGAGCAGAAGTCATGGAGGGAATCGTACACAGAACTCCAGAGGCTTGTCCTGCCGGCTGACACTAACATCTACAACGCCCTCTACGGTGGCAGGCTGGTCGAATGGATTGACAACGTGGCGTCCATAGTGGCCACGAAGCACTCCAGGAGGCGCGCTGTCACAGGGAGCATAGACTCTCTCTTCTTCCTCTCCCCCATACACCTTGGGGACATCGTGATAATGAGCGGCAGGCTCAACTACGTCACCAGGACTACAATGGAGATACAGGTTGACGTCTACAGCGAGGAGGGCCTCACAGGCGTCAGGAGGTTCACAACAACCGCGTTCCTCACATACGTGGCCATAGACCAGGACGGGAGGCCCACACCCGTTCCAGGGCTGCTCATTGAGGACGAAGAGACAAAGAGGAGGTTCGAGGAGGGGGCGAAGAGGAGCGAGGCCAGGCTCGCCCAGCTCTCCAGGGTCAGGGAGAGCCACAAGAACGAGATATGATCACTCCCTGGTCACGTCTATGCCCCACACCACCCTCATCTGGAAATAATAGTTCACAGGGAAGGAGAAAAAGGAACCGATGAAGTTTCCGATCAGGGGGTCAAGGTGGAAGAACCTGAACAGTGCCAGCTGGGTGCCTATTGATACGGAGTTGCCGAGGACGTTGAGTGCCTCGAACTTCATCATCCTCACAAGTTTTCCCCTTAACCTGCCAGTGTGCAGGCCTGAGTGGAGAGTTGTCCAGTGCTCGTTTATTAGGAATTCAGTTGCTATGCCGGTGAAGTAAGCGAGGACGTCTATGGGGACCAGCATGCCTGTACCCAGTTCGGCAACGAGTGAGCCTGTGATGCCCTCTATGACCAGGAACCCGATGAAGCCTGAGAGCGAGTACTTCCCGGCCCTGACCACGTTCCTCCTCACTAGGTCAAGTATCCTGTCCCTTACACCCGCCCCAGGCATGCAATGGGATATTTCATGGGTGAATATCACTGTGTCTGGCCCACGCAACCCATAATTACCCTTTCCACATTAAAGGGCAGATGCAGGACCTCGAAGCGGAAAAGATGAACGCTGCCAAAGAGGCAGCAAAGGCCGTGCGTTCCGGCATGACCATAGGCATCGGCTCCGGCTCGACGGTGAACCACTTCATCAGGGCACTGGGGGAGAGGGTGAAGGAGGAGGGGCTCTCGGTCACGTGTGTAGTCAGCTCCAGCCAGTCGAGGAGGCTGGCGGAGGAGAACGGGCTCAGGGTGATAGAGGACATACCTGAGAAACTGGACATAGACTTCGACGGCGCCGATGAGGCTGACCTGAAGGGAAACCTCATCAAGGGGGGTGGCGGCGCCCTCACCAGGGAGAAGATAGTTGCGTACAACAGCAGGGAGCTCTGGGTCATGGTGGACAGCACGAAGATAAAGAGGGACTACCTTGGCAGGTTCCCGCTGCCAGTTGAGATACTGCCCTTCATGGTATCGAGGACGCTGAAGAACCTGGAGGAGGCTGGATGCTCCTGCTCACTGCGCGGTGGTGGTGCCTACAGGACGGACAACGGAAACGTGATAGCGGACTGCAGGTTCAAGAGGATAGACGACCCCGCTGCGCTTGAGAGGAGGCTCAAGATGGTGCCTGGGGTCGTGGAGGTGGGGATATTCACGTCCCTCACCTCCAGGATCATAGAGGGCACCGTTGATGGGGTGCAGGTCTACAGCATCCCGAAGTGATCAGGTCTGGAAGCTCCTCAGCTGGTTTATTGTGGCATTTATCTCATTTATCTTGTTCGTCTGCTCCTGTATTATCTCCTCGAGTATCTCGTTGAAGTCCTTGGAGAGCTTGTACCCGTGTATGGGCCTACCCTTCCCCTCCTTCTTCATGTTCCTCTTGTTTATCCAGCCCTTACGCCTCAGCCACTGCATGGCGATGGAAACCTCAGGTTGCCTGAGGCCCGTCTCCCTCTCTATCTCCACGCTGGTTATCTCACCCTTGTCCCTGATGTAGACCAGGGTGTATGCAACGCTGCGGGGAATATCCGAGGTCATGAGGTACTTCACAAGCCTCTCATCCTGCTCTGTAAGGGGCATAGTTACTGTATATTATAATTGTATATATATTTAATGTAAATCAATATAAAAGGTATATATAATTTTCTAAAAAGCGATACAATCAGCTCTTGGCAAGTGCCTCTAACTTGCTGATAATCGTGTACAGAGAGGCCCTGCCGTGAGCCGGGACGTTGGGGTCGTTGGCCATCTCATCCAGTATCGATACCGCAGTGGCACACCTCAGGTCAAGGCTCTCCTTCTCGTTGGTCAGCCTTGCCTTGGAATCGGTGGCGCTCTTCCTCACGTTCTTCGGCACGGAGGTGTCCTGCGAAAGCTCATCCAGCAGATACAGTATCTCCTCATACAGCTTCTGGTCCATCCTCTCACTCCTCCACTCTCTTACCCATCTCCTTCTTGATAGATATAACCATCATGGTCTTTGAGGACTTGATGCCGGGTATCTTAGTGAGCCTTCCCACCAGGAACTCCTGGAACTCGTTGAAGTCAGGGCACTTGACCTTGACAACGATGTCGTAGTCCCCGGTCACTATGAAGACGTCCTCCACGTAACCCTCCTTGGCGAGCTCCACAGATACGTTCTCGACCCTGCTCACATCCGTCTCGATGCCCACCAGCGCGGTGACTATCCTGTCGGTGTAAAGTTTGCTGATCTCCGCAGTAACCTCGGATATCAAAGGCCCACTCTCCTCCCACCACCGGGCCCGGTTTCAGGCTCTCCGCCACACCGTCGGCGCCGGCGATGTGGGGAGAATTTGATAATTAGATTTAACCTTACGGTTTTTATTCCATCTGGGACATTTTAGTTTTGCCAGCTTTAAGTTCACTTGAAAAATTTAAAGTATACTGAACGATATGGCATGCTATGATGGTTGACATCCCCCTGAGAGGGAGGCCCGTCCTCATTGCCGGCCACGGCAGGGAGGTAGACGAAAAGGTCCCCATGTTCCTGGAGGAGGGTGCGCTTGTGCACCTGGTGGGGCGGGCAGGGCATGTATCCGGCCTCGCTTCCCACTCGCCTGGCCTTGACCGTGATAGGGTCAGAGATACGGCCAGGGAGGTCATGCCGGTCATATCGTTCATTTCAACAGAGGACAGGGAGTTGAACCGCGCACTCGTGGAGGCATGCAGGCCCTTCAGCCAGATAGTATACGTGCCGGACGACATGTCGCTCAGCCACATATCACTGTGTGCCATAACAAGGGCTGGGCCCGTGAAGATCGCTGTGTCCACATCGGGAAAGAGCCCTGCCATGGCACACATAGTCAGGAGGAGGCTTGATGTGCTCGCCAGGAACGGCACGCTTGTCAGGCCAGGCGAGGCCAGTGCCGTTGAGGTCATTGGCGGGCTCAGGGAAAGGGTTAGGGGTGCCTTCAGTGAGGCAAGATCAAGAAAGGTCTTCATGTACAGGCTCCTTATGGACCCCACTTTCCAAAGCCTGTCCCTTGCCGGCGATGTGCAGGCCGCTGCAGCGAGGGCCAGTGTGCTGATGGAGGAAATGAGGTCAAGGTACAGATGAAAGGGAAGGTCTACCTTGTGGGTGCCGGCCCCGGTGACCCAGGGCTTCTCACCCTGAGGGCCGTTGAAGCCCTCAGGGAGTGCGACGTGATCCTGTACGACAGGCTCGTAGACCCAGCAGTACTCAGGTTTGCTGGCGCTTCAGCACAGGCCATCCCTGTGGGAAAGGAGGCAGGGCCGGGGAGCGGCGAGCTGCAGGCGCGTATAAACGAGATGATGCTCGCACACGCACTCAGCGGGAAGATGGTGTGCAGGCTCAAGGGCGGTGACCCCATGGTGTTCGCCCGGGGCTGGGAAGAGATCGCCTTTCTCAGGGAACACGGGGTGGAGGTTGAGGTCATACCTGGCGTCTCCTCCATAACCGCCTGCGCGTCTTCCGCGGTGATACCGCTGACGCACAGGGGACTCTCGTCGTCGGTAGCGGTGATCACAGCTGTGGACATGAACGGGAGGCTCCTCACCGACCTGATACTGAGGAACCTGGCCCTGAACGGGACGGTGGAGATACTGATGGGAGCAAGGAGGCTCCACGAGATATGCAGGGCCCTCCTGGAGGCCGGCACCGATTCGTCCCTGGCCGTTGCGGTTGTGGAGAAGGCTTCCACTCCGGAGGAGAGGGTTATCATGGGCACGCTCAGGGAGATATCGGAGCTGGACGGCTTCCAGAGCCCTGCCACGGTGATCATGGGCCCGACAGTGGGCCTTGCCATGAGGAGGGAGGAGGCGAGCAGGAGTGAGGGTTACCTCTGATGGCAACCTTGAGACGCTCATCCGCGAACTCATGAGGAGAGCCTCATTAAGAGGCCCTGAGTGCGCAGGTTACGATTTTGAGGTGCCGGAGAACGGTGGTGAGCCCGACCAGGCATACCTGGCTGAGGAAATCTCCATGCTTGTGAAAGCTGAACTACTGGCACACCGGAGGAAGGAGAGTGAAGGCGATATAATTGAGGCCAGCCTCAGGATCATTTCATGCATCTCCGGTGTGCGCCCGGACAGCCCGGAGAACCTCCTGCGCCTGAGGGCGGCACATGCCGTGGCGGACCCGTTCGTGGCGAGGATCATGAGGATGAGCGGCGACTTTGTTGAAAGGGCGGTGTCGGCAGTCAGGTCGGGCTGTGACATAGTGTTCGACAGTGCCATGGCCATGGCGGGCGTCTATTCCAGTGGGGTCCTGAAGAGGTGCAGGATGCACTGCTACGTCCATGAGCCTGAGGCAAGGGAGACCGCCGAGAGGGAGGGCATCACGAGGAGCGCGGCTGCGGTGAGGCTGGCTCTGGAAAGGCACCGGGGCGCGTTCTTTGTCATAGGCAACGCGCCCACTGCGCTCATGGAGCTCCTCCGGCACGGTGAAGCGAGCGATTCAGTTGTCATCGGCGTCCCCATAGGCTTCGTCGGTGCGGCCCAGGCGAAGGATGCACTGGCACGCTCCGGCCTCACCTACCTGACCGTGCCCGGCCACAGGGGCGGGAGCCCGATGGCCTCTTCCATACTCAACACCATAGGTGGTATGGCATGAAGGGAAAACTCTATGTTGTGGGTATAGGCCCCGGCGGGAGGGAGCAGATGACCCTGGAGGCCGTGAGGTGCATTGAGGAATCTGAGGTGATCGTGGGGTACCACCTGTACCTCAGGCTTATAGAGGGCATGCTTGCCGGGAAGACCGTGATCTCCGCCGGCATGACAGAGGAGATCGGTAGGGTGAGGGCGGCGCTTGAGATGGCGGAGGCCGGGTACACAGTTTCCCTGGTTTCCAGCGGCGATCCGGGCATCTATGGCCTTGCCGGGCTTGTCTTCCAGGTGGCAGGGGACTCGAACCTAGAGATCAGGGTGGTACCGGGTGTCAGCGCGCTCTCCTCATGCTCCGCAGTCCTTGGCGCGCCATTGATGAACGACTTCGTGTGCATAAGCCTGAGCGACATGCTGACGCCAATGGAGAAGATAGAGGAGAGGATCGAGGCGGCAGCCAGGGCAGACTTCGTTGTGGTTGTCTACAACCCAAAGGGCAGCCGGTTCGAGCACAACCTCGAGAGGTTCAGGGAGATAATGCTGCGCCACAGGCCACCCGATACGCCGGTGGGCATCGTGAGGAAGGCCTACAGGGAAGGCGAGGAGAGGGTGATAACCACGCTTGCGGACATGCTCTCCCATAGGATCGATATGGTAACCACGATAATTGTGGGCAACTCGAACACCTTCGTCTCCGGCGGGAGGATGGTCACACCCAGGGGGTACGAGAACAAGTACAGGATAGAGAGGGCGTAGATGAGGGATCCCCTTGCAAAGTTCGGGCTCACCACCGGCACCTGTGCCGCAGCAGCCTCCAAGGCAGCCACGCTGCTGCTGCAGGGCACGAGGGTGGAGAGGGTTGTCGTTCCGACACCAATAGGCCTGAGGGTAGAGGTGCCTGTGAATGGCCTCTCTGTGCTCCCCTCATGTTCCGCAGCAGCCTCGGTCAGGAAGTTCTCCGGCGACAACCCCGACACCCTCGACGGGAGGCTCATCGTTGCGGTGGCCAGGCCAGATGGCAGTGGTGGTGTCAGGGTGCGCGGGGGCAGGGGCGTGGGCATAGTCACTTCCCATGCCCTTCCCGTGCCACCGGGTGAGAGCGCCATAAACCCTGTGCCCAGGAGGATGATAGAGGAGGCAGTCCTGGAGGCCATGCCAGGCGGTGGTGTGGCCATAACGATCTTGGTGCCAGGCGGCGCAGAGGTTGCAAAGAAGACGCTGAACCCCAGGGTGGGGGTCGAGGGGGGCATCTCGGTCCTTGGCACAACGGGCATTGAGGAACCCGTGTCGAACGAGGCCTATTCTGGCCACATCAGGCGCATGGTGGTCTCGGCCCGCTGCGTGTCCGATACCCTGGTTGTATGTCCCGGGAACACGTCCGAGAAGATCGCGCGTGAAACGCTCGGCGTCCTGCCTGAGGCAGTCATAGTGACAGGGGACAGGGTGGACACAGCGCTCGACGAGGCCCAGAAAAGGGAGTTCAGCAGGGTCGTGATCCTGGGCATGCCAGGGAAGCTATCGAAGCTTGCCGCCGGGCTGTTCAACACACACAGCCGGCTCGGGGACGCCAGGATGGAGACCATAGCGGCGCTGGCTGCGGCCGCAGGCCTCCATGCAGAGGGGGTGAGATCCATCCTGGCCTGCAGGAACACCGAGGAGGCCTTCAGAATAGTCTCAGGGGCCGGCCTCGAAAGGGAGGTGGCAGGAATGCTGTGCAGGCGCATAAGGGAGAGGGTGAAGGAGAGGTACCCTGGAATAGGGGCTGTGGACGTCTACCTCCACTCCCCCCAGGGATCACTGATGGGTAGCAGCGCGGAGGAGGTGTTGCACTGATGCAGAACCTGGACTGGGTTGTTCCGGGCATACCGGACGAGATGTTCGAGAGGGTGGAGAAAATACCCATGACAAAGGAGGAGATCAGGGCCATCACGATCTCAAAGGCCAGGCTCAGGAGTGGCTGGAAGGTCCTGGATATAGGCTGTGGTTCAGGTAGCATCACGGTTGAGGCAGCCCGCCTGGTGGGCGATGGGGGCAAGGTGACAGGCGTGGACAGGTCACACGATGCGTGCCAGCTAACGCTCAGGAACCTGGAGCGCTTCGGCGTGTCTGCCAGGGCGGAGGTCGTGGAGGCTGATGCGGTGGACTACCTTTCCAGGGGAGAGAGGTTCAACGCGATCATTGTCGGCGGGGCCTCTGAAGAGATAGAGGAGGTGATCTCTCTGGCCAGGAGGTGCCTGCTCCCCGGCGGTACGCTGGTGCTGAACGCCATTATGCTCGAGACCTGCACCAGGGCTGTGGCCTCCATGAGGGCCTCTGGCTTCGAAGGCGTGGAGTGCACTGAGGTGATAGTGGCCAGGGGCATGTATGCGAGCCAGGGCACCGCGATGATAGCGAGGAACCCGGTCTTTGTCATATCATGCAGGGTGGGCGAATGAGGCTCACGGTCGTTGGCCTGGGCCCCGGTGCCCCTGACCTGATAACCCTGCGCGGCCTCAGGGCCCTGGAGTCCAGCGATGTCATATTCGTGCCTGAGACGAGCAGGACGGTGGCTGGCCTGGCAATGGGTGTTATAATGGGCCTTGGGGGAGGCCTGACATCGAAGGTGGTGAGGCTACCATTCCCCATGACGAGGGACGAGAGGAGGCTCGAGGAGGCGTGGGAGGCCAACTCCAGATCGATAGTGGAGGCCCTTGGGCAGGGCAAGAGGTGCTGCTACGCCGTGCTGGGCGACCCCATGCTCTACAGCACCTTCGGGCATATACAGAGGATCCTGGTGGACAGGTACGGGGTCGAGGTGGAGTTTGTGCCCGCCGTATCGTCCTTCACTGCCTGCCCTGCGAGGGCTGGCCTCGTCCTCGGAGAGGGCAAGGAGAGCATACTGATCACGTCCATAGAGAACCTGGGCCTTGTCAGGGACAATATGGAGAAGGTGGACACCTTCATCCTGATCAAGGGGCAGATCTCCTACAGGGAGACAGTGGAGGCCCTGAAGGAGTACGGTATAGGTGAAAGCGATACGCTCCTCTACGCCAGGAGGTGCGAGATGGAGAGCGAGAGGATAATCTGCTCAGAGGCGGGCACGTTCCCGGCAGAAGGGGCAGAGCAGGACTACTTTTCCATGCTGGTGGTAAGGAGGAACAGGAGATGACTGGTAACAAGGTCTACATAGTGGGTGCCGGCCCCGGAGACCCGGAGCTACTGACGGTGAAGGCCCACAGGTTGCTGGTCCAGGCCGACCTGGTAATATACGCAGGTTCACTGGTGAACCCCGAGATACTCAGGGTGTGCAGGCCGGATGCCGAGCTTGTGAACTCCGCGACCATGACTATGGAGGAGGTCATGAGCATGATAGAGAGGGCCTACCTGGAGGGCCGCAAGGTCGTCAGGCTCCACAGTGGGGACCCGCACATCTACGGTGCGATCAGGGAGCAGATGGACATGCTGAGGGAGAAGGGAATACCCTACGAGGTGGTGCCCGGCGTCAGCGTCCTGACCTCTGCGGCGGCCTCCCTGGGCACGGAGCTCACCCTTGAAGGTGTCTCACAGAGCATCCTGATCACCAGGGGAGGGCAGAGGATACCCCTGGACCCCAGGGAGGACATAAGGGCCCTGGCCCAGCACAGGAGCACCATGGTGATCTTCGCGGCCATACACATGATTGAGAGGGTTGTCAGGGACCTGGTGGAGGGTGGGTACAGCCCCGAAACACCTGTTGGCGTTGTCTACCACTCCACATGGCCTGACGAGCTCGTCATACGCGGCACGCTGCAGGACATAGTCAGGAAGGTCAAGGAGGCCAGGATATACAGGACTGCGCTCATCGTCGTGGGCGATGTGGTGGACCCGAAGAACTACAGGAGGTCGAAGCTCTACGACCCTGGATACACGCACTCCTTCAGGAGGGGGAACTCCGGTGCCAGCAGGGCAGAGGAGAGTGTTCCTGCTCAGCGTGACCCCTAACGGGGACAGGATGGCCGGGATCCTGGAGAACTCACTCCCACCACTGGGATACAGCGTTCAGGCCAGGCATTCAGGCAGCGGATCGAGTGTCAGGGACGCAATCGAGGAGGCCTTTGTCAGCTACGACGCCATAGTCCTCTTCATGGCAATAGGGGGTGCTGTCCGTTACATCTCCAGGTACACCGTGGACAAGCTCAGTGACCCCGCAGTGGTGTGCGTTGACGATTCCGGACGCTTCGCCGTTCCCGTGCTCTCGGGCCACTCGGCGAGTGCCAACGAACTGGCGGAGGACATAGCGGGGATACTGAACGCGACGCCAGTGATAACGACTGCAACGGACAGCCTCGGGAGGGAGAGCATTGAGGGCATCGCAGAGAGGCTTCTCTGCTCCATACCGGACAGGGAATCCATTATCAGGGCCAATGCGGAGATAGTTAGGGGCAGGCGTGTTGCCGTCAGGAACCCCAGCGGCCTCAGGCGGAAGAGGGTCGCTGCGTACTCAGGCAAGGTAGCGGGTGATTCCATAGAACTGGTCATTTCCAAAGAGAGGCCAGAAACGGGACACTGGCTCCTCCCGTACAGGATATCCATAGGTCTCGGCTACACCAGAGGGGCCACCGTGGCCGATGTTGAGGATGCCATAAGGGCCTTTCTGGAGGAACACGACCTCGGCGTAGAGGACATCGATGTCGTGACATCAGCGAAGGAGGACAGCGTTGCGGAAGAGGCATCGAAGTCCCTCGGCATAAGGTTCGAGAGGATCGGCATGGAAAGGGTGAAGGAGTTCGATGCGTCCAGGTTGAGCTCAACTTCGCACATGGCCCAGGAGGCCCTGGGCATCCCGGGCATGTCGGAGCCGTGTGCCCTCCTGGCCCTGGGCCCCACCTCCAGGATCCTCTTTCCGAAGGAATCGTTTCACTCGAAGGTGACAGTCGCGGCTGCGTTCGCACACAGGCCCTCCGGCCATGGGAAGGTCTACTTCATCGGTGTGGGGCCCTCGGGCCCGGAGTACCTGACGGAGGCCGCCAGGGTGGCCATAGCCCGGAGTGACGTTGTGGCCGGCTACTCCACTCCACTCTCGGTGGTTAAGCCACTCCTGCGCAACAAGTACGTGATAACGGTCAGGTGGAAGGAGCAGGCTACTTCGATAAGCGAGGTGAAGCGCCTCTTCAGGGAGGGGCACAAGATATCCTTCCTCTTCACAGGCGATTCCTGCTTCAGCGAAGGCGAGCTGATCTCCCGCTTCCTGGATGAGGTGGACAGATATGAGGTGATACCGGGCATCAGCTCGGTCCAGGTGGCCTCTGCAAAGTCCATGTTCCCCCTGGAGGTGTGCAGCGTTATCTCGTTCCACGTCACGGGGCCTCTGAACCAGAGGAAGGAGAGCCTGAGGTCTGTGCTTGAAAAAGGGGGCTGTGCCCTGGTCCTCCCCAGGCCCTACGACTTCATGCCGCGGGAGGTGTCCAGGTACCTGGTTGAGAGCGGGATCCCGCCTGACCTGCCTGTAAGGATAATGGAGAACCTCACAAGGGGAGACGAGAGGATCACGGATTGCACAATCGGCAGTGTCCCGGACAGGCAGTACAGCGACCTCTGCATCATGGCACTTGGCAGGAGCCCCCTGCCACTGGATTACATACTTTCCGGGTCAGGGCAGGAGCAGCCGGCAGACGTTAAAAATAAATAATATTTACCGATTAGGCACCACCCGGCTTAGCTCAGTTGGTAGAGCGGCGGACTGTAGAGGAATCTCCTTAATGGAATACCGCCGTAATCCGCAGGTCTCCGGTTCGAGTCCGGAAGCCGGGATCCCAATATTTTGTATCGGTGGTGTGGGCGGGGAGGCCCTGAAGCAGTTCAGGGATGCCATTGAATGGGGGCGCAAGCCGGTTCCATTGGGCGGGAATTGGCCTGTGGCGCGCCTGGTGGTAGGGAGCATGGTCGCGGGCCCGGTCCCCATGACGGTGTAGGGGGCAGTATGGCCATATCCACTCCCACTCCCTGTTGAGCGGTGTTACTGCGAGGTGCGGATTTCCCGTTTCTCCGCTGGCAGTGGTGCGTAGCCGGGTGATCGCCTTCCCCGCTTCCAGTGTCAATAGTGGGTATCAGAAACTCTGCAGCTCCATCCCGGAGAGCCTGATGTAGAAGGATATGAAGCCCGTGTGCCCTATGACGTTGTTGTCCGGCCTGGTGGAGCCTGGCCTAACGATGATGTTCTCCTTGCGCAGGGTGCATGATTCAACGAGCATGAGGTGCGTGTCCCTGCTGGCCTCAAGCGTCCTCTCCACCTGGTTGTACGTGGGGGAGTAACAGACAACCATGCCGCCTGGCCTGCACAGCTCGGATGCCCTCTCCAGGTAGTCCCATGGCTGCGGCAGGTCGAGGAAAACGGCATCGAAACCATCACCCCTCTGAACCGAGTGGATATCGGAGTTTACGAGTTCCCAGTTGTCTGCATCCGTGAAGCGTGAGGAGTTCGACCTGGCCAGGGATATGGCCTGTGCGTCCGTGTCTGCGCTAACGAGCCTCCCCGAGGGCCCTATTATTGAGAGGAGCACTGCGGAGAGTGCGCCAGAGCCCACGCCGCTCTCCAGGACGCGGGAGCCGCTCCTCACCCCCGCGCGGAGTGCCATGTAGGCCGCGTCCCAGGGCTGTATTATCTGGGCCTTCCTCGCCATGACTGCCGGCAGGTCGCATGGGTTCGGCCTCTCGGCCACGAACACATCCCCTCCGAGCCTCAGCGTGTCTCCGGGTGATGGGTCACTTGTGAAGAGTGCACTGAACCTCTGGCCACCCACGGTGGCATAGCCGTCCGAGAGGGTGCCCTTCCTCCTGTTGCCTATCAGGAAGAGTTCACCGCCTGCCATAGTAGCCCACCATTATGTCGGAAACGTTGTTGCCTGTCCTTCCGGTCACTATGGCACTGTCCCTGGACATTAGGAGCGTGCCGCTGTCGCTCCCTGCGAGGTACCGCTCCACCTCATCACGGCCCACCCTCTCCCTCAGCCAGTTATCCGATATCCCACCTGCTGCATCTGAACGGCCGTCGATGCCGTCCGTGCCGAAGCACGCCAGGAGGAAGTCCTCGTCATCACCCATCTCCTCCATGAACCTCAGGACGAGCTCCTGGGCCCTCCCTCCCCTGCCGTTTCCCCTCACCTGCACCGTTGTCTCGCCCCCGCACACAAACCAGAACGGTGATCCCCTGAGCGAGTAGGCCTGCCTCAGGGCCTGGGCGAGCCTGCGGGAAAATTCAGATACCTCTCCCCTGAGGTTGCTACCGAACGAGACGAAGTCCACGCGCCTGCTGGCCAGGTACCTTATGCCTGACTGCACGAAGTCTGAGTTGCTCAGCACGATCTGCTGCTCCACCCTTTCGAAGTACCTCGGGTCGCTCCTCTCACCCACCTGCTGCACCATGACCCCTGGGAGGCACCTCTCCCTGAACTTACGCAGAGCCTCCTCAACCCTCCTGGTGTCCCTAAGCATGGTGAGGGGCCCGCTGGCGATCACCGAGAGGTCATCGCCCATCACGTCAGAAACAACGAGACCGTGTACCCTTGCTGGGTAGAGCATGACAGCAAGGCCACCCGCCTTAACCCTGGACATCAGGGCCCTCACGGCGTTCAGTTCATATATGTCCCCACCCGCATCCATGACGCACCTGCTCACCTCCATGATCCTCTCAGCATCCAGGCCCTGGGCGGGCAGCTCGAACATGGCCGACCCTCCGCCTGAAATGAGTACGAGGACATCGTCGCCCTCGCCGAACGGGCCCAGGTGCTCAATGGAGAGCTGCGCTGCCTCCACTGATTTCTGCGACACGTCCGGGTGTGTTGCCGTGTAGACCTCCAGATCATGGCCCTCGACCCATATGTCCTCACCCTCTGGCACAACCACTGCCGCCCTGCTGTACTTCCCCCCGAGCGCCCTCCTTGCGCCCTCGAACATGGCCTGCGATGCCTTTCCGAAGGCCAGTACCTTTACGCTTTCGCCAAGTTTGAGACCCCTAACTGCGCCCTCCACCCTCAGGGCCGGGTCGTTCTCGGCTAGCATGCTCTCTATGAGGTCGAGGGCTTCCTTCCTCCTCTGCGTTTTCTCGATCCTATCCCTGTTCTTCACCACGGGTGGACGCATGCTCACATGAGCAGCATGCGTTAAAAGTAGTTATCCATTCACCATGGGCAAATGACATACTCTGTTGTTTCGTACGATCCGGAGAGGAAGGAGTGGGGAGTGGCCGTGGCATCGAGGTTCCTGTCCGTGGGCTCCGTTGTGCCGTGGGCCAGGGCAGGGAGGGGTGCGGTGGCAACGCAGGCGTTCGCCAACTACACCTACGGCCCGAGGGCACTGAAGTTGCTGGGCACCATGGGTGCAGCGGAGACGCTGAGGCTGCTCCTCTCATCCGACCCTGACAGGGAGAGGAGGCAGGTTGCCCTGGTGGACTGGAAGGGAGACGTGGCAGTGCACACCGGGAGCCAGTGCATGGAGTACGCCGGCCACATGACGGGAAGGAACTTCTCAGTCCAGGGCAACATACTGGCAGGCGAGAGCGTCCTGAAGGCAATGATGGAGGCCATGGAGAGGCAGGGGCCGCTGGAGGAGAGGCTGGTCAGTGCCCTGGAGGCAGCAGAGGCCAGCGGAGGGGATAGGAGGGGTAGGCAGAGCGCTGCCCTGCTGATCGTCTCGCTCACAAGGGAGTTCGAACCGGGCTCCTCCAAGTTCATGGACATAAGGGTGGAGGATTCCATGGAACCGGTCAAGGAGCTTGCCAGGCTCAGGGACCTCTGGCTCGATACCTTCTTCAGGGAGTGATCTCTTGTACAACATAGGAGTGATAGGGGGGAGCAGGCCGGAGAAGAGGTACCTGGAGATCGCCGAGGAGATCGGGAGGCTGCTGGCAAGGAGGGGCTGCAGGGTCTTCTGCGGCGGCCTCACAGGAGTGATGGAGTACGTGGCCAAGGGCGTGAGCGAGGAGGGTGGCATAGTCGTTGGCTTCCTGCCAGGCATGAGTGCGGTCAACGGGAACCACTACCTCACTGTACCTGTGCCCACGGGCATGGGCTACCTGAGGAACTTCCTAATCGTCAGGGCTTCTGAGGCTGTAATAGCGATAGACGGATCCACGGGAACGCTCTCTGAGGCGGCCTTCACTGTGAGCGAGGGGAAGTCCCTGGTGCACATAGGTCCCATACCAGTAAGGAAGTCAAAGGAGAATGAGGGAGAGGTCCTTGAGGCCAGGACGCCAGAGGAGGCCGTTGACCTGGCCATCAGTGAGGCGAGCAAGCAGAGGGAGAGGGACCTCAAGAAAGACCAGTTCTGGAGCGGGACGTTCTGGTGAAAACCCCGATTAAGGACGCCAGGAAGTCCGCAGCCCTTGAGTGGCGCCTCTCAGCAACTGCCCTGTAGAGCAGGTTTCCGAGGCCTGTCACCTGCAGGAACAGGAGCGCAGGCAGGAGGGGGAACAGGTTCTCCTTACGCTTCGCTATCTCCAGCACCGCGTCGAACCCAACGTATTTCCCGCTCTCAGTGATCAGAATGACGCCCTCCAGCCCCGAGGGATCACCCACCTCGGATGCCCTCACCAGCTCCGAGGGGTCAAGGGCGCCTGCAGAGACGCTGCACAGGCGGCATGTGTCATCGTACATTACTTTCAACCCTCTCCTCCTCCACCAGCTTCCTTATGGACCTCTGGTCGGAGTAGAGCGCCCTTGCACCCATGTTCTTGATCTTCAGCGCCGCATAGGCGCTCTGGAGGCCAGTGCTGCAGTATACCACGTAAGTCTTGTTTGTTCCGTTCTTCCTCACGAAGTCCTCAACGTCGCGCACATCCACGTTCAGGGCCCCCGGGACATGCCACCTCTCGTATTCCTCCTTCCTCCTGAGGTCAATGATCACCGAGCCCACCATGCTCTCCTTCCTCCTCACGCTCTCCACCGAGTTCCTCTCCGTGAACTCGTGCACCTGGGAGAACCTGATCCTGGTGGCACCCTCAAGCAGGTGGGATACGTCCCCGAACGTGGCTTCCTCCCTATCCACTGCCTCGGCGTCCACCGCAGTGCTGGGCCTGTCAGAGAATATGCTGCAGAACTCGCCCGGGTTGTAGTCGGGGAACGTGCCTATATACCTGGCCAGGGCCACTATCTGTTCCTTGTCCATCCCTATCAGTGGCCTGAACACTGGAAGGCCTATGCCGTGCTCTGCTGCCAGCAGGTTCTCTGCTGTCTGCGATGAGACCTGCCCAAGCGATTCGCCCGTCACTATGCCCGCATAGCCGTTCTCAGGAGAGAGGCGCTCTGCCATTCTGTAGAGTAACCTCTTGAACGTGACATGTGAGTTCCTGAACCTGGTGTGGTCAGTGAGTGCCTCCACCAGCTTCGAGCCGTCCACGATGAATATGGTGCCATCGTACCCGAAGGACCAGTTGTCAACGAGCCTTGACACCACGTTCAGGAATGCTGTTGTGTCCACAGGGTGCGCCAGCGAGCAGAATAGAATGTCCACTGGGCTCCCGCGCTTCATCATCATCCAGGCAGCCACGGGAGAGTCTATGCCCCCTGAGACAAGTGCAACAAGCCTCCCCTGTGAACCCAGCGGCAGGCCACCTGGCCCCTCTATCTCCTGCCCGTAGAAGAAGGCCAAGTTGTCCCTCACCTCCACCTTCACCTCCACCTGTGGCCTCTCCAGGTCCACACCCCTGGCGAACGGCAGCAGGGCCGCCCCCACCTGCACCGACACGTCCATGGAGGTGAAGGGGTGGTTTCCCATGCGCCTTGAGCGCACTGCGAAGTACTTGTCCTTCACTGCTTCTGAGAAAACAAGTGTGGCTGCAGAGACTATCTCGTCCAGGGACTGGAACCTCATCCTCAGTGCGAAGGAGAAGGACTTCACGCCGAACACCCTGCGGAGAGCCTTCGCCACGGCCCTGGCATCCACGTAGCCCTCGACGTAGACCCTTCCGTAGCCCCTCCTCACCGTTGCAGGTTCCCCCTCCTTCAGCAGGGAATAGGTTATGTTTTCCATCAGTTTCTTCTCCATGCTGTTCCTGGCCCTGGTTCCCTTCAGACCTATCTCGGAGTACCTGACTATCACCACCGGCTCAAGCCTGCCGTGACCCGTGGGAGTCAGACCCGCACCCCCCAGAGAAGATGCGTCCCATGGTGTAAACGTATCTCCGGTGTTCACAGCACGATCCATCTGTGCCTGAGGTATCAGCAATACCTTTATCCGTTTAACGCATGTATCCATATGTACAGGATCCGGTGCAACAGATGCGAGGGCACCGGCTACGTGGAAGATGACGGGAGAAAGGAAATCTGCCCCGTATGCTTGGGAATAGGGTCTGTGGAGGACACGGACGAGGAGGGCAGGAGGGCCTCCATCCTGAGATCGAAGAGGTTCTACCACGCACTGTTCGCACTGGTCGTTGCGTTTGTCATTTACTACGTGATATTCCTCTACTATTACTTCACCTACCACCCGGGCACAATAATAACCGTCATAGTGCTCCTGGTTGGCCACCTCTCCATGATCCTGGTATTCTTCGCCTACATCTTCCTCCTGATCTTCAGGGAGAGGGCCACAGAGGGTGCGGTCAGGAGATGAGTGAGCCTAGGAATATTGGCGTCTCCTTCACGATCCATTTCCTGGCCCTTGCCTCGCGAAGCTTTTCCGTAACATGGGACCAGTTGAGCAAGGAATCCGTCTCGTACATCACCACGAATTCCTGGTCCCCTATGCCGAAGGAGTATGTGGTGTAGGACCTTATGTCCTTGTTCTCCGGGTGCTGCACGGCCATGCGTATATGCTCCTGGAGTATCTCCTTCCTCTCCTCGAAGCCTATGAGATACCAGTCAGGTGTCTTGCTCATGGGGTATGCGATGAAGTACTTCTTGGGCTCCCTTGTCAGGGTGTCCTCTGGCTTCGCCCCGTCCCTGAGGTACGGGGAGCCTTCGTATATGGACATCATGCTGTACGAGGCCCTGATCAGGCCAGCGCCCCTGCCCAGTGCAGCTGCCTTGACCTCGGCAAAAGATTCGGGCCTCCTGGAGGAGAACCACAGGATGATGTCCGCATCCCACCTTAGGGACGAGTAGAAGTGCAGGTTTATCAGGTCTTCAGGATACCCCTCCCTCTCAAGTATCCTGGCCCTGGCCCCTTCCATATCTGCCGGCCTTGACCAGGCCTCATCTGTCCAGGAGAGGCACAGGACTGATATGTAGATCTCACCGCCCAAGCCTATCGTCCCTAGATCGCATCCTCTTACAAATCAGTTTCCAGCCCTGCAGTGTGCTGAGTGACATGCATGAGCGTGATAAACAATCGCATACAGACGCAGATATTTTCTGAATAGAAAAATTATATACCCAGTAAGCAATATTAAAATATGGAAGAGGAGAACCTTTTCAACACCGTGAAGTCCGTTGAATTCTATGTTGGCTCCGCAAAGCACTGGGCCTACTTTCACCAGATGGCCATGGGGTTCCGCCCTGTGGGCTACGCCGGCCCCGAGACAGGGGTCAGGGACAGGGTCTCATACATCCTCGAGCAGAACGGCATAAGGCTCATATTCACGAGCTTCCTCGATCCCAGGTCGCCCATAGGGGAGCACGTGAGGCTCCACGGGGATGGGATAAAGGACATAACCATGGACGTTCCTGACCTCGATGAGACCATAAATGGCCTCAACAGGAGGGGAGTTGTGAAGGTCAGGAACCTCAGCACACTCAGGACCGACTGGGGGAAGCTCAGGACCGGGGAGGTGCCAACCTACGGTGAGACGGTGCACACACTCCTCGACCTCTCAGATTATGACCACAACCTGCCCCCTGGCTATCAGGAGCTGGACGCCAGTGCTGAGCCAACCGGCCTCCTGAAGTTCGACCACATAGTGGGAAACGTTGAGGAGGGAAAGATGGACCCCTGGGTGAACTACTACATAAAGGGAATGGGCTTCAACCAGTTGATAAGCTTCGATGACAAGCAGATAAGCACCGAGTACTCCGCGCTCAGGTCAAAGGTGGTTGAATACGGTGGCAGGAGGATCATTTTCCCGATAAACGAGCCTGCCCTGGGCCTGAAGAAGTCGCAGATCCAGGAGTACCTGGACTATTACAATTCGCCCGGTGTGCAGCACATAGCACTCCTCACGGACAACATAGTGAAGACTGTGAGCGAGCTGAAGAGGAGGGGCGTGGAGTTCCTCTATACACCCGACAGCTACTACGATGACCTGGAGGAGCGCGTGGGCCACATAGGTGAGGACATAGAGAAGCTCAGGGAACTCAGGATCCTGGTGGACAGGGACGAGCACGGGTACCTGCTCCAGATATTCACCAAGCCCATAGGTGACAGGCCCACCTTCTTCTATGAGATAATACAGAGGAAGGGTGCACAGTCCTTCGGGGCAGGAAACTTCAAGGCCCTGTTCAAGTCCATCGAGGAGGAGCAGAGGAAGAGGGGAAACCTCTGATGAGGGTCGGAAGGGTCAGGTCAGACGACGGTGTCCACGCCGTCGTCTTCCGGGAAAACTCTGCTGTGCCGATATCTTCAGTGATGGACGTGGAGGAGGGAGAGCTCCAGGGTTACCTTGTGCAGTTCGTGATGAGGAACAGGGAGAGGATAGAGAAGGCAGTTCAGGAAGAGGGGCAGGGCATAGACTACCAGAGCATACTGAGCCCGATTCCCAGGATACCGTCCATAAGGGACTTCTACACGTTCGAGGAGCACGTCAGGAAGGGGCGTGCCAGAAGGGGCCTGGACATGGCACCGGAGTGGTACGAGATACCTGCCTTCTACTACTCCGGCACCTCCAACATATACCCGAGTGGTTCCGCTGTGAAGTACCCGAGCTACAGCCAGGAACTGGACTACGAGATGGAGGTCGGCATAGTCATAGGGAGGGAGGGCAGGGACATACAGAAGGGAGAGGCCATGGACTACGTGCTCGGCATGGTCCTGATGAACGACTGGAGCGCCCGGGACGTGCAGAGGAAGGAGATGGCCATAGGCCTGGGCCCGGCCAAGTCCAAGGACTTCGCCACTTCAATAGGGCCATACATAGTCACAATGGACGAGATCGTGCCCAGGCAGGCGGAGAGCGCCAAGTTCGACATCACCGTCAAGGCGTACGTGAACTCCACCAAGTATTCGGAGGGGAACCTGAAGGACATGTACTGGAGCTTTGCGGACATGATCGCATGGGCCTCGAGGGACACAACACTCAGGCCCGGGGACATCCTCATGAGCGGCACCGTGGCCACCGGGTGCATTCTCGAGCTCGGCCCGGAGAAGTACGGATGGATAAGGAGGGGCGACCACGTGAGGATAGAGAGCGACCTACTCGGCACCCTGGAGAATGTGGTGAGGTGATCTCATGTTCTACGTGAAGGAGGGAATAATGCCAGAGAGCAGGCACACATACACCGACAGGAACAACCTGCTCAGGGAGGAGCTGTTCGGCGAGGAGAGCTTCGATGGCCCGTACTCGCTGCTCTACCATCTGAACGAGCCCACGGACATAGTGTCTGTCAGTTACGAGAGGAGGAGCGTGAATGTGCTAGAAGATGGCTTCAGGCACAGGCACCTCAGGGCATCAGGCATACCGGTAAAGCAGGACTTCCAGAGCTCGATGACACCCCTCATGCTGAACGAGGACATAGAGATAGGGGTGGCGCACTTCAGCGGCTCCACGGAGGTGTTCAGGAGGAGCGCACTGATGGACGAGCTCTTCTTCGTGCACTCCGGCACTGGCACCCTCCAATCTGTATTCGGCGACCTCAGGTACTCTGCAGGCGATTACCTCTACGTCCCGAAGGGCACCACTTACAGGTTCCAGCCACAGGGTGAGAACAGGTTCTTCTACGTCAGGGCCGCATCGAGGATAGGCGTCCCACCCCGGTACCTGAACGCTTACGGGCAGCTGAAGGAAGGGACGCCCTACTACGAGAGGGACATCAGGGTACCGGAGCTCAGGGAGGCCAGCAAGGAGAGGGGCCAGTTCAAGGTCATGGTCGAATACTCTGACGGCTACGTGATAGAAACCAGGGACAGGCACCCGTTCGATGTGGTTGGCTGGGACGGCCACCTCTACCCCTTCGCCATAAATGTGGACAGGATGGCGCCCATAGTCGGCAAGCTGCACCAGCCCCCTCCTGTGCACGAGACATTCAGCGGGAAGGGCTTCATGGTCGGCACATTCCTGCCCAGGAAGTTCGACTTCCACCCCAGGGCCATACCCATATCCTACTACCACAGCAACATCGATACCGACGAGGTGCTCTTCTATTCATCGGGCAACTTCATGAGCAGGCGTGGCATAGAGGCAGAATCGATCACCGTGCACGTCAGGGGCCTCATACACGGACCGCAGCCCGGTGCAGTTGAGGCAGCCATAGGCAAGGAGGGCACAGACGAGGTTGCAGTGATGGTTGAAGCGTACAGGCCTCTCAGATTCACGGAGCAATCCGCACAAATAGAGGATAAGGATTACATGGGGTCATGGCACAGGAGATAACGGAGTTCTCGTACCCCCTCATAAAGAAGGTCTTGAGCGGAGAGGGCAGCCTCGGGAAAATCCCGCAGATACTGAAGGAAGAGGGGTGCAGGAGACTGCTCGTTGTTTCCTCGAACTCCGTGTGGAGGAGCCACTTCTATTCAGAGCTGCTTGACAGCCTGGACATCAGCATAGAGGAGTTCCATGAGGTGACGCAGCACTCACCTGTGGAGGAGATAGAGCACGGGGTGGAGATGCTAAGGAACAGGAACTGCGACTGCATCCTCTCCATAGGAGGGGGAAGCGTCCAGGATTCATCGAAGCTCATGAGGAAGTTCTACGAAACCGGGATAAAGCATGTTGCAGTGCCCACAACACTCTCAGCAGCAGAGTTCTCACCCTCCGCCGGCTATTCACTGGGTGGAGAAAAGATGGGCATGAGGGACCCTGAGATGGTTCCGGGCTACGTCATCCTGGACCCCAGGGCCACCCTTGAGACGCCTGACTGGCTCTGGTTGTCCACGGGGATAAGGGCCCTCGACCATGCAGTGGAGACACTTGTGGACAGCGGCAACACGGAGATATCAGAGACGTTCGCACTCATGGCTATAGAGAAGCTCTTCACAAACCTGGGCTCCAGGGACACCAGGGCGAGGTTGCAGTGCCAGATAGCCTCATGGTACTCATACTTCCAGGCCTCCGACATTTCCCTTGGCACTGGCCACAGGATAGGGCGTGCCATTGGGGCGAAGTGGGATATACCGCACGGCATGACAAGCTGCATAACCCTGCCTGTGATGGCAAGGTACTACTCGCTCAGGCACACCGCCCAGATGGCCAAGGTGGCCAGGGCAATAGGGTTCAGGGGATCCGATGAGGAGATGCTGGCCTCCAAGGCAGCGGAGGCCATATCCATACTGATCGAGAAGTTCGGCCTGAGGCACAGGCTCTCTGACTTCGGCATATCACACGACGACCTCGGCGAGATTGCCGGCAAGGTCGGAGGGAGCGACACACTGAAGCTCCTGGAGGAGATGCTGTGAATGCCCACAGAAGTCCCCGGCGCACACTGCGTGGATGGGCAGTGGACGCCTCTGACATGCATGCTGCAGGTTGCAGGGCCTGCACCATGGGCAGTCACTCCCTCTTTGCCTGGTTTCGGCAAGCGACGTTGTTAATATCTGTGAGTGCTGTAGGGAACCCAACGGGCGATACACTTTAATACATGCACCTTATTGTTGAGAGCGTGCATATACCAGTTGAGATCTACATCATCATCGCATCATCGGTCGTTTCATTCATATACTACATGATAAACGGCTTCGCCTCCGTCTTCTACTCAAAGAACAGGGAGTACAGCATTTACGGGCCCGGCGATGTCACGGTCGTCATGCCTGTGTACAACGAGGACGTCCAGACCTTCAGGATGGCTGTCAACTCCATCGCCAGGCAGAAACCGGCCAGGTTCATAGTGGTTGGCGACTCCAGTGATGAGCCGTACAGGACGATAGCAACATCTGCAGGTGCCGAGTTCTACCTGAACATCCCCAGGCAGGGAAAGAGGAAGGCCCTGGCATACGCGATGAGGATGGTGAAGACACCCCTTGTCATGTTTGTGGACAGCGACACCATTGTCCCCGATGGGGCCATTATGAGCATGGCCTCCAAGGTAGGGCCGAACATAGGTGGTGTTGGAGCGAACATAGGCATAATCAATGACGGGAGGAAGGTCTCATACAGTTCGGAATTTGTTGAGAGGATGAGGGAGATCATATTCAGGGCGCTGTCAAAGAACGGCAGCACCATGGTCCTGGACGGCCGCTGCTGCCTGTACAGGACTGGCCTGATTTCAGAGCTCATACTTTCAGAGAAGTTCACCGATCCAAGGGTCCTTGGGAAGAGGAGCGTCATGGGTGACGACAGGCAGATGACCAGTTACATCATCTCGAAGGGCTACAGGGCCATCAAGGACTTTGATGTGAAGGTCCTCACGAAGTCCCAGGAGAGTTTCAGGAAGTTCTTCAGGCAGCAGGTGAGGTGGGCCAGGGTAGGCTGGTACTACTACTTCAAGGAACTGTTAAACGGCACCGCGAGGAAAGCAGGCGCGCTCTACACCTTCGAGCAGACTTATGCCTACACTCTCCCTATCCTCCTGATCGTGCTGGGCCTCATGCGCTTCTACGATGTCATTTACTGGCACCTTGCAGTCCACCACTTCGAGTTCTACCACCACTTCCATCCAGAGCACCTGTTAACAGCAATGATCGCCTTCAACACCAGGTTCAAGGACGTTTTCATCACGAGGGCCATGACCAGCATCCTGGACTTCTTCGGCCTGTCCATATTCGCAATATCGCTCAACGCCAAGATGGGCAAGGAGAGGCTCAGGGTGTGGGGATACGGTGCAATCGCCCTGCTGCTGATGTTCATAACCACGGTGTACGGGCTGTTCACCTTCTGGAAGCAGGGACGCTGGCTGACAAGGTGAGCGCCCAATCGCCTGTTGAGTCAAAATGTTATTATCTAACCTTGCCAATCATATATGTTGAACATACATGTCCGTCGAGTTTTTTGATGACGACGACAGATCGGTGCTTGTGACGGATGAGGAGCTCAGGCAGATAATAGAGAAGCTGAGGGTCAAGATCAAGGTCTTCGGGGCCGGGGGTGCAGGCTCCAACACGGTTGACAGGCTCTTCAACGACAACCTGACTGGGGTCGAGCTCATAGCTGCCAACACAGACGCCAGGCACCTTCTGAGGAAGAAGGCGCACCACAAGATCATACTGGGAAAGAACCTCACTAGGGGCCTTGGCTCCGGTGCCAACCCGCAGATCGGCGAGCAGGCGGCAAGGGAAGCGGATGCGGAGATAATGAAATACATATCGGGCGCAGACATAGTCTTCGTAGCTGCTGGCCTCGGGGGCGGCACGGGCACCGGGAGTGCCCCATACATAGCTTCGAGGGCAAGGGAGGCCGGGGCGCTCGCCATATCTGTGGTCACACTGCCGTTCTCCTCTGAGGGCGCTGTGAGGATGAACAATGCCAAGTGGGGCCTCACAAAGCTGCTCTCCGCCTCAGACTGCGTCCTCGTGATCCCTAACGACAGCCTGGCCAGCGTATCCCCCGACACTGAACTTGACAAGGCCTTCAGGTTCGTGGATGAGGTGATAGAGAGGACGATAAAGGGCATATCGGAGCTCGTGACCAAGCCGGGGGTCATAAACCTGGACTTCAACGACCTCAAAACTGTTGTCAGGGACAGCGGCCTGGCAATGGTGGGCATCGGCCAGGCAACCGGAGAGCCGGGTGACAGGATCAGGCAGGCCATAGAGGCCGCGTTCAACTTCCCATACCTCAAGGTGGACATGAAGACCGCAACCGGCGTCATAATAAATGTCACCGGTGGGCTCGACATGATACTAGAGGAGGTCAACGCGACGGCAGAGGAGGTCAGGAAGAAGGTCGGCAAGGGAACAAGGATAATCCTGGGGGCCACCCTTGACAAGGAGATGAACGGAAAGATCCAGGTGCTCATAGTCGCCACAGGGGTCACATCGCCACTGCTTGCGGAGATGAACATAACACCCAACAGCAAGGGGCCAGGCCTGGATTTCATAAACTGACCCGTTGCATTATTGTGGCAGCAAAGGTCAAAAAATGTTTTTAAAGCAGTCTAGGATTAGGCAGAGGTTATGAGTCTGGCCAGAGGCCGGGTGGATGGTAAAATTGGCAGACAATTCTCAGGTTTATGAATACAGCGTTGAGGATCTGAAGAGGGTGGCCACCAGGATAAGGAGGCACATAATCGAGATGGTCTATTCCGCAAAGAGCGGCCATCCCGGCGGTTCCCTAAGCATAACCGACGTGCTCACAGTCCTCTACTTCAGGGAGATGCGCATAGACCCGCAGAACCCGGATGACCCAAGGAGGGACAGGCTCATCATGAGCAAGGGCCACGCGTCACCTGCCCTTTATGCCACCCTGGCTGTCAGGGGCTTCTTCCCCGAGGAACTGCTGACAGGCTTCAGGAAGCTCAACTCCAAGCTGGAGGGGCATGTGCACAGGGGCGTACCGGGCGTGGAGGCGTCCACGGGCTCCCTGGGGCAGGGCCTTGGCATAGGCATAGGCATGGGCCTGGCAGCAAGGCTGAACAACCTCGATTACCACGTTTACGTGATCCTGGGAGACGGCGAGATCCAGGAGGGGAACGTATGGGAGTCCCTCATGGCAGGGTTCAAGTACAGGGTATCCAACGTCACTGCAATACTGGACAGGAACGGGGTCCAGCTGGACGGCTTCACGAAGGATGTCATGCCGGTGAACGACATAAAGGCCATGGTGGAGGGCTTCGGGTGGAAGGTTCTGGAGATAGACGGCCATAACTACGACCAGATAATCTCGGCAATAGAGTTCTGCAAGTCATACAGGGACGGGCCGACATTCATCATCGCCAACACTGTGAAGGGCAAGGGCGTGAGCTACATGGAGAACAACCCCAAGTATCACGGTAGCCCGCCCGCCAACGAGGAGGAGTACAGGAAGGCCCTCTCTGAACTGACCCTGGAGGGAGCATGATGGTGACGGAGAGCCTGAGGGACGCCTACGGGGAGAAGCTTGTTGAGCTGGGCGGGAGGTACAGGGACCTGGTGGTTCTGGACGCAGACCTGTCCACATCAACAAAGACCGCACTCTTCGGGAAGAAGTACCCGGACAGGTTCTTCAACATGGGGATAGCGGAGCAGTCCATGGTCACCACTGCGGCGGGCCTGGCGCTGTCGGGAAAGATTGTGTTCGCGTCCACATTCGCAGTGTTCCTGATGAGGACCTACGAGCAGATCAGGCAGTCCGTGTGCTACAACAACCTGAACGTGAAGTTCGTCGTAACGCATGCGGGCATTACTGTGGGTGAGGACGGCGCAACTCACCAGATAATAGAGGACGTGGGCATAATGTCCGGCCTCCCGAACATGAGGGTCATAGTCCCAGTGGACTCCGTGGAGACTACCAGCGTTATCGAGTACCTTGTGGAGGAGACAAAGACCCCCTATTATGTGAGGCTGAGCAGGGAGAAGTTCCCCATCCTGAACGACGAATCTTACGAATACAGGCCCGGAAGGTCCGTGACCTTCAAGGACGGCTCAGACATAACCATAGTGGCCATGGGCGTGATGGTCTCCATGGCACTGAAGGCTGCTGAGACCCTCAAGAGCAGGGGGATAGATGCAAGGGTCATCAACATGTCCTCAATAAAGCCCATAGACAGGTACGCAATAATCAAGGCAGCCAGGGAGACCGGAAGGATCGTGACTGCGGAGGAGCACTCCATATACAATGGCCTCGGCAGCAGGGTTGCCGAGGTGGTGGGGGAGGAGTATCCCGTGCCGGTGTGGAGGATAGGCATGAGGGATACCTTCGGGAAGTCGGGAAAGGCCTGGGAGCTCTTCGATTACTTTCATATTGGCGTGGAGGATATAGTGAGGATCGCAGAGAGCTGCTTCAGGGAGGAAAAGAGGTATGAAAATATTCCTTGACACAGCGAGCGTTGACGAGATAAGGCAGGGAGTGGAGTGGGGCATTGTCGACGGCGTCACCACGAACCCTACGCTCATATCCAAGGAGAAAGGCAAGAGCTTCTCGGAGGTCGTTAAGGAGATACTTAGGATAACGCCTGGCCCCGTGAGCATAGAGGTCGTGGGGACGAAGTACGAGGATATGGTCAGGCAGGCCCAGAAGATAAGGCAGCTCGGGGACAACGCGGTTGTGAAGATACCCATGACAACTGACGGCCTCAGGGCCATAAGAACGTTGTCGCAGTCCAGGATACCTGTGAACTGCACCCTCATATTCAACCCTGTGCAGGCACTGCTGGCCGCGAAGGCAGGTGCAGAGTACGTGTCACCGTTCGTGGGCAGGCTCGATGACATAGGCCAGGACGGGATGGAGATCATAGACCAGCTGAAGACCATATTCGTCAACTACGACATAAAGACCAAGATCCTCGTGGCATCTGTGAGGCACCCTGTCCATGTCCTGAGGGCAGCCATCATAGGTGCAGACGTTGTGACGATGCCGTTCGAGGTGCTGAAGAAGCTGCCAGTGCACCCGAAGACGGACGAGGGGCTTGCCAGGTTCCTGGAGGACTGGAAAAAGGTGAGCCCGTCTGGAGACCTCCCGCTCTAGTAGAGCCTGATGGTCTCCAGGTTCCTCAGGGCCACTGCCTCTATGCCGAACCTTGATTTTATCAGCTTGGCGAACTCCACGGTCTTCTCACCATCACCGTGGTTTACCAGTATCCTGTGGGGCTTTGGCTGCATCGTGGCTATGTAGGCCAGGAGCTGCCTCTTGTCTGAGTGCCCGGAGAAGCCGTCCGCAGTCTCCACGGCCATCCTCACGGGGAGCTTTATCTGCTTTCCTCCCTCTGTCAGTGTCACCTCTGTTGCACCCCTCTGTATCTTCCTGCCCAGCGTGCCCTCTGCCTGGTAGCCCACGAAGACAAGGGTGTGCCTGCTGTCGTCCACCCATGCCTTGAAGTACTCCATCACTGGCCCGCCGTTCATCATGCCTGACGTGGCGAGGACTATCTGGTTCTCGTCGCTGTCACATATATCCTCTCTCTGCTCCTTGGTCTCCACCCTCTTGAATATGGGCGAGAGGAACGGGTTCTCCTTCTTCACCATGATGCTCTCCCTGAGCGTCTTGTTCAGGTACTCCGGATATGCCGCATGGATCGCGGTTGCCTCCATTATCATGCCGTCCAGGTAAACAGGCGCGTTCTTGATCTTCCCGTTCCTCATGGCGTCCTCGAGCACAAGCATGACCTCCTGGCTCCTCCCCACTGCGAAGACAGGGATGAGCACGGAACCTCCCCGGTCGAATGTCCTGTTTATTATGTCGATGAGTGTGTTGGATGCCTCCTGCCTGGAGTGCTGGTAATCGTCCCTGCCAGCGTATGTGCTCTCCGTCATGAACGTCTCCACCCTGGGGAACCTGTTGTTTGCCGGGTTGAAGAGCCAGGTCCGCTCGAACTTCACATCTCCGCTAAGGACAACGTTGTAGAGCCCCTCGCCGATGTGCAGGTGCACGGAGGCGGAACCGAGTATGTGGCCCGCGTTGTAGAATGTGAGCCTCACGTCCCTTGTTATGTCGGTGGTCTCGTTGTACTTCAGTACTATGGTGTGCTTCAGCATCTCCCTTATGTGCTTCGACTCGTAGGGTGCCTTGTGGCCTTCCGCGTGTGCCACCTTTATGTAGTCCTGCTGCAGGAGAGCGGCAAGGTCCCTGGTCGGTGCGGTCATGTACACAGGGCCGTCGTAGCCGTACTTGAACAGGATGGGGAGCAGGCCGGAGTGGTCAAGGTGTGCGTGTGTGAGGACCACGGCATCCAGGGAGCTGAACGGCTGCACCTCCGGCACGTACAGGTACGGGGCGCCGGCCCACGGCTGCTCGTCTATTTCGTTGGTGTTGAGCATGCCGCAGTCCACCAGGATCTTTGAGTTGTTGGTCGAGACCAAGGTGGCGCTCCTTCCCACCTCCCTGTGGCCACCGAGGGCGGTTATCCTGACCCATGTCTCACCGGGCATGGTGGGCTGGTTCAGTTTTAGGCCAAGGTCATGGAGGAATTTCTTCCTCTCCGCCTTCACCTCACGCAGGAACTCCCTGACCTCCTTCACAGTTCTGGAATACATTGGTGGGGCCCTGACAACCCTGGGGGACCACTTGGTCTTCTCCTTTATCCTGCTGATCACGTCCGAGCTCCTGGACGTTATTATGGAAGGTTCGTCTGCTTCTATTATCACCTCTCCCGTGTCAGGCTCGAAGTAGATGTCCTGTATCCCGGCCTCGGCGGGTACTATGTTCCTTATTGTCTCCTCAGCCTCCTTCTCCGGCTCCATGATCGACGGGTCGGGCCGTATCATCACGCGCCTCCTGAGCTCCTGGGCTATCTGCCTTGCTATGTCATCCCTCCTGGAGAAGAGGTCTATGTTCTTCGTGTAGACTACAATGGTTGGGCCCTCGTAATCGATTTCCGTTATCTGGTTGTCTGGGAGCAGCTTGTCAAACAACGCCTTTGCCTCTGAAACGTAATCCCTAAAAGCCATCGCATACACACCCGCGGAAATGAAATGGATATGATGTTACGTTGATTAAAATCAGAGAGGAAGCTTTAGCTTCCTTATGATCTCCATTACCTCGTCCTCGGGCACTGCCCTGAAGCCGTTCTTCTTGTCTATGACGGCCACGTCTATCATGCCCCCCGAGGCCGAGTCCCTCTGCTTTGCAGCAGTGATGCCCCGTACCACCATCTCGATGGCATCGTCCACGGGCATGTCCTTCCTGAAGTCCCTCTCGAGGACACCGTAGACGAAAGGTGAGCCGGAGCCTGTGCTCACGTAAACGTCCTCCACTGCACCCCCGGCAGCGTCCACGGAGAAGAGGTGGGGTGCCTTGTCATACCCACCGACAAGGAGCTGCACCATGTAAGGGTAGAACTTGGACTGGTTCAGTATGTTTGATAGCAGCGTGGCGGCAGCCTCTATTGGCATGCTCACCCGCCTCTGTAACCTATATAGTTCCAGCTCTGCTTTCATGTACCTGACCAGGACCTGGGCATCACCCACCAGGCCCGCTATTGTCATGGCGGCATGGGTGTCTATCTGGTGAAGCTTTTTACCGTCCTTGTGCACTATGAAGTGATCCATCGTCACCCTTCTCTCCGTTGCCATCACAACGGCGTCCTTGACAACTACACCTACTGTAGTTGTTCCTGTCTGTAGAGTCTGCTCCATAATAACCACGCTCTGTAAAACCCCACACATAGATTTTTACATCCTATTAAACCCTTTTTGTGCTCCATTCATGCCGCTGAAGGGCTTGCGGCGATGGCAAAGGTTATACCGTTCATATCCATATAACCCCGTTCGGGGGAGCTCCGTAGGGGGCTGAGAGGACCCATTGGGGTCGACCCTTTGAACCTGATCCGGGTAATGCCGGCGTAGGGAGAGTGATCGTATTGATGGAAAAGGGTTACGGAAATGGTATTTGGAGAGCTGCCCCCCGAGAGGGGGTGTTTTTGTGCAGCTGAGCAGCAGGCAGAAGGCTCTTCTCGTGTCGTCTTCAGCGAGCTACACGTTCTGGGGCATCGTGGCAACCATTGGCCCGCTGGCAGCATCTGGCTCAATAGTCGGGCATGTCACGGGAGCGCTCAAGGTCTTCCTCCTCCTAATCGGCCCGATCTTCGCGCCCATAGGGAACTTCACGATGGGCTTCCTTGCAGATATGTTCGGCAGGAAGAGGGTCTTCGTGGTCACAATGCTCTCCTACACAATCGGGATAATCATAGTGGCTGCGAGCTCAACGGTCTGGAGCCTGGTGCCTGGCCTCATGCTTGCGCAGTTCGGAGTGGGCGGAGAGGAGAGCCCGTCCCTGTCACTGATAGCTGAGGACTCGCCTGTCTCAAAGAGGGCCAAGTACCTCACACTGGTGGCCAACTTCAGCAACATAGGCAGCGCCCTTATATCGGGACTGTTCCTCATAACCTCGTCCTCACTCTTCGACCGCCTCATGCTCCTGGGGTCCTCGCTCGCTATGGTCGGTGTCATGGTCTACTCGAGGCTCAGCATACCGGAGTCATACAGGTGGCTATCGTCCGTGGGCAGGGAGAGGGACGCGAGTGAGGAGAAGGCACACCTTTCGATAGACGAAGAAGGGACGAAGGCACAGAGGATGGGTGTTCCGTTCATATACGCCACACTTGTTCTCATAGGCATATCCCAGTACCTTACTTTCGGCCTCATGGCATACGTCATAGGCCCGTACGAGTTCCCGTCCACGGCAGTTGACAACGAGATAATATTCGTGGCACTCCTGGGAGCATCGGTTGCAGGCTTTGCCGCGGCACCCCTCATTAACAGGGAGAGGAAGTCATATACACTCTACTCTTACCTGGCGGGGGTTGTATCGATGGTGGCCATATTCCTAACAGTCCCCTACCTCCATGACATGGACCTGTTCCTTCCGCTGCTCTTCGTTAACATGGCCACCAGCGAGTTCGGCTGGGCCTCGAGGACTACGCTTGAGCCGGAACTCTTCCCGACCAGGGTGAGGGCAAGGTCGATAGGGATGGTGAGGCTAGCCCCCATGATCGCTTATGCCATATTCACCTACGCTACATCATCCCTCAACCTTGGGCAGTTCATACTCGTTAACCTCATCCTCTGGGCCATAGGCCTGGCCGGTGCAGCGATCTGGTACTTCTTCGGATACGAAACGAGAGGCATAGACATAGACTACGGTGCAGGACAGGCACAGTAAGCAATATCCTTATTATTTTTATAATGATACATTTTCTATGGTTCTCTATGCCAGAGACATCATGAAGAAGTACACGACCATGCTGCCGGGAGATATAACCGCGCTCGAGGCTGCAAAGATTATGGCGAACGATCACGTCGGTTTCGCTATCGTCCACCAGAACGGTGAGCTGAAAGGCATAGTCACCGAGTGGGATTATGTCAGCAAGGTGGTCGCGAAGGAGCTCGACCCATCAAAGGTCAAGCTCAGCGAGATCATGACACAGGGTGTCATATCTGCCACCCCTGACACGCCAACGGATAAGATAACGCAGATAATGAGCGCCAACAACATAAGGAGGCTCCCCATCGTTGAGAACGGGAAGCTTGTCGGGGTCATAACTTCCCGCGACATCCTGAGGATATTCAGGGACTACATGGATAACCTGTCAGAGATAATCAGCAGGTTCGGCACCTTCTGACCGGTATGGAATACAGAGGCTGGGTACTGGCGATAACCAGCATGGGTACTTTCCTTGCTGTGGTCAACTCCACCTCCCTGCTGGTTGCCCTGCCGACGGTGATGATCAGCCTCCACACCACCTTCTTCGTTGCGGTCTGGATACTCCTCATATATTCCCTTGTGCTCACGGTGCTCTCGCCTTTTCTCGGCAGGGAAGCGGACCTGGTGGGCAGGAAGAGGATCTACTCCACGGGCTACATACTGTTCTTCGCAGGCTCCACGATCGCCGCAGTGTCCCCTGACCCGCAGGTGCTGATCCTCGGCAGGGTTGTGCAGGGTTCCGGCGCAGCCTGCCTCTTCTCCAACAGCCTTGCGATAATCACGGACAGTTTTTCTGGCCCCCAGCTGGGGAGGGCCATGGCAATAAACTCCAGTGTCATGGGGGTGGGAATAGCTGTTGGGCCGCTGGTGGGCGGCTTCCTCTCCTTCATAAACTGGAGGTACGTGTTCGTATTCAACGCGCCGATAGCACTTGCAGGCTTCGTACTATCATCAAGGCTGCTGAAGGAGGTCAAGCCAGTGGAGACCGGCGTGAGGCCTGACTACGTGGGTTCGGTGACGCTCTCAGCGTTCATGACGCTCATTGTCCTCTTTCTGACGGTGGGACCGCTCGAGGGCTGGGCACACTTCACAACGGTCCTCTTCCTCCTGGTTTCACTGGTCTTCCTGGTGCTCTTCCTTATCATGGAGAGGAGAGTAAGGTACCCGCTGATCAACTTCTCCCTCTTCAGGAACCGCAGGTTCACGGGCTCTATAATATCCGTCCTTCTCAACTCCATAACCAGGTTCTCGGCCATATTCCTCCTCACCATCTACTTCCAGGGCCCTCTGGGGATAAACCCGCTGCTGGCCGGAATACTCCTCATGCCTTATGCAGCAGGCCTTGGCTTTGTCAGTTACATGTCGCCGCACGTGGTGAAGAGGGTGAACGACATAACAGTGCAGACCCTGGGCCTGGCCTTCACAGGTGCCTCGGTGGCTGCGCTATTCATCTCCAGCACAGGCACACCATACTACATCCTGGCTATCCTTATGCTCCTCATGGGTGTTGGCATAGGCCTGTACTACACGCCCAACAACTCCACAATCATGCTGTCGGTGGAGCCCGGCCAGAGGGGCATCGTGGCCGGCTTCAGGTCGCTGATAGTCAACATGGGTTCCGTTGTCGGCATGGCCATAGTCTTCACCATCGTGGCCACCTACGTGCCGGAGAGCATCCTGGGCTCTGCATTCCTGGGCCTATCGGTCTCACTGACGGAGACACAGAAGGCTGCGTTCGTCACCGGCATAGACGTTTCGTTCCTGGCCGCGGGCCTGATATGCCTGGTGGCAGTGCCTGTCTTCGCAGTGATGCTCAGGAGGTCATCGAAGTGAGAATATCTCCTTTACTATCTCCATGACGTCATGGGAATCGCCCGCACAGTACTCCCTGAACCTTTCCCTGTCCTCCCTCCAAAGCCTCTCTATGGCAGCGCTGACATCAAGGCCCTCCATCATGACGTTCTGCTTCTTCCTCATGAGGTTCAGGCCTGCGTAGGCCTCGTGGGATATGACGTCCCTGAGCTTCCTTATGTGCCAGTCACCGTCGAACCTGTAGAGGTCGTCCGCTATGACGTACATGGCATCCAGACAGAATGCTGTGGAAATGGTGTACTTCACGTTCCACAGCTGGTTCTCGAACGAGAGGTTCCTCATCTTGAGGTTCAGGAGCGGTATGTCGTACCCGGAGATGTTGTAGCCCGTCAGCACCATTGGCCTGTACTTCCCGAAGTCCCTGTCCAGTTCCCTGAGGAGTGCCATCTCGGATGCGTCATCATCGCTGTCGGCCACGTAGACCCTGTCCTCCGTCCTGTCACCAGCAATGCTCATGGAGTAAGCGATGATCCTCTCACCGGTCAGGAACTGGCCCTTACCCCTGACAAGGGTCTCGAGGTCCAGGGAAACGATGCGGCCCTTCCAGTCCATCTCCCTGACCCTGGCCATGAGGGCCCTGTAGAGGTCTGCGTTCCAGCTCTCCAAAGAACCACCTACCGATGAGTGGAAGGCCTTACTCCTTGTTCACCTTTTCCACGAAGCTGCACCTGGAGATGACAGTCATCTTCCTCACGTTGCCGGTTACCGTCAGGCTGTTCACGTTTATTATGCCGTCCACCACAGACGTGAAGGTGTCCTCGTCCACATCCGTAATCCTGAGTTCCTTGATGTTCCTGAAGACCACCTTCCTGCCGAACTCCCTGAGCTCCTGCCCCGTTATCTCAAGGCTGCCCAGGTTCTCGATGTACCTGACCTGCTGGGCCCTTGCAGAATCGATGAACTCCCTTGATACCTTCTTCGCAGTGTCCACTGTGCCCAGGAAGTTCTTGTAGGCCTCGTTCGTTATTTCCCCCACGGTCTTGCCCGTATCCCTGGCGAGCCTCATCATCCTCTGGTATATGTCCTTCCTGACGCCCTTTATGGATATCACTGTCTTGCCTTCCCCCTGTTCGTCCTGTTTTTTCTCTTCTTCAGGCATGAACGTCCATACCTACCTTGCTAATAAGATTACCGGTAATCCGGATTACCCCCAAGTGGCACACTTTATTAGAGGACTCCGCATCACACCGGTATGTTGTACGCAATGAGGCAGTACGTCGGGAAAAACGTGAACAGCGAGAAGCTGGTCACACTCATATCTGAGTTCTTCAAGGATGAGGGCTTCAGGACAGTGTCCTGCACGTGCCCACAGGGTGTGGTCTTCATGGCAAGGAAGGGGGGAATCTACAGGGCACTCCTGAGGACCGACAGGGCATTCCTGATACTCATAGACGGGAACCCGTCAGATACGAAGATAAAGATAGGCGTCTCCAGGTGGCAGGTGGAGATACAGCAGCAGGATGCCCAGAAGATATTTCAGAGCCCGCTCTCATACTTCCTGGAGATACCAGAATCCCTGTGGCCCTACGAGCTCGAGCACCACCTGTGGCACTTCATAGAGACGCAGGTGGAGCTCGGGACGCAGTGAATCACCATTTTTCCCCGGTTATCCTCTCGTACATGGTCACGTAAAGGTCGCTTGTCTTCTTCACCATTTCTGGGGGGAGCGGAGGTATCTCTGGCTCTGGCAGGCCCTTTTCCCTTGCGGAGTAAAGTTCGCTGTGGTAGCCGGTTGACCTGTAGTACTGCCTGACGAACTCCTTGCTCAGCTCCACTATCTTCCCCTCATCGTACTCCTTCCTGTCCCACCACCTGTCCTCGTCAAGGGTCCCGAAGGTATCGATGAGCACGGGTTCCCTGCCTATGCCGAAGGCAAATTCCTTCTTTCCATCAACATGTATGAGGCCCCTCTGCGACACGGACTTGTTGATGCGCCTGTCGACCCTGAGTATGGCCTCCTTTATCTCGTTGAGTTCGGAGTTAGTCATGCCGCCGATCTCTATGATCTCGCCGTGTTTCAGGGGCCTGTCGTACTTCTCGAACTTGGTTGTGACCTCAAAGAAAGGGTCATCCAGCTCCTCACCGTACTTCGGTGCATGGTTTAGGCCGAGGTCCTCGTACCTGACCTTGCCCTCCTTGACCCTGTCGTAGAGGCTACCAGCAACGTAGTACCTTGTGATGAACTCCAGTGGGATGACGTACTCGATCTCGTGCGGGTCGCCCTTACCGCTCTCTGGTATGTAGAACTTCTTCACCCTCATTTCGTTGGGCGAGACCATTTCGATGAAGTGGGTCTCAACCCTGGCGCTCTCCTTGGCCACCCTGAACCAGAAGCTCGATGTCCTGCACAGGCTCTCCCCCTTGTGGGGTACGGTGTTGGGTATTATCTTGTCAAACACCGATATCCTGTCACTGAACCTGAAGAGAAGCGTGTCGCCCTCATCGTAAACGTCCTTCACCTTTCCCACACGTATGGGCTTATCTGACATCCCTCAGGTATGAGACCTGGATTAATAAATGAATTCAGGTGGGGGTTGAAAAAATGTCTGGATCAGCTGGCCTGAACCTCGAGCCTCCTGTAACCGTACATTATGAAGCTGTCCACCCTGTCCTCCGGGGACACGTGCACAGCTCTGATGTCCCCGTAGCGCTTCGTTAGCTCCTCCATGGCAACCCTTGCCTCCAGCCTGGCCAGTGGAGCACCCAGGCAGAAGTGGATTCCCTCGCCGAATGCAACGTGCCTGTTCTCCTTCCTGTCGATTATGAATTCCTCTGAGTTCGGGAATACGTCCTCGTCCCTGTTGGCAGACTGCAGGTACACGAAGATGAAGTCCCCGGGCTCCACCTTCATGTCTCCTATGCGCCCCTCCCTCTTGACCAGGCGCCTGGTCGACTGCACTGGTGAGCGGTACCGCAGGACCTCCTCTATGGCCGTCGGTATAAGGGAACGCTCCTCCCTAAGCCTCTCGAACGAGCCAGGGTGCTCGGAGAATGTCACAATGGCGTTGCTCAGGAGGTTCGTGGTTGTCTCGTTGCCTGCAGCGAGGAGCAGGATGGAGAAGCCGATGATCTCCTGCCTGGTGAGGTGCTCGCCGTCGACCTCTGCCCTTATGAGGAGGCTGATCAGGTCGTCGGAGAGTGAGTGCTTCCTCTCATCTATCAGGCCCGAAAAGTACTGGGCCATCTCCCTCTCCGTGTCCATGTCCACACCGAAGCCCAGCACACGCACCAGGTTGTCGGACCACTCCTTGAACTTCTCCATGTCCCTGTCAGGGACGCCCAGGATCTTCGATATGACGAGAACGGGCAGGGGGTAAGTGAGGGCCTTCACTATGTCGAAGGTACTCCTGCCATCCACGACGTCCAGGAGGGCATTCGTTATCTTCCTGATCTCTGGCTCGTATGATGCGATCTTCATTGGGGTGAATGCCCTGCTCACCAGGTTCCTGAGCTTGGTGTGCTTCGGCGGGTCAAGTATCAGGATGCTCGGTGATGATAGCTCGTCGAGCTGCCTCCTCATCTCCGGCGCCATGAGGTCCCTGAACTGCGAGGAGAATGTCCTGTAGTCGTCGAGTACTGCTGTGACGTCCCTGTACTTGAATATGTAGACGTTGTTGTCCTCCCTGTAGACCGGGTTTTCGCTGCGCATCTTCCGGTACCACTCGAATGGCTCTTCCCTGTAGCCGGGTATTTCCATAGGCCACAATAACCTCCACTCTAATAACTATTATCTATATTAAAAAAAAGATATATCTATGTTACCTAACAACGGAGACGGGCAGGGACTTAAAGCCGTAGACGATTGTACTGCTGACCATGCTAGCGGAATCGATGTTTCCGACCCTTATTTCCCTGAACCTCTCCGTGATCTCCTCGAACGCTATCTTCGCCTCAAGCCTGGCTAGGGGGGCACCCAGGCAGTAGTGGATGCCGTTGCCGAACGCTATGTGCCTGTTTTCCTTTCTCTCTATGTTGAACTTCTCCGGCTCTTCGAATACCCTCTCATCATGGTTAGCAGACCCGATCCATGCAGTTACATAGGAGTTTGCCGGTATTGTTACGCCTCGCACAGTAACATCGGCCTTCGTCCTCCTGAACATCGACTGGACCGGAGACCTGTACCTGAGCGTCTCTTCAAGCATTCCAGGTATGAGGCTCCTGTCCGATACGACCATATCGTAGGTTCCGGGGTTCTCGTTCATGCTGTAGACCGCATTGCTTATCAGGTTCGTGGTTGTCTCGTTGCCCGCGATGAGGAGCAGGATCAGGAATCCCATCAGCTCCTGTGGTGACAGGGGCTTCCCGTCTACCTCGGAGGATATGAGCATCGAGATGAGGTCGTCTCTGGGGTCCCTCTGCCTCTCCCTTACCATCTCAGAGAAGTATGTGACCATCTCCGACATGTAGTCTCTCTGGCCCATGAACGCCTGGCCCGTGACAACGGCGTCTGACCATTCCTTGAACCTCTCCATGTGATCCCTGGGGATGCCTATTATGTCTGCAATAACCATGACAGGAAGTGGGTATGAGAAATTCCTGACGAAGTCGAACTGATCCGACTTCACTGATTCAAGGAGGGAGGTGCAAATCTCCCTTATCTTGTCAGCCCTCTTCCCTATCCAGGCCGGGCTGAACGGCTTGCTTACAAGTGCACGGAGCCTGGTGTGCCTGGGAGGATCCAGCTGTATTAGACTCTGCGAGAGAGGCATCTCAGCGGCCTCGTTGAGCTGCGATGAGAAGGTCTGGTGTTCGCTGAGCGCCCTTGCCACGTCCTCGTAGAGGAAGAGGTTCCAGCTGCCATCGTAACTGTCATAGTACACAGGTGAGCGGTCCCTCATCACGCGGTACTGTTCGAACGGGTTTAGCCAGTCTATGCCCTCAAAGAGCATGCGGTCAGCATGCTTAATGGGCTATTAAGCTGTTCGTTAGCTAACGAAATTTGTCACTTCTCGCGAAATCATATTCAAATGTCCTATAAATCAAGTGTCAGATGTGAGTGCCATACGTACACATGTTCGTAAATGATTTGTACCAGAATATGTTACTTAATGCATGAAACCTGGACTTATTATTGTAGACGTGCTAAACGACTTTGTCCATGGCCCCCTGAGTACGCCGTCCTCATTATCGGTCGTGGGGCCATGCGCGAGGACACTGGCATACTTCAGGAGGTCTGGCTTCCCGGTGTTCTTCGTGAACGACGCCCACATAGATGAGGATGTGGAGATGCCCCTGTGGGGCCCGCATGCGATGAAGGGTAGCGAGGGGGCACAGGTGATAGAGGAGCTGAGGCCCGTGGCGGGCGAGCTCGTCCTTGAGAAACACTTCTACAGCGGCTTCCAGGGCACTGAGCTGGACACACTGCTCAGGGTCAAGGGCTGTGATACGGTGTACCTGGTTGGCCTGGACGCAGACATCTGCGTGAGGCACACGGCGGCTGATGCATTCTACAGGGGATACGGCATCGTTGTAGTGAGAGATGCTGTGGCCGCAAGGATCGACGGGAACTGGGAAGAGTACTTCAGGAGGGTCTACGGGGCCCGGATTGTGGAGAGCAGCGAGCTGGTGCCAGAGGAGCACCTGGAGAGGGCCTGAACCTCCCGCAGCGCCACCGTGATCCCTTATAATACAGGTTTCACCTCATGAGCCCATGGACCTAAACCTCAGGGGGAAAGTTGCTGTCGTGACAGGTGGAACCGGTGGCATAGGTGCTGCTGTTATGAAGGCCCTCAGGGACGAGGGTGCACACCCTGTATCGGTATCCAACACTGAACCCACGGAAAGGGTACCAGGTGCTGAATACATAAATGGAGATATCACGGACAGAGGTGCAGTCTTGGGGGCCGTGTCAGAGATCAAGGAGAGCATGGGGAAGGTGGACATACTTGTGAACGCCGCCGGCATAGAGGAGTACGCACCGGTGCACCTGACGGACGAGGCAATGTTCAGGAGGGTAATGGATGTCAATGTCACAGGGGCGTTCCTTATGATCAGGGAGGTGCTTCCCCTTATGGAGCAGGGTGTCATTATCAATGTGGCCTCTGTCCAGTCATTTTCGGCCACGAGGAACGCCGCTGCTTATGTCACCAGCAAGCACGCCCTCCTTGGCCTCACCAGATCCGTTGCCCTTGACTACGGGCCCAGGATAAGGTGCCTGGCTGTCTGCCCCGGGACGGTAGACACGCCCCTGGTGAGGAAAGCCGCTGTACTTGAGGTGGGAAACAGCGAGGACAGGGTGGCAGAGAAGATATCAGAGTGGGGCAGGGCCCACCTGACCGGCAGGATAGGCAGGCCTGAGGAGGTGGGCAAGGTCATAGCATTCCTGTGCAGCGATGCCGCATCCTTCATGACCGGATCCGCAGTCATGGTCGATGGGGGCCTCCTCTCCTACATACCCATAAGCACCCCGGAGGTGCGGTGATGGCTGCCTGTGTCCAGATAAAGGGGTTTTCCTGAATGCTGCCTGCACATGGGGATATGCGGCATCAGGATCTCATGATCTCCCTTATCTTTGTGATGAGAGTGGAGGCATTCTTCGGTGCCATGGCCCTGTAGTCGTTGTTGAAGTAAACGTAGACGGCGCGTGGCGATGCTCCAACGATCTCCCTGGCCAGCCCCAGGAGCCTCTCGTCCGAATAATCCGTGGCGTAGCCCTGCTGATCCCCGTGCATCCTTATGTAGAGGACGCTGTCTTCGAAAAGGACGAATGGCATCCTTTCAGAGCTCACTGCTGCCACGTGTATGCCCTGGGCTATCAGATCTCCCGCTGCCTTTCCCTCCAACCAGGACCTGTGCCTGAACTCCACAACATTCTCATAACGCCTGTCCAGCAAACCTATGATGGCAGACAGGTTCTCATCGCTGTACCTGAAAGATGGCGGGAACTGGAAGAGTATGCAGCCCAGCTTCCCCCCGAGCAGGCCCACTGTGGAATAGAAGTCACTGATGGCCTCTTGCACACCACGCATCCTGCCCTCATGGGTTATGGACCTGTGAGCCTTCACGCTGTAAATGAAGCCTTCCGGTGCGGCCCTAGCCCACCTCCTCACGCTCTCCCTCCTGGGAAAGGTGTAGAAGGAGGAGTTGATCTCCACGGTATCGAAGCGGGAGGAGTAGAACTGGAACCACCTGGACTTCGGCATGCCCTCTGGATAGAATAAGCCAGACCAGTGGTTGTAGAACCATCCTGAGCAGCCCACCCTGATCTCCACGTAAAGCCAGTGCCTTGGATGTATTTCCATCTTTCTGGAACAACCGGCTCTGGAAGCGGTGCAGTTATATGGCAATGGGCAAGGCAACGGGCACGCCTGTGAAGCAGGCCATTGCAGTTATATGAGGTGGTGCTGCCGTCAGCCGCGCCTCCACCATTCCGCCGGTTAAGTATATTTTGTGATCACCATACCTGCATGTATATGCCCGGCAGGCAGCTGAAGCTCTTTGAAGACGAGACTCCCGGTGAGTGCGTCTTCTGCTCCATCGCACAGGGAAAGGTGGAGAGCGTAACGGTGTATTCAGATCCGAGGTTCGTGGTGTTCCTGGACAGGAGCCCGCTGTTCAAGGGCCACCTCCTTGTCATACCGAGGGCGCACGTGGAGAACTTCGACAGTGTGCCACCAGAGATAGAGGGATCCATACTGGGCGTGGCCAGGGCTGCTTCGCTAGCGTTGCAGAGGGTCCTCCACTGCGATGGCACATTCATTGCGATAAACAACAAGGTGAGCCAGACTGTCCCTCACCTCCATGTGCATGTCGTGCCCAGGAGGCACAAGGACGGCCTAAGGGGCTTCTTCTGGCCCAGGGAGAGCTACGCGGAGGGAGAGGCTGAAAGGATAGGGAAGGAGATTTCCGATGCCATGGGATCCATCATGGGCGGGAACGGACGAAAGCGCTGATAGCCCGTGATCCCAAGTCCACCAGTGCAACTATGCAGAGGGACTTCCTGTAAGGATGCCCACCATATGCCGATCCCTTTCTCCCCAGCCCGATCCTGCCCCAAGCTTGTCATGAGTTCAGGGTACGCACCGAATGTCCTGGAAAATGACCAGGCCGTTCGTATTGTGCGTGTCCGAGGTTATAACGGCAGATGGATCCACAAACCCCAGTAACTAAAACGTCACTTCATTGAATGTGCAGGAATCGGATTTCCCGGTTCCGCACGAAAATGCCGGAACCAGGTGACTCTAGACCACAGGAATGCAGTGTTTGCCATCTGCTGTCCTTTTTACCGCTTCACCCCCAGCACGCTGTTGTCACCGATATCCCAGGAGACGGATCCACAGGCCCCTTTTCCCAAGGCCCACTGGATGGACGGGCAGCATTCAGTGCCTGGGAGCCGCAGAAGACGGGCCCGGTGGGATTTGAACCCACGGTCACCGACTTAGAAGGACGGTGCCTTATCCAAACTAGGCCACGGGCCCGTGACTGTAAGTTTAAGTCGTGACTTTAACTTTTCGTCCTCCGGCGCGTATTTCCCGCAGTGAAATGGGGATTTCAGCAAGACTGGGAGGCGAGTTCTCCGCCTGGCGATCCAAAAGGACATTTACAACGTGCACATATTAATGCGTGTACGAGGTGGAACTCAGGATAAGCGAGGAGGAGATGCCTGGCATAGATGCCATCCTGCTACCGGACATGGGTACCGAGGTGGGCAGGTCAAAGGTATCGCTACGGAGGGATGGGGAAAGTATTTACGTTTCACTTCGATGCCCAGACAGGAGTTCGCTCCGGGCTTCCTTGGGCATGTTGACAAGGTTGCTTATCACTGTAAAGAGGGTATATGAGGAGGTTTAGAAGAGATGGAACCGAATCTCAGCACGTATATACAGAACCAGATAAGGCAGGCGCAGCAGCTTGAGACCCAGATAGAGCAGATAGCCACCCAGAGGTACCAGCTTGACCTGAGGGTCAAGGAGATCGAGAAGACGCTGAAGGAACTCGAGAAGGTGCCTGAGGGTGTTCCTGTGTACAAGAACCTCGGCACCGTGATGTACCAGGTGCAGGACAAGAAGACCGTTGTGGACGAGCTAACTGAACAGAAGGAACTCACGGAGATCAGGCTGAAGACGCTTGAGAAACAGCAGAAGGCCCTTGAGGACAAGTACAAGGAACTTGAAGGCCTGATCAAGCAGAGAATGGAAGACCTTAGAAAGGGTGGACAGCAGTAGATGCAGATACCGGATGTACAGTCGCAGACCCCACACTTCAGGATCCCCATCCAGCAGGTGGGAGTCAGGGGAGTTCAGGCACCAGTGACCCTGGTCAGGGGAGGGAAGAGGATACCAGCCTTCGTTTCCTTTGACGCGTTCGTTGGCATACCCGGGGAAAGGAGGGGTGCAGACCTTTCAAGGCTGCTCGAGGCCATAGGTGCAGTGGTGTCTTCGGAGCACAGTGGCCTTGAGTCCCTCTCGGGGAGGGTGTGCATGGAGATCATGGAGAGGATGCCATACGCCACAGGCATAGATGTGACGGTTGCATCGAACTACTTCAGGGAACGTGACCGTGGCGCCGGATCTTACGTGAAGTACGAGCTCCTGGGGGAGACAAGGCTATCGGGTGATGGTGAATTCTCAAGGCTCGGTGTTACTGTCCTGACCATGAATGCGTGCCCATGCGCCATGGAGACCACCAGGGCCCTGGTACTGGACGCCAGGCCGGAGCTATCGGATGCACTGAGGGAAATGCCTTCAGTCACGCACAACCAGAGGAACAGGGTCAGGGTCATCACGCAGGTATCCGAGGAACACCAGGTTGAGGCTGACGACCTCATAGACACCGTGGAGGGGGTTGTTGGTGGAGCCCTGCTTTCCGTGCTGAAGAGGATGGACGAGGGGAAGTTCGTTTACAGGGCCCACAGCAGGCCAATGTTCGTGGAGGACATAGTGAGGGAAGTGGCGGCATCACTGGCAGAGAGGTTCAGGGACATGCCTGACAGTTACACGCTTGAGGTCAGTTCGGAGAGCGATGAGAGCATACACCCCCACAACGCCTACGCACGTATCAGCACAACATACGGTGAAATAAGGAACATTGGGAGGGAAGGCCTCAGAGTGTGACCGTCTCCCCGTGGCCCGGGAGTACGGTGTAGCCCTTGTACTGCATTATCTTCTTCCTGGACTCCTCAGCCTTCTGCATGTCCAGGGTGAATGTCCTGTTAACCTCGAGCCTCCCGTTCCTTGTGTACACTGCATCGCCAACGACGATGGCCTTCTCGCCCTCAACTATGAACGAAGTGCTCCCTGGCGTGTGGCCAGGGGTCTCGAGTAGCGTTATGCCCTCAATCTCTAGCTTTGAGAAGTCCTTGGCGGAAGTGACAGGCTTCACGGACGAGAGGGAGGCCACGAGCCTGGAGAGTATCGATCTGGAAGGCGTCATCTTCTCCCTGCCGGCCACCACGGCGATCTCGAGGGGGCTGCAGTATATCTCCGGGCTGAAGGCCTCCTCGATGTCCCTGAGGCCGCCTATGTGGTCCGGGTGGTAGTGAGTTATCAAGACGTGCGTGGGCTGCTGGCCCAGCCTCCGGAAGTACTCCACCACTCTCCTACCGGAGCCACGGGTTCCGGCGTCGAAGAGCACCGTGTCCTTGCCGTTGCGGTACACGTAGCACCTTGCCATGGTGCCGTCTATGGCCTCGATCCTCTCGGTAACCTTCATAGTTCAGACAGCCTCTTGACCATCTTCACAACGCTCTCCACAGCGTCACGTGCCTTCTCGATCCTGGCCTGGGCCTGGAGCCTTGTCTCCCCCGGCCCAGTTATGCCCAGGGCCACTGGCTTACCGAACTCCACCATGAGGTCCTCAATCTTCCTGGCAGCGTTCTGCATTATGACCTCGTCATGGTTGGTCTCGCCCTTGATCACGGCACCCAGCGTGACGATGCCGTCCACATCCTTCCTCTCGATGAGCCTCCGCACAGCCAGCGGGATCTCGAATGTCCCGGGCACCTTAACGACGTGCGTCACGTTTGCGCCCAGGAACTGTGCGTGCTCCTTCGCCCTCTCGAGCATCATCATGGTTATGTCGTAGTTGTATTCTGACACCACAATGGCTATGTTCATTCCAAACACCTCAGTGTCTGTATCCTCCCACAGACCCCTCAACTGGGCCCACGTCCTCAAAGCCCTGCCTCAGGCCCTGCCCGGCGAAGCGCGTCAGGTAAGCCGGGTCACGGACAAGGTGGTACGCGTTCAGGGCGTGCTCCCTGGCCCTCCTGTCGGAGAGCCATGCCAGTTCCTTGGAGTCCCGTGCCTCGTCCTCATGGACGAAGACCTCTATTATGTGCTTGCCCGTCATGAGTTGGACTTGCATGAGACCTGTGGACGCGATCTGCGCGGATATCTTGTCCACGGGCTTGGGGCCAGGCATGCCACACGCCACCACAATGTCACACCCCCTCTCCCTGAACAGCTTCAGGCATGCCACTGGCAGGTCCTTGATGCCGGGCACAGTATATCTCTCCACAACTATGCCCGTATCCGTCTTCTGCAGTTCGTCTATCACTGACCTGCCCATGTCGTACCTTGCAAACGTCGTGTCGGCCACACCTATCCTTATCAAGAGCCATCACCGACCAGCTGCAGTATCCTCTTCCTCACATCCGAGGAGCTCTCCACGTCCGGGTTAGAGTACTTGGATATCCTCACCACCCTGGTGTTCAGACCCAAAGCCCTGCAGTTCCTCTCTATCTCTGCCTCGCTGAACTTCTGGTCGTAGCCCAGCGTTATGATGTCTGGCCTCACCTCGACCACGGTCCTGTAAATATCCCCCTCATGGCCAAGGATTGCCACGTCGACCATCCTGAGCTCCGAAATTATCTCCAGCCTGATCCTCTCATTGAACACGAGCCTCTTGCCGTTTTTCCTTGCCGTGCTGTCCCTTGCCACCACCACGTACAGTTCGTCCCCGAGCTTCTTACTCTCCCTCAGAAAGTGAAGGTGGCCTGGGTGCAGTATGTCGAAGACCCCCGTGGCCATTACCCTGACCATCTGCCCACTCCTCTACTATCGCCTTCCCTTCTATAAATTTTAGCGAGTTCTGCGATGCGAATGCCATGGCCTCCTCCTTGGTCATCGACCTCCCGGTATCGCTCAGCATCTCCACTATCGTTGCAGACGGGATCAGGCCGGCGGACTCGACGAGGTAGGTGCTCAGCTCGGTGTGCCCCCTCCTCCTACCGAAATAGCCCTCCCGTGCTATAAGGAGTATCACATGGCCCGGGCTCCTGAAGCGCCTGGCGAACTCCACTGTTGCCCTCTCGCCGAACTCCTCCAGCTCGCCGAGGAACCTGGCGAACTCCGATATGGTCAGGGCCCTGTCCACGTCCGGTATTCCGGTGAACGTGTTCCTGTGGTTTACCGTGAGTGAGAAGGAGCTGTTCCTGTCATATTTTAGATCGGATGCATCGAGCAGGATGTCGGGCACCAGGGAAGAGGTCCTCAGGACGTCCTCCAGGTACGGTAGACCAATGGCGGAGGCCATCTCCTCGGTCACCGTGGTGCATATGAGGCCGCCCCCGTACTTCCTCATGAACCTGACCTTTTCAGGAGTGATGAACTGGGAGGCGAACACTATGTCCGTCTCTCTCTCCCTCCCGTCGAAGTCGTAGACGAGGACTGGCCTCCCGGCCCTGAGTTCCTCCGCTATCTCTGTGAGCATAGGCATGGATGCCGGGGATGGTTATAAATATGTGGGTAGATACTCATTTTTTGGTAAATGTTCACGATATATAATCCACTTCAATACACATACGTGGCAGTGAGGCCCTACAGGGATAGCGACTTCGAGGCAATAGTGGAGATAGAGAGGCTTTCCTTTCCAGTGGGAGCTTACAGCAGGCGCATGCTGAGGCACATGCTGAACGAGGAGGGTTCCAGGACACTGGTCTACGAGGACGGCCGTGTCCTTGGCTACATTACCGCCATTCCCCTGGACACCGTTTCCTTTGACGTGGAGAGCATTGCAGTGCTTCCTGAGGCCCAGGGCAGGGGCATAGGTAGGCAGCTCCTCTCCGCGGTGGAGGAACTGATGGCACAGGAGGGCTTCACAGTATCGATACTGGAGGTGAGGGAAAAGAACAGCGGTGCCATCAGGTTCTACCAGAACATGGGGTACCGAATCATATCGTTCATGCCGAAGTACTACAGGGAGGAGTTCGAGGGCTCCAGGGGGGCATACAGGATGCTGAAGTTCATAGGCCAGGAACGCTGATTCCGTCCCTTGTGGCCACCAAGATGTACCTGTCCTCCAGCGACTTCATGAGGGACCTGACCAGGGGGGAAACCTCCGTTATGGGCACCTCGTCGCCACCCATCCTTATGTTTATCGTGCTCTTCACCCTTGAGGGGCCGGAGAACTCCAGTGGCGGTATTATGTCGAGGACATAGTCGCCCTCACTCATGGACGAAATGGCACTCTTGACCCTGCTGAGGTCCTCGCCGGAGTACCTTATCCTCACCACTGCCTTAAAGAGCCTGCGGCCCGTTATCTCCCTGTAGCAGGCCTCAGGTATGGACTCCATAATTTCGGCATCCGTGAGCCTGAACACGTTACCGACCCTGTCCCTGCAGCTGCGCAGGGCGTTGTTCAGCATCCCCTGAGCTATCCTGCAGGTCTTGTGGAAGTAGACAGACCTGTACATGAGAATCCTGTTTATCAGGAGAGATTCGATTGCGGGTAGCCCCTTCTCCTCCACCACGAACCTGCCGTCCTCGGGCTCCAGCACCTCCATTATCCTCCTGTAGTCCACTGAGCCAGTGGATACGCCGCACATCAGTGAATCGCGCCTCAGGTAGTCCATCTCATCAACATCTATAGGCCCGCTGACGAGGGAGGAGTAGGGAACACCCGGATCGGCAGACATTATTGCTGCCACCTCCCTCCTGTCTATGCCATATGCCTCGAGGATGCCGGGGATCTGGCTGTCGGCGAACGGCTCCTCACCGAGAACTATCCTCCTGCCTGCCTCCTCATGGTCCATGCCGGTCCACTCCCTGAAGAGCGGCTCCACACTGTGGCTGAACGGGGGGTGGCCTATGTCATGGAGGAGGGCTGCCGCTTCCAGCTCGAGCCTATTCTCAAGGGCAAAGTGGTCAGCAAAGGCCCTGGCAAGGTAATAGGTGCCTACCGAGTGCTCGAACCTGGTGTGGTTTGCACCGGGGAAGACCAGGTAACACAGGCCGAGCTGCCTTATATACCGGAGCCTCTGGAACTCAGGTGTATCTATGATTTCAAGAAAGGGACCGTCGAACCTGACCGGTCCGTTCACGGGGTCCTGAATCACCTTGTACTCGTGCATCCGGATCTTCCGCGTGAAGAGCCGGACACACCCGGATCGGACCAGATGTCCTGGTAGGTGCCCCCTGCTTCCTCTCTACCCCGCACCCCTCCAGCATCGGTAGTCCAGGATACCGTTGCTCCCTTCCGGGCCTGGCGGGTTTTCCTGGCAGATCTGGCCCCCAGCCTCCTTTGAGGCTGAAGGCCAGAACCTCCGATCCAGAGGGACAGAGCTTCATGGATTCCACAGGGCCTGCCAGAAGTCTGGGTGCCCTCTCCGGGCTGTCGCCCCCGCGTCTAGACTTCGGGTAACAGGGGACGCCTAACCCCCCGGCCAAGTCCGGCATGTGCCCAATGATAACCTCTGTATAAATATTATCCCGGTGTCCCCAAGGGCCCATGAGACCTTTAATAATCGTGAATCAATCGCCATCCAATGCGCAGGTACAGTGTGGAGATAAGCCTCAGGGAAGGGGTTGAGGACCCGGAGGCCATAACGGTAGCCAAGAACCTAAGGACCCTTGGATTCAGGGTATCTTCTGTGGCCACCAGGAAGGTGTACGAGTTTGAGTTCGAGGAGGGTGAGGAGGAGGCCAGGAAGAAGGTCGAGGACATAGCGAGAAAGATCCTGACCAACCCTGTCATCCACAGGTACGAAATAAGGGAGCTCGATCCCTGAGCTCTGGGAACTGCTCAGCCAGTTGGATGCAGGCCACTGCATACAGGCAACTGTTGAGGCATTCTGTTCCCGCTGGATAAGCCAGCGCTGTCGCCTCTGGGGAGGGGGTTGCCCTGCCTGCGGGGGACAGCCGGACATGTTCTGCCCTGTGAGCTAAAGGGCTGTGACCCTGTGCATGGGCCACCCATTACAGAGCGCGATGTATGTGTTCTCCTGGATACCGGGAAATGGGCCTTCACCCCACCTGAATGTATGGCCCTGGGCCGCCACTGTGCACCCTTGCTTCTGCGTGGCTGTTCCGGGGACATTTTCCTCACGCGATCGGGTGTGGATGGATAATGTACATACGGTGTCTGTACACACAGCAATATATCCACGTGAGGCCATGAAATATGGATGTGGAATATCCCCACTGTGGCGGGGTTTCCACCGCAGACATGCGCTGCGGTGCCAGTACCCTCCAGGGCACACCGGTGTTCCTCCGGGCCCCGGCCATGACCGTGCGGGTGGAATGCCCATAGGAGAGAGGCGCCCTCTGAGTGCGGAGGTGCAGCGGCAGTGCTGAACCCACACAATAGCTGTGGAACGTGTTGGGGGGATGGAATCCGGCTCGGTATGGAGATCGGCAGGAACGCCTCTGGCACCACGGAAAGGATTTAACATAGATCGGGATTGTGGTCAACCCTTGCAGGAGTGCATCATGTGCCCTGGGCCGTGGCTCAAAGCAGCAGTGCGTGGTGTCTGGCTGCCTGCCCGAACAATGCCTGCCGCCTTTGTGCAACAGGCCATGGTGCACAGTTTAGACTGCAGGTTCCGGTTGCAGGGGTTTGCCGGCTCCTGGATTCATGGCCCCATGGATGGATGGGGCAGGGGGTTCGCATGGAAACAGCATATGGGGATGAGGTCAGGATAACTGGACTCTCGGACGAGGAACTTGGCAGGCTCTCTTCAGACCTTGGCCTGTCCCTGTCGCTCACGGAGATGAAGATGCTCCAGTCATATTTCAGGAACCTGGGCAGGGAGCCCACGATGGTGGAGGTCCAGGCCATGGCACAGGCATGGAGCGAGCACTGTTGCTACAAGTCATCAAAGTTCTACCTTAAGAGGTACCTATCAGGCCTCAAATCGGCATACACGATCCTTGCCATGGAGGACGATGCGGGAGTTGTTGAGTTCGATGAGGAGCACGCCTACGTCCTGAAAATGGAGAGCCACAACCACCCCAGTGCCGTTGAGCCCTACGGTGGAGCCGCAACCGGAGTCGGTGGGATAATCAGGGATGTGCTCTGCATGGGTGCCAAGCCGGTGGCGCTCCTCGATTCGCTCTTCCTCCCCATGCCCGGAACAGAGAAAGGAGTGCTCCCCGACAGGTACCTGATATCCGGCATAATAGCAGGCATAAGGGACTACGGCAACAGAGTCGGGATACCCACGGTGGCGGGCTCCATTGACTTCCATCCCTCATACTCGTCCAACCCGCTTGTGAATGCGGGCTGCGTTGGCATTATGAGGAAGGAGAACCTCGTGAGGAGCAGGGTTGACAGGCCAGGCCTGCTCCTTGTGCTGGCAGGCGGAAGGACCGGGAGGGACGGCATTCACGGAGTGAACTTTGCGTCCAGGAAGATCGAACAGGACAGGGAGAACAGGACCTCCGTGCAGCTCGGCAATCCAATAATCAAGGAACCGCTCATCCACGCCTGCCTTGAGGCCGTAGAGGCCGGCATAGTGGCTGCCATGAAGGACCTGGGCGGCGGCGGGCTCTCCAGCTCTGTTGGGGAGATGTGCCACGCTGGCGGCTACTCTGCGGAAGTGTACCTTGACAATGTCCTGCTCAAGGAGAGCGGCATGGAGCCCTGGGAGATATGGGTGAGCGAGAGCCAGGAGAGGATGCTCCTCGCCGTGGAAGAGGGCAACCTCGGGAAGCTCTCGGAGATATTCAGTTCATGGGACATAGAGTTCTCGGTCATAGGCAGGGTCAAGGAGGGGCATAACCTGGTTATATGGAGCAGGGGAAGGAAAGTCCTGGACCTTGACCTGAATTTCCTGACGTCCGGGCCGGTGTACGCAAGGCACTACCTCAACCCTGAGAAGAGGGAGAAGGCAACAGTGCTTGCAGCGGAGCCGAAGGACCTGAATGCGTTCTGCCTGGATTTCATCGGCTCGCCCAACCTGTGCTCCAGGGAGCACGTCATAAGGCAGTACGACCACACGGTGAAGGGTAACACCGTTGTGAGGCCCCTTACGGGCCAGCCAAACCATGAGACGCACTCCGATGCAGCTGTGATAAAGCCACTGGAGAATTCTTACAGGGGCCTCGTGCTCACATCCGGCTCAAGGCCCCTCATGGTCAGTGCAGACCCCTACATGGGAACGCTCAACACAGTGGCTGAGGCCTACAGGAACATACTCGCAGCAGGTGGCAGGCCACACTCCCTTGTAGATTCCCTGAACTTCGGTGACCCGGAAGACCCTGCAATCATGGGCCAGTTCGTAGAGAGCGTGAGGGCCATCGGAGACTTCTGCAGGCGCACAGGGCTGCCAGTTGTATCAGGTAACGTGAGCCTGTACAACGGCTCAGGCCATGAGGGCATAATACCGACGCCAACCATAATGATGGTCGGGATAATAGGGGATGTCAGGAAGGCGTGGACACCTGAGTTTAAGGAGGGTGGGAACCCAGTCTATCTCATAGGGGAGCAGTCGGACGACCTGGGCGGAAGTGAGTTCCTGAGGTTCACTGGCCAGGGCCCTGGTGGCTGCCCAGAACTGGACCTGGATGAGCTGGAGAGGATATCCGAAGGCATGCGATCCCTGGACCCTGCAGTGATAAGGGCCTGCCATGACGTCTCCACAGGTGGCATATTCTCAGCACTGTGCGAGATGTCGTTCGGTAACGGGATAGGCGTGGACTGCGACCTTACCCCGATCTCTGGAGGCAGGACAGTGTGCAAGCTCTTCTCCGAAGGCGGGAACAGGTTCATAGTGGAGGTGGACAGGTCGAGGGAAGAGGAGTTTAGGTCGGCACTGCCAGGAGTACAGAAGACCAGGATAGGAGTGACGGGGGGCACCAGGGTCCGCATCTCAGACATGGGCAGGGTGGCGGTTGACCTGTGCATTCCGGACCTCTACGAAAGGTGGTCCACTGGCATATGGGGGGTGGTGTGAATGGACCTCCTCAACAGGTACCGGAGGGTAGAGGGCTTCAACGTAACCCTTCACACCAGGTACAGGTTCAACTTCGATGGCGGAAGGACATGCGGCTTCATCAGGGTCATAGGTGGAGAGCCAGGCGGTGACGAGGAAGACTACGAACTCTACATGGAAGTGCTGGAGTGCGGCCTGACGCCTGAGAAGGTGGACGAGGCAGAAGAGAGGGTTGTTAGAGAAATAAGGGAGGGAAGGATCGATGTCTCCCTCTAGGACAGGTCCACAGTGACCCTCACCCTGGAACCGTCCTTGAGCCCGAGTTTTCCCCTTAGGTATTCTTTTGATATGACCTCTATCGTATCTGTGTAGACCGAGCGCTCCGGCAGGATAACTGCGCAGTCTTCGCCCCCAATCCTTGCCCTGAATGCCTTCACGGCGCCGAACGTCCGGTCCTCGGTCTTGAAACCCTCAATCCTTATGCCCTCGCTGCTCCTCATCCTCCTCAGGTTCCCCTCATAAAGGGGGTCTACCTTTACGTTGAGTGTGCCCAGGTAAGGTATGAAGCCCAGTTTCTCCTGGAACTGCACTATGTAGCCCTTCCTCGACACATAATACCTACCCTCTCCCAGGCCGCTCTTCACCTCCCCCTCTATGACCACCCTCATGTCCTGTGAGAGGATCCTGCTCAGCTCGTTCAGCTCGCCGTAGAGCACCTCCAGGCCGCTGTCCGTTATCTCTATGACCTGCTTCCTGTTCTCCAGCTTCCTCCTTATGTATCCCTTTTCCTCCAGCTCGATAAGGAGCCTGGACGCTGACTGCTGGCTGAACCCCAGGACCTGGCCAAAGCGTACGGTGGTCATGTAGACTGAGTTGCTCTTACCTGCCTCTTTCTTTATGGCCTTGAGGGCCTGATAACTCCTCTGCTCCATCCAGACTTCTCCCCCTGGAATACCTGAACACGCCGTTCCTGCTCATGCTTATGGTCCTTATGCCCATGGTCCTCAGCCTCGCCCTCAGTCCCGCGTCATCAGTGATGACCGGCATCCCTGTCCTTGATGCTACGGATACGATGCAGTCATCCCCAGAACCCTCAGATTCCAGGGTGTCCATCCTCGAGGCCATTTCCAGTGCCAGGGAAGCGTGCCTCACACTCTTCCTGAGGGCCTCCAGCTCACGGAGGACACAGAGGGGCACAAAGACCCTGTGGATACCCAGCTGCTCCGAAACACCCCTCCGGACGTCAATGCCACTGAGCGCTGCGTAAATCAGCACGTTTGTGTCCACAATTGCCGACGTGTCCATCTAAGAGCTTTCCCTGTCAACTATCTCCGCCACTGCCGTGTTGTTCTTCACCTTCTTTATCAGCACCCTGACCGTCTCACCCTTCTTCGCGCCCGGTATGAGTATGGTGTAACCCCTGTAGTTGGCCCTACCCTCTCCGGAAGGCCCGACGGTTGAGACCTCCACAACGTACTGCTTGCCCTCCTCCAGCCCCTGTTCGCTGGCCCTGGATTCCCTAACAGCCCTAATGGGGTGCTGGGCACCACAGGCCTTGCAGACAAGCACGCTTGTCCTGCCTATCTTCTGGATCTCCGTGTCAGGGGCGTTGCATTCATAACAGAACACGTACGTCTCTAGGTACTCCTGTATCTTCTGCGATATCTGCTCCTGCGTCAGCTTCCTCTCTATTATGAGCCTCTTCCCGTCTATGTTCGCACCGATGCCGAACTCGTGCATCAGGAACTTTGCAACGTCCTTAGGGTCCCTGTTGATTATATCAACAATGTCCATGAAGTTCCTTATGATCGTGCTCTTACCCTCCCTGAACACCTCGGGCTCCGGGATCTGCAACCTTGACTGGTTCCTGGTTGCCTTTGCCAGTACGGAGGAGCTCCTGTTCAGGAGTTCTTCATAATTGAATATATCCATAGGGGGCAATCACCAGCCTGTTAATTAACCTTGACACATTTTAAATAATAAAATCTTTAATTTATAACCTCGGATATTAAGCTGTACGTACATGTCCATAACCGTGAGGCCTGTGTATACCGGCGAGTCAGGAAAATAAAGGTTTTGCAGCGTATGTACTGACGCAGGTTGTATGTACCGGTGTCATACGCAATGTGCCATGAGCGTACTAACACTACAAACCTTTAAATACATCCATGCTGTTTTTTGTTTGAGGTCTGGAGACTTGGAGAGCAAGGACACGAAACTCGTAATCAGGATAAGCCAGGCGGACATAGAAGAAATTGACGAGTTCATAGAGAGGAATCCAAGGTTTTCCAACAGATCTGAATTCATCAGGCATGCAACCATGGACTATATAGCAAGGAGCAGGGCAGGCATCATCGAGCCGCAGAACAACGGCATCAACGTGAAGATAGACAGGGCCTTCCAGAGGGCAATACAGAAGCTAGTATCCGAGGGCCTGTTCTCATCAGTTGATGACTTCATAACAGCAGTCCTCCAGGAATCCCTGAAGACAGGGCTCGTAAGGAGGATGATCCAGGACAAGCAGGAGCAGTACAGGAGCCTCCTCGGCCAGCTGGGAAAGGACCTGGACACCGATTCCGAGCTGGAGCATGGGGGGATAGATAAATAGGGGAGAGTGAGGTCTGTAAATGGAAGTTGTGGATATAAGCAGTCTGGAAAAGCTGTTCCGTGACCACATAAAGGGCTTCTTTGAGGAACGCATGGACAATGTGGTTGTCGGTGTGGGCCGCACCGCACTCGACGTGATAAGGAGGATCGTGCCCATAGAGATGAGGCGTGTTTCATACTACGCCCTGCTTGAGGACAGGCACGAGGCCCCGGATCCTGAGGGAGTGCTTGAGGTGAGCAGCGCCTCGCAGGCAGAGGTGAAGGTCCTGTCCGAGGGTTCCCTCTCAGTGCTCGGTGAGCAGGTCCTTGGCCAGAAGAACGCCGTGGACGTTGAGGTACTCATAGTGCCCTCAGAGGCGGCCGAGGAGAGGGTGAGGATGGTCCCCTACCTGGAGAGGATGGGCAGGTCACTCTCCTTCCTCATCTTCGCCGACCTTTCGGACGAGTTCGCGAGGAAGAGCATGGTCACGCTCTCCGACCTGATGAGCGCCAGGAAGATCCCACACCTCTGCGTGGCGCTCAAGCCCCCCAGGGAATCACGCAACCTGAGGGCAGCTGCAGAATGGGCCATAGGCACTCTCGAGGGCTCTGGCCGCTTCCTCAGGACTTACGAACGCCACCTACCTAGGGCACTGAGTGAGAGGAGGAAGGCCGAGGAGAGGCTCCTGGAACTCATGGCCAGGGAGGTGGAGACCCTGTCCATGAAGATAACGTCTGCCGTTGAGATATCAAAGTACGAGATTATGGTTCTGGCAACCAGGTAGGGTCAGAGGGTAGAGTGGACCTCCCTCTCGCCCATGTTCCTCTCGCAGTACACGCACCTCAGGACAAGTGGCTTCTTGCTGACCACAATGAACTCGCTGGTAACAGGTTCCTTCTTGTTAGATATGCAGCTCCTGTTTGAGCACTGGACTATCCCCACCACCCTCTCTGGGAGGTCGACCTGGAACTTCTCCGTGATCTCGTAGTTCTTCACTATGCTTATAGTTGCCTCCGGCGCAACGAGGGCAATCCTGTCTACCTCGTGCTTCTCCAGGAACCTGTTCTCTATCTTTATGACGTCCTTCTGCCCCAGCTTCTTGCTAGGCACCCTCATGCCTATGCTCACCGAATACGGTGCGTTCTCGTCTATCTTTAATATGGAAAGGACCTTGAGTGCCTTTCCCGCGGGCACATGGTCCAGCACGGTCCCCTCCCTGATCTTGGATATCTTGAGCGTCCTGTCCTCCATCACGATCACTCCAGTATCATGGATATGAGTGCCATCCTCACGGGCACACCATAAGATGCCTGCACGAAATACTTTGCGTTCTTCGTGTAATCAACCTCCGGCTTTATCTCGTCCACTCTCGGCAGTGGGTGCATTATTATGGCGTCCTTCTTCATCTTTGAAACAGATGCCTCATCTATTGAATACGACCCTATGACGCTCCTGTACTCGTTCTCGTCGCTGAACCTCTCCTTCTGTATCCTTGTGACGTACAGCACATCCAGGTCAGGGAGTATGTCGTCAAGGTTGTCCACCACCTTCACGCCCGCCGGTACCCTGGACATTATGTGGTCTGGCAGTGCAAGTACCGGGGGTGAGACGAGGAAGATCTCCACGTCGTACCTTGCAAGTGCAAGTATGAGTGAGTGCACCGTCCTCCCGTACCTCAGATCGCCCACCAGTGCAACCCTGTTGCCGTCTATCCTGCCCCTTTCCCTCCTTATTGTGTAGAGGTCCAGAATGGTCTGCGTTGGGTGCTGGCCAGAGCCGTCCCCTGCGTTTATGACCGGCTTCGTGGAGAACTTGGAAGCGAGCCTGGCGGCACCCTCCAGCGGGTGCCTGATGACCACTATGTCTGAGTATGCGTTGACCATCCTCACTGTGTCTGCCAGCGTCTCGCCCTTCGATGTGGACGAGGACTGGGGCTCAGCCATAGAGATCACGGAGCCACCGAGCCTGTGCATGGCGCTCTCGAACGACATCCTGGTCCTCGTGCTGGGCTCGAAGAACAGTGTGGCCATGATCTTGCCCTCCATGGTCCTGTTCCTCTTCTCGCCCAGCGCGTACGGCAGCATCTCGTCCGTTCTCCTGAAGATCTCCTCGAGGTCCTCAGTTGAAACGTCATCTATGGATACAACGCTCTTACCCTTCAACATCCGAGGGGAATGTCCAGGTTCAATGATAATGTTTGCACACAGGGAATCGGGTGTCACCGGGCGTCATGATAATGTCAAATGCCGGTGCACATTTTTCTAATACATCCCGATGTACAGGCATGGCCGTGAGAGATTCCAGGATAAGCGGTTTCTTCAGGCTCACTCCAGTCGAGAGGCTCAGGAAGGTGGCGGAACTGGTGGGCCTCACTGAACAGGAGGTGGCCACACTCCAGATGACCGGGTCGATGGGGATCGATGTGGCGGACAAGCTGGTCGAGAACGTGATCTCAACGTTGGAGATGCCACTGTCCGTGGCCCCGAACTTCAGGGTCAACGGTAAGGACTACCTGGTGCCGATGGCGATAGAGGAGCCATCGGTGGTTGCGGCCTGCTCCAACGCCGCCAGGATCGCAAGGGAGGGAGGTGGATTCAGGGCATATGCAACGGAGCCCCTTATGTACGGGCAGGTGCAGGTGATCGGCGTGCCCGATCCCAACGTGGCCAGGGTGGAGATACTCTCCAGGAAATCCGAGATCCTTGAACTGGCCAACACGGCCAGCCAGACCCTTAAATCCAGGGGGGCAGGGGCGAGGGATCTCCAGGTCAGGGAAGTCCCGGGGCTTGAAGGGCAGGTTGTCGTCCACCTGGTAGTTGACGTGATGGACGCCATGGGTGCGAACGTAATAAACACGATGTGTGAGAGGGTGGCACCACTGATAGAGGAGGTCACTGGAGGGAGGGTGAACCTCAGGATACTCAGCAACCTCACCCCGCTGAGGACAGCGTACGCCTGGGCAAGGTTCAGGAAGGAACTTATAGGTGGCGAGGAGGTGGTGAATGGCGTTGTGGAGGCCTGGAGGTTCGCACAGATGGACATATTCAGGGCAGCCACTCACAACAAGGGCATAATGAACGGCATCGACGCCGTGCTGGTTGCAACGCTGAACGACTGGAGGGCCGCAGAGGCCAACGCGCACGCCTACGCCGCCATAGGCGGCTACAGGTCGCTGACGAGGTATTCTGTGGACAGCAATGGGAACCTGATAGGCTCCATAGAGGTGCCACTGGCCGTCGGTGTGGTCGGTGGGACCACCGGAGCGGTGGAAAAGGCCAGGATAGCGAGGAAGATCCTGGGCGCCTCGGATGCGAGGGAACTGGCGTGCATTCTGGCCAGTGTGGGCCTGGCACAGAACTTTGCAGCCCTGAGGGCACTGGCAGACGAGGGGATACAGAGGGGTCACATGTCCCTGCACGCCAGGAACGTGGCGGTCACGGCCGGGGCCTCACCACCCGAAGTGGATGCCGTGGCAAAGAGGCTTGTAGAAGAGGGTAGGATAAGCGTGAGCAGGGCAAGGGAGATACTGCAGGAAATGAGGGGCGGTGGTTCAGGAAATAATAAATAAAGTTTCACGATGCTTCAGGGAGCCTCAGATGGAGAATGAGCTTGAAGCCCTGCTGAACAGCGGGGATCTGAACCTTCAGAAGGAAAAGTACATGGATGCAGTGAGGGACTACACAAAGGCGTACGAGATCGTCGGGGACTCTGACGAACAGATGAAAGCAGACATATGCTACAGGCTTTCCCAGGCCTACCTCTCCCTGGAGAGGCGGAACCCTGAGAACTCCCTAAAATTTGCGAAAGAGGCGCTCAGCATACACGAGCGCCTGGGCGACGAGGAAATGGTTGTGATGGATCTATTGAATATCGGTTACATTAGCTTCGAGGGTGGCAGGAAGGAGGAGAGCGAATCTTACTACAGGAGGGCAATAGAGATCTCTGACAGGAGGGAAGATCCGCTCCTGCTGTGCATGAGCCTCAACGCCATGGCCGACTTCATGGTGGAGGCCAGGAACGACCCTGACGGGGCCGACAGGATATACTCACGCGTAATGCAGATAGCGGAGCAGACCTCTGACTGGGAGAACTACTTCGAGGCGTACAGGGGCAGGATAGAGGTCCTGCGCAAGAAGGGAAAGGAGGAAGAGGCCCTGAAGATGGCCATGGAGGCAATAGACAGGATCGATGACGTACTGGGGAAGATAAAGAACAAGAAGGAGAGGAGGGAGTTGAGGAAGGGGCTCTCCTACATATACGACGTGGCGTCCGACATAGCAATGGAAATGGAAGACGTGGACAACGCCATAAGGATAGCGCAGAGGATGAAGGACGAGGACTAGCCCTTCCTCATGGATTCCAGGACTTCCCTTGCGTACTGCCTGACATCGATGCCCTCATCTGAGAGCGCTGCCATGAGGGCCATCTCGAAGCTCACGTATTTTAAGTTGCCCTGAACCTGCTTTGCCCTCTCTATGGCCTGCCTCTTTGTGAACTTTCCCGAGGCAACGGCCTCGTCAAGCAGGCGGTCAACCAGTGGCCTGTCGGTGCTCGTTGCAAAGAGTTCCTCTGGCTTAACGCTGAAGTCCAGGGGCACTATGACGCCCCCGGTGCTGAAGTTGGGCAGGAGGCGCCCATCGCGCTCGACAAGCAGGCCCTCCCTCACAGACTCTGAGACGAAGCGCCTGACATCATCCGGCGAAAGGAGGGCCCTCTTAAAGGATAGTACGTTCACGAAGTCCTGCTGGACAAAGGACTTCTGATCCCTCTTCGAGTTAGCGGTTATCGCTATCAGTTTCCTGGCCAGGTCCTTGTTCATGCCAAAAATGGTCTGTTTTTTTTCAGTTCAGCTTGGCCAGTTCCTCCTCTATCTTCTTGTAGTCAGGCTCCTTGGAGGGGTCGTCGCTGACCCACTTGTACCTGACTACGCCGTCCCTATCCAGTATGAAGATCGACCTCTTGGACGCTGTGAGGCCTGGCACGTTCACGAAGTTCTCATGGAGCACGTCATACTTCTTCGAGATCTCCCTGCTCGCGTCGCTCAGCAGGTCGAACTTCAGGTTGTTCGCCTTTGCAAACTCCGCCAGCGAGAACGGCTGGTCCACACTGATCCCGACCACCTTGGCATTGAGGCCGTTGAGCTTTGCCATGGAGTCCCTGAACGTGCACATCTCCTTCGTGCACACGGATGTGAAGGCACCCGGGAAGAATGCCAGGACAACCTTGCTTCCCCTGTAGTCGGAGAGCTTCTTCACCTTCAGGTTCGTGTCTATCGCCTGGAAGTCTGGAGCTTTTTCACCCACGTTCACAGCCATGTTGACACCGGCAAGCAATCGATAAAAACTATAAAATGATAGTGTTTAGCGTTAATTGTGAAGGCAGTATCCCTTATGTCGGGGGGAAAGGACTCGTTCCTTGCCACACTCATTGCCCTGGAGAGCGGCTTCGACGTGGTCATGTCGGTCACAGTGATTGCGGAAGAGCACTCCCTCATGTATCATTATCCAAACGCCTCGATGGCCAGGTATGTGAGCGGCCTCCTCGGCATCGAGAACGTTATGGTTGAGGAGGGGAAACTCTGGGAACTCATAGGCAACCTGGCCCGGGACGGCATCGGCGCCGTGGTGGTCGGAGCCATAGCTTCAGACTACCAGAAGACCAGGGTGGAGATGAAGTGCACAGAGCTGGGTATACTTATGTTCGCTCCGCTCTGGAGGAAGGACCAGGGCATGCTTCTCAACGAAATCGTCATGAGGTCCATAGACGCGATCCTCGTCTCCGTGTCCGCTGAGGGCCTCACTGAAGACCACCTGGGCATGCACCTCGACCGTGATGGTGTGGAGAGGATAATGGAACTCTCGAGGAAATACGGAATGAACCCATCCGGCGAGGGGGGCGAGTACGAGAGCTTCGTCCTGTCGTTCCCAGGTGCCGGGAGGATAAGGATCAGGAGGTCGCACAGGGTGTGGAGGGGCTCCGGCGGGTACCTGATAATAGATGATGCGGGCCTGGATCAGTCCAGCGTGGCCTGAACCCCTGAGCCGTCGGTTAGCGAGTACTTCCTTATTCCCAGGAGCGCGTCTACCATGGACCTCAGGAGCTTAATCGTGTGGTACGGGTCTATGCTCTCCGGTTCTATGAGTATGTTGCTCCTCGGTATCTCGACGCCCAGCCTCTGCAGGTCCTGTATGTAGCGGATGCGGGAGGGGCTGTTCACCCTCCTAAACCTCACGGGGGGCTCAACGTTGCACCTCTCCACCTCCCTCAGGAACACAGGCCTGTTGAAGAGCACATGCAGCAGGAGGAGGGCGCTGTCGCCAGAGGTCTGCTCGTCCACTTCCCTGGCCACCCTGCCAACAACGTCATAGACGTCCGGGGCCTCTTTTGAGGCAAGGGAATAGAGCCTGAACGGCTTAATCTCCCTTGCCTTCAGGTCACCGGCATCCGCAAGGCCCCTCAGGTAGCCGGAGAGCATGACCCTGTGCATGCCATGGCCCTCCTTCCTCAGCATTTCCTCTATCTGCCTCTGGGACTTCTCCCCGTCCCTCAGTGCCCTCAGGATGAGTTCCCTGGGCGTGCTGTCAGTCCCGATCTCCTTCATGGCCCACCATCTCTCTCACTCTTGAGACCGTCCTGTCGCAGATCTCCTCAGCGGAACCGGTGAATGTCCTGGGATCCGATATCCTCTCCAGTTCCTCATCGCTCATGTAGCGCAGGACGCCTAAGTCCCTGAGTGTGGAGCGCAAGGGCCTGCCCGTGCGGTACGATTCCATGCTGGCCCTCCTCACGACCTCGTGCGCCTCCTGCCTTGGCATGCCCCTTTCGGTCAGTTCAGTGACGAGCCTCTCCGAGACCACGAACGGGTCGGAGAGGAGGTTGGCCTCCATCCTCTCAACGTTCACCTGCAGCCTCTGGAAAACGGACTTCATCCTGTGGAGGATGTAATCGGACAGGATGGCAGAATATGGTATCGTGAACCTCTCGAGCGCACTGTTGGTCAGGTCCCTCTCATGCCAGGTGACAGCCGCCTCGAACTCCGGGACGATGAAGCTCCTCACTAGCCTTGCCAGGCTGGCCACGTTCTCTGAGGAGACAGGGTTCCTCTTACTGGGCATTGAGCTCGAGCCCACCTGCCTGCTCTCATCAAAGTATTCTGACACTTCCCCTATTTCCGGCCTCTGGAGGTTTCGAACTTCCGTTGCGAACTTCTCCAGCGAGGAAGCGACGTTCGACAGGACGCCAAGGAACTCTATGTACCTGTCCCTGCCCACTATCTGGGTGGCACCTTCTTCGACCCCAAGGCCCAGGATCTGCATCGCCCTCTCCTGGATGCGCAGGGCATCTGGGCCCAGGGAGGCACCGGTGCCCACGGGCCCGAGGAGCTTTCCCACAAGTACCCTCTTCCTCATCTCCCTCAGCCTTTCAAGGTGGCGCATCATCTCACTGCAGAACACTGCCACCTTAAGCCCGAAAGTTATGGGGCTTGCGTGCTGGCCGTGTGTCCTGCCCAGCATGGGCACTGACCTGTACTTTTGGACAAGGTCAGAAAGGACCAGGATGAAGGAGACCATTTCACCCTCGTAAATGCCCAGGAAGTCCTTGATCTGGAGGGCTGTGGCCGTGTCGATGATATCGTTGGATGTTGCGCCCAGGTGAACGTACCTGCCCGCCTCTCCCGCCTCCTGGCTGAGCACCCTCGTGAGTGCCATTATGTCGTGCCCTGTTTCCGCCTCCACCGCCTTGACCTTTTCCAGTGTAACCCTTCCCGAAAGGGCGGCCCGCTCCACCATTTCGGCTGTGCCCCTGGGCACCAGGCCGAACTCCTCCTCCGCCCTGGTGATGGCCGCCTCCACCTTCAGCATGTACAGGAGCCTGCTCTCCTCACTGAATATGGCCTTTGTCTCCTCCCTGCCGTACCTGTATTCTATGGGCGAAACCGTCATCTGTGAGCGCATGTGTTCTGGACTATTAAACTGAACCCGGCACACCCGGGCAGCGAAACAACCTGCCCTGGCAGGGTAGCGTGCCCCTGACAGTACAGAAAACTGTTATTAGAGGTGCATGCATTTTAGTGTATGCCATTCGAGAACGAGACGACATTCGTGAGGATGCAGAAGCAGGGCAGGGAAGCTGAGTTCCATGAGAGGTACGAGAGGGCACTGGAGGACGTCAGGAGGTACTTCGGGAAGGAGTATCCGAACATAGTGGTGAGGGACATAACTGAGGAAAGGAAGATCAAGGACGTGAGCCCGATAGATGGCAGTGAGATAGCCACTTTCCAGCTAGCCTCAAAGGAATCGGTGGGCGAGGCCCTTGACGTCCTGAACAGGAATTACCGGTCCTGGTACTGGAAGGGGTACGTGCACAGGGCGATGACGTTCCTGAGAGCGGCGGAGATGCTGAGTGAGAGGAAGTTCGAGTTTGCCGCCCTCCTGACCTACGAGAACGGGAAGAACAGGACAGAGGCCATGGCCGACGTCGACGAGGGCATAGACTTCATGAGGTATTACGCCCTGAACCTGATAGAGAACCAGGGCTTCAACCGCTTCACTGGCAGGGGATACGACAACGAGGAGAGCATGAGCTACATGAAGCCCTACGGCGTCTTCGCCGTGATCGCTCCGTTCAACTTCTTCGCCATCACTGTGGGCATGACAACGGGCCCGCTGATCACGGGCAATGCGGTGGTGCTGAAGCCTTCGAGTGACATACCTTTAGCCTCCTACCTGTTCGTGAGGCTCCTGCACGAGGCGGGAGTCCCGAAGGAAGTCCTCGCATTCCTCTCCGGCTCTGGCGGTGTTGTTGGCACTGCACTTGTGGAAGACCCAAGGATAGGTGGCCTGGTCTTCACGGGCTCCAAGGACGTCGGGATGAAGCTGTTCCACAAGATAAGCGAGAAGGTGCCGAAGCCAGCCATAACGGAGATGGGCGGCAAGGACTGCGTGGTCGTCACAAACAGGGCGAACCTCGACAAGGCGGTGCAGGGCGTCATAAGGGCTGCCTTCGGGTATGCGGGGCAGAAGTGCAGCGCTGCGTCCCTGGTATTCGTGCAGTCCGGCGTCTATGACAGGTTCCTGGACATGCTGGTGAAGGAGGCCTCCAAGATAAAGCCAGATGACCCCAGGAAGAAGGAGACGTTCCTGAACCCCGTTGTAAACAGGGATGCGTTTGAGAAGTACAGGAACCTGATACCCACCCTGCAGAAGGAGGGCAGGGTACTGACAGGGGCTAGGGTTGAGGAGAGGCCAGGCTTCTATGTGCACCCAACCATAGTCGCCGACCTGAGCGACGATGCCTACACGGTGAGGAACGAGCTCTTCCTGCCCATACTGGGCGTGCTCAAATTCAGCACACTTGAGGAGGCTGTGAGGCGCATCAACTCCCTAGATTACGGGCTCACAGGGGGCATATTCTCCGAGGACCCAGAGGAGGTCCGTTACTACTTCGAGAACATAGACGTTGGGGTGGTATACGCGAACAGGGCAAGGGGCGCATCCACAGGCGCCATGGTAGGTTCGCAGCCATTCGTTGGCTGGAAGCTGAGCGGTTCCACTGGAAAGGGTACAGGTTCCTACTATTACCTCCAGCAGTTCCTCAGGGAGCAGGCAGTCACAGTGGCACACCCTGAGGATATTCATCCCTGAAGCTGCCGATGCCAAGGCTTGCGAGCAGTTCCCTTTCGAGGGCGGCCTCCACCTCCCCCCTTTCTATTTTCCTTCCAGTCTCGGCCTCCATGCTCGTCATCACAGATGGAGAGAAGCCACAGGGGTTCACCACGCCGAACTTTGAGAGATCGGTGGAGATGTTCAGGGCCGAGCCGTGGAATGTGACAGATGACCTCAGTGCGAAGCCTATGGAACATATCTTCCTGCTGCCCACCCACACGCCGGTCTCCCTGCCCAGCCTACCCTCCGCCCTTATGGAAAACCTGGCCAGCGTGGATACCACGGCCTCCTCCACCTTCTGCACCAGGTCCCTCACATTTATTCCCAGGTCAATCAGGTTCAGTATGTAGTATGTCACAAGCTGGCCCGGGCCATGGTACGTCACGGAGCCGCCCCTCTCGACCCTGACTGCCTCCCCCAGGTTCCCCAGGTCCTCGGGGCTTGTGTGTATGCCTGCAGTGTAAACGTCAGGGTGCTCCAGGAACATGATCGCACCCTCTACCCTTCCCGATGATACCCCCTCAAGGAGGCGCAACTGGATGGAGTGAGCATAGCCGTAGTCCAGCGTCCCGAAGTGGAGCACGCGAACGCCCATGGGTGAGTATCACGACATGCTATTAACTGCATGCGAGGTTTATATACGCTTTCCATATGTTTCGGCCATGTCGCAGGTCCTGGACCAGGCAGTTCTCTCACAGCTCCTCATAATGATGAAGATATACGAGGGGGAGAACAGGCCCTCTGAACTGGCGCGGAGCGTTGGCATAACGAGCCAGGGCGTGCTCTACCACCTCAGGATCCTGAAGGAGAAGGGCTATGTTTACGACGACATGAGGATAAGCCCCACCGGCTATGAGTTTCTGAGCAGCAAGCTGGAGGAGCTGAGGCAGTTCGTCAGGGACAGCCTGGACAGGGTCGGCAGGCAGATGGTCTGGGAGTGCATATCCGACGAGCACCTGGAGGCAGGACAGAAGGTCACTCTTTACATGAAGGATGGCTACCTCCACGCCAGGAAATATGAAGGGACCGGGCCGGTGGCAACGTGTGTCGCCAGTTCCGCCCCGGGAGAGCCGGCAGGCGTCTCACAGCTCACAGGCCTCATACATGTGGACATCAGGGCCGTGGAGATAATCGTGATACCGGACGTTGGGCCGGAGTTCAGGTTCGATGAGACTGTCCGCAGGGTCAGGGATGAGGTGAAGCTGGGACACGGTTACCTCACAGGGACGGTGGGCGAGAGTGCCTATTCCGTGTTCCTGGCAGCCTTCGGCAAGAGGCCGGACATGGAGTACGGCGTGCTCTGTGCAGCCTTCGAGGCCTCCAAGAGGGGTGTCGGAACTATAATACTTGTTTCCAGGAAAAGGATGAACTTTTTACTTGGGGAACTGAGATCGCTTCAGATTTCTTCCCCAGAGGTGCCGGTGAGGTTTAAAAATTTGGAATGACAGGATGAAAAATATAATTTTATTTTGATTATTTTAAATGTATTTTTGTAACCGGCTATTGCGCCCACGATATTATCCATGATGGCAGATAAAAAAATTCAGCGGCCCTACCCAATAAATATTTAAATACATGATAATAATCACAACAGCTGTTGGATGAGGTGAAAATTAATGGAGGACGATGAAAGTGGCCGTGGGGATGCATATCGTGGCGGATCTGTATGGCGTGGACCCGGAAATGATCTCAGAGGCTAGCACACTGTACCCTGTCATAGAAGGCGCAGTGAAGTTCGGAAACCTGACGAAGATCTCCTCGGACTATTACCAGTTTCAGCCGAAGGGTGCGAGTGGCATAGTGCTTCTCGCGGAATCACACCTGTCCTTCCACACATGGCCCGAGCACGGCCTCGTGACACTAGACATATACACCTGCGGCGATCCTTCCGGGGCCGAGAAGGCATACAGGTACATCCTGGAAAGGCTTAGACCGAAGATGGTTGAGTGCAGGAGGATGCTGAGGGGGGCTGCCCTGAAGGACGACGTGAAGCCCGTTAAGGTGGAACAGGTTTTAATCCAGTGATGGGATGGCAGCCGGATGCATGGAGGATCTCGGCACCTGACCCAGCTACCCATTTTTGCCATATCCCTGATACTTCTCCTGTATTACAGTAGCCTCCCCTTCTACCTTTCATTCGTGTCCGTTGCCCTTTCCGTGCCCCTCCTGTACCTGGGAACAGAGGCCCTTCACTCCGCCTCAATGGAGCTCTCCCACAGGCTCGGCCTAAGTGCAAGGAACTCTGGCCAGTACCTCCTCTCCGTTGCCTCTGTGGTGGACGAGATAGCGCTTGTGGCGGTTGCAGTCGTCTACAGGCAGGACTCCATAGCACTGGGTGCCATCCTCGGTTCCAGCGTTGTCACCCTTGCGGCGTTCCTGCTCATAATGCCCTGGGCAGTGCCGGAGGGCATCAGGCAGTTCCGCAGGGATGGGATCTTCCTTGTGGTCCCGGCGGCACTCCTTTTACTGGCAACCTTCTTACCACAGGGGCAGGAAATTTACGGCACTGGGATGCTCGCTGTGGCAGCAGCCTACGTGGTTCTCTCAAGATCCGGTACAGGTGACGAGACGGTTGAGGGTGAGGTGGCCCCGCCAGGAGGCCTGGTGTCCGCGCTCTCCTGCGCGTCCGTGGTCGTAGGCGCATGGTTGCTGGTTAGGTCCACTGAATCCATCTCCATGCACTACTCCCTGAACCCTCTGGTCGCATCTTTCATAGTCGCGGGCATAGTTGAATCGCTACCTGAGATAGTGATGCTGGCCATATCCCTGGTGCGCGATCCCTCAGAGACAAGCACAGGCATAGTGTCCGGGTCTTCCATCTACAAGGCCACGGCAATACTCGCCGTACCGCTGCTCGCCGGACAGGTATTAATAGGTGGATACCACAGGATCCCTGCCCTATTCCTCATCACGGCCTTGCTCTTCCTGGCCTACACCTTTTTCAGGCAGAGGAAGATCAGCGTGGCCGTAACGCTCACAGTCCTGGTGGTGTCTGCGTTCCTTCTCTAGGCCCTGGTGCCCCAGAACGGGTTCTCCTTGCGCTTGATCTTTATGATCTCTTCCAGGGTCTTCATGGTCTCCGGGTCAAGTGCCCTTGCCCTCAGTTCCCTCACGACGCTCTCCGGTATGTCGACATACAGCGTCTCGTTCGGGTTGATCTGCCTGTTCAGTGTGACGCCATCAATGGCAACGGCCACCTCCGCCGGGGCATCAACATAGTTCTTTGAAACTTCGTTCTCCCTTATGCTCTTCACCGTACCGCCGTAGCGGCCATCAGACTTGATCAGCGTGTCGCCTACCTTCAGCTGCCCTGAGAGCAGCCTGACACCCACTATGACTGGCTTGCTTGTCCTGAAAATGTATTCCGGCAGTATGACGAGCTTCGAGGGGACCGGCATTGACTGCTTCCTCCCCTCCTCAAGCTGCTTCTTCTTCTCAGCGAGCCAGCCTTCAACCTCCTCTATGAGCCTGTAAATTATGTTACCCTGTATGATCGTGACATCGTTCTCAGCCGCAGCCTGCTGCGCCTCCGGCAGGACGGAGACGTTGAAGGCGATTATCACCTTCTCCATGGGGTCCTGCAGTGTGGCCACGTCGATTATATCCCTCTTCGTCACGTCCCCGGTCTGTGCCGACCTTATGCCTATGCCCTTCTGGCCAAGCTCGTAGGACACAGCTTCCAGGGAGCCCAGCGCCTCGGCCTTGACGGTCACTCCGTGTTCCGAGAGGGGTATGCTGACAGAGCTCTCCTTTATTATCTCCTCGAAGATCTTGTCCCTGTCGCCCCTGACCACAATCATGGGCGTGCCGGGGATCACGTCCAGCTTGTCAGATATAAGTACCCTGACACCCGCGGCGGCCTGGACACTCTCCACTTCTCTGAGGCCCTTCTTCCTCCCATGGGTGTTGATAAGCATGCCACGTACCCTTGTCACTGCTGGGCCGTCCCTGGTGTTGAGGGCTATCTCGTCCCCGGCCCTCAGCACGCCCTGGTATATGACCGTGTCAAGGGTCACTCCCGTGCCTTCCTCGCGCTTGACCTCTATCACAGTCCCCCTGGTCTCGTCTGTGCGCAGCCTTATGTCGTTCTCCAGGTACCTCTGCGCCAGGCCGGCGAGCATCATCAGGAGGTCTGGCATCCCTATGTGGAGCTTGCCGCTGACGGGCACGATCGCCACTGTGCGGGTAAAGTCCGTTATCCTGTCATAGCGTTCGCTCTGGAAGCCTTGGCCATAGAGGGCGCTCACCAGTTCGTAGATGCGCCTGTCCAGTTCCTCCACGTATTCCTTTCTCTGCTTCTTCAGGCACTCTATGAACGATACGTCCCTGACGGGAGTGAAGAGGGGTATGAGGTCTATCTTGTTTGCTGCAACGATAAAAGGTGTCCTGAACTTCTTCAGTATGTTTATCGATTCAACGGTCTGCGGCATGAGGCCCTCGTTGATATCTATGACAAGGACCGCTATGTCAGCTAGGGCGCCACCCCTCGCCCGCATGTTCGAGAAGGCCACATGGCCAGGGGTGTCTATGAAAAGGAGGCCGGGCACCTTCAGCTTCGCGCCCTTAAGGAGTGCCCTGGCACTGCGCTCTATAGTCTCCGCATCTATGTCGGTGGCACCTATCCTCTGAGTTATGCCACCTGCCTCTTTCTGGGCCACCGAAGTGCCGCGTATGGCGTCCAGTACCGTGGTCTTTCCGTGGTCTACATGCCCAAGCACGCACACTATGGGCTGCCTGTACCTGACGCCTTGCTCAGTAGATGATATGCTCATCTCCACACTCGTAGTTCAGGATCTCCTCATCCCTGAAGAATATGCGGTACTCGTGCTCGTAAGCCTCATGAGAATCCGAGGCATGGATTATGTTCTTCTCAATGCCCATGGAGAAGTCGCCCCTTATGGTCCCGGGCTCTGCCTTTGAGCCGTCGGTGGCACCGCACATCTTCCTCACCACTGCGATGGCGTTCGAGCCCTCCAGCACCGCTGCAACCACGGGCCCCGAGGTGATGTAGTCCACGAGGGACCTGAAAAATGGCTTATCCCTGTGGACGCTGTAGTGTTCCTCTGCCATGGGCCTGCTGACGTTCATCAGCTTCAGGGCCGCTATCCTGAGGCCCTTCTCCTCGAACCTCTGGAATATCCTGCCAACCAGTCTTCTCTTGACCCCGTCAGGCTTTATGAGAACCAGTGTCCTCTCCATCGCGATCAGCTCTTCTGTGCTGCCTTCTTCATCTTCTTGATCGTATGGTACTCCCTTGTCCACTTTGTGTTTCTGGCCATGCGGCCCAGGTCAACCATGTTGGTCTTGCACTTCCTGCTGCAGAAATAGTATATGGCACCATCCCTGCGGACGTACATGAAGCCCGTGCCAGGCTCGATTTCCCTACCGCAGAAGGTGCAGTTCCTCGTTGCCATTCACATCACCTGATGGAGAGCTTCCTGGCCTCCCTGGCCGTTTCCCGTAGCATGAGGATGTCGCCGACCTTCACAGGCCCCATGACGTTCCTGGCGATTATCCTCCCCTGATCCCTTCCAGAGAGAACGCGGACCTTGACCGTGGTCGCCTCGCCGGTCATGCCGGTCCTGCCCATCAGCTCGACGACCTCAGCAGGTGTCGCATCGTCTGCCAATCAGACCACCCTCACTTCTTTATCTCCGATATCTCGGAAACGACCTGTTTGTACAGGTCCTCATTCTTTCCGTAGTCCACTATTGAGACCGAGGCTGCAGAGGCGATGCCCACCCTCGCGCCCAGGTCGGCCTTCTTCTTCGCGTAGGCGTACGGCACCTTCCTCTCCTCGCACAGCGAGGGCAGGTAGTAAACTACCTCAGGAGGGTTAACGTCCTCTGCGATCACAACGAGCTTGCTCTCCCCTCTCTCTATGGACTTTATCACCTCGTTGGTGCCCTTTTTGATCTTGCCCGTCCTGTAAGCGTTCTCCACAAGATCAAGAACCTTCTTCTCAAGCGACTCGGGAGTCTCGAACTTCACGTATGTGCTCTTCTCCATACTTAGACCTCCTTCACTAGCCTGACTGAAATTCAAGACTCTATTTATATTTTCGTGGTGTCCGCATAGGACGTGCGTGAGCGGATTGGATCCCTGCCTTGGGGCCACTGGCCATATGGCGACACTCCGGAGACAGCACAGGCTGCAGAGAGCATGCCCCCTTCCGGAATGGCCCCATCAGAGGACCACGCTGTCTATGGCACGCCTTGCCGCTTCGTCTGGCATGTACATGGGCTGCCTGAAGCCCCCGTCTATGCCTAGCTTCCTGTAGGTCGCGTAGTAGTAACCTATGGGAAACGTGACGGAATTAACGGCCTGCATGACCCTGTTTACCTTCTCCACCTGCACCTTCCTTGCTTCCTGGTACTTGCCTTCCCTGAAGAGTGAATAGAGCTCGGTGCAGTAGGTCGTGAAGTTGGATAGTCCAACCACGCCACCGCTTGCACCCAGCGACAGCGAGGCAAGCAGGAGGTCGTCCTGGCCCTGGAAGACCGCGAAGTCCCTGGAGGCCATGGAGACGATCCTCTCAAAGAACCTCATGTCTCCGGAGCTCTCCTTGAGCCCCTTCACCTGCGAGAACTCTTCCCTGATCTTCTGTACCGTTTCCGGGAGGATCCACGAGCCTGCCAGCTGTGGTATATTGTATAGGATGAAGTCCGCGTCCACCTTTGAAATTACATAGGAGAAGTGGTTGTATATCTCCTTCTGGTCCAGCGTTATGTAGTAGGATGGCATGAGCACCAGCGCGGTCGCGCCGGCGTCTATGGCGTCCCTCGCTAGCTCAACCGCCTCACTGCTCGACGATGAACCTATCCCGGCGTAAACTGGGCGCCCCCCTGAGAGCTCAGCGCACCACCCGATGAACTTCTTCCTCTCCTCCCTACCGAACCACGGGAAGAGGCCCGTCGAGCCCATGGGGAACAGGCCATCCACACCAGAACTTATCAGGAACTCAACGAGCTTCTCTGTACCCTTCCTGTCAGGCTTACCTTCCCTGTCCATGGGGGTTACCATGGGCGTGACTATGCCCGCGTATGCCATACCCTTGCATCCCTTACTCGCTTATAGCAGTTCTTCTCTCTTCCCCTCATAGAAATGGGACCGGCAAATAGAGCCTATGAGGTTAAGAGGAGAGGTGAGAACCGAACATGGAATAAAGGAAAAGAGTGTTCAGGGCATCGGGCCCAGGTTCTCCGCCCTAAGAACCTCCACGAACTCCCTGGGTAGGCCCCTCTTGACCAGGAACTCCCAGTCGGGCACAACACCCTTTGCGATTGCAGTCGATATTATCTCGTGCAGCGGCACATAGGTCACGTCCGGCGCGTGTGGGGTACCCATTATCCATGGCGGGATGTCGAAGTAGCTGGGGTTCCTGCCTGGAACAACATCGTGCAGCAAATCGTTCAGGATCTTCGATATCCTCTCGTTGTAGTACCAGCGGTTCACTGGTGAGCTGTAGCCGTTAGTGGGGGCGTATACCTTCCACTCTATTCCGTACTTGACCTCCTTTTCCACGAACTTGGAGGTACCGCCAAAATCATCGATCACTGTGGCCGGAGGCTCCTCCTCCCTGCCCGTGTGGATGTTAACAACGCGCACGCCGAACCTGTTGTACACAGACATGTACCTGCCTATCAGCCTCTCCAGCTCGGTCTCCTCGCTCTCAGTCAGCTCCGTGTCGTTGCCTATCTGTTCGTATATCATGCTATATTCTTCCAGCCTCGCGTTCAATATCATTTTCAGGTAATAATTAAAACGTTCGCCGCTCATACACCTCTCCGGTGGGCTCGCCTGTCATATCATAACAAACATCAATATATAATCATAGCGCACAGTGCATGTCCCTGACCTTCGCTCTTTTTTTATTCCGGCGATGCATGGCACAGGCATGTCCTGCATAGACGCTGTTATGGAGAGTCTCCTGCCATTCCTGCCTGCAGCCCAGGTGGAGGAGGCTGCCAGGTCCTGCTGCTCCATTGCCCATTACGGAGACAGCGAGGTCAGGATAGGTGCAGGGGATCAGGTCACCATCTCCGAGGCCATTGCGCTCTACTCCCACCTGTGCGCTGCCCAGAGGTGCACAGAGTCGAGGGCACCGGCCAGGTACGAGGATGTGGTGTTCGACACCAAGAACGACCTGTTCCTTGCGGACGATTTCATGCCACCCAGCGTCATGAAGTCCGTGGACACAGATGAGCCCAGGGAGTGGAAGAAGATACTCCAGGAGCTGTCGATCAGGGGACAGCCGACCATCGTGGTTCTCCCGGACGGCACCGTTGTGCCTTTTTCACGCATACATGCTGGGGGCCTGGGCAAGGAGGGCGTGGCAGAAAGGATCAGGAAATCGATGGCAGACCTGGAGAGGTCAGAGCCCTACTGGCACTTCACCGTGTCAAGGCTCCTCAGGTCGGTGCTGTTCGAGCTTGAGAGGAGAGGGAGACAGGAGCTCACGAAGCCAATGTTCACCAAGGAGAAGGCAAGGCCGCTGATTGAGATGGGCATCGTGGCAGATGCAGGGCAAAGGCTGTTGGTGGTGAAGGGCCAGGATGAGATCAGGGAGGAAATGGAGAGGCAACTGGCAGAGGTGAGGAAGCTCGCAAGGGGCTGGCTTGATTCCAAGGTAACGCTCTGAATCAACACAGGCGTGTGTCAATGTTTTTATAGTAGAACATACTAACCTGATGATGGACATGGTCTCAATAACTGCCTTCGAGGAAGATGTTACAAGGGCAATTGAGAGCGTGAAGGGGAGCGTTGTCAGCATATACAGCAGCAGGGTCTCGAGGAACCCCTTCGTGCCGCCGGCCAGACAGGAAAGTGCCGGTTCAGGGATAATAGTAAGGCCTGACGGGCTCATCCTCACAAACAACCACGTGGTGGCCAACTCAAGCGAACTGTCAGTTGTGACCGACAGCGGAGACGAGTTCCAGGCAGAGATACTTGGCACAGACCCGCCCACGGACCTGGCAGTCCTATCTGTGCCTGCTATGGGCCTGCCCGCTGCCCGGCTGGGGGACTCTGAAAAGCTGAAGATAGGCCAGTTTGCCATAGCAATAGGCAACGCCCTAGGACTTCCCGGGGGCCACACAGTGTCCCTGGGGGTGATAAGTGCGGTCAACAGGCCCATGCCGTGGGCCACGCACATAGCAGAGGGCCTCATTCAGACCGATGCGGCCATCAACCCGGGCAACAGCGGAGGGCCCCTTGTGAACACTTCCGGGGAGGTCATAGGCATAAACACTGCCATAATACCGTTCGCACAGGGTATGGGCTTCTCCATACCAGTTAACACTGCAAGGAACGTGGTGGAGCAGATACTCCTCCACGGAAGGGTCATCAGGCCATGGATCGGCATATCTGGTGTCGACATCAACGATGGGATTGCGAGGAGGTACAGGCTCCAGGTAGACCGCGGCGTTTTTGTTGTGGAGACCTCCCAGGACGGGCCCGCTTACAGGAGCGGTGTCAGGCCGGGCGATGTCATAGTTTCCATGGACGGGGAGCAGGTCTCCACCATGAGGGATGTTGTGCGCGTACTGAACAGCAGGGGAATAAACGCAATCGTAACGCTCGACCTGATCAGGGGCTACAGGCAGCTGAGGCTATCGCTCAGAATAGCGGAGATGCCGGAACTGAGGGTCGAGAGATGATCTCACTTTTTCTCAAATGGTCAGAAGGAGCCACGCGTCAGGTCGCTGTATACCAGTACGTCCCGGGCACTCACCTTTGACCTGAAGGCAGCCTTCACATGGCTGCTGAACTTCACCTTCTCTTCCACATACGAGTATGCCATTGCAGGCTGCCCCTCGCCCACCATGAGGCGCCACACAGCCTCCGGAAATCCGCTGAATGATGACCTCATTTTCGATATCATTGGTGCGTCTCCCAGAAGGTCCTCAGGCTGGAACGGCACCTGCCTGCCACTGCGGTGCAGGTAAAACCTTCCGGAGGAGAATGAGAGAACCCAGACATGGGACGCGAAGTCCCCCAGGTCCCTAAACCTGATCTCGCGCCCTTCGAGGACAGCAGGTATCTCGAGCCAGAGGCCAGATTTCTCCCTCACCTCCACCGGCCTCTCCAGTATGCTGCACAGGTCCTGCACCCTACCAGTGTCACACAGGAAAACTACATCCCTGCCTGCATAGGAGGCCATCTTTCCCACGACCCTTGACTTCCTGTCAAGGTCGCTGACCTCCACTTCCACAACAAACTCCCTCCCATCAAGGTCGAATGTCAGGTCAGGAATGCGCCCGCGCACACTCCTTCCTATATTCCATGGGATGCCCTTTGCGGAGAGGATCGATGAAAGGGCCCTTACCATGTATTCATGAAGGCTGGGCCCGTCACTGCCAGGTGAGGCGAGCGGGGTTCCGTAGAGCTCCACGCTCCGCCTGATGGCGTCCACAGCAAGGTTCGCTCCATGAACTGGAGCTGTGGAAAATGTGACCGGGCCCACCGGTTCAGGGCCTGCGGTTGAGTAGAGGAGTGCAGTGAGGGAAGGCATGGAGGAGAGTACAGGTTCCAGGCCAGAGATGCCTGTGGCACCTGATACCGCTGCTGCCTCCGGCCCTGAAAGGGAGAAGAGGACAAAGGTCCGGCAGTTGTTCACAACAGAGGCGTAAAGGGGCTCGTCCCGCCTTATGAACTGGGTCGAGAGTATCAGGTGGAGGTTGAACTTCCTGCCCTCCCTGAGCAGGGTCTCGAGGACGCTCTGGCTCACCGAGTGGGCCTCGTCGACAACGACGAACGTCTTCCTCCCTGGCCTCTCAGAGGCACAGTGTGAGAATATGCTAAGGAGGACGAGGCCAGCCAGTACCCTGGCAGTGTCTCTCGGTATCATGGAGGTGTCTACAACGAACACAGAACCTCTCCACAGCATTTGGCCCATGTCGTAGCCTGGCCTGCCAGAGACTATGTGCAGCATGCCCCTGTCGCTCACTATTGGTATGAGCCTGTTGAGGGTTGAAGAAGAGTACTCCCTCCATGATTTCCAGTCCTGCGTTATTTCCCTGATGAACTGTGCAAGGAGCGGTTCCTCCGTGTCCCCGACCGCCCTGATGAGGGCGTTCCTGTCCAGCAGGGTCTTCGCAAAGGCGGCGAGGTCTGTGCTGCCGGCCTGGATGAACCTAGAGAGGAGCACACGCATTATGACCTGCAGCCTTGGCCCCCAGACACCGTCCTGGGACGACACGATCACGTCCTTCAGGAGAGACGACTGGAGTTCCGGGTCCCTGGAGCTCCCGATCACCGGCATTGCCAGGGCCTTCTGCACACCGCCAACCTCAACAGGGCGGGGCGATATGTAGAGTGTCCTCTCCGGAAGGAGGGAGAGGCAGAATGAGCCCAGGTCCATGTGAGGGTCTATGACAACAAGGTTATGGCCACCCCTGACAAGGCCCTCGCACACGTGCTTGAGGATCGTGGTCTTTCCGCTCCCCGTCCTCCCCAGCACCGCCCAGTGTGTGTCAAGCATCTCACCTGTAGCACAGACTTGGATGCCGTTCGCTGTCCTTCCCAGGAACAGGGGTCCACTGGTCGGTATGCGGTTCCGCGCTACGAGGTAGCCCTTCCTGTACATTTCAGAAGAAGCGGAATGTGGACGTGTCCAGCCTGTCCAGGAACCTCCGGAGTTCCCTCTGGTCCGGCTCCGGCTCCACCCTTATCCTGTCCCAGGTCACACTGACCAGTGGCTCGACGCCGCCTAGGCTCCTGACACTGAACCTGATCTCGATGACCCTGTCAGAGAGTTCCCTTGGTGGGAAAAGCATCTCAACCTCCTTTCCATCGGTGTCCAGGATCCTGCAGCCGAGGTAATTGAACGTGTACTCGTCCACCTGGATCTCCCTCTGCTTCTTTATGCTGAAGAGGTTGGCGTAGTATGACAGGATTTCCTCGTAGTCACCCTCAATCTGCACCTTCCCCACCGCCTGGCAATATGCTTCCCATTATGCCTGATGGCATGCACATTGAGACCACGTAGTTTGGCTCGTCCACGATCTCCGACACCCTTAGGTTGCCCGCCACGCTGCACAGCATGTATGCCTCTGGCCCAGGTATGCCAGAAGATGATATCAGGCCTATCATTGACAGCACGGCGTCCTGGGCTGCCCTGTGGAGGTCCCCGCCGATCCCGGTGGTGCACACGTATGCCTCCTGCCTCCTCTGCGGAGATACCGTGAGGGGTGAACTTATGGCCATCCCCTTGACAACGCTCACCCTGAGCCTCACCCTGGCAGAGGTCTCTATCGCCGTGCCGCACACCTCCCCGTCACCCTGCGCAGCGTGTGGGTCGCCGAGGGAGAGGAGAGCGCCGGGCCTGAAGACAGGCAGGTATACCTTAGAACCGGTACAGTTGAGCCTGTTGTCCATGTTGCCTCCGAATGCCTGCGGGGGTATCATCGGGAACTCACCACTGGCCGGCGCAACCCCAATTATGCCCAGGAAGGGCTCCACCTGTACCCTTATACCGCTCAGGGCACCCCTGGCCACAGCGCTCTCCCCTATGTCCCATGTCAGCACCGCCTCCTCGAACCTGTTCTTAAGAAGGCCGAAGTCCCTTATGATCGCTGTCCAGCCCCAGTCAGCGGTTTTAATGTCCAGGATCTCGACACATATGGCGTCCCCCGGGGATGCACCCTCCACAAGGAATGGGCCAACAGCCGCGTCCAGGATGGACTGGTCCATTGTGGCCATGTCCTCTGGCGACATGCCCGGGAAGGCCTGGCCTGTGGAAGAATCTGGTATTTCCACCTCGAAGGTCTCCCCGTTCTCGATCGTTGCAACTGGATCCAGGTCCGGGGCCCAACGGGTATGGAAGTTGCCCTTCCAGCCTATCCGCTTCATGCTCAGCTCCCTTCCAGGAAGTCGACTATCATCCTGCATCCTTCCTCTATAACGCTCTCGGACGTGGCGAACGAGAGCCTGAAGTGTTTCTCCCCCTGCTCTCCGAAGGCACTCCCTGGTGTCACTATCACGCCCTTCTCCTCCAGTAAGTCCTCGCAGAACTTCTCCGAGGACCTCGCGTCCGAGAACTCAGGGAACACGTAGAACGCGCCCTGCGGCTTTACGATTTTGAGCCTGGAGCTCTTTCCCAGTTCCCTGAGCACGAGGTCCCTCCTCTTCCTGAACCTCTCCCTCATCTCCACAGGGCTCTGTTTGTCCTTCAACGCTTCGAGAGCGGCGTACTGTGCGACCGAAGGGGCACACGTTATCGTCTGCTGCTGCAGCCTGTTGGCCCCCTCGATCACCTGCCTGTCTGCCACCAGGTAACCGATCCTCCAGCCTGTCATCGCGTAGCTCTTTGAGAAGCCGTCCATCACTATGGCCCTGTCGAGGCCTGTAAAGGAGAGCGGGGAGGCTGGCTGGCCCTCGTATACGAGGGACCTGTAGATCTCGTCGGAGAGAAGGAGCATCCCGTTGTCCTCGCAGAAGTCCACGAGCCCCTTGATCTCGTCCCTGCCGTAGACACGCCCGGTGGGGTTGGACGGGTTGCTTATTATCACGCCTCTGGTCCTCGGGCCGACGTACTCCTGCATCAGGTCGAAGTCGAAACTGAAGTCTTCGCCGGTCCTTACGGGCACGGGCTTGATGCCATTTATGGCCGCTATATCGTAATATGACAGGTAATAGGGTTCCGGTATCAGGATCTCGTCTCCGGGATCCATTGTCGAGAAGACCGCAAGGTTAATCGCGAACTTTGTGGGAGTCACCAGTATGTTCTCTGGCTTAACATCAAAGCCCCTCTCCACGTAGTCCTGGGCTATGGCTTCCCTGAGTTCGAATATGCCCGCCGACGGTGTGTAATGTGTCTTCCCCTTCCTTGCCCACTGGAAAGCGCCCTCTATGATCCCTTCTGGCGTTGTGAAGTCTGGCTCCCCTACACCGAAGTTGAGCACCCTCTTGCCCTGCCTCTCCATTAAGGATGCCCTGTTTGACAGCGATATGGTCGCCGATCCCCTGACCGATGATATGCGTCTTGATAGCATATACATGGGTAATATGGCTACACATCTTTAAACCTCGCCATGCCCTGCAACTGTTGTGCGCTGAAAACACTTAATAGGGCAGGTTAACTCACCGTACTGTGGTTGAGAGAGACTACGCTGCGTTCATAAAATCCCTGATGCCTGAAGGCCACAGGAACAGGGACAACCAGAGGCCGGTGTCCATATGGAGGGAGAAGGACAGGCTCAGGGGCTTTCCGGAGGACACAGCGGTTGTGATATTCAGGACCAGGGGCTGCTCCTGGTACAGGTTCTCGTCATGCTCGATGTGTGGTTACTTCAACGACACATCGCCCACTGTGACCGAAGAAGACCTGATGCGGCAGGTAGACTACCTAGCCAATTCCCTGGGTGGTGTGAGCGTCCTCAAGGTATTCACATCCGGCTCCTTCCTTGACCCCATGGAAGTGCCTCCCCCAGTGAGGCAGTACTTCGTTGATACCGTTGCGGCCAAACTGGACAAACTGCTAGTGGAGTCCAGGACAGAATACATAAGGGAGGAGAACCTCCGTGAGATAATCTCCTCAGGGGTGCCCACAAGGGTGGCCATAGGCCTTGAAAGCTCCAGCGATGAGGTTATAAGGAGATCTGTGAACAAGGGATCAAGCTTCAGGAAGTTCGTGGACGCAGCCCTTAGGGCAAGGTCCCTGGGCCTTGAGGTCAGAACCTACCTGCTCCTGAAGCCTCCCATGATGGACGAGGAATCGGCAGTGCAGGACTGCATAAAGTCCGTGCAGGATGCGGCACCCTACAGCAACGACGTATCAGTGAACCCCATGAACATCCAGAGGAACACGTTCGTGGAGTTCCTTTATTCCCGTGGGCTGTACAGGCCGCCAAGGCTATGGAGCGTCGCCAGGGTGCTCCTTTCCACCCGTAAGTCCGGTACGCAGGTGATCTCGTACCCCACGGCTGGGAACAAGGAGAGGGGGGCACACAACGACGAGGACAGTAGGGAACTTCTTTCGCTGATATACAGGTGTTCCCTCGAACAGGACTTCAGCGCCCTGGAACGGTACATGGAGAGGTGCCCGGAGAAGTACTGGAGGGAGATAAGGATGGAGGCAAGCCAGCTGGAGCAGGTGGACTTCAGGCTCCTATCAAGCAGGGTGGCCAGGTCCTCAGTCTGGTTGTGATTCTATGGTGGCACTTTCATCTCTGGGGGAAAGGGGCATCATAGACAGGATATTCTCCAGGTACGTGAAGGGGCAGAGCAAGGATGACTGTGCCGTTGTGCCGGCCGGGAGGGATTACCTCCTCATCTCCACCGATAGCCTCAACGAGTCTGGCCACTTTCCAGACGGGACGACTCCAGAAATGGCGGGCAGGTTCTTTGCAACCGTGAACCTGAGTGACATAGCGGCAATGGCCGGCATTCCGCTCTACTTCGTCACAGCCTACACCCTGAGGGAAGACGTTGACATGGACTACCTGGAGAGGTTCGAGGAATCCATGTCCAGGCAGCTCAGGCGCTTCCACACGGAACTGCTCGGCGGTGACCTAAAGCAGGGCCAGAGCAACGTCTTCTCTGGCACCATCATAGGCAGGCAGAGGAAGTCCCTGACGACGCTGAGGTCAAGGATAAGGAAGGGGCAGCTTGTGGCCGTCACCAACACCCTTGGGGAACAAGCCTCCGGTTACATCTTCTACAAGCACGGCTATTCCAGGAGCCTCGGGCTGAAACTGCTCTTCTCTGCAGAGCCCAGGGTGAAGGAGGCGCTGAAGATCGCCGAGCACGGGGCGCAGTTCATGATGGACCTCTCAGACGGGCTGTTCTCATCAATCGCGCAGGTGAAGCACGACTATGGGATTGGCTTCAAGATAGTTGGGGACGACATACCTGCCGGCAAGCACGTGGATAAGGCGTCCTTCATATCAGGACTCACAAGGACAGAGATCGCCTGCAACTTCGGTGGGGAGTATGAGCTCCTCTTCACAGTCCCACAGGCCAGGTACAGGGAGTTCGCCCAGGCCATGGAGGACGAGGGCATTAGCGTAACGTTCATAGGAGAGACGTGGGACGGTGACAACATTATATTCGAGAACGGTTCGTGGAGGAGGATCACGCAGCAGGGGTACGAGCACTTCATGCCGAAGCCTGCTTAACCGGGATGGCAATGGAACCAGTGAAACTCCCAAGAAATGAGGTTTTTGATATAGCAAGCTCCACATCCTTCGCACAGCCCAAGTGGCGTGTCCATTCCCTAGGGAAAAAGATATTAATTAATACAACTCCTAATATGACATAGTTTCCCTCAGTTCCTTTCTGCGTTACTATTTCCTGCAAGCCTCCCCTCCACAGGCATGCCCGACTCATACCACTCCTTTATCCCGCCCTCATATGCTGCCACTTTGTAGCCATGGCTCGCAATGAGCTCGGCTGCTCGCTTTGATGCGCCACAGTTGCTGTTATGGCAGTATGTGATTATGAGCTTCGATTTGTCCAGCTTCCTCCAGCCGCCGTTCTCAAGTTCGTCGAAAGGAATCGATATGCTCCCCGGTATGTGCATGTCCTCGTAAGACACCCTGGACAGGACGTTTACCACTACAACATTGCCGGACTTCATCAAGTCCCAGAGTTCCTGCCTGGATACTGTCCTGACGGACATGGTTTCGGTACTCCGACAACGTATAAAAGGAGTGCTCACTTGAAGGCCCTGTGGATCCAGACCGTGCCCATGGCCAGCCTCACAGTTTCGACTTTCCTGAAACCCGCTGAGGATATCATGCCAGCGATCTCTTCCGGCCGCCTGAATCCCCTCACGCTCCTGGCCAGGTAAGAATAGGAAGAGGATGATGTGAGCAAGTCGCCTATGGCGGGCACGATGCGGTAGAAGTAAGGCGGGAAGAGGATCCTCATAGCCCCATCAGTGGGGTTGAATATGTCCAGATTAACGAACCGCCCTCCGGGCCTCAGGATCCTGAACGCCTCAGAGAAATAGCCTTCCAGGCTCTCCAAATTCCTGGTGAGGAATGCTGATATCACTGCATCAATGGAGCTGTCCTCTATGGGTATATTCTCCGCGGGCGCCAGGATGAACCTCACACCGGGTATGTTGGCCCTGGATAGCATGCCCTCGGTTATGTCCACAGCGTAGACCTGGCAACCGGGGCAGGCCTCCCTGATCATCCTTGTCACCTTTCCTGTGCCGGCGCCGCAGTCCACGACCCTTTCGTTCCCTCCTATGCCAAGGAGGGATACAGCCTTCCTCCTCCACCTCTGGTCCTGTGCAAAGCTTATCAATGTATCAATCAGGTCGTACTTCGATGAAATCGATTCGAATACCTTCCTGACCTGTTCCCTCTTGCCAGCAGTGTCCATCGCTTCATTCTTCCATTTTCGCGTACTGCGCGTGCGGTATGCCATCGATATAGATCACGTTTTCAGGGTCAACGAACTCCTTCTCTATGGCTATGCCGACCACCCTCTTTCCAACTAGGTTGGCTATTGTGCACATTCCAAGCGACGTTATGAACATCTCCTCCGAGACCTTGATCTCTCCGTAGAAGTTCGGGTCTACCCTGATGTGCAGCCTGCCCTCCCTGAACTCCTTCCCGACCAGCTCGGAGTCCGCAGCTGCAAGGAGCACCTCACCGTGGACATGCCTCATCTTCATCGTTATCCTGTTTGGCATCAGCCTCTACCTATCACATCGAGCCTGTTGTAGGACGGTTCATATATCTGGCCCATGTTCTTAAGTTTTATAATGGACTGCTCCACCTTCTCCCTCTGCATCCCCCTGGATACGCAGAGTGCCACTACGTCCTCCACCTCGACAACCCTCTTCTGGGACTTGATCTCCTTTATTGCATCGTAGACCATCTCAAGTTCGTTCCTCTGCCTGCTCGTCGTTCCGCTAAGCAATATGTCGATGTCCACCTGGCCGTTGCTTGCCGAGACGTCCCGGAGGTAAAAGTCAACGATCTTCTTCGCCAGCATGGCGTCCTGCGCAGTTACTATGGGCGAGAGCCTGGCCTTGGCAGCCGCCTCCGCAAGCCTTATTGTTGATTCGAGCTGCCTGGCAGTTATGGGTATCGAATCAGCGGCCTGCGTCCTCGTTTTGACATATTCTTCCCTCAGTAGCTCTATTGCCTCGTCTGAAAGCCTCGGGACTATGTGCGATTTCGCATAGGCAACGTACTTCCTGATCATCTCCTTGTCGAATGGCGGCTTGAAACCCTCCTCCTCCGGTATCTCCATATCGATCTGCTCTGACTGCTCCAGGCTCCTGTATATCTCTCCCACCCTGTGGGCCCTCAGGACATGGTCAGCCAGCTTCTCGTCCGTGTTCCTGTCCGGCCTGTCTATGATCTTGAAGATCACGTCGAACCTCGAGAGGAGGGGCGGGGGGAAGTTTATCTGATCTACAATTGTCCTGTTCGGGTCGTACCTGCCGAACTTCGGGTTCGCAGCGCCAAGGATACTGCACCTCGACTTCAGGGTCGCCATTATACCCGCCTTGGAAATGGTCACGGTCTGCTGTTCCATGGCCTCGTGCATGGCTGCCGTGTCCTTCTCATCCATCTTGTCCAGTTCGTCTATTGCGGCAAAGCCGTTGTCGGCCAGGACGAGCGCACCTGCCTCCAGGGTCCACCTCCCTTCACCGAACTCGTCCCTGACAGCGGCTGCGGTGAGGCCAGCTGCGCTGGACCCCCTCCCGAAGGCAAAGACGCTCCTCGGCGAGATCTCTGTCATGTACTTGAGGAGCTGGGACTTTGCTGTCCCCGGGTCACCCACCATCAGGATGTGTATGTCACCCCTCATGGTGGTACCGTCCTTCATGGTCTTCCTCACCCCACCGAACATCTGGAGGACAAGGCATGTCTTCACCATCTCGAGGCCATAGATCGTCGGGGCGATGGACTTCGCAAGCTTCTCTATTATGTTCGGGTCCCTTGCCATCTCCTTTATCTTCTGCTCGTCCTCTTCTGTTATGTGGATGTCCTCCACTTCCTTGCTCTCTTTCCTGTAGTTGATGGCGTAGATGTAGGTGTAGAATTCCGTGAGCAGGGTGTTCCCCGCCCTCTTCTGCTCCGCCTTCAGGATACCGTCCACGGTGACCCTGTCGCCCGGAAAGATCTTTCCCGTTATGTCGTCCTCGAGGATGATCGTGATCCTCTGCGGCTGTGCTCCACCCTCTAGTGTCTCCGGGTTCTCCTGGATCTCGATCTTCTGGCTGTCCACGAACTCCGAATCGCTCAGGTCAAGCCTGAACCTGACCTTGTGCCTGTCCTCGCCACAGCCCTCACACACCTGTGGTTCCTCCAGCCTGCCCCTCTCCTGCCTTATCCTCATGACATGGCCACAGTTCGAGCACTGGAACGAGGCGTAGTAGAGCCTGGGCATAACCTCAGTGTTCTTCCTCACTATGCCCGTGACGCTGACCAGCTTCCCGACGTGCGAGGCCCTGAGGTCCCTGATCTCGTGGAGCGTCTCCCTCAGGTTTATCTCGGTCAGCCTTATGTTGAACCTCCTGTTCTTCACCTTCTTGCCGGGCGAAATGTACTCTTCCCTGATGAGCTGCTCACCGAGAGAGAGCACCACCTCAGGGTACTCCAGGATGAGGGACGAGAAGTTTGAATCGAACTCGGAGATGTGCCTGTAGGAAACGTAGAGCGTCTTAGTGTCGGGATATTCGCTTCCTATCTTCGATATCTGATCCCTGTAGCCGTACTTCAGGAAGAACCTATCCCAGGTCTCCATCACGACTTTCGGGTCAAGTTCCGTATCCTGCTCGCTGGCGGGGATCATTGCCCTTACATCTTCTATCGGGGATAAAGCGATTTCCATGTCAGCGGAGCAACAGATCGGCAAAGTGAGCGGGGTGCTCCGAAGGCACGTTCCTGCCACTGGGCCTGTGTTGCAGTTTCTGAGGAAAGTGCCAGGAGTTTTTCAGGCTGGGCCTGTTAAGGTGTGCCCGTGGGACATGGTGTGCAAGGATTTCTGGCCATACCTTCACTGTGGCCAGAGGGGTTTGAGGTGCAGGAAATGCAGGTGGTATTGGCCACCGGTGACTCTAACAAATAAATACTTCAAACACCTTACGGTGGTGAATCAGGTGCCGTCGTAGCTCAGCCTGGTAGAGCGCGTGCTTGGTAAGCACGAGGTCGCGGGTCCGAACCCCGTCGGCGGCTTCTCCTGCTTCCTCGGCCCCCTTTAGAGTTTCTAACATTATATATGGAGGTATTTCTCAGGCACCCATGATGCCATTTCAATAACAACTGATGTGGTATTTAATGCCGTGTTAACGATCCGCTTTGCAGTTCGCGTAGGCGATTTTTGCTGAACCTGGAGAGATCGAAGAGATGCCTTGGAGAATACAAGAATGCTTCTTCGGTCGGCCAGGGAGTAGATGGCAAACACTTTGTCTGGCTTAGCTAAAGTATCCGAGAGTACCAGACGGTTTGTGATGTAGTTACTGGAATCCACAGTGAGAGTAAGAATAATCTATTTCCTGAGGAAAATTCGTGGCGACAAACTGCTATCAGTACTATCAGTATGATCCTATAGAGAGAAAGACGGGTTGATTGATGGCCCTGATCCCAAACAGAAACGTTACGGCCCCACCGACACCCCATTAGGTCAGTAAAGGGAGTTAGATACCACAGGTAGGTTAAAGCCAATTACTTACAGCAGTATAATGGCACCAAAGATAACAACAGGGAGCAGGTCTAGAAGGTGATGGAAATCATCGTTCTCTAAAGAATGAGTTAACCTGCAATAGATATGGCGCCCCATGTTTTAGCAGCTCGTCCTCTCCCCTTTCCCACCTCCAGACTTGGGCCTTGACATTGGTCTGCAGGCAACTGCGCCTGATATATATGCAACAACATAGTCAGCCTGACAATCCTCAGCATTTGTCTGAAAATTTTAGAGAGCTGTGACATTCTAAGTCCACACTGGGAGATAAATGTCAATTTGATCGACAGATGAATTAAGCCCGGTTTGAAATGATATCCTAACTGCGATTCCTGCAATAACCCAAATCAGACTTAATATTTATATATGATATATGAGTATAACTTTCGATTAATGATGAGATTGCGGAATATTAAGAAAAATAATGACAATGTGGAAGTAGGCGATTTACTGTTCAGTGCTTTTTTTGGTAAGTCTGGCCTCCGTTGTCATGCTTGGTCTAAATAAAATGATTGGCGATAAAGTTACGCATGCCAACAATGCGCCATTGACAAACGATGTTTCAGTGGCCACAGGATTTCAACCAATAATGATAGCGCCTGGTCCAGGCGGTGGTGGCTCAGTATCTTCTGTGGGTCACAGCATGAAGTACATTTAGAGTTGGGGAGATAACATTCCTTTCGTTGGCTATTTCGCCGGCGGCGGATGGCTTCAAATGAGCGCTAATTATGGATACTATCAAATCGGGAATCATTATTACTTCACCCCCAGCTCTACATGGACAGTAACGGCAGAGGCTACGACAGCTAACACCAACCTTCAGGAACTTATAGGAGGGACTTGGGACTTTACCGTAGCTCAGAACCCGTTTGTGGTCATTCCAGATACAGTATACAAGATAACGCCGACTGAGGTTTCGTGGGCTAACATAACCGTGAATGGTGTAACTGTAAGTTCACAAGTTCTCCAGATTTGTCTGACTTTCCAAACGCAGTATTTCATTGACATGTACTGGGAATCACATGCGCAAATTCCAATGGAATTATATTCAAATGGACAAGTATATGGAGAGATGTGGCATAATGGAAATGTGGTTGTGGACTGGCAGGAACTAATAAAGCAGGTTACAGAAGTAGTTAAGGACTAGGTGCCCCATGAGGTTCAGGAGATTTTCATTTCTGTTTTTGACTCTTTTAGCTATATTGACGGTAGTCCTGTCCACGGCTCCTCTTGCCAATGAACTTTAAGAAAGAGCTGGAATGACTTCCGATCCATACAGTGATGGTGCTTTTTATCTTTATCAATTCAGCTGTCCGTCTGCTGAAGTTCTCAACTCTAACATCTCCAATACAACAGTTCCAATGAGTTCCACCGGCATACTTTATCTGAAAATTCAGGGAAAAGAGGTGAATGTCCAAATCGTTGACCAGATGTTTGTTCCTGGCATAGTTAGGTACGTTCAACATACTGTTGAAACGTATCCACTTTCAAACGGATTCGTAAGGACCATTCTGAACAACGATTCGCTTGAGAGAGGGTCCATTGTACCGCTTCCGGGTGGCCTCATTGGATCTGTGATTGGCCCTAGCCGGTTTTCATTTTCAATAGGTTACTCCGGAAACAATTCCACCTTGTTAAGATATTCGAGGGAGATAGGAACGATCTCACCCGTTTCAGTCTCAATTTACAATTTCAATATTTCTGGGGTTCCACGTTCATACCTAACGGGAGGGTCCTTAAGATCTCCCAATGAGTACCAGTACGCCTCAACCGGAAACTCAAACGTCCTCGTAATCATGCAGGCCTCTGGAAATTCGGATTTCCTAGACACACTTTACCATTCCGCAAACACAACTCTCGTCCGGACGCTTGGCTTCTACATGACCACGGTAGGAACTAGTGTTTGGCTTTCACCACTGGATTATGGTCATTACCTGTTAAGGTATATAGGAATTGAGATATTTGTATGGGTGTTTGGTCTCAGCTACTTGGTTGTATTGCGGCACAGGGTGCGCACCAAAGATAGAACTAAAGTAATTGACCAAGTGGGAGGTAAGGATGCACATGTTCCCAGGTCCAGGAAACCCCGTTAGGCAGCATTGAACAGCAACTCTGAATTAACTGACCTCCTCCCACCCCTGAAGGGCGATGTTCTCCTTTAGTTTCGTCCTTCACCAAGACGTTAGAGGTGTGCGAGCCCCATAGTGTAAAGGATCCTGTGGTAGGTGACCATGGGAGGGGCCTTGAAAATCCCAGAAAAGTGCAAGAATACACCTCGAGCGGACAGGGAGAGTCAATGATTGATGGGCAGTCTAAAGAAAATGTATCTGAGGTGGTACGAACGACAGTCAGCGTATTCATGGGAAGCATGTTAAAGGGAGGAGATAAAGGCATCCCCTGGGAGAGCGGAAGAAAGGCTCAGTGGGTGTTACGAATGGGTATCACCTGGCATGCGCAGATGTCGTCCCGATCGATCCGAGGTGGGTTGAAGAAGCCCCTCTATTAATAGCAGATTGGCTACCTAGCATCGGGGTGGATATACCCAGGGACAGGTTTTCAAGCCACTATTCACAAAAGGTGCATACAAGATTTCCGAACCCCAGATACATGTCCGTGACGGAAAGGAAGTGGACGTAGGAAGCAGCTCTCAGGGATGTCTCTCTCAGCACCAAATAGAGATACACTGAGAAGAATTCAATAGTTCGGTGATAAGCGGTGCTCCAGATACCATAAGGTCATATACAGCATGAGGTAGGGCGCCCCTTCAATACTGAAACACTAAGAATGCCAAGAACCATAAGAAGACCGGTAAGCCTAACTAAAATAATGGAACCAACGGACAATGAGTTCAGGGATGTGGATCAAGAACAGAAATTTAGTACCATCGAAAGACTGTGCCGTAAAGATCTTCCAGATAATGGCAGCTGAATTGAACTGACGGCTTGATTTAAGATCCATGATGGGCTCCATTGATGCTTGGAAAGGATGGTGGAGATGTACCAGAATTGGCATCACAGGCTTGGGCAATGTTTAGGACCCTACGCGTGATAACCCTGTGGCAAACCCTGTCTCGACCCTACTGCCACAGTGAGCTAAGTACCATTGTCTGAACAATAACCACAGTGGCAGCAGCATGACAAGAGGATGTACTTTTCTGGCGTCTGCCATTAGATCCTCCCTTTCACGACCGGTGATGTGAGGACATCGGTGATACTTGAATGCAGGGAATTTTCATAGAAAGGCTGCATAGATCACGACATGTACCGACTTCACCTCGCTCAGGGAAGCCACTAAACGCCATGTTCCCGCTGTGAGGTTCACGTAAGGGGGATCGGAAAATGCAGCATCTTCGTAGGAAGAATCGTTCCCAGGTCCCACCTCCACAGTGATATCCTGGTATCCCTGGGGGCTGAAGACCTTGATGGTGCCCATGGTACCGTTGGAGTAGGCACTCAGGAAGATCTCGGAGGCATTCTCTTGCAGGGAAAAAGTGTAGTTGAAATCGGGCACGGTGATGTTGAAGTCTGCCACAATTGTGAGAGTGCTTGTGGGGTTTTTTCCAATGGTCTCGCTGGAGTGTGCAGGCCTACCACCGTGGAAGTAAACGAACAGAGCGATAACCACCACAACCGCTATGGCCACAGCTATGGCGCGCCTATCCATACTGATACTTCAACCTCCCCACCAGGTAACTCACAGATATGAAAATTATGAAGAAGGCGAGTATCCAGAGGGCATAGCCGCTCTCGCCCAGGAAGGCATGAAAGAATGGTGTTGCTATTACCGTTGTCTGCCCAAGGTCTTTCTCGTTAACGGTCGGTAGGCCGTAAGCCTCCGCCAGGATGCCGATGGATGATGCCGGGAACGATACGAGCAAGGGATAATAGAAGGTGGGGACGTGAAACATAGCGGAGTTGCCGATGGAGTCGTATCCCTCATAGAACAGGTCGATATTCTTGACGGCAAACAACAGCATAAAGAACATAAGCGCTGAGAAGAGTATCGGTACCCACCTCCTGGAGGAGGCATATGAGAGAGCCGATATGTAGCCAAAGGCTGGAAGGAAGATGAATATCAGGAGGGGGATGGCAGTCAGTAAGGCCAGGACCCCCCTTCCGAACACTGCCAGAGTCACTGTTGAGGCCCTGGAAACGGCGTAGGCAATCGAAAACATAGCAATGGAGGATAGAACAAGGGTCAGGAAATACACCAGGCAGGATACCAGCTTCGATGTGAAGATGACACTGAACGGGAGGTGCACCCCCCTGTATACATCGATCATCCCTGATTCCTGTTCAACGGGAATGAGGATGGCCGGAATCAGAAAGAGGAAAACTGACATATCCATCAGGTTATCAATGAAACGGTATGCCACGAGGTCTGAGAAGGTGAGGTGCCTGCTGCTATCAATGATGTACAGGGCCATCACCAGGGATACAAAGCTCCAAAGTGATATAATGGCTATATACATGTTAGACCTGATGCTGATCCTGAGGTCCTTCCGTAGGTGCGCAAGAACTGCCATCATGTACATTACCGCTCTCCCTCCATTATCCTGCGGTACGTCTCAAGCAGGCTTGGGGACTTCATCTCCTCCACCTCTATTCCCTTTGCAATGAGCTGCCTCAGAAGGTCCTGCGACCTTTCCCTTCCGGCAGTCACGATGATCCCATCCCCGCGCACTTCATATTGAACCCCCAGGCTTCCCAGGAAATCTTCGACATTAGGGCCACCAGGTACCTTTATAGTGACCCTGTCCGCCTTTCCCCTTTCCACCGTAGTCACTATGGAGCCCCTCTTGAGGAAGATGATCACGTCAGAGAGGTCCTCCACCCTTGCCAGGTCGTGGCTGCTCAGTATTATGATCCGGGACCCATCGTTCAGCCTCTTAAGGTCCGCTGAGAGGGCCTCGGAAAAGGAGGGGTCAAGGCCCTCAAAGGGCTCGTCGAGTAGCATTATGTCCCGATCTGCGACCAGTGACATGCCTATGTCGAGCCTGCGCTTCATCCCCTTTGAGTATCCTGAGACCTTCCTTTCGCGCGGAAGGCCCATGAGGTCCAGGACATCCTCTGGCTTCATTGAGGTGCTATGGGATCCCAAGGAGTCTTCGATGAGCTGAAAGTGCTCGAGAGCCGTTAGGTTGTCATAGAATGCCGCGTTTTCCGGAACGTAGAATGTGCTCCCCTGGACCGTCACGCTGCCTCCCGTCGGCCTTATCAGGCCTGCAATTATCTTCAGCAGAGTCGTCTTGCCAGCTCCGTTGGGGCCCACAACGGAGTACAAGCCAGGAGTGTCTATTGTCAGGGAGCAGCCAGAAAGGGCATTGAACCTTCGGAAATGCCCGTATGTCTTTGTCAGGTTTTCCACACTAATCCTGGGCAATGGGACCACCGTAATTTCCAATGGCCGTGTATAGAGTTCCATGGCCAATGCGAACCATCACTTTGATTGAGTCCTCCGGTGATTGCATGATGTACTCGAACTTTATGTATGTCTTGCTCAGAACCCCTATTCCTACATTGGTGGCTGAAGCTGTTCCATTGTTATCTGAAACTATCGTGGCGCTGAAGTTTCCCGAAGAATTAGTGCCAATGGGGGTGAGCGTGAGCCCAAGCGTGTCGTTTGTCAGGTTGAGGTAATAGTTCAGGTACAGGCCTGATACGAAAATCGTCTCATGCGGTACTGTGAAGTTCATGAACACATTACCACGAGTGTCTGGGGAGCTCTCCACTATCTGGCCGATGAGATAGTATCCTGCCGGCGCCAGGTAATACCTCGGGCCACTGTTCGTCAGGTACACAATTGTACCGTTCCAGTATGCCGTAACATCAGGGTCGGAGCCGCTCAGGTTGAATTTGACAAGGGCAAAGCACTGAGAGCCACTGGCACTTCCACTGTCATTCAGGCCAAGGTAATCAAGCCTAAGGCCGCTCAGGTACGTGTATGCGTTAACATCGAATGGTACACCGGCACCATTGGAATTTATGTAGAACGGTAGCTCCTCTCCCTGCTTTACGACGAGACTACCTGGTTTCACTGTGATATCCACATTGTAAATCCTGTCCTGCTGAATGCGGATGTAAAGGTAAATAGACGCATATACCACTATAACGACTATGAGGATGACTATGATTCTCTTCCTTCTGGAAGCCTCATCGCTCAAACCTGCACCAACCCCGCTTCAACTGATGTATTCTGTAAATAAGTATTTGGTCACTGAATAGGTATGAGCTGTGATCCACAGGCCGCCCCACTCCGAAAGCAGGGCTGTCATCGAGCAGGAACTGTCTATACTCTGCGCATTGTATTTTACCACCGGAACCGCCACTCCTGCAGAGAAGGATGCTGCAGTTGGGTTGGGACCATTCAAGGCCTGGTTGTCATAGAATGCCCATGCGCCATCTGTCGCCGTCAGAGAGGTGGCGACCTCCTCGAATTCAGGATAGTTGACTTGCCACTGAATTGTACCGCCAGCACTGACGCCCGCATAACCTGCTGATGCTGAAAAACCAAAGGTAACAGTTTCTGCCGAACCGCTGCTGATCGTGTTTTCAGGGGTAAAGGCATATATGCTCTGGGGGCTGCCCACAGAAGCATCCGGTGAAGTGAAGTCAATGGTTCCAGTGCTATGTGATCCGATTACATCATACTCATTCCAGAAAGGATAACCTCCGTCTAGGACTGCGCCGTTTTCAGCGGTAACGTGAACTATACCGTACCAGTAGACATGTTCACCGTGTGGCCCCAGGTAAGCCCAGTACTGGACGTAAATATTCCCGTACTTTTCCGGATGATTAATGGAATAATACATTATTGGGGTCGGGGCAGAGTCTGCTGTCCTCTCTGCGTGAGTGCCTGTGCTGGATACTGCCGTTAAACTAAAAGAGGCTGGCAGAACAAATGCCACCAGTGCAACACCTATGTAGATGCCACATCTGTCTTTCATCAAGAAATAGAACTGTTACTCCTATTTTTTTTCGGTATCTGTGCAATCAATTATATCAGTTTCTAGACACCAACACTGCACACAGCTATAGATACATACCATCGGCGCTTTTTGGAGCCTGAAGCAACAACGCGGTGTGCCAAGCCTACACTATGAAGCCCAGCTGGGCTTCCCTCCCCACTGAAAATTATGGATCCGTGACAGGGTAAGAGGTTTGGATACCCAGTGGAGATGGCCAGGCTAGACAAGTTCAGGTCTATCCGCTGGCCTTTGCCTCCAGACCCTCAAGGTACACGGGCACTGCTATGGGCGCTATGTCGTGACCGTTCTTCATGCCCCTGACGATCTTCACCTGCCTGTACATGCTCTTGAACTCCTGGTTTACTGCTGCCCTCAGTGGCTGGAAGAGCTCTCTGCCCGCGTTAGCTATTCCCCCTCCTATTATTACCAGTTCAGGATCCAGGATGTTCACTATGTTGACGATGCCCACAGCCAGGTAGTAGATCGTCTCCTCGACGATGAGCTGGGCGAACATGTCCCCCTTCTTCTTGTATTCGAAAACGGTCCGCGCATCTATCTCGTTTGGCTTTACCTTCGAGAAGAGTTCCGAGTCCCTCACTGCACTTATATTCTCAGCCACCCTCCTGGCGATACCCCTTCCCCCTGCTATTGCCTCCAGGCAGCCCCTCCTCCCGCACCCGCAGACCGGGCCGTTGGACATTATCACCATGTGGCCCATCTCACCTGCCATTCCATGTGCCCCCCTCATCAGGCGCCCGTTAACGAAAGCCCCACCACCTATCCCTGTGCTGAGGGTCAGGTAGACGAAGTTGTCGACATTTCTTCCGGAGCCGTAAACCCGCTCCGCGATGGTGGCGGCAGTTGCGTCGTTCTCAAGCACCGCCTCCACGCCGAACTCGTCGCTCAGTGGCCTGGTTATTGCAAAGTTGTTGAGGCCCAGGATGTTGGGGGACACCTTGACTATCCCCTTCTCACTGTCCACCAGGCCTGCGAATATAATGCCTATCTTTGAAACGTCAGCTGAACCGGCCTTCTCCATCACGGAGTGGCCCATCTCTATCATCTGCTGTATTAGCCTCTTCTTGCCCAGGTGTCGCACCGTGGGTCTGGAAACCTTTGCTATTATGTTGCCGCCTTCATCTCCGATCACCGCGCTGATCTTCGTACCGCCCACATCGAAGCCCAGAATGTAGCGAGACATACATGACTAAATTATTTGAGCACATAAAAATATGCGGAAACCGTACCGACTTCCAGGAACAGTTTTATTATGAGCTTGGCATAATCTCCCGATGCAGAGAACCTACATCGGGGACATTCTCAGAGGCAGAGCGAATGGCAGGGAGGTAACTGTTGCCGGCTGGGCGCAGGACATAAGGAACCTCAAGAACGTCACCTTCATAGTTTTGAGGGACAGCACCGGCAGGCTCCAGGTCAATGTGAAGGATCAGAAACTAAGGGATGCTGTGTCCGACCTTGCCAGGGAAAGCGTAATAAGCGTCTCCGGCGCTATCGTGGAGGAGCCCAAGAGCAGGCTTGGGGCCGAAATAGACGCTTACAGCATAAATATTCTTAACAGGTCCGATGCACCCCTGCCCATGGGAGTTGACGACCCTGTGGAGGCAGACTTCGAGACCAGGCTGAACAACAGGTTCATAGACCTCCGGAAGCCGGAGAAGGCCATGATATTCAGGGTCGAGAGCTCCATGCTCTGGGGCATAAGGAAGTTCCTGAAGGAGCAGGGCTTCGTTGAGGTGCACAGCCCCAAGATAGTTGCAGCCGCCACAGAGGGCGGGGCAGAACTCTTTCCGGTGCAGTACTTTGAGAAGAAGGCGTACCTGAACCAGTCACCGCAACTGTACAAGGAGATCCTAATGTCAGCGGGACTTGACAGGGTGTTTGAGGTGGGGCCCGCCTTCAGGGCGGAGGAGCACAACACTCCAAGGCACCTGAACGAGTTCACGAGCGTCGATATCGAGGTGAGCTTCGCAGACCATGAGGACGTGATGGGAATACTGGAGAACGCCATAGGACAGGGAATAAAGCAGGTGAAGGAGGACCTCGGCGGTGAACTGGAGGCGCTGTCCCTGAGGATGCCTGAGGCCAGGGTACCGTTTCCCAGGATAACGTACGAGAGGTGCCTCGAGGAACTTTCCAGGGACGGGATAAACGTGAACTTCGGAGAAGACCTGTCACCGGAGCAGCTCAGGCTCCTGGGTGACAGGATGGGCGGCTTCTATTTCATAACAAAATGGCCCTCAAGCCTCCGCCCCTTCTACACTATGCCTGACCCGGAGAGGCCTGAGATAACGAACTCCTTCGACCTCCAGTTCAGGGAAAAGGAGATAACGTCAGGGGCACAGAGGGTGCACGACCCAAAAATGCTTGAACAGAGGTTCAGGGCCAAGGGCCTGAACCCGACTGACTTCGAGTTTTACATAAAGGCTTTCAGGTACGGAATGCCTCCACACGCAGGCTGGGGCCTCGGCCTCGAGAGGCTCGTCATGATCCTCCTTGACCTGCCCAACATAAGGGAGGCAACTCTATTTCCTAGGGACAGAACGAGGGTCGTTCCTTGAAGCCTTCCTCCTTTCCCTGCTTTCTCCAAAAGCCATCTCGTCTAGGTCCAGCTCCTCATCTTCTTCTAGGTCATCCTTGAAGTCCTTTTTGCGTCCCATGAATGACCGATATTATTAACTCAAAGCCATTATTTAAGGATTGTGACGAAAACATACATTTAGATGGAAGTGGGAGAAACTGCGAAGACGTGAATGGCCCTAGAACTTCATCTGCCTCACGTCGTTTCCCTGCCTGTTCAGAAGCACAACGGTGGGCGTGACCTCATACCTGTACCTTGATACCCTGGCGATGGAAACTATCGCGCTCTTCCTCCCGTACTTCCTGAAGAAGTCCCTCAGGGCCCTCAGGAGAGACTTGTTGACGCTGAGCTCAACATATATCGGAGTGCCCATGTGGTACCAGGTCGCTATTATGGGCCCCGGGTTCTCTCCCTCCACGTCCTCCCTGTCTATCTCGAGATCAAACCTCTGCCCGACCTCTATCTTCACTTCCCTTACCTGGTGTTAATAACCGAAGAATGATATTTAACGTTTTTCCGTCGCGTCAAGTCTAGATTCCGCCAAACTCAGGTTTTTTAGACTTTTTGACGGTTACTCCTCCTCGATCAGTTTTATGCCCAGCACCCTTTCCAGCTTCCTGGCCATCTTCAGGTCAGGCATCAGGTCGCCCCTCTCCACGCTCGCAAGCACATTCTTCCTCTCCAGTATCTTCTTGGCCAGGTCCTCCTGCGTCATGGAGAGCCTGTTCCTTGCCTGCTGTATCAGCCTTGCATAGTCCTCAACGATCGTGAACCGCTCAACGTCATCCACCTTCCTCTGGGCCTTCCTCACCTCCCTTGGCTTAAGAGATTCAGGGGGCTTCTGTGGCACCCTGACCACGATCTCCTGCTTCACCTGGGCCCTCGGCCTGTTATCTTCCAGTGGAGTCCCGAACCTGGCGCAGGCATCGCACACGTTCAGGATGGCTGCGTCCACCCTGACCTTCCTGGTGCGTTCGACCTTCCTGCCACACATCTCGCATTCCATCGGTACCGCTAAGAATAATACCTACAGGTTAATCAGCTTTCCAGAGGGGTTCACAGACGAACGGAAACATAATCAGGTCTGGCAGCAGGCTTTTCACCGTCACAAGCGATTCCGTGCCCGTATACGGCGAGACCTTCAGGAGGTCCGGATCCAGACTCATGAGGGAGTGGGTGGCAAGGAGGAGCAAGCTGGCCACCGCGATACTGAAGGGTTTCAGGGGCCTGCCTGCAGGCCTGGGCGAGATGCTGTACCTTGGGGCATCCACTGGCACAACTGTGAGCCACCTGTCAGACATCTACCCCAGGTCAAGGATATTCGCAGTGGAGGTGGCGCTGGAGCCGTTCAGCAGGCTACTCAGGCTAGCAGAGAGGAGGAGCAACATATACCCCGTGCTGGACGACGCGTCTTTCCCAGAGAGGTACTCGTTCTTCCTGGAGGCTCCGGACTTAATCTACCAGGACATATCACAGAGGAACCAGGTACAGATATTCATGTGGAACGCTGACCACTTCGATTCCGTACGGGAGGCCATATTCATCCTCAAGGCCACATCCATCAACTCCAGGGAGAAGCCCCAGAGGGTACTGGAAAGGGCCATAACTGAGTTCGAAGGTTCCGGCTGGAAGGTCTTGAATGTCATAGACCTGTCCCCGAACGCCAGGAACAACTACCTGATGCACCTCAGGAGATAAAATAGCGTTAAATAGTGTCTACCTATATGCAACGGATGACCCAGGAAACGGGGCCACTTGAACTTGAGTTCTTCACAAGGAATGGCTTCATGAGGAAGAAGTGCACCAGCTGCGGTTCCTACTTCTGGACGCTTGACGCAGGAAGGGAGAGGTGCGGTGACCCTCCGTGCTCAGAGTACGAGTTCATAGGAAACCCGCCCACAAAATACAGGTACACCGTGGACGAGATGAGGGACGCCTTCATAAACTTCTTCAGCAGCACCCACAAGGTACTGAAGCCTTACCCCATAGTACCAAGGTGGAGGGATGACGTCCTGCTGGTCAACGCCTCCATATACGACTTCCAGCCCCACGTCACATCAGGCAGGGTTGAGCCGCCCGGGAACCCCATAGTCATGTCGCAGCCCTGCGTGAGGATGAACGACGTTGAGAGCGTGGGTGCCACGGGCAGGCACCTGACAAGCTTCGAGATGATGTGTCACGACGCCTTCAACAGGCCTGGCCGGTACGTGTACTGGAGGAGCGAGACAGTGGAATACTGCCACAGGTTCCTCACCGAGGTGCTCGGTATAGACGGCAAGATAATCACGTACAAGGAGAAACCGTGGTCCGGAGGCGGCAATGCTGGCGCTGCAGTCGAGGTGTTTGTCAGGGGGCTCGAGGTCGCCACACTGGTGTTCATGGACCTCAGGGAGGACCCGAACGGTGACATAGAGATTGAGGGCACCAGGTATTCGCACATGGAGATGAACATAGTGGACACGGGCTATGGCCTGGAGAGGCTGGCATGGCTCTCCCAGGGGACTCCGACCGTATACCACGCACTCTACGGCGACGTTGTAGACGCCATCCTTGAGGCATCTGGCAAGAGGAGGCTGGGTGATGAATACCTGGAGAAGATAGTGAAGCACCTCGCCGGCAGGGATGAGTACGGCACATCGTCTGTCAGGGAGGCCCTGGGAAGCGATGCAACGGAGGAGAACCTCCACCTCTACAAATATACCAAGGACGCCTTCATTGTGGCAGACCACGCAAGGACGCTGTTCTTCATGTTTTCCGATTACGTCATACCTTCAAACACGAAGGTCGGCTACCTTGCCAGGCTCCTCATAAGGAGGTCCCTGAGGGCCCTGGAGGAGCTCGGGTGCAAGCTCCAGCTCTTCGACATTGTGAAGATGCAGGCCATGAAGTTCAGCACCATTGTGGCCAATTTCCCGGAGGGCTTCGTCAGGGTGGTGCTGGAGCGGGAGGCTGAGAGGTACAGGGAGACCGTGAGGTCTGGCACAAATGAGGTGCGCAGGCTCATATCCAGGGGCAAGGGCATAGGGCAGGAAGACCTGATCACTCTATACGATTCTCACGGTATACCGCCCGAGCTTGTGCAGGCCATAGCGGAGGAAAACGGTGTCAAGGTCACCGTGCCCGAGAACTTCACCCTCATGGTGCTGAAGAGGCACGAAGTTAAGCCCAGGGTGGAGAAGAGGAGGGAGGATTACCCTGACATAAAGACGAGGCCACTCTACTACGACGACGGGTCAATCCGTGATTTCAACGCACTTGTCCTCTTCTCCAGGGGAAACGAGATCATAACGAACCAGACTGCCTTTTACCCTGAGGGGGGTGGGCAGCCCTGCGATACCGGTTACTTCACGTACGGTGGCAGGAACATAAGGGTCATGCATGTGAAGAAGGTTGGCGATGCCATAGTACACGTGCTTGAGGAGCCAATACCGGAAAGGGCAAGGATAATGGGCCACGTCGACGGTGAGAGGCGCTGGTACCTATCCGTTCACCATTCCGCAACCCACCTGCTCCTTGGCGTACTGAGAAAGGTCCTCGGTGAACACGTCTGGCAGAGCGGCGTGCAGAAGAACGTCGAGAGCAGCAGGCTGGACATTACACACTATTCCAAGATAACGGAAGAAGAGATCAGGAGGATCGAGAAGGAGTGCATGCGTGTCATCGCTGAGGACAGGAAGATAATTGTAACGAACATGGAATGGAACAGGGCCCTGTCCAAGTACGGGTTCAGGCTCTTTGAGGGCGGCATACCAGAGGGGCCCAAAATAAGGGTTGTTGAGATAGAGGACCTCGATGCCGAGGGGTGCGGGGGCACGCACCTGAGTTCCACAGGCCAGATCGGCATGGTAAAGATCATAGGTACGGAGACCATACAGGAGGGCGTCCAGAGGCTCACTTTCGTTGCCGGCCCCGCCGCGCTTGACCACTTCCAGAAGGAGCACGCGGAGATGGAGAGGATAAGGCTGGAGCTGAAGCCACAGGGCAGCGTAAGCGAGGCAGTTTCAAGGTTGCTGGGGGAGAAGATAGGCCTGGAAAAGGAGGTCGAGAGCCTGGCAAGTGCTGTTGCCGAGAGGTACCTGGAGGGCATGGATGGAGGGGGCTTCAGGGTCATAGAGGTGCCCAACATACCCGTGCTCCTGAAGAAGATACCCACCGTGGTGAACTCCAGGAAGGTGCCAGGCGTGATAATGCTTTACAGGGACGGGAGGGAATACAGGGTGGTCTGCACCTCGTCCACGCTCAGCTGCGCCGGCGTTCTCCAGGTCGAAGGCCTCAAAGTACTCAGAGAAGGGCAGAGGTACGCAGAAGCAGTTTCGCAGGAATACCCTGAAAAGTTAATAAGCAAGTTTAACGCTAAATAGCAAAATAAATGTTTGACGAGGAGGAAGTAAGGCAGATACAGTCAAGGGTCTCGAAGTACTACGAGGTCGAGGGTGCAGAGAGGGACGGCGACTTCCTCGTCTTCAGGGTATCGAACTTCGACCTCTATGGCGAGGAGCACTTTACTTCCCTCGTCCGGGAGCTGGAGAAACAGGGTTACGTGGCATTCACCACCGCAGGCGGATCTGAAATCACCATAGTGAGGAAGACCTGGGACAGCAGGGCCTTCCCTTACAGGTACATCCTTCTGGCTGCCACGCTGGCAACTGTCATATATTCCGGTTACAGCTATTCAAGCGCAACTTACGAGGCAAGCACATTCGCGGGCAACCTCCAGAATGCCCTCATCTTCTTCTTCATACCTGTCCTGACCTTCCTCCTGGCCAGGGAAATACCCAAGGCCATGATACTTAAGATGAACGGCATGGAGTACGGGCTCTCCATCTTCATACCTGACCCCATAACCCTGGGCACCCTTGGCAGCGTGAACGCGCCCAACAGGCCATACCCGTCAAGGAAGGTAATGCTCTATTCCGGCCTTTCATCACTCCTCTCCGGTTTCATCATCGCCCTCTTCTTCATTTCCATTTCCACACTGAAGGGCCTCCCGCAGATCGACTACTCAAGGGCAATAAACACGCCCTTCAGGAAACTACTTTTCCCCCTCCTCTATACCGGGATACTGGACCACTTCCTCCCCCTTGGGAGCGCGCCGAACATCCTGGGCTTTGCGGGGTGGGTAGGCATCGTTGTCACCGCGTTCAACGCGCTCCCCCTCGGCTACCTTGACGGCGGCCTGATATTCTCGGCCGTACTCGGCAGGAAGTCCGTTTACCTCTCTTACATCTCGGTGGCCCTGCTGGTCGTGCTTGGCCTTTACTACCCGTTCTGGATACTGCTGGCTGTCTTCGCAATAGTGTTCGGAATCAGGGGCCCGACGTCACTGAACAACGTCTCCCCACTGCCCAGGCTACGGGATGCAGCTGTCGTAGTAGTCCTCGTGCTCATAGTGCTCGGAATAGTACCACTGCCCTACCATGGGGGCAGCACGCAGTTCAGGGTGACCATAAATGAAGAGTACTACGTCATGGCGTACGGCATGGGAGGAAACGCCTCCTACAACGTGACGGTCTTCAACCTTGGGGATGCGCCCATAGTGCCCGCGTTCTCCGTGAGCCCGAGTGTTCCCATGTACGTATACGGCGGTGGGAGCCCGATAGAGCCCGGGGGCGAAGCTAGTTATACGCTGAGCCTGGGCCTCCCGCCAACAACGCACCCCGGCGAATACTCATACTCCATCGGTGTGTATTCCGGCTCCTACTCGGTGGCGTGCAGCGTCAGGGTCATTGTGGTGAACCTGACCCCGGAAATACTGTTCAACGGCAGAAACCCCCTTTCAGAAGAGGCATCAGTCGGGACAGACACGAACATGACGCTGGAGAACGCGGGTGGGATGAACTACACCCTCTCCCTGATGATCGTTGCCCCAAGCGGCATGTACTACCAGGTGGGCATGCCGGACAACCTGACCATTGACATGAACGGGACGCACATGTTCTTCTCAGGCCAGGTGAAGCTCGGCGCTGGCGATTCGATTGTCATGCACCTGAAGGCCCTCAGCGACCCCGGGATGATGTACGTGGTGGCCTTCAACTCCACCATGGTGGGCGCACTGGCAGCGGTGGATATCACTCCTTACTGAACAGTGGAAACAATAAGTTAGTGGTTTTCCATGTTGGTGCATGCGCGTGGGCTTCCTTGTGAACCCTGTGGCTGGCTCTGGCCTGTACAGGTCGTTAAGGGGTTCCGATACAATGAGGGAGCAGGTGGGCAATTACGCCCACACCAGAGCATTGACGTTCCTCAGGAGCCTCAGGTCGAGGCCCCACCTCCTCACGTGCTCGGGCCCCATGGGGGAGCAAGAGATAGTTGAGTGCGGCCTGAGCGATTACGAGGTCATACACTCCCCGGGCAGCCCAACGAGTGCAAGGGACACCGAGGAATTCTGCAGAAAGGCGCTGGAGGAGGATGCTGACATCATCGTTTTCGTTGGCGGGGACGGGACAGCAAGGGATGTTACCGGAGTGGTGGACAGGAACATACCTGTGTTGGGCGTACCGGCAGGGATGAAGATGTACAGCGGGGTCTTCGCCTCGAGCCCGGAAGCTGCGGCAGCTGTGCTGGACAGTTTTGGCAGCAGCTCACAGATATCTTTGGAGGAGGCCGATGTGGTGGATGCAGATGAAATATCGATGAGCAGGGGGAGCCTGAGGCTCGTGAACTACGGAAAGGCCCTTGTCCCGGGCTCGGGTGGCGTCGTCGCGTGCCCGAAGTTCGACATGGGGAGCCCGGACTCCTCAGACATAGTGGAATACATAATTGACAACATGAGGGATGGCGTTGCATACGTTGTCGGTACAGGAAGGACGTGCAAGTCGCTGGTCAGGGCACTAGGCGAAGAGACTAATGAGTTCGGTGTGGACATAGTGCTAGGTGGGAGGGTCGTAGTCAGGGATGCAACGGAGGAGCGGATCTTCAACGAGGTATCAAGGAGGGAGAGCGTGGCCATACTCTCACCCATAGGCGGGCAGGGGTTCATTCTCGGCAGGGGGAACAGGCAGATCAGCAGGAGGGTAATGGAGAAGGTCACCTGGCCCAACGTCCTGGTGATCTCGACCCTCCAGAAGCTCCTCTCCACGCCCCAGCTCAGGATCGATTCGGAGTACGCCGGGCTCCCGGGGTTCAATGGCTTCACGAAGGTACTCTACGGTTACGGGCTTTTCAGGATGTTAAGGGTAACGGAGATATGAGATGAGGATCGCGTTCTTCACGGAAACATACTACCCAACGCCTGACGGCGTATCCCATTACCTGCACGAGGTGAAGAGGGGCCTCGAGGCCAGGGGGCACGAGGTCTTCGTCTTCACACTTACGGGCCAGCTTGAGAGGAACGTTGTGAGGCCACTCTCGGTGCCCATGTTCTGGTACAGGCAGTACCGCTGGCCCGTGAACTTCTTCCCGTTCATCCTCTACAAGAAGATGAAGGATGTGAACCCCGACGTGATACACATCCACGACCCTTTCTACATGGGGACGCTCGGGTACAGGCTGGCAAGGGAGCTAAGGAGGCCCATTGTAGCAACGTTCCACACGGACTTCTCTAAGATGATGGATGCCGTGAGCCTGCCCATGAAGGAGACGCTCTTCAGGATCTCATGGCGCTACAACATGTACCTCTACAGGAGGTGCGATGCTGTCCTGGCACCGAGCCCGAAGGCGGCCGAACTGCTGCGTTCCAATGGTGCCGGCAACGTCCGTGTCCTTCCGCTGTTCACAGACCTTTCAAGATTCACATGGTGCAGGAGGGAAAGCGTTAGGCCCTTTCTGGCTTATATCGGGAGGCTGACTGTAGACAAGGGCGTATGGAGGGCGGTGGAAATAGCCCGGGAGCTGGGAAGGAGTGTGGGGGGCACGAGGCTCATGATAGCGGGCACGGGGCCTGAGGAGGAGAGGCTGAAAGAGAGTGTGCCTGAATACAAAGAGGCAGAGATAGAGTTCCTGGGCTACGTGAGCGAGGAGGAAAAGCAGAGGATACTCCGAGAGAGCTACTTCTTCGTCTATCCGTCCACATCTGACACGTTCGGCATATCCGTGCTGGAGGCCATGGCGACCGGCCTGCCAGCCGTGGTGACACCGGGCTTCCCACTCCTTGATTTCACGGGGTCAGGGGACTGCACGATCCTGCATACTGAACCGCCTGAGACCGCTGGAAGGATCAGGGCGCTGCTGGAGAACCCATCCTCGTACATGCAGCTCTCGGAAGGAGCAAGGCAATTCGTTGAGAGTAACTTTTCCAGCGAAGCCCACATAGAGAGCCTCCTCTCAATATATTCCTCTATTCGTCAAAAGACGAAATGAGCTTCCTATACTGACGCAGTGAAGGGCCTCCTGCCCCGCCCCGTAGAAAAGTATTTTAGAACTCCCAGCATGCGTCTTGCATTGAGGGACAGGCAGGCGCACCACCGCAACTTCGAGGAGCTTTCCAAATACATAAGGAGATCGCCACAGTGGTATTACTATCCAGCACCGGCGGCTGCAATAATGGCCCTTGACTACCATGCACTGGGCAACCTTGTCTTCACTGTTGATGTCATACTCCTTTCCTACGTCATAGTGAACCTTGGAGACATAGCCTTCGCCAGGATCACGAAGTTCGAGTTCCCCGCCAGGAGGGTATTTGCCCTGAACTTCCTGTCGCTCATCATATGGAACATATTCTTCTGGGCCGTCTACGGGACGGGCTTCATAAGGATCCCCGAGTACGCTTTCATGCTCTCCATCTCGTCTGTGGCCCTCCTGAGATCGCTGATGTTCTACACCTACTATTCAGAGAGAACACTGAGGGCAATAATACCTAGCCTGAACTACACATATGCCGCCATATTCACCATGGTCCTGGTTTACCGTGACCTGATAACTGTCATCCCCTTCCTGCTCTCCTCCATAATTTACGTCGTCGGTGGGGTGCTCTTTGCAAGGGCCTCGGTGAGGGCTTTCAAGCAGAAGTACAACGAGAGCCCCATAAAGATAATCAACTTCTTCCTGAACTACAGGCCAGACAAGGACCAGACCGTGGGCCAGAGGTTCATGGAGCGTCTCTACAGGAGCTGGAGAAAGGTGCCCGTGAAGGTGCTCCAGGTCCTCAGGGAGAGCGGGGAGCCAAAGGTCACCCTTGTGTTCCCTTACGTGCACCCTGGGCCGTTCGGCATACTCGGTTCTAGCGACCTCCCGAGGAGGTTGCAGGAAAAGCTGCCTGACATAGGCACCGACCTGATGGTCTTTCACACCACCACCACGAACAGCAACAACTGTGCAGGAGAGGAGGACATAGACAGCATAGCCATGGGCGTGCGCGAGGCACTCCAGAACTCTGTGGAGATCAGGAACGTTTCCAGGTTCAAGAAGATCAGCGCCGGGAAGTACACTGTTGCGATGCAAAGGTTCGGGGACTTCGGGATGGTGGCCCTGGTACCAGAGAGGGAGCCGTTCGATGACGTATCCCTGAAAGAGGGCCTCAAGATCATGTCGCACCTGAAGAAGGCCGGACTATCTGATAGTGCTGTGATTGACGCGCAGAACAACTATTCACAGGGGGCCCGTGAACTGGAGGATTGCAGCAGCGTCCTGAAGCCCCTGGAGAGGGAGATCAAGAGGCTGCAGCCTAAGTATGAAGCCGAGGTGGGGTACTGCAGGGTTTCCCCCAAGTTCAGCGCCATGGGAAAGATGGGCATCCAGGCCCTGGTCATAAGGACAGGTGGGCGGAGCAACGCTTACGTCCTGACAGATTCCAACAACATAGTGAAGGAGGCAATAGAGGCCGTGAGGGCAAGGTGCTCTGGCCTTGACAGCGTAGAGGTCTACACCACCGACAACCACATAGTGAACGCGAGCACTCTTGACATGAACCCCCTGGGCATGAGGGACAGGGTTGAGGATGTGGTGGAGAGCATACTGGAGGCCATAAGGACGGCATCGTCCAACCTGGAGAAGTGCAGGTTCGTGGCCGGATCTTCCGAAGTGAAGGTGAGGATGGGCGACGAAAACACCTTCAACAGCCTGAAGTCCATAGTTTTCTACTCACTCCAGAGGGCAAAGGTAAACATAATGATCACCGTGCCCAGCAGCGTGTTAGCCTCACTCCTAATCTTCAGGTTCCTCGTGCCCTTCTTCTAAGGCCCTGAGGAACCCTGGCCCTAGGTCCCGGAGGAGGATGTCTAGGAGCACTATTGCCGTTGCCGTCTGGACAACCGGTACAGCCCTTATCCCTATGCACGGGTCGTGCCTGCCCACGACCCTGAGTGTCTTCTCCTCACCGGTCTTGAGGTTCACCGTCCTGAGGGGCTTCCTTATGGAGGATGTGGGCTTCATCACAACATCGAACCTGATGGGCATGCCGTTGGTTATGCCACCCAGTATGCCCCCATTGTTGTTCGATCTCGTCCGGAAGATTCCATCCTCCAGGAAGATCTCGTCCACCACCTCGCTGCCTTTGGAGCCCGCAAACCCGAAGCCCCGGCCAAACTCGATGCCCTTCAGGCCAGGTATTGAGAACATGAACCTTGCGATCTCGCCCTCCACAGAATCGAATATTGGATCGCCCACTCCAGCGGGCACGCCCCTGACCTCCGTGGCTATCCTTGCACCCAGGCTGTCACCCTCAGATAGCGTGTCCCTCAGGAGGAGTGAGGCCCTGGCATCGCACTCCCCGTCCGGCATCCTCGTATCAAAGGCATAAGCGCCGTCCTGTCCCTGGGGAGGCCCGTGATCGCAGCGTACCTCTCCTATCTGCTCTATCCACGACACTATCTCTATGCCGGCTCTGTTTAGCACCTGGAGGCATATTGACCCGGCAGCAACGATGGGTGCTGTCATCCGTCCAGAGAGGAAGCCGCCCCCCTCGTATGGCCTCCACTCCCCGTACTTCAGGAACATGGTGAGATCGCCGTGGCCTGGTCTCGGGTTGTCCCTGATCTCATCGTAGTGCTTACTGATCACGTCCTGGTTGTATATCACGCCGGATACCGCACCACCGTTTGTATGATCCTCCCTCAGGCCAGAGAGGAAAATCACATCGTCCCTCTCCCTCCTCTGGGTTGTGAATATGGACTGCGCCGGCCTCCTCCTCTCCATCCAGGCAGCAGTCTCTTCTTTGCTGATCTTAAGGCCTGCTGGAAGGCCATCCAGCACGAACCCTATGGCTGGGCCGTGAGACTCACCAAAGAGGGTCAGCCTGAGCTGATGACCTATGCTGAATCCCATGCTGACCTGATGTATAGTGAGGATAAAGAGGTACTATGTATGTGATACAGCTAGTGGGTGTGCAAGAAACACCACATGTAATAGGTGCCATGGGAAGATTTATATATAACCTCCCGGTTTGAACTTTATGGAACTTGTAGCCGATGGAAACGTAATACGTTCACTGAACCGCAGTGAACTCAGGAGAAAAGTCCTATTCTACCTCCTCTCCATATACCCTTACAGGTCATACCTATCAGAGATATCCAGGGCAGTGAGGTCCGATCCTTCGAACGTCAAGGGGTGCCTAGAGGGACTGGGAGTCAGGTACACCGGAGAGGAGTCCCTTGTGGGCCTTGGCCTTGTGGTGGTTGAACAGTCCAAGAACGGCTTCAGGTACTTCAAAGTGAACCCGGACCTCATAGAGGACATAAAGGCGCTCAAGACCATGTTCAACAACAGGAAGGTATTCGCAGTCGAAATAGGCTAGAAAAAAGGGAGAATTTTTGATACAAAGGCTTAATTACTAATTTTTAATGGTGTACTGTGGACGAAGAACTAGAAAGCGTTGAGGAATGGATCAAGAAGCTGAACATCAAGTCCACGAAGGATGTTCAGGTTCCGAAGATCCTTTTCGACCAGGTAATCGGGCAGGACGAGGCAGGTGAGGTCGTCAAGAAGGCTGCCATACAGAAGAGGCACGTCCTGCTCATAGGTGAGCCTGGTACAGGGAAATCAATGCTTGCGCAGTCAATGGTTGATTTCCTCCCCAAGGAGGAGCTTGAAGATATACTCGTATTTCCAAACCCTGAGGATTCCAACAGGCCAAAAATAAAGACACTCCCTGCAGGCAAGGGCAAGGAGGTTGTTAGGCAGTACCAGATAAAGGCGGAGAGGGAAAAGAAGGACAGGTCCAGGGGAGTTCTGTTCCTCATCTTCTCTGTGGTGTTCCTGGGCCTGATCATATCCATAGTGATAAGCAACTGGACAATACTATTCTTCGCCATCATAGCGGCCGCGATACTCTGGATGGCTCTGGCCTTCAACCCCGCCATGAGGACAGAGAGGGCAATGATACCGAAGCTCCTGGTATCGCACACCCCCAACGACAAGCCCCCGTTTGTAGATTCGACAGGAGCGCACTCCGGTGCGCTGCTGGGTGACGTCAGGCACGACCCGTTCCAGTCCGGTGGCCTGGAAACGCCGGCACACGAGAGGGTTGAGGCTGGCAACATCCACAAGGCCCACAAGGGCGTGCTGTTCATAGACGAGATAAACCTGCTGAGGCCAGAGAGCCAGCAGGCGCTCCTCACTGCAATGCAGGAGAAGAAGTTCCCCATATCTGGCCAGAGCGAGAGGAGTGCTGGAGCCATGGTGCAGACTGAGCCTGTGCCATGCGATTTCATCCTGGTGGCTGCAGGCAACCTTGATGCCATACAGGGTATGCACCCAGCACTGAGGTCAAGGATCAGGGGCTACGGATACGAAGTTTACATGAACTCCGTCATGGACGATACAGACGAGAACAGGAGGAAGCTGGTGCAGTTCATTGCCCAGGAGGTGGTTAAGGACAAGAAGATACCGCACTTCGACACCGGCGCCATTGTGGAAGTCATTAAGGAGGCACAGAGGCGTTCAGGCAGGAAAGGCAAGCTCACACTGAGGCTCAGGGAGCTCGGCGGCCTTGTCAGGGTGGCAGGCGACATAGCGGTGAGCGAAAAGGCGGACATCGTGACAGCAGACCATGTCATAAGGGCAAAGCGCCTCAGCAAGCCCCTGGAGCAGCAGGTTGCTGACAAGTCCATAGAGGTCAAGAAGCAGTACAAGACATTCCTCACCGAGGGATCGGCAGTCGGCACGGTTAACGGTCTGGCCGTTGTTGGTGCCAACAATGGCCTCTCCGACTTCTCAGGCATAGTCATGCCCATAGTGGCAGAGGTCACGCCGGCTATTCAGAAGGGCAGGGGTGAGGTCATAGCCACAGGCAAACTGGGAGAGATTGCAAAGGAGGCCGTGCAGAACGTTTCTGCTGTGTTCAAGAAGATAAGCGGCAGCAGCAAGGACATAACCAATATGGACGTGCACATACAGTTCGTGGGCACCTATGAGGGTGTTGAGGGTGACTCCGCAAGCGTCTCCATCGCAACTGCAGTCATATCTGCCATGGAGAACATTCCGGTGGACCAGAGCGTTGCAATGACAGGTTCTCTCAGCGTGAGGGGCCAGGTGCTCCCTGTGGGTGGCGTGACAGCCAAGGTGGAGGCTGCCATAGACGCTGGCCTCAAGAAGGTCATCGTGCCTGCTTCCAACTTTGGAGATATAGTACTTGACCACGCGCACAAAGACAGGATAGAGATCGTGCCAGTAACGACCATCAGGGAGGTCCTGGAGAACGCCCTTGTCGACTGCCCTGCGAAAACAGAGCTCCTGTCAAAGATGGGCGGGCCCGTGGCCGAGGGGACGAAGGCGGTCATGCCCAACAAGAAGGCCAGGGCTGGAGGTAACGTTGCCTGATTCGTTCCTGGCAGACATCTCCGGGTGCAGGTTTGAGGATCTCGTCCAGAGATCCGGTTCACTGAATCACTTCACAATTTTTCTGAATCCCGGCATCGTCGTCTCGAGGTTCCACCTCGAAGTGGCTTTCTCCCTGCTCCCGAGGTTCCAGAACACGCGTATTAAGAACAGGCACGCACTGTTCTGTGCACTCCTGACCGGCGAGAGGCAGGCAAGGGTGGCCCTTGAAGCCGCTAGGCCACCAGGTGATAGGGCTGTTGTGTTCACCGATGCCTCGAGGGAAGAGGCCCTGAGGGAGTTTCCGTGCCTGAGGCCCATTGCTGAGATACCGGAGGACGCAAGGGAGAGGGACAGGGAAGCATTTGCAAAGATATGTAGGGCAGAGATGAATCTCCAGGTATGAGTGTGGCTTACTTCGGCCATGTGAACCTGGACAGGGTCCTGAGCGTTGGCTTCATCCCTGACGAGGGTTCAGTCCCGGTGGTCAGTGTTAGGGAGACCGTTGGTGGCACCGCAGGGAATTTTGCCATAGCAGCTTCGAGGATAGGCCTGAGGGCCACAGTATATTCTTCATGCTCGTCCAGCGTCCTGGGGAGGCTTAAGGAGAAGGTGGGGGACTGTGTGGAGCTAAGGGTCGATGCCTCAGACGGTGAGTGGCCCGTCTGCACCATAGCGTCTGACGGTAAGAAGCAGGTGGCCTACATATACCAGGGCGGAATGGCAAACTGGGCACCCAGGTACAGTGAAGGTGGGGAGGCATACCTGCACTTCACAACCGGTCCCCCAGCGGAGTACCTGAAGATAGCGAGGAATTGGAGTGGCAAGGCCATAATATTCGACCCTTCGCAGGAGATATCGTACGGCTACGACAGGGACACCGTCAGGGAATTCCTGGGGCTTTCGACCTTCGTGCTCGTGAACAGGGCCGAGCTCGCACACATGGTGCGTATATCTGGCATGAGCGAGGATGAGATCTCAAGGGAGGTCACCTCAGTGATAGTGACCGAGGGCGATAGGGGTGCGACCATACTCTCTGACGGGCGGAGGGAACATATTGGGGCATTTCCGGTGGAAAGGCCCTTCGACACCGTGGGCGCGGGTGACGCCTTCCGTGCCGGATTCCACCTGGGCCTGCAGAGGGGGGCAAGCCTCCAGTCCTCGGTCCTCCTGGGGAACTACGTGGCATCCAAGTGGGTTTCTCACAGGCAGGGTGAGTTCCAGGTTACCAGTAGTGACATGGACAGGATCGCCTCTATACTGGATGGCGGGGCAAGGTAAGGAATATTCAGAGTGGTGTTTCGGCACCCTGGTGTCACTGTATGCAATGGGAGATGTCTGGGCTGCCAGAGGCATGCAGGTATATGGTGCTGTGCCACGCACTCATGCCTTTACGGTAAAGTTAAACAGTGTGAGGAGATATTCCGCCATGCCATCGCTACCCATCGAGCAGGCCAGGTTGAGGAAGATACTTGATTCCAGGGGAAACCTCACGGTGGAGGCAGAGCTTGTTTCCGGGAAGGTAAGGGCAACCGCATCGGCCCCCTCGGGCGCAAGCACCGGTGAGACCGAGGTTGTGGCTTTCTCAAAGTCAGGCATAGATGAAGCGTTCGATTTCTTCAACAGGAGGGTGAAGAACTACATACTCGGCTTCAATGCCCTGGACCAGAGGGGCTTCGATTCCCTCCTCCACGAGATAGATGGGACTGAGAACTTCAGCAACATGGGCGGAAACGTCTCCACTGCCCTATCAATATGTGCGGCAAAGCTGGCTTCCTCGTACCTCGGTATCCCGCTCTACAGGTACGTAGGGGGGACGGCATACGGGAGGCCGCCCAGCCCGCTTGGAAACGTCATAGGTGGTGGCAAGCACACCAGGAACGGCACTACCATACAGGAGTTCCTGGTCTCTGCCCAGGGTGGGAGCACCCTCGAATCCATGATCACGAACGCGATGGTGCACAGGAGGGTAGGGGAGAAGCTGAGCCAGGAGCTGCCGGGGTGCAGTGTTGGTCTCGGGGACGAAAAGGCCTGGACTGCAAGCATCACCGACGAGAAGGCCATGGAAATACTGAGGGAGAGCGTGGATGAGGTCTCGAAGGAGCGCGGCGTCAGGATCCTGACAGGGACAGACCTGGCCGCCAGCGAGTTCTTTGATGGGAAGCACTACGTTTACAGGGACAGGAAGCTGAGCAGGGACGAGCAGATAGACTTCGCTGTTTCGCTCGCAAGGGAATACGGCTTCTACTACATAGAGGACCCAATGGACGAGAGGGACTTTGAGGGCTTTGCTGAAATAACAAAAAAGGTCGGCGGCTCTGCCCTTGTCGTGGGTGATGACCTCTACACCACAAACCCGAGGAGGATTGCGGAAGGCATAGAGAAGAAGGCCACCAACGGCGTGCTGATAAAGGTGAACCAGATCGGCACTCTCTCCGATACAGTGGAATCCGTGAAGCTGGCAACAAGGGCTGGAATGCTCAACACCATATCACACAGGAGCGGCGAGACCACAGACGACTTCATAGCACACCTGGGGGTGGCGTTCAGCTCCAGGTTCATCAAGTCGGGCACGATCGGAGGCGAGAGGCTGGCAAAGCTGAACGAACTCATAAGGATAGAGGAGGAACTGAGCACAGATTGACGCTCTGCATAATGGGCATGGGCCTCAGGGGGGCCGATTCACTGACCCTCCTGGAAGTGGAGAGGCTTAGGAGAGCAGACGAAGTGCTCCTTGATACATACACCTCCTTCATACCCCCTGGGACTGTTGAAAGGATCAGGGAGCTCACGGGCAAGGAGGTGAGGCTCTGCGGAAGGACAGAACTTGAGGAGCACGGATGGCTCATAGAGATGAGCAGAAACAGGCTTGTGTGCCTCCTAGTCCCAGGAGACGCACTGTCAGCGACCACACACAACCAGGTCAGGATGAGCGCGGTAAGGGCGGGCGTGGATGTAGAGGTTCTAGAAAACGCATCGATCCTGAACACCTGGCACGGGAGGCTCGGCCTGCTTTCTTACAAGGTGGGCCCGCCGGTCTCAATGCCCTTCACCGACGAGAGGTTCTTTCCCCTGAGTGTTGCGGACAAGGTCAGGAGGAACCTTGAGAATGGCCTCCACACACTCCTTCTGCTGGACCTGGACCGCAACAGGGAGAACCTGGACCCTCACACAGCGCTCAGGACACTCCTGGCCATGGCACAGAGAAGAAACTACGATAACCCTAACGAAGGGACCATGGCATGCGTCCTATCCGGCCTCGGCCAGCCGTGGGAGAAGGTTGTCTGTGGGAAGATCAGCGACCTCCTGCAAACGGAGATCGGGTTCAGGAGCCCGGTGAGCATAGCCATATTAGCCAGCCTGGACTTCAGCGAAGAGGAGATGCTTTCAGCCTTCTGCCAGTCAGTCTGAGTGCTTGCCAAGATACTGGCCCACCATGCTCCTCACGATCTCCACGGGCAACCCCAGCTCCTGTGCAGCAGTTTCGGCGTCCATGCTGGAGATGTATGTGGTCAGGACTTCACGGGTGAAGGGATCTGGGAAATCCTCCTCTATCAGCCTTTTTGCCCTCCTGATTATCGAGTCCTTGAGGGATATCAGCTTCTCCCTCTCCTTCATGAGGCTGTCAAGCCTGCTGTTCACGTCCCTGAGCCTCTCCAGGAGTTCGTCTATGCTTCCCCCCTCCACCTCCTCTCCGTTTTCCAGTGGATAGCGCTTCATATCGAAGAAGCTCCTGGAGTAATCGATGACGAGGGTTGAAAACCCGGTGGGCCTGTAGACCTTCCTGGGGGCACCCGAGGGGCTTGGGACTACGCCCACGGGTATCACCAGGTTGGCCCTCTCCAGGATGTCGAAATGCTTCATTATTGCCTGCTGTGACACACCAACGATCCTGCTGATCTCGAGCGCGTATGACTCTGTTTCCAGGAGGCGCTTTATTATCTGCCTCCTGGTCTCGTTCTCCAGTGCGGCTATGAAGTCGTCCACGCCGTCACCGATCATACAGGATCACTCTATGGTCACTGTCCTGCCGCTGCCTGTGGAGCCGCCTTCCTTCTCCACAGTCACGTCCAGTATGCCGTTGGTGAACTTTGCCCTGGCAGTGTTGGGCTTCAGCTTGAAGTCGAAGTCCATGCTCTTGAAGTACTTCCTCGGGCCCTCCCTGACATCGAGCGTTATGTTGTTCTCCGTCACATTGAGCTTGATGTTCTCCTTGGCTACCCCGGGCAGCTCGTAAGTCACATAGACCTTGTCCCTGTCCACGTTCAGGTCAGTTATAGGCTCCCTGACGTCCTTCTCAACTGGCTGGCCTAGCCCAGGTACCCTCATCCCCGGGAGGTTGCCGAACTCCTCGAACACAGGCCTGCCGTCTGGCCCTACCTTGTACGTGAAGCCGTACACATAGGGGCCGTAAGTCCTGACATCCGGGTCCCTGAGCAGCCTGTCCCATATCCTCTTCATCCTCTCATTTATCTTGTTTATGTCGATGCCGAAGTCGCTGAAGAAGTCGTCGAAGAAGTCGTCGTCCCAGTCGTCCATGTCCCTGTTCCTCCTTCCAACCATCTTTACCACCTCCAGTTGGTAACCTTCAGTTACCAACCTGATATTGCCTACCACTATATAAACATTTCTCATGTTTATGTACCCCGTATGTCCGTCCATGAAAACTTTTTAAAAAATAGGGGGATACCCACCAGTCAATGATACAGTCAGGATCCGGATCCTGGAATGGATCCCACCTTGGGTTCCGGTCAATCCATCCGGTGACGGGTCGGATGTGTGTTGCTGGAGGTCTTTTTTATGGACTACAAGAAGATGGACTGTGATGTCCTTGTAATAGGTGCCGGTGGCGCTGGAATGAGGGCAGCGCTTGCCGCCAGTGAGATGGGCGCAAAGGTCATAATGGTGTCCAAGTCCCTGCTGGGCAAGGCCCACACGGTGATGGCAGAGGGGGGCATTGCCGCTGCGCTGGGCAACGTCGATCCAGACGACAACTGGCAGGTGCACTTCGCAGACATAATAGAGGAGGGCGTGTACCTGTCGAACTGGAGGATGGCAGAGATCCTGGCAAAGGAGGCGCCAGATAGGGTCTACGAGCTGGAGAGCTACGGGGCGCTCTTCGACAGGACCCCTGATGGCAGGATACTGCAAAGGGCCTTTGGAGGCCACAGCAAGAGAAGGCTATGCCACGTGGGTGACAAGACTGGCCTGGAGATGCTCAGGACACTGGAAGATCAGATACTGCACAGGGACGTCACCGCGCTTGACGAGATATACATAACGAAGCTTGTGAAGAAGGACAATGCTGTGGTGGGAGCGATAGGAATAGAGATGCACACAGGGGAGTTCATACTCTTCAGGGCCAAGGCCACAATACTGGCCACGGGCGGCTGTGGCAGGGTCTACAAGGTCACCTCCAACTCCTGGGAGTCCACAGGCGATGGCATAGGTCTGGCCTACAACGCAGGCGCCATACTCCAGGACATGGAGATGATACAGTTCCACCCGACAGGCATGGTCTATCCCCCTGGCGTTAGGGGACTGCTGGTCACAGAGGGTGTCAGGGGAGAGGGTGGTATCCTCTACAACTCCAAGGGAGAGAGGTTCATGCTCAGGTACTCGCCTGAGAAGAAAGAGCTGGACGCCAGGGATGTGGTGGCCAGGGCAAATTACAACGAGATCATCGAGGGCAGGGGGACACCCCACGGCGGCGTCTACCTGGACATATCCTACAAGGGCGCTGCGTTCATAAAGCAGAAGCTCCCAGGAATGTACCAGCAGTTCCTGGACTTTGCCGGCGTCGACATAACGAAGGAGAAGATGGAGGTAGCGCCGACGGTGCACTACCAGATGGGGGGTGTAAGGGTCGACCCGGACACAACCGCAACCAACGTGCCTGGCCTCTTTGCTGCCGGAGAGGTCGCATGCGGGCTGCACGGGGCAAACAGGCTCGGCGGTAATTCACTGGCCGATATCCTTGTCTTCGGGAAAAGGAGCGGAGAGGCTGCGGCCAAGTATGCAAGCGACAAGAAGATTGCAGAAATAGAAGACTCTGAGGTGCAGGAGGAGATCAACAGGGTCCTCTCCTACCTAAAGCCCGGAGGCGTGAACCCGTACCTCCTGGTGGACGAGCTCACGGAGACCATGTCCAACAAGGTCGGCATAGTGAGGAATGGGCCGGACCTGGAAAGTGCCCTCCAGAAGATACTGGAGCTCAAGGAGGAGTACAAGAAGGTCTCTGTGCCAGGCGGGCGCAAGTACAACCACGGTCTCTTCACGGCCCTGGAGTTAGGCAACATGCTCATAGCTGCCGAGGCCATAGTGAGGAGCGCAATAATGAGGACAGAGAGCCGCGGCGCACACACCAGGAAGGACTACCCGAAGAAGGACAGGAACTGGCTCAAGAACATAATCCTGTGGAAGGAGGGCGATACCATGAAGATGGACACTGTGCCGGTTCCTGAAATGCCAGAGGAGCTGAAGAAGCTGGTGAAGCCGGAGGTGTACCAGTAATGGCGGACAGAGAGGTGACGCTGTCCATTTTCAGGTTCGACCCTGAAAAGGACAAAGAGGGCAGGTTCGTGGACTACAAGGTGCCAACGGTTGAGGGGATGGTTGTCCTCGATGCTGTCAGGTACGTCCAGGAGAAGATAGACACAACGCTGGCCATAAGGTGGAACTGCAAGGCGGCCAGGTGTGGCTCGTGCTCTGCGGAGATCAACAACAGGCCCGCCCTCATGTGCAAGACCAGGATCGACACACTCGGAGACAGGATAACCGTTGCTCCCATGAGGGCGTTTCCCGTGATAAGAGACCTCGTTACAGACGTGGACGAGAACTACAGGATAATGAGCAAGATACCGAAGTTCACCGTCAGGAAGGAATTAATGAACCCTGAGGCCGAGGGAAAGAAGCACCAGGATGTGTGGAGGATACAGCAGATCAACGTGGAGAGGGCAAAGGAGTTCAAGAAGTGCATAGAGTGCTTCCTGTGCCAGGACGTCTGCCACGTGGTGAGGGAGCACAAGTCCGGCTACTTCGGCCCCAGGCACATAGTGAAGGCGGCATCCCTTGACATGCACCCACTTGACATAGTGAACAGGGCGAAGTTCCTGAACGAGGAGGGAGGCCTGGGGTACTGCAACATAACAAAGTGCTGCCAGGAGGTGTGCCCTGAGCACATACATATCACCGACAATGCAATAATACCAGAGAAGGAGAGGGCAGTGGACCTGCAGTATGACCCCCTCATGCACGCCATAAAGAGGAGGTTGATGAAGAAGAGAGGTGAGACTGTAGCATGATAGCCAACAAAGAGGGAAAGGAAAGCGTGGTGACGATAAACGCTGAAACCCACGACACGAGCCTGATACCTGCCGAATTCAGGGAGCCCAACTGGAGGATATGGTCCTTTATCCTTGTCGTCATACTGGCCATTTACCTGCTCACGCAGTTCCCCGTAAGGGAGACTGATGGCCTCATCGATCCCTTCTATTCCCCAACCGTTCTGGTGCTCCCCATTGTGGGTCTCTTCAGGCTCACATGCTACGCTTACAGGAAGGACTACCACAGGCACATATTCAGCCACCCCATGGCCTGCAGGGCAGACGTGAGGCACGAGAACACAAAGAGGAAGTACAACGGGGAGACCAGGTTCTTCAGGGTTGAGAACGTGCACAGGTATTTCATGTACGCCTCATGGCCCATAATACCATTCTTCTTCTACGACGTCTACGTATCGATAACCTACAAGGGCTTCGCAGAGCTGTCCCTCGGCTCAATCATACTGCTAATAAACGCGATCTTCGTCACACTCTACACGTTCTCTTGCCACTCTCTCAGGCACGTGACTGCAGGAGGGGCTGAGTGCTTCGGTTGCGTGTTCAACCAGTCCCAGCCGAGGAGCTCCGCAAGGTGGGGATTCTTCAGGTTCCAGTCAGCCCTCAACAGGCACCACGAGGCACTGGCCTGGACGAGCCTTTCGCTCCTGATATTCGTGGACCTTTACATAAGGGCACTGGGCGTCCACATGTTCCCCAACATAATCCTGATACACTGAGGTGAGGTGAATGAAGAGCATAATGAACAGCAGGGCAAGATACCCACTATTCTTCACGGGCCTCTTTGTCATAGAGCTCGCAGGCCTGCTCCTCAAGTTTGCACACATAACTGAACTGACCGTTGAGGTGATGGCCGGGATAGGTTTCGTAATCTTTCTGCTTTCCTTCATTGTCCCCTAAAACATATTTTAAAAACCCACATTTTGGCACCAATTGCCTGATGTGCCTCCTCGGCGTGATCTAAAAATAGCAATGTAGGCTAATTGACCGGTGGAAAGCGCAGGGTTGGCCCATTATAGCGTCTCCCTTCCGGGCACCACGGGCATGCAAGCCCGGTTCGGAATTGCAGGGTGGCAGCCACCTACGATGGTGCAAGCCAGGAAAGGAAGTAAGTGCGCTGTTGCTTTGGTTTCACATACCAGGGAACTGCGAGGAGCAGGTACTCCTGCGAAGAAAGTAGCGGGTGAAGCATTGTTTAAGGTACTGGAACTAGTTTCCAGCACCCCTCCTCAGAGACCTGTACTTGGTGTAGGCTATATAGAGTATCACAAGGACAGCTGCCACCACAGCAACGTATGTGTACTTGTCAAAGAAGTTCACAGCCACTTCCCAGCTCCTCCCGAGCTTCATGCCCAGGTATACCAGCACTATGTCCCAGATGAGTGAACCGGCAAAGCTCAGCCCGAGGAACTTCTTCAGATCCATCTCACCTATTCCCGCAGGTATGGATATGAATGTCCTGAACACCGGCACGAGCCTTGTGAAGAAAACAGACGCAGGCCCGTACTTCCTGAACCACTCCTCCGTCCTCCTTACAGATTTCTCGTCCAGCGCCACGTATTTTCCGAACTTCATTATCAGAGGTATCCCGCCGTACCTCCCGATGGCATAGGCTATGTAGGCTCCCACCAGGTTGCCCAGAGTACCCGCAAGGACAAGCAGGGCAAAGGCCGGCACGTTCATGTAAGCGGGCAGCCCGCCCGAAACCACCAGGTAGCCTCCGAATAGCATCACAACCTCCGAGGGTATCGGGAGCAGCATGCCCTCGAGCAGCATCAGGCCAAATATCCCCGGGTATCCTATCGTCTGGATTATCGAGAGGATCAGGTTCACAACCTCAACGACTATCCCCATCAGTCCTCACCACTCAGTTCTGGAGGGATCTCACCCAGCATGGCACGCACTTCACTCTTTGGAAGGCTGAACTGCCTGGTCGACATATCGCTCTCTATCAGCATGAGCTCCGAGAGGTCGTCAGGGTACCCCTCAGCGTAAACGATCTCCCTGATGTGGGCGTTGATGAGCATCTTCGCACATACCACGCAGGGATGCGTGGTGACATATATCACGGCATCCTTTATGCTCACCCCATGCACCGCAGCCTGTATTATCGCGTTCTGCTCTGCATGCAGTCCGCGGCAGAGCTCATGCCGCTCCCCCGATTTTATGTCCATTATGTTCCTGACACACCCAGCAACATCGCAGTGGGCAGACCCTGATGGCGGCCCGTTGTACCCTGTGGCCAGAACGTTCCGGTCCTTCACGATCACTGCCCCGACCTTCCTCCGCACACAGTTTGACCTGGATGCGGCCAAGAAGGCCATCCTCATGAAATATGTATCCCAGTCCGGTTGCAACTCGATCTAGCCTGTAATTCTTCCCAATAAAATACTTTTTCAATGTGTAAAAACAGGAGAAGGGCTGTGGTAACCTCGGGAAATGTATAAAAATTAAACTAAAAATAATTTATCGTGACATATACACAGTTTGGATTATATCACCACCTAGGCATAAATTGTTATTAATAACCTCCGAATCAAAGACATCGACCGGAGAGATGTTTGGTAATAGAAGGAGAGGGAACAGGGACTTCAAGAAGGGGAACATGCTACACCTCCTCATAATCTTCCTGGTAAGTGTCCCTGTGCTCTACTACTCCGTTCAGCACGCTTTCATAGGTAGGGGGAGCTACTTTGTAGGGTTCATATGGTCCCTCTACTTCCCTGCCGCTGTCATAGGAACCGTGGGGGCATTCGGTGCGAGCCGCTATGCCACACCGAGGTTCGAAGGTAGGGTCTCGAAACTGGTGGTGTTCACCATACCATCCGTCGGGAGCATGGATGTGCTCCCCGCACTTTCCAGGGTGATACAGTCGATCCTCACATTCGCGCCGCTCCACCTGGATAGGTTCAGGATCGATGTGGTCGTGGATGAGGGATCAGAGGGAATTCCGACGCTCCTCAGGACTTTCGGGGATTCGATCAACCTTGTCACCGTGCCTTCAGGGTTCAGGTGCAGGAACGGGGCAAAGAATAAGGCCAGGGCACTGGAATACGCAAGGATTGTAAGGGAAAGAGAGGGGCTGGCCAGGGACGATGTGTTCATATACCACCTCGACGACGACACCGCTGTTGGGGCAGATACCATAAAGTCCATAGCGCAGTTCATAAGCGAGGACGACGGAGTAAGTTATCACCTGGCACAGGGTGTCCTGAGCTTCCCATACGACCTCTCAAAGTCATGGATAGCAAGGGTCGCTGATTCTATAAGGCCCTCTGACGACCTGACCAGGTTCCACTTCTTCACCGGCATACTGGGTAGGCCCCTGGCCGGACTGCACGGTGAACACCTCCTTGTGAGGTCGTCTGTGGAGAACAGGATCGGGTGGGACTTCGGTGTCAACAGGCTCGAAGACTCTTACTTTGGCCTGGTATTCTCACAGTTATACCCTGGAAAGAGCAAGTTCCTCAACTCCTTTGTCTACGGGGCCTCGCCTCCAACGATCTACGACTTCATAAAACAGAGGAGGCGCTGGTACTCCGGTTTCCTGCAGCTTGTATTCTCGAACAAGCTGAGGCCCAAGGTCAAGATACCCATGGTGCTCTACACAATATCCTACGCTGTGAGTCCTTTCCAGTATGCGGTCATAGTGGTTGTGGCCTCCATGCTGTTCGGTGTCCAGGTTGTGCCTGACATACCGTGGCTCGTGCCTCTGTGGGCGTTCACTATGGCGTACCAGCTGTGGATGTACCTGGAAGGCTTCAGGATCAACAGGTACGTCACGAAGCACATGAGGATAGAGTGGTGGTACAACGCCCTGGTGATTCCGCTCATATACATATCCGGCGGCGTCGAGGCGGTGGCGGCTGCCCATGCAATCGCAGACTTCGTGAAGAAGAAGGATTCTTTCCACGTGATCAGGAAGCCTATGTGAGATGCGGGGTGGAGAAATTTTTTAACCACTTTTTCAATCATGTCCAGATCACGATGCAGGGCCGCATTCCGAATGAGACGCTGAGGTGGTGTGATTGAAGGGATGGTTGGCTGCCATTCTGGCTATTGTTGTGGTGGCCGTGGGTATAGGAATAGGGCATGCCGCTGCCTCAGCCATCAACTACAGCTCACAGCAGCAAGTGCTCAACATCACTGCAGTTAGCCCCACCAATATCACGATCAACAGCACAGACTACAAGGACACTTTCAACATAACGGTCAACTTCACGACCACCGACGCAACAGTTTACATCTACGACCTTCCGCCAGCGATAGAGGCGCAGGCAAACGGCTCAGGAAACTTCACCGTGACTCAGCTGATAAACCTGACATCGTCCACATCCACAACGATCTACCCCAAGTCCTCCTCGGTCCCACTGAGGGCTCCAGACAGCTACTCGTACATACTCACTTTCAGTGTCAACCCTGAGGCTTACGCCTTTGCCTCCAACGGGACGTACAACCTGACCATTGTGGTTGAGAATGAGTACACGAACCTGAATGCACTGACCCATGTGAGCCTCGTTGTCCAGAAGTGAAAAAATCAATAAACACTATACCTTACCCACCCCATGCTTGTTTCTGTGGATGGCGGGGCCACAAAAACCGTTGCCATTCTCTATGACGAATCTGAGGACAGCATAGTCTCATGCGGCGTATCCGGGCCGTCTAACTTCACGAGCGTTCCGGAAGAGGTTGCAGTACAGAACATATTAAAGGCCCTGGAAATGGCCGGTATTAGTTCGAATCCGGTCAGGCATTTTTATTTCGGCCTCGCGGGTGTTGGTGATTCCCAGAAGGACACGGAGACAGGGAAAAGGATATGCAGCAGGGTCTCAGGAGGAAGGCCTTTCATTGTCGAGAATGACGGGTCAGCCGCGTACTTCCTGGCCAACATGAGCAGCGACGGTTTTGTCTTCGCCGGTGGCACAGGCAGCGTCTGCTTTGTGCAAAAGGATGGGGAGCTCAAAAGGCTCGCAGGTTGGGGCTGGCTGTGCGGTGACGAGGCCTCCGGGTACTGGTTCGGCCTGAGGGCACTTAACCTGGCGACCAGGGAGGCAGACGGGATAATGGAGAGCCGGGACTTCGTGAGGCTCGTCGAGGGCCACTATGGCCTGCCACTGAGGGACGCCATATCGGAGGCCCAGAGGAACTTTTCTAAGAGAAGGATAGCTGCTCTTGCCCCGGGCCTTGTGGACATCGCCAGGATGGGGAACAGGGAGGCTGACAAGGTGCTCGAGGAGGCCTCTGGATACATAGCGTCGCTACTGCACTCCTCCGGGGTGCAAGGAAGCGGAGACGTGAGTGTCCTGGGCGGTACTATGCTTGCCGGAGAGGCCTACCTGAAGAAGATAAGGAAGAGGGTCGGAAGGGCACTGCATTACTTTTACGGCTACCAGGTGGCCGTTGGTGGTCTCATGAGGATGATGCAGAACCTCGGCCTGGATGTGGATAGAGCCACCAGGGACAGGTTCCTTAGGGAACTGGATGACAGGATAAGCTCACTGCCTAGGGATTCAGTTATGGAGAACCTCTTCTTCGCCAAGCCACCTGGAAGGTTCGGTACCTTTGATTAGAAACTGAGACCAGTGAACCCAATGGGCCTGACCGGGTTCGAACCGGTGACCTCCGCCTTGTAAGGGCGACATCATGACCACTAGACTACAGGCCCTTTACCTGGATGCTGCATAGTTATGCTTTTAAAATACCTTTGCCTGTGATAGGAGGGGAGAAAGTGCTCCAGCCCTGGCCTGCCCCCGTTGCGCTCCATAGTCGGGCAAGGCACAATCTGGAAAATTATTATAAGTAGTGTTACAATCTCTAGACGATGCCGTCGGATGATGAACCTGTTGACGAGGGCAAGAGGAATTTTCTCAAGGTAATGGTTGCTGTATCCGTGATTGCAGCGGCAGGCGGAGCTGTTAAGGCAGTGCTGCAGAACGTGAAGACACCGGTGGCTGGCATAACCTCGTTCCCGACGATGCAGCTCTACTGGGTGCCTCCGAATTCAACCAGCTCCATCCCTGTACCTCTGAAGACAGCAGACTTCCCGACAAACTCACCCAGCATATTCGTCTTTGATTACCCGCTCCAGGGTGAGCCAAATTTCCTGCTTAAGCTGGCAGATGCCAGCGGGAAGCCCATAAAGATCGAGAGCACGGAGGTGACCATACCTGCGACGGGTGCGAAGTTCATGTCAGCACCCGGCGTGGGGCCAGACCAGAACATCGTTGCATCAAGTGCAATCTGCGAGCACCTCGGCTGCGTGCCACCAATCATACATTATTACACACCGGGTACGCCCATCCCGGGACACCCCGGCCTGGTGAACACATACAAGAACGGCCTGATACACTGCAACTGCCACGGTAGCACATACGACCCACTGCACGGCTTTGCCGTGGTGACCGGGCCCACGGCCAAGCCTTTGCCCAACGTAGTGCTTGAGTGGGACCCTGTGAGTGATACCCTTTACGTGAAATCAATGGTTGGGCCAACAATATACGGCAAGCCCTCAGACCTGAGTGGCGGCACTCCGTTTCCGGTGGGTACGACAACCACAACGGTCACTGACCTGGGAACCCCGTCTTCGTGAGGTGAATCGATAGATGGACATACCCAAGAGAGGAATTAGTGAAACCATACTTGGCAAGGACCCGCTCCACATACAGGACCTCCCGCTTAGGCGCGTACCTGACTACATGAGGAAGAAGGGGGGCTTCCTTTACTGGACAGGCGCGCTTGTCTCGATCGCCTTCATTTACCAAGTCATAACCGGCCTGCTCCTCCTTCTCTACTATAACCCGGCAAACGCATACGCTACCACTGAGACGATCATAAACGAGGTGCCATTCGGGTCCCTGCTCCTCACAACGCACCTCTACGGTGCATACGCGATGATAGCACTTGTCTACATACACATGTTCAGGAACTACTTCATGGGCGCCTACAAGAAGCCAAGGCAGCTGCAGTGGATCACCGGCGTCATACTCCTCCTCCTGACCGTTGGCGTGGGTTACTTCGGCTACTCCATGACGGGGGACGTGCTCTCAGTGGATGCCACGGACGTGGGCAGGGGCATTGCACTCTCTGTGCCAGTCATAGGCCCCTGGCTTGAGAACGTCTTCTTTGGAAACGGCACCACAACAGGCCTCTTCATAAGGATGCTGGGATGGCACATAATTTTGGCCGCTCTGGTGGGCCTGCTGTTTGGCTTCCACTTCTTCATGGCAGAGGCAAACGGAATGATGCCCTCCAACAAGGAATCGAAGTACAGGGCACCTGCCATAGACGAGGAGAAGCCCACATACAAGCCCTGGAGCCCTTACAACCTGGCGTTCACTGTGCAGCTTGCTCTGATGACGTTCGGCATCATAATCCTCATACCATCAGTTGTGGCACTGCTTCCAAATGTACCTGCACTCTTTTCACCATTCCCGCAGGTATCGCCCAGCAGTTCACTCGCATCCTTCGTGCCCCCGTACCCACCATGGTTCCTGCTATTCGTCTACAAGGCAGTGGACTTCGAGATGTTCACGGCATTCGGTGGCCTTGAGGCCCTGGCTGCCACGATCACGTTTGCAGTGATCCCTCTCATCTACTTCATAATAATACCGTTCATAGACAACAGCAACGACCTCCACCCGCTTGCCAGGCCAGTTGTAACAGCCTTCGGCATACTAGGTATCATCTACCTTGTGATACTGTCACTCTGGGGTGCTCTTGCGCCCGGTGTGGAGATCCCTGGCTGGGAGACTGCCGCAGTCGTTGTGCCTCCGTTCGTCCTAGTCGTTGGAGGAATGCTGGCCCTTGGCAGGCTCTACAAGAAGGGTAGGCTGAGGGTAGGAGCCAGGAGCATGCTGGCCTCGTTCATAATATTCGCAATGATCATGTCTGTGGGCATATTTGAGTTCGCCCAGAACTTCTCGGCTTTCCTCGCACACTCTGATGGCCTGAACCTGGTCAGCTCGATCTTCACCGGCGGAGTGACCGTCTTTGCAGCAGTCGGTACGATGAAGAGCGCTGACGTCTCGCAGAAGATTGAGATGGCAATGGGGGAGACCGTAAAGAAGCCAAAGAACGTACACTACATGAGCCAGAACACAGCCATCGCACTCACATCGATCATAGCGATAGCGATGATAGCCATAGCTTACGTCATATCAGGCCTGAACCCGACATATGTCCCCAACGAGTCCGAGTTTGGCATAGGACTAGGCGTGCTCCTGATACTTGCGGGCATAGTCCTCAGGATCTACAGGGCTGCGAACTACCATGAGTGACGTTAGGGTCGTGGGATACCACGACATCTCTTTTTGGAGAGAGGGAAGCATCGGGATAGTCGTTTTCAGGAGCAATACCGCAGGCATCGCAAGTGAGAATGCAATAAAAGAGGCCATATCTGTCCTCGGGATCGCTTCGGTCGACAGTGACGTCAGGGCCCTTGCGCTTACAGGAATGAACAGCATCTTTTTGAGGGGCATACAGTGGGGGAAGTCGGTGGATCTGGGTGCCATAAGGGCCTTCGTATCTCTCCTGATAGGGCTTGACAAACCTGTGTTCACCATTGTCAACGGTGACGCAATAAACGAGGGTTACGAAATAGCCATGCTGGGTGACGTGGTGATCGCATCGGAGGGCTCCATGCTCGGGCTCTCACCTGGCTACAGGTTCAGCATGTGCGGCTCACTCTCCATGTCCAGGTCCAGGAGGCTCTGGATCTCAAGGGCAGAGGCAGGCGTGAACTGCGACATTGTCCTGCCCAGGGAAAGGTTCCTCGAGGACGCCAGGTCGATCATGGAGGAGAACAAGGGTTTCCAGTTCCACCTCATGAGGAGGGCCAGGTTCAGCAACTTCAGGGAAGCCCTGGATGCAGAACACCTGGCACAGGTGACCTGAGTTCAGTAGAATATCAGTGCAGATATGATGACAGGGAGGAGTGAGGATATAAGGTTGACCTCCCCCTTAGTGAGCTTTTCACGGTTTTCCAGGGTTGCTCCAAGGACACTGTCTATCTGGCACCCCAGGAAGCCCATCAGGACAACAGCCGCAAAGTAAGCTGGGTTTGGCCTGCCTGGAACCAGGATGAGGTAGGCTATGCCTACAATGAGGGAACCCCCGAGCGCTGCCATTTCCCCGGTCAGGGATACGCCGCCATTGACGCCGGGCACTGTCCTCTTGAAGTTCGTTATCATGTAGACGTTCCTGTCTATAACGCCTATTTCGCTTGCAAACGTATCAGCGTTCACCACTGACAGCGAGATGGCAAAGAGGGTGAAATAGGGGAGGTGGGCTGGCCTCAGGAAGTTGAAGAGTGTTAAGACCGTTCCAACCAGGGCTGCGTAGAATACGTTTGACCCCCTCCTCTCCCCATGTGCGCCCTCCTGCAGGTTATTCTTCGTCTTGTATTCCATGTAAGCCCTGGTAGCGAAGTGAGAAGACACTGCGAACACTATCAGCAGTATGAGCCACCTTATTGATCCCAGGAAACCGACTATGAGGCCGACCAGGAGCGCTGCAACGCTACCCTTGAGGTCGAAGATGCTCAGTTTCAGGGACAGTATGAACAGCGCTGCGAGCAGCGCTACGGTGACCAGGGATGTGAGCAGATCAGGGGTCGTTTACCATCCTCTCTCCTGCAACCTCATTTCCTGCGGTATTGTGGAGATGTCCGTGCCACGCATTCCGGAGAGTCCCTTCGAGACCTCGCCTATCATCTTGTAGTCCTCGAAGTTCTCCACAGCCTCCACTATTGCGCTGGCCATCTTCTCCGGGTTGGGGCTCTTGAATATACCGCTCCCCACGAACACGCCATCGACGCCCAGCTTCATCATCAGGGCACCGTCCGCTGGCGTTGCAACGCCCCCAGCCGCGAAGTTGACCACCGGCAACCTCCTCAGCCTCTTTATCTCCTTCAGTATGGAGAGGATTTCCTTCACGATCCTGTCGTAGTCAAGGCCGTAATAGACCCTGGAGAGGGATAGCTTGTCCTCGTCCCCCAGCAGCTCCTTCGAGACCTCCCTGCGCAGCTTGCTGTAAGAAGATGCAATGTTCTCGGCCACCCTGGAGATTTCATCACTGGACATCTCCGAAAGAACGGATATTCCCTCGTTGACAAGGCGTATGTGCCTCACTGCCTCAATTATGTTGCCCGTTCCTGCCTCCCCCTTCGTCCTTATCATTGCGGCACCCTCGAATATCCTCCTCACTGCCTCTGAGAGTGTCCGGGCCCCACACACAACCGGCACCTTCAGCTCCCTCTTGTACAGGTGGAAGAACGGGTCAGCCGGGGTCAGCACCTCACTCTCATCCAGCATGTCCACACCGAGGGCCTCCAGGATGTATCCCTCGCTCAGGTGGCCTATTCTCACCTTGGCCATCACAGGTATCGAAACCGCGTCCATAATCTCCTTTATCTTCTCCGGGTCAGCCATCCTCGCCACTCCGCCGGCCGCCCTTATGTCGGCAGGCACCTTTTCAAGGGCCATAACCGCCACAGCGCCTGCGGACTCTGCTATCCTTGCCTGCTCCGCATTGGTGACGTCCATTATGACGCCACCCTTGGTCATCTTGGCAAACCCCCTCTTGAGGAGCTCCTGGCCATGGCGCAGTTCCTCAATGTTTACTGGCATGATGTGGTTAATCCACTGTCCCTATTTATATTTCACACGTGCCCTGGCCCCCAAATGTTTTAGTAAGTTGGAACGCTTCTCTTGTTGGTATACTTCCAAGGATTGAATGAACTACAATATATCCAATTAAAAACACCTCTGGGTGCACAGCCACAGGGAGCGTATTGAATAACTTTCAGTAGTCCATATAAAGTGTGAACCAGGTAATAAGTAATTTATCTAATCAGGGAATACCCAGTTGATGCTGACTTACATCGGCGCAATCATCAGGTTCATCAGCATAGTTGCAGGTGGTATTTTCGCTGGTCTCCTCGGTTCCCTCACTGGCCTGGGAGGGGGTACAGTGCTTGTCCCTCTCCTCACGATCTTCTACGGCGTTCCCATAATCTTTGCAACCGGAGCAAGCCTTGTGTCGACGATAGCCACATCAGCGGGCTCAGCGAGCGCATACACCAGGGACAGGATAACAAACGTGAAGGTGGGTGTTGGCCTTGAAGTCGCAACGACGCTTGGCGCCATTTTCGGCTCAATACTCGCTGTTGACATATACAGGCACTCGCTTCAGTGGGTCATATACATAGTGTTTGGCATTGTACTCCTGTTCTCCCTTATACCCACCATAAAGAAGGGTAAGTACGAGATACCCCAGAAGATGGACCCTGACTGGACAACGAGGGTATTCCAGCTCTCTGGATCCTACTACGATGCGAGGCTCAAGAAGAGGGTAGATTACAATGGAGTGAGATGGTGGCTCGGCGAGATAATCATGTTCTTCGCGGGCACCATATCGGGCCTCCTGGGCATCGGGAGCGGGGCCCTCAAGGTGCTGGGCATGGACTGGGCCATGAACCTGCCCATGAAGGTGACCACAACCACAAGCAACTTCATGATCGGCATAACTGCCGCCACAGGCAGTTCAATATACTGGTACGAGGGCTACATACAGGTTTTCATAGCCGCTGCAACTGCCATAGGCGTCCTCACCGGGGCCTTCATAGGTGCAAAGATACTGGTGAGGATGACGAACAAGAACATAAGGTGGATCTTCTTCGGCGTCCTTTCATTCCTCGGGGTTGAGATGGTACTCAAGGGCCTTTACATAAGGGACATAATAAGCATAGCCACATTAATCCAGTTCATAATATCGGTGGTGTTCGCGATTGTGATGATACTTGGCCTGTACCTATCAAACACGAGGGGCCAGAGGAAGGAGGTGACGACCTGATGGTTGAGAGGGACACTGTGGTCTCCTACGTCCTCAGGGCAGGAGTGATAACGAGCGTGACGCTCATCCTGCTCGGGGTGCTCCTTATATTTGCGAGGCACGGAGCGGACGGCTTCTCCGTCCTCCAGCTGGCAGCCTACCACAACACCCTTGATTCGAAGTACATATACCTGAACCACATCCTCTCCGGCATAGCCTCCCTGGACGGCGTTTACTTCATAACCCTCGGCCTCTGGGTGCTCATATTCACCCCCATAACCGTGGTTGTGTTCTCGCTGGCGACCTTCATAGAGCAGAAGAACTCGCTTTACATAGGCCTAGCCGCGGTGGTGCTCTTCGACCTGTTCTTCGCAATGATCGTGGTGCCCAGGATCATTGGGTGATGGGCAAATGTTAATACTGGAAGAGAAATTACTGAGGTGAATTAGTTATGCTGAACCTGGAGCGCGTGAAGATCACCCATGAAGACCCGGCAGAGAGGCTCAAGGGTTTCACGCTTGAACCAGTCAGGGGCTACACAGATGAGGAGGCTGTTGCCGAGGCTTCCAGGTGTCTCGGGTGCAACATCTGCACGCAGGCATGCCCTGCAAGCCTGGATATAGGGGCTTACATTAGGAACGTTTCAGTTGGCGATCCGGCCGAGACCGTGAGGATAATATTCGAGACCCTTCCATTCCCTGCTGTGATAGGCAGGGTCTGCACGCACATGTGCGAGGACATATGCGTCCTCTTCGACACAGGCGGCCCGCTGGCGATAAGGCACCTGAAGAGGTACGCGGCGGACAAGTTCGACGACTACTCGAAGATAATAGATGTGCCCAGGCGCAAGTTCATAAACAAAAGGGTGGCCGTCATAGGCGGAGGCCCGGCAGGCCTCACTGCGGCATACTACCTCTCCATACAGGGCGTCAAGGTGACCGTGTTCGAGAAGCTGCCCGCACTGGGCGGCTTCATGAAGACCGGGATACCGAGGTACAGGCTGCCACAGGACGTCCTGGACAAGGAAATAGGCTTCATCCTCTCTCACGGCGTGGAGGTGAGGCTGAACACTGAGGTGGGCAGGGACATATCCTTCGAGGAGATAATGAACACCTACGATGCCGTATTCCTTGCCGTCGGCAACCAGAAACCGAGGATGACCGGCACGCCAGGGAGCGACGCGCCCAATGTGGTGCACGCCACAGAGTTCCTGAGGAGGGTCAGCTTCGGCGAGAGGCCGGATGTTGGCGAGAATGTGGTGATAATCGGTGGCGGCTTCACTGCCAATGATGCCTCAAGGACCTCCCTGAGGCTCGGGGCCAAGAACGTCTACATAATGTACAGGAGGAGGGAGGTGGACAGGCCAGGTTACCCGTCCCTCAATGCAGACGAGGAGATGGAGGAGTCGTTGGAGGAGGGTGTCCACTACATCTGGGAAGTCACGCCCTTCGAGTACGTGAAGGAGAACGGCAGGGTCGTGAAGGTGAGGTACTGGCAGAACGAGATGGTCATGGAGGGCCGTGGCAGGGCCAAACCGGTGCCAAAGAAGGACAAGGTGCTTGAGATAAAGGCGGACTACGTCATAGAGGCGACGGGCCAGGAGACCGATTACTCCTTCATGGGTGAGAAGTACATGAGGCAGCTCAGGCTCACGCCACAGGGACAGCCAATACTCGACATGTACGGGATGACGTCCATACCCGGCGTCTTTTCCGGCGGAGATTCAACGAACACCAACAGGGATCTCATCTCAGCGGTGAGGGACGCTGATATCTCCGTCGTCGGCATTCTCAGGTACCTGAACGTCATGGACCAGGTGGTGGAGGAGAAGCTGCCGATAGTGGACAGGTGGAAGAAGTACTCACCTACCATTGCCAAGAACGCGTACGCAGAGAGGTCAAGGTGACACGCAGCGGGATGCCGATCTGGTTGGGTTCAGTGAAAATGCTGTTGAATTTTTACCCGTAATCAGTGAGACACTGGGCCAGCCTGAGCTACTCACCTATGTGGTCGAAGCCTGTGTATGGAACCAGGACCTTCGGTACTTCTATCACCTTTCCGTCATCGCGCTGGAAGTTCTCGACTATGGCAACCAGCGTCCTTGTGGTGGCCACCGCCGTGCTGTTCAGTGTGTGCACGAACTTGTTTCCCTCGCTGCTGCGGTACTTTATGGAGAGTGCCCTGGCCTGGTAATCTGTGTCGTTGGAGGCCGAGACCACCTCACGGAACCTGCCCTGCGCGGGGAACCAGGCCTCTATGTCGTACTTCTTTGCAGCCAGCCTTCCTAGCTCCCCGGAACAGACGTTGACAACCCTGTACGGTATGCCAAGGTTCCTGTATATCGTCTCGGCGTTGTTCAGGATCTCCTCAAGGAACTCCCAGCTCTGGTCCTCCCTGCAGAAGACGAACTGCTCCACTTTGTTGAACTGGTGCACCCTGAATATGCCCTTCGTGTCCTTGCCATGCGAACCGGCTTCACGCCTGAAGCAGGCGGACAGGCCAGCCACCCTCATGGGCAGGTCCCTCTCCTCCAGGAACTCCCCGCTGAACATGGAGGCTATGGGATGCTCGGACGTCGATATCAGGTAAAGATCTTCACCCTCTATCTTGTACAGCGTGTCCCTGAATGTCTCTATGTCAGTTGCGCCGGACATGCTCTCGAGGTTGAGCATGAATGGTGGCTCCACCACACTGAAGCCCCTCTCAGACAGGAAGTCAATGGCGTAATTTATGAGAGCCAGTTCAAGCTTCAGGAGCCTGTTCTTTATGAAGTAGAACCGGCTGCCGGCTATCTTCGCTGCCCTCTCCAGGTCGACCAGGTTGAGCTCAGGGAGTATGTCCACGTGGCTCCTGGGCCTCTTCTCTATGATCTCGTACTCCATCCCGCCACCGTTGGCCCTCATGTAGCCCTCGTCCTCCCTGCACACCTTCGCCACTCCCCAGCTCCTCACCACCACGTTGTTGTCATCACCGAAGCATACGGGCACAGAGCTGTGTATCAGGTTCGGGATCATTCTCAGCACCCTGTCCCTCTCCCTCTCTATGGCCTCCTGTTCCCTTTCAAGCTGCTCTATCTCACCGTTAATGCCCTTCACCTTCTCCCTGAGGGCCTCCGCGTCTCCACCAGATTTCACAGCCTGGGCCACCTGCGCGGTGATCACGTTCTTGCTGTGCTTCAGTTCGTTAAGCCTCCTGCTGTTCTCCCTCCACCTCCTGTCCAGGTCGAAGAAGCTGTCCAGGACAGAGACGTCGAATCCCCTGGCCCTGCAGGAATCGTAGAAAGGCTTTGGGTCCTCCCTCAGGCTCCTGACGTCGATCATGCAGACCCTTATCCCTGGGTAGTATTAAAAGTGCCTTGGTTATTCCAGGTAAGACCAGGAGGGGCTGTCTCCGGAGTCATCGGTGTCTTCCCTGGGGGCCTCCCCTGCAACCGTTGTTGCCTGCCTCCCACCGAGGTAGATCCTCTCCTTCCTGATCTGCGAGGAGTGGTGGCCACCGATGAGGCTGAAGGTGTTAAGTATTATCAGGGCCGAGGGCACGAAGATTGTGAATGACCTCAGGAGCCCATAGGCCGTGTGGATGGAAAACAGTACAGATGAGGCGTTGATCACTCCCGAGGTGGAGAGTGTGAGTAGCGTGCCTTCGATGTATGTTCCCGCAACGTGGAGGACACCCGTCCTGAATGGCGCCAGGGAGAGGGCCAGTATTTCAAAAACCGCGGTGGTAACGAGGGAAGAGACCAGGGCCCTGCCCATTGTGCCCGATTTCCGCCCCGAAAGGTAGCCTGCCAGCGCCGGGCCCGCCACCGGGAGCCATATGAGGAGGGCTGTGAAGAGCAGGCAGAGGCCAATGCCCTGTGCCTGGGAGTAAACCATGGGGGCCTCAAGCCCGGAGAACTGGCGCCCCGATCTCATGCTCCTGCCGAGGCCATACGGACTCCTCTTCCTCCCGTCCTCCATGGTCATGCGTTTGTCAGACAGATAACAAGCTGAAAATATTTAAATGTATCCCGCTCAGGCCCCGTACTTCTCGGAAAGCCCGGCGGCCTGCTTCAGGTACTCGATAAGTTCCGTGCCCCTTAGCCTCAGCGCACCCCTTGCCACGGACACCTCGTCGAATGACATCACGGAGTCCCTCCTCCCGTCCGGGGAAAAAACGAGGAGGGGCACAGGGTCCCCGGAGTGCTCACCTGTGCTGCACGGTGTGCTGTGATCGCCTGTGACCGCTATGACAGCCCTGTCTGCCACCTCCAGGATCCTGCCCATGGCCCTGTCCGCCCTCTCGATGACACCCTTCTTCTCCACAGGGTTCCTGTCATGGCCTGCGACGTCAGTGCCCTTTATGTTCACTATCACGAACCTGTGCCTCCTGCTGGCCTCCACCGCTGCGGCGATCTTGCCGTCCACGTTTGTGTACAGTGAACCCGTGGCGCCCTCCACCTTTATGACCTCCATGCCCAGGAGTGCACATATGCCCGTGATCATGGGTATGCCCGCGATGCAGGCCCCGCTGAAGCCGTGTACCTGCCTGAAAGGTGGCAGGTCTGGCACCCTCCCTGCTCCCCTGACGAGCAGTTCATTTGCGGGGCCCTTTCCCTCAGACCTCCTCCTCACATTCACCGGATGCCTTTCGAGCGCCTCCCTGGCCTCCTTAAGGTACCTGTTCAGGACGGATGCCGTCCTCTCCGCCCCCTTATCCAGGGCCACCACCTCCCTCGGTGGCTTTCCCACGTCGTGAGGGTCTGAATCTGAAAGCGCGTCTGAGAGGCCTTCACCCCTCATGACCAGTGCGCCCCTGTGCTCAACACCGGGGCGGAATATGAACTCAACGCCATCGATCTCCCTGTTGAGCACCTCCGACAGCTCTTCTGTGCCGGATGATATCCTACCTGCCCTCCTGTCCGTGATCGTGCCGCCTTCCCTTGTGGCAAAGTTGGCCCTGAAGGCAATGTCACCGGGCCTGACCTCAATGCCGAGGCCCATGGCCTCGAAGGGGCCCCTGCCCGTGTAGTACCTCCTTGGGTCGTAGCCAAGCAGGGAGAGGTGCGATGTGTCGGAACCGGCCACAACTCCGGGAGAGACTGTGTCAAGGAGACCCGTAATGCCGAGCCTTGCCATCCTGTTCAGGTTGGGCCTGTACGCGGCCTGGAGAGCTGTCCTGTTCCCCAGGGCAGGGTTCGGCCTGTCGCCAAGGCCGTCAAAGACTATGAGGATCACAGACCTGCCGGTGCTCATGTGCCCTCCTCCCAGGACTCCGCGTACCTCTCCTGCTCACTGTCAAGCCTGTCTATCTCAACACCCATGCTCTCCAGCTTGAGCCTGGCCACCTCCATGTCTATCTCCCTGGGCACCGGGTAGACACGCCTCTCCAGCCTGTGGTGGTTCTCTGCAAGGTACCTGGCCGTGAGGGCCTGTATGGCGAAGCTCATGTCCATGATCTCCGCGGGGTGCCCCTGCCCCGCCGCCAGGTTCACTAGCCTGCCCTCAGATATCAGGTACACCCTGTTGCCGTTCTCGAGCCTGAACATGTCAACATGGTCGCGCACCCTCCTCCTCTCCATGCTCCTACTCACCAGGACGTCCACCTCTATCTCGTTGTTGAAGTGGCCTGAGTTGGCAAGTATGAGGCCTGGCTTGGCCTGGAGGAGGTCGTCGTAGCGGACAACGTTCTTCATACCTGTAGCGGTAACCACAATGTCAGCATGCCTCAGCGCCTGTGACATTCTCTCCACCCTGAACCCATCCATGATGGCCTCAACGGCCTTGACAGGGTCTATCTCAGTCACGGTCACCGAGGCGCCCATGCCCCTCATCCTCATGGCAATGCCCTTGCCACAGAAACCATAGCCTGCCACCACCACATCTTTCCCGGCTATGACCAGGTTCGTGGCGTTCATTATGCCGTCCAGCGTGCTCTGGCCAGTTCCGTACCTGTTGTCGAAGAAGTGCTTCATCATTGCGTCGTTCACATCGAACATGGGGAACCTCAGGACGCCGTTCTTCTCCATGGCCCTGAGCCTCACCACTCCGGTGGTCGTTTCCTCGTTCCCTCCGATGACGGTATCAATGTCCTTCCTTTCCGTGTGCAGCAGCCGGACGAGGTCACCGCCGTCGTCCACCACTATGTCTGGCCCTATGTCGAGAACCCTGTTAAGGTAATCGTAGTACTCCTCGTTCGTCTCCCCTCTCCTGGCATACACTGACAGGCCGAAGTCCTCTTTCAGGGATGCCACAACGGAATCGTCTGTGCTCAGTGGGTTGCAGGATGCTAGCCTGACGTCCGCACCCCCCTCCCTGAAGAGGAGTGCAAGTATTCCAGTCTTGGCCTCCACGTGGAGTGCCATTGCAACCTTCATGCCCCTGAAGGGCCTTTCCCTCTGGAACGATTCCCTGACCTTCGCCATCACAGGCATGTGTTCCCTGGCCCATTCAAGGCGCAGGAAACCGCGTTCCCTCTGGTCTATCCCGGCAGAAGCACCGTCTGACATGCTGGTATCGCATGTCTCTGGCTCTGTTTAACTTTATGCACACACCGTCCGCCATTCACAGGACCGTGGTCACAGAATGGCCCTGGCAGCGGCCCCGGGGTCTATCTGGAGCAGGACGCCACCCTCCATGAGCCGTGATGAGGTAACAAGGCCGGAGATTTCAGTGTCCGTCGAGAATAACCTTGTCCCACCATCGGGGAGCACCAGGTAGGAGAGGAAGAGTGTGAAGGTATCGACCACGCCTTCCCTCAGGAATGACGAAACGGTCTTCCTGCCGCCCTCCAGGAGCACTGACCTGAATCCCTGCGAGTGCATGAAGGAGAGGACAGAGCGGACACTGACACCCTGAGGCATGTGCACCACCGTCGCCCCTTCCACCTCACCCGGCCTCTCTGAGAATATGATCGTCCTGGCACTGCCCCTGGTGATCCTTGAGCCTGCCGGCGTCCTCAGGTGCGGATCGATCACCGCCCTGACCGGCAGCCTCGGTACACCCTGTCCCCTGGGCACCAGCTCCGGGTCGTCCGAGATCACTGTGTTCACGCCCACGATTATGGCATCAACGCTCCCCCTGAGCTGCATAACCCTCTTCCAGTCCTCGTCGCTTGATATGTTTGCTCGCCTACCTCCCGGTCCGGATATGTATCCGTTGAGGCTCATCGCCATGTTGACGTGCACAGCAGGCCTGGAGGGCATGCTTGTGGATGCTGAACTTGTTTAAAAGGCTCACAAACATTATGAAAAGTCAAGCATTGACCGTTCGATGAGGGTCAGCGATCTGGGCCACCCCGGTGAGTTTCTAGACCTCTTCGGTGGCAGGGACTTCGAACTGTACGGGCACCAGGAGGAGGCCATTGAGGATTTCCGCAGTGGGCACAACGTCCTCCTTAGCGTTCCTACCGCCGCGGGAAAGACACTGGTGGCCTATTCAGCGATCCTCGACACCTTCGCCAGAGGGATGAAGTCAATATACATAGTCCCTCTGAAGGCCCTGGCCTCGGAGAAGTTCGACGAGATGAAGCGTTTGAGGTCGCTGGGCATGAGGGTGAGCATATCGGTTGGGGACTACGACAGCCCTCCCTCAGTGATAAGGGAGAACGATGTTGTCGTGATGACGGGTGAGAAGGCAGACTCGTTCCTGCACCACGACCCTGATGTCTTCCAGGACGTGGGCCTGATCGTGGCCGACGAGGTGCACCTTATAGGCGAGAGGAAGAGGGGGCCGGTACTTGAGAACGTGCTCACGGGTGCAAGGCTGGTGAACCCTGACCTGAGGGTTGTGGCCCTGTCAGCAACGGTTTCCAATTACGGGGAGATTGCGAAGTGGCTCGGCGCCAGGAGCGTTGTGAGTGACTTCCGTCCGGTGAAGCTGAGGAGGGGCATATATTACAGGGGAAGGATAATATACGATGACCAGTCCATCGAGAACCTGCCGAAGGGCAACGACCTCTGGGGGCTGGTGTGGAAGTTCGTGAGCGGTGGCGGCCAGGTGCTCATATTCGTCAACTCCAGGAGGCGGGCTGAGGAGACTGCGAGGGTGCTGGCCGACGCCAGCAGCAGGGAGACCGAAATAGACGAGGACTACGACGATGATGGCATGTATCAGGAGGACCTGTTCGACCTCATGAGGAAGGGGGTGGCATACCACCACGCCGGCCTCTCACTGGAGCAGAGGGCACTCATAGAGAAGATGTTCAGGGAGAGGCAGCTGGACGTGATAGTGGCCACCCCAACACTCGCCGCAGGCGTGAACCTGCCGGCCAGGGCGGTTATTGTCAGGGATACCACGAGGTTCACCGATGGTCACACGGAGTACATACCATCGATCGAGGTGCAGCAGATGCTGGGCAGGGCCGGCAGGCCAGGATACGATACACAGGGATACGCCATCATATTCGCCACGACTCCCGCCGGGTACGACAGGGCCAGGGCCTACCTGACCGGGGAAACAGAGCCAGTGGTCTCGTCCTTCGGCGACCCGGAGAGGGTAAGGTTCAACTGCCTGGCCCTCGTTTCCAGCCGCCTAGCCAACACACTGGAAAAGATAGAGGCCTATTACTCCTCAACCCTTTACTCACTCCAGTCCGGCATCGAAAGGGTCAGGCCCATAATACCGGCCGCCCTTGACTTCCTAGAGAGGGAGGGCTTCATAAGGGAGTGGGATGATGGCTACAGGCCCACCCAGTTCGGAAAGGAGGTCTCTGACCTTTACATTGACCCGGAGAGTGCTGTGGTGCTCAGGGAATACCTTGCAGGCACGACCTCTGTGGACAGGGCCCTGCTGGCCATTTCGCTCACGAGGGACATGCAGACCCTCAGGTACTTTGAAAGCGAGGTCGACACGCTCTGGTCCTTCCTCGAGGAGTGCAGTTACAGGTCGTACGATGATACCGCGCTGAAGGCGGCCAAGACCGCGCTGGTGCTGAGGGACTGGATAGAGGAGGTCCCCATGAGGCAGATATGCAACACCTACGCCATCGGGCCTGGCGATGTGCAGAGCTGTGCGTCCTCCGCAGAGTGGATGGCCTACTCCCTCTGGAAACTCTCCACCATCATAAAGAGGGAGAGTGCCCACGAGCACCAGGTCCTCTACAGGAGGATAAGCGAAGGCGTTAGGGAGGACATCCTTGCCCTCACGGTAATAAGGGGCGTGGGCAGGGTCAGGGCGAGGAGGCTCAAGATGGCGGGCCTTGACACGGTTGAGAAGGTAGCCTCGGCTGGCATAGACAAGATAGCCACAATACCCGGGTTCTCAACAAGGCTGGCTGCCGATACTATCAGGAACGCTTCCATCATCCTCAGGAGGATGGGCACTTGAGGTTCCTAAAAGTGCAAAAGCAAATGGCACAGGAGGCGATAACCGAGGGGAAGCGCCAGGGTTGGATGGACAGGACACACAGGGTGGCCCACGAGGGAGACTTTGTCCTCATACCTCTGAGGCCAGGCCATGACCCCCCGGGAGAGGTTGTGGAGAGGGAAGTGGAGGAGGAGGCCAGGGAGAGGCCCAGGCCCTTCAGGTCATCGTTTGACGTGGTAGGGGACATAGCCATAGTGAAGGTCAGGGACGTTGAGAGGGCCAGGGAGATCGCCTCCTCCATACTGGCCTCAAACAGCCACGTGAGCGCAGTCTTCCACGATGCTGGCATATCCGGCACAGAGAGGAGGCGGAGGCTGAGCTTCCTGGCAGGCAGCTACCACACGCTGACAGAGCACAGGGAGAACGGGATAAGGCTCTTCGTCGATGTTGAGAAAGTATACTTCTCGCCAAGGCTTGCAACGGAGAGGATGAGGGTGTGCAACAGGGTCGCCGACGGCGAGAGGGTGCTGGACATGTTCGCTGGCATCGGGCCTTTCTCCATAACGATAGCCAGGTACAGGAGGTGCAGCGTCACAGCTGTGGACATAAACAGCGATGCCATTGGCCTCATGAGAAGGAACATAGAGGCCAACAGGCTCCTGGGAAGGGTTGAGCCCGTGCTGGGAGATGCAAGGGAAGTTGTGGCGGGGCGCGGGCCATTCGACTCTGTCATTATGAACCTGCCCCACAGCCCGGATGAGTTCCTGGACGTTGGCCTCTCTGTGCTCAGGGAAGGTGGCAAGGTGTTCTATTACAGGATATGCGACCTGGACACACTATACCTTACAATGGAGAGGTTCAGGGAGGCCGGCTGCCAGATCCTGGAGAAGAGGAAGGTGCACGGGTACTCCCCCAGGGAGGACATGTACCACATACTCGCGAGGAAAGGTTGAAATTATTAAGAGGGCTTGCATTCAACCATAGGTAGTGCAGGAGTTCTAGAGTGGATGAGATGGGAATAGCCGAGAGGATAGGTTCCATTACAAGCGAGATCTACGAGAAGATCCTGCTGGAGGACGTCAGGAAGAACCCTGTACCCAGGCACATAGGCATCATAACCGACGGCAACAGGCGCTACGCCAGGAGCGTGGGGATATCCGAGAACGAGGGCCACCTGAGGGGGAAGGAGAAGCTGGAGGAGGTGCTTGAGTGGTGCATGGAGGTGGGCGTGAGGATCGTGACTGTCTACGGCTTTTCCACTGAGAACTTCGCCAGGAGCCCGGATGAGGTGGAATTCCTCTTCTCCCTCATTAACAGGGCCTTCATAGACCTCATGAAGGATGAGCGCGTCCACAGGAACAAGATCAGGGTAAAGGTCATAGGTGAGATCAGGAGGCTGCCTGAGTACCTACAGGAGACCATCAGGAAGGTGGAGGAGGCCACGAACGGGTACGATGAGTTCAGGTTCAACCTTGCCATCGGCTATGGTGGGAGGGAGGAGATCATAAACGCCATAAGGAAGATAGCCAGGAAGGTCAGGGAAGGCGAGCTGGAGCCGGATGAGATAAACGAGGAGATGTTCCGCCAGTACCTCTACGACGGGTCCATACCGGACCCGGACCTGATCCTCAGGACCAGCGGCGAGGAGAGGATCTCCAACTTCCTTCTGTGGCAGTCTGCATATTCCGAACTGTACTTTTCCGACGTGTACTGGCCGGAGTTCAAGAAGACGGACTTCCTGAGGGCCATACTCTCCTACCAGGCCAGGAAGAGGAGGTTCGGGAGGTAGGATGCACCTCGGAATAGACGACACGGACTCCAGGAAGGGCATGTGCACCACCTTTACCCTCCTTAGCGTGCTGAGGGAGGTCGACCTGGTGCCCCTCTCGTACCCGAGGCTCGTGCGGCTGAACCCGGAGATACCGTACAAGACAAGGGGGAACGGGGCACTCTCGGTGGAGCTCGGCCTGCCAGGTGGCAGCGGCAAGTTGATAGGGACGTGGAGGGGCGAGCCCATAATCATGTACCCTGATGGTGAGAGGGTGTACAGGGAAAGCGTGCTGGAGGAGGCAGCTGAGGTGGTGGAGCGCCTGCATGAAAGGGACGAGGGGACAAACCCCGGCATTGTGATATCCAGTGACAGGCTCCCGGAGGAGCTGTACTGGAGGGCGGTCAAGGACGTCGTGGATACCGACGAGATCAGGAACCACCTCAGGCACCTTGGGGCCCGGTGGGCCGAGTTCGGCAACGGGAGGGGCATAATAGGTGCGTCTGCATCAATCGCCTGGCCGGGAGAGAGGCATACCTTCGAGGCCCTCGTGTACAGGGAGCCGAGGGCACCAGAGACGCCAAAGGGGGTGATGTGGCGGATAGGGGAGATGGCCGAGGGAACCCGGGGGACGTTCAACAACATCGACAGGAGGAACGGTCACGTGGCCCTGTTCCCGGCCCCAATCACCCCTGTGGTGCTGGGCGTGAGGGGGACGGACCCGGAATCCCTTGCCTCGCTGGCCAGCAGGGCATCCGGGATGCTGGATGCGCACGGCTACCTGACATTCATGAGCAACCAGGGTACCGATGACCACCTCATAGAGGGGCCGGAGAGGCTGGAGGACATGCACTCCTACAGGATCACCGTGCGCATCTCCGGAAGGCCAAGGACAGAGAGGGGATCGCACGTTTTCGTCAGGGCGGTCTACAGGGGTCAGGAGATAGACCTAGCCGCGTATGAGCCCACCAAGGAGTTCAGGGACACTGTAAGGGGCCTCATGCCAGGGGACTCTGTGACGGTCACAGGCTCATTCAGCAGGGGCACCCTCAACCTTGAGAAATTATACGTAGAAGCTACAGCACTGACCTTTGAGAGGGAGGCGCCTGCGTGCAGATCTTGCGGGAGGAGAATGAAGAGCAAGGGGAGGTTCGATTACAGGTGCCAGGAGTGCGGTACCCGTTCAGACCTGCCGGAATACGCGGTGGTGAAGAGAGATCTCAGAGGGACACGCTTCCAGGTGCCCGTGTGTGCCAGGAGGCACCTCACGGAACCGCTGGAGCTCGAGGGACTCGTATGAGTGCCCTCTAATGTGGCCCCGGGAACCATGGGGTGCATGCCGGGCACAATGCCAGGGAAGGTAGACGGTGAGGTGGAAAGCGCTGGGGTGGAGGGAGTGGTATGATGTGCATAACAGGGCCCCCGGGTGCCGGCAAGACCACGGTATGCCGGGTGCTGCTCTCTATGGGGGTGAGCTGCGCATCCCTGAACGAGCTTGCGCGGGAAATGGGGTTCGTGAACGGTGACGAGGTAGACATCGACCTCCTATCATGCGCCAGGCTGCCTTACAGGTTCGTGGAGTCGCACTACTCCCACCTCCTGCCGTGCTCCGCCGTCTTCATCCTGGAGGTGAGCGAAGACACCCTGAGGAGGAGGATGGAGGAGAGGGGCTACTCAGAGGGGAAGATAGAGGAGAACCTGGAGACGCAGAGGGCAGACATATACTTCCAGGAGGCCCTGGAACGCCTCCCGGCCACAAGGATATTCAGGATAAACGCCGAGGGCAAGGACCCTGACGCTGTGGCTGGGACGATACTCTCCATCGCATCCAGGCTAGCAATCACTTAATTACAGGGACAGATACCTTAGCGGATGGCTCTAGACACGTACAGACCGAAGGCCGACAGGTTCATCGAGCCAATAGCCAGGGCATTCTACCGCGCCAGCCCATCGCAGCTCACCGTTTCTTCCCTGGCGCTCTCAGGAATTGCCGGGGCCTGCTACTACCTATCCCTGAGGCCATACCTCATCGCTTCGCTTGTGGCCGTGGCCTTGGCCTCCCTGTTCGACGCCCTCGACGGCAAACTGGCCAGGATGAAGGGCGTGGCATCGAAGAGAGGGGATCTCCTTGACCACGTGATAGACAGGTTCAGCGACATATTCATACTGGCTGGCCTGGCCTTCAGCACCCTCGGCAACGTTGCCCTCGGGCTCTTCGGGATGGAGGGTGTCCTGATGACGAGCTACATGGGCACCCAGTCCCAGGCCCTTGGCCTCGGCAGGAACTACTCTGGAATAATGGGGAGGGCTGACAGGCTCGTCTTAATAATTGTGGTGACGGTGGTTGAGATAGTGTACCCGGTGCGGTATGCCTGGTACTTCCAGATAACGCCCGTCACAGTCCTCCTCCTGGCATTCGGCGTGCTCGGGAACTACACAGCGGTCAAGAGGTTCTCAGATGCCTGGAGGTCGCTGGGCTAGCGCAGCTGTGCACCCTCCAGGAACTCCCTGTATTCTTCCCCGAGCTCCCTGGCGTATCCCCTGTCCCTGGACTGCGCGTAGATCCTTATTATGGCCTCCGTGCCAGAGGGCCTCAGCAGCACCCAGCCGTTCTCGTGGAAAACCTTCACCCCGTCTGTCCTGTCCACCTTCCTGCCCTCTGCGTACTTCAGGACCAGTGGCAGGACCTCCTCCCATGGCTTCTTCCTCTCGACCGATGCCTTGAACATGTGGTACTCCGGTACCTCCTTCAGGAGCTCGGACAGCTTCCTGCCGGTGCGCGCCATCAGGTCCAGGACGAGCGACATTGTCATCGCACCGTCCCGGCAGTACTGGTGCGGCCCGAATATGACGCCACCGTTCTCCTCGCCACCAACCCTTGCACCTGTCTCGATCATCGTCCTGATTACCACGGGAGCGCCAACTACCGTCCTCACAACCCTGGCCCCCACCTCGGAGCAGACCTCCTCTATGGCATCAGAGGTGCTGACCGGCGTCACAACGACGTCTCCGTTCCTGGCTGTGTGCCTGACGATGAGGGCAAGTGACCTGTCGCCATCAACGAACTGCCCCCTCTCGTCCACGAAGACGCACCTGTCAGCGTCACCGTCATGTGCCACACCGAGGTCATACCCGCCTGACCTTACGGTGCTTATGAGGGCCTTCAGGTTGGCCTCCACTGGCTCCGAGGGCCTGGCCGTGAAGAGGCCATCAGGGTTGGAGTTCAGGGTCGTGACCGATGCCCCGTACCTGGACAGTAGTTCAGGGCTCGTCCTATAAGATGCACCGTTGCCCGTGTCCAGCGCCACCCTGAAGGCAGAGGCCCTGATCCTGTCCACAGATACCCTGGACGCCACCCCCCTCACGTACAGTTCCTCCGCCGTGCTGTCCCACCTGTTCCTCCCCACAGAGTTCCAGTCTGCGGAGTGGAACTGGCCCGAGTGGTGTATGACCTCTATCTCCCTCTCCTTCTCCCTGGCCAGTTCAGAGCCGTCGGAATCTATGCACTTTATCCCGTTGTACTGCGGCGGGTTGTGTGAGGCCGTTATCATGACGCCGGGCATGCCAGTGTTCTTGCAGTAGTACTGCAGGGCTGGTGTCGGGAGGATGCCCAGGTCCACGGTGTCTGTCCCCGTTGAGTTCAGGCCAGACTGGACTGCACCCATGATCATTTGGCCTGAGAGCCTCGTGTCGCGGCCCATGGCCACTTCCCGTGCCCTGAAGAACGTGCCTATGCTCTTCCCGATGCTCTGCGCGAACTCCACCGTGAGGTCCCTGTTCGGTACGCCTCTTATGCCGTTTGTGCCAAAGAGCCTGGGTGCAGATCCTCTTTCCATAACCTTGAATCTGCACACGATATAAATAGGTTCGATAGGTTCACTGGAAGTCCGGCGATATGAGCCTGTACTTCCTCCCCCTCCACACGATCTCCTTCATCAGCCTGCCCTTGACGAGGTTGTAGGTATAGACAGGGAGTACGAGGAGGTTGCACAGTACGAACAGTGGGTCCCTCCTCCCAGCCCTCTGGCAGTTCCTCGCTATCGTTATCGAAATGGGCAGGAGCAGGATAACGAAGGCAGGGGAGATGTAGATGGAGAGGACCGCAGCCATGGCTATCAGGAAAAGGTGTGAAATGTAGAACGTGATGCCGTAGGTGAATATCTTGCTGCTCGCAGATATCGATAGGGCCGTCTCCCTGTTCGACCACTCTATGAATGTGGAGAAGTCGTCGTCAGAGTTCACCCTGGGGGTCGCGGACTTAACGTAGGCCAACTTCAGGCCCTTTGCCTTGCATATCTTCGTTATCGCTATATCGTCAGAGACACCTGACTTGAAGAACTCAAGCTCCCTCTGCCCCATTATCTCGGACCTGAACGCAAGTGAACCGCCCCATCCGAACCTCGTTATCCTGGATTCCATGAGGCCCATGCCCACAAGGCCCCAGGCCATCTTCACATGCGACCAGAAGCCGCCCATAGGGTAGAAGATGGGGAAAGTGGTTGAGAGGCCGGTTTCACTGTCCCCCAGAGGTGCCACCAGGTCCCGGAGCCAGTTGGGTGGCATCTCAGCATCTGAATCAGCGAACACATAAACCTCTGACCTCACCCTCTCCAGAACCGTGGCTATTGCCCTGACCTTCCCGCTGCAGGCCTCGCACCTGGCATCCGACACCATGAGTTCCAGGCCCACCCTCCTTATCGTCTCAACAGCCGGGTCATCCAGGGAGTCCACAACGGCAATAACCCTGTAGTCCCCGTAGTCCTGGGATACGAGCGACCTCAGGTTTCTCTCCAGCGTTAGGTCCTTACCCCTGCACGGCACTATGACCGTGACGTGTGGGCTGTAATTCCCTGGCCTGTGGTCATCCCTGCCCCTGACGACGCTTATAAGGAGGAGGCCCAGGAATACCAGGGATGTGAAGGCGATTACCGCGATCTCATAATAGGTGAGGGACATATCATATCAGGGATACGCCCTCGCTGTCCACCTGCCCAACGCCCTTTGTGGACGAGAGTATCCTCTCTACACTGTCTATCTTTCCCTCGGAATCGTCCACAATGACCTCCACACGGAGGGCCCTGAGCCCGAAACCTATGTCCTCAGTCTCGATCCTGTTTATGTCGCACACTCCCTTAAGTGAAGACCTGAGGCTCTCCTCAATACCCTTAAGGTCTGTGGACACGTCCTCCGGGAGCACCTTGAAGGTTGCCAGGACCTCGCCCAGAACTACCACCTCACGGACCAACGAAGCCACAGGACGGGCAAACGTACTGCGTGGAGTGTTCCCTGCACTCCTTGCACCTGCCTATGAGCTCCTCGCCGCAGTTGGGACACGGGAACACGGAGTAACCGACCTCTATGAGTCCAACACCGCATGATGAACAGTTTTCCTTGAACTTCATTGCCTTCTTCCTCTCCCCCTCATATTGATGAAAAATATTTAACCCTACCTCAAATGGCGGGCCCGTGTCCGCAAGGGTGAAATACGTTGCGCTCTCGGACGAGGGAGCCATTGAACTGAGTGCGGAAGCAGCATTTCCGGTCTCAAGGAGGGACGGCTATTTCATGGTTTCCCTGCCCGCATCCCCATCCAATGTCAGGGCGGTGAACACCTCCAGGACCGTGAGGCTTGAGTGGGGGAGGAAGGCTGCTGAGGCCAGAGTGGAGATGAGGCTCACCGTGGGATCAAGCGAAGTCCTCTTCCTTAAGGTTGACGGATCAGTCCTGGACCAGATATTTCCGGTCAGACGATCAAGATCAGGAACAGGATGAGGGCGATCGCAAGGGTGGCCCCGAAGGCCCTTATGTCCCATGAGAGCACCTTCTGGCCGTCGAGCGGGGGTACCGGTATCATGTTGAACAGTGCGAACCACGCATTCAGCTCCGAAAGTTCCTGCAGGATAGGTGATACGATACCAGCGTGTCCGGCGAGCAGGTAAGCCATCAGGAACACCACAGACATGGCAATGTTTGCCCCTGGCCCTGCCAGTGCCACCTTGCCCACCTGGTCCCGCCTGTATATGCCGCCAATGTTCACCGCTCCGGGCGCTGCGAAGATGATGCCAATGACTGATGTCACCAGGGCCAGGACAAGGCCAAGTGGCCAGAGCCTGAAATAAGCGATGCCACCGTAGCTCCTGGCGAAGTACCTGTGGGACATCTCGTGCAGGAGAAAGGCGGTAAGGGTGATCAGCAGGCTCTCCCCCAGGGCCAGGGCTGCAACGGCTGCGCTGAAGACACGTGATGACCTCACGATCACGATGAAAAAGGCCAGGGTGAGTCCCAGCACCGCTACTATGATGTCCTGGCGCTCCCTGCTGTACCTGTAGCTGTAATACATCAGCCCCTTCCCCCTCTCTGTACCTGAGTGCTAACTGACGCGGCCTCGGAGATCCCAACTCCCAGCTGCGCCGAGAGGTGGAGCGGGTCCTGGCCTGCTGCAGCGGAGCCCGCAACCTGCTTTATGTAATAGTAAAGGTCCCTGGCCAGTTCTGGCTCCCTGAAGCCCATGGCCCTGAAGACCATGTATATCTCCAGGTCCCTTGAGGTCACCCCACGGTACGCCTTCAGTATCCTGGGGATGATGTCTGCACTGACCCTCTCAAGCACATCCCTGCCGTACCTGGGGTGCGGGTCCCTGGGGTACAGGAACTCGTAGGCCCTGGAGACGCGCTCCTGGCTGAGGCCCAGCCTCTTCTGCGCCTCTGCCTCACCCATCCTCCTGCCCAGCTTTGCCTCAGCCTTCATTATCTCCGTCACATCTCCGAGGAGGTTCACCCTGGACTCCTCCGCCCTGATCTCCCTCTCAAGGAGGCTGCAGGCCTCAGGACCCAGCGCATCCCTGTTCCTCTCTATCAAAGCCCTGGCCCTCTGGAAGTCACCCCTCCTCAGGTGCGACCTCACCAGGTAGCCCAGGACAACCGGGTCCTGCAGTTCAGCGTCCCTGGAGAACATCTTTATGAGCTGGTCGTACTCCCCCGACTGGTACAGGAGCCTCGCCAGCTCGTCCCCCACCTGCCTCCTCTGGGCCGGCTCATCCAGGAGCGATAGCGTCTTGGTGAGCAGTGAGACCGCGGCACCTGAGTCACCTGCGGTCTCATAGCACGAGGCAAGCCTCCTGGCGTTGTCCACATCCCTGGGGAAATTGCCCTGTATGTTCTCCAGTATCGATATGGCCTCCCTCATGTTCCCCTCTTCCAGGTACTTCTGAGCGATGGCCTTGCCCAGGAAGGAGTACCCGCCCTGCCTGTATATATCTATTAGGGCGGACCTGACCTCCTGGTTCTTCCACAGGACCCTGATGAGGTAGAGGAGCCACTCCCGCTCCACTGGGCTCACCTTACCGAGGGAGTGGAGGGCGCGCAGTATCCCAGGCACGTCCCCCTTCTTGTAGAGCATCTTTATCTTCAGTATTCCCGGCTCCTCCATCTTCCTGATTATGGCATCCGCCTCCTCAAGGTGCCCTGTCTCGATGAGCGTGTCTGCATAATTGCGTATCTTGTCAGGCTGCACACCGAGCGTTATCGCTTCCCTATAGCTGAGCAGTGCCTTCCTGAAGTCCCCCAGGGCGTAATATGCGTCGCCCAGGGCAAGGCTGGTCTCAGGGTCGTGGGGCCTCTGCTCAAGGTCATCGAGGGCCTCCATGAGCTCCGTGTTCAGACCGGCACTCATGCAGGCCCTGCATGCAGCCCTGACGTCCTCAGATACTGTTTCGGCATCCCTCAGAACGCCCAGTGCCAGCCTGCATACCACGCTCGCCCCGGCGTCCGTGCAGTCCCTCCTTATCCTCTCAACCCAGATGTTCTTCACCCCTGCCTTCTCCGCCTCCGCAAGCACATCCCCGGCGAGCCCCTCCATCCTGAGGCAGGCCCTGTGGAGCACAGACCAGTCCACGTGCGCGAGGAACCCGCGCTCTGATGCTGCCCTTACTGCTGCGATGACCTCCCTGGGCTTTCCCAGGGCCACCGCTATGCCTATCTGCGTCTCGTGCGAGTAGACGGTCCCCAGCCTCTCCATCGACTTCCTGTTGACCTTATCCGATCCATCTAGGTCACCCTTGAGCATGAGCGCCCTAGCCACCACGGCCATGTACCAGGGGTCGGAGTAGTTCTTCTCTGGCTCCCTCTCCAGTATGCCCAGCGCCAGGTCCCACCTGCCCTGCCTTATGGCGAACCTGGATACGGGGTACATAAACTCCCGGGTGTCCGCCAAGTCGTGGCCTTCGCCCATGGACTGTATGGATGAGAGGTTCTCCAAGAGTGCCTGGATCCTCCTGTACCTGTTTCCCAGTTGCTCCCTTGCACCGGCTGGCAGCTTCCCTGACCTGAACGCATCCGTGGACTCTATGGAGAGCCAGACGAGCGCCTCAGAGCCGTAATGTGAGTAAGCCTCCACGCCACCCTTCAGCGCCACCTCCCCCCTCAGTGCATCGAGTACCTTCTTCACCAGTTCCCTCCTCTCAGACCTTATTCCCTTGAGGAGCGACAGGAGGTGGCCCACAGACTCCTCATCCCGGACAGAGAAGAATATGGCGTCCATGCACAGGGGGTCGGTTATGAACTCCTTCTCAGGGCTGTCCGGATAGACCTCAGTTGCCCTGCCTGACCTGATGAGGGAGGCCAGGTAGTAGTTCCCGAGCTTTCGAAGTGCAGCTTCGCCTGACCTCCTGATGGTCTCCATCACCTTGCTGTACTCACCATTGGAGTACAGGACACTCACCGCGAATTCCAGGGCACCGCTGTCTGAGGGGTCTTGCTCCAGGATCTGCTGGGCCACAGAGAGCGCCTCTGCAGTCCTCCCCAGTGTCTTATCTATCTCCAGCCTCTCCCGTAGGAAGCTGACCTTCTGCCCGTACCTCTCGATGGCCCTGTTTATTATGGAGAGGCATGAACCGTAGTCTGCTATCCTCTTGCACGCCTGTATAGCCATTATGAAGTCTTCCTCTGTGGCCCTTCCCCCCGATATTATGGTGTTCAGGCACCTGTACGCTTCCTCCGGCTTGCCGGCTGTCAGAGAGAGGGATGCGTAAAGCCTCCTGGTCTCGTCATCTGTTTCCTGTGACTGCACCACCTCCCTCAGCACCTGCAGTGCCTCCTGGCCCTGGCCAAGGGCAGACAGTATCCTTGCCCGGAGCACGGTTTCTCCCGGAGACCTGCCAGCCATGGCAAGTGCCTTTAGTGCCCTGTCGTTCAGTCCGTACCTGTGCATCAGCTCCGCAGCCCTCAGTGCCATCTCGCCGTCCACGAGCCTGCTGATGTCGACCCTTGACAGTGTCATGGTGATGTCGTTGATCCGGCCCTGTGACGCCAGCCTCTCCAGGTATTTGTCCAGGATCCAGTATTTCCCCTGGCCAACGGCTAGGTGCATCACATACTCCGCCTGCCTGTCCAGGCCCCTGGCAGAGAGCTCCGAGATCAGTGCGTTCACCGTCTCTCTGTCCATGGACATAAGGGCACCCTCGATGAAGATGACCGGATACATCCCACGGGCCAGGGCTATGACCAGAACCCTCCTGAGGTCCGGGATCTGCCCGGCGTGCTCAGCGGCCTCCTTCTCTGCATCCGGGTCCTCTAGCACCTCTGGGTGTTCCCTCAGAACTGAGGACGCGAGTTCGGCGTTCCCAGACCTAAGGGCAGATATGAAGAGATATGGCCTGGCTGCCCCGCCCTGGTCCCCATCGGCGAGGATCCTGCCGGCCTCAACATCGTAAATGTTCATGGCCTTCAGTTCACGGAGCAGGCGCCCTGCATCCCCACCGGAAGAGCAGATCTCCCCCAGTCTCCTCTCTGCCTCGCTGTCCAGAAGCCCCCTTGACCTGAGAGCCCCCAGGAGCCTGAAGCATGCATCCGTGTTGCCATTACCCTCAGAGGGGTCGGACATCCCTCCAGTACCTCACCGTAAATATATTACCTTTAGGCATGGAGTGGTGCCTTAAGGTCCCCAGAGAGCAGCAGTGGCTTCCGAGCACTGACTGAGAGCCACCCAATGGCCTAGTGGCCTAAATCCCGGTGCCTAGGATCAGCCTCGTTATTATCAGGGTGCCGTAGACTATGAACGATATCATCCAGGTCATGAAGACCCCGTGGTGGAGGCCGTGTATCATCTTCCCACCATCAGACACCTTCAGGGCTATGCCTGCTATGAACGAGTGGACTATGAGCATTGCCATCAGGAAGACCTGGATGGTGAGCAGTGCTGCTGTGGGCTGGCCTATGAATATGCCGAAGTCAGATATCTCCGATGGGGGGAATGTCCTGAAGACCTGGTTTATGATCTCCAGGACACCGTAGGATATGGCAAGGGAGAAGGCCAGGCCCCCGGTTATCCCGTAGATCACGCCCACAAAGCTCGTGACCGAGGAGTGCCTCCTCTTCCTGAGCCTCACAACCCTGTCGAAGTTGTTTGCAACTATGTTGCCCGACTTCCCAGCGTCTGCGCCCAGCTCAACGCTCTCCACATATGATTCCGAGAAGACCTCTATCAGGTGCGAGCCTGTGTCCGCGGAGAATGCGCGCCAGGCCTGCACCGGGTTTATCCTGTACCTGAGCCTCTTGTACAGGTTCCTGACGTCCCTGGTCAGCGTGCCGAAGTCGTGCATCACTATAGATTTGAGGGCATCTATGACCATGTTCCCCCTGGCTGCAGCAGAGCCGGAGAGCGACCTTATGAAGCTGCCGAACATCTCGTCCTTCTTCGCTATCTCCCTCTCGTACCTCGAGCCAACCATGCCGGGCCAGGCCAGCGGGGTGATGACCATTGCTACAGAGAAGTAAAATGGTATCCTGTAGACCAGCCTTGTGGCAAAGAGCACCGCCAGTATGGCCACACAGGCTGCCCCTGCCATCATCAGGATCCTCCTCATGTGATCCTGTACCTCTGTCCTGAGGCCGGTGTCGTGCCATATGGGGTCATTTGGGAGCACTATCTTTATGCCGTACATCAATACGGCTTCCCCCAGGATTATGGCCAGGAAGCTGAGGGCGAAAACGACAGTGACGTTCATCGGGATAAGCACGGGCATTATCATGACGAAGGCCACGAGGAATGCAAAGGAGAGGAGCATTGACACGTACATGTCCTTGTAGAGGTCGAAGGTGTAGAGGGCCGAGATGTACGCTGTCTCGAAGTTACTCATCACTGTGTCCGATTCGTTCAAAATGAATTCCTGGAAGTCCTGGCCGCTGTCTATGGCATGGCCGAACCTGGCCAGGAAGTCCGCGAAGACCTCGCTTGGCGTCCTGGAAGCGAGGAGCATGGCTGCCTCGGACAGGCCCCTCTTCCACCTCTTCACCAGGTTCACAAGCCTCGCCAGGTCCTCCCTTATGTACCCTATCTTGTCCTTCCTGGACAATATCTCTAGGAGGTCGACTCTGTTTGCATCGGACGTTGAGAGGGTTGCGAAGGCTGTGATGAACAGGGGTATGTTCGAGTTTATGTTTGTCCTCCTCTCGTCCCTCGCTATGACCGGCCTGAGTATCAGGAAAAGGGCAGAGGCCCCACCAGCACCAGCGACCGCCACGTAGGCGTACCTGCCCGTCTCAAAGTACAGGGGCATGAATATCCCAAAGACCAGGAAAGAGGAGAGAATCAGGATCACGTCACGCCTGCCGAACTCGATGCCCTGGAACAGCCTGAGCCTCTTTGCCTCAATCAAGCATCATCACCCGAACAGCGGGAGAGCGCTCTCTCCCTTGAGGTAGAACGTCTTGATCATCTCGAAAACCTGGAAGTAAGAGGTTATGCCTGCCTTGGCCATGGCATTTATTATCCTGGCCCTCTTGAAGAGCTCCTCGTAGATCATCTTCGGGTCCGGCATTCCGGCTGTGGCCGCAATCCTCTTCTCCAGGATGTAGGAGTTGTTCATCCCCCTGAAGATATGCTGGTCCGTGGTGGGGTCCCACTGGAAGACCGCCTTGGTGGAGACGCCGCCAAGTTCCTCGAAGTACCCCTCTATCTCGTTTATGCTGGTCGTCCTCCTGAGGAACTTCCCCCTGACATAGACTGCCTGCTGTATGAGCGCTATGTTCAGGTTGTCCATGAAAGTGACAGGTATGTTGATCGGGTTGCCGGTGAACCTCTGGATCATCTTCCTGACAGAGGCGGCATGGAACGTGGAAATTACAGGGTGCCCGGTCTGCATGGCCTGGAAGGCCATGGCGCCCTCTGCGCCCCTGATCTCGCCCACTATGATATAGTTGGGCCTGGACCTCAGTGCTGTCCTGAGGAGGTCGTAGAGGGTCACCCTGCTCTCCTCCGACCCCCTCTCCCTGGTAACGAGCTGCTGCCACGCCGGGTGAGGCGCCCTTATCTCCGGCGTGTCCTCCGCGCTGAATATCTTGGCCTCTGGCCTTATGAAAGGTATGATGGCGTTGACCACGGTTGTCTTCCCGCTGGCGGTCTCGCCGCAGACGAACACGCTCTGCCCGTATTCAAGTGCCAGCCAGAGGTAAGCAGCCTCCTCCGCGGACAAGGTGTTGAACTTCACTAGCTGAACTATGCTTATCGGTATGTCCGCGAACTTCCTGATGGTGAAGCTCGGGCCCTTGGCGGATATGTCCGTGCTGTAGACTATCGACAGCCTTGAGCCGTCAGGGAGGGTCGCGTCCACTATCGGAGTCTTGTCACTTACCGGCCTGCCCACCCTCTCGCTGAGCCTCTTGCTGTACATTGAGAGGCGGTCGTTGTCGCCGAAGGAAATGGTTGTCCTCATGGAGCCGAATATCTTGTGCACTATGAACACGTCGTTGGCCCCTATGCCACTTATGTCTTCTATGTGCGTATCCCTTATGAGGGGCTCTATGGGTCCAAGGCCTATTATGTCCCTCTTCAGGTTGTAGAGCAGCCTGTTGTAGAGGTCAGGGGTTACCGTGACAGACCTCCCCTTCACCCTGTTGGCGCTGCCCTGTGTGACGACCCTCCTGTATATTTCCTCCAGGTTCTTCTCCAGCTGCTCATCGTTCTCAGGTGGAGGGTAATCTGCTGCGTAGCCAAGGATTATTTCGAGCACCCTGTCCATTATCTCAAGCTCTTCCGGCCTCATTGTGGGCTCCACCGGCGTGTAGATGAGGCCGTCGTTCTCTGGGTGGACGTGTATGAATATCGGGTCGCCCACCGGGTAGATTATATCGATAACGGTGAGTTCCTTAAGCTGGGATGTTGGGACTGGCACAAAGGTGGGCGTCCTCTGCCTCTCCATCCTGTACCTGGAGAGGTACTCCCCGAGGTGCGGGTTCCTGGAGATCGCCACCTCCAGAGTGTCAGATACCACCGTCTCAGCCATGCATTCACCTCACGATACGCTCGTTATCTCAACAATGAACCCCCTGCCGGGCTCGATCCTGAAGGGTATGTTCTGCTGGAAGTTCTTGGACACCATGGGGTACTTGCTCAGCTCCATCGAGTGCTTCCTCTCGCCCGCCAGTTCCTTCGAACGGAGCTGTATAACTGTGGTGGAGAGCTCGCTTATCTTCATAAGCTCGTCCTGCCCCAGCTCCTCCGGGTTCATCGTCACTATGACGAGGCGGCCCTCCGAGAACTTCCTCAGCTTCATATAATAATTAATGGCGTCAAAGTCCCGGAATATGTTCCTGTTCATCGAATCGATTACCAGCACCTTCTTGTCCTTTATGGTGTCGTTGTTCAGGAGGTCATCCAGGCTGGCCTTCCTGCTCTTCCTGAGTATGAAGACCGCGGGTATGTAGTGCATTATTCCAGAGAGTATCTCGTTGAACAGGGGATAGCCAAGGGAATCGCACTCCGAGACGAATTCCCTGACCGGGAGCTGGCTAGACACATACGCAATGGTTGCGCCGTTCTTTATCAGGCCGTAGACCAGGCGGAGGGATACGACAGTCTTGCCCTCGCCGTTGCCTCCCAGTATCGTGACTATCTGGCCAAGGTAAAGGCCTCCGCCCATCCTCCTGTCCAGCTCGTCCCCCGGTATCGAGATACTCAGGAACAACGCTCACACCTCGAACTCAAGCTCCTGCGAGTTCCCCGTGCTGAGCGTCACCGATAGCGTGTAGTAGCCCGGGGATAGGCTCAGGTGGACCGTTATCTCCCCCACCTGGCCTGGCGCCAGGTACCCGGGCTGGGGCGAAGAAAAGGTGACCTCGCTTCCGGTGAGAAGGGTGCCGTTAAGGACAACGCTCACCGTGGTGTTCGTGAAGTAGAACTGTGTCGAGCCTGTGTTCTTTATGTAGAAGACATAGCCGTTATCATAGGGTATCATGTCAGGCTGGTTTATTATCTCGAAACTTGTCCCTATGGCACCGGCTGTGTTCCTGGACGATTCCTGTATGCTGCTTGTTATGTGAAAGGTCTGTGCCCCAAGGACACCGACCACGGATGCCGAGATTATGAGCGTTGCGATGAAGAATATGAGTTCCGATGTCGCTGCTGATGCCATTTCATTCCACCTCCCCGTAAATTGAATACCCATCCTGCGCCACCAACTCGTATGTGAATGGCACGGATGGCGCGTCGAATGTGATGTGCCCCCTGCCCTGCGGGAACAGGTAGGGGGCGCTGAACGTGAAATTCACAACCGTCCCGTTAACGAGGAGCGTGCTCTCACCAAGCGCCACAGTCACGCTCCCTGTGTTGGTCAGGTTCATTGTGACCTGGTAAGCGGAACCGTTTTGCCTGACCTCGTAGGATGTGACGTTGAGCGCCGTTTCCACCTCCTCAGTTATGTGTTCTATTTCCCTCTGCTGGGCCTCCCTTATCTGCAGTTCGGCCTGCAGGTTAGCGTTGTAGACCATGCCAAAAAAAATGAGGGAAGAGCTGAGCAAAATAGCCACAGCCACCACGTAACTAAATCCCATACAGCTCGTCGACTCCCTTCTTAAGCATCCTGAATTCCCTCTCTAGCGATTCTATGAGGTCCCTTGTTATCTCGCCGCCGTTGAGCTTCTCTATGAAGAGCATGGTGATGATGTGGTCCTGTATCGTCGGCTTCACCTTGAACTCCTGTTCAGGCGTTATCATCCCGGTCATCTTGGTGAAGCGCATCATCTGCTCCTTCACCTGCGCCGAGATCCAGCCTATGCTCTCGTAGTAGTCCAGGACATCCATTGTGTTTTCAGGACCGTAGTTGTCAAGAAGGAACTCGAGCCAGCGGAGTGCAACCATGACAGAGATCACGTCATCTCCAATTGCCTCCAGCTTCGCCTTCTTGTGCTGCTTCCAGGGATACCGGTTCCTCTGCTGTTCATCTCCCTCCTGTTCAGGCTTCTGCTGTCCCTGGCCTTGTCCAGCAGATAGCATTCTCTCCATGTTCGATATTTCCTTGAAGAGGGTGTCAACTTTGCCTAGCAGGGAGTTTTCCTTGCTCTGGGCGTACCTCTGCTGCAGGTTGTTGAACAGCGTCTCTATGTCTGACTTGGAGAACTTCGTCGGTGAGTTTATGATCTTTTGCCTCAGCTCCTCCAGTACGAACTTCGGTATGGACTTATCCGCAGAGTCTATCTTGCTCTGCAGGAAACCCTTGAGTGAATCATTGATCATCCTTGCTTCCCTCCCTTTCCACGTCCGAGATTATCGAATCTATATCAGGAGTGCCGTAAAGTTCTCTGAGGTCCGATATAGCGGATGAGACCAGCTTTCCCAGCTCCTCTATGTCCTCCTTCAGGGAATCCGTTATCTGCTTGATCTCCTCGGGTGTTGTGTCCATGAAGGGGTTAAATTCCTTGGACACCATCTCGTAGAGTGAGACAACGAGCCTCACGTTCTCCCTGATCGTGTCAAGATCCGTTTTCATCTCGGACATGCTCCTTTTGAGGCTTTCCAGTCCCATGTTAAGCTTGTTAATGTCGTTCTCCAGCGCTGTCATCTTCTGCGTGACGCCGTCGATGAACTTCGTGTCAAATGACTGTGGGGGTTGCGGCTGAACCCCCTGCTGCGCAACGGGCTGCGGGTTAGTTACGTTCACTGTGGTCTCTTTCTTCCTCCTGCCCACGATGTTGTCCAAGAGACCCATTGTTCTCACTGCCTCACCATGTGATACTGCTTATTGAAGCTGTACCACTCTCGTTGTGTAGGCCAGAGGAGCAGTGAAGTCTATCACTCCAGGTGAGCCAACGGTCGGGTTCACGCTTCCCGTCACGGTAGTACCCTGGGATATGCCAGTACCGAAGACAGCGGTCACGTTAACCAGCAGGGCAACCTCCCCACCGGCGGTGAGCACCGGGTACTTGCCCGTCATTGAGTGGTTCGGGTCGAGCAGGTCCAGTATGGCGAAGTGGTCAGTGCTGTTCGCCAGTGTATCGTTGTACTGTGCTGTGTTCTTTGTATACTGTCCGGCGTTTATCGTGCTGAAGTAGGAATTGTCAAACACGTTCTGCGTTCCGCCGGTTGCGACGTTGAATCCGCTGGGCCCTATGTACCTGAGAGAGGCGGAGTACCCGTTGTAGACTAGGTCAAGGGTCACATTGGCCAGGTTTATGCCGCTGCTCCCGGAGTTCGGTACAATGTATATGGCTATCCACATGACCGTGCCGGCCTCAGGGTCCGATGCGTTGCTGTCCAGGCCTGCTATCGACTGCACTGACAGGCCGGAGGCCACCTGCTTCTGTGTCGCACTGCCTGTGCTCTGTGCCGCCTGCTGCAGCGATCCAGCGGTGTGGATCAGCACAGTGGCGGCCACTGCGGCTACCAGCACCATGGCTATAAAAACAATCAGGGTGCCGATACCCGTCTCCGCTTTGCTGTCGCTCTTGAGGCTAAAAACCCTCTGGAGGGCCTTTACACCTCTACGTATGGCTCTATTCATTAGACACCTCAGCCACACGTAGCCCCCCGAATCCTTATATTGGTTTTTTGCACAACATGATATCTGATCCTGTGTAGGTATGAGTGCACCTCACCTCAGGTCCAGGCCCCTGACCCTCTGGATCGAGCCAGATATGTAGCGGTCCCGCAGGGCCATGTAGGTCTGGGCATTCCTCCTGGCGTACTCCCTGAACTTCCCGTCCACCCTCTTCACAGTTGCTGGGACGCCTGCAACCAGCGAGTTCTCCGGCGCCTCGAACCCCTCTGTGACAACGGCACCGGCCGCAACAACAGAGCCACTCCCAATCTTTGAGCCGTTGAGGAGTATTGCACCCATCCCTACAATCACCTCATCACCCACATTGGATCCGTGGACTATTGCGTTGTGCCCCACAGAGACCATCTGACCGATGGTCGTGGGAAAGTGCTCGTCCGCATGTATGACCGCATTGTCCTGGATGTTCGAGTTCTTCCCAACCTTTATGGTGGCCTGGTCCCCCCTGATCACGACGTGGTCGAATATGGCGACCCCGTCCTCGATCTGCACATCCCCTATCAGCACCGCGGTGTCCATCACCATTGTGTTCCTGCCCAGGGTAACCATGGTGACTGCACCCCTTTATCGGTAATAAAATGATCCAGCGCGAAATATACAGAAATATATATTTTTCTCTCCGGGCAAGGCAATCAGCGGACGCCGTGTGAAAGCACTGCAGAAAATAAGAATCTGAATCCCTGCATAGAAACGTTTATTAATCGATACAAAATTGTCAGACACATGTTAGCTGACCCTCAGACTGCCAGTAACCTTGCCTGGAAAATGAATGGAGGTACTCAGTTTCATGTCAGTTCCATATAGAATTACCGTCAGGATATCTGAGAAGACCATGGAAAAGCTGGAGGAGATGGTCGAAAGCTTCCAGTATGAGAGTATCTCGGACATAATAAGAAGGGCCATAGACGAGTTCGTTGAGAGGCACCACAGCAGCGGACCAGTGAGCCGTGTTGACGTCCTCATACCCAGGAAAATACTAGAGGACCTGGAGCGTGACGTGTCACAGGGCACGGCCATATCCATAGAGGATCTCATAAGGCTGATCCTGAGGGACTACACTGCCAGCAGGATAAACAGGGAGCTTGGCCAGCTCTCCGACCAGAAGAATTTAAAATGATTCTGCTGTTAACCTGAACAATGGTCGTGATCAGGGCGAGCGGGGAAGAGATTCTCAATACCCTCGGCGAAGAGGGGGCCTCGCTCATAGAGAAGTTTGCCTCAGTTATCGGTTACTCTGTTGAGGCTGATGCGGAAGGGCTGAGGGTGGAGTTCAACCCCGACAGGCCAGACCTTTTCTCACTGCCAACCCTGGCCAGGGCAATACGCACATACCATGGGGACGATGCTGAATACAAGGTCGTGGATGGGCATGTAACGGTGTATGTTGACAGAAGCGTGGCGCCATACAGGGGTAACTTCGCCTGCTTCGTGGCAAGAGGGAATCCAATAGGAGGAAACCTGAGGGCCCTGATAGACTACCAGGAGCGACTGCACGAGAGCATTGGCAAGGACAGGGTGAAGGCGGCCATAGGCCTTCACGACCTCTCCAAGGTGAGCCCGCCCTTCACGTACAGGGGGCTTCGGCCCGATGAGACAGTTTTCACGACCTACGACGGATCGGTTACAGGAACCCCGGAGAGTGTGGTGAGGGAGCACGAGAAGGGCCGGCAGTACGGTGGGCTGCTCCCACCTGGAGTCTACCTGGGCATAGTGGACAGCACGGGCGGGATCCTGTCCCTGCCACCCATGGTCAACGGATCAAAGAGCAGGGTGGATGAGGGGACCAGGGAGTTCTTCATTGATATCACGGGAACTGAGGATAAGGCCGTCAAGGACGCGATGCACCTCCTGGCATTCTTCTTCCTCTCGCTCGGCTACTCCCTGGAGAGATGCAAGGTCAGTGGCGGGTCAAGCCTCGCCGGCAGCTTCAGGGAGATGGAGGTGAGTGGCAGGGAGGTAAAGAGGATAATAGGCACAGAGGTGAATGGGGTCTGCGGCCTCCTCAGGAGGTTCGGGTACAGGTGCGAGGAGCACGGGAATTCAGCCCAGGTGGGTGTCCCTCCCTGGAGGGTTGATGTGATGGGGCCCGTGGACATAATAGAGGACGTAGCGAAGTCCATGGGTTACGACAGCGTGCCTGAGACCGTGATCATGACAGGCCACTTCGGGAACCCGCAGCCCCAGGCCATGGACGACAGGATGTTGAGGGAGCTCATGGTATCCCTGGGCTACCAGGAGGTCATGACCTTCGTGGTCACATCGCAGTCACTGTACTCCGGGAGGAGTTACAGGGGAGGTGTTGAGGTCGTGAACCCCAAGAGCCTGGACTTCTCTGTGGTCAGGGATAGGATCTACCTCAACCTCCTTGACTTTGTGTCGAGAAACAGGAGGTACGGGTTCCCGCAGAAGCTGTTCGAGATAGGTGACGTGGTCGTAGGGGGTAGGCAGGAGCACAGGCTCTCGTGCGTGGCGGTCGACACAAAGGGTGCTTTCAGCGAGGTCATGAGGGCCTACGAGGTAATAAGGGACCGGTTCCTGGGAGGCACAGCGAGGATAAGGGAAAGGGAAGTTGAGGATATGATACCGGGGAGGAGCGGCTCTGTCAGGATCGGAGACCTGGAGATAGGCCTGATAGGCGAGGTGCACCCTGAAACGCTGGATGGTTTCCAGATACAGTACCCCGCGGCGGTGCTGGAGATCAGATTCTGATGATCGAATCCGTAATCATGTCCCTGCCAATGGGCACGCCAGTGTAGGCCATGTAAGAGAATATCTGTTCCATATCGATTTCCTTCAGGAACCTGTAGGATGCCAGCGACCTTAAGAGTGTCCGTTCGTCCACACCGGTGTCACGCCTCATCCTCGACAGGACACTTGCAGCGAACCGCTCACCCGCCTGTGCCTGAAAGTCCCTGTAGATCTCCTTTATCCTTCTCAGGACGTTCATGTGACCTTTCGTGAACTCCCGCTGGACGGAGAGGACACAGCAGGGGTAACTGTCCAGTATGTCAGAGAACCTGGCCACCTCCCTCACGCCTGGCCTGGAGAGGGCAACTGTCCGGTAGGGCTCCCATATTGCTATGTAACGGGCACTGCCACCTGTAAAGCCCTGCAGAGCCTCCACTGGTGATGAGAAGGAGACCATCTCCAGCCTCTGTGCCACGGAATATGCCCTCGCGAGCACCATCATTGAAGACATCTCGGACGTGGCCAGCCTCCACTGGGGCGACGAGGTGTTCTCCAGTACTGACGCACCCCCAGTGGCCACGGGCATGAGGATCCTTGTCTGTGATGTGACCACAGCGACCAGGAACTGCGTCACTGTGGGTGCAAGGCCCATTTCCAGTGCGCCCCTGGAGACGTCCATGGAGATCTCTATCGGCGAATCGTATACCCTCATGCTGAAGGCCGTGCCTGTGTCCCGCGCAACCTCCCATATGGCGGAAAGGATCGGTATGTACTCCGAGGATCTCAGATAGCCGACACGTATTATTGGCTTCTCTGCATTGGGCTCGAAGCCTTTGAGCCATACCCTCTTCTTTTTACCCCCCGTTGTCTGCCTTACGATGCGGCCCTCCCTCTCAAGTGATGTGAGTATTTCCGATAGCCTGGACTTAGAATAGCCTGTCCTGCCCTGAAGCTCGCTCTGATCGATACCCCTCTCCTCGGCCTGCCTGAGCATGAGGAGTATTGCCTTCCTGGGGTCCTGCTGCACCTGCAAGCATCAGGAGATCTGATATTATGGTTTCTCCTGCGATTCTCCCAATGTTTGCCGCCACTCCCTGTCACTTTTTTATATACCAATTGCATTAGTGCTCTCCGGGTGCCTATGGATCAAAGTAATCGGGCTGAAGTCAGACAAGCTGAAAGGGGAGGCCCGAGTGTCAGGACTGAAATCACAGTTGTAACCATACTGGTCGCATTCTACATTTTCATAGCGACATACTTCGCGTGGCCGTACGCTTCCACATACCCAGTCTTGAGCACTTCGGGAGGGAGCGACCCCTACTACAACTGGAGGATAATAGAGTACATACTTGCCTACCACAAGCAGCTTGTCTATGACCTGGCCCTCAACTACCCTGTGGGCAGCATAAACCCGAGGAACCCGTTCTTCCACTGGTTCGTGGCAGTTACGGGAATACTGCTGGCACCCTTCCTTGGGGGCGCTACCCATGCGGCCTTTGACGTGTTCCAGGAGTTCGATGCGGTCTTCGGTGCGCTCCTGATAATACCGGTGTACCTGATCACAAGGGAGCTATTCGGCAAGAAGGCTGCCATGATAGCTGCCGTCCTCTATACCCTGATGCCGAGCAACCTGTCCGCCGGGATAGCCTCCGGTGGGAGGATGCACACGCCGGAGCTCCTATTCGCCATGATGACGATATACTACTTCCTGAAGACCGTCAAGCTGTCAAAGGACAGGGTCATAATAGAGAGGCTTTCGGACTTCAGGTCCTACAGGTCCTCAATAATGTCCTTCGTCAGGGAGAACAGGCTGCCATTCGTTTACTCGCTCCTTGCAGGTGCGTCCTTAGGCGCACTCATGCTATCGTGGCAGGGCTACGCCTACATAGAGGTCATTGTCCTGATCTACGTCGGTGCGCAGTACATCATAAACATGGTACTGAGGAGGCCAACTGGCTACCTTACCCTTTACACAGTTGTCTTCTACGTTCTCGCCTTCGCCATGGGTGCTTACTACTATATAAGGCTTGGCGAGGGCCCGTCATGGTTCTACCCGGAGGTGGTGATGGGCCTCATGGTTATAGCCTTCGGCATAGTGGTGAACATATTCGGCCGGAGGCCGTGGCTCATCACCATACCGTCCATTGTCATAATATCCGTCCTTGGCGTCATAGGCCTCAGCTTTGTTGACCCTGCAGTGCTCCACGCCCTCATAACCGGCGAGGGGTACTTTGTGAAGAACAGGGTTTATGAAACGATTGCTGAGGCACAGGCACCACCGCTCGGCGAGTACATAAGCGGCTTCGGTGTTGCACAGTTCCTACTTGGCCTTGCTGGCCTCGTGATGGTGATCTACAGGTTCATAAAGGAGAGGACTGATGCGCTCCTCTACCTGCTCGTCTTCTCCCTGGTTTCAATATACATGAGTTTCGAGGCAGCAAGGTTCAACATCACAGCCGCGCCCGCATACGCCATCCTCGATGGCCTGATCCTGATCTACTTCGCGGATGCAGTCAGGATGAGCGATGTGAAGCGCCGCCGCCCGGCTTCAGAGCAGGGTGTGGCGAAGTCCATAAAGGGGAACATTGGCTGGCTGCAGGCTGTGTTCGCGTTCATCGTTGTTATAGGCATAATCATCCCGTCCGGGATGGCCGTGGTTTCGGCCGCCGTCCCTGCGAACTCGGCATCTCACATAAACAGTGAGATATACAGCGAGCTCCCGGCGTTCCTGAGGCCAGTGAATAACAGCACGGCATCGTCCTACTTCGTTGGTGGCTACGGGTTCGGCATAGAGAACAAGACGCAGCCACTCACAGAATCGATGCTCTGGCTGGCAACGCAGAACACCAACGTCCCGCTTGACCAGAGGCCAGGCTACCTCTCATGGTGGGACTACGGGTTCCAGGAGATACAGCAGGGCCAGCACCCAGCAGTGGCAGACGACTTCCAGCAGGGGTACCAGGTCGCAGGTCAGGTATTGCTTGCGCAGAACCAGAGCCAGATAATAGCGCTCCTGATATCAAGGGTGCTGCAGGGCAACTGGCAGGATAACGGCGGGAACTTCAGCGCCCCTGTATGGCACACCCTGGACTCTTTGCTCGGGGCCCAGGAGGCCATGAAGATATATGATGTATCCAGAGACTCCAACGCTTACATAAGTGTGGTGCTGTCGGATCCGTCCGTTTACGGCAACTTCTCCAGTGCTCTGACGGGTGCAAACGCTTACTACGCCTATGTTAAAGGGCAGCTGGCCAGCAAGTACCCCATATCGACCCTCGTTGACCTTTACCAGGATCTGTACTCTGAGACCGGCTTCTTCATACAGTACATACAGATAGACCACAACCTCTTCCCGTTCTCAGGCGTTTCACCTGGCATCTTCTATGCGCCGGCTTACCTTACAGATACACCGTCCTACACAGCGTATGGCGAGATAGTGCCCGAGGAATACTACAACGTGCAGGTCATAACCTCAAACGGCACCTACAACCTCAGTAACCTGCCACCCGGAGTGACACCCATATCTTACAACCTTGTATACACCCCGGCATTCTACAACACGACAATATACCGCTTCATGATCGGTTACCCCTCATCCGCCACCGGAGTCCCCGGTGAAATACCGGGCTACTCCTCATCCATTTCCAACTACCCCGCCATGCCGGCCTGGAACATGAGCCACTTCGAACTCGTCTATGTCGGCGTCCTCTGGAACCCGTACAAGGACTACGAGGCACACCCCAACGCATGGCAGATAATTCCATTGCAGGAGGCTTACAAGTACGAGGTCGACAACATAGGCACTGTTGACTTCCAGTTCTCCGGTTCTAACTTCTTCTCCCAGGCTGACCCCATCGTGGCTTACTACCCTGGAGCCATCGTGGAAGGGAGGGTGACACTTCCGAACGGGCAACCCGTTGCTGGAATCAGGGTCACTCTCCTTGACCAGTACGGAATACCCCACAATGTGACGTACACCAACAGCCAGGGTTACTACTCACTTGTGGCAGTTCCCGGGAATGACAGCATAGTGTTCTCAACAGGCCCCGAAAACCCAATCGAGCTTGTCGGGAGCCACGAGCTGGGCAAGGTTAAAATAAATGTGACGCAGAACGAGGCCATGAGGATACCTGAATACTACAACACCACAACAGGCCTGCCTGACTACTACTTCGTGGAGAACTTCCAGGTGCCCACCACCACCCTGTCGGGCTCTGTCTACCTGAACGAGACATCACCCACCGGCAACATGACCATGCCCATTGAGAGCGGCACTCTGACACTTTACAATTCAACATTCAACGCAGAGTTCAATGCCACGGTGAGCGGTGGCCAGTACCACCTCTCGGACATACCAGCCTACAACTACACAGCAAGCGTCTACTCTGATGGAAACAACTACGCCGACGTGCAGAACATCTCTGTCTCGATCGGTAGCAACCAGGCAAACGTTTACGTCGCACTTGACAACCTCACAGTGAAGGCCGAATCGAACGGCGTTGATTACGGAGGCCTGACGGTGAGTCTCTCCGGAAACGGGCACGATCTTGTCAAGAGAACATCCGCGAACGGGAGTGCCGGCTTTGAGGTAACACCGGGCAACTACACTGTCAGCATATCGAGCCCAGGAGTGTTCAGCAGTGAGCAGAACGTGACGGTATCCGGCTGGGGCAAAAAGCTCTCGGTCACGCTGGAGCCCAGGCTCAGTGCAAGCATAGATGTATCGACAGACGCTAGGGTATTCAACGTTACGGTCCTGAAGGACGGAGTGCAGGTTGTAGGCTCGGCATCTAACTTCTCCGGAACATACTCGCTGCAGGTCGTGCCCGGCGTGTACACGATCTATGTGACGAGTGGCCACATGTCCAACTTAACCACTGTAAAGGTCAGCGGAGTGGCCAGCGAGCACCTGGTGCTGGAGCCGTCTGCCTATGTCACCCTCTCCTCGTACTACCCTGGTGTCTCCAGCTATAACTGGACCTACGAGGTCTTAGGCCACGGGGCAGTGATTGGAGCCACTGGAAACTCCTCCTCGAGGTATTACAGCATCCTCCTGCCCCTGGGAAGCTACATGCTCAGTGCGGAGGGTGTGCACTCTGGAACGGTAGACACATCACTGAAGCCAATCTCGCTGCAGGACAACTACAGCATCAACATGAGCCTGGCCAGCTCGCACTCAGAATCTGTTTTCATCTACAACAGCAATGCTTCGTCTTCCTATAGCAGCAGTTCCGCAGTGAGCGGCGGAATGGCTGTGGCGGAGCTCGACGGCCAGCCAATTGGGTTCCAGGAGGTCAGTGGGCAGGGGTACGCCACGTTCTACCTCCCGAACGGGATAAATGCCTCATCATACGAATATGAGAGCCCATACTATGTGGTCTCCTCTGCTCCATCCGGCACAAACTCAACTTACATAGGGGCGGAGCCCCTGATGAAGGATGTCTCAATGCATGTCATGACCTCCATGGGAAGCTGGGCCAACGGCACCGTTACCCTGTCAGGTGTGAGGTCATTCACGGGAACGCTGGCGAACGGCACTGCAAATGTTTACGTGATGCCCGGGGTTTACTCAGTGGAGATAAGTTCACCGGAGTACGGTGCGAGCGTGAGCGTTCCCACCATCGTTGTTCCCTTCAACCAGAACGCATCGGTCAGCGAGGTGTTGCAGCCACTCTCCACACTGACTGTTGATGCGCCGCACTACGAGATATTCAGCTCGAACGGGAGCGTTGTGAGCGGACACAACCTGGTGCCAGGTTACTACACAGTGTACTCCGAGAACGGGACCAAGAGCAACATAACGGTACTGTATGTTGACCGGAACGTGACAGTGAGGCCAGCTATGGAGCCCTCATACGTTCTCGGCCTCAACAACTCTGCCTCGGCTAGCGGCAACTACACCATAAGGAACGGCATGGCAATCATTGTGACATCGAACAGCAGCATACTGCTGCCATATGGGTCCTACAGTATCCAGTTCAATTCAAGGGTCTCGAACACCACCGGGTCCTTCACACTGAGCGGCAGTGCAAGCGTGAGCCTGGTGGCGAATGAGACAGTGAGAGTGAGTGTGCACGCAGTGCCTTTCTACACCCAGGTTACAGGCAAAGCCTACGTCGGTGGGTCACCGGCCGCTCTCTCCAGTGTGGTCATAACAGGCGAGAACGGCTCAAAAGTTGCGGCAACATCCACAGGCGTTTCCGGGGCGTTCAGCGTTAACCTGACCTCCGGGGACTACGGCATCTATGTGACGGACGCCAGCGGCTCTTATGCATACTTCGGTTCGTTCACTGTTGGGCCATTCCAGAAGAGCGAAGACCTGGTCATCACGCTCCAGAAAGCGGGCAGAGTTTACGTGTCGGAGAACCTTGGAAGCCAGCTGCTCCACCAGAACGTCACCGTGAGCTCGAACGGCGCCAGCATGAACGTCACGCCCTTCACATACTTCGTGCTGCCTTACGGCAATTACTCGTTCTCCTCATCCATATCGAAGCACACGGTTATAAACGGCATAAATGAGACAATAACGTTCGGCACAAACGTTACGCAGAGCGTAGCAGGGACAACGTATGTGCAGTTGACTCTCGTGGAAGAGCCCGTGGCATCATTCATAGTGAAGCAGACCCAGGTACCCAACGTGACGCTCCTCGGTTCTGTTGAGGTTAAGTTCCAGCTGAGCAATGCAGGAAACTTCAACGCCACTGTTAACCTTTCAAGTGCCAGCAGCTCATGGGTGGCCGCCTTCAACAGGAGCTCCATATACCTACCGGTCGGTGCAACGGTCAACCTGAGCGCACAGCTCCGCATGGTGAAGCCGGTTCAGAGCGGCACAGAGGAGGTGCCTGTATCCGTGAGGTACTCGTCTGGCAACTCCACCGTTGACCTCACAGTTAACGTAACACAGGTGCCTGGCATATCGCTCTCAACCTCTGTGCCGGGCATACCGGACGGAAAGGCCCTAAAACTGCCAGTGTACATCAACAACACGGGTGACACCGGCATACTGCTGACGCCGTCCATAGGGAACCAGAGCGGCCTCAACTTCACGCACTGGAACGCCACCCTCACCTACGCCAACGGTACTGCGGTTCACCATGTTTACCTGGGCTTCGGCGTCAACATGACACTATACGTCCTCCTCACGCCCACCTCCAACGTAACAGCGCCGGTCAGCGTGCCTGTGACGTTCACAAACACAACATACAACATAACGAAGAGCGTGACCGTGTACACTGCCATGCCCGGAGTAAGCTACCAGGTACCCCCGTACCCGACCGGGCCGAATGTAATAGCGAACTACACAGGTGACCCGTTCATCAACCTCGAGGCTGGCCTCATAGCCATAGTCCTGATAGTGGCAGTTGGCATCGGTGTTGCAGTTTACAGGAACAGGAGGAGACCATGAGGAAGATCGGAATCGCGGTGTTGCTCATCGTAATGGCCATGGGCATGCTCATCCCTGCAGCGCACGCCTCATCTCCAACCAGCATCTTCACAGCCTCTGTCACTGCCCCGTCCTATTCAGCGACCAACACCTCCATAACGGTGTGGGTGAACGATTCCGTGGGCTTCAGGGACTACGCCTTGCAGGTGATATTCTACGGCCAGAACCTCACAGGCATGAGCCCGTCCGGGACATACTACAACAGCAGTGCAAACACCTCGGACTTCAGGATCCCAGTCAAGACACCGGACACAGGAGGGGTGCTGTACCTGTACATAGAGACCTGGGCCCGTGACGGCTCCTCCGTTCTGAAATACACGACGACCATCAGCATACAGGTGGTGCAGCCATACGTCCTGAACGCAGTGATAAATAACCCGGAGAACGTGCCCATAGACAACGTGACCGTCTACTTCTACGTGGACAACACCCTGGTCGGTTCAAAGGTCGTGAACCTCTCCCCGGACTCTACCACTACCGTGCGGTACGACTGGATAATACCTTACCCGCCATACCACCCAGCAGACGGGGAGCACACACTCAGGGTCGTTGTGAGCAGCCCCACGGTGAAGGTTGACGGCAGCACCGACTACGCTACGTCCACCTTCTATTACGGGCAGCCGCCGAACTATGACTGGATATATTACGTTGTTGCCGTTGTGGCTGTGGTAATGATAGTGGTGGCGACATCCAGGAGGAGGCCCCAGACGCCCGGCGGCAGGCCAAAGTGGAAGAGGTGAGTCCGACCCAGGGGGATCTCAAGGAGGGCATGAGGACGGTACCACACCACTTTCGGCTCGGTTGTGAAGAGCGTGGTGTAACGGAATTCCACACAGGGGGAAGCAAGAGAATGATGCGGTTTCAGTGCCCCAAGCGATCCACTGGGGAAATGTGGCCAGTTATTCAGGCCCTGAATTGGTCCACCTAGATCGACTTTTTCAGTGTCTTGAACTCCACCTCTATGAGGTCCCTCTTCCTCACGCCCTTTATCTCCTGGAAGCTGTAACTGTCACCGTCTATCCTCGCAATCCTGGCTGCGGAAAGGGCGTTATCATGCATCTTGTGCGGCACGCTGGTCTTCCTCTCGTCCACTATCCTGAAGTCAAGGCCCATCCTCTCCAGCATAGAGGTGATCTCGGCCCTGTTTGGCAGGTCTCCGTTCCCGACATTTATGACTATTTCCCTGTAAGAGTAGCTGCTCACTATACTCTCCAGCTGCACCCTGAGGCTCTGGATGGACGGGCACTCGGTCGCCTCAAGGAGTATGCTCTCACCCATAACAGCAAGGCCCGGGTATGGCCCAGGGTCTATGCCGACCGTTATCCTCTTGAAGTGTGTCTTGTTGAGCAGGTACGGGATGGCCTTCCTGACAGCACTATCCGGCCTCGAATCCCTGACCTGCACGGGAAAGGTTTCAACATCCGTTTCAGAAGTGAGAACGACGGCAACATCGGGAGGTATGTCATTGGGGTTCTCAAGGCTCACAAAAGGGAGGCCCCATTTCTTAAGCTCAACAATTATATTGTGATAAAACCTGAAATCGGAGGTGTATATACCTATCCGTCTCATTCATCTCATTTATTCAACCATTGCATATATTCTTTCTGACCAACACCCCTCCCGGAAGGGTGAGGCCTGTCGTTCTTCTTGTCGTGTCCGGACGCGTATGTCACTCCGCACTGGCACCCTGACCAGCCTTGCCGTTCAGCTGGATACCCACAAGCCTGCCCACAATCTCCACAAACTGCCTCTCCCTTCCCTTGGGTATCGAGGCACCGGCTGCGATGTCATGCCCCCCTCCTGTACCCCCTACCTCCCTGGAGGCCTCTGCCATCACAGTGGATAGGTTCAGGCCCCTCTCGACTAGCCTCCTGGAGGCCCTCGATGACACCTTTGTGGTGCCATCGCCGACGTTGAAGCCAATCAGCGGCTTGTCCTGCGGGAGCACATAGAGGGTCAGGAGGCCAGCTATGGAGCCTGCCATCTCTGATTCGGGCGCGTAGAAGTACCTCACGTTCTGTTCCTCGAATATCTCCTTGGAGGCCCTGTAGGCGTAGTCTATTAGCTTGCCCTTGTACGTTTTCCAGTTGGCCAGCATCTCCTGCCTGACACCCTCATCACCCAGGAAGAACTGCACCGGGACGCCGTTTCTGCCCACCTTGGCGTTTCCGTCTATTATGCCAGATATGTCCTTGGATGAAAGGCCGTACTGGTCGAAGATGTAGAGATCCGTCTCGGTGTACCTGATAGCCTCGCTCCCGGCACCCTGCGATATGAGCCAGGCAGCGAGGGCATTGATCGCCTGTGCCTTCTCGTCCTCTGTGAGTTCGGCAAGCCTCCTTGCAGGGTCCAGGCCTATCCCCCTAAGGAACTCCTCAGTCCTCTCCATGGAACCTGACAGGTCCCTGAAGAACGGATCCGTGGAGAACGCTATGGCCTCCGCGAGCGTCTCTCCCTCAAGGTTTGGGCCCCTGATACTCCTGTAGTTTGGGCCCAGTGCTTCTATTATGGCCCTGTTGAGGCCTGTGAAGCCGCCTATGTCCTGCTTGTCCGCAATGGCACCTGAGAGCATGAAGGGGAAGCTGTCCGAGTTCTCCTCGGACATGGCAAGGGAAAAGGCAAAGGCCATGGTGGCTCCGCAGGCTCCCCTGGTTCCGTCTATGCCGAAGTCCCTTGCATTTATGTTCATCCCCTTAACCGTTGCCCTGTTGTAGAAGTGGTGGTCAAGGACCAGGACGTTCTCCATGTCCGGAACAAACCGCAGCTGGTCAGAGCCTGCGTCCACAACTATGGTGAAAAGGTCGGGGGCCTCCATCATCCTCTTCCTGAAATTCTCTGCATCGAGCTCCTTTATGAAGCCCGCCTGGTACCTTATGCCCTCCCTCTCGAGGGCCCGCGTGAGGATTATGACCGCGCTTGTGCCGTCGCCGTCATAGTGGCCCAGAACACGCACCGTATCGTGCGCCCTGACCTCAGCCGCAGCCTTCTTGAGGGCATTCAGGAGGTCTGGGGGTATGAAGCCTACGCTCATCCGGTGACCCTAAAGAACCTTGCTGAGGTTCCACTCCTCTGAAAGGTAGCCCTCCCTCTTGTAGTACTTCACGAGCCTCAGGATCTTTGACATGAGCAGTGCCTGTCTCCTCTTGTTGTCCAGGTCGTTCTTGTTCATCTCCACATGCTTGGTTATGTTCCTGTACCTCTCTATGAGGTTCATGAGGTCCTCGGGCACCTGGGGCGCCATGCCCAGCTCCTGGATTATCTTGCCCAGCTTCTTGCGCATGACTGTCCTGGTGGACGGAATCCCGTACTGGTCCCTGAGGGTGATGCCAATCATAGAATAGCTCATGCCCTGTGACCTGAGGTTCCTTATGGTGTCCACCACCTCCTGGTCGCTCATCTGCACCCATGATGGCCTTGTTTCCGTATAGACTCTCTTTGAACCCGACTTACCCCTCTTTCTGGTATGCAATCGTGCCATAGTGACTTTTCCGTTATCTTTTCCTTGTATTTATTGTTATTTTACCAACCTTTCCCTGTTCCCTGTGCGGTTCCCCTTGTCCGGCCGTGCCACCACAAAGGTTGGCCGTACAATTGGCTCACCCCTCTCACAGGCATCCAGGCACGAGTAGAATGGGGCGCTGTCAGCCCCGTAGTCCCAGCATGCAGCCTCACACTCACTGTACCCGCGCATGTACCTGACGATGCAGTGGAGTGCAAAAACGTTGCCGGAGTGCGTCTTACATTTTCTGAATCAGCGTGAACACTTTGCGAAGGCGGGAGTCGTAAACCGTCACAGTGGGCCGAACATGCACTCGTACCTGACGACAATCTCGGATGCCACCGACCATATCGTCAGCTCGTCTGGAAAGATCGAGTGCGCACTGTAACGTGAATAGACATCCGTCTGGAAGTCCCCTTCAGCGAAGCCGCCTATGACCAGTGACATGTCTTCTCTGATTATGTCCTCCGGCTTAGATGGCCTGCCCCTCGGCGATAGGAGCACGACCTCTTTCCCGAGGTCGTCCAGGAGGGAGAAGAGATCGGCATCTTTCAAGGTGAGCAGTTTCTCCTGGCCGCTCTGTATCTCCTGCTTCTTGAAGAGGTCTTCCATGAGGCCGACGAACCTGTTGTATGACTTCGGTACCCTTGTCTGCGGTGCGATGTGTATGACTTTGTTGTGCTTCGTGTGGATGTAAACCCTGAGGAGTCCCCTCTTGTTCAGGATCGATTCCTGCAGGACCTGCAGGAGTATGTAGAAGATGTCTGGCCTCCCCATCCTGGTGGAGCCGCCGGGAAAGTGCCTCTCTATGGCACCGTGCAGGAAGTTAGAATCGAGGAGCACCTCCGCTGCAGGCTTCTTCCTCTTCTTCGCGTACTTCCTCACCTGGTAGTCATCCAGCATCTCCCCGGGGATCAGCTCGAGCTCCGCATCAGCTATCACTACGTTGAGCATTCCCACGTGTATTGGGAGGGAGTAGAAAAACATGGGATCAGATAGCGTTAACTCTGCGTTGCGGATATACATGGAGGTGTTCCTTTGAGGCTAACCAGGGGGCTGGTAGAAGTATACACTGGCAACGGGAAGGGAAAGACCACTGCCTCGTTTGGCCTGGCCCTGAGAGCGGCCGGGTGGGGTATGCACGTCTACATACTGCAGTTTATGAAGCTGGGCACCTACGGGGAGAACAGGGGCGTGAACAACCTCGGGGAGCTGATAAGGCTCGAATACGTGGGCATGCCCTACTTCATCGTCTGGGAAGACGAGTACAGGAAGGGAAACAACGGGAGGGTTGCAAACGTCAAGGTCTGCCCGAGGGGCCAGCCCCCGCCAGAGTACAGGAACCTGGCCCAGGAGGCGTTCAGGAAAGCGGAAGAGGAGATGCTCTCGTGCCGCTGGGACGTTGTCATACTGGACGAGGTCAACGTTGCCATCTATTATGGCCTGGTAGACGAGGACCAGGTCATTAAGATGATCGACGAAAAGCCCCCGAACACGGAACTCGTGATGACAGGGAGGAAGATGCCGGAGAGGATAATGGAGAGGGCTGACCTGGTGACGGAGATGGTGGAGGTAAAGCACCCTTTCAGGGCCGGTGTGCCTGCCCGGAGGGGCATAGACTTCTGACCTCCCGGTACCTCTGCCTGCAGCGTTGGCACCTGGATAACAGTTCGGTGAGGTTGGCTTCGGCATCCAGCGGATTTGAGACCAGCAGGTGCTGGATCCGTTCCACCCCCCTCAAGGGGGATGTGTGCCTGAAGCCCCTCTTTAGCATTTCCCCAACGATCTCCTCATGGCGCCTCAGTGCAGAAGACGGGTCAACTAGTTTCCTCTCAAGGAAGCCGCCTATGTTTCTTCCCATCCCTATTGACGACACGAGCATGTGGATTTCCACGTGTTCCCCGAGCAGGTGCCTGTCACACATGTAAACTGGGTTCACCATCCACATCCGCATACACTGCTATATCCCACATTGATTAAAAAATATGTCAAATAACGCTTTACATATGGAATTTTTTCATAGGAAAGCGGCAGAAAATATTAAATATAATCATTGCCTGCCACTGATCAGCATGGCTGCAGCTCCTGTGTTGGTGTGTGACGACAGTGTTGTTGTCGCTGCAGTCATTATTATCTTACACTGAACCAGCTGTGGCTGGTTTCAGGAGGTTGATATGAGAGGGTCTGAGGCTGTTGTGAGATTCATGGAGGACGTGGGTGCGGGCCACCTCTTCGGGATACCCGGGGGTGCAAACCTTGCCATATACCAGTCGCTGGCCGGTTCCAGGGTCAGGCACCACCTGACCAGGACGGAACAGGGTGCCGCCCACATGGCCGACGGTTACGCAAGGGTGACCGGAAGGGCAGGCTTCTGCATAGCCACATCCGGGCCCGGGGCAACGAACCTGGTAACAGGCCTGGGCACAGCGTACATGGACAGCATACCGGTGGTGGCAATAACCGGGCAGGTGGGGACGAAGGCGCTTGGGACAGACGCATTCCAGGAGGCAGACGTCTTTGACGTGATGATACCCGTGACGAAGGCCAACTACAAGGTGAAGAGGCCAGAGGACCTGGTGCCAACACTGAGGAAGGCGTACGCCACGGCCATGTCAGGTCGCAGGGGGCCGGTTGCCGTTGACATACCCAGCGACATATCCATGTCACAGGTGGAGTACACAGCGTACAGGTACGAAGGTGCAAAGTTCCCGGAGGTGCCAGACGTCTCGGAGGCTGTGGGCGCTCTCAGGTCATCCCAGAGGCCCGTGATCCTTGCTGGAGGCGGTGCCAAGGCTGAGGGCTGCAGGGAACTCATCCTGGAGCTCTCCAGGAGGATCGGCGCACCGGTGGTCACGACTGTCATGGGGAAGGGGGCGGTGCCCGAGGACTACGAACTGGCCCTGGGCATAACCGGGATACACGGCAGAGGCTCTTCCAGGTACGTGCTGAACAGGTCTGACTTCGTGATGGCCCTGGGGGCCAGGTTCAGTGACAGGACGACAGCGAAGATGGACGAGTTCATACCCTCAAGGACCGTGGTGCATGTGGTCAATGACGAGGCGGAGATAGGCAAGAGGAAGAAGGACGTCATAGGCATCAGGGCAGACATAGTGGACTTCCTGAGGGAGTTCCTGAAGTACGTGGGAGAGAACGAGAGGAGGGAGGCATGGGTACAGGAGGTCAGGAAGGTCAGGGAGTTCTGCAGGTGTGACTTCAACTTCATGAGTGAGCCGATGAAGCCGCAGAAACTCATACACGCAATGAACTCAGTGCTCCCGGAGGACGCGATACTCGTGGCCGATGTGGGGCAGCACCAGATGTTCGCTGCGCACTACTTCGAGGCCAGGGGAACCCGGAAGTTCATAACGTCCGGAGGCATGGGCACCATGGGCTACGCACTGCCTGCAGCCATAGGGGCAAAGATAGGGAGGCCGGACAAGCCAGTGGTCGCCCTCATAGGAGACGGCGGCTTCATGATGACCGTGTCGGAACTGGCCACTGCTGTTGAGGAAGATGTGGCTGTGAAAGCGGTTGTGATGAACAATGCAAGCCTCGGCATGATAAGGCAGTTCCAGGCCCACTTCTACGGTAACGTCATATACGCCGCGGACTACAGCAAGGCGCCCAATTTCGCAAAGATAGCGGAGGGCTTCGGCGTCCAGTCCAGCACGGTTGAGAGGCCCTCAGAGATGGAGGATGCCCTCAGAGAGATGCTGGCCTACAGGGGGCCCTACGTTCTCGAGGTAAGGACAGACAGGGAGGAGGAGTGCCTGCCCATGACGCCACCCTGGGGAGGAAAGGCGGACATAATATACGGAAGGTGCAGGTGGAAGGAGGTGGAGAATGGTGAAGTTGCTGGTTTCAGCCAATAAGGAGGATGGAGTGCTCCAGAGGACGTATTTTGAGTTCTCCAGGAGGAACATAGAGATGAGGAGTCTCAAGTACGAGGAGGAAGGCGGGATGGTGAGGATAGAGATAGAGCCGTACAGGTGGGAAGATACAGAGAAGGTGCTGAAGCACCTCAGGAGGATCAGCGGTGTTGTGGACGTGAGCGTTGTGAACGACCTTGTAAGGGAGGAGGAAAGGGCATGGTGAACGTGCTTACGGAAAAGGACGCGGACATGAAATACCTTGATGGAAAGACTGTGGCCGTCATAGGTTACGGCATCCAGGGAAGGGCGCAGGCCCTGAACCTCAGGGATTCCGGGGTGGACGTGATAGTTGGCGTCAGGAAAAATGGCGAGAGCTACAGGCAGGCCAGGGACGACGGCTTCGAGCCCATGGAGATCAGCGAGGCGGCAGATGCTGGGGACGTGATCATGGTGCTCATCCCTGACGAGACCCAGGAAAGGGTCTACAGGGAGAGCATAATGCCCCACCTCACAGAGGGCAAGACCCTGGAGTTCGCCCATGGCTTCAACATAAGGTTCAGGAGGATCGTCCCACCGGCGAACGTGGACGTGATCATGGTGGCACCCAAGGCGCCCGGGGCCATGGTGAGGAAGACGTTCCTGGAAGGGTTCGGCACACCATCGCTGGTCGCAGTGGAGCAGGACTATACAGGTAAGGCATTCCAGACCGCCATGGCCATAGCGAAGGGGATCGGTGCGACCAGGGCAGGGGTCATAAGGACGACCTTCACTGAGGAGACCGAGACAGACCTGTTCGGCGAGCAAGTTGTGCTCTGCGGCGGCATTTCGCAGCTCATAAAGAGGGCCTTCGATTTCCTGGTCTCCAGGGGCTACCAGCCGGAGATAGCCTACTTCGAGGTGCTCCACGAGATGAAGCTCATCGTTGACCTCATACAGGCGGGAGGCATTGAGAACATGTGGGACGGCGTCAGCAACACAGCGGAGTACGGCGGGAGGACCAGGGGTGGAAGGGTCATAGACGAGCACTACGAGGCAGCCATGGACAGGATACTCAGGGACATCAAGGACGGCTCCTTTGCGAAGGAGTGGATGGACGAATACTACTCAGGGCAGAAGAACCTCGATGCCATGAGGGAGAAGGCGAGAAAGGAGCAGATAGAGGTCATAGGGAAGGAGATAAGGGCCATGTTCAGGCCCGTGAAGGAGAGGGCCAGTGCCAGGACGTAGTCATACTGCGCCCCTCAGTTTTTTCATGAATTCCCTGAAGACCTCGGAACTCCTCATTTTTCCCCCCGCATCCGGTGTCAGTATCCGGGACCTGTAGCACTCTGCAACGCAGTCGTTTATTGCCTTTGACAGTCCTGGATGCCCGTTGTACTCCAGGAGCATGGATGCGGCGAGGATTGTAGCAAACGGGTTCGCTATGTCCTTCCCTGCTATGTCTGGTGCGGAGCCATGCACAGGTTCGAAAAGGCCTGGCCTTCTGTCGCCTATGTTTGCGCTTGGAGCAAAGCCGAGGCCATGGAATAGGCCAGCAGCCAGGTCAGAGAGTATGTCCCCGTACAGGTTAGGCGCCACTATGACCTCATACTTCTCAGGGTTCCTGGCCATGTCGTAGGCAACAGAATCTGCATACTGGAAGGTGAACTCGAATCCATCCCTCTGCAGGACCTCTGCAGCCACGCTCCTCCACAGGGAATACATGTTCGGCACCGCGTTCGCCTTGTCTGTCACGGTGATTTTCCTGCCCCTGTAGATGCTGAGCCTGGAGAAGAACCTCCTCAGGTGGGCCTCTGACATGATGCCGATGTCGAAAGCCATGTTTCCCCGTACCGAGAGGCGCACGCCGATTGTGCCCTCGCAGCCGTACAGGCCCAGTGGCCGCTCGATGCCACTCCTGTCCCCTCCTATGCCCACGTAGAACTCCTGGGTGTTCTCCCTGAACACCACCAGTTCCCTGCCTGTGACAAAGGAGCGGACAGGTCTTACGTTGGCGAAGAGGTCCAGGGTGGCCCTCAGGTTCAGGATCACGCCCCTCTCCATGATGCCGGGCCTCACCCTGGGATCGCCTATGGCGCCAAAGAGCACCGCGTCCTTCTTCCTGATCTCCTCCACCTCTTCCTCCTTCATCACCGTGCCGCTCTCCAGGTACCTTTGCGAAGAGATCCCGAATTCCTGGAAGTCCACGTTCTCCAGCATCTCTGACATCATCTCTACGGCCATTGGCACCGTCTCCTTGCCAATGCCGTCCCCCGGGATGACCGCTACCTTGAGCGTAGCCCGCCACCCTTCACGTAGTTTATGAGGCCGCCTGCCCTTATTATCCCGGCTATGAACTCCGGGTACGGGCTGAACGTGTACCTGCCCCTGGGGGTATCTATGGTGCCTTGGTCAGTGTCAACCCTTATGGTGTCCCCCTGCTCAACATCAACATCAGCCTCTATCACCGGAAGGCCCAGGTTTATGGAGTTCCTGTAGAATATCCTCGCAAAGCTCTTCGCCACCACGCAGGATATGCCAGCGCCCTGGATGGCCAGCACAGCGTGCTCCCTGCTCGACCCTGACCCGAAGTTCCTGCCCGCCACGATGATGTCTCCTGGCCTCACAGCACCCCTCATTTCCGGGACAGTGTATTCCAGTATGTGTTCCGCCAGCTTCTTCCTGTCAGATGTGACAAGGTACCTGGCAGGTATTATCTGGTCTGTGTCTATGTTGTCACCGAGCTTCCACACCCTGCCTTCCATGATCATCTGGCCAGCACCTCCTCTGGCTTCACTATTCTGCCTGCAACTGCGCTCGCAGCCACCACAGACGGGTTCGCCAGGTAGACCTTCGAGTCCCTGTCACCCATCCTGCCCAGGAAGTTCCTGTTCGTGCTTGATATGCACACCTCCCCTGGCCCGAGGACACCCATGTAGCCGCCAAGGCACGCGCCGCAGGTCGGGCCGGAGAAGAAGCCACCCGCCTCCACGATTATTTCTGCCAGGCCCTCCCTTATGGCGTCCTCATAGACCCTCTGGCTCGATGGCACCACGATGAGCCTAACCGAAGGGTGAACCTTCCTGCCCCTCAGGATCTCCGCTGCCTTCCTTATGTCCTCCAGCCGGCCGTTAGTGCACGAACCGATGTATGCCTGGTCTATGTGGTCATCGACCTCGCTCACCGGCCTCACGTTGTCCGGCGAGCCTGGTAGGGCCACCTGAGGCTCGAGCTCTGTGGCATCTATGTGGATGTCGCTGACATACTCAGCGTCCGAGTCTGCAGATACCTCCCTGTACGTGCCCCTCACACGGCCCCTTAGGTACTCATGCGTCTTCTTGTCGACATGCACATAGGCGCACTTGGCTCCGGCCTCAGTGGTCATGTTCGCAATGGTCATCCTCTCAGCAACGTCGAGGAGCGATATGGTGCTGCCGTAGAATTCCATCGACCTGTAGCGTGCACCCTCCACCCCGATCTCGGATATGACCCTGAGTATTATGTCCTTCCCCTCAACGTATGGGTCCGGCTCGCCATCTACCTGGAACCTCATACTCTGGGGCACGCGAAACCACATGCGGCCCGTGGCGAATATCACACCCGCTTCGGTGCTGCCTATGCCCACAGATATTGCCCCCAGGGCACCGTATGTGCATGTGTGGGAATCCGCGCCAGCTATGAGCCTTCCAGGCGCAGCGAACCCTTGTTCCATCATCACCTGGTGGCACACCCCTCCGCGCCCCACCTCGAAGTAGTTCTCTATGCCGTACTTCCACACGAAGTCCCGGAGCTTCCTGGCCTGTATGGCGCTCGCTATGTCCTTGGCCGGGACAAAGTGGTCAGGTATCAGCACGATCTTCTCCCTTATTGGCTCCATGCCCAGCTGGTTGAAGGCTTCTATGGCCGGCGCACCTGTGATGTCGTTGGCCATCACGTAGTCTACTTCCGCCTCCACAAAATCGCCAGCGTAGGCATCAGTGCCAGAATGGGCCGAGAAAACCTTCTCTGCAACCGTCTTTCCCAACACAATCACCTCGCACTCTCAAACCTCTCCACGACCTCATCCTCCGTGATCCGCCCACCTGATGCCTTTATGGAGCGCAGGACTGCCCTCGCCTCCTCCTCGTCAATCTCCATTCCCCTGTTCCTGAAGGCCCATATCACTGCGTTTATGCCGGAGTGCTTCCCGAAGACCACCTCCCTCCTCCGCCCGACGATGGCTGGGTCGAAGGCCTCGTAGGTCGAAGGCTCGTTTATGACGCCATGCACGTGTATGCCCGCCTCGTGGGAGAAGGAGTTCTGCCCCACTATGGCCCTGTTGGGCTGCACCGGTACACCGGACTTCTCCGCCACCAGGCGGGAGAGATCGTAGAGCCTGTCCTTCCTTATGCCTGTCCTGCAGCCCAGGAAAGCCTCTGCCCCGAGGACACACTCCTCGAGCGAGGCGTTGCCTGCCCTCTCGCCAATGCCATTGACCGTTACCTGCATCTGCCTGGCCCCGGCGGCTATGCCGAACAGCGTGTTCGCTGTGGCGAGGCCGAAGTCGTTGTGGCAGTGCACTGATAGATCGGTGCTGAACGCGGAGTGCACCTCCCTGACCATCTCGAACATGGACGAGGGGAACATGACGCCCACGGTGTCGGGTATGTTAATCCACCTGGCCCCTGCTTCCACGGCAGTTGCAATTGCCCTGAAGAGGAACTCCCTGTCGGACCTTGTGGCGTCCTCGGGCGAGAACATGGTGCCTATGCCAGAGGACGAGCACCTCTCCACTGAATCCCTTATCCTGGATATCACCTGATCCCTGTTCATGCGCAGCTTGTAATGCATATGCGTATCCGATGTGGCTATAAATACATGCACCAGGGAAGCCCCTGAATTTATGGCCCTCTCGATATCCCCTGTATTGCACCGGGCCAGTGCCGCCACCTCGGACCTTGACACGGTGGAGGCCACCTGTGCCACGGCGTCCATCTCTTCCTCTGATACCGCGGGAAAGCCTGCCTCTATTATATCAACACCAGCTTCCTCCAGAGCCGATGCTATCTCCACCTTGTCCCTGGCACCGAAGGCGACGCCCGGAGTCTGCTCCCCGTCCCTGAGCGTGGTATCGAAGACCACGACGCGGCCGCAGTCCCTCTTCACGTACCAGGGGCTCCATATCCGGTAACTCTGTACACTATCCTCTCTTCCTTCACCGCCCGAAAACACAGACACCACCTCTTGCCCTCAGTTACGGTACAGGATGGTGCCTGCCAGAGTGTAATAAGAGAACGCAGGACACCTCTTCTGTTACCGTGGGCAACACTGGTAGGCTATAGCATACCATTGTTAATAAACCTTTCACTGCCCTTTATCGATACTGGAAAAGTAGATAAGGCCAGAATGGCATATTTCAGGTCATGACATTGGACCCGCAGATAAGGAACATGCTGAAGATCCTTGAGAACAACCCCATGCCGGATCCCAGGACAACGCCGCTGGACAGGATAAGATCCATGGAGCGGCTGGCCGTGTCCCAGGTGCCGGAGATAAGTGTGAGGAGCGTCAGGGACACTGTTTTCAGGCTCCCTGGCAGGGACCTCAAGGTCAGGATCTACGATGATGCTGGGAGCGACTGTGCCATCCTCTACCTGCACGGTGGTGGGTTTGTGCTCGGCAGTATAGAGACGCATGATGCCATGTGCAGGTACATGGCGAAGCACTCAGGTGCAAAGGTGTTCTCTGTTGACTACAGGCTCGCTCCGGAGAGCAAGTTCCCCGCAGCGGCTGAGGACGCCATAGATTCCTATGCCTACCTCATGGAGCACTCCCCTGACTTCGGCATCAGTAGCGAGAGGATATGCATAGCTGGGGACAGTGCAGGCGGAAACCTCACAGCCGTGGCCTGCGCAATGGCAAAGATGAGGGGCCTCAGGCAGCCCAGGCTCCAGGCCCTGTTCTACCCGGTTGTGGGCCCTGACTTCGCGTCCGAATCGTACAGGGAGTACGGGGATGGCCTGATACTCACGCACGACCTGATGTCATGGTTCTCCGACCAGTACCTGAATGGCCCCCAGGACGCCCTCGACCCCAGGTTCTCGCCCATACTGCTTCCTGACCTGTCGGGCCTGGCAGACGCGGTGATTGTGACAGCGGAGTATGACCCGCTCAGGGATCAGGGTGAGACTTATGCAGAGAGGCTGAGGAGGCATGGCGTCAACGTCACCGCCATCCGGGTGTCAGGCATGGTCCACGGCTTCCTCTCCAGCGCTTTCTACATATCCAGGGCGGCCGAGGACACGCTCAGGATGGTGTCCTCACTGATTGGCTCGAGGCTCAGGGAGTAGGAGGGAAGTCCTCCAGCGCCCCCTTCAGGGCCTCGAATGCCTCCGGGAAGTCCTCCCTTGTGGCGCAGACCCTGAAGTTGGGGCCACTGGCACCGAAGATGCTCCCGGGCACCACAGAGACACCCCTGCCCCAGAGGTACTCGCACACCTCCTCCGGCGCGGCGTCAGTGTAGCTGGAATAGTCCACGAACGTGACCGGGACGGATACTGGTTCGATTTTTTTGTAGAACCTCAGCCTGCCAGTGTGGCTCACCATGTAAGAGAGGTTCTTCCTGACCATGGGCCTGACAGTGGAGGCGATGTTGTCGTAGTCCTTCAGGATCCTGAGCGCGGATCCCAGGGACATGGAAGGCATGTTTTCCCAGACAAGGCCCCTGAGCCCCTCTATCCTCCTCCTCATCTCCGTGTCCGGGCAGACTATGAAGCCCACCCTTACGTCGTCAGCGCCGAAGAACTTTGTGAGCGTGGTGACCCTGAACACGTCACCCGCGTACCTGACCTTCCCCGGGTCAGTGTGGAACATCAGGAATGTCTCATCGACGACCGCGTTGCCCCTGAATGCTTGCCTGAATGCACCCGTGGGGTTGTTGGGGTTGCTTGCGAAGGTGACCCCGCCGTTTTCCTCCCTCATTCCCGATATGGCGGGGGCCTTGAACATCAGTTCGTATTCCGGCCTTGGAGCCGTGAATGTCTCCTTGCCGGACAGCCTGAGGGCCAGTGCCACCAGGAAGACGCCCTCCGTGGCACCGTGCGTCACCACAACACCTGACGGGTCCACACCGTATATGGACGAGAACTCCTCCCTCACCTGCTCCTCACTTGCAGTTCCTGCGGCCAGGTAACGCTCGATCCCCGTCCTCCCAGCCATACCGCTCTGCGAGAGGTCAAACCTTGCCCTGTGGCCCCTTATCCAGACGCCGGTGTCAAATACAGGGAAAACCACGCCCTTGTATCGCCTGCAGGGTTAAACATTCTCCCATGGGCAGCCATGTCCTGTGCGGACATTGTAGTGAAGCCTGCCACAGTCGGTATCCTACAGATGCGGGCACTGTAAAGGGGAAAACGGTGGGAGAGTGCATGTTTCCAACCGCACACTTATACCCTGACGGAGTGCCTGTATTCCATCTATTTTGCTTTTATGTATACACCACAACTACAATGTGTGTAACAGTTTTATATGATATGCCCATACCGCTCTGGTGAGGACAGTGGAACAACGATTGAGGTCAGGAACCTCGAGTTTGTTTATGAGAACGGTTTCAGGGTCTTCACGAACGTTAACCTCACCGCGGGCGAGAAGCAGTTCGTCTCCATAGTTGGCCCATCCGGTGTCGGCAAGTCCACTCTGCTCAGGCTCATCGGGGGGTTCCTGAAGCCGACATCTGGAGAAGTCTACCTCGAGGGCAGGAGGATACTGAGGCCGACACCCAGGGTAATACTCGTCCACCAGTCCATCGTCACCTTTCCCTGGATGACTGCCCTCGAGAATGTGATGCTTGCACTGAAGCCGAAGAGGATGAGCAAGGAGGAGGCAAGGGAGGTGGCTAGGCAGGCACTGGAGAGGGTTGGCCTGCAGGGGTTTGAGGACCTCTACCCCAAGGAGATGAGCGGAGGGATGAGGCAGAGGGTGGCTGTGGCCAGGGCACTTGCAGCCGACCCGGCAGTGCTGCTAATGGACGAACCGTTCGCACACCTTGACGAGCTCACAGCGGAGGGTCTCAGGCAGGATATATACAACATACTCTTCAGCGAGGACAACCCCCTGCGCAGCGTCATAATGGTGTCCCACAACCTGACCGAGGTGCTCGAGCTGTCGGACAGGATATACGTTGTAAACGGGTCTCCGGCCACGATCGTGGCAACTGTGGACGTCAGGATGCCCAGGCCCAGGAGCCCCAGGAACCCGGAGTTTGACAGGTACCTTGACCTCCTTTACGGTTACCTCACGAGGGAGAGGAGATGAACCAGATACTCCTGATCATTGCCGCAACGGCCGCCACCTCGGGGCGTGTGCTCGGCCTGATGCTCCTCTCCATAGTCACCGGGTGGTTCCTCTCGTATGCGGCAGTGAAGAGCCAGACCTTCGAGAACGTATACATACCACTCATAGAGGTGCTCGAATCTGTGCCCGTGATCTCCTTCTTCCCAGTCGTGCTCTCGCTCTTTGTCCTGGGCATAGGTGGCCCCCTGGGAGTGGAACTGGCCGCCGACTTCCTCGTCTTCACCGCAGTTGTCTGGAACATATGGATGGGCGAGTACCAGGCCTTCAAGACCATTCCGAGGGAGATGATCGAGGTATCCGACAACTACAGGCTCACCTTCTTCGAGAGGATGAGGAACGTCTACATACCCTTCTCTGTGCCGAGGATAGCAGCGAACCTGTTCCCCAGCGTGTCGGACGGTTTCTTCTACATAACGGTGAGCGAGGTCTTCTCCGTTGGGGTGCACACGTACCAGACCTTCGGCATAGGAACTCTCCTGAACGGTTACGTAAGTGCCGGGGCATACAGCCTCGTCTGGACGGCACTCGGCATCCTCGCGGTTTTCATAGCAGCCATAGTCCTGGGGCTCAGGCAGTTCAGTAGGTACGCCGTGGCCAAGTACACCCTCGATACCGACCAGCCAATAGTGAGGAGGGGCAGGCTCAACGTCCGGGAGACACTGAGGCTCTCCGCCATCGCCTCCGTGAACCCCCTCACAAAACTGGCCAGGTACAACATATTCAGGTCGCAGAGGCCAGTTGAGGATGACGACTTTGACAGGGAGAAGAGGGTGCACAACCTCAGGTACGTGTGGGCCTCCACGGGCTTCGTGGTCCTAGCCCTCATCGTTTACGGCTCCTATTCGGAGATAGTGAGGGTGAGCGCGAGGACATGGTCCACACTTATCGGAGAGACACCTTTCCTGCTTGAGAGCCTGGCATACGACTACTTGAGGGTTGCAGTCATATCTCTTGTTTCCACAGCGATAGCCATATTCTTGGGGTACTACCTGGCCCAGCACAGCAGGGCAGAGGCCGTAGGCGTCCCGCTCATACAGACGCTGAGTGCCTACCCGGCCCCGACGTACTTCCCCTTCCTCTTCCTCGGCGTATACCCGGTAGTCACTTACTTCTTCGGCCCACTAACGGATGAGGCCTTTGTCCTATTCCTGGGCTTCGTGAGCACCTTCTACTACGTCTTCTACAGCTTCTGGATGGGTGTGAAGGCCATGCCGGCAGAGTACGGGGAGGTCATGAGGAACCTGAACCTCTCATACTTCCAGAGGCTCAGGTACGTGATAATACCGTCCACCCTGCCCTACCTTGTCAGTGGCATATCCTCCACGGTGAACAGTGCCTGGGGCGGCCTCATGATCGGTGAGTACTGGCCGAGCATAGCGGCGGGCAAGAACTTGACGGTATCTGTGGGCCTCATGAAGGTCATAGACGTTGCCACGTCAAACGGGAACATAGCACTGGCGGCCTGGGCCTCTCTGCTCTTCGGAATGGTGGTTGTGGCCTATTCCCTGCTCTTCACAAAGAGGCTCCTTGACCTGGCCAGGAAGAAGTATGTGGCGGAGGAGGGCATATACGCTGCGTGATGTCAGCTCTTCACTGCCTTTTTCACCGCCTCGAAGCCGTCCTCCGTCTTCCTGATGAGACCGGAGTATATGCCCCACTCTATCAGTATGACCTCAAGGTCACGCCTGCCCGAGGGGCTGTTGTAGGTCTGGATGCCCTTTGCCTCAAGGGCGTCATAGAGGTCATCAACGGTAAAATCTCCCATGGATATTGCGGTGGCGAACGGCTCAAGCCTGTCCAGTATCTGCCTCAGTATCTCCTTCCTCCTCTTTATGCTGCCGAGTATGTACTCCTTCCCCAGGCCCGTGATCTCGATGTCGCCATCCACCACATGGACGAAGCCGAGCCTTGCGGCCGTGTATACTATTGGCATGAGGTCGTCAAGGTCGACCTCCATCTCCTTCTCCAGCTCATACAGGTCTGTACGGTCTGGAAAAACATATGTGAGGACATACAGCAGGCCAACCAGGTCTGCGATGCGGGCGTTTGGTTCTATGCTTTCCATTTACTTCTTAATATTGCAGTCCTGTTATTTATCTTTTCCCGAACACTTCCGTGCGTTTCCCGTTGGAAATGTGAATCTAGAAATACGCGGTACAGAATCACACATGAACTGCGTTGGAACCCATCAGGAACAACCACCCCAACAACAGGCGCACCCTCCTGAGGATCGCTGTTTCCGTAATAGCGGTAATAGCTGTTGTTGTGGCTGTCCTCGCAGCCACAGGGCAGTTCAGCTCCAGGACTGTGAATGTGATGGCTGTCAATGTTGCCGTAATGGACAACAACACATCGCAGCAGATATACAGCGCCCACATACCCTGGAACTTCAGGACCTACTACGGTGGCTCCACCATTACCATCAGGACAGTGATAGAGGACACCCTGTCGGTGCCAATCAACGTAACAGAGGTTTCTTCGGCCACGCCAGGGTTCAGTGTGCCTGGCTACGTTCTCTCATCCACAACATCGGTGATAGGGCCAGGAAAGGGCGTGGACATGGCCATAGGCGTCAGGCTGCCTGACAGAAACTTTGCCGGTGTCCTTGACATTACGGTCTATGTGAACCAGGTGTAGACCCATTCCGGTGGGTGCTGGCCTGTCCCGGATGGCAGGGTGGATACCTGTGGCCCATCATGTGCATGCTTCAGAGGGTGAAGGATTCCCTGAAACAGGCGTTCTCCTCAACTGCCATGGTGTCCTGCACAAGGGGTTGGCCCGAGGCGTCGATGAGGCCCATGTAGTAGGCAACTGTGGATGACATCACTGCGAAGCTGCCACCGGTCTGCCTGGAGTAAAGGCGGCCGTACACGCTCTCCTTCAGCAGTGATGAGTGGTAGTATACCTCCGCCATCCTCCCGTTCCCGATGAAGAGTGCCAGGACGTTCAGGGCCCCCTTCATGGCATTCTCACGGCAGAATTCCATAACTTCCCTGAAGCCCTCGAACGCCCCCTTCCCGAGCGTGGACATGGCCTCACACATCACCTGAGTGTCGCTCTTCCCCTCTACCCTGACGCCGTACTCCCTGCCCACCTTTTCCTTGTCCACCCAGCCGTTGTGGCACACGTACATGTGCCCGTCCTGCGCGGTTACAGTGAACGGGTGCGAGTACGCAGGTGCATTCACGGGCTCACCATCCGCAGCGAGCCTGGCATGGAACAGTGCCAGGAATGTTTGGCCCAGTGCGTCTGGAATGGCCGGTAAGTCCTGGTAAATGGGCCTTGTTGACCTCCACGTGAATACTGCGTCGCCTGATGCCAGCGCACAGCCCCACCCATCCCTGTGTGCCTCCCCATTGCGGAACACGTCGTTCCTGGCAGCCCTGACAAGCGCACTGACAATGGACTGCTGCTCTGCCCTCCGGGAGAACGAGGCGAACATCCTGCACATGTATGGATGAGGCCGCCTGGATTTAGAATGCTTTCCATGTGACTGAATGAGGCCTGCCTCCTGATCCCACCCTGTGCAGGACAGAGGCATGAAGGTGGCTGCGGTAATCTTGAAAAAGCCATGCTGAAAGTTTTGAATGGGACGACCCGTTACTGCATGGCGGGGTGCTCTCATGGAGAAGGATGTCGATTGTGAGGGGTGCACAGACGGGTATGCAAAGGTACAGGGTATCTACATCTACTACAAATTGTGCCGGGCAGAGGATGAGAAGGCAAAGCTGATGACCATGCACGGCGGGCCAGGCATGTCGCATGACTACCTCCTGTCACTGAGGGATCTTGTGGATCACGGGATCACCGTGCTCTTCTATGACCAGTTCGGTTGCGGAAGGTCAGAGGAACCTCCGGTTGAGGACTTTACAATAGACTACGGTGTGGAGGAGGCTGAGACACTGAGGAAACAGTTGTTCGGTGAGGAGAAGGTGTTCCTAATGGGATCCTCCTACGGAGGGGCACTGGCACTTGCATACGCCCTGAAGTACCAGGACAGGCTAAGGGGCCTCATAGTGTCTGGGGGCCTTTCCTCCGTGCCGCTAACCGTGAGGGAGATGGAGAGGCTCATAGACGGCCTGCCAGCCAGGTACAGGGACGCCATAAGGGAATACGGTGCGAAGGGCCTGTACAACGAACCAGCATACCTCTCTGCTGTGAACTACTTCTACCACCAGCACCTGCTGCGCTCCGAGGACTGGCCTGAGGAGGTCCTGAGGTCCCTGGAATACGGGGAGAAGAGGAACGTCTACAGGGTCATGAATGGCCCGAACGAGTTCACCATAACTGGCACGATAAAGGACTGGGACATTACGGACAGGCTGCACGAGATAAAGGTACCAACACTCGTCAGCGTCGGGGAGTATGATGAGGTCACGCCTGCAGTTGCGGAGGTGATCCACAGGAACATAGGTGGCTCGGAGATGGTCATCTTCAAGGGCTGCTCCCACCTCACCATGTGGGAGGACAGGAAGGGCTACAACGATACGCTAAGGAAGTTCATACTCTCACACCTGTAACCCAACTCCTTGCGGGGAAAGGCCCAGACTGCAGAGGCCCACTCAGTATTAGTGCGGTGCAGGGAGTTACAATACCCTCTGGAGGTACAAGGCCAGGTGATACTGACGATTCAGGAAGGACTGAAAGGGCACCCTTCCAGTTTCTACCGACTAGCACAGCCCTCCACACCATTGGGCTATCGGACCCTTCCTGCCGAATGAACTAACCATATCAGTTCCTAGTTACAGAAACTTTGAAGGGGAAGTCTTCGTGGGTGCCTAGGTACTATAAAGTTGATGCCACTAGCCAGGGATCATAACCCTTTAGGGAGCCGATTTCTCTTGTCTTCTACAATAAGATTGGGATTACTGGCCCATCAGGTATGAGATCACCTGGTCAACACACCCTGCCTCTTTGATTATCACAGTGGCCGCGGCCCCGCTCTTCTCATCCAGGTCTTTCATTGACCTCATTCGTAGTCATATTGGGGATATACGATGGGGAATAGGAAGACCCAACCTCCAGGTACTCACCGTTGATGAGAATGAACGGGATCGAATCCTGTGGGTCGTACCTGTTTAAGAGTGCCTTGGTGCTCGCGTTAAGTTCCGTTATGGCGTGCCATGTCTCGTTGTACATCTCGATGCCATGGAACACGATGGTGGTTGATGAATAGGTAGCGTTCATGAGGTTTATCCCCAGGGTTCCTGGAAATACGTCCCCATTGTAAGAGTGCACGAACTGTACCGATGACCAGGAGCCGTAGTGGAGGAGGGCATAGTATATGACCCAGCTCTCGGCATCCCAGAAGGTACATGCCTCCGCACCGATAAACAGCACAGTAACCCTGTTGGAGGCGGATATGTGCTCCGTCACGGGAAAGAACGGGCCGAAGTCTGGTGGAGACTTGATATCGGAAATGCCCACGCCTTCCTTCAGGTGGATGAGTGAGGCGTAATGGAAGCCTGCATAGGCAATTATCGATGCAACAACAATCGCTAATACCATCCTCTTAATATTCACGGTATCACTCCTCCATTACACAGTACCTCAGCGTTCCAGAGGGATAGCTCAACTCGATGTTTATCCAGACCGGGTCACCCTTCACGAAATACGGTCCCATTTCGAGCACTGGCGTCACGAGAATGTGATCGGTGTTGATGTCAGATACCCAGAACACTGGCACGTGAGAGGCCCACCGTACTGCACTGAGCAGTTCGCATATGTTACTGCTCCCGGTGGCTCAGGCGTGAAGTTTCCAGAACACACGAGCGGAAGTGGCGGCAGCGCAGGATTCATGATTCCTGGGATCGCAAATATCCTCCATGGCCCGTAGGGAGCGAACTCAATGCTGGTCACGACATCTGGGCCCCTGTGGGCTACGAAGAACGTCCCGTAAGGTGGATAGCCCTCAGCCAGTATGTCTACGGGGATCGATGCCGTGCCATTCCACGCGGTCAGGTTGAAGTAGAAATAGTTCACCTCCAGGAAGAGGTGGTCAAAATAGATGTCACTACCCTTCACAAGGTCCATCTTGACCCAGTTCACGAACACCGGGCCAGTGGGTATGCTTGGCTCTGTTACGGCGGCATTGGTCGCGATCTCTACCATCCACCCCTCAACGTTAACAGGCGTTTTGCTGTACGTGAATGACTGCCCCATAATGGTGAACGTGACGTTTATGGAGTTGTTGAATGAATTGTATAGATAGACACGTTTCCCGTAGCCAAAACTGTAATAATCGAACGGATAGTGTGGGCCAGTGGCCTGGGCTCGACCTCATAGCTGGAAGGGGTTATGGATACTATCACAAACACGATGAAGGCCAGGGTTTTATCCCCCTTGATGGCACCTGGTGCTCACCACCAGTTATGCGGATATGCAGGCGCCCGACAGGAGATCAGCTGCGCGGGTAAACCATAAGCCTGGCCACCAGCCGCATAAAGCAAGTCTCTGACCTCCCCACTAGTCCTCTGATTACGGTATACCGTGCCGGGCACCGGTGATTCAAATACACCCCTGGCGATGGGATTTCCTCCTTTCGGTGAGAAGGCCTGCACCCCTTCAAAGCCAAAAGTTGTCCTGTTCTATCTGTTCACATATACGGCACCGTTTAAGCATGAACATTTTGGATGGCCTGGGAATATATCGATAGAATCAACGTAACCACCACCGCGACGATTTCTCGTGTTCACGTGGATACAATACCCTTCTATTATATTTTAAACCTACGCGTCAGAACCTACAAAACAACTAATATAACACTTATCATGTATAATTACAATGCCCCCAGATACAGTTGATATGGAAAATTATTGAATGCCACATATTCATGCAATGCCCGGCGTACATCTCCGAACCTGCTTTTCCGGAATGGTGTGATATTGCTACTGCCATTGATGAAATACACGGCGCTGACCCTGCCTCGGGTTCGTGTTTCGCTTATTAATTAATAATACCGTCTTTGGCAACCACCCGGTGACCTAAGTCCCAATACCTGTCCGTCCCTCCCCGCCATTCCGCCGAACCAGCCCTGGGCCGGAGGTGCAGGTTACCCGGGACACCAAAGGTGCATCCAGAGGAAATTTACGGTGCTATGCAGTTTAAAGGTGCAATTTTATGCCATTGTATCCGCCCGTTATTGCAGGCGTATCATATGGGCCTCTGTATCTGTTATCGAATTGGAAGTGCTTCAGTGGCATGGGCTCAAATGACGGGTGATACCGACTATCCAAGCCGGGTAACTAAAGGAGGCAACGCACAGAGGGGTGTGACAAGTTATGCTAAAGACTTAGATGGATGGGACCGTTGAGATTTGAACTCAAGTTGCCAACACCCCAAGCTGGCAGGATACCAAGCTACCCCACGGTCCCACTCATGAGAAGGGCATCACATCGTCAATCAGGTCAACGTGAGAGAGTATCATGCGCCTGCAGCAGTACCTGTGCAGGCCAAGCTCGTCTAGGGCCCTTGAGACCTCCTCCGGCGCAGGTTCTCGCCCAAGGGCGCGTATCTCGTCCATCCTGGCCCTGAACCTCACGTAATCCGATGCGATTACACGCCCGCAGCTGAAACACCTCACGGGAATTATCATTTATTCACCTGTATGACTTCTGCCTCTTCTTCCTGGCTCCCCTCCCCATGGGCTTCTTCGGGAGCTTCCTCCTGACATCGTTCACCATGAGGGTCCTGTCGAACTGCCTGAACATCTCCTCAAGGGAATCGTCTTTGAAGTACTCCACCATTCCCTTCGCCATTGCGGTCCTTGAGGCGTCTGCCTGGCCTGTTAGGCCGCCGCCCCTCACGTTGACCTCTATGTCGATCTCATTTGCCCTCTCGCCCAGGAGCCTTATGGGCTCCATGATCTTCTCCCTGAGCACCTCCACCGGATAGAGCTCAACTGGCACCCCGTTAATGGTGAACTTGCCGGTTCCCTTTTTCGTGACGGCCCTCGCAACGGCCGTCTTCCTCTTTCCAGAAGTAATCACGTAGTCCGCCACGGTCACACCTTCTGACCAAGTAGCCTGGAGATCTCACCGAGAGTGACGAAGCCGTTGACCTTCCTGTTCATGGCCTTCTCCACCCTGACCACCTGCGCACCCTTGAACGCTTCCGGGAAGCCACTGTAAACCTTGCACCTGTGGAGTGCCTCCTTGCCACGGGTCTTTTTCTTCGGGAGCATGTCGCCTATGGACCTCCTCAGGATCTCCCTGCTCGTCTTCGGGTAGTACGGGCCCTTCCTGACGCTACCGATCTCCCTCCTCTCCCTGAACCTGTTTATTATGAAGTCCCTGGAACCAGTGACCACTACCTTGTCCGCGTTCAGTATCGTTACCTCCTCCCCCTCAAGAAGCTTCTTCGCAACGAAGGTTGATAGGCGGCCATATACTGCGTTATCAGCGTCAATCACCATCATGATGCTTCACCCGATTATCTTGATGCCTGTGCCCTTAGGGTTCTCACTGGCCAGTTCCTCAAGGCTCACGTATCTGCCACCGGCCTCCTCTATTTTCCTCCTGGCAGAGGCTGAGGCCTTGAAGCCCGCTACGGTGATCTTCTTGGTGAGCCTACCTGTGCCGAGGACTGCGCCGGGCACTACGGCAACATCACCCTCGCTGGTGAGCCTGTCCAGCTTCGCCAGGTTCACGGCTGAATAGTTCCTCCTGGGCCCGGTGAGCCTCCTGGCTATGTCCCTCCACAGCCTGCCTCCGGATTCCCTGGAGGCCTGGAGCAGTTTATCTACCGTTGATCTTAATACAGGACTCTCCTTGTTATCCGCTCTTACAGACATCTATACCAGCTGCGTTGCTGGAAAATGCAGAATCGTTAATAAATTTTCTCAGTTCTCCCCTTCCTCAATCCTGTTTATTATATGCCTCAGTATGCCCATGATCTTGAAGAACTCCGCATCCGTGATCATTGACCTTGCGAATATCCTCCTCAGCATGACGAGCGTGTTCTCCTTCCTGCCGCCCCTGTAACCGACAAGGTCAAGGAGGTATCCCGTCCTCTCCATGAGGGCGTTGAACTGGATGTCGTTCATGGGCTCCGTGCCCCTCCTGGCTGCCCTGGGCACGTGCCTGTACATCTCGTAGAGTATGACTGCAACTGCATGGGAGAGGTTCATCACTGGGTGCCCCGGGTCTGTGGGTATGTTTATGAAGGCGTTGCACAGGTTCAGCTCCTCGTTCCTGAGGCCATCTGCCTCACGGCCGAACACCAGTGCTATTCTCACTCCTTCCTCCATGAAGTGGTCCCAGAACTCCTGGGGGGTGTAAGGGATCCTGCGGAACAGGTGAGCCTTGCTCCCCGTGTCGCTGGATGTGCCTGCCACCACATGGAAGCCGGTCACCGCCTCCTGCAGGCCGGTGAAAAATGTCGCTTTCTCGAGTATCTCCCTGCCCGCCATGGCCCTAGATACCGCCTCATCGCCTATTGGAGGTGGGTTGACAATCCTCAGGTCGCGTATGCCGAAGTTGGCCATGGCCCTGGCAGTGAAACCTATGTTGCCCTCGTACTGTGGCTCGACCAGTACGACAGAGACGTGGGGCCTCCTGGCCTCACTGCCCTGCTGCATTTGCCTCTGTGCTCTCCTCCTGGGGCTTCTCCTGGGCTTCCTCCTTCTTCTCCTCCTTCGGCTCCTCCTTCTGTGCCTCGTAGAACTCCTCTATCACGATGTCTTTGCCCTTCTCGTACTTCCTGAGGTCGCTGACTATCCTGAACTTGGCCTCTATCCAGGCCGCGTCGAACTTTGAGTTCTCAGGTATCCTTATCCTTATCTCCCTGTCCGTGACACTGACGCCGAACTCCGATGAATCGATGCTGTAGTACATATCAATTATTGCCTTCACCTTCTCTGTGTCATCGGTTATGACGCCCTTCACTGTGTACTTGTAGAACACGGGCTTGCCAGCCCACTGGTGGTTGTAGTCTACCAGGACCCTACCCGGCGTCACGGATATTATCCTACCGCGCCTGTTGTTGATCGTTACCTCCTTGCCGACCTCGGGCTCTATGTTGAGCCTCTGGAACTCCCTTATGTTGTGGACCTTGACATTCTTCGGGTCACGGAGGCCGTAGGCGTTCTCTGGCTCTATCCTCACCTCCACCTCCTTCCCGACCTCCGCGTTCTTGAATGAATCGTTGAGTTCCTTGAAAAGGCCCTCTGAGCCCACAATAACTACCGCGTCTTTGTACTTCATGTGCTCGTCGTAGATGTTGTTCTGCTTGGCCAGGTCTTCCTTGTTTGTTGAGACCAGCTTCCTGTCCTCTCCGACGCTCATTTCGTAGTCGATTCTGATAAAGTCCCCATCATTCATCAGGTACCACCGAACTAAAAGACTCTACTGGAAAATTCAAGATGGTATTTATATTGATCGATACCCTGACCACCTGCGCCGTATGGAGACCAAGGGAGCTGGGGTCAGGGTGTCATGCCTTGGCCCTGAGGGGACATGGAGCGAGTTCGCTGTGAGGAGCATGTTCAGCAGGGCCGAGATCGCGTTCTGCAGGGGCTTCAGGGAGGCCATAGAACTTGCAGAGGCCGGCAGCACCGAATACTGCGTGCTTCCGGTGGAGAACTCCATAGAGGGCCCTGTAACTCCCGTGCTCGATGCCCTGACATCAACGGGCCTGAGGATCGTTGCAGAGAAGATCGTTAGCGTGAGGCAGGCGCTCCTCGCAGTTGGCACAGACATAAGAAGGGTGGTCTCCCACCCGCAGGCCCTTGCCCAGTGCGAGGGCAGGATAAGAGCCATGTTTCCGAACGCTGAAATAATCTCTGTTTCATCCACTTCCGCGGGTGCGATCGAAGCTGCGAACAGGGAGGACACAGCGGTGGTAGGCCCACCGTGGCTGGCCCAGAAGTACGGTCTCCGGGTGATCGCACAGGACATGTCGGACTACAGGTTCAACCTGACCAGGTTCATATGCCTGGGCCGTGGTAGGCCTCCGAGGACCGGTAGGGACAAGACCTCGCTGACACTTGTGCTGAGGGACGATGGCCCGGGGTCCCTCCACAGGCTCCTGACACCATTTGCAGAGCGTTTGATAAACCTGAGCATGGTTGTATCGAGGCCGGAGAAGGAGAAGCCCTGGAGGTACAGGTTCTTCTTTGACCTGCACGGCCACGAGGATGACAGTGCTGTGAGGTCTGCGCTCTCGGACATATCCTCAATGGTCACAGAGATGAAGGTGATAGGCTCCTACCCCAGGGAGGATTGGCCACAGACAGATGCGTGACAGCAATACTTTTTATCCGATGTACAAATCATTAAACCATGAAGCTCTACATCGACGGTCAGTGGGTGGACTCCTCCAGCGGTGAGACCATAGAAAAGTACAACCCGGTAACAGGAGAGGTACTTGGCAAGTTCCCCGCAGCCACCAAGGAAGACGTGGACAGGGCCATAGACGCTGCGGAGGAGGCCTTTGAGGCCTGGAACGAGATGGGCTCCGTTGCGAGGTCCAAGATACTCTACAGGGCCAGGGAACTCATAGAGAAGGACAGGGGCGAACTGGAGCAGCTGCTGATGAACGAGAACGGGAAGATACTGAAGGAAGCCAAGGAGGAGGTCGACGGTGTCATAGACCAGATACAGTACTATGCGGAGTTCGCCAGGAAGATCAATGGCGAGGTCGTCGAGGGAGCGAACAGCACCAGGAAGATATTCCAGTACAAGGTGCCTTACGGCATAGTGGTGGCACTCACACCCTGGAACTTCCCGGCAGGGATGGTTGCCAGGAAGCTGGCGCCCGCCCTCCTCACGGGAAACACCGTTGTCCTGAAGCCCAGCAGCGACACGCCGTTCACTGCCGAGTGGCTTGTGAAGAAGTTCATTGAAGCTGGCGTACCGAAGGGTGTCCTGAACCTGGTCACGGGAAAGGGCTCAGAGATAGGGGATTACATAGTATCGCACAGGAAGGTTTCTGTGGTGACGATGACAGGCTCCACGGCCACGGGGCAGAGGATAATGGAGAAGGCCTCGAAGAACATGGCGAAGCTGATCCTCGAACTCGGTGGCAAGGCGCCGTTCATAGTCTGGAAGGACGCGGACATAAAGAACGCCATAAAGACCCTCATATGGGCCAAGTTCTGGAACGCCGGGCAGTCATGCATAGCAGCGGAGAGGCTCTACATACACGAGGACATATTCGAAAACTTCCTGGACAGGTTCGTTAAGGCCGCGTCCAGGCTCAGGGTCGGGGACCCCAGGGAGGCGGACATGGGCCCGCTCATAAACAAGGGGGCCGTGCAGACCACGGAGAAGTTCGTGAAAGATGCAGTGTCTGATGGTGCCCAGGTGCTCCTCGGCGGTTCCAGGCCTAACCTGCCAGGGAAGCTGGCCAACGGGTACTTCTTCCAGCCCACCATACTCAGCAACGTGAAGCAGGGCGACGAGATATTCCAGGAGGAGGTCTTCGGGCCTGTCCTGGGTGCAATGCCAGTGAGCGATTTCGATGACGCCATCAGGAAGGCCAACGATTCCAAGTACGGCCTGGCATCATACCTCTTCACGAAGGACCCGAACCTCATGTTCACTGCCTTCGAGAAGGTAAGGTTCGGCGAGCTGTATGTGAACATGCCGGGCCCGGAGGCGTCACAGGGGTACCACACCGGCTTCAGGCTCACGGGCCAGGCGGGAGAGGGCAGCAGATACGGCATAGAGGAGTACGTGAAAGTGAAAAACATCTACATAGACTATTCCGGCAGGGAGCTGCACATAAACACGGTCAGGGACGACCTCGTCCAGTGACCGTCCCCTATCCATTTATCACGCCCGTGTCCCCATCAACAGTCACGTGATCGCCCTCCTTCACATCTCCAGCCAGCCTGGTGTTAGACAGCACTGTAACGCCCCTGGATGTCAGTTCCCTCAGGAGCCTGTGTGGTACGCTCGAGGTGCACACGACACACCTGAACTTCCCGTACCTATCCATGTCCCTTTCAGAGAGCGAATCTGTTATGAGCACATCGCCGGTGCCATCGATGTTCCTGGTCACCACGCCGTCCGTTGATTTTCCGCACGGATAGCCGCGGCCTATGAACCTGCCAACCGTTGCGATCCTGACCTCGTTGGTGCCGCCAAATAGGAAGTACGGTGCACCGCTCGTTATGACCAGCCGGGACCCCTTCTCGAACATGCCCTTCTCCAGTAGCCACTCCAGCGCGTTCAGCTGTGTGAGTTTCTGGCCCTCCTCCTGAGGTATGTAGAGAGGTATGACGTCCCTGTAGAGGCTCAGGCGGGCCGGCATCTTCGGGTTCGTGGTCACTGCGTACACCGGGCAGGGCGGGCGCACGGCGGAGAGCATCTTGGCCGTGTTGCCACTCTGGGTGAACGCCAGTATGCCTGCGGCCCTTATCTCGCTGGCCACGACCCTGGCAGCCATGGCTATGGAATAGGCGATCCTGTTCCCAAGGAACTCCTCCGGCCCTGCGAAGTTGCCGTAGGAGCGTTCCACGTACTCACTTATGTTTTTCAGGTACTCCACAGACTCCACAGGATACTTTCCTATCGCGGTCTCCTCTGAGAGCATGAGGACGTCAGCGTTGTCCAGTATGGCGTTGGTCACGTCCGATACCTCCGCCCTGGTGGGCACAGGGTTAGACACCATGCTCTCCAGCACCTGGGTAGCCACTATTGTCGGTACGCCGTGCTTGTGCGATTCCCTTATGATCTGCTTCTGCGCCACTATGACCTCCTCAAGCGGCATCTCCACCCCAAGGTCGCCCCTTGCCACCATGATGAAGTCCGAGACCCTGCTTATGTCCGATATATTCTGGAGGCCGCTCTTCGTCTCGATCTTTGAAACGATAAGCTGGTCACCGCCCTGTGACATCACCAGCTCCTGGAGCTCTTCAACGTTCTCCCTTGTCTGCACGAATGAGAGGGCAAAGAACTCCACCCCGGCCTCGATGCCCTCCTTTATGAACAACTCGTCCCTCTCCGTTGTGACGCCGAGGTTCAGCACCTTTCCCGGTATGTTTATCCTTCCCCTGTCCCTGATCACCCCTGAGTCCAGGGCCTTCACCTCAACGGTGTTGCCAGACTTCTGCACCACCCTGAGGGTGATCTTGCCGTCGCTCACCAGGATCAGGTCTCCAGGCTCAAGGGTGTCTATGACGTTCAGGTAGTTGACACCTATGTTCCTTGGATCGCTCTCGTCATCAGAGAACCTGTACGTGTTCCCAGCCTTTATCTCCATCCTGCCCCCATCGTACGCCCTCGTCCTCAGCTCCGGGCCCTTGAGGTCGACCATTATGCCCACGCTGGCCTTCGTCTCCTCGTTCACCTGGTCGACCATCTTCCTTATCTTGGTTATGTAGCCCTTCTCTATGTGCGCCGTGTTTATCCTCACGTTGTTGAGGCCAGCCCTCACCATGCCCTTAAGCGTCTCCGGGTCGGAGCAAGCAGGCCCTATGGTCGCTATGATCTTCATTGAGGCCATGCTCTGAAGTAAGCCCACTCCGTATTTATACGTTCGATCCCTAGCGTGCCTCCTGGTCGATGGGGGAGAGGGAGGAGAGGAGGGCCTGGACCCTTGAATGAAGGCGTGCGAAGGACTGGAAATCCAGCTGCTGCCTGGCATCGCTCAGCGCCCTATCGGGATCAGGGTGGACCTCCACCATGAGCCCGTCTGCGCCCGCTGCCACTCCTGCCAGGGCCAGGGGCTCCACGTACCTCCTTTGACCTGCAGGGTGGCTCGGGTCGACGACCACGGGGTAACTGCACCTCTCCTTGATCACGGGCACTGCGGATATGTCAAGGGTGAACCTGGTGGACTGCTCGAAGGTCCTTATGCCTCTCTCCACAAGTATGATCTCAGTGTTCCCCTCCTTCTCAATGTACCTTGAGGCCTTCAGGAACTCATCCACCGTCATGCCGAAGCCCCTCTTGAGGAGCACAGGCTTCCCCACCGCGCCCACCTTCCTGAGCAGTGAGAAGTTCTGGCAGTTGCGTGAGCCTATCTGCAGGACATCTATGAGCTCCTCGGCCAGTGGTATCTGCTCCTCGCTCATGACCTCAGAGACGACCTTCATCCCGTACGTGTCTGCAGCTTCCCTGAGGTACCTAAGGCCTGCCTCCCCGAGGCCCTGGAAGCTGTCCGGGTCCGTCCTGGGCTTGAACGCTCCTCCCCTCAGGTACCTTATGCCCAGTGAGGAGAGGAAGTGCGCCGCCTCCATGATCTGCTCCCTGCTCTCCACAGCGCATGGCCCAGCAATGAACATGAAGTCCCTCATATGCCCACAGCCTCCAGTGCAGAGAAGAGGTCGTCGCCGTTTAGCAGCGATGTCCCGACGAGGATTGCATTGAACCCGTCCAGTATGGAGGAGGAGAGGTTCGAACTTGATATCCCGCTCTCCAGCACTACGGGGCAGTCCATGTCGAGGAGCCTTGAGACCACTTCCCCCTCATGCGGGTCCATCGACATTGTCCGCAGGTCCCTCCTGTTGTAGCCCACCATGTCGGCGCCTGCGGACCTGACAGACGGGATCCTTGATATCTCATGGAACTCAAGCAGCACCTCCATGCCATCACTGTGGGCATGGGAGACGAGTTCCCTGATCCTGGCATCTGGAAGGAAGTCGGCGATGAGCAGAATTACATCCGCGCCTGCGCTGTACTCGGCGTCTATCATATCCACTGTGGCTATGAAGTCCTTCGCCAGCAACGGTTTTCCCAGACCCTGGCACTCCTGCAGGTCCCGGAAGGACCCGCCGAAGTACCTCTCCTCCGTCAGCACGCTGTAGCCCACAACGCGCTCGTTCCTCATATTCGAGAGGTACTGGTATGGCTTTGTGTCCCTTGCCAGGGAGAAGCCTGAGGGTGACCTGCGCTTGAACTCCACTATGATCCCTATCTTCCCCCTCGAGTTGATCCTGGAGATCTCGGAGACCATGCTCCTCACTCCCCTAGCCCTCTCCATGCTGTCCTTCCGCCTCTCCCTGTTGAGCCTGTATATTTCATCCACAACCGACATGTCAGTCACCCAGGAAGTTCCTTATTATATCGGAACCGTGCTCGGAATAGTAGCTCTCAGGGTGGAACTGCACCCCCATGAACCTCCCATCAGTGGAGTGGAACGCCATGACCGTGCCATCACTCTCCGCCACAGCATCCACAACGACCCTGTCAGACGGCTCTATGGCCAGTGAGTGGTACCTTATGGCCACGAACCTCTGCGGAAGCCCCCTCAGGACGCCACCCCCACTGTTCAGTATGCCGTCCACCTGTCCGTGCATGAGCTTCCCTGCCCTGATCACCCTGGAGCCCAAGAAATACCCGATGACCTGGTGTCCGAAGCACACCCCCAGGGTCTTAACCGGGTCGTTCTCCAGCATCTCAAGCAGGTGGCCCCTGTCCCTGGCGACAAGGGGCGTGCCGGGGCCAGGGGATATGACGACCCTGTCGAAGGAGAGTGCGGACTTCGGCGTTACCATGTCATTGTATATCACCCTCACGTCCGCGCCCTGCTCTTCTATGAGCTGCACGAGGTTGTAGACGAACGAATCATGGTTGTCCACCACTAAGACCCTCAGCTATGACACCCCCCATAATCGTGCCTATCTTCTCGCTCATCTCCTCCATTTCCCTCTCGGGCCTGGAGTCCTTCACTATTCCCGCGCCGGCCTGGACATAGGTGCCTGTCTCGTCCCTGAAGATCGTCCTTATCAGCAGGGCAAGGTCCATCCTGTCCCTGGAGACCGTGCCTATGGCCCCAGAGTAGGCGCCCCTCGGGTAAGCCTCGTAGAGGTCGATGAGCTCCATGGCCCTCTCCTTGGGTGCACCAGAGACCGTTCCGGCCGGGAACACTGCCCTGAGGACATCGAGGTTGCCAATGCCCTCCCGCATCCTCCCTACGACTGTGCTCACAAGGTGCTGGACACTGGCGTACCTATGCACCTCCATGGACGATGTGACCCTCACGGAGCCCGGGATTGAGACCTTGCCGAGGTCGTTCCTTGCCAGGTCCACAAGCATCCTGTGCTCCAGCAGCTCCTTCTCGTCCCTCCTCAGCTCCTCCTCCAGCGCCAGGTCTTCCTCCATGTTCCTCCCCCTGCGCCTCGTACCTGCTATCGGGTTAATCACGAGTTCCCTGCCTGACCTCGTGACCACCTTCTCAGGGGAGCTGCCCAGTATGAGCCTCTTCCCATCACTGTACATGTAGACGTAGAGGGAGCGGTCACCCTCCATGTACCTTGAGAGTGTTGAGAACGGGTCAACCTGGCCCAGGTATATGCGGCGGGAGAGCACAACCTGCAGGAGCTCTCCTGCCCTGATCCTCTCCACCGCCTCCGATATTGAGGACATGAGGCCAGTATCCACCTCCACCCTTGCAGGGTACCTCCTGGAGGGGGGCCTCTCCCTCACAAAGTTTCCATGCATTACCTCATCAGGTTCCATGAGCATGACCTGGGGCCAGCCACTCCTCCTGAACCTCAGCGATGGGTACGCCTCGGACACGAAGTCATAGCTGACCACAACCGGCGTCTCACCGTCAACCTCGTCCAGGGCATGCAGTGACCCGCCCTCTAGTGATAGTGGTTCCCTCGAGGAGAGGAAGAGGCTCTCCTCTCCCCTGACCCTCTCGGCATCGAACCTGCATATATACATGAAGGAGCGGTATCCGCTGGCGAGCGATTCGAGGTCAGTGTAGAGGGGCAAGCCTCCTCACCTCCCTGAAGAACTCCTCCACCTTCCTGGCGTCCTTCTTTCCCGGCTCTGCCTCCAGTGACCTGCTCAGGTCGATCAGGCGGGGCCTGAAGCGCATGAGCGTTTCCAGGTCAGCAGAGGACACGTTGCCTGCGAAACCGACGCCTGGAAGGCCTGAAAATGCCTCCAGGATGTCCGTCCTCCTTGCTATGCCGGACCTGTCCTCCACGAGCACTATCTCAGAGCCTGCCTCCCTGCACTCACTGTACCTTGAGAGCATATCCCCCAGCGTACCTGAGTTCACCACGGATATCACCCCGACACCCATCGACCTCGCTTCCTCCACCTCCCTGGCGCCGTGGGGGAAGTGCAGCTGCACGTACCTCTCCGAACCTACACTGGCGGGCATGGACGTGTGCACCGTGACAACCGGGATGCCCATGGACGCTATCTCCTCCACAGTCCTCCTGTCGCCGTGCCTCACCACTTTCTTGTCCATTATGACGCCGACCATGTCCGCTCCGGCCCCTGCTGCCATCACAGCATCGTCCACGTTGGTGATGCCGCACACCTTGAACAGGGTCTCACGCCCTCTGCAGCTCTGCGAGCCTGACACCCAGCCTCCCCTCCAGGTAACTCCTGACCGATCCGGATGAGATATGCCTCATGGCGGCACCGTACGCCTCGCTGAAACCCGAATAGAGGCCGTTTATCATGAGGGCGGGGGCACAGTTAAGCGCTATGAAGGCCTGGGCATCCCTGTTGGTTCCCAGGAGGCCGCCCAGGGCCTTGTAGAAAGAGGCTTCAGGGTCCTTCTCTATGCACTCCTCCTCCCTGGGCCTGAAGCCGGTGACCGAAAGGGGTTCGAGGTGCATGGTCCCCCTGAGGCGGCCCGTGAAGGTTATCCTCGTGGCCCCGAAGGGAGAGACCTCGTCCATGCCGTCCTCGGACATCACCACTGCTGCGTCCTTACCCCTGGCGGAAAGCACCTGCACGAACATCTCGTACGCGTGCTCTGTGGACGCACCGGCCACGATCCTGTCCGGGTCGGCAGGGTTTGTCAGGGGCCCCAGGTAGTTGAAGACGCTCCTGAAGCCCAGTTCCTTCCTCACCCTGGAGAACCGGCCAAAGCTCCTGTTGTGTAGGGGTGCCAGGATGTAGAGGAACCCTGAGGCCTCGAGTATGCTCTCCGCCTCGGCTGCGCTGAAATCTGTCCTGAAGCCCAGGAACCTCACGAAGTCGGCGCTCCCGTGAGTCCCGGTTATACCGTAGTTGCCGTGCTTGGCAACCCTTATACCCATGGAAGCGCACACTATTGCCGCAGCGGTGCTCACGTTTATGGTGTTCTTGCCATCACCGCCCGTACCAACTATGTCCGTGACCCCTGAAATACGGCCCATGGACGCCAAGGACCTGAGCGCGTCCACGAAGCCCTCCACCTCCTGCGGCCTCTCGCCCCTGACCTTCAGGGCCGCCAGGAATGCAGCCCTCTCCGCATCGCTTGACCTCTCGGAAGCCAGGTAGAGCATGAGGTTCCTGGCCTCTTCCCTCCCGAGGACGCTGCCTGATACCAGGTTCTCCATCTCAGGAATCACAGAGAACACCCCTCAGTTCAGTGACGAACTTCCTGAAGCCTTCCAAGTCGCCCTCCCTCACGTATGGGATGAGGGCTGTGCCTATAGCCACCCCAACATCCCTCCCTGAAACGAGCTTCCTCACGTCTTCCAGGCTCCTGAGCCCGAAGCCGAAGTTGACCTCCCTGCCCCTGAGGAGCGACAGCATCCTCTCCACCACAGCCCCCTGGTCATAGGGCACGTTTATCCCGGTCGATGGTATCAGGCCGCAGTAGGCCCACGAGCGCGTTATGGAAGAGAACCTCGAGATCGTCCTGTCAGGCATCGCCGGGTTGAAGAAGGGCACGAAGTCAAGGCCGTGGCTGTGCACAGCGTGTATGTGCCCCTCGGCCCCCTGAAAGAAATCGATAAGCAGGTCAGGGAGCAGTATGCCGTCAGCACCCGAGGCGTTTACAGTGGTGAGGAATGTGTCCCTCTGCCCCTCTATGTCCCGGAAGTACTGCAGGAAGTATGTCCTTATGCCAGCACCGTGGAGCTTCTTCACAGCCCGTGACATCTCCTCCGCACTGGGCCTCCTGGTGCCGCTGTGTGTCTGCCTGATCGCTGGGCCATCATAGACAGGGTTCTGGGTAGGCAGGCCGAGCTCCACGTAGTCCACCGGGAGCCTGGAGACCTCATCCAGGAACCTTGTGAAGGTGTCTGGCGATGGGTAGTTGAAGGTGAGGTAGAGGATCAGTTTCCTCATATTCCCACCCTGTCGAATATGGAGAGGTCCAGGAGGCCGTGGCCGCTCACATTCACCACAATGTTCTTTCTCTCCTCCCTGTGGGCCCTGCAGTACCGTATGAGCGACGCTATGGCGTGCCCGGACTCCGGCGCAGCCACTATGCCCTGCGTCCTCGCGAAGACCTGCAGCGCCTCGATGACCTCTGCCTCGCCGACCTCCTCTGGCCTCACGATCCCGTTCTTAACAAGCACTGAGAGGGACGGTGAGGCACCGTGGTAGCGGAGGCCCCCCGCGTATATCTTCTTGGGGACAAAATCAGCGCCAAGGGAGTACATCTTCACCGACGGCAGGACGCCAGCCGTGTCCATCCTGTCGTACCTGAACTCTCCCCTGGAGAGCTTGGGCACCTCCTCCGCCGTGGACGCAATCGCCTCCACCTCCTTGCCCTGACCTATGAAGGGATATGTGAAGCCCCCGAAGTTGCTGCCACCGCCCACACAGCCTATGAGGACGTTGGCCTCCTCGCCCATCAGCTCGAGCTGCTTCTGCGTCTCCAGCCCTATGACGCTCTGGTGGGTGAGGACAGCGTTCATGACACTGCCGACCAGGTACCTTATGCCGTGCTCCAGGGCGTACTCAGTGGCCTCGCTTATGGCTATCCCCAGCGAGCCTGGGTGCCCTGGCTCCTTCTCCAGGACCGACCTTCCGAAAGGTGTCTCGGTGGACGGGCTGGCATACACCCTGGCACCGTACAGGGACATGATCTTTTTCCTGAGCGGCTTCTGCTCGTAGCTCACCTTCACCATGAAGACCGTGCTCCTTATTCCGTTCATGGTTGCAGCCAGGGCAGTGGCTGTGCCCCACTGGCCCGCACCGGTCTCTGTGACGACCTCCTCTATGCCCTCTTTACCGGCGTAGTAGGCCTGTGCCACCGCAGTGTTTATCTTGTGCGAGCCTGTTGCAGTGGCACCCTCAAACTTCACGAATATCTTGCCCCTGTAGCCCAGGAAGTCCTCCAGCCGCCGGGCCCTGAAGAGGGGCGTGGGCCTGCCTATCTGCGCGTATATCTCCCTTACCTCGTCAGGTATCCTCTCGTACCTGTTAAATGTGAACTCCTGCCTCAGCACCTCCCTGGGCAGGAGGCTGTTGAGCAGCTCAATGGAAGACCTGTCGCTGCTGTTGTCAATTGGGGGCGCAAGTGGCTCTGGAAGGTCCGGGACTATGTTGTACCACTTCTCGGGGATGATGTCCTGTGTCTGTGATGTGATCATACTTCCTGTACATTGATGTCCAATATTTAAGCATTGATGTATTTTATATAGCATTCACTATTTATCATTCACTACCTGGCCCGAGAACGAGAGGGCCCAGACCATGTTAGGGTACACTATTAGCCTCTCCATCCCACCATGGCCCAGGCCCAGGAAGTGGCCGGTCACGTAAAGCACGAGGGCTATCAAGCCAACAAGGCCGAAGGCGGTCCAAAGGAAGACCGCCGGCCTCCTCCCGGCACGCAGGAGCGCAAGGGGTGCCAGGGAGGCGAACAGGAAAACTATCAGGGAAAATATGGTGTGCGGTATGCCCGTGGTCTCTGGGAATATGCCCACGCCGGCGGCGCCAATGCCGGAGAGGGCTATCAGGACCCTGAACGGGAGGGGCTGGCTGTCCATCAGGACAGACGCGGCTATGAGTGCCAGGCCGAGCAGTATGATCGACGTGTTGAAAACCGGTGCTGTCCTGCCCACCCCCAGGTCGCTTATGTAGTTATGTGACACGCTGTAACCTGGGTAGAGCGCCTCTGCAACGATCATGAAGAGGAGGAACTGCCCCACGAATATGCCTATCAGGAGGCCTGCGGCCTTCTGTCTCCAGTCCATGGCATCGCATGCATTCCATTATTAATTATTTGTGCACAGGGATATTATTTCGCATACAGCAGGATGTCCCGGTGCCCTGTACAGCCTTCACCCGGCAGGAGAGCATCCGCCATGAGTATCACCTGTGGAAGGCTGCACAGCAGCATGGAGGGCTCACTGGCACCAGCATGGATCATAGGGAGACAACATACAGGGTTGAGGCCCTGAACTGGAGGCCTTTTAGGAGTGAGCCGGAAATTCCCTCAATGTGTATGGTATCACCGGAGAGTGTGACTGTTGCAAGGGCACCCAGGTGCCATGAAGCAGAGGAGTCCTGAAAGGCTGTGCTGTTGAAGTACTGCTGCATCATGCTGTTGAGAGCTGAAGCCGCTGGCGATGTGATCGTGTAGTTGAGCGACAGCATATCGATCCTCCCTATCTCTACAGCGGTCCCGTCAATGGTGGTTATGGAGCCACTCTCAAGCGATAACTGCGTGGTGTTCTCCACGGTCATGACGACATCGCTCTCCGTGTCCGAGGAGTATGCTGTGTCCCGGCCCACATAGGATATCATCGAGACGGAGAGGTTGGAAGAAGAGGCCGATACGGGAGAGACACCCCTGCAATAGACTGACCCGCCAATGTAATCTAGGACGACGGAGGTATCCTCCAGGTACACGAAGAGTGGCTGGGCCCCGTCCGTGTAATACCCTGAGGCCAGAGACCCGCTCCCAGCTATCGAGAGGTTAAGGTAGGCGTGCGAGGAGGTGGAGTTCGAGAGGTAGGTGAAGTCGACCAGTATGGACAGGGAGACGCTCTCCACCGGGGAACTGTTAAGGATGGAGATGCTGGTCGGTTCCGGGCCGGAGAATGGAGGTATTCCAGCTATCCCCTGCGCCACAGGGAACGATAGCTGCTCGCCTTCCACCAGACCCCCAGCCACGCCGCTGTCCATTGAGAGGAACGACTGGACGAGGGCACCCTGGTACCTGTAGTCGTTCGATGCTGCCTGTGTTGGCAGGTACCAGGCGAGGACGGAGGTTGCAACGCTCACAGCGATTGCTATGACCAGTATCGTGCCTATTATCTCCGATACTGCCCTGTCGTCCCTCCGTGTGTCCATTGCCCGGAGTACCAGCGTGCTCTCAATAATAATATTTTCACACGCATTACCAGGGCGAAATGCGAACGGCATCAACCCAGGCCGAGCTCAGGTTCCTCATGTCACTGGTGAACGATGATGGCAAGAGGGAGAGCACGGATGCGCTGATAAATGATATAGTGCGCATGATCGACGAGGGCCACCAGAGGGAGCAGATAGAGAGGCAGGTAAAGCACAGGCACTTCGGCCTGCTCTTCCAGCTGGCCCGTGGAAGGATCTCGGCAAGGAAGAGGTTCACGAGGTGGGACAGGGTCTACCTGGATGAGTACTCATCTTCTTTCTCCACCCCGGAACTGCCCGGCATGTACAGGGGCAGGAGGCTGCAGGGGAAGAGCATAGCGGACATAGGCTGTGGCGCAGGGATGCAGGCCATATTCTTCTCACTGGGCCACTGCAGGGTCACTGCGGTCGAAAAAGACCCTCTCAGGTACACGCTGGCACTCCTCAACTCCCTGGCCTACAGGGCGAAGGTGGATGTTGTCCATTCCGACTACGCTTCCCTCGACCCCGGGAGGATCGAGGCAGACGTGGTGTTCTCTGACCCCCTGAGGCCAAGGGAGGAGGGTGTGAGGACAATGGGCACACTCCTCCCCTCACCCCTTGCCCTCATGGACTTCTTCGGGCAGAGGGACTATGCCTTTGACCTGCCGCCGCAGATGAGGTGGGATAACATACCCGTAGATGGGGAGAAGGAGTACATATCTGTGGACGGGGAGCTGAACCGCCTTACCCTCTACACCGGTAGCCTTGCCCTGTCAGGGAGCAGTGCAGTGATGCTGCCGCAGGGAAGGGTGATCAGGGGTGATCCCGGAGAGGTGGGGCTGGAAGCCATCAGGGAAGCAGGGAGGTATGTCTACGTCCCTGACCCTGCTGTTGTTCACGCCAGGCTCCTCCACACAGTGCCTGGCATTAGTGACATGCGAGTGCTTGAGAGTGGCCCCAGGAGGCTCGTCCTGACCTCCGACACCGAATACAGTGGATTTCCAGGGAAGGCCTACATGAGGATATCCGGCAGCTCCGACATGGTGGAGAGGCTGAGGGAGAACAACATCGGCAGGGTCTTCGTGCGCTTCAGCTCCAGCCCCGGGGAGAACTACAGCGAGAAGATGAGGATCGAGAGGGAGATCAGGGGCGAAGGCACGGCCTACATCTTCAAGGATGGCTCCGGTCCGTTTGCCGCCGTGGAGATCCCATGACCCGCAGGCTTCCATTTTGTCAAATTTCTCTTTACATGATCGCTGGAATGGAATCATTTCTATACAAAAAGTAAATAACAAGGGGGATCGGATGATCAAGCTCTACGCAAAGGCAAAGCTGCCAACCATGGCAGGCATGTTCGACATATACACCTTCGAGAACGATGAACACCAGGACCATGCAGTCCTGGTGAAGGGGGACGTCACGGGGAAGGAGGACGTGCCCCTGAGGATACACTCGGAGTGCCTCACTGGCGACGTCTTCGGCTCAAGGAGGTGTGACTGCCGCGACCAGCTCATAAGGTCTCTCGTTTACCTTGGCAAGCAGGAGTACGGGATGCTCATATACCTCAGGCAGGAGGGCAGGGGGATCGGCCTCCTGAACAAGATAAGGGCCTACAGCCTCCAGGACCAGGGCTACGATACGGTGGAGGCGAACCTCATGCTTGGCCTGCCCGTGGACAAGAGGGACTACACCTTCGCGGTGGAGGTCCTCAAGTACTTCAACGTAAAGTCTGTGAAGGTCATGACGAACAACCCGGCCAAGATGGACTTCCTCCTCGAACACGGCATAAGGGTCACGGGCAGGATACCTGTGAAGAGCACGCCCACGCCCTACGATGAGTTCTACCTGACAACCAAGAGGGAGAGGCTGGGACACCAGCTCTGACTGCGACCCTTTTTATCCTGCGGAGCGATGGTGAGGCCATGGCGCAGGTAAACGCGATCCTCACAGACGCTCCGAAGGGTGGCGTGAGGTACGGGAAGATCGACATAAGGGATGAGGAAGGTGCGAACGCCAAGCTGGAGCCAGTTTACACTGGCATATGCGGTACCGATAGGGGCATTGTGTCTGGCTCGCTTCAGTTCGCCTACAACCCGCAGGGCTACTCCAGCCTTGTGCTGGGCCATGAGAGCGTGTGCAAGGTGATCGATATAGGAGAGAACCCGTACCACATCAGGCCAGGGGACTATGTGGTGCCGGTGGTGAGAAGGCCCGGGGACTGCGTGAACTGCCTGGCCGGGAGGCAGGACAACTGCTCCGACGGCAACAAACACGAGGCCGGCATAACGGGCATGCACGGCTTCATGCGTGAGTACTTCTACGACCACTCCGACTACCTCGTTAAGGTTAAGGACCCATCCATACTGGACGTGGCAGTCCTTACTGAGCCTACGAAGAACGTGATGAAGGCCTTTGAGGTCTTCAGTGTCGTCTCTAAGAGGGCCATATTCCACAACAGGCACTCCACTCTCACTGACAAGAGGGCCTTCGTCATAGGGACAGGCTCCGAGGCATTCCTGTACGCCCTCATGTGCAGGGAGTATGGCTTCGAGACCGTGATCCTGAACAGGCACCCGATAGACGAGAGGAAGCTCTCCCTAGCCGACGCTGCAGGCATAGAGTTCCACGACTACTCGAAGGACTTCGACCAGGTCACTCAGGGGGGCATAGACCTCCTGATAGACACAAGCGGGCACCCGGAGACCATATTCCGCTTCATGAGGAAGATGAACTACAACGGCGTCCTGATCCTATTCGGCACCAACGGGAAGGCGCCTGGTGCACCTCTGGACGGGAGTGACATAGACTACATAGTGGAGAGGAACATCACCATAGCGGGCTCTGTGGACGCAGCACAGGTGCACTATTACCAGGCCCTTGAGTACATCAGGAAGTGGCGCTACGTCTACGGCAAGGCCTTCGCTTCCATGATAACCGGCGTATACTCCCCCGAGGAGACCGATATATTCAGCAGAAAGCCCGCCGAGGAGATCAAGTCCGTGATAAAGTGGTGAGGTTGCACACCGAGCTTCTCCTTGGTTCGGCCCTGTCAGCACAGGTGCTGGCAGAGGCAAGGGCCATGCTGGCAAACTCCAGGCACAGGGCAAGGCTCTGCATAATCGATGTGACCGGTTCGCCAGAGGCAGAGAGGTACTCAAGGAGCCTTGTGAGCAAGGCCAGGGGCATTGGCCTGGAGACGGAATACGTGAAGCGCAACGTGCAGGGAAGGGATGAGGCCCTTGGCATAATAGAAAGGGCCGCCTCTGACAGCTCGAACACTGCGGTCATAGTGCAGACCCCACTCCCCCACGGCATAACCAGCATGGAGGCAGGATCGCTGATACCTGTGGAGAAGGACGCGGACTTCATGAACCCCGCGAGCCTTGGCACGCTCTTCTACAACGGGAGGGGGCCAGGGCCGGCAACCGCATCTGCGGTGTGCAGGTTCCTCGACGCGCACCTCAAGGGCCCTGCGGACATATGCATTGTCAACAGGTCAACGGTGGTCGGCAAGCCACTGGCCCTGATGCTGACCGCAAGGGACCATACAGTGACGGTGTGCCACAGCAGGACCAGGGAGCTGAGGCGGTTCACCGCATCTGCGGACGTCGTGGTCGTTGCAGTGGGCAGGCCGGGTTTCCTCACCAGGGACGACGTCAGGGAGGGGTCCACGGTCATCGATGTGGGCACCTCTGTTGTGGGCGGGAAGCTCGTGGGGGACGCGGACTACAGTTCGCTGAACGGGCACGTGGCCGCCATCACGCCAGTGCCCGGTGGGGTGGGCCAGGTCACTACCGCCATGCTCATATGGAACGCCGTCTACCTGTCCACGGGGCAGCTGTGAAGTTTTCTATACCAGTATTCACTGACGCCTTATGCCTGAGCCCTCCCAGGAGGCACAGAGGATCGTTGACTTCATCAGGAAGAGTGCTGGCAGCAGGAAGGCAATCGTGGGCCTGAGCGGCGGCATAGACAGTTCCGTTGTGTATTCGCTCTGCATCAGGGCCCTGGGGCCGGAGAGGGTCATTGGCCTCTTCCTCCCCGACGCCAGGACGCCCGCCAGTGATGAGGAAGACGTAATGGAACTGGCGAACTCGCAGAAGGGCACATACAGGAAGGTCTCCATAGAGCCCATGGTCTCAGCGTTCGTGGACACCCTCGGGGCAACAGACAGGAGGGCGATAGGGAACATAAAGTCCAGGGTCAGGATGGTTGTCCTCTATTACTATGCGAACACCGACGGCGGCATTGTAGTCGGCACAACGAACAGGACGGAGTACCTGACTGGCTATTACACAAAGTACGGGGATGGCGCGTGCGATATTGAGCCGATAATGCACCTCTACAAGCACCAGGTGAGGGAGATGGCCTCGTACCTCGGGGTGCCCAGGAGGATAATAGAGAAGAAGCCCACAGCGGGCCTGTGGGAGGGCCAGACGGATGAGGACGAACTGGGCATAACCTACGACAGGCTGGACAGGATACTGGAAGACCTCTTTGACCTGAGGATCGGGACGCTGACAGAGGAGCACAGGAGGATAAGGGCGATGTACGAGGAGACCAAGCACAAGAGGGAGATGCCGAGGTCGCTGCAGTGAAGGAAATGGGACGAAAGCACTGTGCAAATTAAATATAATGAGGCTGTGATTGGTAAGGGCAATGCTATCTTCCTTCGCCAGCCAGTACTACCAGATAAGCCTCGTGCTTATCCTGGCCGCCTTCTCTATACCGATATCCAGGAAGATAGCGGTTGCCGACATACCCATACTGATATTAATGGGCCTAATCTTCGGCCCGTTCCTGGGCATAATACACCACAGCTTCGCCATATACTTCATGACCGAGTTCGGCTCCGTGGGAATAGGCATACTGGGCATTGTCATAATCCTATACTACGAGAGCCACAACATAAACTTCAGGGTCATAAGGAGGCACTTCTGGAACATAGTGTCCCTCGATACGCTCGGCCTGGTGGTCACGGCACTCGTCGGCGGGGCAATATTCTCCCTCATGTTCAGGGCACCTTTCTCCATAGGCTTCATGTTCGGTGCCATAATATCGCCCACAGACCCTGCCACACTGATCCCCCTTTTCAAGAGGATAAGGATAAAGGAGGACGTCTCCGGCACCCTGGTTGGGGAGAGCATATTCAACGACCCGCTGAGCATAATACTCTTCACCATAGCGGTCGCCATGGTGGCACCCACATCCAGCTACGTCTCCTTCTTCACCAGCATATCCTCCAGGGTGGGCATACCGCTGGCCTCCGTGATCTACCTGCTCATACAGATAACCGTGCCCTCCATAATAGGCATCGTTGTCGGCTTCTCTGTGCTCTACCTTAACAGGCTGCTCAACTTCGAGAACCTCCTGGTTGCGCTCCTCCTCGGGACGGTCCTGCTGGAATTTACCGTGCTGGAGGCATCCGGAATAACACCGTTCCCTGCGATAATAGCTACGGGGGCCATAGTTGGCAACTTCTCTGACAAGAGCATATTCTGGAACAGGGAGTCGAACTTCCAGGAGAACCTCTCCTTCCTGGCGCAGGCGGTGATATTCATACTCCTGGGCAGCGTGGTAACCAGGGCGGACCTCAGGGCCTACATCCCCTACGGCATAGCGATCTCGCTGGCCGTGATGCTCGTGGTGAGGCCCATATCAGTCTATGTCTCAACGCTCCCCACCAGGGCCAAGTGGATGCCAAGGAGGATAGACAGGAAGGTGGTCACCTTCATGTCACTGGTGGGCCCCAGGGGCGTCGTCTCCGTTGTCCTCTCCACCCTGCCCTACGCAATAGGCCTTGTTGACGCCAACCCGCTCCTGCTGAAGTGGGGGCCCCTGATCTCGGTCATGACTGCTTTCGTTGTCCTCATATCCATAGTCGTACAGACAGTATACGTGCCGGTGATCTCGCACAGGCTCTTCGGCATGGCAGAGGCAAAGCCGGGGGACAAGTCAGAGGAATGAGGAGACCTTGGCCATGAACTCCCTCATGTTCCCCGCCTGCAGGGATGAGAGGAACTGGCTCCTCCTCTTCATATCCGCCATGAGTTCAGGTTCAGTGGTACCGGTGGCATCCGCAAGCCTGCGGAGCGCGTATGATGCCCTTGAGAAGGAATAAGTGCCATTTTCCCTGGAGAAAGCCCTGTTGACCAGGAGCTCGCCTGTGTCCCTGTCCAGGCCCATGACCTCGTAAACGGATGAGACGAACCTCCTGGTGCCCCCATGGCCCAGCTCCGAGGAGAGGAGGACGATGCAGTGCAGCGCTGTGAGCATGTTCCTGGGTATCGAGAGAGGCCTGGCCTCAAGCCTGTGCACCACTGTGCTGATGGAGCCCGCATGGAATGTGGCCATTACATAACGCCCGGCCGACATGGCCTGGAAGAGCGAGAACGCCTCCTCCCCTCTCACCTCGCCCAGGACTATGTAGTTGGGCCTGTGCCTCAGCGCTATGGAGAGGAGACTGTATGCGTCCACCTCTGTGTCCCTGCCTATGCCCTGCCTTGTAACGAGGGGGAGCACGTTCTCCCCCGGGTACTCGATCTCCCTGGTCTCCTCTATCGTGATGACCCTAAGGTTCTCCGGTATGAACGACATGAGGGCGTTCAGGAACGTGGTCTTGCCGGTGCCAGTCCCACCGCAGACCAGGATGTTCGCACCCCTTGAGACGAGGAGCCAGAGGTAGGCCATGAGGTCGCTGCTGGCCCCTTCCTGCCTTATTATGTCCAGTGGGGTCACAGGGTCCTTCCTGAACTTCCTTATGGCCAGGCTCGGCCCCTCAGAGGTCACTGATGTTCCCAGGGTTGCCTGGAGCCTGGAGCCGTCGGGGAGAGATACATCGACAACAGGGTCAGATATGGATATCTGCTTACCCGAGCGCTCCACTATGCTCTTGATGAACTCCGCCAGCTCCACCTCGGACTGGAAGGTAATGTCCGTGGGTATGTAACCGAGGTCCCTGTGGTAAACGAATACAGGCTCCCTGAAGGAGACCACGGAGATGTCCTCCACCTCCGGCACAGACATTAGGGGTGCCAGTGGTCCCAGGCCCAGGACGTTGTCTCTTATGTATTCGAGGATTTCTTTCTCCATACCGGCTGCGACCTTCCTGGCGGCTTCCAGGATCTTGGTATCGTTGGACGCCGTTATGTCCAGCGAAGAGATGACCTCCTCAGCCCTGCGCCTCACTTCCTCGCTGTAACGCTTCCTTGCGCACCTCATTATGTACCGGTTTCCTTCCCTGTCCAGAGTGCATGTCATGCGAGCACCACCGCCAGGAGCACAAGGGAGGAGGCGAGGAGGAAGAGGCCGGAGTAGAAGAGTGCGGCGCCCGGCCTGTCCTCCACTATGAGGCCAGATATGAAGCCTGAAAATGCTGAGCTGACGAGGAGGCCCAGGTTGAAGGCAGATGATATGGCATGGTACCCGAAGCCATGGAGGAGCGTACCGCTGGACAGGGAGAACGCGCTTATGGCGTCCAGGAAACGCACCTCCATGATCACGATCACGAAGATGAACACCGCTGTTGCAACTGCCATTATCAGGAGGTAGTTCTTCATCTCCGCAGAGCGGTTGTTCGCCACCGCCTGTAGCCTCTGCGCGAAATCTGCCACAGACCTTATGACCTGCGGGGAGCTGCCACCCGCATCGGCCGCAACGGAGATCAGGGACGATACCCTCTCGACCTGCACGGACCCCAGGCCCCTGGAGAGTGAGAGGATGGCCCTGGACACTGGCGTGCCACCTGCTACCAAGCGGTTCACAGTGGCGAGGTTCCCGCTTAGTGGCCCGTAGTTGCTCTCCGACAGGTTTCTCAGGGCATCTGCCATCGGCAACCCGAATGACAGGTAGTCGGAGAGGTCCCTCAGGAAGTCAGGCAACATACGCTCTGCCTCCCTTCTCCTCCTGTTGCGCACCATCATCGTGTAGCCGTATGCCACCAGAGCCGTGGAGATAATAATTGAGGACACATATGGCACAGGCATGCCAGTGCTCAAGAGGACACCTCCCTGGACGTCTGGTATATCAGGTAGGCGAAGACTGCACTGACCGCAGGTATTATTATGGCGGATGTGGCGTAGAGGCCCCTTATGAGCAGAGGGCTTGGCGACGGCGATAGTGCGGCGACTATCCCGACCATTATGAGCAGTATTATCGGGAACGCTATGCCCACGGTTATGTAGCTCTCGGTGAGGACACCGAGAGATTCGATATTGACCCTGTTCCTTGTGCCCAGCTCCTCCTGGTACTCCCTGGCCCTGTAGTTGAAGTAATCGCCCAGTGAGCCTCCAGAGACCACCGTGTTCACTATGCCCTGGAGGAAGTCCCCGAACCTTTTGCCGGGCGTATCCCTGGCCACTGCCCTTATGGCAGACACTATGTCCCTGCCCCCCAGCCTCGCCATGGAGAGGATGAGGGAGCACTCCCTGGCCACGTGCCTGACCGTCTCCTCGGAGGCAAGCCTCTCCACTATGCCCATGATGGGCGTGCCTGCTATCGAAAGTGCCTGCGCATAGCTCGAGGCATAGACGAGCTCGGCGTCAAGGGCCCTACCGTAAGACCTCCTGGCGCTCTCCGGATACTCGGAGATGAGGGCGAGAGTCACAGCGAACGCCAGGAATGCTATGGAATACGAAAGGAACGACAGCCTTGGCACCCTCGACGATATGAGGAACGCCAAGGCGAAGGCCACTGCGGTGACCGATGAGACCGCGATGAACGCCAGGGACAGGTAGTCCGTGGCGCTCATCCTGATCCTCGCGCTGTCCAGCTTCCTCTGGTAGGCATCCATGTTTACGAGCCTGGACAGGAAGGGCTTGAGGACGCTGGACGCAGGCTGCAACCTCTCAGCTGGTGCTGGCATTCCTGACCATCTCCATGAAGCGCCTGTAGTCGCTGACGCCTGAAGAGAAGGCTTCCCTTAACACCTGCCTCTTCCTCTCCATGTCGCCCGCAAACCTTTCCCTGCCCAGTTTCTCCTCCACAACCCTGTAGAGCACGCTCCTCCCGTGAAAGACGTGTCTACCGCTTTGCTTGTCGAGCGAGAAGACCCTGTTAACTATCAGCGAAGAATCTGATGGGTCTATGTCCACGGTCTCATATATTGAGGTCACTACCCTCCTGTTCCCGGAGAAGTTAACGAAGACCACGGTGTCCATGGAGAGCATCATCGCCCTGGGTATCCTGTGCGGCTCACCCTCGAGCCTGTGGACAAGGTTCTCCATGCTCTCCGCGTGTATAGTTGTGTAAGAGGTGTGGCCGGTACTCATGGCCTGGAATATTGCATAGCTCTCCCGGCCCCTTATCTCCCCCAGCACTATGTAGGTGGGCCTCTGCCTCATGGCTATCTTCACCAGGTCGAAGAGCTCGTACTGTCTCACGCCTGCATCAGACACGAGGCCGGTGCGCCTGACGACCGAAGGCACCCAGTCCGGGTGCTCTATCCTTATCTCTCTGGATTCCTCGATGGAGAAGACCTTGGTGTTCTCCGGCACGAACATGAGGATGGAGTTGAGGAGCGTTGTCTTTCCGGAAGCGGGTGGACCTGCTATCACGGCCGACCTGCCCATCTGCACCATGTACCAGAGGTATACCAGGATGTCCTCGCTCACAGTACCTCTCTGCATCAGGTCTACAGGGGTGAGTGGCCTCTCCCTGAAAACACGAACAGTGAAGCAGGAGCCCAGCGGTGAGATCTCCCTCCCGTATATGGCCTGCACCCTGTGACCGCCATGTGTCACACCGTCGAGGATGGGCCTCCTCATGGAGACATCTGAGCCGGAGAGGGTGGCGAACCTGATTACAAGCGAGTCTACCTGTTCCTGGGAGAGTACCAAGTTCGTCTTCAGGGAACCATAGGAGCTGTGGTAAACGTACACGTGCCTCCCTGGACCATTGCAGGAGATGTCCTCAACATTAGGGTCATGGAAGATAGGCGTTATGTCGCCGTACTCGAAAAACTCCATAAGGAGCCTCTGCCTCACCAGCTGCGGCCTGATGCGCCCATTCGCTGCAACTCCCATTATCAGGTCATCTATTACCTTCCTCCCGTCCTCCATGCCGCTTGAGGAGCGCAGGAAGGCCGTGTAACGCTTCCTGACTTCCGATATGCACCTCCTCTCCTCAGCGCTGTATTCCGGGCCGTTCAGGACATAGAATATGCCGTTGCCTTCCCTCACTATGTCGACCCTGTAGTTGTCGTAAACTGTGTAAGTGGTGAGAAGTCCGCTCTCCTGGAGCTCCATCTGCCCTGAGTCCAGCGGGCGCCAGGATTAAAGTTTTCCCACGCTGGTTGCTGCAGGGTTGCCGAAAGGTGGGAAGATTTATAGGTGCGAATGAAATCAGGTCTACAGGGCCGGTAGATCAGAGGTAGATCGCTTCCTTGGCATGGAAGAGGCCAGGGGTTCAAATCCCCTCCGGTCCATACCGTGCAGACCCTGGTCTTTTTGAACCCTGAACAGATCCACGGATCTGGCCTGCTCTATGGCGTCGTATTGACTGGGATGAAGGTATATAGAGGTTGATTCAAGATCCTCATGGCCGAGGAGCTGGGACACATAAACGACGGATATCCCAGCGCGAATGAGTTCCGTAGCGTATGTGTGCCTGGCCATGTGCGGGTGGAACTTCACGCCCGCTGCCCTGGCCACGTCCGAGCAGATCTTCCGGAAATAGTCGTACGACATCCGGCGCCCCGCCTTGGTCGTGAAGACGTAGTTCAGGTCCCCACGGTCGGACGGCTGGGCCCTGGCCTTCTCGATATAGTCCAGGAGTGCTTCCCTTGCTTCCGGCGGTAGGTAAACTTCCCTGGTCTTCCGGCCCTTGCCCGTGACCGTGATCGTGTCCTCATGGATGTCCTGGACCTTCAGCGAACAGGCCTCGCCCAGCCGGATGCCTGTGCCGAAGAGGAGGTAGAACATGGCCTTTTCCCTAGGGCCGGATCGTGAAGCAGCATCGAGCAAGCGCCTCTTCTCGTCCGGAGAGCAGATGCGGATCCTGAACTCCGTTCCGTACTCTCGGAAGTACTTCATCTGACGAAGGCCGCGGAACTTCAGCCACCTGTTGATGACCTTGATGTACTCGTTCGCCGTTTTATTCCCCTTGTTCTGCCATACGGATCGGACGAAGGATTTGATGGCATCTTCGGAGAGTCCGGCATTATTGGCGACGTATTCCAGCTTGCGGAGGGTTGCCTTCACGGTGGAAGGGGAAAATCTCTGGTCGTCGATGAGCCATCTCTCGAAGTCGTCCATCTCGCTCATTCTTTCACCTCCACCTTATCTGTATTCAGCGTAATTGCGAGCTTTTCCCTGCATGCCGAGCATACAATGACGTCCGGGCGCAAGGGCTCGCCTATGAAGCGGTACGCGGACAGGGACATCGAAGGATCGCAGTATGCCTTGCCCCAAGCATCGATATGCACTGTCAGCGTCTTCATCTTCCCATTTTTCCATTGATCGAAGTCTTCCCTCGACGGAGCAAACGCCGGAGCCCACCTTTTTGTCATGCCCTCACCTCCATGACCGGGTCCACCGTGATGTGCTTCCTGCATTCAGGGCACCTTGCATACCGCGAGAAAAGAACCGTCCTCTCCCAGGTATAACCGCACCTGGGGCAGGTCACGAAGACGCCAGTATGCACCTTCCTCCTCCTTACCGAATCGAATTCCCGCCTTGCCCCTTCCGGAATGATGAGCATTCCGTTGGAATCGAAGAAAGCCTTCTGGTTCTGCGAAGCGAATATCTTTTCCGCGAGCGCCTTCGTTGCTTACCTTGCGAGCCCGTTAGAGTTCCTTTCGATTATTACGATGTCTTCCTGCGAACGGAGCCATTCCGACAGGACGCGGCCGCTGACCGCTTCTTCCCTGGGAGGCAAACCCATGATCCTGTTGAGCCTGTACCTGATGTCACGCACTGTCTTCGGGTACTTCGATGTTGAAAGTATGAACCTGATCTTTCCTCGATGCCTCTGCCTATTTCGATCATGCCTTCGCCTCCTCAAGCTAGCGTTCTTCCGGCAATATGCGAAGCTGGTCCTTTTCCTGTAGAAAAACTAACCGCTCATGATGTTGCCATCCAAGCTTATCCATTATTTCTTCTGGAATATAGATCCGACCTCCCCCTTTTGGGTCCAAATAAACCTTTTGTATGGTCATCATTTTTACCAACTTTCAATAGTGTAAGTTCAAATGATAATATAAATATTTCTATTTACTATATTGAAAGTTGGGATAATCAATTAAGTAATATATAATCTTAACTTACAATAGTGATTATGGTAGATAGCAAAGTCCCGGTTCTTTCCCAGAAATATGTACCCGGCATTCTGATTTTCTTATTGGACCATGGGACAGTTCACAAGACCGATCTGACGGCCGTTACCCATTCCAATACTCTAATAGATAAATTAATCAATGAGCTGAAGAACGAGGATCTTATTTCAGTCAAAAAGGAATTTGTTGGCAGAAACACATATTATATTTCGCTGACAGAGAAGGGTAAGGCAATTGCACAACAGCTCAAGAAGGCGCAGGAGATAGCAGAATCAAAGATGGAAGATCAAGAGGGCTTAGGGAACCCGCCAAGGATAGAGGTAACGGAAGAGGCCGCAGACAGAGTAAAAGAGCTCCGGCTCCTCTATCACGTCAACGTATACGACGACCATGTGAGCATAGAGGAGATCCCCAGGAATGGGGGAAGGCCGAGGATATTCGACGTGTACATAAAGAGGAATGGCCTCGGAGACTTCCGTTTATGGTGCGAACAGGACGATTCGTTCGATTGCGTGCACGTCGAAGTGGCCTGGACCTATCCGGAAGTGCAGCACATGATCCTCCATTACAAAGGGAAGACGAAGGTGTGTCTCGTGTGCGGGTACGAGAACCCTGAAAATGCGAAGTTCTGCATGGAATGCGGGGCGAGGCTGGAATGATGAAACCAAATGATATAAATGACGAGTTTGCTCGATATTTATTTGAACATTATGACAACCAGTTCTCGGATATAGGGAAATATACCTCATTTGACCCATATCTGATAAGTGAATTTCTGAAATACCTATCTTATGCTGGAGGTGGCATTGCTACTATTGATGGCGTCAAGAGATTCATAGACTTCTTAAAAAATAGAACATATGAAAAAAGAGAAGAGCAGGACATCAAGGATAAGCTCGGGAAAAAGGGTGATGGAAGAATAGAGATCCTTAAGCTCGAACCGGGCAACATAATCTTGATGAGTGGGATTGGCAGTGAAAGACCAGTAATTGAGGCATGCGACACAAAGCCCCTGTTTATCATCCAGAGAGGGTATATATTGATACTGTCCGGAATCACGATACATATTAACTACGATCAGCATGAGCTTGTAAAGGAATATAAGGCCCCAGCCTTCCTTTACGACGGTACCGTGGATATAGAGAGAACGAGTTCTTGCGATGAAACGCCGGGCCTATTCCGCGTGATGGAGAGCATTTATATCACTAAAAGCAACGAAATGAAAAGAGGAAGATAAGTGGGATGTAATGCGGCAAAGGAGAAGGAGGTGCCGCAGGCGATCAGAAGGATAGATGGATATCTTGGCGTCCGCATCAAAGGTGGGAAGAATGACTGAGAATGGCGAGGAATATAAAAGAAAGATCCAGGAAATTGCAGACATTGCTAACAAGGCAGAGGCGGCTGATTTTAAAATCCGCTATATTTATCGGAACAAGGAGCAAGATGAAAACGGCCAAGCCCATGTTTCTTACAGCACAAAGGAGCTTGTCATAGATGATAGCGCAAAAAGCTACCTGATCACTAGGGTGGAAAATACATTAAAGGATGTAGCGGATAGAAATGACGAAGTGATTCGCAATTATAGATTCGAACAGCAGATCACGGACGGGAGCGTAGGCATCTTGAACGATGAAGACTTTCCTGCTGAACTGAAGAAGCTGATACCTGAATTTTCGAAGGCAGTAGACTATGCTACGGACGGAAGCAGGGAGTCGGCAAGGAAAGTTAGGCAGAGCATAGTCGGATACGCCATAATATTTAAAGGAATAAAAATGGTGAAGAGAATCCATACTATAGAGCTCGCAACAGGGAAAAAGTTCAAACAATCGCTCCTAGTAGGCTCAAAGAGCAATAAATTGCAAAAATTCAAGGAAGACATAATTGTGCTTACAATATCTGAGCCTGATTTCATAATCGTAAACCAAGGGGGAAAAGACACTGTTTTCATATACAATTCCGCTAACTTCGCACACGTCTGCATGTCCAATAAAGAAATGATAGAAAGGCTAAAATCACAGGATAATCCGATAAACAAGATCCTGAATAAACCGGAAAAGCTGTATGAATACCTGAGGAAGGCACCTTCTGCTATCCATGTCCTTTATTTTGCCGCCAACAGGAGTGGCTTTAAGATCGAGCCCAATTACATAGAGGAGCTTAACAAGGAATATTTTGCGGATAATAGGCTTGCCGTCGACGAAAACGAGCGATTAATATGTGAAAACCTGAATGGAAGGGATATATACCTAATACTGCTAGGAAAATACGGATCGCACTTCAGGACAGACGGAAAATCAGAAAAAATCATCGTTAAAGAGTATCAGAACTTTAAAATGAAGGGTCAATAGTCATCTTTTCCCGAGGTGTCTGGCACCCTTTCATGATAGTAAATAAATGGGTTGATTTTCAAAACGGTTATCGAATTGTTCTCTTCTAAGCGTTCCTTCGAAATGACGTATATAGTTGAGCCTGCCTTGGTTTTTGCTTCATACTCGTGATAGCCAAAGGCAGAAAGGAATGGGTTAAAGAGCATGACCTTGTTGCCATTTGAAACTACGTACACGATTAAAAGTATCACTGCCAGTATTGCTAGCCCCTTCGATGCAGGAAGTACCAAAATTGCTGGCAATGCGATCGAATACGAAAGAAAGTATGCAATCACGTCTAGGCCAATATCCCTCACATCTAAAATTTGAAAGGTTTCCCTGGCAATCTTCTCGTTAAGGATCTTTATCCAAATGATATTAGAGATGAATGAGAATGCCAAAGGAAGAAGCCACCATGTTGCAGTATAGCCCAAATATGCTATGTAAGCAATTAAAAAGACAGGGGAAAAGTTTCCAATGAAAACAAGCCCCGTCTCATAGCCCTTCATTTTACCCTCACCTTTTATTATTTTATAGGTAGAACGGGATCTTTTCGCATATCTCAAGAGGAGCCTTTCTGTTTGTGTCCATCGCCTGCCCTACCTATGACCTACATATATGTAAAGATATCCATCTGGATGCCCTTTTAGGGAATCGTGAAGCATACTGATCTTAATGGCATAATTCCGTAATGGCTCGCTTTGTTATTGATTCAAGAGCTAGTCCTGAATTGAACTCTTGCGCATCATGAGGGTTTATCAAGCATGGGGTAGTTCAACTTCTTTACGCATAACTCGAACAGTTTCGCCCTGTATTTCTCGTCGTCCGTTATGCTCTCTATCTCAGTTTCAATGCTTTTCCTCCAGGATTCGAGATCCTCCTCGAACTCCTTGAGCACAGCCTCAAGATCCGCAGGCACCTGTATGCGATCCATGCCGCGCAGGGCGCAGTAATAAACGTACCTGGCCATGACCGGTGTATCGTAGTACTCCTTCTTTCCGTCTATTGACACGTAGTTGCCTTCAAGATCCCTTCCCTGCGATATCTTCGTCCCTTTCCTCAGGGTCAATGTGTCCGCTACATCTTTTACATAGTCCTGGGGGAAGTTCTTGACATTGATGCGCGCAATGATATCGTCAGCAACCTTAGACAGTGAGATCTTTTCCTTTCTATTAGAAGTCTTAACGCTCTTCGCCTTTTCCAGCCTTTCCTTTACGATCCTGACAACACTGGGATAATAAGATCTCAGGAATCTATCCGGGTCTTCGAAACCTAAAGCTTTCAGAATGGTTCGATCAAGTTCCAATCGGTCCTTTTTTACCGAATCAAGGCTGAATTCTCCCTTCATATCCCATATCTCTTCAAAAACGGACCCGATCTTCCTCTCCTCCATCCTGTGCATTATGCCTTCCAAATCATGGTAATATGGTCTCATTGCCTCCGGTCTCGGTACTGGAAGTTTCTGTACCTCGTAAACCACGAATCCTGCCGGGCCTCCCCCATAGTTCCTTCCATACAGATCCGCATATAGGTAGCTCAGGGATGAGTTTAGGAACGAGTAAACGCTCAGAAGGTCATCAAAATATTCGTTTCGGATTTTTCCGAAATTAAGCGCGGTATCCAACAGAAAAGAAGTCTTGGGAAATATAAAATTGGAGGAAAAATACTCTGTTATGGCAATATCCGGCTGAACCACCGGCGAGAGCTTCCACCAGGGCTTTCTGGCCCTGCATGTTGACCTCTCCGAATACGGTTCTCCTGCGGGATTCCTTTCTCCGTACTCTATGTACTCGAGGGCATGTTTCTTGATCTTCATCCTGTCCTCTTCCTCTATGAGGACTACATACTTCTTTGTGGAATCATTGAATATAAGTTTGCCTGGTTGTGTGAACTCCTTGGGGCTTTTCAGTATCGGCCTCAGGTATTCCGCTTCTATCAAATGGACTGCGCCCAGGCCGTCCTTTATGACCCTTATCTTCTTTGTCTCTCCCCTGTGGAGGCCGAAGAGCTCCTTGAGATCTTCATCGCCGTATTCATCAGTAACGTCCGTTACGTAGAAGAATTCATTTGCCCCAGTTTTAATACCGGATCTAACATCTATTATCTTATCCATCGGCACCATATTTCTATTGTTCACTATCTCGAAGAACTCATCAGGTCCTCTCAGATAGGGGAAAAGTTTGCCTTTCAGCGTATCGTCGAAGTCTATATCGCCCTGCCTGACTTTTCTCACTATCGTTACGCCGTCCGCATCCTTTCCCTTTTCCAGCGCATCCGCTATGCGCAAAGCGTCATCCAGATTCCTTATGATCTCCGATATCCGCCTGTTTATCCTGACGAATTTGATCTCATTGTTTTCCCTCTCTTCCTTGTTATCAGTCCTCTCGATTACAGTTATGATCGTATTTACGAGAGCGTCCTCGAACCACCTTTCTACGGAGGAATCGATGATATACCGTATTTTGAAGTACCTGTTCAGGAACTTCTTGAAGCCCTCGCCGTATTCAACGTTCATCCACGTATCGGAAGTGAGGAAGCCGACCATCGAACCTTCTTTCAGAAAGGGAAGCAGGTAGTACCAGAAATAGACATGAAAATCGGCACCCCTGTCTGGTGCGTAAAGATATTCTTCGCCTGCACCGGCATAGCCGTTCTGGCTGAGGAAGTCCGCTACCTTCTTCCTCTCCTCATCCTTGTTAGGTATGTCCTCCTGCCTTATGTACGGTAAATTTCCGACAAAGGCGTCTATGGGCTTGAACGATACGACCTTCTCTTCGCCATTAAGCGATATCGTATGATTTTTCACGTTCCCTTCGTACTCCGTCCGCAGTTTCGGTATTACGTTCGTTGCCCTGACATCCAGGAAGTCCTTTCTCAGTATATTCGGGTACACGGACGGGTTGTACATCAGCAGCTTCGATGCCAGGGCGATAGTTGCCAGGTGTGCTGGATAGGCTGCTATGTCGCACCCGAAAATGTCCCCCATGATCGCTTCTCTTGTGGCCTCGTCGTCCTTACCGTACAGTTTCAGCTTCAGATCGAAGGCCCTGGACAGGAAGGTCCCGGAACCGCATGCCGGGTCCATGACCCTTGCATCCTTCCTCTTTATAGCGAGGGCGTTGATCAGATCCACCACTGGTATCGGTGTGTAGTACTGGCCGTTTGCATGCCTCTCCTCAGGGCTTATGAGCCTGTCATAGATGTTTCCGAGGAGATCCTGCGTGAGGCCACTAAAGTCATAGTCTTCCAGGAATCTTATGAGGGCCCTTACTGAATCGAGGTTCTCCTGGTTCTGGAACGGAATGAGGTCAGCCTCGCTTTCCTCGAATACGGTTTCGTAGTCTCCTGACACCTTCTTCGCGGCGCTGAAGCATAAATCCCAGCTCCGCCTTTAGATCGTCTATGCCCTCCTTATTGGCATCGATCTTCCGGATGGCCGGGAACATACGCCTCAGGACATAATAGAAAACGACCTTGTTCGCAAGCACATACAGGCTGTACTTCGCTATCTTCTCACGATCCGAATCGTCAAAGGTGACCTTCGGTACGTATCCCTGGTCCTTCCACCACTTCTGCAATACCTTATCCGGGACGTGCCTCTTTATCACGGATGCTGCGCTTTCAAGGTGAGCGTTAAGGCCAAGGATGAAGCTCTCGCCAAGCGGCTTGTAATGGGCCTTCTTCGTACCTTCGTACAGCTCCTTTATGTAAGAAACAAGGCCCTGCATCTTCCTCTTTATCTCTTCCCTGACTTCATCGTCCTCAAAGTCCTCATCGTTGTTTATCTTCCTCTCAAGGTATATCGTATATACATCCCTGGCCATCACCGGCTTCGTCGTATCGCTGTTATCCCACAATATTGTCTCGTTGAAGTTCGATGTGACGAAGAACCTAGGCGGCGGGTTCTTGTTGCTAGCCTTTAGGAAAGCGTCCATGACCACATCGAAGTTTCTCGGTGTCTTGCCTTCTATGGTTGTAGGCCTTTTAAATTCTGCAGTGCAGATGAGCCTCCTTCCATAATATATGGTAAGATCCATCCTTTTAATTTTCTCTGCGTGCTCCTCCACTTCGGCCCTGAAGCCGTCGAGGCTATCGATATAACTCTTCACGTCAGCGACTATGGTACGCTCGTCGATGCTCATCTCCACCCCTCCACCCATTCTTTCATTTTCATGCGATCCTCGTCGGTAAACGGTAAGTTCACATAGTGTTGGAGGGCCGTCAGGGAGGTGTGCCCCTGGCTCAGGAATACCTCCTCCTTCCTGTCCGGATAGGATGCGATAAGCCAGGACTCCCAGGTCTTCCGGAACATCTTCATGTTCAATCCCCTAGGATCCACCCCTGCCCGCCGTGCACACCGAATCAGGTACCTGCGCAGCGCAGATTCGGAGGGTAGTTCCCAGGTCCCCAGTATCTGGTGTATGTTTTCTATCAGCGCCCGCCCCCGTGCGGACAGGTGTACCCACCTCTGGTTTATGGTGGCCTTCCTTTTCTTGATTGCGACCCTTGGCAGGTGAATGAAGGTACCGTCGAACCATGCAGGATTCTTGAGAAACAATCTAAGCTCAACAACACGCATGCCCGTCAATAGAGCAGCATCGAAGACCACGCGGTATTTGGGCGACGCTGCGGATCGAAGGGCTTCGTATTCCGATGGGCGCAGTATTCGCGTCCTCATCTGCACGACGTTGGGCCTCGTCGGATCTTCCTCTATGATCGTCTTTCCGATCTTCCTCCTGTGCTTCGGTTCACCGAATTCTATGAGTATCGGATCTATGATGGAATATGATGTTCAGGTCTAATTTAAACTTGTCCATTCCGCCTTGTTTTGATATTTTTATTTACTCGAGTTAATGAAAACGTACGCGTATTGATGTTCAAGTCCTAATGATAGAGTTGAACACTCAGCTCCTCTCTGAAGGAGAGTTAAGGACGTTAAGATCGAACGATAATGGTATTTAAAGAGAATCAATTTTTGAACCCTACCGAAAATCAATTATTCTCCTCTCATTCTATAGCGTTCTATACCGCTTCAACTTGGGCTTATATCTTAAATAGTGTGGACATAAAAATAAAAGCGTTGCTTATAAATACCTATGGAAGAATTGTATCCAGAAGATTCAATCAACAAATCGGCTGCTTCTATTTTGGGATATGACACTCATAACAACAGGATTCAAATATTTACCGTTATCTTAAAGAAATTAGCTCCCGCTCTTTTATCAAGCCTATTTACAATATATTCTTCAATTTCTTCCTCCTTTTGGGTAGGCTTCAGTCCTTTGCTTTATTATAGTTCGTTTTTTTCTGTGGTAGCCTTCGCGCTTGGGCTTTTTCTTTATTTGACTTCAAGATTTATCTCGAAAATGCGGAGAATCATCGGTGTTGAAGTGTGGAGAAAATCTAGGTATGATGACCGCGAATTAGCTGTTATAGATGCATACAAGCCTATATACGAGAAAAATATTAAAAAATCTATCAAATCAGTATTTACCGAGCTTTCTGAATTTGCCTTTGTTATTATATTCCCTGGCAGTATCGCTGACATATTAGTAGGAGTGGCCGAAAACTATCCAGAAATTGCAATTAACGGCAATAATCAAATTGAATTAGGTGTCATACTTTTAGTATTTTCCATTTTATTTTTAACAATGAATGTTAGAAATCACTTAAGGGCAACAAAGCAAAAAGCTAATAAAAATAGAGAATAAATGAAATTTTATTTAAGCCTGATAATTGATAGACTAGAAAAAGAACCTCATGTTGCAGTCTTGTTTGACAGTGATCCGGCATCAGTAGATTAGTGACCTCATTTAATCCAAAAATTTGAGGATGTCAGTGTAAAGTCTTAAAAAGACTAGGTTATAATATATTCCGGAATTGCTAAAACCTCACAGCCTTGCAGATATCTCGTTTATCAGCCACCTCGCGTTGTTCATAACCCGGTCGATGTTTTCCTTACCTAGGCCTTTGCCATCGGCCCTGGCATGTTCGAGCCATCCCCTTATGTACGCTGCGGAATCCTCCCTGAAATCGAAGCCGAAGTGTGCGCCGACAAGGTAAGTCGAAAGTTCGGCCTCCGCCTCTGCGATGCCCCTTGGGAGATCCTTTCTATACAGGTGATCGAGCCTCGCATGCGACACCTCGTGTATAAGCGTGTGCAGTGCATTCAGGTTTTCGCCGGGGACCTTCAGGACCGAAAAGCAGTTAACGAACTGTTTCCCCTTCGTCCACGCATAGGGCTGGTCAAGGTAAGCGAAATACCCTCTGATTACCCTCTTAAGTAAGAGCTTGTAGTTACCTACCCATATCTCGGTGTTGTCAAGGAGGAAAAAACAATATGTCCTACTGGAAAGGCAGCCGGTACTTTATTTAGCCTCCGTAAGTTACATTGAACTTTCCCGCGCTGCTTGTGCGCCACAGCCCGTTGAAGCAATCCATGTCAAGGTAAATGAACATTACCGCCCGCCTGACAGGGTCTTCATTCAATTTCACCAGCCTATTGAATTACAGTTTACACAGCGATCTCCTCCAGCGTACTTCCAGGTTTTATGTTTCTAAGCGCTATGGAGCTCAGTTCACCAGCGGACAGTATTACACCGAGAATCACCCAGATGAGTATGGGCGAATGCACGAATACTATAACTAGGGCCGTGTATATCAGGCTACCTGCAAAGTTGGAAAAGTTGAACCATCCGGTGAGGAAGCCCATGACGGTGCCCCTCACCCTAGTGGGAAAGCTTTCGGCCCAGTAAGTGTAGCCCACACCGGACCATGTACCATTAGTAACCTGGTATATGAAGAAATAGAGTATCGATGCAACCAGTACGTTGTGGACATTCAGGATAAACAAGCCTGCCAGCAGTGGTGTGAAAGCTGCAGAGCCTATAAGCACATATTTCCGACCAAACTTTTCTCCAAGGTATCCTCCCAGGGGATAAAAGAAAAAGCCGAGGCCACCAGAAATAAGCAGCAGGAGGGCAACATAGCTTGATGACCAACCGTAGAAGTTTACGAGGAAGGCTGAAATGAAAACGTTAGGAAGCATCCAGGACGATGCGTAGAAAAACCATGTGACCATGACCTTGATCAGCTGGCGCCTGACATAGCCAGGCGTTGCGAATATTTGCCTGAATGTCACCTTCTGTGATTCGTCCAGATCCGCCTCAAACTCCTCTATTCCTGCAATCTGACTTTTCGGAACTCCCTTCTTCAGGAGTTCCCTTATCTTTTTCAGGTTCTCGTACCTCTCTGGATCCTTGATCCAGTATCTTCCAATGAAAACGGCTATGAGAGGTATGGCACCTATGGCAAAGACTACCCTGAAGCCGAAGGAGATCGTTGCGAGATATATTCCGGATGCTATGAAAACACCCAGTGGCCATCCGCCTTGAACCCATGAATAGAGCCAGCCTCTGCTCTTGGGGCCAAGGGATTCGTTAACTATTGTGACAGAAACACCGAGCTCGGAGAGGCCGAACGCTGATGCCACTGACCTGAAGAATACAAGTTCAGCAAAGTTAGATGCAATTGCAGTCAGCGCCGTGAAAACTGCTGATATAGCGAGCACGGTCATCCACATGATCCTTCTTCCCCTGGCATCCATCCAGTAACCAACTGCTATGGGCACGAAGATCGAGACCAGACTGATCACCGTGCCAGTTTCCCCAACCTCAGCTGCGGTTAGGTGAAGAGCCTTTTCCACAACAGGATAGGCCACGGTTAGAAGGTTGTAGTTGTACGATGCCAGTGCCCACCCGAGGAGCGCTATTGCGAAAAGGTACACTCCATATTTTTTTCCTCTGGTTCCCCAAACTGCCTTCTCAGCATTAACCTTCTCCTCGTATTCTCCCCTGTACTGAACCTCGGCCATCTAATCCCTCCTTTTCAAAGCAACGGCCCTTACAGGACTTCCGTCAGAGCCATCGATCCTAAGAGGCAGGAAGATGGTGTAAACATCGGCGAACTCTTTCCCCTGGAGGAGTTTGTCAAGGTTTGTGAGTTCCTCAATTATGATTGTGCCCATCCTCAGGAGTGTCTGATGAACCTCCCTGGCAGTGGACGTTATCGGTCCGTGTCCAGGAACGGAGCCTCCCCAGCCGGCTATGCTCAGTCCATCGGTTCCAACTGCCTTCAGACCTTTAGTGGACAGGTACTGTGCCAGATCCAAGTCCACATAGGGCCACTCAAAAAGGTACCTGGAGTTGTTTCCCCTTCTGAGAGAGTGCCCCGTGTGAAGCAGAAGTATCTCCGATCCCTTCTTCTGTTCCAAATGCTTTCTTACAGTATCAAGAGGTATTGGTTTCCCTGCTGGAGTTGAGCTCACATCAACTACCAGTGTTCGCCCGAAATATGTTTCAATGGGGTACCTGTCCAGCGTCCGGCCATTCTCAACCATGTGGGCCTCGGTGTCTATGTGAGTGCCTATGTGCGTGTTCATGGATATCTTCTTGACAGCATAACCGTCCACAGTGAGTAGTTTGAGATCCTCAACGACAAGCTGTGAGTGGCCAGGCCACACAGGCATCCCGCTGTAAATCGTGTTAGTGAGGTCGATGACATCGAACTCTTCGGAACCAAAAACGGATATGCTCAATTTCCTTCCCTCCCCAGGATCCTGTAAAGCCTTTCTTCCTCCCTCTCCATCGGGTGTTCAGATGATAGGCGAAGAGACATCCTAAGAACAGTTCCACCCGAAACCTGCTCCTGGTGCCACTCCCTTGCGAATTCCCCATTTAGTATTTTGATAGCCTCGTTGTATAGCGTTTTCCTGACATCATCAGTCACGTAGAGTGGTCCCCTTGTCAGCTGACCATACTGACTTGTGGTGGAGTGCGTCCTTAGCTGCTTGAAGAGACCCATGTTCCTCATGGACTCTGCAATTTCCGCCAACTCACCAGATCCGTACAGCTCGAGTATAACCGCCTCAGGTGATGCTCCTAGAGAAGTAGCAACATCGTAGTATGCTCGGAAGAGGAAGAGCATTGCTCCGGCCCAGGAGTGTTCTGTCAGAAGGTCAACGAGGGTCTCTTCCCTGAACGACGATCTGACGGCACATCCACCAGATCTGAAAATTCCTAGGCCCTCACAGAGCGAGAGCATTATTCCCTCGGCTCTTCCATCAGCATCTTGGCCCACCGCCACTAGGGCAGGAAATCCCATTCCCCTGACATATACATCTCTAACACCCCAACCGATCATCCTAGGCGCGATCATTATAACGTTAACATCAGGTGGTGGGCTAACAAAGCCGTAAAAGTAATTGTATCCTGATGCGAAAACTATGGTCTTGCCCTTCGAGAGGGACGGCCTGATATCGCTCTCAAAAACAGATGCTTGTACCTCGTCTGGTATCAAGAAGAATATGATGTCGGATAACTTCACAGCATCCTGTATTCCCATAACTCTGAACCCATCCTTTCTAGCGATCTCTGCATAAGAGTCATCAATGTTGCCCACCACAACATTGAAGCCAGAATCCCTCAGATTGAGAGCCTGGGATCTACCCTGATTCCCGTACCCCACGATGCATATTCTTGAAGCTTTTACCTGCTCATAGAAATCCCTGTAGTTGCCGAGAGATGTCAGTATCCTGTCAGAGTTGCCACCTTCGTTTCCAGGCATACGCAATTATATCTACAATAGTAGATACATTTTGGTATGAACATATTCCTGAAATATATTATATATATCAAGACCTGAGTTCCGAAGACCGCTTGAACTTACGAAAATATCCCCATAAACCATTGCCCTCCGGTCAATTGTTACACTTTAAAGGTTTCCTCTTTCAAACAGATCCCGATTCGAACTCAATAGATGATTGCAGAAAAGTCACTTTCATGTTCAAGATAACGAATTACGGATCGGAGAGACGCCGTACGGCGTGTGAACCACACACTGCTCCCATGATAAGATCCACATAAATTCCTTCGCCTCCCACCATCCCTCCCTTGAGTATAACTTCCTTTCCATCGAGTCTCCCACCAACCACTGTACCCGCTCCAGTCATGATTACGTCGGCTGGCCTGGAGAGGATGTGGTGATAACCAGATTTTTCCAATACAGTCTCAGCGGTTAAGCCACCACTGATAACAATGAGGTCATAGTTAGCCAGACGATCTACGAAGTCCCTATCAATTTTTGATTTCATCCTCTCAAGAGGTTCGAATGTTATGTCCACCTTCACTGAATGCCCGCCGATCCTAAGGAAACCATCTGAAATTGAAGATCTTAGTGCAATAATCTGCTTCACAGTCTTAGGCCTGTAAGTTCCTATGACCAAGCAGACTCTCTCCACGTCTGCTGATATGGGCAGTTCGGTTCCAGATTTGCCCAGGTACCTTGAAATCAAAGGTCCTGGATCCACAGGAATGCAGGATAGTTCCCTGCACAACTGTGATATTCGATCTATATCTTCCCAAGTCCTAGAATCCACAATCTTAACCCTCTCCCTCAGGAACCTGCATGCTTGGTGAAACACCCTTTCCCTTAGATCGATGTTGCCATCTTCACTCACTGAGACGCCGTTCAGTGTGAACCTTCCGAGTTCTGGTATCGTTGATGTTATCATTATTCTGCTCTTCTTGACAAGCCTGCGCAGGTATGCAGTGAGGTTATCCCTACCGCTGCTGTCCATCCTGTAAGTCCATGGAGAGTCTCCCAGAAGACGCTCAAAAATGTCGAGTTTCTCTTCTACCTCTGCAGCCTCCAGGGCCCTCGTGCCAAGATCCACAGAGATGAACGATTCCCTAAGATGAGATTCGTCCACATTTTCCAGCGGGTAGACAATATACCTTCCCCTGCACATGGACGCCATTAGTGAAGCGCCCGTGAGATCATCGGATACCACTATCATCTGGCCACACTCTTCTCTTCCTGCTCCTCACGGTTCAGGCCACCCAGCATGTTCTCTGTGAGGAGATAACGTGCGATGAGCTTTCCGGTTATTCTCCTGAGCCTTCTCGAGAGATCGGATTTGCACTTACCCGTTGATATTGCCAGATCTTCTAACTTTATGGTTCTCGGATATCTGTAAAATCCAGCCAGAAATGCTGATTCAATGATTTTCCTCTCCTCACCAGTAAGTTCCGTATAAGATGAAAAGAAGAATTGTGAGTGCAACCTCTGGTCAAAAGTATCTACTCTGGCCACTTCTCCCAGTGATGATATCTCTCCCAACAGGGCTTTCCAGTTATCTGCCCATGAGAGTATGACCCACGTTTCAAGCCCATTATGAAAGTACTCCCTGAAGGCTGGACACTCAAATCTCCCCACAAGATCTGACATTGCCTTGTTTCTAGTTGCAACGAACTGAACCAGCAATGACCTACCCCTCTCTATCGTTTCAACATGTCTGATCTTGTATATGGATGGATGCGACTTCAGATCACCGACCAGAGATGCCCATGTGCTGCTGGATCCTGAGACTAAGGAGTGGAAAACAACACTTGCTACCAGGCTATCATTACCGATATTCTGATTCAGGAGTTCACCGACGACCCCATCGTAACTGGACAGTACCGTGCTCCAGCAATCTATGTGTCGTAGCGTAACTCTCAATATCACATGTATACAATGGATTGCGTTATATAAATTGAGAAGTCAGAACATGTTCACCAATAAACTATTGTATATCACGTTGCATGGTAGTATGTAATTCGTTCTCTCAGATAATATTTTCTAATCTGGTTAATTTTGAAACTTTATATATTTTAAACAGTTCGGCATAAATATTCTATTCAAATCAAGCTATAAACTTAAATATAGTTAAGGACATGTAATTATTATGGAGGCTTTGAGGAGCACTGGGACTCTAAGGTCTTACAGGACGAGGCTCATGAGGCTCACACCCATGCTCTTCTACCTTTACGTGGTCAACTTCCTCGACAGAGTAAACCTTTCATATGCCATAGATGCAGGCATGTTTCAGGACATAGGCGCCCCACCATCAACTGCTTCATTTATAGCGGGAGTTGCCTCTGCACTCTTCTTTGTCGCATACGCAATACCACAAGTGTTCACCAACCTACAGGTTAACAGAATGGGCGTTAGGAAAATATTCGCCATAGCCTTTGGTGCATGGGGAGTTATAACCATAGCCACATCCTTTGTAAGGAACGTACCTGAAGTTTACCTGCTAAGGTTTCTTCTGGGCCTGGCAGAAGCGCCTTTCTATGCAGGTACAATGCTGTTCCTTGCCCTCTGGTTCACCAAGGAGGAGAGAGGCCTTGCCAACAGCTTCTTCAACGCTGGAATACCGGTGGCAGGCATATTCGGAGGCCTCATAGCGGGATCCGTGTTCACTGCCTATGGAAATTATCTTGGCTGGAGGTACCTCTTCATAATAGAGGGCGCACTCGCACTTGTCTCCATACCAATATTCTACTTTGTGCTCACGGATTTTCCAGAACAGGCAAGATGGATGAGCGAGGAAGATAGGGATGCACTCATAAAAAGGCTGCAGGAAGAGCAGGAAGAAAAGCCCACAAAGGTACCGTGGAGGAAGGCCCTGGTTGATAGAGATGTGATCATACTTGTGTTGGTATACTTCTTCGGGGTGACGGCACTCTACGGCTACACGATCTGGCTTCCTACCATAATAAGCTCCTTCTCCCACGTCTCCGCGGCAGAATCAAGCTTTCTATCCGACATACCATACGTTGTTGCGGCCATTGCCCTAATATTCATATCCCGCTACTCGGATAGAAAGGGCATAAGGAAGAGGCTAACCGCGACCATATTCTTCGTTGCCTTTGCTGGACTTGCGCTCAGCGCCTTCACCATAAGAATACCGGCACTATCATTTATAATGTTCACCATCTCGGCAATAGGAATATTTACCTTCCTGCCTGCATTCTGGACAATCCCGCAGGAAGCGCTTGTCAGGGAGAGTGCTTCCGCTTCGATAGGACTTATTAACGCACTGGGAAACCTAGGAGGCATAGTTGGGCCAATAGTTGTTGGTGGCCTCGATACTTTGACAGGCTCATTCGTCTCTGGGGTGTACGCAATGTCCATATTTGCTTTGCTAGCAGGTCTCACTGTACTTGCAGTTAGAAAGGCGAGATAGTTCAGATAATTTATATATAAATGTCATACCACCGTATCCATATTTTTATCCAGCCTTCCAGTTTAGAGATTTGCTTTAAAGGGAGGCTCAAAGCAATAAGTGCTCTGCTGAGCATGGCCGAACACTTGTTTCACCGTTCATGAAGTGTGCTACTCCTAGCAGAGCGTCCAGGATAAAGTGGATTTGTACACTAGGGTGCTTACGCTGATTGAGAGTGTTTTGGCCGATCTACATTTTTTCTCTCATACAGGTTCAAATTTATCTTCATCTATTCAGAAATCCCACGTGTTCTCGTTTCATTTTAGAAAAGAATCTCAAAGCCCTCTGCAGGGTAGCCCACAGTGTTGCACCGTTCAATGTTCGAGCTCCTGCAGCGCCTCTTCCATCTCCCCGATTCCGGCCCTCAGGTTTTCCACACCTACGGTGAGTGGTGGGCATATCCTTACAGCGTCACTCATGGGAGTCGCAAACACCCCCCTTTCCATGAGCATACCGTGGAAGAGGGATGCCTCGTTTCTGCTGCTGAGACCTAAGCCCCTCACCAGGCCCATCCCCCTCAGCCTCCTCTTCAGGGCCTCCCCTGAACTGTCAATGATACGTGACCTGCTCTCTACACCCCTCAGAAATCTGGGTTCCGAAACAACTGATATGATATACCGCGCAACATGCAGTGCCATGACATTTCCGGCTGAAGAGCCGAAAGCCCCGTTCCTGAATGCACCCAGTACAGGTGATTCTCTCATGTGCCCATCGAATATAGCCATTCCGACAGGCAGGCCCCCACCCAAGGCCTTACCTATGACGAGGATATCCGGCCTGATGCCGAACCACTGGTAAGAGAACGGGCGGCCAGTCTTGCCGAAGCCGGTGTAGCACTCATCCACGCAGATCACCAGATCGGAAAAGTCCCTCCGGAGGTCCCTCAGGAAGGAATCGTAGACCTTCCTGAAGCCTCCCTCAGCCTGGACCGGTTCCACAATGATCGAGCGCGCGCCTTTCCTTACAAGGGCCTCCATTTCGCCCAGCACAGATTCGTCGTGCGGGAAAGGTATCTCAAATTCAGACCCGTATTTCAGCCTGTCAGTCTCCTTCTTCCTCATGAACTGGCCGGTGTTCCCGTGGTACCCTCCTTCCACGGTGACCACAGGGCCCAGTCCTGACATAACAGACAGGGCAGCGTCGCATGCCTCCGACCCGGAAGAAGTGAAAACGCAGGAAGCCCCGGGCATCCCGGACAGCCCCTCAATGCCACCAGCGACCTCTTCAGCGACCTTCGGAAACGAGACGGTGAGAGGATAGTGTATGAAGCCCTGCTTCATGCATTCGGATATTATTCTCATTACCTCCGGGTTCCTGTGCCCGAGTATGTTTGTGGACTCCGAGAAGTTGATGTAGCGCCTCCCGGCCTCATCGTATAGGAAATCACCCTCTGCCCCTGCAACTATCAGGGTTCTCACTCCCTTCCAGGTTACAGATTGCCCCTGGCAACACTGATTGAATTTTGCCCTCCCTATGCCGCCTGTTCAGCTGCTGTTTCCACATCGCTCTCTCCCAGGGGCACCTTGCGTTTCCTGTACGCGAAATAAATGCCAATGGCGTCCCAAACGGCCACTATCGGCGCGGCTAGCACAAACGGGTAAGCTATCCCGAGGAAGGTGTAGTAGAGTATTATGACTATGAAAGCAGACCCGATGGTTGGCCCAACGATATGCTTCACCACGCTGAGCTCCCTGAGCCTGCGCGTCAGGAAGGCAAGGGACTGGTTAACTGCCACGTGGTATATCAGGTTCGTGACTGTGAGGACTGTGGCCCATATCACGACTGCGTAGAAAAAGCCGGTCAGGACTCCATAGTGGAGTACGAGGGGGACCTGTGTCAGGAGTATTGCAGCCAGTGCGAAGGCGAGAACTACGATTGACGCTTTGTGTGGGCTCCTGTACCTGGGGTGTATCTCAGAGAGGAATTCGGGCAGGATTCCGTCCCTACTGAGCGAGTAGAGGATCCTCTCAGCAGCGTTCCCGAATGTCAGCGGCGATGTGATCTGGCCCAGCAGGGCTATGACCAGCACCACCAGCGCAAACACGAGGCCGGCAAACCTGTCGGTCACAATAAGGGCCGGGGCGTATGTGCCAGCAAGAGAAGAGAGGTCTGACCTGGGAACGCCCACGGTTATTGCGTACATCATGAATGTTTCGAAGACGCCCGCGATGAGTATGGACGTAACTATTGCCTTTTTCATAGTGCCCTTTGAGAACTTCGCCTCTTCACTGAAGTGCACCACTGCGGAATAGCCGATGTAAGCGGTGAGCGGCCCTGTCACCATGCCTATGAAGAAACCGCTGAGCCCACCGCTGGAGTTGGATATGTTGAATGCACCGAGGGTATTGTAGTGCGTGTGTGCCACTATTATTATCCCTGCTGCGGTTATGAAGATGAACTGGGCGGCACCCACAGCCATTGCTATCAGTGCGGAGAGCCTGATGCCGAAGTAGCTCAGCAGGAACACGTACACTATGACCGCGATGCTGGCAAGGAAGGGCAAGAACGCAGGCAGTGTCACGTTGAAGAGTGTGCTGGCTGTTACGGGTATGAGCCACCCGAAGACCGTGGACGAGATTATGACAGGGCACATCTGGGCTATGAACTGGTCCCACGCAACCGCCCGGGATGCCACCGCACTTCCCGTGCCCTTCTGCACGAATTTGTAGAAGCCGCCCGCGTTCACGACCTTTGTGGAGAATATGTAGACCGCTATGACGTTGAAGAACATGAGTGCAGTCCCCAGGACAAAGGTGAGCGGGGCAGCCTCACCGGCAAATGTGAGTGCGGTTGTGGAAGAGATTATGTAAATGCTGCCAGGAAAGATGGCCACAACCGAAAGGAAGACTATTGACCAGAAGCCAAGGACGCCCCTTGGCAGGCTCTCCGTTGCCATGCACACTGCTAGCAACTGGCAGTATTTAAATATTGCCTGGCCGCTTCCCCATGAACTACATGTGGTTTCCATGGCAACTCGTTATCCCGCGATTACATCCCTTATCGCCTCCGGAATTTTTCGCGGTGAACCTACCGGCAGGCCCCAGTGCTCCAGCATGCCAGGCGGAATGCCCCCTGTGTGCTCCACCATACTGGCCTGGCCAGCAAACTCATGTGTGGGTAGAGATCCAGGCAGTGGGCCCGGAGTGAAATGCTGCATGGGCCCGGGCATGCCAAACGTTCTCCCGGGTGCCCCCGCTATTTCCCTCACATGCCATTTTTAGTTAACCCAATTTTTAGTTTATCCAATACAAATTAGTAATCATTATTAACTACTATCTTATATCTATTAAGAGTTGATTTACAATGGAAGGAGGAGTGGGTAAGTACAGGGGGAGGGGGCTGGAGGACTGGTGGCCGGAGAGGCTCGACCTCAGGGTCCTGAGGCAGAACTCCACTGAATCTGATCCGTTCAGGGGCCAGCTGGACTACGCCAGGGAGTTCCTGGGCCTCGACCTGGAGGAGGTCAGGAGGGACATAGTGAAGGTCATGCACCACTCGGTTGAATGGTGGCCGGCCGACTTCGGCAGTTACGGGCCGCTCTTCATAAGGATGGCATGGCATGCTGCGGGCACCTACAGGGTGACTGACGGCAGGGGTGGCGCAGGCCATGCCCAGCAGAGGTTCCCACCGGTGAACAGCTGGCCCGACAATGTCCTCCTCGACCGTGCCAGGAGGATACTGTGGCCGGTGAAGCAGAAGTACGGGAGGAAGCTGTCCTGGGGAGACCTCATGGTCCTTGCTGGCAACACTGCGCTGGAGGACATGGGGTTCAAGACCTTCGGCTTCGGCGGAGGCAGGACTGATGTGTACGAGCCGGATCTTTCCGTTTACTGGGGGCCTGAGGGGAAGTGGCTCTCAGATGAGAGGCACACTGGCGAGGGCGACCTCATGGAGCCACTGGCAGCGGACCACATGGGCCTCATATACGTTAACCCGGAAGGGCCTGGCGGGAAGCCGGATCCGAGGGAGGCGGCGAAGTACATAAGGCAGACGTTCGCAAGGATGGCCATGGATGATGAGGAAACGGTCGCGTTAATTGCCGGCGGGCACTCCTTTGGAAAGACACACGGTGCGGGGCCCCTTAGCCACCTGGGCCCGGAACCGGAGGCGGCACCTATAGAGAACCAGGGCATAGGCTGGGTCAGTTCCTACGGCAGCGGCAAGGGGGACGATACGATTGCAGGCGGGCCTGAAGTGACGTGGACGGAGACGCCGACGAGCTGGAGCATGGGCTTCCTGCAGAACCTCTTCAGATACGAGTGGGAACTGGAAAAGAGCCCGGCAGGGGCCTGGCAGTTCGTGGCGAAGGATGCGGAAGAGAGCATACCGTATGCCCATGACCGGTCCAGGAAGAGGAAGCCCAGGATGCTCGTCACAGACCTCGCCATTAGGTACGACCCGGACTACGAGAGGATCGCAAGGTATTACCTTGAGCACCCGGACAGGTTCGAGGAGGCATTTGCCAGGGCCTGGTTCAAGCTCACCCACAGGGACATGGGGCCTAAGACCAGGTACCTGGGGCCCTGGGTGCCACGTGAGGACCTGATATGGCAGGACCCTGTTCCGGAAGTGGACCATGGGCTTGTTGGCAGTGAGGAGGTCAGGGAGCTCAGGAGGAAGATCCTTGACTCCGGGCTCAGCACCAGGGACATGGTGTACACGGCCTGGTCCTCAGCGGCCACGTTCAGGGGCAGCGACTACAGGGGAGGCGCCAACGGGGCCAGGATACGCCTGGAACCCATGAGGAGCTGGGAGGTGAACGAGCCCGGGAACCTTGCCAGGGTGCTCGGTGTCCTGGAAAGCGTCAGGAATGAGTTCAACGGCCAGATGAAAAATGGTATCAGGATATCCATGGCAGACCTCATAGTGCTGGCAGGGAACGTCGCTGTGGAGGAAGCCGCCAGGGCTGCAGGGTATAACATATCCATTCCATTCGTACCGGGCAGGACAGATGCCAGGCAGGAGCAGACAGACGTGAACAACATTGCTGTCCTGGAACCCAGGGCTGACGGCTTCAGGAACTACAGGGACCCTTCGTACATGGAGGGTGTGCCCGACGAGTTCCTCCTGGTTGACCGTGCGAACCTCCTGACACTCTCGGTGCCAGAGATGGCAGTGCTCGTTGGTGGCATCAGGGTGCTGGGCGCCGTCCATGCGAACTCGGGCCTGGGCGTGTTCACCTCAAGGCCAGGAGTGCTCACCAACGACTTCTTCGTGAACCTCCTGGACATGGGCATTGAATGGAGGCCAACCAGCGAACTCAGGACTGAGTTCGAGGGCATTGAGTGCGGATCGGGAAAATTGCTCTACAGGGCCTCGCGCGTCGACCTGGTCTTCGGATCGCACTCAGAGCTCAGGGCAGTATCGGAGGTCTACGCGAGCAAGGACGGAGGGGAGAAGTTCGTGAGGGACTTCGCCGCGGCCTGGAACAGGGTCATGATGCTTGACCGCTTCGACCTGGCGAGGAGGGCCCCTGTGGGAGGTAAAGGCTTGGGGAATGCTTGAGTGCCATGCTGCCATGGCAGCATGGGGCATTCACAGGCACCCATCTCTTCATATGGCCTCTCCACCGCGGGGCATGATGCATCACACTTTCCATTCCCTGCGACCGTGAGGGCAGTACGGTTCGCAAGTTTGAATAGCCCATCATCCATGTTTTCATGATGGCCCACAGGACACACAGGATAATGGTCATAGGCTTCGGCACCGTCGGTCAGGGGTTCTACGAGCTCTTCAACGCGAAGAGGAGGGCCCTGGGCCTGGAGGGCTCGAGGATCACAGAGATCGTGGACATGAGGTTCGGGTACACTAACATGACGGACGAAAGCCATGTGAGGGAATACCTGGGGAACGTTGACAGGACAATATCCTCATCGGACGTGGTTGAAAGGATCAAGGCGTCCGATGCGGACATAGTGTGCGAGTTCACATGGGTTAACTACAGGGACGCTGAACCGGCCTTCTCTTACATGAAGGCTGCACTGGAGAGCGGGAAGCACGTCATAACAACGAACAAGGGCCCAATAGCCCTGAGGTACAGGGAGCTCATGCACATTGCAAGCGAGAACGGGAGGAAGGTGAGGTTCAAGGGGACCGTAATGGCAGGAACGCCGTCATTCAACATCCTCGACCTCCTGCCCGGCGCCAGGCCAGTGAGGGTAAGGGGCATACTGAACGGCACCACGAACTACATACTCACCAGGATGTCCGAGGGACTGAGCTACAGTGATGCCCTGAAGGAGGCCCAGTCCAGGGGCTACGCGGAGGCCGATCCCACCAACGATGTGGACGGCTTCGACGCTGCGGCGAAGGCTGCCATAATATCCAGCGTCTTCGGCTGGGACCACCCCATGGACAGGATCAGAGTGGAGGGCATAAGGAACATCACAGCGGAGGAAGCGGCATCCGGGACGAAGCTCCTCGTGTACGCTGACAGGGACGAGGCCTGGGTCAGGCCGCAGGTGCTGGATGATGGAGACGTCCTCAGGCACGTGAAGGGCGTGATGAACGCCATTGAGATCGAGACCGACACGCTCGGGAAGATATACAGCATGGGGCCTGGGGCCGGCAAGATCGAGACTGCTCAGGCAGCACTCACCGACCTTGTCAGCATATCCAGGTCAGAGTGATTGTTCACTTCCTGAATATTGCAAGCTTTATCTCGGTCATCTCCTCAACAGCGAACCTCACGCCCTCCCTGCCTATGCCACTCATCTTCATGCCCCCGAATGGCATCGTGTCGACCCTGAAGTCTGACGTGTCGTTTATCAGCACTGCGCCGTATTCGAGCCTCTCGACCAACCTCATGGCCGTGCCCAGGTCAGAGGTGAAAACTCCAGCCTGGAGGCCGTACGGTACTGAATTGGCAAGGCCCACCGCTTCATCAGCGTCCCTGAACCTCTCCACAACGGTGACAGGCCCGAATACCTCGTCTCTCCACACCCTGGCCTCCCTCGGGACGTCAACAAGCACTGTCGGCATGTATATGGCCCCTTCCCTTCTCCCGCCGGTGAGGGCCTGCGCGCCCATCTTCTCCGCCTCCATGACCCACTCCTCAACCCTCCTTGCCTCGCCCTCGGTTATCATGGGCCCTATGTCCGTGTCCTCATCGAGGGGATCTCCAACCCTCAGCCCCATGGCCCTCTCGACCAGAGCGTCGGTGAATTCGTCCGCTATGCTCTCCTCAACGAGGAGCCTCTGTGCGTGGATGCAGTTCTGGCCCTGGGACTCGAAGGCTGCGTCCACTATGTCGTCCAGGTGCTCCCTCCATGCCGACCCATCGAACACTATGACGGGGGAGTTGCTCCCCAGCTCCATGGAGTACTTCTTGATCCCCCCGGCCCTCACGAGCGACCTCGCTGCCTCGATCCCACCGGTGAAAGTGACCTTCTTGATCTCGCTGCTCCCGAGCAGGAACTTCACCGCATTGGATGAGCCACCGGCTATGACGTTCTGGAAGGCCCCATCCGGAAACCCGGACTGCCCGAAGGCCTCCTGCAGCCTGATGGAGGATAGGGGTGCCAGGGTAGTTGGCTTGTTTATTATGGAGTTGCCGGCTGCCAGGGCGGGGCCCACCTTGTGCGCAACAAGGTTCAGCGGGTCGTTGAAAGGTGTGATGGATAGGACAGGGCCGATGGGCACCCTGACGAAGTAGGCGAACCTGCCCTCGCCCCTCGGCTCCACGTCGAATGGCACGGTCTCGCCGTGTATCCTCATGGCCTCGTCGCCCGATGAGCGTATTGTGAACTCAGCCCTCCTGACCTCCTTCCTGGCGTACCTGATGGGCTTCCCTGCCTCCATTGATATTGTCCTGGCGAACTCCACCTCCCTGGACCTCAGGTATTCTGACACGGAGTAGAGGCAGTCCCTCCTCCTGTACGCTGGCATCGATGAGACTTCCCTGAAGGCTCTCACCGCTACCCTCAGGGCCTCCTCCGCCCCGGCCAGGTCAGTGTCCTCTATTTCTGCTATCTCCTCACCGGTGTACTTGTTTCTAACAGTGACCATGTCTGTGGGGATTATCGGTGTTTAAGCCTATCTACTTTTGTGTATACATATTCCTCACGGGTGCCGGGGAAGCGGTAAACCCTTGCAGGCACCGGCGCCCCGCTGCTTGCCTTAAAAAATGAGGGAACCACGGGTTCAGGCTATCTGCTCCTGCCTCCTGAGCCACGCAGAGGCCCAGACCCTGTAGCACTGCATGCTGCAGAAGGCCTTGGGCTTGTTGTTGCAGCAGGTCCTTATGAAGATCGCCCTGTCGTTCGGCACCGTGCGGCCGCACTTCTCGCACCTGACAACGCCGTTCCTCTGTACATCAATGCGGAAGGGCAACTCACTCACCCCTCAGGTCCCTGATTATTATCCTGGCGGCCTTGCGGCCGGAGAGGAGCATCGCACCGAATATGGGCCCCATTCTAGGGAGGCCATGGACCTCAGACACTGCCATGCCAGCACAGTATAGGCCCGGTGCCACCCTGCCAGTCTTCTCCACCACCTGCCTCTCGGATGACGAAGAACTTGCAGACTTCTCACCCACTGGCAGTATGTTGAGCTCCGGCACCTTCCTTGAGGCCACAGACACTATCTCTGCATCATGGCCCGTTGCGTCCAGAACCGCTGATGTTTTCAGGAACAGGGGATCGGTGTGCAGCGAGGCCATCTGCGATGCTGTCCACTCTATTGCAACGCCCGCAACCCTGGGACCGTCCTCCCTGAACACTATGTCATCGACTGTGACACCGTGAAGGAACCGCACGCCAGCGTCTATGGCCGCGTTGGCCAGCCTGATCATAAGTTCAGACGAGTCTACTGTGGCCACGCCCTCCCCTCGCCTTTTGTACCTGCAGCCTATATCGTCCAGTATCTCCGTGGCCGGCTCTTCTATGACCAGTGTTGGCAGGTGCATGGCTCCGCCACCCATGCCCCCGCCGAAACTCAGCCTCCTCTCTATGAGCACCGTCTTCAGGCCTGCCCTGGAGGCATAGATGGACGCCGTGAGCCCTGAGGGCCCAGCACCTACGATTACAAGGTCGGTAGTTATTATGTCCCTCAGGAACTCCAAACTCTCCTCAAGGATGCACTGGCTTATCAGTGCCTCATCCACTTCCACTATGTCCTCTCTTTCCACCATTCCACAGTCTCCTGACCTGGAACAGCTCCAAAAGACACTCCCTCCGCCGGTATTACCCGGATCAGGTTCAAAGGGTCGGCCGCATGCGGCCTCTCAGCCTCTTTCGAAGCGCCCCCGGTCACATGCTGATTTTCCAGACGGCATATTAACTTTGCCCAACATGGCAAGGGGCGCTCCCTTTCCCACGTTCATGTAGCACCTGCCTGACCCTCTCCATGCAGAACTCCCTGGCATCTTCCAGGCGCCCCGCCTCGACCATGGCCCAGAACCGGCTGTCCGAGAGGATGTCACGCATCAGAGGCCTGGTATTGAGGCCCATCTCCCTGATCCTTTCCCTTGTGAAGGCGAGGACAGGCAGGGCCCTCGATGCCACCTGCACCTCACTGTCGATCCTGTCCCTGATGTGGACGGATAGGGATGGAACAAGGCCATCAGTCGATACCGAAACGGTGAGGTTTCCGTGCCTGGACACCGCCGGGAATACCACACTGCCGTCCAGGCTGTCCACGGTGTTGCACGGTATCCCCTTCTCCCTGCACACCACTGCTATGGCCCTGTCCAGGTCAGCCCTGCCGGTGTGCACAACGACGATGGCCGCGCCCCTAACAGCCCCCCTTACGTCCTCAACCACAGAGCCCACGCCTTCCACTCCGGGCACATAGAGGTCCACCACTGCACCGGCATCAAGCAGCTGCCTGATCCTCTGTGCAGTCAGTGCGTTGAGGCCGAACACGACGGCCCTTCTACCTCCGACATCAAGCATCAGTGGCAGGTACGCCATTCAGTGACCCCCAGAGAGATACCGTTGGGCCCACAACCAACATTGAAGGCGAGGGATATTCGCGGTCGGTAGAGGCAAATGTGCGCAGGGTTCCACGGTGCACCTCCTGGCCTGGTTCAGTGCCCCTCGTGATCACAGCCGCAGGCATGCCTGGGTCCATGCCGCCATCCATGAGATCCCTGGAGACCCTGGCCACTGACTTGCCTGACATCAGGACCACCAGGGTGCCATCGAAACTGCCAAAGCGCCTCAGGTCAGCACCCCTGCCCCCGGAGGTTACGGCTGTGGTCACAGCGAACGAAGAGGAGAGCCCCCTGTAGGTCAGCGGTATCATGGAGGAGCACGCAGCACCGTTCACAGATGAGACGCCGGGTATGACCTCGTACTCCACGCCACTCCTGTGCAGGTACTCGACCTCCTCCCAACCCCTGCCGAACATGAATGGGTCACCGGCCTTGACCCTGCACACCGTGCCGGAGCGTGACCAATCCACCATCGATGCTAGGGATTCCATGAACCCCAGTTCATCCACGCAGACACATTTAGCGGCTGCCGGAAAAGTTTCCCTTATCTCCCTGCTGATCAGCCTGTCGTAGACAATGTAACTGGAGGAAGCTATCGCCCTGGCCGCCCTGATGGTCAGGAGTCCAGGGTCACCTGGCCCAGCGCCAACAATGTACACACGGCCCATACCCTCATGCCTCCCTCCTGAGCGCTTCCCTGTAGAACAGGTAACCCTCCAGCCTCTCCGGCATCTCCACCGGCACCATCAGGTCAGAAGTCCTCGGGTCCCTGCGCAGCGCGTCGATTATGAACTGGCTTCCAACCCTGCTGAAGAACCTGCCAGGGTCCTCTTTCCCGTCTGAGTTGCCCAGGTAAAGGTCTATCAGCGCCGCGGTGCAGTCCGCGAGCCTATGCACTGGGACCATCTGGAGATAGAACTTTCCCTCTCCATCGATGAGGGGCATGCCTAGGCCGGAGCCGTCAGAGGTTCCGCCCAGCTTGAGCATGTACCGGTCCCTGCCCGTGCCTATCCAGCCTATGGCCTTCCTGGCAGGCATGGAGCACTGGGCCAGGCAGCCAGATATGCCGATCCCGATGCCGGTGTTTCCGTACTTTGCTTCGAGCATGTCTATGAGGCGTGGCTCCAGCCTCTCCGAATCCGTGAAGGATATCCTGCAGGTTGGAAGGCCCACGCATGCAATCGAACTCTCACGCATCCTGCTCACCGGCCTGCCGTTCCTCTTTCCATAGCCATGGGAACCGATTATGGCCTCGAATTCCCCCAGGCGGTCCACAGGGATATTAGATACGATTATCCCCTGCCCGGGCGTGATGTACAAGCGCACTCCGGTCCCCGTGTACGTTTGTGCTATGTGTTTCATCATGGTCTTGAGCCTACCGTTAGGGCCGTCGATGATGCGGCCGTTCTCGATGAAGAGGCCGTAGTGCACCCTGTCACCGTCAGTGACTGGCCCTATATGCCTCTCCAGGCCGTCCAAGTTGGAGATGGTGCTTGGCCCCAGCTCCACACCTCTCTCGGAGAGCCTTTCCCGAAGCCACTGGAGGCCCATTGAGTACACAAGGTACTTGAACCTGGCCCAGTGCCTGTTCTTCCTGTCTCCGTAGGCCTCGAATATGGAGGCAAGGGCGTCAAGGCAGGGGATGAGGCCGTCCTCTTCAATAGTGCCCAGAGGCAGGGCCAGGGCGGAGAAGGTGGCCCTGCCCTGGTTCTCGCCCATGCCGCCACCCACGAAGACCTGGAAGGTGCCTGGCCTCCCGATTACAGGCACGATCCCTATGTCGTTCGTCCTCACGTCAACGCAGTTGTCATATACAAGCATGCCGTTGACGCGCCGCGCGGTGGCCACGGCGATCTTGAACTTCCTGGGCATAAGGTTATCGGGGTAGGAGTGGCCCTCCTGCCCCTGGCCCTCCAGTGGTATCTCAAAGACCTCCAGGTAAAGGCGGGATGGGAGCCTGAAGTGTTCCGCTATCCTCCTGGCCAGTGAGTTGTGATCGATGGCATCGCCAGACAATACCAGGGGGCAGGCCTTGGTGTTCCTCACGTTGTCACCGCAGCCGTTGAGCGTCAGGAAGCCTGAAGAGCAGATCTCCCTTATGCATTCCACCAGGTCCGCTTTCCTCACCCAGTGGAGCTGTATGTCCTGCCTGGTGGTCAGGCGCAGTGATGGCTCAGGGGTACCGGTGTAGGCATCAGAGACAGTGTACCTGTTGGATATGGCGTCCAGTTTCAGCCATGCCTCCAGGTCTATGGGGCCACCGCCGGGGACCGGGATGCGCACCATGTACATGTGTTTCCTCTCGCCCGGCCTCATGTCCCTGTGGAACTGGGTGTATATGCCGAATGACTTCGCCACGTCGGAGACCTCGCCCTCAAGGTCGTCAGGGGACGACATGGCGTAGGAGAGACCCATGAGGTCCTCCGTGAGTCCGGATGTCCTGATCTTGGCCCTCTCAACACTGGAGTACTCCTCTTCCGGCGTCTGGAAATGCGGGCTGAATACCATCGGCCCCGTATGTGGTAAGCGGTAACAAGCATCTGGGTATGCGCATTAATTGCACAAGTCTAAAAATCTAAATTAATGTAACCTGGATCGGTGGCATAGAATCAGACATCACCGCCCCTGAACGGGTTGCCGTACGAGGCAACTGCTTCGTACACCTCCCGCCTCATGATGTTCTCATCAGGCACAGATCCGCGCTCGATACTGTTCCGTATCATGGTGCCGCTGAACCTCTGCCTCTTGTCCTCCCCGTGGCCGCAGTCCATCTCCGTAACAAGGGAGCCACATGCCCTGCAGTAGAAGACCTCGCTGGCCCTGATTATCTCTATCCCCAGGTCAAGCGCCTCCATGGCCTCGATTGCCTCGTAAGGTCCGTAGTAGTTTCCGACACCGGCATGGTCCCTGCCGACGATGAAGTGCGTGCAGCCGAAGTTCCTCCTGATAATCGCATGCAGCGTGGCCTCCCTGGGCCCTGCGTACATCATCTCGTAGTGCAGCGGGCTCATCACCACCCTGTCCCCGGGGTAATAGGAACGGATGAGCCGCCTGTAAGATTCGATTATGACCTCGTCCCTGTAGTCCCCAGGCTTCTTTGTGCCAACGACAGGGTTTATGAAGAGGCCGTCGCACATGCGCAGTGCCATCCTCTGCAGCTCCTCGTGCCCCCTGTGGGGGACATTGCGCGTCTGGAACCCAGCCACCGTCTTCCACCCCATTGACCTGAAATACCGCAACGTGTCCTCGGGGAACATGGTTATGTCCCTAAAGGGGAGCCCAGGGTCTGATGCAGAAATTAGAGAGAGGGCTAGGGCATACGGCCCTGAGCGCACGACCCTCCTGACGCCCGGGTGATCAGGTGAGTCTGTCCTGAACACTCCGGAGCAGTAGGCCTTCAGGTCCAGTGTGAACCTCTCCACCACCCTGGCCAGTGCCACCGGGCGCCCGTCCATGGAAAGGTTGATCTCGTCGCCCTCGCGCACCTTCGACCAGTGCTCCATGCTGGTCTGGAAGACCACAGGCATGCCCCATGCCTGCCCGTCTGGCAGGCGCCAGTCCCTGATCACCGAACACACTGTCTGGCTGTCCATGAAACCGGCCAGGGGCCTGAGGGCCCCATGCTTCATGTTCGTGACCAGCACTGCCGTGGCCCTGTCCACAGGGATGGTCTCTGCCCCATCATCCCCCCTGATGTCTGGGATCAACTGGCTCCACTGCAGGCAGCGGTCCATGCTAGCGCCCTCCCAGCCTGAAGTCCGCAGGCACCCAGCCAGTGTGCAGGCCACACTCCTTCACACCGCTCTCCCACCACCACCTCCCTGCCCTCTCGTCCTCTCCCTCCCGGACTGCCCGCGTACAGGGGGCGCAGCCTATGCTCCTGTACCCCCTGTCGTGGAGTGCGTTGTACGGCACATGGTTTTCCCTTATGTATGCCCAGACCATCTGGTATGACCAGTCGGCAAGGGGGTTGAACTTCCACAGGCCGTGCACGCTGTCCCACTCCACCCTGGAGGTGTTGGCCCTGGCCTCCGTCTGGCCCCTCCTTATGCCCGAGACCCAGGCAGACCTGCCCTTAAGGGCTCTCTCGAGGACCCTGACCTTCCTGACGTAGCAGCAGAGGTGCCTCTTCTCCGCAGAGTCGTAAAAGAGGTTCACCCCATGGCGCCTGACCATCTCCTCCACCTCCCCCGTGTCGGGGAAGTAGACCTTCACCCTTATTCCCAGGAACCTCTCCACCTCGCCAATCAGGGCATAGGTTTCCTCCGGGAGCCTCCCCGTGTCTATGGTGACCACCTCCATGCCCACCTCCATGGCGGACATCATGTGCAGTATCACCATGTCCTCAGCCCCCAGGGAGGTTGTGAATACGGAGGCATCACCGAACCTCTCCCACACCTCCCTGACCAGTGTGGGTGGTTCCAGGCCTTCCATGTCTTCGACCTGCATGCCACAGGCATCCCTGGCCGCCACTACAGCGTTTCCATGTGCGTATCCCAGATCAGAAATGTGCAGGATATACACATACCGAGATGGTTATTGCCAGCCCTGGATACACCTTTACCGGGCATGAACAGCAGTGTGTATGATGTGGGGCCCAGAGGTGTGGGGCTGAGCATGGTCATTGATAGGCTCGGTCCCATCGATATCGGTGTGCTTGGTGCGTTCAGGGAATACATAAATGTGGTCAAGATAGGCTGGACACTGCCCCTGGTTGCAGACAGGAAGTTCATGGGTGCAAGAGTGAGTGCAATGACCGGTGCGGGCCTGAGGCCTGGCATGGGAGGGACGGCACTTGAGATCCTGGCACAGAAGGGCAGGCTGGACGCCGGGTTCGAGGTGGTCCTCCAGCTCGGCTTCAGGGCCGTGGAGATCAGTTCTGGCATAACGGAGATGAGCTCGTACGACAGGAAGAGGATAGCGGAGTTTGCCAGGTCAAATGGCCTCTACCTCTCCGTGGAGGTTGGCAAGAAGAGGGAGAGGGAGCAGCTGTCCCTGAACGAGACCCTGGAAGCGCTCAACAGGGCAGCGGACCTGGAGCCTGACATGGTGGTCCTGGAGGGCAGGGAGACCGGCCTTGGCGTGGGCATATTTGACGAGAGGGGGAACATAAAGTGGGACTGGGTGGACGCCATAGAGGAGGGCTCAGGAAAGTGCCCTCTCATGTATGAGGCCCCCCAGGAGAGGCAGCAGGTCGAGCTCATATCCAGGCTCGGCCCTGGCGTCAACCTGGGCAACATCGCCCCTGCATCCCTCCCTGCCATGGTGACCCAGAGGCTCGGCATGAGGGGCGATACCTACAGGCTTGACATCTCGTCCGCCAGAGTCAGGGGTTCGCCGGCGGACAAGTTCGTCTATTACGTGGTCTGCACCCTCCCTTCGCCGGACCAGGCTGCCATAGTGAGCGCCACCGGCCTCGGGAGGAGGACCGTGCAGAAGTCACTGAGGGCACTCATTGCTGATGGCCTCATCACGGAGCACAGGGTAAGTGACGACATGAGGAAGAGGGTATACAGGCCCAAGGGTGCCTGATCCGGGCCGCAGGCCCCCACCAGGATCGCTGGGGTCACCCCTGTGTACCTGCGGCGCCCCTCTCCGGCATGCCCTGCAGTGACCTTATGGACGCCGCGAGTGCAACTGCAATGGCGGCCACCACGGGCATCAGTGCGGCGAAAGAGAGCCTTATGCCTATGTACGAGACGAGGAGGCCCAGGAGGAATGGCAGCGCAGAGGACAGGATCATCATCACTGAGAAGAAGAGGCTGTTTGCGGCGGCCCTCCCGCTCTCATCGAAGGTCCTTGAGAGCTGGACCACAGATACAGGGTACGTCAGGCCGTGGGGGACACCGAGGATGAGGAAAGATGAGACGAGCATGTAAGAGTCCCTGGATATGAACATCATGAGGAGGCCCAGGAGAGTGAGGGCGACAGATGATGCCATTATCCTGGCAAGCCTCGATGGGGGCCTCAGTGAGAGGGCGAGGCGACCGAGCATGGAGGTGGCGAAGAAGGCGGAGAAGAGGAGCGTGGCGGCCGAGACGGTATAGTGGAAGTACTCCTCAGCATAGATCCCTCCGAACGTCAGGATGAAGGCAAACGGTATGTTGTATGTCATGATGTTCAGCACTGAGACCCTGAATCCCGGGTTCCTCCAAACTCCCCTCGTATCCGGCCTTTTCCCCGTCTCTTTGGGGAAGGCGATCAGGAAAGAGAGGGCTGCAGCGACCACAGGGAATACCTCGAAGTAGAGGAACGATTCCCTAATGCTCATGGACCTCAGGAGGTAGCCTTCCAGGGCAGGGCCGGCGACGAGGGATATGCTCAGCGTCAGTGTGTAGAGGGACAGGAGCCTCTCCCTCTGCAGCCTGTCAGGGAGGAGGGAAGCAGAGGTGATTATGTTCGGCATGACAGAGCCCAGGGAGAAGCCCGCCAGGGACAGGACCAGCCATATGGTGTACCTGTCCACAAGGAAGAAGAAGGGGAAGGTGATGGCATAGAGGAAGGATGAGGCCACGAAGAGAGTGCGCCTTCCCGCAGAGGGGAGGCGTGCGTTGATGAAGGCGCTCATCACGAATGTGGTCAGGGAGGCGACCGCAGCGAGGGACCCGATCTCAAGCTCGCTCATGCCAAGGTAGTCCCTGGCGAGCAGCGGTACCTCAGTCTGGAACATGTTGTTGCTGGCCCTGACAGCCAGCGTCACCGGGACTATTATGGATAGCAGGTACCAGAATGTCAGTGTCCTGTTCGTGCCGGCCATCTCGTCCATCTGTCAGGCTGGGCTCTTTGCCCCTGCATCTATCCTCTTCAGGCCCTCTATGGCCTCCTTCACGTGCTGCCTGGCGTTCATCTGCGATTCATACGCATGGACTATGGTGCCGTCCTGCGCTATCACATAGGTTACCCTTCCAGGCAACAGGAGACCGCCCGCGTCGTAGGCCTTCCTCACCTTCTTCTCTGGGTCAGAGAGGAGGATGTGCTTCAGGTTGTGGTGCTCCTTGAACTTCCTATGTGATTCCACGGAATCTGAACTGACGCCCGCCACCACAGCACCAAGCTTCGTTATCTCGTCCCAGTTGTCCCTGAACTCGCAGGCCTCCGCAGTGCATCCAGGCGTCTCGTCCTTGGGGTAGAAGTAGAGGACGACAGGGCCCTTTGAAAGGAGCGAGGTAAGCGTTACATCCTGGTTGTTCTCATCCTTGAGGGTGAAGTCTGGGGCCTTGGTGCCCACCTTAAGAACCATGGCTAAACATCGATAGCCTGTATTTAACCTTAATAGTCCCTGCCACCCTTCAGCGGCCTCACGACTTGCTCCTGTACGCCACCACCGCCAGCCCCAGAGAGACCACGTAGATTGCAAAGAGGAGGTCGTACAGGCCTGGTATGTAGGAGAGCGTTCCCGGGTACTTCGTAACTCCGAAGAGGTACCTGGCGAACTGGAGGGGCGAGGAGAAGCCCACCATGGAGTATGTGGCTATGTCCGCTATCATGAAGAGAACCATGAAGAGGGACCAGGCAACAGACACTGCCCTCCAGACCTTTGAGCCCATGGCCAGTAGTATGCCGAAGCCTATCAGGCTCACTATGCCTGTTATGAGGAGGCCGTACCAGTGTATGAAGTAGGGCTTCACTGTGCCGAAGTCCGTCTGCAGGTTGTGGTCCGTGAAGAGTATCACGAGCGTGACTATGAACGCCACCAGGTAGACTATCGAGACGCCGAGGAGGTAACCGTTCCTTTCCATGTGCGATCATAGTGATAAACTGTATTTATAATTTTATATCTTTAAATAGATCACAATAAATACTCACTTGCCGGCCGGGGGCTAGATACGGGACAGCGGGGCTTCAGTGCATGAACTGTAGAATGCCATGGTGGTGGTCGGAGCCGGGGCCCATGGTGGGCCTTATCGAAAACTGAAGGGGACGACCCCTTCACTCATGAACCACCTGGACTCCGACACCCGGAAGGAGAGCGTCAGGAATGCGTACCGGGTGCCAGGGCCACCATGTGCCCTGGCCCGGCAAAGTTTATATCCCAGGGGCCCGCTGAGAACCATGTGATCCCCGAGCACGGTGTTGCCACCCTTGTGGCCGGAAAGGCCATACCTCTCGTTTACGTGAGGGAAGGTGGGTCTGTGTTCATAGGGGCTTCCAGGGGCAACGAGGAGTGGTTCAGGCAGGTCATGCTCTCTGGGAGCGCCCTTCTGGATCTGAATGGAAAAAGGGTCAGAATGAGGGCAACACTTGTGTCTGACCCAGATGAGAGGAGAGTGGTGGAGGGCCTGTTCAGGGCATGCTTCCCTGACAGGTTCAGCATGTGGTTCAGCGAGAGGACAAAGTGGGTGGCGATGAGTGAAGGCGCCCAGGGTGAGGGTGGTTACCTCCCCTGGGTCAGGGACGAGTTCGATGCCATAGCCTGGGACTATGACCGCCACATATACGGAAACTGGATCAACTCTTACCTCCGTGAGAGGTCGCTCGGGGTGCTCTCAGGTATCGTGAGGCCGGGGATGAGGGTGCTCGACATAGGCCCCGGAACGGGCACGGAAACGATACCGGTGCTTGAAATGGGTGCAGAGGTCACCGCTGTGGACATATCTGCGGGCATGCTCACAGTCCTCAGGAGCAAGGCTGAGTCCAGGGGCCTGGCCTCAAGGCTGAGGTGCTTAAATGGCCCTGCAGGCTATGTCCTCTCCGACCTTGCGGGCAAGGGAGAGACCTTCGACCTCGTGTATTCCACGTACGGAGCACTGAACTGCGAGCCAGACCTCCGGTCGGTTGCGCTCAACATCAGGGACTGCCTGAAGGAGGGTGGGATGTGCTTCATCTCTGTCTACAACAGGTTCTGCCTCTCCGAGGCCATAGCATCGGTGCTCAGGATGAAGGTATCGAGGGTTGTTGACAGGAGCAGGAGGTACATACCCCTTGGCCATTCCAGATTCTGCGTGGACATATTCTCCTATTCACTTGCCGAGGTCCTATCGTGCTTCCGGGAACACTTCAGGGTCGAGAGGGTGTTCGCCGTGCCTGCCCTGATACCGCCATCTGACTTTGCGGCATCCCTGGATGGAATGGTGGACAAGGGGAGGCTGAAGAAAATAGATGCTGCAGTATCAGGGCTGCCCCTCATCAGGGCCCTGGGGGATCATACCGCTGTCCTGATGAGGAGGCTCTGAGGGCCTCGGCCCCGCAGGGTATCTCCTGTAGTTCGCAAAGCCCCACAGCAGCCTGGCAGAAAATACCGGAAAGTAGAGGCCGTTTTTCATGCTCCTGGAGCCGGCTAGCATGAGGAACGAGGTGAAGACCGAGCTCGCCGCCTGCATGAGACTACCCCCTGACACCATCGCGGCCATGGCACCCTGCCACACCGGCCAGTCCCTGTTCGACCTGTGGTAGGCCCTGTGCACGTAAACGCCGGGCACATGTATAACCCTGAGGCGTTCCCGCCTCACGGCCCGCATGAGGTAGTATGTCTCCCTGCCGAAGCATGAGGTTCCCAGAAATGAGGATATTGCGACCTGCCTCGGCACAGCGGTGGCACACAGTGGAATACCGTAGAGGAAGGCGTTGGAAGTGCTGCACCCCACAACGACACTGCCCCCGTTGCCCTCGACCACTCTCTTGAATACCGGGCTGACTATCTCCACATCGCTGTCCACATAGACGACCGTAGGGCAGTCTGCGGAAGCAGATCCAATGTATGAGGCATAGCACAGGCCCCCTTCTTCACTGATCACCTCAGCCCCACGGGACCTCGCGATCTCCACCGTCCCGTCCGTGCTCCTGTGGTCCACAACAATGACCCTGTGCGGTCTCAGGTAGGTAGCGACCGATTCCAGGCAGCGTTCCAGTGTCCTGGATGAGTTGTAAGTCCTGACCACAACATCGTACATTTGAGGGCAATGGTTATAGGGGAAGTTCCCATATAATACATGTGAAAATATACTCCGAGAGACTGCCACTCAAATACCTCATTTCAGACAGGGGCATATGCCTTGGCTTCGACACCAAGAGGTTCTCACTCCTCTTCCTGGTGTGCAAGCAGGGTGTGGCCTTCAGGGTGAGGCCGCCAGGTGACAGGGTTGTGGAGGAGCTGGGCTACGATGCCCCCTCCATCTACAGGTTCCTCCTCTCGAAGTGAATCTTTGTGCTCCTCACGATGGGCCACCTGAGCATGGACCTGCCCCTCCTCAGGTCGCCAAGGGCCAGGGCGAAGGATATGGCCTCGAGCAGGAGGAGGGGAAAGAGGTAAAGGGAACGCCAGCGGCACTCCCTGATTGCCTCCAGCATCACGGTGAGCAATACCCCCTTACCTGAGAGGAGCATGGTCACGCTCGTATCAGAATACGTCCCGAGGGAGAGGAGCTGCATGTGGCCCAGGATCACACGCCTCCTCTGCATTACGATGTCTCGCGGGCTTGAGGGAGGGAAGTTCACAACCTCCGCCTCCCTCAGGTAGCACAGGGTCCCTCCCTCCCTGGCGACTCTGGCGAAGATGTAAGCGTCGTCGTTGATGACCTCAGGTATGGGCCTCAGGTGCCCTGACCTGATCGCGAAGACCTCCCCGCTGCTCGGTACCATTCCCTTCCCCATGAGCGTCCTTATGCGTACGTCCTGCAGGTCCCAGAGCACCGATGAGACCCTTGACCAGAAGCCCCTTGAACGGTCCGGCACGATCCTGGGGAAGGATATATCACAGCCACCCTCCACCGAAGAGAGCAAAAGGTCTATGGTCTCAGGCTCCACCACCACATCGCTGTTCACAATGACGACGGCATCTCCCCTGACGCTTCCTATGGCCCGGTTGTACGCGGCAGCCTTGCCGAGCCTCTCCCTCTCGAAAAGGACAGATATGCCCTGGGAGGCCAGGGAACGCAGTACCTCAACGGTGTCTGCACCGCCGCCCGCCGCAACAACGATATGGCTGACGCTGCTCCCCCTCACACTCTCCATGACCTGCCGCAGGCCATCGGGCTCGTCGTATGCGAATATCAGTGCTGACCTTCCCATGCTCGTTCTCTCATCCTCTGGTACTTCACTGTGTCAAGGATGTAGTACCTCCAGGAGAGCCTGACCCTGAAGCCCCTCTCCTCGCCGAACCTCCTCCTCACAGACTTATCGACAGCGCACCCTTTTATGAAGAGGAAAGCGGCCAGCCAGGGGTAGGTGAGTGCGCTGAGGAAAACCATGGCAGGTGATGCTACACCACCTCTCCCTGAACCGATCCTGGATGGGTCGGTACCCCTCAGGCGCACCAGGTGCTCGAGGTCTCGCCTCTCAAGTGGCCCAAGGTCACCGGAGAGGTAGGAAGATGCGAAAGCACGATCCATGACGAACGAGATGCACAGGTCCCGGTCGCCGATGAGCCTCCTCTTGACCAGGAGCACAAGCAGGGTGAACCACAGCGCATCCCTTTCAGTCACAGTGAACAGGTCTATGTCATCGCCCTCGGACGGCTCGTAGGAAACCGAACCGGATACCCCAAGGTATACAATCGGAACTGATGACGTAGCCCTGGAGAAGTCCGCGGCCCTGCTGAGCATGGCATCCCTGAGGGGTGATGCCATACATTATCATGCGAATGCGGTGATATAAACCTTGATGGTTCCCATATGCCCGTGGATGGATTATATTCAACTTCATTTCCACGGTCCTGACAGAAGTTGCCGCTCTGCCCCTTCTCATGAACTGTACCCATCCGGGCTGCGAAGGTTAATCCGCAATGACCTCATGATGTATTGGATTTCCAACAACTCGGAGGTGCGGGAGTTGAGAAATGTAGACCTGCCGGGCAGGGACTGGGTCCTGGTGCCGGAGCGCATCAGGAGGGAGTTCAGGTTCTCGAGCTATGAAAAGGCCAGGGAGTTCGCAACCAGAATCGCGGAACTTGCACAGAAAGAGGGCCACCACCCGGACATAACGCTCTCATACGGCCGTGTCACCGTTGAACTAACAACACACGACGAGATGTCTGTGACAGAGAAGGACACCGGCATGGCGAGGAAGATAGAGGAACTCTTCAGGAACATGCAGCAGTGATCAGCCGTCGCCGACCTCTGCCCACTTGCTTTCCAGGGCCTCCTTCAGGTTCTTCCTCTCCTCCATCACCACGTCACGCAGGGTGTTCCTTGGCTTTCCAGGCTCGAGTTTGGGCACGTACTTCTCCGCCCTCTCGCCCTGTGCCCTGCCGCCGTCCAGAGAGGAGAATGCCTTTCGCAGGATGCTGTATTCCAGGGATTCGGAGAGCGCACGCCTCACAACGTCAAGGACGCTCTCCTCCTCCCTCCTCAGGAGCTCGATCAGCATGACGTCTTCCTTGGTGAGCCGAATCACGACACCCTCCAGCTCGTCGCCTGCGGTGTCGCCCTCTCCCCTCTCACCCTCGGTCACACCGATCTCTCCATCTCACAGCCCCTTCCGCACTATGCCTTCGCGCTCACCCTCTCGGCTGCGTCCTTGTAACCCAGGGCGTTGGCGAAAGGTGCGTCCTCTGGCGATATCTTCACCATGACGCCCGGCGCCAGCACCTCCAGCCTGTCGCCTATGAGGCTTGCTCCTCCGCCCACCGGTATGAGTGCGGTGATCATGTCCAACTCGCCCCTCAGGTACTCCCTGAGCCTGTCGATGATCCTGTTGCTGAGGCTCTCCAGTATTGGTCCGCTCACCTTGGGGCCTCCGACCTCGCGCTGCTTGAACATAACCGTGCTGGTGAGGGCCTTGTGCGCTACCTCTGTGGGCACTATGAACCCGGTCTCCCTAGCTATGGCCTTGCCCACCTCACTGACCGCATCGCCTATTCCGACCTGTATGCTGAAGCACAGGTCAACAACGGGCTCCATGTTCTGCAGGTTTATCGTCAGGACATCCGTTGTCCTTGAGCCGATATCCACAACCACTCCGTACCCCATCTGCTGCTTGATCTGCCCCTTCTCCAGCAGGTAGAGGGCTGCACCGACTCCCTGTGGCCTGGCCACGAGTTTCGTTATTATGAACTGTCTCTTCTCCCCTGTGGCCGAGGATATGGTCAGCTCCTTGCCCTGCAGCGCTTCCCTTGCAGCCGTAACTTCCTGCTCGAACCTGCCCAGTGGCGTACCGCTCCCGATGATGACCGGCGTCTGGTTCCCGTCAGCACCTGCCCCGCTCATCCACAGGGCCGCTGCGAGCAGCGGCAGCGAATCCGGGTCTGCAAGCCTCCCATCTCCCTGGGGTTCCCTCACCGATGGGCCAGTTGCGTTGTCGCCGAAGAGGAACGGGTCCCCATCGTCTATCCTCAGAGCCAGCGTGTTTCCTCCTATACCCCATGACTTAAGGTCATACTTCGCCCACCTTGACGGGAACTTCACCCTCTGCCCGTCAGGGCCCACAACCTTCGTGTCGCCATAACCAAGGTCGACCCCTATGCATATCATCTGCTGTACCTCCGTTCCCGGTTATTCCGGGAATCCGCAGTGTGGAAGACCTCAGGAGTGCACATATAAATTTTAGCACATTGCATGAAATTTCGCAACTGTCAGACAGCCAAGTTTTACATAAGCAGCATCCATATTCCAGCATGGACAGGATAGTCCAGAAGATACATGAACTCTCAGTGGAAGTGTCTGAGAAGGGCATAGAGGGAGGAGACAGGGAGGAGCTGAAGAAGAGGGTTGCGGATTCCATAATCGTTTCTTATGGTGCCAGGAATTCGGTGCCGGTCAGGATCGCCGTTGAAGCCCTCGGGCACCACAGATCCGGCATGGAGGCGCCCATTTACTTTTCCGGCTCAATGGTGTCCGTGGAGGCTGCGGCCTTCATAAACGGCGGCATGACCAGGTACCTGGACTTCAACGACACCTACCTTTCGAAGGAGGCCCTGCACCCATCGGACAACATACCGCCCCTCATAGCGGTGGGCTACGCCATGTCACTGGGTGGTGAGGAACTCCTCAGGGCCTCCTACGTGTCCTACCAGGTGGTTGGAGCGCTGTCCGATGCGGTCTCCATTAGGGATCGCGGTTGGGACCATGTGACTTACATATCGGTATCTTCCGCCGCCGGTATAGCGAACCTCATGGGCCTCACTGAAGAGAGGTTTGAGAACGCCCTGAGCCTGGGCATCAACAACAACATAAGCATGCGGCAGACCAGGGCCGGCGAGCTCAGCATGTGGAAGGGCTTCACGGCAGCCAATGCCTGCAGGAACAGCGTGTTCGCAGCACTGCTGGCCCAGAAGGGCTTCACCGGCCCATCTCACATATTCACTGGGGAGATGGGCTTCTTCAAGCAGGTGTCCGGTGAGTTCGACCTGGACCTCTCTGTGGACAGAGTCCCGAGGACAATGATAAAGAACTACCCCGTGGAATACCATGCGATGAGCGCGGCGGAGGCTGCGGATGAACTGCGGAAAGAGATAAGAGGAGACATAGAGAGCGTGAGTGTGGACACCTTCAGGGTGGCGCACACCATAATCATAAAGGACCCGGAGAAGCTGAGGCCAAGGACGAAGGAAACCGCAGACCACAGCATGCCCTACATAATAGCGTACACGCTTCTCCACGGTGCCCCCGGCCTGGATGCCTACGACGACCGGTACCTCAGGGACCAGGCAATACTTGACCTCATCGACAGGATGAAGTTCAATGTGACGGAGAAGTACAACAGTATGTACCCGGAGTACCTGCCTGTAAGGATCGAGGTGAGGACAGACAGGGGCACGTGGTCAAAGGAGGTGGATGCACCCAAGGGCCACTTCAGGAGGCCATACACCTGGGATGACCTTCAGGAGAAGGGCAGGCGCGTCATGGGCGAGGACAGGGCCAGGGAGGTCATAGGCGTCTGCAGGGACCTGGAGAGGAGGAGCATCAGGGAGCTGATGGAGGTGGTGAAGAGTGTCGGTCCTTAGGGACAACGTGAACCTGGGTCCGGCAGAACTCAGGAGGCAGATGGCTGACTTCGTTACGGCAGCCGGAGTATTCAACGGCATAAGCGCCCAGCTTGCGGAGAGGGGCGGCTTCAGGGCACTCTACCTCTCCGGCTCAGGCGTTGCGGGGGCCATGGGCCTCCCCGACCTCTCCGTGACGACCCTCACGGAACTGGCGGAGGAGTGCAGAAGGATCACCTCTGTGGCGAGGTCGCCGCTCATAGTGGATGCTGACACCGGCTTCGGTGAGGCCATCAACGTCATAAGGACCGTAAGGCTCCTGGAGGCGGCCGGCGCGTCCGCAATACACATCGAGGACCAGGTGATGCCCAAGAGGTGCGGCCACCTTGAGGGGAAGAAGGTGATAGGCGCCGAGGAGATGGGGATGAAGGTGAGGGCGGCTGTGGAAGCCAGGAAGGACGAGGACTTTGTGATAATAGCCAGGACGGATGCCAGGGCAGTGAACGGCTTCCAGGACGCCGTTGAAAGGGCCAAGTTCTACCTGGACTGCGGTGCCGACATGATATTCATAGAGGCGCTGGAGAGCGAGGAGGAGTTCAGGCAGTTCGCCAGGGAGGTTGACGGCCCGCTCCTCGCCAACATGACGGAGTTCGGGAAGAGCCCGCTCCTCTCGGCGCAGGAGCTAAAGAGCCTCGGGTACAGGGCGGTGATATTCCCGCTCACCGCCTTCAGGGCTGCCCTGAAGGCGATGGACTCGGTGTACAGGGACCTCTTCAGGGCGGGCACGCAGAGGGGCTTCGTGGACAGCCTGATGACGCGGAAGGAGTTCTACAGCGTCATAGGCTACGACCAGTATGCCGAAGATGACAGCGGCATCTTCAGAGAGGTACAGGGGATGCAGGCCAGGAGGGGCAGGGGCCTCATATGACCCTGACCTCCACCTCCCTGCCGTCCCTCCTGAACGCAGTGAAATCACCTTCGCCGAATGGGTAGCCGACGATTATGTGCACCGGGCCCGTGTTGGAGAACATGTGAAGGTCCTCATCGCTCGGTATCCTCACGCCTGAGGGGTGGGAGTGCACCGTGCCCACAATGGAGAAGTCGATGGGCTTCGTGTACATGAGGAATATTGTGTGGTGGTCTCCCTGGATGGTGCCCGGGAGGACCGCGATCTCATAGATAACATCCTTGTAGGCCCTCAGGAAGGCACCGAACTCCTTGGGATATGAGGACTTTGATGCCTCCATGATCATGAGGAGTGTCCTTCTCTTAATTGACCACATACTTGATCAGCTTTTCCCTCATCCTCTGGTAGAATGACCGCTCCAGAGTGACGAACTCCGCGTAGTTCTCCGATACAGATATCTCTATGTCGTCCCCCGCGTGCACGGGGATCTCCTCCTGGCCATCCAGTATCACCAGGCTGTCCTGGTCTCTGCCCACCAGCCTTATCCTTATGCTCCTCTCCGTCGGCACCACCACCGGCCTTATCCTGGATCCGAACGGGGCCAGGTAAGATATGACCATGGCCCTCAGTGAAGGTAGGAGTATGGGCCCGCCCGCACTGTACGAGTATGAGGTTGACCCTATGGGCGTGGCCACTATTACCCCGTCTGCGCTCACGGAGTCCAGGAAGTGGCCTGACACGTATATGTTGAACTTCCTTATCTTCGACACCTTCCTCGTGTGCACAACCACTTCGTTGGTGCAGTCCTTGGTGCGGATGCCGTTCACGGTGACCTTGAGCTTCATTGCCCTCTCTATCCTGTAATCGCCCCTTATTATCCTGTATATTGACTTCTCGACCTCCCCTATCTCCACCTCTGTCAGGAAGCCAAGGCCACCCATGTTGATGCCCAGCACGGGCCCCTTTGAGTTCTGCAGAGCCCTCAGCGCCGTTCCGTCACCGCCCACTGTAACTATTATGTCCGCTTCGATCCTCTCCAGTTCCTGGCCCTTGCCCCCGAGGAACCTCGCGCACTCCCTGTCATAGATGACTTCCCAGTCCTCTGGCAGGATCTCTACTATCCTGCGGACGATCCTGGCACACCTCTCACAGCCCTTCCTTATCACAAAGGCGACCCTCATAGTATATCAACCAGGAAATTCCTGTCTGAGACGGCCACGATGTTCATTCTCTTCGAAACGTCCAGCCCGGCCCTGAACTCTGCGCCCCTTTCATCCACAACCGCACCGCCGGACTCCCTCACAGCCAGGACGCCAGCGGCCACGTCGACGTTCCGTATCCTGTTCCCGTTACCCAGGTAGGCCATCATGTCCAGGGAGCCTGTGGCGACCAAGCACAGTTCCAGGGATGCGCAGCCGAGGGCGCGCTTCTTGCCCCTGAGGGACAGTAACCTTCCGATGTACTCCTCCACCCCATCGCCTATGTTGAACGATACAACGTTCGCCCTCCTCTTCCTCGTGACCCTGTTCCCGTTGAAGAAGACGCCACCACCCCTCTCCGTCCAGTACTCATCACCGTTGCCAAGGTTGATCACGTAACCGAGCCTCAGGGAATCTGTATCACTGCCCATGACCGCCATGGAGGAGGCGAAGAAAGGTATCCTGTGTTCCGCATTGAATGTGCCGTCAAGAGGATCCGTAACTAGGTTCTGGTCGTAGCCCCTGTCCACGATCCCTGCCTCCTCACTCACGACGTTCACCGGGAGATCGAGATCCTTGACATTCCTTATGATTATGTCCTCGCAGACCCTGTCGATCCTGTGTGTGTACGTGCCGTCGGCACCCATGCCTGTGATGGCAGACATGTCAGGGTCGCCTATAACCCTTAGAAGGGTTTCACGTATCTCACGCCCTATTTCCCGGAGTGAGGCAAGCAGGCTGTCCATCTTTTCATGGACAGAGCTTTCTGCCTAATAATAGGATCTGAAAGAACGGGCGTGGCCACCTGTAAGGCGACCCCGGGTCCGGGGTCAGTCCGGGGCGGACATGCTCTCCGCCAGCGTGTTCAGCCTCTCCTGCAGCCTGCGCAGCGCATAGTCCAGGACATCTATGGCCTTGAGGGAGCCGTCTGTCTCGAACTGGAATATGAAGCGCGTGTCGTCCTCAACTATCCTCACAGCCCTGTTCTCGAAGAGCCTGTTGGCCCACGGGAAGCCGTAGTCATCCGTGAACACTATCTCCTTCTCGTCCTCCCTCAGAACGCATGAAGGGCAGGATTCCTTTGCCTTCACCCAGTCAGGGTACTGCGACTTGTCCACTATGAACTCCCTGTGGTACTTGTACGCAACACCTGAGGTCACCTGCCACTTCGCATGGTCCTTTCCCCTGCCCATGATGGCCTGCGCGGTGAGCAATAGGCCCTGCTTCGGCCCCAGCTTGACTATGGGTATCTCCTTGTCGGCTGGGACCAGGTAAGGGTTATCCACGGGCTGCAGGTCCGCGGACGTCACTATTGCCGGGCCCACCTTGTTGATTGAGTACGTAACGGTGCAGAGTGGGCAGCCCTTCCCCCCACAGCTGCACTGGTCCCTGAAGTTCATCTTCAGGTCTGTGATGAGGGGTATCATTGCCAGCCTGTGGGCCACCACCTCGTCGAAGAGGGGCAGCGAGGAATCGTAGACGTTGCCCTCGGTGTCCCTGATCTCGCCGTGCCTGAACGTGACCTTCTCTATTGCTAGCTTAGGTATGTCGTTTATGAGCGTCCTCCTCAGGGCGTTGGCTATGGCAGGCGTTATGCCGTCCACGTAGAACTTCATGTACCTGTCGGAAAGCTCGATGATCTTGAGGGTCATTCAGACTCTCCTTCCCCTCTTTCCCCCCTTCTTTTTGGTCCCGTCGTGGGGGATCGGGGTGACCTCCTCTATCCTAACGATCCTGAACCCCGCCCTGGAGAGCGCCCTGATGGCCGACTGCGCACCCGGGCCAGGTATCTTGGACTTGTTACCACCCGGCGCCCTGACCTTGATGATCAGGTCCGTGATCTCCTTCTCCTTCAACTTCTCTGCCACTATGTCCGCTGCCCTCATTGCCGCGTACGGGCTCGACTCGTCCCTGTCGTTCTTCACGACCATGCCGCCGCTTGCCTTGGCAAGCGTCTCGGCCCCGGTAACGTCCGTAACTAGGATGATCGTGTTGTTCTGTGAAGCGAATATGTGCGCTATGCCCGTCTTGTTCACTGGGCCTCACCCTCCTGCTTCTCCTCCTTGGCCTCGCCCGCTATCTCCTGCCTGAGCTTGTGGAGCTCGTCGCTGAGGGGCGAGAACTCATAATAGGTTATGGTGTCCTCCACCGAGCCCTCAACGAGAACTCCCGGGATGGTGACCCTGCGCCCGTTCAAGGATATGTGGCCATGAGTGATGAGCTGCCTGGCCTGCTTCGGCGTCCTGGCCAGGTTCTTCCTTAGCACCAGGCTCTGCAGCCTCCTCTGGAGTATGTCCTCAATGCCCAGTGATAGGACGTCGTCCAGGGTGGCGTCTGGGCCCAGGATGCTGTAGCGGTTGAGCCTGCCCACGAGGGCCTCGAACTGCTTCCTGGCGTACGGGTCGTCCCTCCTGAGCCTCGCCTGCAGGTCCCTAGCCTGGCTCCTGAAGTTCTCAAGCAGGGACTGTGCCCTCCACAGCTCCTTCTTGTTCTTCAGGCCGTACTTTATCAGCAGGCCTCTCTCTTCCTCTATCCTCTCCTTTTCCCATGGATGCCTCGGAGTTGAATACTTCTTCCTTGGGAACTTAGGGTCGCCCATTGAACCACCTCAGTCCTTCTTCCTTATGACACCGATTGCAAGGCCCTTCCTGCCATTGGACCTTGTCCTCTGTCCCCTGACCTTCTTGCCCTGTTCATGCCTTATGCCCTTGTATGAACGCATCTTCTTCATCAGGTTGATGTCATCGTTGACCTGCACCTCCAGGTCGTTCGATACCAGGTTAAGGTCCAGGCCCGTTACGATTTCCTTCCTGTGGTTCAGTGCCCACACAGGCATGCCCTCGTATTCCTTTGATTCCACATACTCCCTGAGCCTGTCCACGGTCTCCTCCGGCAGCTCACCGATCTTGGCATCCTCGTCTATGCCGAGGTGCCTGCATATCATTATCCCGAGCCTCTGGCCTATACCCTTCAGGTCAGCCAGTGCCAAGTAGACCTTCTTCTCGCCATCGAGGTCCCGGTTAGCTATCCTCACAATATACTGGAAGTTCTCCTTCTCCTCTGCCTTTTTCTTATCGGCCTGCGCCGGTTGGTTACCCTTAGGATTGTTCTTTCCAGCCATCTGATCAGCCCTGAACGTAAGTTAACCGATATTACGACCTGAAATAATATACTTTCACTCGCTAGCGGTAGTGGGTGAAGAGCCTGTGGTCGCCCTTTCCGTCTAGGACGCCAAGCCTAACGCCTGCATCGATCCACCCATAGGCGTAGTTTATGGCGGAAAGGGCGTTTATGTCGTCACCGACCGAGTGGAAGTGTTCCGCATCGGAAAAATAGCGCCTTGCCATGTCCAGGCAATCAGAAGCGAATGCGTAAAGGAACGAATCCCGAGGCACACCTATGCTGAGAACGGAGAGCGCCTCCTCCTTGAGCCTCAGGTACCTCTCCACACGCTCCGAGAGATCGCTCATCTGTACTTGGAGTAGTCGAATATCAGGTCGATCAGCTTCTTTCCCATCTCGCTGTCTATGACACCCTCCTGCCTCTTCCTGACTATGAACTCCTTTGCCTCATTTGCCCCCTTCTTGGAGGCAATGGAGTATATGCCGCCCATTATGGCCCCCCTCACGCTCTCAGGTAGGGGTTCCACTATCCTCCCGAGAAGGTAGCTGAACTCCTCGCTCCTTGACATGTCGAGCTTCTTGACCCTCCTCTGCTGGGGGCCCCTGTCACTCCAGCCCTGGCCCCTGTAGTTTCCGTTCCTGTAATTACTATTCCTGTAACCACTCATTTGCAGGGTTTCATAACTTTATAACGTATTTATACCTTTTTACTGCGCACCCCCACAACATGGGTAGGAGGGGCCTTCCGCACTGTGCACCGAAATCGGGAAAAAGTTAATACCTGGAAACATACCCCCATGTGTCTTCTGACGGTTTCTGCATTGTGGGCCACAGGGGAGCACCCCATGAGGCCCTTGAGAACACCCTTGAATCTTTCCAGGCAGCAAGGCGCATGGGTGTGGGAGCGGTTGAGTTTGACGTCCAGCTGTCCAGGGACGGGGTTCCATTCCTCTTCCATGACTTCTCAACGGAGAGGCTTGCAGGCATTGACCGCTACATTGTGGAGATGCACTCGTCTCAGGTGAGGGGCATCGAGCTCCAGGGCTCCTACAGGATCCCGTCCCTCCAGGATGCCCTGAAGGGCCTGAAGGGAATAGTGAAGTTCATCGAGCTCAAGACCCTGTGGCCTGACGGCGTGGACAGGAACCCGGGAATAGTGGATGCCGTGTGCTCCATGGTGGAGAAGGAAGGGGCAGTGAAGGAGTGCAGGATCATATCCTTCGACCCCAGGAAGACGAGGGAAGTGAGGGAGAGGTACCCCGGGTTCGTTACGGGAATAGACATCGATGTACAGACGCTCCAGAGCCCCCTGGGCGACATGGTAAGGGAAGAGATGAGGGAGTGCGACCTGCTAGTCCCGGAGAGCGGCCTGGCAAGGGAACTCGGGAAGGAGAGGGAGAGGTGCATACCCTGGACTGTCAACAGCATAGGGGAGGCAATGGAGTTCATGGACAGCGGCTACATGGGCATAATAAGCGATGTGGCGCCCTCCCTCATCAGGGCAATGGGCCTGTTGTGCGTCTCACCCTGAAGAGTGCGGCCACGTGCCAGAGGTGTGGCGCGAACGACTTGACCACCTCGGAGTGCAGTTCCTCCCCCACGAAGCCGTACGACCTCAGCCTCCCCATCACCATGGTGGCGTGCGAACCCAGGCTGGATGTGTCCACCAGGTAGTGCATGAAGATCCTTGCCACACCACCCATGTTCCTGAGTGCTGCAGGCAGGTACGCCACAGACTTGAAGTTGCCCATCAGGATGAGGTCTGCCTTTATGCCCTGCAGCTCCCTGCAGTCCCTTGCCACCGTTTCAATGCCGGTGCGAATGCCGCTGGCCGCTGCGGATTTTCTCAGGTAATCCAGGGCCATTGGGTTTATGTCCACAGCGATCACCCTCTCCGGATCCCCGTACTTTGCAACTGGCAGGGTGAAGTAGCCTATGCCGCTGAACATGTCCAGGACGGTGCAGCCCCAGGCATCGAGCCTGGATGCCCAGACCCTTATGTTCACATTGCCAGGGGAGAACATGACCCTCTCAGGATCGAAGACGAACCTTATGCCGTTCTCCCTGTGCACCGTTTCCCCTCCCGGACCGAGGATGCGCCTGACGGACGGTATCCTCTCTTCCCCCCTGACCTTCCCCTCCATGACGTACACGTTCCTGCAGCCCGTTGCCTGCATGTAGGCCCTCGCCACATCCTCCCCGATCTCCTCCCTGAAGACCAGCGCATCGCCGTACCTCACATACTTCCTTGGCACGCCCGAAGCGGTGCCGAGCATCTCCACCACCCTCATGTATGGGGAGGCTGCGGTGGCCCTGGCGGGGAAGTCCACGGCCTCCACCCTGAGGCCCAGGGATTGATCCGGGACCCGCCTCACTGGTATGTATACCACTTCGCCAGACTGCACGGTTTTGAGTTCCCTGTCCACCAGGCCTCCGAGTAGCCTGATCGTTTCCTCGGCCTTTTCCCTGTTGACCGCTACCGCAAGGGACCTGGGCATCGCCACATGATGGCGTGCAGATTAATGCAGTTTGACCTCTGGGCACAGTTAATTAGAGTGGAACAGATACCAGGGGCGTGAGGGTCAGGGTGGCCACGAGGAGGAGCAACCTGGCCATGGAGCAGACCAGGGAGGTGCTCTCTGTCCTGGAGGAGCTGGGGCACCAGTGGGAGATAGTGGGCCTTGACAGCCACGGAGACGTGGACAGGAAGACCCCGCTGCACAAGATGTCCAGGACCGGGATATTCGTTGAGCTCCTGAACCACCTGGTCGCCTCAGGCGAGGCGGACATTGCAGTGCACAGCGCTAAGGACATGCCCTCTTCCCTGGAGCCCGGCCTTGTGGTCTGCCACACGCCGCCCAGGGGGCCATGGTGGGACGTCATGGTCACCGACAGCGGTATCGATGGCCTTGGGCCAGGCTCCAGGATAGGCACCTCAAGCATAAGGAGGCAGAAGGCCCTGTCGCTCTGGAGGCCAGACCTGGTCGCACAGGACCTGAGGGGCAATGTGGACACCAGGATATCCAGGATGCGCTCTGGCGAGGTCTCTGGCCTCATCCTGGCGGAGGCGGGCCTGCAGAGGCTAGGGATAGATGCGGTCAGGCACAGGCTACCCGACAGCATATTCGTCCCACAGCCGAACCAGGGGATCATAGCGGTTGTGGCCAGGGCCGGTTCCCAGATATCCGGGGAGCTGGCCCCGCTCTCCCATAGCGAGACCATGGAGTGCTTCAGGTTCGAGCGGCAGGTCTCCGGCAGGCTCAGGCTCGGCTGCTCTGTCCCCGCTGGTATACTCGTAAGGCCTGATGGCAGGCGCTACACCGTGGAGGCAAGGTTCTTTTCCATGCACTCCAGCGAAAGTGTGCACTTCCTGGAGAAGTTTTCCGATTCCGGGGAGCTTGAGGAGATATCCGGTGCGATTGCTGCCTCCATACCTCCCGGCTACGGGTACAGGGTCGGGTGATGGGCGTGAGGGTCCTGGCCATTACCAGGCCTGCAGAGAAGCCGTTCAGGTACACGAGCAACCGCTTCGACCTCGTGATGGTGCCGCTGACACGGATCTCTCCGATCGGTGACATACAGGCTGCCATGGAGAGAGCGATGAGCTTCAGGCCGCATGTGGTTGTGCTGACCAGCGAGTACGGTGCAAGGCTGGCACTCAGGCACCTGCCGGCCAGGTGGCTCAGGGAGAGGCTCTCCATGGCCATAGGCAACGCCACTGCCAGCGTCCTGAGGGAGGCTGGCCTCAGCCCCTTGGTACCGGGGCAGATGGACACCGACGGGTTAAAGAGGGAGATAAGGGAGAAGATACCTTCCGGTTCAAGGATATGCTTCCTCAGGAGCGACCATGGCAGGGATGTTGGCGACCTCTCTGACGAGTTCCAGGTACTTGATATCCCCATCTACAGGGTCGAAAGGCTGCCATGCGACTGCACGAAGATCCGTAATTCCTGGGGTGTGCTTGTGACCTCGTCGTTTGAGGCCCAGGCCCTCTCAGAATGCATGAGGGAGTGCGGTGCAACACCCATGGTGTTCGCAATAGGCCCTCCAACCGCTGCCACCCTCCGGTCCATGGGTATCGAACCGTCTGAGCCCATCGGCAAATCCGACATAGGTGGACTCATAAAGGAGATCGAGGAACTCTACGGAGAATAGCGGGGGATGGATTTGAACCATCGATCTACGGGTTATGAGCCCGTCGGGATTTCCTGACTACCCCACCCCGCTTCAGGCCCATATGCTTTCTCACAATATAATATTTTAGAGTTCAGCCAAAAGTTTCCTCTATTCTCCTGGCCTTCAGCTCGCCAACCTTCTGCTCCAGGAAGCGGTAGACGGTCCTGTGCCTCCTGCCGTTTATGAGCATCTCCACAGCCTCCTTTGAGTACTGAACGGAAATGTAGTCACCGATTATCGATACCGTGTCACCGTAGACTGAGATGAACGTGGATGTCAGCTCCTCTATGATCCTCCTGGTCTTCCCTTCCCTACCTATGATCCTGCCCCTGAGCTCCTCTATCCGCCTGGAGCCAGGCCTGGCGAACTCCCTGAGGGAGATTATGATGAGCTGCCAGTTCTCGTTGAACAGGTACATGGCCTTGCTGGGGTTGAAGCCCCGCCCTATGGCCTGCACCACGCTCTCGCTTATCACCGCCTTCAGGGGGTCGCTACCTCCTTCAATGGTCACCTCACCCTCCCTTGAATCAACGTGTATCCTGACATCTCCCGCCCTCTCTATGGCCTCCTTGGTCGCACCGTCCCGTCCTATCAGCACAGCCACCCTGTCCCTCGGTATCTTCACAACGATCAGCTGCCCCCCTATTTCGACCACCCCTAACGCATCAGGGAAACGTGATCTGGGAACGATCCACAATCAACGATGCTATTAATATTTTGACCACCTAGGAAGAGATGCCGAGCTGTGAGAGAACCTCGGCCGGATCGGCGTCGACACCCTGCTTCCTGAAGAATGTGCACACGTTGTGCACATCCCTCCTCAGGAAGTCCTCGGCGGATGGGTGCGTGGCCCTCACCGCCTGCGCCACGTCTATGAAGTAGGGCTTCCTCCTGTGGACGAGTATGTTGTACTCCGACAGGTCCGCATGCACCAGCTTCGCCTTCTTGTACATTGCGACCAGCTGCTCCACTACCTCACCGAATAGGTCGCGGGCGCCTTCGTAGTTCCTGATCTGCGGCGCAGGCCTCTGCTTGGTGCCCAGGTATGACATCATCATGACGTTCCTCTCGAAGTCAATGGGCCTGGGCGCCCTTACCCCAGCCCTCTGCATCTCAGAAAGGTTTGTGTACTCCTTCCTGCACCATATGTAAACGTACCTAGACCTGTCGATCCTCTCCTTGGCGAACCTCTGATCCCCCTCAATGTACTCCCATATCCTGTGGAACTTGAGCGTTGTCATCTTGAAGACCTTTATGGCAACGGGCTTCCCGGACATGTAGGCCTTGAAGACAACGCTCTCCTTCCCAGAGGATATTGGAAAATCGATGTATGGCACGGAGTTCCTGTGCATCAGGTCGTAGAGGGCCTGCAGGGTCCTCCTGTCAAAGACAAGCGATTCCGTCTTGTAGTCAAGGTCGTACTTTCTCCAGAACTCCCGGTCCCTTATGAGCCTCTCAAGGGCTGAAAGTTCCTCGTCGGTCATGCCTGCTTGAATATGTTGATGACCTCGGGGAGCATGTTGTTCCTGCTCAGGTAGTTGGCCTGGGTCTGGGTGTAGCGGTAAACGACGTCCGCTTTCTCGTTCTGGAACTGCCAGGGCTTCACTATGACCAGGTCACCCTCCTTGATCCACATCCTCTTCTTCATCTTTCCAGGTATCCTTGCCGTCCTGGTGAAGCCGTCCTCGCACATGACGGATAGGTGCGAAGCACCTGACAGCTTCTCCACTACTCCGAACATCTCACCCTTCTTCTTGTTGGGCAGTATCACCCTTGTGATTGCCTCTTCAGGCTCCTCGTTGCTCACATCATCGTCTCCCCTCATCCGATCCTCCCTGTGAGAAGATAGGATTATCCGGCTGGCCCTGGCACCCCACCGGACCGTGGAGTGCGGTCCCACCCAGGCTTTGGCATCGCGTTGTCATTCATATACCTTTTGACCCTTGCTGCTGCCTGCCTCACTGTTTTATGTTCAGGCTCCGGACGTTGCTGAAGTGTCTCTGTACCGCTTCCCTGAAGAGCTTTATGTTCCTGCCCTCCTTCCCTATGGCCCGGCCTATCTCGCCCTGGTCAACGGAGACCGATATGTCGATCTGGCCAGAGCGCCAGACCACCTCAACCTCCTTCACCCCGAACCTGAAGAATATGTTCCTCACGTAGGTGAGGAGGTCCCTGGAGTATTCCACGACCAGGATGTGCTTGTTCGTCTTCTCCCTCAGCTCCGATATTATGTTAGGGTTCTTCTTGAACAGGTCGGAGAGCCTCCTTTCACCCACAATGAACAGGATCATGTCCTCGTTCTCCAGGCACTCCCTTGTCTCCACTTTCCCGAGCTTTTCGAAAAGAGCAATGTAACCCATTATCCTGTTATCTATAGTTACCTCTTTCATGTGAAGCATCATTCTCCCTTGTTCTTACGCCTGATCCCCTTGTAGACAAGGTTAACCGCACCCGTCCCCAGAGTGATCGGCTGCCCCACGATGATGTTCTCCGCCACGCCTGACAGCGTGTCAACCTCGCCCAGGAGACCAGCCCTCAAAAGGTGCTTTGTCGTGATCTCGAATGCAGCCCTGGCCAGGACGCTGCTCTTCCTGCCCGATATGCCCTGCCTCCCCACAGCCCTCACTGCGCCGCTGAACGTCATGGTGTCCGCAACGAGCATCAGGTGCCTTATGTCGACCTCCAGGCCCTGTTCCTGCAGTGTCCTCTGCGATTCCAGGAATATTGCGTTCCTCGCGGCCTCTATGCCCAGTACCTCGGATATCTCTATTATGTCGTTCGTGTAAGTCCTTGTGGCATCGACCTCGTCTATCTGAAGCACTTCCTTGAGGTTCGAGCCCTGCGTGTATATGACCCACCTGTTACTCTCCTTCCTGGCTATGGCCCTCCTTATCTTCGGTATCCCCTTTATGGTCAGCTCCTTCAGGGATTCCTGGAGCTGGTAGAGCCTCTTGAATGACTCCTGCTGTGGCTTCACTATGATCTCATCTGTGTCGGGGTTCTCCACCACCGTTACGTTCTTTACCTTCTCGAGTGCGCTAAGTATATCCTGCCTGTCCACTATCCTCTCACGCATCTTGTCTGTGTCGGGCCTTATGTAGAGCGTCATCTCCGTGACATCCGTTACTATGTCCGCAACGTCCAGGAGTGTCGTGTTCTCCAGGCTCTTGACCACCGACATTACGACCTCCTCGTTCTGCTCGAACTCAGGCTTAAGGTAAACGGTCATCGAAGGAGTGCTGGGTATGCGCCTGGCATCCACTATCTCTATGAGCCTCGGTAGGCCCAGGGTCACGTTCATCTCCCTGACGCCTGCGAAGTGGAAGGTCCTCATGGTCATCTGCGTACCAGGTTCTCCTATGCTCTGCGCAGCGATGATACCCACCGCCTCGTGCGGGTCGATGTACCTCTTCTCCAGCTCCGCGGCAACCCTCCTGATGACCCTCCTGTACTGTTCCTCTGTGAGCCCCTTCCTCCTCTCCGCCAGCTGTTCCGCCAGGGACACCTGGATCTCCACGCCCATCTGCCTGAAGTCCTCCATTACCTGCCTTGCGCCATCGGATATGGCTCTCTCGTACTCGTTCTTCTCCTCTATTGTGGCTGGCCTTCTCTCAGCCACAGCGTATCCCTTCAGCTCACGGAGGCTCTTTCCGTCCTGGTAGAACTCCGAGATCGATATGGGCTCTATCTCCTCTATCCTATCGATCACCAGGATCGAGTGGAGCTGGTTCTTCCTCTTCGCCAGGTCCTCCTTCCCGCTCTCATACGGCTCGATGGACGATATGCTCACCCTCCACTTCAGCGTCTTCCCGTCTACGGATATGTAGGCTTCCCTGACCTCGCCCTCAACCTTGAACTCAACCGCGTACCTCACGGGGATCCTCGACGCTAGTTCGTTGAGCCTCTGCTTCAGCTCTCTCCATAGAAGGGCCTTCACTGTCCCGCCTCCACCTCGTCGTAGATTATGTAGTCTAGGTCCAGGGTGGAACCCCTGTCGCTTCTCGTGGGATCGACGCCGTCCTCACCGTACCTGAACTGTATCATTGCGCCCACGGTGTCCTGCACCCTCCTTGCCTCGTCCACCTTGAGGTCCTCGAAGGCGTTGATCAGCCTCCTCTGCATGTAGCCGCTCCTTGACGTCCTCACAGCGGTATCCACAAGGCCCTCCCTTCCCCCTATGCTGTGCATGAAGTACTCGAGCGGGTTCAGGCCCTGCTTGTATGACGACTTTACGAAGCCGTGTGCCATGGCTCCCATATCACCTATCCTGAAGTGTGGCAGTGTCCTGCCGTAGTAGCCGCGGTTGAGCCTGCCACCCCTGACCGACTGCTGGCCCACCATTCCGGCCACCTCAGATATGTTGAGCATCTTGGCCCTCGCACCGCTCCTAGCCATGATGACAGATGGGTTGCTCAGGCCAAGGTACTGTGATGCTATCTTTCCCGATTCGTCCCTGACCTTGCCTGTCTCGCTCAGTATCTCCAGTTCCAGGGTCTCCTCCACAGACCTTCCGGGCATAGGCTGCAGCTGGCCCTGCCTGTAGGTATCGATCAGCCTGTCTATCCTCTCTATGGCCTCCTGCGAGATCTCATCTATCCTGGCCACTGCGCTCTCCGGTATGTCGTAGTCGCTTATGCCAGTGGTGAACCCCCTCAGGCTTATGAAGCCAACAGCGAGCCTGGTCATCCTGTCTATGAACTTCGCAGTCTCTTCGGGCCCGTACTTCCTGAACATCTTGTCTATGATTATGCCGGAGAACGGGCCTATGGCAGCCTCATCTATCGTGCCGTGGACCATCCTGCCGTTCTCTATGACAACTTCCTTGTCAGCAGGGTCGTCCTCGTACTCGCACCTCTCCCTGGCGGAGGAGCAGAGCTTGCTCGTGAACCTCAGGTTGAGGTCCTTGGGCAGGATGAGCGAGAATATGTCCCTACCCCTGTAGTACTTCTTGCCGTCCACGATCTCTGCCTGTGGCATGCCCGGGACGTCCACGTAGGAGAGCATGTGCATGGTCTCTTCGGCAGTGAACCTGGGGTTGCCGTGGGTGAGGAGGAACAGTGCTGTTATGTGGTCGTGTATGCCGCCTATGATGGGGCCGCCGAAACGGGGTGACATTATCTGCTCCTGCACCTTCATTATGATCCTGGCCTCGGCCCTGGCCTCCTCCTTCTGAATTATGTGCAGGTTCATCTCGTCCCCGTCAAAGTCAGCGTTGTACGGGGTGCATACAGGCAGGTTGAACCTGAAGGTGTGGCCGGGCAGTATCCTGACGGTGTGGCCCATCATGGACATCCTGTGGAGTGACGGCTGCCTGTTGAACAGCACTATGTCGCCTTCAGTGAGCTGGCGCTCAACGACCCAGCCGATGTCTATCCTCTTGCTGTTCTCCTCGGCGTTCTGCGCAGTTATCTTTATCCTCCTGCCGTCTGGCCTGATGATGTAGTTGACGCCGGTGACGTACCTTCCCTGCTCATCCACGGGCTCGGGCCCCCTCTTCACCAGTTCGCGCACATAGTCAATGTTGAAGGCGTTCACCACAAGCGGCACAGTGAGCTCCCTGGCAGCCCTCTCTGGCACACCCACTTCGTTTATTGAGAGGAATGGTTCCGGGGAAATGACCGTGCGTGCGGAGAAGTTTACCCTCTTGCCCGAGAGGTTTGACCTGAACCTGCCCTCCTTCCCCTTGAGCCTCTGGACCAGCGTCTTCAGTGGCCTGCCTGACCTGTGCCTCGCCGGAGGTATGCCTGCTGTCTGGTTGTCGAAATAGGTCGTGACGTGGAACTGGAGAAGGTCCCAGAGGTCCTCTATTATGAGCTGCGGCGACCCGTTGTCCCTGCTCTCCCTGAGCCTCTGGCTTATCCTTATTATGTCAACGAGTTTGTGGGTGAGGTCGTCCTCGCTCCTCTCTCCCGTCTCTAGCGTTATGGAGGGCCTGACGTTTATGGGCGGCACGGGCAGCACTGTGAGGACCATCCACTCGGGCCTTGCCACCTCCGGGTTGAGGCCGAAGAATATGAGGTCCTCGTCCGGCACCCTCTCCAGCCTCTCCCTTATCTCCTTTGGGGTGACCTTTATGCCCACCTTCTCTTCCCTGAACGTTGTTGGCTTGTCCAGGATGAGCTTGCTCTGCTGTGCGCCGCAGTGTGGGCAGACCATCCTGGAAGATGCCAGGTCCGTGATCTTCTTCGACTTGATTGCTATTACCTCGGGGTCACCCTGGGCAAAGTTCAGGTTGCTCATCTCCTCCCTGTAGATCTTGATCTCGTCGTCCGTGAGCTTTATCCTGCCGCACACCTTGCACGTGCTCTCCAGGATCGTCTTTATCTCCTTCACGAAGCCCACGTGTATCACTGGCATGGCCAGTTCGATGTGGCCAAAGTGCCCAGGGCATTCATCAACGCGTCCGTAGCAGGTGGCACACTTCAGTCCCGGCTCTATGACACCCATGTGGAGGTCCATCAGGCCCCTCTCAATGGGGTAGCCGTCGTCATCGTATGTGTCGGCTGTGATGACCTTCACCTGGGACATCTTCCTGATCTCCTCAGGTGAGAGCAGGGCAAACTGTATCTTGTTTATCCTCTTCGAAATACCACTCATCATTTGAGATCACCCAGGGATAACCTCATCATGACACCCATGGAAGCGAGCTCGTCCCTCATCAGCTTGAAGGCATAGCTCGTCTCTATGGGGTGTATGTTGCCTGTATTCTCGCAAACCGGGCACTTCAGGGTGCCCTTCCTCCTGTCCAGTATGGCTATGTGGCCACACTTCGGGTTCCCGCACACGTAGAGTATCGTGCCGTCGCTCTGGTCCAGGAGGCGGTCCTTTATCACCATTGCCGCACCGTGCGCTATCAGGGTATCGCGCTCCATCTCCCCGAACCTGAGGCCTCCCTGCCTGGAACGGCCCTCCGTTGGCTGCCTGGTGAGTATCTGCACCGGCCCCCTCGACCTCGCGTGGAACTTCCCGGCAACCATGTGGTGCAGCTTCTGGTAATATATGACGCCTGTGAAGATGTCGACCACATACTTCCTTCCAGTCACGCCATCGTACATGACCTCGTTGGAGGATCTCCTGAACCCTAGCCTCTCCAGTGCAGCCCTCAGGCTCTGCTCTGGCTCCCCGCTGAATATAGTCCCGTCGACGAAGTCACCGCGCCTGGAGGCAACCTTGCCGCCTATCATCTCCAGTATGTGCCCCACAGTCATCCTCGAAGGCACGGCGTGGGGGTTGAATATGAGGTCAGGTATTATGCCGTCCTCGGTGAAAGGCATGTCCTCCTGCGGTATGACTGCGCCTATGACACCCTTCTGGCCGTGCCTGGAGGCGAACTTATCGCCAAGCTCCGGGATCCTGAGGCTCCTCACCTTGATCTTCACTATCCTGCTGTTGCTCTCTGAGACGGTGAGGAAGACGTTGTCCACAATGCCGGTCTCGTTGGGCCTCATGGTCACTGACGATTCCCTTCTCCTCTGTGGCCCCAGCTTCTCAGCGCCCTCCTCCAGGAACCTCGGCGGGGAGGTCTTTCCTACCAGCACATCGGAGCCCTCAACCTCCATCTCTGGGCTTATTATCCCGTTATCGTCCAGGTTTTTGTAGTACTTTTCGTCCCTGGCGCCCAGGACGTCGTGGGTAGGTATCTCGAACCTGTCCTCCTGGCCTCCCGGGTACCTGCGCTCCTCCGCCTCGTAAGTCCTGAAGAACGAACTCCTACCCAGACCCCTCTCCACAGACGCCTTGTTGAGTATGATGGCGTCCTGTATGTTGTAGCCCTGGTAGGAGAGGATCGCAACGACGAAGTTCTGCCCGGCTGGCTTCTTCTCGTACCTTATGAAGTCCATGATCCTGGTCTTCACCAGCGGGACCTGCGGGTAGTGGAGCACATGGCCCCTCGTGTCCGTCCTTATCCTGTAGTTCGTGGCTGAGAGGCCTATGGACTGCTTCGTCATTGCAGCTGCCATCGTGATCCTCGGCGAGGAGTTGTGCTCCGGATACGGTATTACAGATGCAACAACGCCCAGTATGAACGAAGGGTCGATCTCAAGGTGCGTGTGCTCCTCCGTTATCAGCTTCCTGGACTGGAACCTGCCGTGGCAGTACAGGCACTCAAGCGTTACCTTGTCGCCGCTGCTGCTGGGCTCGCCTGGATCCACCCAGTCCACCTTGCCACGGTACAGGTACTCACCGCATGACGGGCACTTCTCAGGCACGTCATAAGCATAGACCGCTATGTATAGGTTCTCTTCCTCCTCCGCATCGACCCATTCCAGGGCGCCCTTCCTCGTTATGTCCTTTATCGAGTACTCGCCTGTCTCAAGGCGCTTCAGCATGGTCGAATCGATGACTGTGTTTCCGTTCCTGAGGACGAGCAGGGGCCTCCTGATCCTGCCCCTGTCGCAGTTCACTATGACCTCCCTCGTGCCAGGGTCCCACCTCACGTTGACCTCATCGGAGATCCTGCCCTTCCTCCTCTCCTCCCTTATCCTGTTGGTGAGACCCTCTGGGTCATCGTGGTAGCCAACGAGGTCACCGTTCAGGTACACCCTGCCTGCGTTCGGGTTCTCCTCCATGACCTCCTTCACATCGAGGGAGCGCAGGAACTCGAGGACAGACTGGGGGTCGACGCCCTCGGTCACGTTGATTATGAGGGCAGCGTTCTTGACCAGGCCGCAGTTCTGGCCCTCAGGCGTCTCGTTGGGGCATATCCTGCCCCACTGTGTCGGGTGGAGGTCCCTGGCCTCGAAGTGCGGCTGCGAACGCGTGAGGGGCGATATTATCCTCCTCAGGTGGCTTATGGTGCTCACGTTGGAGACCCTGTCCAGAAGCTGTGAAACCCCTGTCCTGCCGCCGATCCAGTTCCCCGTGGCCATGGCGTGCTGGAGCTTTTGCGTTAGCAGATCCTGCCTCACGGAAGGCTTTAGCCTTATCTGCGACTTCTTCCTGTTGTATGTCCTCTCCAGCTGGTACTTGAGGTCCTTCATGACAGCCTGGAAGGCATTCCTGAACAGCTCATCCATCAGGTCTCCGGCCAGCTTGACCCTCTTATTCGACAGGTGGTCCTTGTCATCCTCCTTCCTTATGCCCAGGTGCAGCTCGAGCAGGGACCTCGCCATCCTGCCCAGGTATATCGCCTTCTTGAGCCTGTCCTCCGGCGAGTCGCCCAGGTGCGGGAGGAGGTTCTTGTCCAGCATCTGCGCAACCCTCTTCTCCCTGAACTCCTTGGCCTGGCCGGCCGCGAACCTCTTCTCCAGGTAGTTTATGGCGTCCTCCTGGTTGTTCACGCCGTTTGGGGGCAGGTTCTTCGGGTTCCTGGCCTCCTCAAGGTTCGCGTATATTATGGGCTCCATCTCCGGCACTGACGCAATGGCGTTGTGCACGTCCACATCCCTCTCCAGGCCAAGGGCCTTCATCAGGATCACGAGGGGGATCGTACCTGCCACGCTGGGAATCGTGACGTTGATAATGCCGTCACTGCCCCTCTCCATGGATGTCAGTGCCCTGTACCCGCCCTGCTGTGAGAATACCTTTGCCACCTCGACCTTGGTGTCGTACTTCTCCTCGTACTCCACCATTATCTTGTTTGGCGCAAGGTCCTCCAGCGACACTATGACCCTCTCTGAACCGCCGATTATGAAGTAACCGCCCGGGTCATCCGGGTCCTCGCCAACATACTGTAGTTTCTCCGTCCTTGTGGCGTTCACCGGCCCGTTGTTCTTCTCTATATACTGGTCGAGGTTGGTGCCGTAGAGCGTGCATATCTTTGACCTGACCATCACAGGTATGTCCCCAATCTTGAGCGTCTCAGGCTCCTTCTCCACGCCGTCCTCGACGATCCTGAGCTTCAGTATGACGGGGGCCACGTAGTTCAGGCCCCTGAGCCTCGCTTCATTCGGCGTTATCTGGTTCGAGGCACCGGAGGCCTCCTTGATCTCTGGCTTCTCAACCCATATTGTCTGTTCCCCAACGGGCCTGCCGTTCTCCCTGATCCTGCCGAAGTAGATCCTTATGTCCCTTCCGCCGGTCTTGCTGGGGTCGAGGACGATCACGCCTGGCTCATCCTCATCGGTAACCTTTGTCTCGTCCACAATGGCCTGCATGCCGTTGTCCGGGTCTCCCCTCTCGGCGTAGAAGTGGTTCATCGATTCGATCTGATGGTTGACTACACTCTCCCTTTTGAAGAAAACATCCACTAGCTCCCTCATCTGAAAACCTCACTCGTTACAACCCTGTAATATACAGCATATCCAGTGGTTGGGCTCTTCCTGATTATCTTAATGACCCTACCTTCCTCAATAGGGCCATTTATCTCCTCCAAAGCCAGCACCGCTGGATCACTCCTGCTTATCTTTGGCAAGAGTTCTTTTGATATCCCTAACTCCTTTAAAACCTTATCCTCTTCCTCCGGGCTGAGCAGGTGGTGCTCTGGCACCAGCTCGTGTTTGAGCACGTTGAACTTCGCCATTTCCTCATCCCCTCCTGCGGGCCCGGGGGGGTTTGAACCCCCGACCACCTGGTTAAAAGCCAGATGCTCTACCTAGCTGAGCTACGGGCCCCTTGAGCTGCGGTGACGTTGATTATTAGACCCAATATAAACGTTCCGAGATCTTCTGCGTCCGCACGCAAACCGTAAATAGCAGCCAGGGGATTGAGACGGCATGGCAAAGGCTATGGTCGCCGCCGTGACCCCGTTCAGGAACGGCAGCCTGGACAGGGAGGCGGCATCTAGGCTCGTTGAGTTTGCCAGGGCCATGGGCTTTGACGGCCTCTTCTTCGGCTCCTCCACCGGCTGGTCTGCGGCCCTGAGCAGGAAGCAGCACATGGAGCTCATGGAATTCGCTGCCAGCCAGGGCGGTGTAGAGGTCCTTGCAGGCATTTCCAGGAACAACGTGGATGAGACCCTGGAGATGGGTAGGTTCGTTTCTGACCTGGGCATCAGAAGGGCGGTCCTGGTCACGCCATACTACCATAGGTACAGCCAGGCCTCCATGTTCCGCTACTTCTCACTCATATCCTCCTCGCTGGATCTCGATGTTTACCTCTACGACAACCCCGCCCTTACAGGGACATCACTTTCCCTGGAGACCGTGAGAAGGCTCCATGAGGAGTGCAGCAACGTGGTGGGCATCAAGGACAGTTCGGGGAGCGTAAAAAGGATCGCTGAACTTGCAGGCCTTGGCATCAGCGTCTTCCAGGGCAAGGACAGCGTGCTCCTCGAATCCATAGAGGCTGGTGCAGAGGGGGGCATATGCTCCACGGCGAACTTCACCAACCTCACAGCAGTCATAGTACACGGGGAGAAAGAAGAGGCAAGGGAGGCCCAGGAGAGGGTGAAGAGGGTCGTGGAGGTCATATCGAAGTATGAGGTGCCTGTGATCCACAACTACCTCTTCAGAAGGATCGTGCTTGGAGAGGCCGAACCTTCCAGCTACACGGTTGAGCCATTCCAGGAGATCCACCCCTCCCCGGAGCTGGAGGAGGTGGAGAGGGAGTGCAGATCATTTTTTAAGAGAAGGAGGTATGCAGAGGTATGAAGGTAGCAATAGAGGGCGAGGTCAGGACTCTCGTTGCAGTGTGGTTTGAGGACAACGTTGTCAAGATCATCGACCAGAGGAAGATACCGGAGAGCGTTGAGGTCTTCAAGGCAAGGAATTCCGACGACATAGCCTTCGCAATAAAGGACATGGTTGTAAGGGGGGCACCGGCCATAGGAGTGACCGCGGCATATGGCCTCGCCCTGGCAAAGATGAACGGAGAGGACATGGAGAGCGCGGTAAGGAAGATAGGCTCAACCAGGCCAACAGCCTACGACCTCTTCAAGGCCATACGCTACATGAAGGAGAACAACTACGACATGAACGCTGCCAGGAGGTACGCGAACGAGATATCCGGCAGGTGCAGGAAGATAGGCGAGTACGGGAACGAGCTCATACCGGAGAACGGGAAGATACTGACACACTGCAATGCAGGGGCCCTGGCCGTCCTTGACTGGGGGACTGCGCTTGCCCCGATCAGGTTTGCAAAGATGGAGGGCAAGAACCCGTTCGTGTTCGTGGATGAGACGAGGCCGAGGCTTCAGGGTGCCAGACTGACCGCGTGGGAGCTGGCCCAGGAGGGCATAGACCACGCAATAATAGCGGATAACGCCGCCGGTTTTTACATGAGGAGGGGCGAGGTGGACCTTGTAATAGTGGGTGCTGACAGGATAGCCTCCAACGGGGACTTCGCAAACAAGATCGGCACATATGAGAAGGCTGTGCTGGCAAAGGAGAACGGGATACCATTCTACGTGGCAGCCCCCGGGAGCACGTTTGACTTCTCCCTGAAAAGCGGGGATGAGATACCCATAGAGGAGAGGGACGAGAACGAGGTCCTCTTCGTTAACGGTAAGAGGCTAGGCCCAGAGGAGAGCAGGGCAAAGAACCCGGCCTTCGACGTGACACCTGCGAAGTACGTCACCGGCTTCATAACAGAATACGGCATATACAAGCCCAGCGAACTATCACAGATGAAGGCCAAGATAGAGAGGGACCTGTTCATGAGGGTGTGAGGCCCTGGGCCTCCACAAGTTTCCCCTGCTTCACGGGCCAAGAACGTAAAAACCTGCTTTTCCAAGGGCCTTAAGCCTGAATCCCCTATACTCCCGCACGGTGTGCTGAAAGCCCGTGTGGCGGCCCCGGTTGCGCTCCCGAGGCATGGGGGTAGGGGTGCAATCAAAGTTTATAGAGACGTTGGGATACGCTGACGTGGCTCAGGAGAAACAGATAACACCGTGGGAGGTCCAGGGGGAGCTCACGGACACTGATTACCAGAAGGTCGCAAGGGAGTTCGGCGCGAAGATCATCGATCCAGAACTGACGGAGATGATAAGGAGCGCCGCTGGCGAGGTACATCCCTACATCACAAACGGGACCTTCTTCGCACATAGGGACCTCGACATGCTGCTCAGCGACTACCGGAGTGGAAAGCGCTTCTACCTCTACACCGGCAGGGGGCCATCAGGCAAGATGCACCTTGGCCACCTAATACCGTTCATATTCACAAAGTGGCTGCAGGACAGGTTCGGAGCTGACCTCCTCATCCAGATAACTGATGACGAGAAGTTCCTCTTCAGAGACCTGGAGATGGAGGACATAAGGAAGTACACTGAGGAGAACATACTGGACATCCTTTCCCTCGGCTTCAGGCCCGAGAACACGCACATAATAGTGGACAGTGAGCAGGCAGGGATACTGTACAACCAGGCCATCCGGGTCGCCAGGCACATAAACGTCTCTCTGGCCAGGGATGTCTTCGGCTTTTCTGACAGCGACAACGTTGGCAAGTTCTTCTTCACATCCATGCAGGCGGTCCCGGCCTTCCTGATCCCGGCACTCACAGGGAGGGACGAGAGGTGCCTCATACCATACGCCATCGACCAGGACCCCCACTTCCTTGTGGCCAGGGACGTGCTGCCGAAGATAGGCTACAGGAAGCCATCCTCAATCATCTCAAAGTTCATGCCTGCACTCAAGGGCTCCGGCAAGATGTCCTCCTCGGATCCGAACTCGGGCATCTACCTGGACGACGACCCCAAGACCGTGAGGAAGAAGATGATGAAATACGCATTCTCTGGGGGCAGGGCCACGGCAGAAGAGCAGAGGAAGTTCGGTGCGGTGCCGGAAATAGACTTCGCCTACAACATATATAAACTGCTTGAGCCGGACCAGGGGAAGGTGAGGAAAGTCTACGAGGAGTACAGGAGAGGGGCACTGCTCAGCGGAGAGATGAAGCAGATAGCGACGGACAAGATAAACGAGTTCCTCGAGGAGCTCAGGGCCAGGAGGGAAGAGGTCAGGAGTGAGGTGGACGCTTACAGGTTTTCAATTGACAAGGTAATGCGCTGACAGAAGGCAATAAACCTGCCTTCAACCTCACTCTTTAATAGTCATCCACGGCAATGTCCTGTTGCTAGGAGACACCGGCACATCGAGAAACTTTCAGAAGCATGACAGCGAGCCGCGCTTCCCGTCCCCTCGCGGAAGACAGTACAACGCGGCACACAGCGGCCTTTACCTTCGGGTTCGGAATGAGACCGGGTGTGACACCGCTGTTATGGCCGTCACGACCACTGAATATGGAATCTGTATAAAATTGTTTCGCACTCGACCTGCAGGCAGTTCGAACTGGCGGTTTCCCATGGCCTCCAGGGCAACAAGAGGCCTCCGGGAAAGTGTGGCTTGCGTCCTTGCCGCATCTATCACTATTTTATATTGAATAAGCATAATGACATGTGAGCTACCTTATAGTCACAAGCCGCTGCCCCATCACACATGAACAGTCAAAGGGAAAGGAGACTGTGAAAGAGAACGTTGGGGGAGTGGCCACGGCCCTCAGGAAGCTCATGCAGAGGGAGGGTGGCGTCTGGGTCTGCTGGGGAGACGGCAACCTGGACAGCAACTATGAGGTCGAGGACCTCGGCAAGTACAAGATAGTGAGGGTCATACTCAACAGAACGGAGAAGGAGGGCTTCTACGACGAGTACTCGAACGGCACACTCTGGCCACTCTTCCACTACTTCAGGGACAGGATAAAGATGTCCCACAGCGCGTTCAAGGCTTACAGGGCAGTCAATGAGAAGTTCGCCGAGAAGATAAGCAAGTACATCGAAAACGATATGATCGTGTGGATACACGACTACCAGCTTACCCTGGTCCCCGGCATGCTCAGGGAAAAGGGCATAGAGAACGTGATTGTGTTCACCTGGCACATACCATGGGTGGCTGGTGAGTTCTTCGCCATACTGCCAGAGAGCGCCCAGATGATAAGGAGCATCGCCTCCAGCGACCTGGTAACCTTCCACACTGAGGTCTACCTGAAGAACTTCCTCAACTCCTACAGGATGCTGGTGGGCGACAGCAGTGAACTCGAGAAGAAGCTCATGGCCCTTCCCCTGGGCATTGACGACGCGTATTACAGGATGAGGCGCGGGAAGAAGATGAAGAGGGAGCTGCTGGAGGGAAAGAAGATCATATTCTCCATAGACCGCCTGGACTACACGAAGGGCCTCACCAACAGGGTCCTGGCCATAGAGAACCTGCTCAAGCGCTACCCGGAGTACGTCGGCAGGTTCGTGTACGTGATGATCGTGACGCCGAGCAGGATCACTGTGCCGGAATATGCCATGATGAAAAGGGAGCTGGAGATGACCATAGGTAGGGTCAACGGTGAGTTCGGCTCGATCTCCTGGTTCCCGATAATATACATGTACAGGAAGATAAGCGACAGGGCCCTTGTTTCCTATTACAGGAGTGCTGACGTTGCCCTCATTACCCCACTCATCGATGGCCTCAACCTGGTGAGCAAGGAGTTCGTCGCTGCGTCTCACAGTGGCGTCCTGATAATATCGAAGTTCGCTGGTTCGGCCTACGACCTCAAAGACGCACTGATAGTGAACCCGAACGACATAGACCAGGTCGCGGATTCCATAGTGGCAGCCTTCAGGATGACTAAGGAGGAGATAATGAGAAGACTCGAGAACATGAAGAGAGAGGTCAGTGAGCACAACCTCTTCTGGTGGACGGCACAGATAAGCAGGGTGGCAGAGCACATCATGGGTGAGAGGAGTGCAGAGCGCAACCAGGGGGAGATCAGGTACAGCTGAGATACTGGAACAGATGGGGCCAGGCGACCAGGTGTTCCTTGACTACGATGGCACCCTGGTTCCGATATCCAGCGACCCAACATCGTGCTTTGCAGACAGAGAACTGCTGTCCATCCTCGACGGCCTAGGCGAGGAATATGACATGTACATTGTGACGGGCAGGAGTGCCGAGGACATGAGGAGGTTCCTGCCCCCCAGGTACAGGGTGATAGCGCTCCACGGGGCACTTCTCCTCACCAGTGAGGGGGATGTCCCCCTCATACCAGATTACAGCAGGTACGTGGAGATCTGCAACTCCATCGCCCTCAGGAAGAACGAGATAAGGGAGATGTTCCATGGCGCCAGGCTCTACAACAAGGTGGGCGGCATAACTGTGAACACATGGCTCATGGACACGGCTACCAGGGGACGGCTGGAGGATTTCATGCGCTCGCTTGCCGAGGAGAGCGGCATGGAACTCTACTTGGGCAAACAGGTGGTTGAGCTCCGTATCCCTGGAGTGAACAAGGGAGACGCCATAAGGAAGTTCAGGAAACATGGCAGGAAGGCCCTGATCGCCGGTGACGACATCACCGACGAGGAGGCGTTCATCAAGAACTCTGACGCCCTGACAGTCAAGGTCGGGCCGGGGGAGACTTCCGCAAGGTACAGGGTCTCGGATTACATGGAGATGAGGTCGCTGCTCAGGGAGCTCATAAGGAGGTCATAGCCCATTTATGTTGTATAGGTCACGCCTCCTGTCCTCGAACGGGTCACCCTCTCCCCTGGCAACCCTCAGCAGGTCGAGGTCTATGTCCACATGTATTACGCACTCGTCCTGGCCTGCGTCGGATATGACCTGGCCCAGGGGCGATATGACGCACGAGTGGCCGTAAAATTGGCCCCCAGCGTTGTCTGATGCTATCACGAAGCAGGAGTTTTCCACGGCCCTGGTGCGGAGTATCGGGAACCACATCTCCGAGATGTCCGTGACAGATGACCACGCGGCCTGGACAACGAGTACCTCGGAGCCCAGGAGAGTGAGGTACCTGGCCTGCTCAGGGTACAGGATGTCCTCGCCCTTCAGTATCCCTATGTTCAGCTCGCCCACGTAGAAGGGCTCTATGGGTGCGTACCCCTTCTCGAACACCCGCCTTTCCTGCGGGCCACTCCTGGCGTTCAGGTGCACCTTCTGGTACTTCCTCTCCACCAGCCCCAGCTCCGTGACTACTGTTGAGGTGTTGAAGGGCCTCAGCGACCCGAAGTTCGATTCCACAATGCTGACCACCAGGTTCGTTGAGTACTTCCTGGCAGATTCGACCATCCTCTCCATGAACGGGCCGGAGATGGCCTCGGCCTCTCTGTTCACCCTTTCCGGGTTTTCGAAGTCTGGCATGAGCATCTGGTATTCAGGGAAGACCACAAGGTCCGTGGAACCAGGCCTGACAGTATCGAATGCCCTGAGGCACTTCTCAAGGTTCTCCTCCTTCGAGGCTGAGGGGGACATCTGGACAATCTCCACGCTGAACCTATGCATGCAGGTCACCACCACTGGAGCCGAGCTTCTCGGGCAGGTATGTGTCCGTCACGTAGTCAAGCCCGTACTTCGCAAGTGCCTGCTGTTCCGCCTTCCTGTTGATGGACAGCATTGTCTCGATCTCCTGCCTCCAGAACTCTGTCTGGAACCTGGGATCGGAGAGTTCCGCGTGCAGTGCCGCAATGTCTTTCTCGTTCAGCTTGTCGGTGGGCAGGTCGTAGTTAAGTATGTCAGACGCTGTTACGCCGACGAACTCCGCAGTGGGAACAGCAAGGTACTCCGAGATGTGGGCGGTCTTTATTGCACCGTATGCTATGGATGCATATATTCTAAACGACCACGGGTCCCCGTCCGTGAATACGTAGATAGGCAGGTGCATCTCCTCATTCAGCCTCTTGAGTAGCCTCCTTGTGCTCCTTGCCGGCTGCCCCTTGAGGTGCACTATTATCGCCCTGAACTTCTCATCGAAGCCATTTTCAACGAGCCTGTCGAACATACCACCGGTCTCCACGGCAAGCACTAGGTCTGCATCAGCGTCCTTCAGGACCAGGTTGTCCCTCTCCACGTTATATGGTATCGCGTACCCGCCCTCACCCACATCGTCCTTGCAGTTTATCTTCTTCATCTGCCCCTTCCTGTTCCTCTCGAGCACAGTAAGGTTCCCTATGACGCTGGCTCCGTTCTCCTCAGGCCTCAGCTTCATGTCCTCGCGCAGCAGGCCAAGGAGGATCTCCAGGTCCTCTGCCATCATGTTCGACTCGTCCTGGGTGGCGAACTTCCCGTGCCCCCAGCCCTCGGAAATGTAGTACATTTCCCTGAGCGTTGAAGACTTGTTGGCCGAGAGCATCTCCTCGATGAAGTCCATGACGTAAAGGGCCTTGACCAGGTACCCTGCGCCGTCCGTTGTCTGGGCCCCCCTCACCACCTTTGATGTGCCGTATTTCCACACGGAGGCAAGTGGGTCGAAGACAATGTTATCCTTAGTCCTGGCCGGAACTTCCAGGTATGGCACTTCACCGCTGACTACCTGCTGGTATATGGATTCCGCGAGGCTCCTTATCCTGGCGCTGACCTCATCCTTCATGCTCGCCCACCACCAGGCCCCAGTCTCCGGGCAGCGGGTCGGCACCCAGTACCTGCTCCTCGCTGAGCCCCCTGTAGAATACCGAGATGTTCTGTGCCTCGGTGCCGAGGTGGAACTCCGCCTCCTCTCCGGGGGCAAGGCTCAGGTGCCCGAGGTGCCTGTCCTCTCTCGCCGCTCCCCTCACCCTTGCGAAAACGTCGAACTCCCTCTCCTTGCCGGAGAGGTTGATGACCCTGAGTGTCCCGTTCCTTCCAAGGCTGAAGAGGACGACCCTGGCGACCCTTACAAGGAGGGGCCTTATGTCTGGCTCATCCCTCCCTGCTATCTTGGCCGCCTTCCTGGCTATTTCCGGGATCAGCTCGCTAACAAGCTGGAACCTCTCCTTGTTCTTCTCCCTCCTCTTCCTCCTCTGCAGGTGGAGCTTCAGCTGCCTGCCCGCAGACATGAGGGCACTCCTTATCTCCTGGACTATCGGGTCAACGGGGGCTATTGCTTCCTTCGACTCCGACGAGTAAGGCAGCCTTATACCACACACGTGGACCAGGATTATTGCTGGCCCGAACGGGATGCCCTGTCCGTTCCTCTGCTCGAGGCCGTATGGCCTCCAGTCCACAGACTGCACGGCCTGCGTTATGGCGCACGAGCCCGGCTGGTAAAGCAGCGGTACCTTGTTGGCGTACCTCACCACCTGCACCTGTTCCATGGGGTTCAGGGCACCGCCGTATACCATGCCCACCTCCACCTGGAACGGCATGCCGTTGTAGACGGATGGCTTTCTGACGATGGGCTCCGCGTAGAACGAGGGCTCCAGGTCGCCGTACACTGCCCTGAGGCCCAGCTTTATGAATTCCCCGCCCAGTGGTGAGAGCACGTCAGTCCTTGGCGGGGGGAGGTCGGCCCCCTCTGCCACTTCCCTGATCTTCATCGCCTCGGCGGGCGTGATGGACTGCGGCTCCCTCTTGGGATCTATGCCTGCTCTCGACAGTACCGATTGAGCCACGTCCTCGCTCATCCTCCCGAAAGTGTCTGTGAGGAAGTGCAGCATGTCATTCGAGGGTGAGGCCTGCGCGAGCTGCCTTATCTCGCCTGCCTCCAGGCCCCTCAGGTATGGCTTGCTCTGCTTCGGCGGGGCAGGGGCCACTCCTGTTGACCTGTGGAAGACGTACACCTTTCCATCTGGGTCCCTGAACCTCATTTCCATGTGTGGGTTAGCTACCGCGGTCTGCCTCACGTACTCAAGGACAGACTGTCTGCCGGTCTGGTACCTTCCCCTCAGGGGCATGCTCACCACTGTGCCGTGCTCAAAACCCACTATTACCGGTTTCTCAGAGTGTATGTCCGCCCTGTTCCTGGCCACGTCGATGCCCATCACGACCTCATAGCCAACGTCTTCGTCCTCCGTCTTCGACACTATCCGTGAAGGCTGCCCTGTGCTTATCTGCCCGTACAGCACTGCGGCGGTTATCCCGATACCCTGCTGACCCCTGGACTGCCTGAACGAGTGGAACCTCGAACCGTAGAGAAGGCGGCCGAAAACCTCAGGAATGAAGCGCCTCTTTATCCCGGGCCCGTTGTCTGCAACAGTCACCGTGAAGACATCCCCGCCCTGCCTATCAATGGAAATGGATATTTCAGGGAGGATGGAAAACTCCTCGCACGCGTCCAGGGAGTTGTCCAGCGCCTCCTTGACTGCCATGAAGAGGGCCTTCTGGGGAGAATCGAACCCCAGGATGTGCCTGTTCTTCTCAAAGAACTCGCTTATCGATGCCTCCCTGTACCTGCCCTCGTCCCTCGGGGCCTGGGGCAAAGGAACCACCCTGCCTCATCCGAAGTAGCCCAGGTCCTCCTTCTGCTGGACCTTATTCTGTATGTCTTCCTGCATCTTCTCCGTTATCTGCTCTATCTCCCTGCTCCTCTCCTCTATCTCTGACATGTCGACGTCTATGTTGAGTATCCTGCACAGCGCCCTCAGTACCTCCCTGGCCCCCTTCGGGTCCGCAAAGTAGCCGGAGGTCTCGCCCATGAGGCATGCTCCTCTTATCGAGTACACTTCCTTGGCCAGGCCGAGTATAACGCCAGCTGACCCAACTATGCCACCACCGGGCTCGCCCTTAGGAAAGACAACACCCCCCTTCTTCAGGGGTTCCACTATGTCCTCATCCGTGACAGCACCTAGCACCCTCGGGGCCTCGACTATCTTGCCAGTGCTGTAGCCGCCCAGGGTATAGATCATGTTGACGCGCAGCTCCTTCGCAATGTCAAGTATGGCGCCGGAGAGCTCGTACTGCCCCTCCTGAGTCGTGCCCTGGAAGTCGCCCACAAGCACCAGGAGGTCGAACTTCCTTGGGATCTTCTTGTGGTAGATGGAGTTCCTCACAAGCCTCACAACGCTGTCATCGCCTATGAACACCTGAGGCGGGAAGTACTGCGAGAATATGTCTATTATCTTCTCCATCCCCAGTGTCTCCACCAGGTAATCGGCCGCTATCTTGCCCACGTTGCCGATACCTGGGAGGCCACTCACGAGGATTGACTTTGAGATCTTTGGTTTCTTGTAATATTTAATTTCTATCCTGTTCAGCACCATCGGACACCAACTCCCTCAACCTGTACCTCTGGAACCTGTCCTTCTCCGAGTACCTCGGGGGCAGGGCCATCATGGTCAGGCCACCACACTGCGGGCAGTTCTCGCGCATCGTGTATGCACCGCACCTGGGGCACTTGCGTATCAGGGACTTCATTTCGACTGGAACCTTGTGAACTCAAGGGATACGTTGTATTTCCTTGCATTTTCCTGCAGAATCTGCACCGTGTTTTTCAATACATCCTCAGCTGACTTATAATCTTTCTCAATCACTGTGAGCCTGTACCTGGGGGCCCCGGCATACTGTATGTTCACCTTCTGGCTGAGCACGGGCACAAGCACTTTCTTGATGTCCTCAACTCCCCTGGACGACAGGGAGTATGCCTCCACATAGCCGCCTATCTTTACGTAAGGTACAGTTATGTTTTCCTTTGCCACCTTCAGAAATACTTCCTTCCAGTCCCCATCCACGTCTGGAAGCCATTCCTCCGATGCCGCAGCGTCCTCAAAGGCAGCATGGAGGTTTCCATACCTCTCAACCAGGTCGTCTGCGAACTCAGTGTAGCACTGCTCAACACTCTTTCCCAACTGCTGGGCCACAATTTCGAGGAGCTTTTCAGCCTTCTGCTCGTTCTTCCATTCCTGGATCTTCTCACGTTTCTGGTGCTCGTTGACCCTCTTGAGGGAGAGGTCCACATAGCCCCTGGTCTGGTCAACGTTAAGCACCTTGCATACGGTCCTCTGACCCTCCCTCAGGTAGTCCTTGATGTGCCTTACCCACCCTGTGGCCACCTCAGCTATGTGGATGAAGCCCTCCTTGCCCTTGTACTCGTCGAGCTCCACCTTTGCGCCGAAGTTCTTGACCTCCTTTATCGTAACAACGACGAGGTCACCGACCTCAGGCAGGTCCTTCCTCATTTTACCTCCTCAACAACATCTGAGGCAACCGCTGTGGATCCCCCCGTGGGAACCGCCAGCGTTGAGCCGCATATGGAGCACACCACCTTGGAAGAGACCTTGGAATACGTGATCTGCTCGTTACCGCAGTCCTTGCACTTAACCTTTATGAACTTATTGCCGGCGAACTTAATCTTTTTGAACTTAGCATCGGCCATTTACTGCGCCTCCAGCAGCTCGAACTTCTTTGCCCTCTGTGTGGGCCTGGTTATGGCCTTACCGCACTCCTCACACCTGAACCTCAGGGACAGCCTCTTGGTTGGCTTTTCCCTGCCCTCGAACCTTGGCCTGGGGAAACCTCCGTAACCTGAGGTGACCCTCCTGAACCTCCTCTGTCCTGCCTTAAATTCACTTGCCTTCTTTTTCCTTACCCTTTCCACCTCGTGCATCGTGTGCTTCTTGCAGTAAGGACAGTACATCTTGATGCTCTTTGGCATTTTCAAACAGACCACATCTCCTGATCTTGAGTGTGCCTCAGGGTTATGTCTGCTCTCAATATAAGTTTTCGGAGTCTCCTTTCAGGGGCCAGGCCTTCTCTGTTACCTGTAAGCCTGCGAATTCAACATAATTATATACGGAACCGGTATTACCACGTGAAGTTCATGGCGAAGAACACCGGAAACATAGTGAAGCCCATGGATGTTCTGAGGAACTCCATAGACAAGAACGTCCTGGTGGACGTTAAGGGAAACAGGGGGTACTCTGGCATACTGGAAGGATACGACATCTACATGAACCTAGTGATCAGGAATGCCGGTGAGATTATAGGCGGAGAGAACAAGGGAGTTTATGAGAGGGTGCTGGTGAGAGGGGATAACGTGATCTTTGTCTCACCATCAAAGGGTGATTGAAGATGAGCAATGGAACTGCCGCTCTGGGCAAGATGAACAATAGGAAGGTGCACGTGACATGTCGCAGGTGTGGGCATCACACCTACCACGTGAGGAAGAAGAGGTGCTCCCACTGTGGATTCCCTGCCCCTAGGATCAGATCATACAGATGGGCAAAAGCCAAGTGAATACTGTGCTGTCGTAGGTTACAAGGGCGGTGGGGAAGCACTCGATAGCCTCCTGACCTCCCTCAAGACCCTGCAGCACCGTGGCCAGGAGAGCGCTGGCATTGCAGTTTTCAAGTCAGGGTCTGTACAGGTTCACAAGGGCATGGGCCTGGTATCGGAGGTCTTCAACCCAAAGTACTCGGACTTCTCTTTCCTGGACGGCTCAAGGGTAGGAATAGGGCACACCAGGTACTCCACCGCCGGCAGGAAGACGGTTGAGAATGCGGGGCCATTTGTGGTCTCGAGCTCCGTGGGTTACATAGCGATATCCCACAACGGCGAGATAACGAACGCAGAGCAGCTGAAGGAGAGCATGAAGAGGAGGGGTGCAACCTTCCAGACCACGTCCGACACTGAAGTCATGTTAATGGAGATATCCCGAGACGTAAACGAGTTCGGGATCGTCAACGGGATAAAGCAGGCCATGAACAGGCTCAAGGGGGCATACTCAGCAACCCTCCTGATAAACGACAGGCTTTTCGCCATCAGGGACCCTCACGGCTTCAGGCCCCTTGTCATAGGAAGGCTGCCAGATGGGTACCTGGTGGCCTCCGAATCCTGCGCTATCGATGTCCTAGGTGGTGAGCTCCTCAGGGACGTCATGCCGGGCGAAGTCGTTGAGATAAGGGAGGACGGCCTGCATACACTCTTCGTTCAGGCAAGCAAGAGCATATCTCACTGCATGTTCGAGTATGTCTACTTCGCGAGGCCTGACAGCATCATAGACGGGAGGGAGGTCTTCGATACAAGGATCGAACTCGGACGCAGGCTCGCCAGGGAGCACCCCGTAGATGCGGATCTGGTCATACCGGTACCAGACTCCGGCAGGTCTCAGGCACTGGGTTACTCCATGGAATCTGGGATTCCATACAACGAGGGCCTGATAAAGAATAGGTTCTCGGAGAGGACGTTCATAATGCCCACGCAGGAACAGAGGCGGAACGCTGTCAAGGTCAAGCTGAATGCAATAAAGTCGACGGTGAAGGACAAGAGGGTAGTGCTCGTGGACGACAGCATAGTCAGGGGCAACACGATGAAGCATATCGTCGATATACTGCGCAGGGCCGGGGCCAGGGAGATACACGTCAGGATAGGTTCTCCAGAGATAATCGCGCCCTGCTACTTCGGCGTAGATATGAAGACAAAGGACCAGTTCATTGCGGCTGGAAGGACAACCGAGGAGATAAGGAAGGAGATCGGTGCAGATTCGCTTGGATACGTGTCAATAGAGGGCCTCGTGGATGCAATAGGCTTCCCCGCAGAATCCCTGTGCCTGGGGTGCCTGACAGGTAAGTACCCTGTCACGATACCCGGCGAGAGGCATGCCGCCCAGAGCGAACTCGAGAACTTTTGAACCCTGCCCTCTTCACATCAGCAACGAACCTAGCTATAGCCTCTTCCCCCAGGTCCCTTCCCAGCAGGTCGGCCCTTGAGGCTATGGCTATCTTGCAGGCAAGCACCCTCGCAGCCCGGCCCCTGTCCTCTGCCCTTAGAGAGGAGATCAGTGGGGCCTTGAATATGCAGCCGTGCTTGGGCGGTGGCGACCCAGAGGTGAGGTGCCTGAACAGCGCTCTCTCGGCCCCCACTAACTGGATCCTGCTTGCTGGCAATGATGCCAGGCGCCTCAGGCCACCTGTCCTGTAAAGCAGCTCCAGGGTTGCCTCCAGTCCCACCAGCCGCAGGGTGTTCGGTGCGACTTTGAGTGCCTTGCCCTCCAGGTCTGAGAGGAGGGTCTCCCTGGCATCGCACAGAGACCTTATGCCAGATATCACACTCTCATCAATCGATCCAGGCCTCAGGGCCCTCAGGTAGGAGCAGATGTCCCCGGAGGAGTACTCCTTGCCCTCCGCCTCCTCAATGTAAGATACCCTGGAGACCAGGCTGTTCAGGGCTGTGTCCAATTCCTTCTTCAGCAGGTAACCCCTTATGAGTACCTGGTCCTCTGTGAACTCCTCCCTGAGCCTCTTTTTAGCATATTCTATCATCGCCTGCCTGAGGTCTATTCCCGGCCTCGTCCCACCGGTCTCTGGCACCGACCCTGACCTGAGGCTGTCAAAGACCCCTATGAAATCCCTGTCTAAATCCCTGAAGAATTCAGTGGCCTCTCCTCGCCTGACCCCGTACCACCTTACGCTCCTTCCTGACATCAGGCTTCTTCCTCCCGGCGGGCTCCCTGGGCTTCACAAGCACCCGGTCGAAATCCACGACCTTCAGGGAGTCCATGCTGTCGTGTGGCACGAGCATCTTGCCCGTGCCGACCACCTGGTTATCGTCCGTGATCACGCATACCCTGTCCCCTGGCCCGGGATGGCCGATTATGTGCTTAATCCCGCCAGCGTAAAGGTCCGAACCGTGGGCGATGTTCTCCACAGCACTCTTCTTAACAACCACTTTCGGTACGTCGGAGAACAGGGAGACCATGGGCTTTACCACGGATTTGACCAGCCTGGCATCGCCGGCCTTCAGGAGGGCGAAGGCGTCGCTGACCTGCTGCAGTGTCACCGCCTCCTTTTCTGTGAACGGGCCGGTCCTGACCCTCCTCAACTCTACCATCTGCGCCCCCGTGCCTAGGGCGTAGCCCATGTCCACGCACAGCGTCCTGATGTATGTCCCGGACTCGCAGACAACCCTGAACATCACGTACCTTCCATCCCTCTCGACCAGGCTCAGGGAGTGGATGCGCCTCACCCTGATGCTCCTGGAGACAGCGGACTTCACCGGCGGCAGCTGGTATATGTCGCCTGTGAATTCCTGGAACACCTGCTGGAGCCTCTCAGTGGGCACATCCCTGTGCAACAGCATCACGCATACGTACTCCTTGCTCTGCTCGTGCGCGACCTCTATGAGCTTCGTTGCATCCCCCAGGGCCACAACAAGTACCCCGGTTACCTGAGGGTCCAGCGTGCCGACGTGCCCAACACGCTCCGTGCCGGTTATAGTCCTGATCCAGTAGTCCACCTGGTGGCTCGTGGGGCCCTTCGGCTTATCTATCACTATGAAGCCGTTCAGTTCAGCACCGGTAGCCCTTGCTGAGCCTTGAGAAGACCTCATTCACAACTTCCTCCGGAGAGAGATTCTCCGTATCTATCACAAGGTCATAGAAGGAGCTGTCCATGTAGTCTATGCCGTACAGGTGCCTGTACCTCCTCAGCTCGCTCTCCTCTCTCCTCACGAGGTCGCTGAAGGCCTCCTGGTAGCTCTGCCTCTCCCTGGAGGCCAGCCTCCTGGCCCTCGTCTCCCGGCTCGCCTCCAGGAATATCTTGAGCGCATCTATGCCGTTCCGGTAACAGAGCCAGCCCACAAGGCGGCTCTCTATCACGAAATCGTCGCTCCTTCTCAGGAAGGACAGGAGGTCGCTGTCCAGCTCCATGTCGATCTCAGGATGGGACTCGGCGTATTCGTTGAACTCCTCTATTGTCATTCCCAGCTCCCTCGCCTTCTGCCTGAAGAAGACGCCGCCTGATACGTACTCGTAACCAGTCCTCTCCGCCAGTAGCCTTGCCACTGTGGACTTTCCGCTCCCGATTCCACCACTGATGGCGATCCTCATTCAGTCCACTGTCTGCGTCTTCTTCTCCAGTTCCCTTATCTTGTACGTGAAGTCAACCAGTTTCATGACCATTGTTATGAAGTACCCGACAACGAGGCTCACCAGGGCATACATGATTATCCAGTACGGGAAGATCCAAGCGTGGGCTAGCTGTATGTTCACGTTGAAGTCCCATGGGAAAGCCACGACCCTGTAAGGTATCTCACCCACGAAGACGTAGAGCCATGCGAATATCAGGAAGGTGAAGACTGTCAGGACCATGAAGGGCTTGAGCGTGTTCATGGATATGACCTGCTGGTCCAGAGCCATGTCCATCCTTATCTTCTGGAGCTTCTGAAGCCTGTCCCTCTGGTTGTTCCTGTACGCCTCTGTGATTGCCTTTGACAGTGCCCTGGACCTCTCCTGGATCTGGCCCATCTTGACCCAGTCGGTGAAGAAGTACCTGGGCACGGAAGTTATTATGCCGAGTATCAGGCCTGTGAATATGAGGGATATGAGAGGGTACATGTAATTGAAGCCGAGGAGGGGAACGAAGACCCTGTTCATCCCCATCCCTATGTATGTCCTGAGTGATGGGGATGCAACGATGAACAGCATGACCAGGCTCACCATCATATATATCATCTGGAAGCTCAGCATCTTCCTCATCGCTTCCTGCTGAGCCTGCTGCTGACTCACCTGAGTGTTCTGCTCTGCCATGGTCACACCAGCTTCGATAATATATTTTCAGCAGCTATGTTAGGTTTTCCCTCTGGGTTCTCTATGAAGTTAACTGTCGCTCCTGTGTATATGGAATAGGCCACTGCGAAGTACCTGTTGACTTCCTGGTGCGTCCGTATCTCCTCCACGGTGTCGTCATCCCTCGAGCGTGTGGGGTCCATCTCCCTCCTTCTCTTTATCAGCACAGGGTCTGCCTCGATCAGGAAGTATGAAGCGATCTTGAGCTCCCTGAGCACCCACTCTGGAAGGCCCGGGAGGTAGCCGTTCTTGGACTTTATGGACATGTGGGTATCGACTATCACATCATCCATCCTGCCTATCGCAGATGAGGCCTTTTTCTGCAGGTTTATCTGCGTGTCCACGGGGAGTTTCCTGATCTCGTCCCTGTTGCTCACAAGTCCTATGTCCTTTGCCATCTCAAACATGAGGGTGCCAAAGTTCACGATCTCGTACTTCGACCTCTTCGCCACTATCTCCAGGACTGTAGACTTGCCAACTCCAGCAACACCTGCAATGACAACGCGCATTTAACCACCGACGAAGAACTGCCTTATCACAGGGTGCATCTCCATGAGCTGTTCCCTGCCCATTGCCTCGTAGAACTGGATCACTATGCCAACAGCGAGCAGGAGACCCGTACCGCTGGTGTCCCCCACTGTGCCTATGAGGTTTGCCCCTGCAGCCAGAAGGCCCACCACAGCGCCGCTGAAGACGGTGATTGCAGGGATGTACTTCTGGAGCACCCTCTCCATCACCTTCGGGTCCCTCCTGAACCCGGGTATCTGCATGCCTGAGGACATTATCTGCCTGGCCACAGCAGACGGGCCCATGTTCGTAGTCTCGATCCAGAACTTGGCAAAGAGCACGCTGGCCCCCACCATGAAGAGGACGAACACAATGACGTGTATAGCCTCCTCCCAGGGCGTGTGCCCGAGCAGGACTGACTGTCCCGTTGAGGGCTGCAGTATCGGAAACAGCCAGTCAGACAGGCCATTGGGTGCAGCGAGGTAGTACGCCAGCCCGCCCACAGGGGTGGTGCTGGATATGCCGTACTGCGAGATCTGGGAAGCGGTCGGGTAAGCCCCCAGGTACCTGTCATGGCCCAGGATGGGCACCTTGCTCAGGACTGGGCTGGACCAGAAGAGGAGTGTCCACATGGATACATTGGCCAGGAGTGCAGTTGCCAGGATAACAGGTATGTTGGATGCGTAGAGCAGCTGGAGCGGGTACCTGCCCCTGGCACCCCTCACCCTCTCGTGTGCTATAGGCAGCTCAATCTTGCTGCTCTGGAAGTAGGCAACGAGGAAGAATATGAAGAGCGTTCCAATGAGGGCTATCATCGGGTTTGGCTGCTGGAAGAGTATTGAAAGCATCCCTGTGTTGCTAAGGTATGATGCGGACGAGTGCGTGAGGATGTAGAACATCTTCGGCAGTGCGCCCGCAGGCGGGTTCGAGAGGGAGAGCGGCGATGTCGGGGTTGTGGGGAGCCAGTTGAACGTGCCCGTAATGAGCTGCTGTGAGACACCTGCTGCGATGAAGAGAGATATTCCAGAGCCTATCCCGTACTTCGAAACGACCTCATCCATCAGGAAGACGAGGTATGAGCCGAAGAATAGCTGGAGGACTATCACTGTCTCCGCAAGGAAGTGCCCGAATCCTGGCGCAAGGGCGTTCAGCCTGGAAACGAGGGATGCGTCCGGTACAAGGTACCCGAATGCCTGCGGTATGGCCTCCACAAATATCATTATTATTACCATGAGCTTCTGGACGCCCTGGTAAATGGCCCTGTCTGATGTGTCCTGTAGGTCAAGGTTGAATATCTTCGCGCCTGCGAAGAGCTGCATCACTATGCTCGCAGTGACTATGGGGCCGATACCGAGGTCCATGAGCGAGCCAGATGCGCCTGCAAATATTGCCCTGAACGCAGCGAATACGTCGATTGTATCGGTCCTGTTCAGGCCGTAGACGTAGACGTTTGTGAGAGCAAAGTAGAGGATCACCACAAGGGCAGTCCACATCAGCTTGTACTTGAACTGGACGTGCCCCTTGGGCTTCTTGATGGCCGGGAGCTTGGACGTGAGGTTCTCAAGCCCGTAGAGCCTGCTCTTCTTCGGGCCCTTGTAGCTGGCCACCAGGTAAATGAGGTAAAATACGGGTGAGGTGAGGACCGCCGCGACCACCAGCTTCGCTGCCCCGTAGTGCCCGAAGTACCAGAAGCCGACGATTACCAGTGCGTAGAAAATTACGACCGGGATAGCGGCCGCTCTATTCCTCTGAATCTCCGCCATCTACTTCAACCGTGACACCATGATTGGAAAGCTTATTTATTGCTTTTTGCGTCGCCCTGGCCACTTTTATGTGGCCCCTGAACTCAGGCACACCGGCCCCGAGGAGCCTGGTGTAGCCAGCGGCCCTGAGGTCAACTGTCACAGCATCCCCATCCCTGGTCGCGTAGCCATCCCTCTCGAGCTGCTGCAGCAGCTGGTTGAGCTTCGATATGTTTATCGGGTTCTCTGGCGCCTTCCTGTGGTGGCTCACGAACCCCTTTCCGCCCAGGTGGAGCCTGTCGTACTTGAGCATCCATATCCACCTGTGCTTCCCCATTCCTGCGTTCCCTGAGCCTCCACGCTTTCCCTTGCCCCTTCCTGCCTTCCAGCCACGGCCGTAGTGACCGCCCCTCAGCTTCTTAGTTTTCTCCCTTACCATTGAGATCAACCCCTGAGATCAGCATCCTCTTGATCAGCTGGTTTATGGCCTTACCCCTGTAGCCCAGTGTGCCCCCCTGTGTCACGGGCTTCCTTATGTACTCGTAGCCCTTCACAGGCGGGTTCAGCCTGAACACCGGCACCAGTGGCTCCAGGTCTGTGAGCTTCTTTCCGGCCAGTATTGCGTCCGCCAGTTCCTCGTAAGAGGAGTAGCCGAGGGATGACAGTGCCTCCCTGTCGAGAGGCCTGTGGCCCTTCAGCTGTGCCCTGTACTTGAGAAGCATGACCAGTGTCTCCCGGTCTATCTCACCCCACGTGACGTAATCCTTCACCACCTGCAGCATGCCCCTGTGCACATCGTCCTCGGGCACCAGGACCAGGTGGTTGATCCTGTGCAACCTCATGAGTGCCGCGGTCTTCTCCGCGTCCGGCCTGATGCCGGTCCTTCCCCTAACTCTTAACACTGCCAGCATTAGCAACACTCCCCGCATATATTGGCGTTGACAGTTTGAGCGCAGGGTTTATCTTCATTATGGAGGTCTGCCTCAGGGCATCAAATGTGGCCAGAGCGTAGTTCACAGTGGTCTTCGTGTGGCCCTTGGCGAAGCCCCAGGCGTCCTCGATGCCTGCCATCCTGAGTATGATCTTGGCCACATCTCCGACTGCCCTGCCCAGGCCCTGTGGCGCAGGCTTGAGCACCACTTCAACGGAGCCCGACTTCCCGACGACCAGGAACGGCAGCGTGTGGGCCCTGCCACAGCCGCACTCCCAGGAGCCACAGCCTCTCCTGATCTCCAGTATGTTGAGCTTCGCGTTGTTCACTGCCTTCCTTATGGCAGGTGCAGCCTCCTTGGCCTTGCCCCTTCCCACACCGACAAAGCCATCGCCGTTGCCAACCACCGCGGTCACAGAGTAGTTCATCCTCCTTCCGGAGTCTGTCATCCTCTGTGCCCTCTCTATGTATATTGCCTCATCCATCAGGTTTGGTAAGAGGATGTCAACTATCTGGTACTCCTTCAGTGGCAGCCTTGACCTGATGGCCTCTGACATCGTCTTTATCTTGCCCTCGGCCACCAGCTTCCCGAGCTGCGTCTTTGGGACCCAGTCTTCATCAGTCACTGAACCACCTCCAGGGCCCTCTTCATCTCATCGATACCGCTGAACCTCTTGCTGTCCTTCAGGTGCTTTCCCTTTATCCTGTCTTCCGAGGGGAGGATGCTCTCGTCGTGCGGAACGTAAAGGCCAGCATCGACGGCACCCTTGAGGACAGCCGTTATCCTTCCGCCCCGTGTCAGTTTCCTGCGGCCTATGTCAAGGACAGCCTCCTCCACCTCCCTGGAAAGCGCAAGCTTTCCCAGCATGTAGCCCACCAGGTAGCAGACGGGGGTGCTGTTGCCATCAACCTGGAGCCCCCTCTTCCTGAGGCTCCTCTCGTTGACCGTGGCGACCACTATGTCACCCCTCGGGCTGAACTTCACTATCTGGGCCTGTATCCCCTTTCCCGAAGGCCTCACCACGAGCCTCGGTAGGCCTGACTTGACGAGGGCAAGCCTCTTCCTGTAGTCGGTAATGCCCTCCCTCTTCCTCTTGAACACTCTAACGTGCATATCATTCACCGCCCTTTAGGAGGCCCTGCGACTTTATCTGGGCCACCAGCTGGGCCCTGGACTTTATCGAGCCCCCCTTTATGATCCTGTAAAAGCGCCTGTAAGTCTTCCTGTCTATGCTACCTCTGTCCCGGAGGTTCCTGAGCTCCTCCCTGAGTGGCCTGATCGTCTTGATCCAGCGCTCCTTTCTCGGGAACCTAGCATACTTGGTACCCCTTATGGAACCTTCCCCGCGCCTGCGGCCCTTGGAAAGCTGCTTGAGTCTCTTCTTGAACCTCCCCTTGGAGTTGCCCTTCTTCTGCTTGAGCTGTATGACGTTCCTCTCTATGAGCTGCCTTATGTCCTCCCTCGATGCGGCCTCGAGCACCTCCTCGGTGCTGTTCGTGTCGATCCAGACTCTGGAGACGCCGGACTTGAACTCCTCTGCAGCCAGCCTCTTCGCTGTTTCCATCTTCATGCTCACTCACTCCCCCTGTTGATGACCCTGATGCCAAGTTCATCTGCCCTCTTCAGGATCGCCTCCCTCTTCTTGGCCCCCACCTTGGAGGCAATCCTGGCCGCCTCCCTGTTCCTGTCCAGCCTCTCCAGCTCAGAAACGTTGTTCACCAGCACCTCCCTGAAGCCGGACGGGTGCAGGCCCCTCACGATTCTTGGAGACCTGAAACCCGAATCGACTACAGGAGGCCTCCTGGCAAGGTGCTCACGCATCTTGGAGTGTTTTCCCCTGGGCTTCCTCCATGCATCCCCGAGCTTCTTGTACCTGAACCACTCCTGCCTCCTGAAGGCTGGACGCTTCCTTGCCTGCTCGACCTTGATCTTCAGTAACCTCTTCTCGTATTCCGACAGCGAAGGTTTCAGAGTGTTCATCTCACTCACCCTTTGAAATCAGGTAGACGCCGTCCTGGAAGACCCTGAGGTCGAAGCCCTTTATCTTCGTGGCCCTCTCTATGTTTGCGGCGGTCTCGCCTAGCTGGCGCCTGTCTATGCCCTCAAGCGTAACCCTATCACCCTTGACGCTCACCTTTGTGTTGCCCACTATGTCTGCATACCTGGGTGACCTCTCCCCCAGGAAGTTCTCAATCACTACCCTGTTGCCCCTGACAGAGACCCTCATGGGAAAGTGCGTGTAATCGATCTTCATCTCGTACCTGAACCCCTCTGTCACTCCCCTGAAGGCGTTCCTGATCTCGGAGTACCAGGTGCCCGCTATCCCCCTGTTCCTGCGGTTCTCCTTGCTCACCATTATCTTTATGGAGTTCCCGTCAGGCACCACGCGGACATAGTTGTCCTTGAAGACACGGACAACCGTGCCCAGCTTACCCTTCACCTCCACCGTGTGGTCGCTCACCGTGAACGTGACGCCCTGCGGAGGGCTTAATGAGAACATTTCCTTCCACTTTATCTCCATGCGCGCCACCTCAGTAGACGTAGGCAAGCAGCTTACCGCCTATTCCCAGCTTCCTGGCCTCTATGTGGCTCATCACGCCCTTTGTTGTTGTGAGTATCAGGATTCCGAAGTCCTGGGCGGGGAGGTACCTGGCCTCGTACCTGTCCATGTTTGATATCTTGACAGGGAGCCTTGGCTTGATCACACCACAGTTGTTAATGGTGTCGCTGAGCACGATCCTGAACTTCCCTCCCCTGGCCTCGTCTATGACCTCGAAGCTCTTCAGGTAGTTGTACTCCTGCATGACCTTCAGGACCCTGCCTATGAGCCTGCCTGCAGGTTCAGCTACGATCTCCTTCCTCCCTATCCTGGAAGCGTTCTTGATGCTGTTTATTATATCATTGAGCGGGTCATGTCTCATAACATCACCTTAACTGTACTTCCTGAAGCCAAGCTGGGGGGCCGTCTCCCTGAAGCACTGCCTGCAGAGGTGCAGGCCGTACCTCCTCACTATCCCTCTCTTCCTCCCGCACCTCAGGCAACCCTCTTTGTGGCCAAATTTCTTCTTGGGCTGCAGCTTGACCTGTGCCATTACCTCACCACCTGCACGTTGAAATTCTTTTCAAGGAACTCCATGCTCTCCTCCCTGGTGACCCTGATCTTAGAGGGCAGGTGCTTCCTGTTTACCCTCCTCCTCTCCAGCCTGTACCCGCCCCTCCTCTTGAGCACCACGGCTATGTCCATGCCGAATATGCCGATCTCCGGATCGTACTTCATGCCCTTGAAGTCCGTGTAGTCCGCTATGCCGAAGTAGGCATTTCCCTGCCTGTCGAAGGAGTAGTGCGGGATCTTATATCCTTTTGCGTAGAGCGCCTTTTTGAGGAACTCCACAGCATCATTCTTCCTGAGGGTAACCTTGACTCCTATCTGCAGGCCCTTCCTCACGTTGAAGTCCCTGACGGTCCTCTTCGCGGTCGTGAACACCGGCTTCCTGTTAGTCAACATCTCCACGACCCTGGCCGCCTTGTTAAGCCTGTCGCCCGCCTGGCCAACGCCTATGTTGACCACGACCTTGTCTATGACAATTTCCTGCATCGGATTGCTCAAGACTGCGCACCTCCCTGTACCTTGATGTTGAATGAGTACTTCGGTGACGATATGACGAACGCATAGTCCTGAACGGTGCTGAAGCCCTCCTCAAAGTGCACCAGGTTGGCGTGCGATGACTCCTTGACCTCGATCTTCTTGATCGTGCCGATTTCCCCCACGTGCGAGCCGCCTGTTAGGAAGGCCCTGTTCCCAGGCTGGAACTTCAGCTTCTCCACAACCGACCTAGACTTCAGGTCAAATATCACTACGTCACCGGGCCTCAGGTCCTTGTCCTGTGTGATCATGTTCCTCCCGTCATGGAAGGTTATCTGGAAGCGGCTGTTGTCTATGCTCCTCTTTCCCTTTATCCTGAGGGGCTTTATCTGTGCCTCCCCCTCTTCGATCCTCACAGGGACGAGCCTTCCCAGGGTATCGTAGGTTATCCTGAAGTGTTCCCCTGTCGGTAGTATTGAGACCACATCCATGAAGCCTACACCGAAGCGCTTCTCCCTGACTACCTTGCCATCCACGGCAACCTGCCTGTTGGCAAGCATCCTGGCTATCTCCCTCTCCTTGTCGCCAAGGTGGAGGTAGTCCCTTAACAGGATCAGGAGGGGTATTGAGTGCTCCCTGTCATGCTTGCCGGGGGATGCACTCGCTCCCCAGAAGTGGGTCTTTCTCGCGATCTTGATTGTCCTGGGAAGGACAAGCCTCTTAGTTTTCGTTATCATTTCCCTCGGCCTCCTTCACTTCATCCTCTGAACCAGATGCGGCCACTGATCCGGCCTCATCCGTGGTTGTGCCCTCCACTGCCTGCGCCGGCTGCTCGCTGACCTCCTTCTTCTCCTCTGCCACAGCCGCCTGCTGTTCTTCCTTTATGACCTCTTCAGACACCGTGACGTTCCTGAGTGCGGCCAGCTGCCTGAGCCTGTCCTGCCGCTCCTGCCTGGAGAGGTCGAGCCTTGTGATGACCAGTTCCTCCGGCCTCAGGAAGAATGGCTTCTGCTTGCCGTCCGCCTTCGCTATGGTTATTCCCTCCACCGAGACCCTTCCCGCGACGTGGTCGACTTCAACGACCTTTCCGCCTTCTCCCTTCCTCGATCCCTTGACAATCCTGACCACGTCGCCGGAGACTATGGGAAAGGTGCGTATGCCGAACTTCTTCTGGAGGTCCCTTGAGAGGTGCACATTCAGCCTCTTGATCATGATATCACCCTATACTATTGTGGAGGCAATTGCCGCTATCCTTGGCCACCTCTCGGCCGCCTCCCTGGCCACGGGCCCCTTTATCTCGGATCCCCTCACCTCTCCGTCAGGCGTTACAAGCACCGCTGCGTTCTCCTCGAACTCGACCATCGTGCCATCAGGGCGCCTGTACGGCCTGCGCTGCCTTATCACGACGGCGTAGACCACCTTGCTCCTCATCTCAGGCGTACCCTTCTTCACGCTCGCAACGAACATATCGCCTACGCCAGCGGCCGGTATGCGCCTGGCAACGCCGTGGTACGCCTTGACGTCTATGAGGCTGATCATCTTGGCACCGCTGTTGTCCGCGCATATCATGGTTGCGCCGAGCGGTAGTCCCCTGTGCTGTCTGCCCGCTACTCCCTTCATGTGGTCACCTTCTCCACCACAACATATGATATGGTCTTGGCCAGCTTCCTGCACTCAGCGATCTTGACCACGTCGCCCGGCTTGACGGATATGCATCCGGGCACATGCACATGGTATTTCTTCAGGACGCTGGTCCTCCTCTCGTACTTCTTTATGTACTTCTTGTACTCCCTGGTCACTACTGCACTCCTTATCATGGATGCAGACTTGACGACGCCAGTCATCACCTGGCCCCTCACGACCAGGCTGCCGTGGAAAGGACACTTTTTGTCCTTGCACTCAGTGGCTGGCGGTTTCACATCTATACCGATGTTCCTAGTTGCCATTAACACCACCCCTTCTCAGGTTCCTCTCAATCCTCCTTGATTCCTTGAGCCTATCCTCAGGCCTGTAACAGAGCAAGGGCCCTTTCAGGTAGACTTCCCTGCCTGGCTTTGAGATCTTGAGTGTTACCACGCCCTTTGGGACTGCCCTGACCCTCCTGCCAGACCCTATATAGACCATGTTCCTGGTCTCGTCCACTATTTTTCCGCCTATGCCCACCAGGGCACTGTTGCTGGACCTCACGACCTCACAGTGGTAGCCAATCAGGTCATCAAGGTAGTCCCTAAGGTTCCTCATACGACCTCAGTCCTGAAGCCCATCTCCTCCAGATGCTTTTTCACGGTTTCCCTGTGATCACCCTGGAGCTCTATTATCCTCCCGTCCTTAACGGTGCCCCCAGAGGCCACTTTCTTCTTCAGCGTCTTCGCAATCTCCTGTATGTTCTCCGCCTTTGGGTCTATGCCCTCTATGATCGTGACGCTCTTGCCGTACCTCCTCTTGTCCACGCTTATCTTCACAGTCTGGGTGTCCCTGCTGAAGCCCTCCCAGGGCTGCAACTCCTTCGGGATGCCCGTGAAATTCTTGTCCTTCATTCTTTGTTTTCCTCCGTCATCACTGTCAGGACCCTGGCTATCTGCCTCTTTATGGACTTTATCTTGCCCGGGTTGGAGGGTGCACCTCCCATGGCATGGCTTGCCCTCTCCCTGAGCAGGGATTCCCTGAGGTTCTTCAGGGTCTCCTCCCTCTCCTGCCTGCTCATCTCCCTAATCCTACTCGCCCTTAGCTCCATCTTGTGACACTACCTCCTTTACTTCCTGCTTTGGGAGCTCCCCGACGCTTATCACATCGGGCAGCTTGTAATCGTTCTTCAGCATGCGGACCGTGACGCCGATCACGCCTTGCTTGAGCTTTGCTATGGAGAAGCCCGTCTCCATGCCGCTCCTGCCGGGTTCGCCGGAGTACTTTATCGACCCGTACATGAACTTCTGTGCCCTGGCCCTTTCGCCGGATATCTTGCCCCCTATCCTGATCATGACGCCCTTGGAGCCTGCCTCAATGACCCTCCTTAGAGACGTGTTCCCTGCCTTCCTGTAGTTCCAGCCCTTCTCAAGGGACAGTGCGATCTTCTTCGAGACAACCTGGGGGTTCAGGTCGGGGTTCGGTATTTCCTTGACCTCTATCTGCGGAGATTCCACCTTGAACCTCCTCTCCAGCTCGTCCGTGATCTCCTGCACCTTGGCACCGTGCCTGCCTATGACCAGGCCGGGCTTGTTAACGTAGAGGGTTATGTTCGTGCCGAAGGGGGTCCTCTTCATCTCTATGCCGCCGAAGCCAGCGTTGTCGGTTGCCTTCCTGATGAACTCGGCCACGAGGAGCTTGTTCACGGCCTCCTTCACGAACTTCCTCTCCTTCATGACTCCACCTCCTCAACGACTACCTCCACATTGACGAGGTCCTTGAACCATGCGCCGGCCCTGCCGTAGGCCTTCGGCAGGTATTTCTTGATCATCCTGCCCTTGGTGGCTGCTATGTGGCGGATCACGAGGTTCTCCGTGTCAAGGCTCTTGAACTCTGCGTTTGCTTCGGCGTTCCTGAGCACCTCTAGGAATGCCCTGGCGGCCTTTACTGGGTAGCGCCCGGAAGACATGCCCTTCCTGTGTGACACGGAGTCAAGGTACCTGAAGTAAGGCACAGCCAGCTTCTTCTGGGTGACCTTCTCAAGCGCATCTATGGCCCACTGGAGCCTCTTCCCCCTCAGGAAGTGTGCTATGTTCACGGAGTCCTTGAGGGATATGTCCAGTTCCTTCCCCCTTGCCCTGGCGCTCCTCTCACCCACATTCTGGATAGAGTAACCCTTCATATGCATCACTTCAGCGGCATGAACTTCGATGACCTGGTAGCACCAACGCCTGGGCCGGAGTGCTTCACCTCCTTCCTTGTCATGGCAAACTCGCCCAGGTAATGGCCTATCATCTCGGGCTTTATCTCGAACTTTACGAATGAGTTGCCGTTGTAGACCTCAACAATCTTGCCAACGAACCTCGGGAGTATTATCATGTCCCTCACGTGGGTCTTTATGTTCTGCTCATCTGAGTTCAGCTTTTCAAAGAGCACCTTCTGCTCGTAGTTCATCTCCCTGGTCAGGGACCTCCTGGCCCTGGCGGTCAGGAGCTTCATGACTTCCTGCAGGTCCATTTTCTGGAGTTGCTCGAGTGTGTACCCCCTGTATGTGAATTCCTTCGCCCTGCCCAGGACCACTTTCTGTGACTTCCTGGCCTTCCTCTTGATCGACTTTACAGATGCCTGCTTCTTTACCGGCATGTTCACCTCCTCCTCTTAGGAGACAGCCTACCGACCTTCCTACCAGGTGGCGTTCCCCTTCCAACCGTGCTTGGCCTGCCCACATGCTGGTGGTTGCCTCCCCCGTGCGGGTGGTTCACCGCGTTCATTGCCACACCGCGCACGGTGAACGGCCACTTGGCCTTGCTCCTCAGGTAGTGTATGTGTGTACCGGCCTTCAGTATGGGTATGTCCTTCGCACCGCTGCCGGATACTATGCCCACAGTGGCCATGCACAACGGGTGGAACTGCCTCATCTTTCCGGAGGGGAACTTCAGTGTCACACGCTCCCCGTGGCTGACCACGAGTGCAGCCGTACCGGCGGTCCTGCAGAACTTGCCGCCGTCGCCTGGCATGCTCTCAATGTTGTAGACGAGGCTCCCATCCGGTATTGAGCCAAGAGGTAGCGTGCAGCCCGGTGCAGGTGAGCCTGAGCCTACAGATAACTTCTGGCCGACGTATGCACCGTTGAACGCGATCTGGAACTGGTGCTTTCCAGTCCCGTCCTCCAGCACCAGCAGGGGTGCATTCCTGCCAGGGGCATGTATAATGTCCTTGACCGTGTACTCTCCGGGGGAAGGGTGCCTTATTGGTGCCACGTGCCTGTGGCTCGGACTCCTGTAGACAAGACCCCCGCGGCCCCTCCTCTGAGCAACAATGTGCTTACCCATACCTTCACCTCAGAATATGCCTATCCTCCCGGCGATCTCCTCCGCCGAGAACTCAGGCGCCAGCTTCACAATGGCCTTCTTTCCCTCCTTGCCTATAACCACGTTGACCTTCACTACCTTGACGTTGAAGGACTCCTCCACGGCCTTCTTTATGTCCGCCTTCCTGGCAGCCCTGTGGACTATGAACGTGAGCTTGTTCTCCTTCTCCATCATGAGCATCGTCTTTTCGGTTGCCACAGGAGTCAGTATAACGCTCTGGGTGTCCACTCACTCCACCTCCGACAGCTTCCTTATTGCTGATTCCGTGAAGAGGGTGAGCCTGCCTGCAACTCCTCCAGGGGCTAGATGGCGTATGCCGAGTGAGGAGACGTTCGCAACATCCACACCCGGGAGTGACTTGAACCCCCTCGCCTTCCTGGTGTCAGTGCACACGATCAGTATGCTCTTCGGCTCCCTGTACGTCCTGCCCCTCATCTTTCCCCTACCTGCCCTGATCTTGGTTCCCTCCTTGGCCCTCATAACATCCTCATCGAGGCCAAGGCTGGAGAGGACACTCATCGCATCCTTTGCCTTTGATACCTCCACAACATCGTCCTTGACAACCACGGGCAGGGAAAGCCCTTCTGGTACCCTGTGACCCCTCGCCCTGACCTTTTCCGGGACTGCTGTAAGCGCTATGGCGCTGAACTTTGCCATGCGGAGTTCCTTCCTGTTGAAGCGCTTGACGAGCACCTTCTGCGTTGTCGGTGCATGCGCGCTTCTCCCACCGACCATGTTTGCGAGTATAACACCCCTGGTGGAGCCTGCCACCCTGGGCAGCCTCGCTATCCCGTGGCCTGGCCCGTAGTTATGACCCACCCTTCTGAGACCGGCCGTCGGCGATGTACCGTAGGGGTGGCGCATGGAAAGGGTCACAGCCCTGAAGGCCCTCCTTATGATGTCCTCCCTCGGCACGGTCTCGAACACCCTCGGGAGCTCGATCTCAGCAACGGCATTGCCATCCTTCGAGTAAACGTTTGACTTCAAATCAATCACCCTGCTTGGATTCGGTTGAGACGTAGCGTATCACGAGATCCGTTACGTCTGGCGACGTCTGCCTAGCCGGATCCCTCATCTTGATTAGCCTCTTCATATGGCCCGGTATTGAACCATGGAGAAGCACGCACGGGTTCGTCACCACCCCGTACCCGGGGAAGCCACCCTTGACATTCACGTTCTCCTTGGTCGGGTCGCTGATATACTTTATTACCCTGATGTTGTGAACCGTCCTCTGCTGGAACCCCATCTGACCGGCCTGGGGCACAGTGTTCCTGACCCAGTCAGGGTGCCACGGGCCCAGGGTGCCTATCATCCTCCTGTGCTTCCTGTTCTTGTGGTGCAGCAGCTTTATTCCGAACCTCTCCACATGGCCCGTGAAGCCCTTTCCCTTGGTCACCCCTATGACATCCACAAACTTACCGGGCTTGGAGAACTCATCGAAAGTGATCTGCTTGCCCAGCTTCTCCTGGGCGTACTTTATCCTCTCCTCAATTGTCCCGCCCCCAACCCTCACCTCAAATATCTCCGGCGTCTTCGAGGGTATTGATTTAACCAGCTGCGGGTTCGTGTGGACAATGAGCCTTACATCCGCCACCTTGGTCACCATGGGCTTCTCGTTGCTCTTCTTCCTCTCCGGTATCCTCCTGAATATGCTCTTATCAAGGTTGTCCGCCCACTTCTCGTAGCTGACGAACAAGCCGTTCTCGTTTTCATCATAGAATCTAAGGCCTGCAACCGTGAGCGGCGGGACCTCCACAACTGTGACCGCTGCCATCACTTCCTGGCCAGCGGTGAGGCTGTTCTTCCTGTAGTCGACCATGAGCACATGGGTCATGCCCACCTTGTACCCCGCGAAGGCCTGAACCTTCACCGGGCCCTGTATTTCAGGCCATGACCTTATGGTGCCGAATATGCTCTTCGCTCTCACTCTCGGATAGTAACCCATAGACCCCCGTCTGGGGTGATGCGGAGTCGCCATTACGTACCACCGTCCATAACCGTTACACTCACATTCGCCCGGAAGAACGCTCCAGGCGACACTGGGATGCCACAGGAGGCATTGCCCATTAGTGTATGGTATGGTTGTAGGGTTAGTGGAAGAAGTTATTTAAACCTTTATACCCGGTGGCCCGAGCCTAGAACGTGCGGGGTGCGACAATGCTGCGGTTGCTCGAAACCAGACACCCATACGGCATTTTCCCGCCTTCCCACCGTTCTCCTGGCCTTGGGTTCCAGCACCGGGCCTACTGTTCAGTGCAGTGCACGGTACAGCACAGGTGGAGACACCCCAAACCGAATGCCCGATCGTTCCGTTTATCTATCTTCACATGATACAGTCATGATTTACAATGCCCGATATGGTGGTCCTCATCAAGGTTGTGCCTGACAGCAACGAGGTCTTCGTTGACCCGGTCACGTTCACACTCAACAGGTCGCAGGCGACCAACGTGATCAACCAGGCTGACGAGAATGCCCTGGAAGCCGCGCTCAGGATCAAGGACAAGTTCGGTGGCACTGTCACAGTTATCAGCATGGCACCCTCATTCGCGGAGGCGGCACTTATAGAGTGCATGGCAAGGGGGGCCGACAATGCCATACTGGTCAACGACAGGGCGATAGCAGGCTCCGATACCTACCCCACGAGCCTCACACTGGCCGCGGCGATAAAGAAGCTGGGAAAGTACGACATAATATTTGCCGGCGAGAAGACGTCAGACTCAAGCACAGGCCATGTTGGTCCGGGTGTTGCAGAGTTCCTGGAGGCTGAACTGGCCTCCTATGTGAGGGACTGCACCTACGAGGATGGCTATGTGGTGGCCGAGAGGGAACTCGAAGAGGGTGTTGAGGTGGTCAGGATACCGACACCAGCTGTGGTCACTATAGTCACAAACTCAAACACGCCCAGGATAGCGTCACTGAGGAGGAAGATAGACGCCATGAGGAAGGGAGTGACCGTGTGGACAATGAAGGACCTTGGCATACCACCGGACTGGGTGGGCCTCAGGAACTCACCAACTGTCGTGAAGAAGATGCTGCCGTTCCCAAGGAAGGACAGGAAGGCCAAGAGGGTCAAGACCGAGGAGATCGGGCAGATGCTCGAGGAGCTGGTTAAGGAAGGCATCATAGAGCTGGGAGGTGAGTGAGCTGGCGAAGTTTGCGAGGGCTGAGCCGCCTCAGCACCCGGAGGAATACAGGGATGTGATGGTATACCTCGATCACTGGCAGGGGAAGCTTAAGAACGCTTCCCTGGAGATGATCGGCGTCGGGCGCAAGCTTGCTGACAAGACTAAGAGCAGGCTCATATGTGCGCTTGCGGGGTACCAGACAGAAAGCATGGCAAGGGAAGCTGGCGAATACGGTTGCGATGTGGTGATGGTTGCAGACAACCCTGAGCTGAAGCTCTACCGTTCCACACCTTACTCTGAGGTGGTGGCGGACTTCGTGTTCAGGGCAAAGCCCAACGTGCTCATAGTGCCCGGGACCAAGAACGGGAGGGACCTGGCCGCAAGGGTTGCGGTCAAGGTGCAGAGCGGCCTGACAGCGGACTGCATGGACATAGACATAGAGACAGATACCGGTATACTCCTGGCCAGGAGGCCTGACTACGGCGACAGCACGATGTCAGAGATCAGGTGCGAGAAGCACAGGCCCCAGATGGCCACCTCCAGGCCCGGGACGTTCGAGATACCCCCGAAGCTGAAGGACCACAGGTACAGTGTGGAGAAGGTAGATTTCGAGTTCAAGAAGGAGCAGCTCAGGGAGGAGATCCTGGGCTTCACACCGCGCGGCGGTGATGACATAACCGCTTCAAAGGTCATCGTCGCAGGAGGACTGGGCCTGGGCAGCCCCAAGGGCATAGAGCTCCTCAGAGAGCTGGCGAAGGAACTCGGTGGCAACATAGGTGTAACGAGGCCAGTGGCAGATCTTGGCTGGGTACCGAGGGAATACCAGGTCGGGCAGACCGGCAAGATAGTCAGGCCCAGGCTCTACATAGCAGCTGGCATTTCCGGAAAGCCTCAGCACATTGTGGGCATGATGGACAGCGGCACCGTGATTTCCATCAACACTGACGAGAAGGCTGACATCCACAAGTTTGCAGACTACATAATAGTAGACGACCTCTACACAGTGATACCTAAGATGATCGAGGAGATAAGGAGACTGAAGCAGGGCCAGGTCGAGGAGGCGGCGGAACAGAAAGGATCATAATAAGTTATAAATCTATCCAAACAATCTCCTCCCGCTGGGTCCGTAGCTTAGCTAGGTAGAGCGATGGACTCTTAATCCATAGGCCAGGGGTTCAAATCCCCTCGGACCCGCTTCTCCATTTGTCCAACATGCTCCAGATGTTGTAAGATGAGATAATTGTGTGTCTCATGTTTTATCGAATGTCGATCTTGGTTCCCTAAGTGCTCCCCATGTGATTGATGCTCTCTATTAAGATCAGGCTGCACACAGTCCCCATAATAAGGCTCTGTAGTGTTGGGGTTCCGATCGGCCCTGCCTGATGGCCTCGGGTACTCGTCGAGACGTTCCGGAAATAAGAGAAACCCTACACATTTACAGAGTGGGGTTGACCGGATTTGAACCGATGACCTCCCGGTTATCAGCCGGGTGCTCAAACCATGCTAAGCTACAACCCCAGCCGTTTGACCTGAATGTTTCTGAGTTTATGGATTTTACGGAATGCTCTGCAGTTATCCAACGGGCATACATATCTCATCCCTTCTGTTCCGGCACCCCGCTGCCCTTAACCCTCTCCAAGAATGAGCAGACCGGACAGACATCGGATGAGGAGGGGGATCCGCAGACCCTGCAGTGCCCCAGGCCCTCCGCCTGGTATGCATCGGCCAGAATATCCCTTATTCCGTCATAGAACCTCACTATGGAGAACTTTGTGCCCGGCGACCTTTCTTCCACGCTGTTCAGTATGTCCCTGAATTCGTTCCTCTGGGCCCTGGAATAGTAAGGGCACCACCCGGCGTCGAACTCAATGCCGTTGAGTATTGCATAGAGCATGACCTCCTTTTCGGGCACCAGCCTGAGCGGGAAGACCCTCGGTACGAGGCCCTCCTTCACGGTGCTGTGGGGCCCGAGCCTTGCCATCCTCGCGACGTCCCCCCTGAACACGTTCATGAGTATGGACTGCGCGTAGTCGTCCAGGTTCGTGCCCAGGGCCACGTAGTCCGCGCCTATCCTCAATGAGGCCTCGTTGATGAGCCTCCTCCTCATGGGGCCGCATATGGAACATGGTATGGTGCGGCCACTGTCCATTTTGACCATATCATCAAGCGTTGCCCCGAAGGCCTCCCTGTATGAGAGGACGCGGTGCTCAACGCCCAGCCTCTCTGAGAGGCGCCTTGCCGACTCCACTCCAGGTGGCCTGTAGCCCTCTATGCCCTCATCTATGGTGAACGAGAATATCTCAACGTTCTTCCTGTTGCCCAGGATCTTGTGCAGCAGGAAGAGCAGGGTGGAGCTGTCCTTTCCCCCCGATACTGCCACGGCTATCCTCTTTGTGTTTCCCTTGAGATCCATCTGTGCCCTGATCTCCCTCTTCACCCTCCTTTCCACACTCTCGGTAAAGTGGTACCTGCACATCCTGGCACCGCTGTACCTGGCCTCGTACACCGCCTCCCCGCGGCAGAAAGAGCATCTCATGGCCTGGCGCCTCAATCAACAAAGGAGCATTCTATCCTCTTGCCCTCCTTTATGTACTTGTACAGGGCAGCGCCGGTTTCACTGTTGATCTTTATCCTTATTATGCCCTTTGACGAGCTCTTGGCCTGTAGGATCAGTATGTCGTCGACGTAGACCTTCACGAACCTGTCCTTCTCCCCCACATCAAGGTAAATTATCTTGTTCTTTATCTCCACGCCAACCGGCCTCCTGCCCGCGGGCTTCACCTGCAGGGGCTCCACCTCGAGCTTTATGTTCAGCCTCTTCTCCACCTCCGATATAGTGGAACCCTTCTTCCCTATGAGCTTCGGTATGTATTCCTCAGGAACGAAGACTCTGGCCCTGCTGCCTGACAGGAGCTCGGCCTTCACCTCCTGCGTACCTAGGAAGCGCCTCAGATCTTCCTCGATCTTCTGGGCCGCAAGTGAGTTGACGCCTGTTGCTTCGGACCTGTTAACCGGCACGACAACGACCTGCTCTCCATATGAATAGATCTCGTACAGGGGCCTGGAGGTCTTGAAGTCCCTGACCACTATGACAGGCCTGGCCAGATCTTCCTGCGTCATGCCCTCAGGTATCTTCACCACCTGCTCTGTTGTGAGAACTGAACTGACACCTCCGTTCCTGATGAACAGGATCGTATCGACCACCTGTGGTATCAGGCCAAGCTCGATCCTCCCGATGAACCTCTGTAGCGCGTCTATTGGCCTTGTAGCGTGGACGACACCGATCATGCCGACGCCCGCAAGCCTGAGGTCCGAGAATACCTTGAAGTCCGATGTGACCCTCATCTCATCGAACACGGTGTAGTCCTCCCTGACCAGGAGCAGGATGTCTCCGGTGCGCTCCATGGAGCCCTCAAGTGATGTGTACTGCGTGATCTGCTTCTTGACCTGGAGGTCCCTTGGCCTTTCCATGGTCTTCACCATCTTCCCCTGGTCGCTGAGGAACTCAGCAAGGGCCTGCACGAAGGTGCTCTTCCCGGCTCCAGGGGCACCGGCTATGAGTATGCCACTGGCCTGGTCCTTCAGCCTGTTCACCAGTTCAGCATCGAGGTTGTAGTCTTCCAGGCTCAGCTTGGTTATCGGCCTCACTGCCGTTATCTCCATCTCGTCAGAGAATGGGGGCCGGGTTATCACTATCCTCATTGGGCCCAGCTGCGCCACTGTTGCCCCGTTCAGGTCGAGCTCGATGAACGATTCTGGCTCTGTCCTGCACCTCTTCACAATGTTGTTGGCTATGCTCTCCAGCTCCCTGTGGCTTATGGTGTTCCCGCTCTCCACGTACCTTGTCTCCCCAGGCCTCCCCTTCTTCAGGATGGGCTTCAGGCCTGCCTTGAGGTGCACAGAAGTCGTCTCCTCATCAAAGAACTCCTCTATCTTCCTGAAGGACTTGGAAGGGTGTTCTATGTACTCCACCTTTATGCCCTTCACGAATGCTATGTCCCTCTGGATGGCATCACCCGTGACAAGTGTGGCGTCGTTCTCGAGAGCCACCTCCCTGATTATGTTATCGATATCCCCCAACCTGGCGTTCCTTATCTCCGACCTGGTTGGCCTGCCCCCCTGGATCTCCAGGTATATCTTCCCCTCATCCGCCATCTTTCTCAGGGCCTTGAGCTCCTCCAGGGCAGCGAGACCGATGGCCCTCCCCTCGTTGGCCTGGTGCTCGACTTCCGCTATCATCGCCTCCGGCAGAATCACACGTACATCCCTCTTCCTAGAAAGGAAGGAGGTGAACCTGCCATCCACTATGACCGAAGTGTCGGGGACGTAATCCACACATGGCTATGCACAATACGGTAAAAATGGTTTCCAGCACCAACCTATCCCGGGCGCATGCTATAATGGTGGTTGCCCCTGGAATGTTTAATATCGGTGCAGTGCCTTCATGACCTGCGTCGGGATGGAGTGGTACGAGAGGATCGAGAAGGAAACGTTGGATGGAAGCAGCGTCCCCGAACTGGCCGACAGGCTACACGGGATCCTGAGGGATACTGTGAGGGGTATAGGTGCTGCGGAACTCGCTTTCTCTGGCGGGGTTGACAGTTCGTTTCTGCTCTTCCTATCCGGTGGGTCGCTGTCCCCCGTGAATGTGTCTGCCCCCAACACGCACGACAGGGTGGCCTCTCTGGCTTCGGCCAGGGCACTGAATTACGGGCTCCGTCACATAGAGGTATCCGAGGAAGATGTCAGGAGGGCCAGGGAGGCCCTGAGGTCCATCGACCCGCAGATACCGAGGGAAGACATGGGGTTCGAGATAGTGCTCCTCCTTGTAGTCCAGAGGTGTGAGGGCGATACGGTTGTGTGCGGGCAGGGATCAGACGAGCTATTCTACGGCTATCACAAGTTCAGGGTCAGGGAGCCTGACAACAGGGATAGCCTGAGGAAACTGCAGGACTCAGTGCTGCCAAGGGAGGTGAAGATGGCCAGGATGTTCGGCAAGGAACTGGTGACACCGTACCTCAACACGGAGGTCGTTGAAATAGCGAATTCCATACCCAAATGGATACACCTCTACGCAGGGGTAGAGAAGGCATTCCTCAGGTACACTGCAATTAGGAGCGGCCTACCAATGGAGATAGCGCTAAGGGGAAAGAAGGCTGCACAGTACGGTTCCGGGGTGCAGAAAATTCTCAGGAAGGTCAACCCTTAACTCTTGTATGCACCGGTGACTGTGCATTCCGCCAAGTTTGCAGGCGAGGGGTTCCCATTTATTACACGGAGCCATGATATCATGGTTAAATACTGTGTACGGATATGGTCTCAAACATATAGTAGTTAAGCTTACAGTGGTCCAATGACGTACATAGGCATAATCGGAGGAAGTGGCCTTTACCAGCTGATGGACAGCCCGAGGAGCATCGATGTCGATACGCCCTTTGGAAGGCCATCTTCAAGCATTGATATCGGGACGATAAACGGTGTGGAGGTCGCCTTCATAGCCAGGCACGGCAAGAAGCACAGCATACCTCCACACCGGGTTAACTACAGGGCCAACATATGGGCCCTTAACAGCGTTGGCGTGAAGAGGATAATAGGCATAAACGCCGTGGGCTCCCTGAAGGAGGAGATGAGGCCAGGGGATGTCGTGATCCCTGACCAGTTCATAGACTTCACAAAAAGGAGGGATAGCACCTTCTATGATGGGCCCTCGGTGTACCACATTTCAACCGCAGACCCGTTCTGCCCGGATGTGAATTCAGCACTGGCCTCACAGGCCAGGGCCATGGGGAAGAGGGTCCATGACAGCGGGACGTATGTCGTCATAGAGGGGCCAAGGTTTTCCACAAGGGCAGAATCGAAGATGTTCAGGCAGTTCGGGGACATAATAGGCATGACGCTGGTGCCTGAGGTTGTCCTTGCGGACGAGATGGCCATGTGTTACTCCGTCCTCGCCACCGTCACAGACTACGATGTGTGGTCCGAAAAGCCGGTAGATACGTCAGAGGTGCTTAGGGTGATGAAGGAGAACGAGGATGTAGTGAGGGAAGTGGTGAGGGAGACGGTGCCGAGGATATCTGGGGAGAGGAAGTGCAACTGTTCATCAAGGTTAGAAAATGCAAAGGCGTGAGATGACATGACGAAACTGAAGTTTTTGGGAGGAGCGGAAGAGGTAGGCAGGCTGGCAATAAAGATAACGGACGGAGACACAAAAGTGCTCGTGGACTACGGCGTGATACCTGACAAACCTCCGGAGTACCCGATGCCACCGGAGCCTGTCAGTGACATATTCGTAACACACGCGCACCTTGACCACATAGGTGCCCTGCCACTGTACTACCAGGGTGCGTCGCCGACCATACATGCCACCCTGATGACAGCAAACAGCATGAAGCCGCTGCTGGACGACTCCGTCAAGATCATGAACCTGGAGGGCTACCCGGTGAGGTTCAACAAGGACGATGTCTCATCCCTGTTCGCGTACCTCGACGTTGCCAGGTATGGGGAGACGCAGGAGGTGGGGAGGTTCCAGGTGACCCCGTATTCCGCGGGCCACATACCAGGCTCCACGATGTGGATGATGGAGGACTCCAGGAGCATCCTGGTTACTGGCGACCTGTACACAAGGGACACGAAGCTCCTTGTGGGAGCGAAGCCTGTGAAATCTGACATCCTGATCATGGAGAGCACGTATGCAGGCAGGAACCACGAGGACAGAGAGCAGGTGATGGCCAGGCTCAAGGCCAGGATAAAGGAGGTCATAGACGACGGCGGCAGGGTGATACTGCCCACTTTCGCAGTCGGAAGGACGCAGGAGCTGATAATGAACCTGGCAGACACGGGCTACGAGATATACGTCGACGGCATGGGGAATTCCATCACGAGCATATACCTGAACACGAACGGGTTCCTGCGATCGAAGAAGGAGTTCCAGAGGGCACTGGAGAAGGTCATAGAGGTGAGGGGCAACAGGATGAGGCAGCGTGCCCTGAAGAGCGACATAATAATTACGACAAGTGGCATGCTGGACGGGGGCCCAGCCCTGTTTTACATACAGAACATGCTCAATGACAGGAAGAGCGCGATCTTCCTCACCGGTTACCAGGTTGAGGGCACCAACGGGAGGCTTCTCCTGGAGAGCGGCACCATGAACATAGCGGGTGCCGCCGTGAAGCCTGAGATGAAGGTGGAATTCTTCGACCTGTCAGCGCACGCAGGGCACGATGACCTTGTGTCCTTCGTGAAGCAGGTCGATCCCGAGACTGTGGTACTGTGCCACGGTGACCAGAGGGAGAAGCTTCAGGAGGCCCTAGAAGGCTACAACGTTGTCCTCCCGTTCAACGGAAGGGAAATAGAGGTCTGATGCCTTCCCGGGTCAGGACGGGCAATCCACCGGATTGATCCCGATTTTCTTTACCTTTTCCGACAGGGCAGATATATCGCGGCCTGCGCTGTGGATGAGGTATACGGCCTCAACACCCCTCAGGAATGTGAGGCAGAAGTGGGCCAGCAGGGCATCGTCAACACCATCGCACACGACGGTGTAGTCAGTTTTCTCGCGTGGATATGTGAGCAACACCGAGTCCTCATAGAATACGCTTTTCATTTCAGGCTCAAGGCGCACTAGGAACAGATCCGCCTCTTTTTTCACCCACTCCTGTGGCCTGATGTTGCCCCTGACCTCCAGGATCACAGAATACTTGAGCTCGTGCAGCGCCCTGACCATCTGGACAAGCGAATCAGAGGCCTGGTACACCAGGGGGTCTGCCCCACCGATCACAGCATAACTCACACTGCCATCGCTCCTCATACCGGCCAACGTCTCCCTGTCCTGGGCCAGCTGCCCCGGCGCCCCGCCACCGGCCACCGGCCCTGGAACCGATATGTAGAGCGACGCAGAACCGCTGTACCTGCCACCCTTGATCCTGTGACCACTTTCAACGAGCATGGATGATAATGCGGTGCACCGTTAATTTCAGTTGCGGTCCACAATCCGAAGGGGATGGCAGTGGACATCCATGCAATGTTATCCGCCCCCCGGAGCGCGCCTGTCATGGAGATCGGCCCAGATTACATGTTGCCCCCGGGAAAATGCCGTTAAAGCACATCCGGACTGCCTGTGCCGGTGGAAGAACACATTGTTATGCACCGAACCCATGCCGTAGGCGTGGTGCGCATCCTGAGGCCCGAGGGTCCCTGCTTCACCTACAGCGGGCCGCTGTTCCAGGGGAGGTTCATTGAGAGGCCAAACAGGTTCCTCACTGTGGTGGAGGTTGAGGGGAGGAAGGTGACCGCACACCTGCACGACCCCGGACGGCTGCAGGAGTTCACCATCCCCGGTACGCCGGTGCTGCTCAGGCCCCACGGGGGAAAGACCGGCCTCTGGCTCATTGCCTTCCAGCAAGGTGGGGAGTGGGCCCTCACTGACAGCAGCGTTCACAGGAAGATCGCTGAATCGCTGCTTGGCAGAGAGGCGAGGCCTGAGGTGAAGGTCGGCGATTCGAGGTTCGACTTCCTTGTTGACGGTACGGTTGTGGAGGTCAAGGGCTGCTCTCTCATCCAGGGTGACATTGCCCTCTTCCCGGACGCACCCACGGAGAGGGGCGTGAGGCACCTGAGGGGGCTGAGGAGGATCTCTGAGCAGGGAGGCAGGGCCGCTGTCCTATTCCTTGTGCTGAGGTCAGGGGCGAGGTTCTTCATGGCCAACAGGGAACGCGACCCGGCGTTCAGTGAGGCCCTCAGGCAGGCATACGATGGAGGGGTGGAGGTGCGTGCACTGGGCTTCAGGTTCGATGGGCGCAGTGTAATCTACAGGGAGGAGATCCAGGTACTATGGTGAAGCACCTCATAGGCCTCCTGACCTTTGGCAGTGAGGAGGAGGCAAGGAAGATCTCGCTCAAGATCCTCGAGGGGAAGCTGGCAGCGTGCGTTAACATAGTGCCAGTGAACTCCATGTACTGGTGGGAAGGGAAGATCGCGGATGACCGGGAGTACCTGGCCGTGGTGAAGACAACAGAAACCGAGGTGCCAGGGATAATCGATCTTGTGAAGAGAGAACATTCATACCAGCTGCCTGAAATAATATTCATGCCAGTAGATGCGGGAAGTGGCGAGTACCTTGACTGGATTGACAGAACTGTTAATAGTAAAGCTAAGATTACCGACAATGGTCAAAATTTTTAACACCGTTTGAAATTTTATAACAGAAAACAATTTATTACAAGAGAGATAAGGAATCCCCTAGAGGTCAGCAAGGTGAACCCCTGGGAAGCATCTGGGATTGTGAGCTCAACCGGGGGGATCTGCTTTTTCCTGATTGGTGGTTCTGATGGAAAGGAGGTATGTTATACTGGAGGATGGCACTGTGTTTGACGGCGTGCCATACGGTGCAGACAGAGAGGCCCAGTCCGAGATCGTGTTCACCACAGCCATGACTGGCTACCTGGAAGCGATCACTGACCCTTCGTACGAGGGCCAGATGCTGGTCTTTGCGTCTCCCACGATTGCCAACTACAGCCTTTCGGCAGGAAAGATGGAGTCGGAGAGGGCGAGGGTGTCCGGCGTAATCACCAGGGACGCCCATTCGGTGCTGGGTGCAGGGAAGCCAGGGGATGAATTTGAGGAGTTCCTGGAGAGGAACGGCGTGCCGGGCGTTGACCTTGTGGACACCAGGGCCCTGGTGAGGCACATAAGGGAGAAGGGTGCCATGAAGGCAGTCATCTCTGACAGCAAGGAGTTCCACGGCCAGTGGGTCGACACAATGTCCCTGGACCTTGTGGGGCGCGTCTGCAGGGACAGGGAAGAGGCCACCATGGGCTCCGGTAGGCTCAAATGCCTCTACATAGACGTTGGGTCGAAGTTCAGCCTCAGGGAGCAGATGGCTAGGAGGTTCACGCTGCACACCGTGAACTATGACCACGACTTCTCTGCCATCGATATTGATGATTACGACCTCCTCTTCATATCAAACGGGCCCGGTGACCCGGCCCACCAGTCTCTTAGGCCCGTTGTCAACTTCGTGCAGTCCTGCATAGGAAGGGTACCTACCTTCGGCGTCTGCCTGGGGCACCAGATAATAGCCCAGGCGTACGGCGCGTCCACGAGGAAGATGAAGTTCGGGCACAGGGGCTCTAACCATGCGGTCACGGACGGCAGGAGGAGCATAGTGACAACCCACAACCACGGCTATGCGGTTGACCCGGACACGCTGAAGGGCACAGGGCTCAAGGTTCTCCAGTGGGATGTGAACGACGGTACTGTGGAGGCCATGGAGGACAGGGCCAGGAATGTTTACTCGGTGCAGTACCACCCCGAGGCCTCGCCTGGGCCCCACGATGCCAGTGCCTTCTTCGATTCCCTCATTGAAAGGGTAGGTGATTGAGGTGCCAAAGATACCTGACGTGAAGTGCGTCCTCGTTATAGGTTCCGGCCCGGTTGTTATCGGGCAGGCGGCTGAGTTTGACTACGCGGGCTCGCAGGCATGCCTCTCCCTGAGGGAGGAGGGTGTGAGGGTGGTCCTGATAAACTCAAACCCCGCCACCATACAGACAGACCACGCCGTGGCGGACCGTGTTTACCTGGAACCCATAACTGTGGAGAACATAGTGAAGATCATAAAGGCTGAGAACGTTGATTCGATCATAGCGACCATGGGGGGCCAGACAGGCCTCAACATGGCGGTGGAGCTAGACAGGAGGGGAATACTCAGGGAACTGAACGTGCGGATCCTGGGAACAGGCGTGGAATCGATCAGGCTGGCGGAGAACAGGACGCTGTTCCACAGGCTCATGGAGCAGATAGGGGAGCCGATACCTGAATCATACGAGCTAAGCGCTGAAAACTACATGGACACACTGCAGGGAATGGAGGAATCTGCGTACATAGTGCGCACCTCATTCACCCTGGGCGGTTCCGGGGGCACCATTGTGCCGAACCTCCAGAAGCTCAGAGAGATCTGCGATGAGTACTTCAGGCTCAACCCTGAGGAGACCATTGAGGTGGAGAGGTCCATTGCTGGCCTCAAGGAGCTCGAGTATGAGGTGATCAGGGACAGCGCTGGGAACTGCATCACGGTGTGCAACATGGAGAACCTCGACCCCATGGGAGTGCACACAGGCGAAAGCATAGTGGTGACGCCGTCGCAGACGCTCAGTGATGAGGAGTACCACATGCTGAGGGATGCTGCCATCCATGTGATAAGTGCGCTGGACATAAAGGGGGCGTGCAACATACAGTTCGCCCTTGACAGCAGGGAACACAGGTACTATGTGGTTGAGGTAAACCCGAGGACATCGAGGTCATCGGCACTGGCGTCCAAGGCCAGCGGATACCCCATAGCCAGGGTATCAGCGAAGATCGCCCTTGGCTACCTCCTTCCTGAGATAAGGAACCCCATAACGGGCAACACCTATGCCGCATACGAGCCGTCACTGGACTACATAACAGTGAAGATACCGAGGTGGCCCTTTGACAAGTTCCACGTCGACAGGACGATTGGTGTCCAGATGAAGTCCATCGGCGAGGTCATGGGCATCGGCAGGACGTTCGAGGAGGCCCTGATGAAGGCGGTCGCTTCCCTGGAGACCGAGGACAGCAGGAGGCTCAGGCTTGACGCATCGGACAGCGAGCTGCGCAGGCTCCTCACCGTACCTAATGACAGGAGGCTCTTCGCCGTTTTCGAGGCACTCTTCAGGGGGTGGAGGCCTGAGGACATAGCGGAGATGTGCGGTTACCCGGATTACTTTGTGCACAAGATGAAGAACATAGTGGACAAGCTCAAGGAGCTGGAGTGGGGGAAGATACCTGACAACCTCTACGAGTTCAAGAGGATGGGCATTCCTGACTACCTCATAGCGAGGTTCACCGGCATTTCGGAAGCGGACGTGGTCAGGTGGAGGCTCGAAAGGGGCATCCTGCCTGCATACAAGTCCATAGACACCTGTTCAGGGGAGTTCCAGGCGGACACGCCATACCTCTACTCCACCTACGAGAGTGAGAGCGAGTTCCTGCCGGAGAAGAGTGGGAAGAGCATAATCGTGATGGGATCCGGCCCGAACAGGATATCCCAGGGCCTGGAGTTCGACTACGGCTCCGTTAAGGCAGTTATGGCGCTTAGGGCGCTGGGCATAAGGACAATAATGGTGAACAGCAACCCTGAGACGGTGTCCACAGATTTTGACGTGTCCGATGCCCTCTACTTCGAGCCCCTCACCCTGGAGCATGTGTCGAACATCGTGGCCAGGGAGAGGGCAGACGGCATAATAATACAGTTCTCTGGCCAGACGGGGCAGAACATGGCAGGAGACCTGGGGAAACTCTTCGGAGAGGGCATGATACTGGGCACGAAGCCATCATCGATAAACAGGATCGAGGACAGGGGCCTCTTCGCCAACGCACTCAACCGCCTGGGGCTGCTGCAGCCAGAGTTCGCCATCGTTTCAAACGATGAGGAGGCGATCAGGAAGACAGAAAAGGTTGGCCTGCCGGTCATAGTCAGGTCGAGTTTCATCATCGGTGGCCGTGCCATGGACATACTCTACGACATCCAGGCCGTCAGGGAGAGGGTCGCAGAGATATTCAAGGACCGCCCGGGATACCCTGTCGTTGTGAGCAGGTACATAGAGAGCGCCACTGAGATGGACGTGGACTTCGTCTCTGATGGCATGAGGAGCGTGATAGCCGGGATCTCCGTGCACATAGAGGAGGCCGGGACACACTCCGGAGATGCCACCATGGTCCTCGGGCCCGGCATGGTGCCCCAGGACATCTACTCGAAGATAGTGGGCATAGTGGACAGGCTGACCCTTGAGTTCGGCCTGTGCGGGCTTTCCAACCTTCAGGTCGCTGTGAAGTCAGGCGATGTCTACATAATCGAGCTGAACGCACGCTCAAGCAGGAGCCTCCCCTTCGTTGCCAAGGCAACTGGTGTCGACTGGGTGAGGGAGGGGGTGCTGTGCATGCTCGGAGGCAGGCTGTCTGTGGAGCACGTGGAGCCCAGGGCCTACTTCGTGAAGGTGCCGGTGTTCCCGTTCAAGAGGTTCAGGGACCTGGACACGGTACTGGGCCCGGAGATGAAGTCCACAGGCGAAGGCTTCGGTGCCGGGATGACACTGAATGAGGCCATATACAAGGCATCACAGGTGATGTTCGGAAAGTCCAGTCTTGGGAACTCCGTCCTGATAACGGTCAGTGACAGGGACAAGCCAGACGTGCTCAGGGTAGCCAGGAAGCTGAGGGAGAAGGGTTTCAAGATATATTCCACCCCTGGCACCAAGGAGTTCCTCTCCAGGCATGGCATAGAGGCCGATGTGGTCTACCGCATAGATGACGTCAGGAGGCCCAGGGTGGACGAGGCCATAGCCCTCGGCCTGGTGTCATTCGTGATAAACACGCCAACCGATATGAGTGGCTCCATCAGGGACGGCTTCGAGATAAGGAGGGTATCGATCATGAAGGGTACACCCCTGGTCACAAACGTGCGCCTGGCTGAGGCCTTGGTCGACAGCTTGCTTTATAATACGCCTACCGATGCAAGGGAGATATCAGAGTACTGGGTATGCCAGCTGGAGACCAGGCAGCAGGGAAAGTGAGGGAGATCTACGGGCTGATAAAGTCGCAGAGCCCGCCGCACCACTTCGAGTTCTCCGACCCATTCTGGGTCCTCATAACAACGGTGCTCTCGCACAGGACAAAGGACGAGGTCACGGATGCCTCTGCCAGGGCCCTCTTCGAACGCTACCGGACAGCTGAGGCCCTGGCCAGGGCGGACCCGGAGGAGGTCAGGCAGATCATAAGGAGGGTCGGGTTCAGCAGGGTCAAGGCAGGGAGGGTCATTGAGGTTGCAAAGACAGTGGTGGGACGCTTTGGTGGCAGGGTGCCGAGCACGCTGGAGGAGCTCGTGACAATACCCGGAGTTGGGAGGAAAACCGCAAACGTAGTGCTTGCAGATGCGTTCGGCATTCCCGCGATCGCTGTGGACACCCACGTCCACAGGATAGCCAACAGGATAGGCTGGGTAAGCACAAAGAAGCCAGAGGAGACTGAGGAAGACCTGAGAAGGATAGTCCCGGAGGACCTCTGGCTCGGTTTCAACCCCACACTTGTGGAGTTCGGGAAGCACGTGTGCAGGCCGGTAGGCCCCAAATGTGGGGAGTGTAAGGTCTCACAGTACTGTGAGTACTATAAGAAAAAGGTCAGATCGGGTTCGGCTTGAACCTCTCCTTTGCATCCTCTATTATGGCCTGCACCTTCTTCTTCCAGGGCAGGAACCCCTCCGGCTTCTCCGGGTACTGCTCGTAGATCTCGTTTAGTTCCTTCATCCTGTTGATTGCAAAAAGCATGCTGGAGAAGGCGTTTATGTTCGCTGCACCCTTGAGCACCATCTTGAACTTCGAGGCCAGGCTCAGCTTCGGTATGCGACCGTAGGTTATCTCGGTGGCTTCCTTGACCGTCAGGAACGTCTTCATGCCGTAGTTCAGTATATCCGTGTTGAGAGACTGCAGGTATATCCTGAACACCTCCAGGCCCGCCATCCTCTTCCCATAGGCCTGGTTGAAGTCAAGGTTGTACTGCCAGAGGTTACTTATGCTCGTGTCGTTCTCAAGCGCTGCCCTGGCCGCGTGTTCCCCAACGAGGCAACCGGATATGAGCGCCGGGCCTATGCCACCGGCACTTATGGGGTTCGGCATGGCCATGCTGTCCCCAGCCCCCATGTAGCCATTGAAGACGAGGCTCTCCATCTGCCTCCTCACGGCCACGGACCACATGCCCTTGCCGTTGTTGTTCTTGTTGAACAGCCTCAGGTTCTTCAGTGTGGGGTTCCACTTCACGTACTGGTCTATGAGGGACTGCAGGTTGTCGTTCTTCCCGAGCTTCTTGTTCCTTATCTCAAGGCTCTTCTTCTGGACGCCGAGGCCTATGTTGACCTTGTTCCCGCTCTTCGGAAACACCCAGCCGTAACCGCCTGGTGCCAGCACAGGGTTAAGGTGGATCAGCGCGTTCTTCGGGTCGTAATAGTTCAGATCCTCATGGTCTAGGTCGAACTCATATATGTAGCGGCCCGTGCTCTCAATGTCGTCGATATCTATCTGCCTCTCCACGTAGGGGTTCTCTGGCAGTTTCCTCCTGAGGACAGTGGATATCCCCAGGGCGTCCACAACGACCTTTGCTCTGTATTCGCGCTTCTGCCCGTTCCTGTCCTTTCCCTCCACCCCGACGACCCTGCTGTCCTCGAGTACCGGGGCCTCGACCTCAAAGCTGCTCTCGTAATGCGCTCCGGCAGAAAGGGCCGCCCTCAGGAGCTTTGCCTCAAACTCCGGTCTGTCCAGGATGAAGCCCTCGCCATCGAACATGAACTTCGTCTGCATGTCCGGTGAGATGGCGAGAACGCCCGTGACAGGGTTGTCAAGCTCTGGCCTGGAGAAGGTGATGCCCGTCTTCCTGTTCACGAAGTCCAGGTGGGACTTGGCAACCGCATCTCCGCACGTCCATCCCCATACTGTTTTCTTTCCCACCTCGCTCTCCGGGTTCCTGTCAAGTAACAGCACATTTGCCCCAGCCTTCGCAGCAGTAGTGGCGGCGAGGCAACCTGCCAGGCCTGCCCCTGCCACAATCACATCATACTTTCCATCCGCTGTCATACCGATCGCAAGCTGTGACGAGTATGATCCTAGCAATATAAATCTATTTCACATCCCTGGTCACTGCTTCTCAAGCCTCATGACGGGGAGTATCTGGAAGTTGCCGGAGCCAGTGAGCCTCTGCAGCTCGTTCACCACGAAGTCAGACAGGTCCTTCATGGAGCGGTGGGCAGTGAGCATGATGATGTCCCAGCACCCCGTGGTGAGAGCAGCGCTCACCACGCAGTCAAGGGAGGAAAGCCTCCGGAGAGTGTCCTCAACGCTTCCCAAGCCGTGGTGCAGGAGGATGTAGGAGAGGATCGGCAACCCCAGCTTTTCGAAGTCCACCTCAATCGTGAACTTCTTGATGTATCCGGAAGCGACCAGCTTCTGGATCCTCTCGAACACCGTTGCCCTGGGTATCCCGAGGCTTGAAGATATGTTCGATATCTTGTCCCTCCCATGTTCGGAGAGGTAGCGGATTATGAGAATGTCCTTTTTATCCAGGCCGCTCACCCTACGAAATCTGTTAACCAGTATTTAAATAAAGCTCAAAACTGTCCAGCATGCCGGGAAAGGGAAAATTTTTGCAGGGACGTCGGGGGGGAGATTCGAACTCCCGAGCTACAGAGAGCAGTAGATCTCGAGTCTACCGCCTTACCGGGCTAGGCTACCCCGACACAGAGACCCGATTGATCACTGGCTAATATTACTTACCACCGAGGAGCCGCCTGTGTTCCTTCATCATGCACCTGTCCATGACGACGTCCACGCCGTTCTGCACAGCAAGGTCCGCGGCCTCCCTGTTTACAACGCCCTCCTGCATCCAGAAGACCCTGGGCTTCAGCTGCAGGCCCTCCCTGACGACTTCCGTTACTGCCTCTGGCTTCCTGAATATATCGACAACCTCCACCTTCAGGTCACCTGGTATCGAGGAGAGGCTTGGGTAAGCCCTGATGCCGTTCCACTCCTTCAACGTGGGGTTGACTGGTATTATGCTGTAACCGTGCTCCCTCAGGTAAGATGCAACCCTGTAGCTGTCCCGGTCCGGCTTGTCAGAGATGCCCACTACAGCAATGTTCCTGTATTTCCTGAGAACTCCCGATATCTCTTCATCGCCATTCAGCAGAGGCATGCAGTAACATTTTTTCCGCTTAGTTAAACATGGCGATGGCCGTAAGGATGTATAGTTCCGGTCAACTTGTTCTGCGCAGGCCAAGCGGGCTGACCATTTCGGCCCTACGATCGGATTTCCTCCTTCCTCATCGTAGTCGATACGCACTGCCCCGGAGAATCGAATGCCAATGAGATGTCTCCCGCCCACTGGCACGGGAGAGTGGGCCAATGCGGTACCTGAGGAGGTTGCACGGTCCAGTTACATTCGTCTTCCAGCAACCTCAAGGAGATCCCTTGGGAGTGAGCCCGCAATCCCATACCTCGCTGGCGCAGGTCGAACTCCATGACCCCCATTACGTTAAATATCATTAACAGATATGCATGCCCTATGTTCTGTCCGAAATGCGGTTCCCTCATGTCCCCCAACGGTGGGACTTACAAGTGTTCAAGCTGCGGTTACGAGGTGAAGAAGAGCAACAGCAGAGATGGCACTGGAAGGATAGTTAACAAGAGCAGCTCCAAGGAAGTCATCATGATCGAGAGCGAGGTCACGGCTGAGCCCCTGGACTCGGAAGCTGTCTGCCCGAAGTGCAAGCACAGGGGTGCCTACTACCTCCTCAAGCAGACAAGGTCCGCAGATGAGCCAGAGACCAAGTTTTACACCTGCGCATCATGCGGCTACAGGTGGAGGGAGTACTGACACCATTCCTAGTGGGGCCACTGGGAAATGACCCTATCCTGGGCCCACACCTATGCGCTTCTCCGCCTTAAAGGCTGACAGGTAGGCGTGAAATTCAGTCGGTGGCATGGAGTGCCTCCAGATTTGCCTAGCGAAGCATTGAGCGCGCCCGATAAGGTTTAATAAACGGTGTTGTTTCGAAGTAATATGGTGCTGGACAACCTGGCCACATCACTCAGGGAGACCATAAGGAAGATATCGAACTCCTCTTACATCGACAGGGAGACCGTGAGAGAGGTAGTCAGGGATGTCCAGAGGGCGCTCCTCAAGGCAGATGTCAATGTGAGGCTTGCCCTGGAACTCACCAAGAAGCTTGAGAAGAGGGCGATGGAGGAGAAGCCGCCTGCAGGAATGGCGCCACAGGACTTCATGATAAAGATCATCTATGAGGAGCTGCTCTCAATACTCGGAGAGCCTTCCACGATCAAGATAAGGCCCCAGAAGATCATGCTCGTGGGCCTCTACGGGCAGGGAAAGACCACGTCTGCAGGGAAACTGGCAAGGTTCTTCAGCAAGAAGGGGCTCAACGTGGGCCTCATAGCGGCAGACGTGCACAGGCCGGCGGCCTATGAGCAGCTCGAGCAGATATCGAAGCAGCTCTCCTGCGGGTTCTTCGGCATCAAGGGAGAGAAGGACCCTGTGAAGATCGTGCAGGAGGGGCTCCGCAGGCTTGAGGACTTCAAGGTGAAGATAGTGGATACGAGCGGCAGGGATTCGCTCGACATGGATCTCATCGAGGAGATCAAGAGGGTGAAGAAGGCTGTTGAGCCGGACGAAGTCCTCCTGGTCATGGACGCTACGGTGGGCCAGCAGGCTGGGCCGCAGGCGAAGGCCATGAACGATGCAGTTGGCATCACAGGCGTGATAATCACAAAGATGGATGGCACGGGCAAGGGAGGTGGAGCGCTGAGCGCTGTGGCCGAGATCAGGGCGCCCGTGTTCTTCATAGGCACAGGGGAGCACCTGGACGACTTCGAGATATTCAACCCGACGCGTTTCCTCTCCAGGCTCCTGGGCCTTGGGGACCTTGAGTCTTTGATGGAGGCAGTGCAGGAGGCGAACATAACAGAGGAGGAAGCCGAGGAATCGTTCAACAAGCTGATGTCCGGTAAGTTCAACCTCAAGGACATGTACGATGTGTGGGAGAAGTTCGCACAGCCAGGCCTGCTCAGGAGGATCCTGGACAACATGCCACTGGCCAGGTCGCCCCTGGCCTCAAGGGTGGGTCAGGCGGACATAGAGGGTGCCACGCAGAAGCTGCAGAGGTACCGTGTCATCCTTGATTCGATGACCTTTGAGGAACTTGAGAACCCGGATATACTGAACTCCAAGAGGATACAGAGGGTTGCGAGGGGGTCCGGCAGGCCGGAATCCGAGGTGAGGGAACTCCTGAGGGAATACAAGGCCATGAAGAACAACCTGAAGATGCTCAAGGGCAACAGGGGCATAAGGAAGCTGATGCGTGCCCAGTTTAGGAACGGTAACTTCTCGCTGGACGACATAATCAAGGGCACTGAATCATCATAGGCCCGCAAAGCGCCTTATCTCCTCCATGAGGGATGGCCTCGTGGAGGCAACGGCGTTTATGAGTTCCTGGGGTGAGAATGTGCCAAGGTCAACAGAGTGGAGGGCGTCCACCACCGCCTCTATGAGTTCGTCACTTACCTCCATCAGCTTCTCCTTCATGAACCAGCCCCTCATGTGGGGGACCTCGAAGCGCTCCCTGACCCTGTCTTCGTATATTTGTCCTGCCTCCTGCCTGTCCCTGGACAGGAGGATGCTCTCGGCCGCCATTTTGCCCGATATGCAGGCGTTTGATATCCCGCCCCCGGTGAGGGGGTCGATGAGCCTGGCAGCGTCACCCACCACCAGGAGGCCTGGCATGTGGAGGCGCTTCCTCACCTTCGACACAGAGACGCCCCCTGATACAACCTGGATTGGCTTTCCCCTGGACAGCGCGGGGTTCCGCTTTATGAAAGAGTCGAGGAGTTCCTTGGCCATGCCCTTGCCTGCCCTGGAGAGGTTAACGCCTATGCCAACGTTGGCCTCCCCTTCGGACTTTGGGAAGACCCATATGTAACCACCTGGCGCTATGCTCCCGAAGTGGAAGTCCACGTAGTCCCTATCGCATGAAATGCCACGCAGCCTGTACTGCAGGGCCGACACCATGTCAGACGGGGGCAGGAGGAAATCCTTCATGCCAGCCCACCTGGCAAACTCGCTCTCAAACCCGTCACAGGCAAGGACAAAGTCGCAACGTATATCCTCGAGCCTGCCTCCCACCCTCGCCTTCACCCCGACCACGCCACCGGCATCAACGATTGCATCCACAGCAGGCGTCTTAACCATAATGTCCGCACCTGCGTCGGCGGCCATTGAAGCCAGGTACTTGTCGAACTTGTCCCTCTCTATGACGTAGCCCACCTCGTTCCCGGCCATGGACGCGGACACAGATATGTAGTTGTTTCCGCTTGGCCCGAATATCCTGGCCCCCTTCACCTCGTTGTCCACCCACCTGTCGCTCGGCGTTATACCGAGCTCGCCCAGCCAGTCCCTGGATATCCCTTCACCGCACCTCACCGGGGAGCCTATGTCCGGCCTCTTCTCAAGCATGAGTACGCTCATGCCGCCCCTCGCCAGGTACCTGGCTGCTGTGCTCCCGGCGGGCCCTGCGCCCACCACGACACAGTCATAGCGCACCCTACCACCTCCCGGCTATCGCCCCGGTCGGGCAACCCCTCACGCAGAACGAACACCTTATGCACCTAGAATCGTTGACCTCTATGATCGTATCGTCCATCCATATGGCATCAGTCGGGCACATGCCCACGCAGGCCCCGCAGTAGTTGCAGAGCGACCTATCGATATCAAGTAGTTCAGTCCTGTAGTGCCAGGAGTCCGTGCTAAGCCTCATTGCACCGATCATGCGAACGGCACTTAAAAGCGATGCGCACCTGGATGCACGGGTGCTCCATGGCAGGGCATGCTGCCCCACCAGGATTAGAAATTCTAATAAACCATTCTCCCATGACCGATCGGTGCTTCTGCTGGGATAGCCTAGCCTGGTAAGGCGCAGGTCTGGAAAACCTGTGCTCGTAGTAGCTCGGGAGTTCAAATCTCCCTCCCAGCGCTGACATGCCTGCATGGTCCCTGCATTTTACGCCTGGTTTTCAGGCCTGCTTAACTCCCTCCGTATATGCTACAGTTTTAAGGTGCTCTGCAGGGCATTAAGTTTTAAATATTGTTTTAGTATAACCCTAATTCAGTTAGGACGGTGCAAATACATGGCAGACAACGCCGAAACGTACTCAGGTGAGAACTACCACAGACTGAAGAGGGGGCAGGTTGGGTTCTGGGGCGCAGTTGCAGAGGAGATCGCTGCCATGGCACCGGCATGCGACACAGTCGCCTTCGTCACCAGCGCAGCGGCCTTTGCATTCATGCTCACGCCCCTGGCCTTCCTCATAGCGATGCTCACAATGTTCCTTGAGGTCAACACCCTGTACCACTTATCAAAGAGGCATGCAAGTGCCGGCGGGTACTATGGATACATATCCACAGCGTTCGGCCCCAGGCCTGCCATAGTATCTGGGCTGCTCTACGTGCTCTACCAGATCGCCAGCACTGCTGCCATACCGGTCTATGTGGCCGGCGTTGTGCTGCCAGGGGTGATCTACTACTTCTTCCACGTGGCCCTGCCAGCCTGGATATGGATCCCGTTCATCCTGGTCTTCATTGTTGTCCCGATAGTGCTGGCCATCGTCGGCATAAGGCCACAGATGAAGTATGTCAGGGTCGCCGCATTCTTCGAGATAGCGTTCCTTGGGGTGCTATCGCTCATTATAATACTCCGCGCCCCGGACAACACCGCGGCTGTTTTCAACCCATTTGCATGGAAGCAGTACAGCAGCCTCTTCGCCAATGAGGGCGGGCCAGTGGCAGGCCTCGGCCTTGGCATGATATTCGGCCTGACGAGCTTCATAGGCTACGGTGGCTCCGCACCCCTCGGTGAGGAGGTTGACCACCCGAGGAGCGTGACCAAGGCCCTCATCTACGGCCTGGTGCTGGTGGGCATAATACTCACAGAGGTGGCATACGCCCTCACGGTGGGCTGGGGCACCAGCATGATGCAGAGCTTCGCCCAGAGCAACATACCCGGCATCATAGTGGCAACCCTCTACACAGGCATTGCCGGTGGCTTCATGCTGGCCCTTGTTGCTTTCAACTCTGCCTTCTCGGACTCAGTGGCGATGCAGAGCAACGCGGGAAGGGTATACTTCGCCATGGCCAGGGACGGCATAATACCGAAGTTCTTCTCCGAGGTCAGCGAGAGGTTCGCCACTCCCTGGAAGTCCCTGGCCTTCATAGGCACGGTCTCGTCTGCTGTTGCAGTTGGGGCCACGTTTACCATCTCTGCCGCCATGGGCCTCTCACCGGTGGAACTGCTCAGCGGGTCTGCGAATTCCGCAGCCATCTCCAGCGCACTGTCCAACACCTTCCAGCTCCTCACCACTGTGGCACTGGTCGGGCTCATACTGACCCACACGCTCCTGAACACATCCGTCATGACAATGTTCAGGAGGCTGAGGGAGAGGCACATAACCCTGGGCCAGAAGATCCTGCACCCCATAGAGCACTACATAATGCCAGCCGTTGCCACAGCCATATTCATCTTCGTGCTCTACGAGAGCATCGTGCCACCGATCTTTCCGGTCACCCAGGCAGTGCTCATCAGCTCAGTGTACCTGGTGCTCGCGGTGTTATATGTGGTGGTCCTGTCCAAGAAAAGGCCAGAGACAGTGAAGAGAGCTGGCCGCCTCGTCAACATGGTCGAGGAGGAGAGTGGTGGGATTGATTGACCTTGCCCTCTACAAGGGTTCGAAGGGCACCCTGAAGCTGAGCGAGAGAGGATTGGAGTTCAGGGGGAAGAGGGAACAGTTCTCGATACCTCTTGAGAGAATAGAGCGCGTTTCCTTCAAAAAGACGGAGTTCGTGACATCAACCCTGTACGTGAACGACATAGAGATCACGGTGTGCAGGGCACACCTGTGGGCGGCCAAGATCAGGGAGCTGAAGGGCATGGCCAGGGCCCCAGCCCGGGCCTAGGCCTCACTCTGCCGCTGCGCCAAGGTCGACCTTCATCATCCTGACCCCGGCCTCCCTCTCTATCTCCTCGAGTGCACCGACCTCCCCGCTCTCCACTATGGTCAGGGCCAGACCCACTGCACCCATCCTGGCTGTCCTGCCAGTCCTGTGCACGTAGAGCCTGGGATCACGGGGGACATCGAAGTTTACCACGGCGTCGATCCCCTTTATGTCTATGCCCCTGGATGCGACGTCCGTTGCCACGAGCACTCCTGGCCTCCTTCTGAACTCCTCCATGGCGCTCTCCCTGGCCCTCTGAGTCATGTCACCGTGGATTGCCAGCGCGCTCACCCCGTGCCTGTTCAGCCTCTGGGCAAGTATGCCCGCGTACCTCCGTGTGCCCGTGAAGACTATGGCCCTGGAAGGCCTGGCATGCCTTATATACTCCAGCAGGGCCTGGAACTTTCCGCCGGGCCTGACAACCGCATAGGTGTGCTCGATTGCGGGACCCCCGTGCCGCTCACCCGGCCTAAGCCCTATGTAAACGGGGTCTGTGCCGAGTTCGGAAATCAGGGAGAGGATCGGGGCGGTAACCGTGGCGGACACAAAGGAGGTCTGCGACCTTCCACTGGCGTGCGACAGGATCTCCGTCACGTCTTCCACAAAGCCCATGTCGAGCATTGTGTCGCACTCGTCCAGCACCACAGAGTCGAATGCTCCGAGGTCAATGGCTCCGCGCCTGTGCAGGTCGAGGACCCTACCTGGTGTGCCCGTGACTATCCCCGGGCCCATGGAAAGATCGGAGACCTGCCTGCCCATGGGTGCACCACCGTATACCAGGGCGTGCCTGAGGAGGCCACGACCAAGCGTGCCGGCCTGCCTGTCTGTCTGTATCGCAAGCTCCCTTGTTGGGGAAAGCACCAGTAGCCTCCTTCTGCCCTCCACATACCTCACTATGCCCGGTATCAGGAAAGCCGCTGTCTTGCCGGAACCTGTCTCCGAACTGATGACAGCATCCATCCCCTGAAGCAGGACCGGGATCGCCTGGGCCTGTATATCGGTGGGCACCCTGTACCCTGCAAGCCTTATGTTCCTCAGAACCTGGTCTGGAATGCCAAGTGTTTCAAAACTTCCCATCTATCATCTTGTCCCATCACAGGACATGCCTGTGCATCTTAACGTATTGGGTGCATGTATTTAACTTTGGCACCCTCATCACGGTCATGAGGCCTCAAGCGTGGTTGAGGTTGCCCTACAGTCAGGCCCTCCCTAGAGTCTGCACGGTCGAGCCAGAGCCCGTGCAGCCCGTTCACCACGGCTAAGGTTCCACACTTCACACTGTAAGGAGTGCCTACCTCCTGCAGCCCTGCAGTCTGCCCCACACCACCAGCTCCTCCCCATTCTCGCCACAGATTCCATGGGGCTTGCGAACACTGCGTAATGGCGCAACAGCCTCCAGCCTGGGACAGAGACAAGATGGAGTGGGTCTGCACACGTTGGGTGGCAGGGAGGGAGGGCACCATGGTGAGCCCATCCACGTGCGTTCAATGCATGGCCCACCCCCCATGGGACAGCGCCACTGGCCTGGAAGTGTCGGTTTCGGCCCGTTTAGTTCCTCCCCTCTATGTACTGCTGAGTCCACCCCCTGTGCCAGAACTGCCTCCTGAAGCCGGAGAAGACACCGGGCGGGTAGAAGATGGCCACCGCAACAGCGAATGTTATCGGTGTTCCCTCGAGGTAGCTGAACAACCGCGGGAAGTCTGTAATGCTGAGGTTTGCCGTCGTGCACTAAGGCCCAGCAACACTCCCGTACCAGGCCATTTACCTATACCCGGGTTCCATTCTGGCTCCCTGTTGTCAGGATTGCCCTCATAATCGCTGGTGTGGAAGGTGAAGGTAATAACTGGACAAGGAAAACAGGCCATCTGCAACCTTTCAAGGAAGGGCGTATGCCTTTGACCTTTTGTGGATGCTCCCGTCGGGATTTGGACCCGAGTCGAGGGATTGAGAGTCCCTTATGCTTGGCCGGACTACACCACGGGAGCTCTGTGCGAAATAGCGATTGATCATTTATTTTTTTCTGACACACAACCTCAGACCGGCCAGAAGATCTTAGCAAGCTCCACTATGACCGCCATGGCTATGCCTATGTAAATTATGAGGCGCGGATCCATGGCGGGCCCCTTAATCTCCTCTTCCTCAAAGTACCTTATGAGTCCAGCCCCTGACTGGAATCCCTCTGTACTCCTCTTATCAGCCATGACACCAGTGAAACTCAAACCATGGATATAACCTTAGCCCAGGCCAGGGAGAGTCTGCCCAATATTTTTATTAACACCTTTAGTGTTTTTAAGGCGCTTGAGCAGCACCATCACTTCCTACAGCCCCTTCCGGATAACCTTTGGTGGGGGAGGGACAGACATAGAACCCTTCATCTCCACCCACGGCGGCTTTGTGGTCAACGCGACCATAGACAGGGGCGTTAGGGTATCCTACAAGGATGATGGGCACAGCCTCGAGATATCTTCCAGGGACCTTCTCAGGAGCTACATAGTTGGGGCCAATGAGCACACAGAGGTGCTCGACAGGATGGTTGAGCTCCTTGAGGTGAACGGAGTGAAGAGGGGGCGGATACTCCTCAACGGAGACGTACCGCCCGGCTCTGGCCTCGGTTCTTCCAGCGCCCTGATAACTGCCACACTCAGGCTCATAGGCGAACTCAGGGGCGCGGTCGATCCCCCGGGCAAGATGGCAGAGGAGGCCTACGACATCGAGATGAACCGGTTCGGTGTCACTCTCGGGCGCCAGGACCCCTACGCAATAGCAATAGGGGGTTTCAAGGGGATGGCGTTCAGAGGGAAGGAGTTCACTGTGCACCCGATCCAGGTAGGCAGCAGGATTTTCAGCGAAATAGACGGTGGCACAATCCTTGTCTACACAGGAAAAACAAGGGAAAGCACTGAGGCCCTGAAGGATCAGGTCCAGGCCTCAAGGAGCGGGGACATGGAAACCATAGGGAACCTGGAGAGGATGAAGGATGTTGCAGAGAAGATGCTCCATTCGGCCCTCTCCGGAGACCTCGACGGCTTCTACTCCCTCGTGAACGCCGCATGGGAAATCAAGAAGAGGCTTGGATCCAGGGTAACAAGCGAGAGGGTTGAGAGGATAATAGGCACAGCCTTGTCCTCGGGCGCCAGGGCTGCCAGGCTCATGGGCGGAGGGCGTGATGGTTTCGTCCTTGTCCTATGCAGGCCTGGTGATGTGGACAGGATACAGTCCAGGCTGATGTCGGAATCGGAATTCGTTTTCAGGGTCTCGCTTGACCCCCAGGGAACGAGGATACTCAGGTAGGCCACAGGGATGCACCACTCTGGGTGCGTTCTCACTGGCCAGAGTACAGCCTGCAGAGCAGGTCGCTGTCGCCGAGGAGTTCCTGGAGGATCCTGAAGGTGAGCCCCCAGATGTACCAGTCCCTGTACCTGAATGCAGGGTGCTCTCCAAGGTAATCTGGCCGGAGGTCATGGAGAGGCACAAACCTAGCCTCAGCCACCTCAGGCCCCGGCCTCAGCTCAACCTCCTCACTTATCCTGAAGAGCACAGGGAAGACGCTGATGTGCGGAAAGCGAAATGGGTGAAATGGCCCCATTTCACCCACAAGGCTACCCATGCCCAGCAAGATCCCGACCTCCTCCCGCGTCTCCCTGACTGCGCACTCCACATTGCTCTCCCCAGGCTTTGCAAAGCCGCCGGGGAGTGCAATCTGGCCAGACCATGGATCGTCTGGCCTCTCGATCCTCCTTATGAGCACTATCGATCCACTGTTGAATATTATTGAGACACTGGACCTGTCCCTCATGCAATTAGCCCCAGTATTTCCCTCACACTCTGGCCCTCCCTGATCCCGAGCTCCCTGGCCTTCCCGGTTACGGACCTCACAGTTGCAGACAGCATATCGCCCAGGGACCTGACGCCCGTTACCCTGACGGCCACATCACCGACCCTATCGGCAGTCTCTATGTCAAGATAACCGCACATCACGTACCCCCTTTTGCCCCTCAGGACCAGCAGCGGGGCGTTTCCAACAGCGTACTGCAGGAACTGGAACCTGTGGCCTTCTATTTCAACGCTATCAAACTGGAGCATCGGAGAGGAATACACATATCTGGATATCTTTTTCCCTTGCCGCTGGAATGCATTTTCGGGCTCAGATGTATGCACAACTATGTGTGGCATCATTATTATAGTAAAACATATTTATCTTGCCCTGGAATGCCACCACTATGAAGGCAGTCTACATCAGGGAACAGAGAAAGATAGAGGAGAACCCAACAGTGTACGGGGACTTCGAAGACCCTGCCCTGAAGGATGGGCAGGTGCTTGTAAGGGTTCAGGCCAGCGGCGTCTGCCACACCGACCTGCACATAGTCGAGGGTGACGTCCCGGTGCCGAGGGAACTTTTCCCGTTGATCCCTGGACATGAGATAGTTGGGGAGGTTATAGAGAGCAGGAACCCCAGGGTCAAGGAGGGCACAAGGGTCGGCATAGGGTGGTTCTATGACGCTTGCGGCAAATGCGAATACTGTGTGAGCGGAAGGGAGAACCTCTGCCCCAGCGCCACGGTGACGGGAATAAACCACCACGGCGGTTACGCCGAGCTGGTGAGCCTCAACGGCGATTACGTCACTCCCATTCCCGAGGGACTGCCAAGCGAGCAGGCCGCACCCCTGTTCTGCGCGGGCATCACCGCATACACTGCGGTTAAGAGGGTAAGGCCAGAACCGGGAAAGAGGGTGGCGGTCTTCGGCGTCGGCGGCCTGGGCCACTATGCAATCCAGCTGATAGAGGCTACTGGTGCGAAGGCAGTAGCGATAACATCCAGGCATGCAAGGCTTGCCCAGGAAGCGGGTGCATCGCAGGTACTCGAAAAACCGGAAGGGCCCTATGACGCAGCCATAGTGTTCGCGCCGAACAGCAGGGCCGTGGCGGAAGCGGCCAGATCCGTTAAGCCGGGTGGCACCGTGGTGGTACCTGCAATAATGGACAGAATAGAGATCCCGTTCACCTCGTTCACCTGGGAGAAGGACATAACCAGCGTGGCATCCGGCTTCAGGAAGGACGCCAGGGCAGTCCTGGGACTGGCAGCGGACGGTGTCCTCAGGTCAATGGTGAAGCAGAGGCGGCTCTCCGAGGCCGGCACCGTGCTGAGGGAGCTGAAGGAGGGAAAGGTTGAGGGCCGGGTTGTCCTGAAGCCGTGAGTCCTTTTTTTCCTCGTTATTCACTATTTTTCCTGAGCGGGCTTCCCTTTCATTGCAGAAGGCCTCTGCATTGCATGCGTATTGGGAATGCGTGTGGGAAGTGCCGGTGAAATGCCACTGACAGAGCACGGAGCCCCCTGCCCAGAAGACTTATACGGGACTGACTGTGTGCCCCGGATGTTTTAGAAATACTTATATAGAAGTTTATTTTTACATCCTCGATCAGCATGATAGGCGGACAACCCATCTTCATATTAAAGGAAGGCACAAAGAGAGAGACTGGCAAGGACGCGATTAAGAACAACATTGAGGCGGCAATTGCGATCGCACAGTCTGTCAGGACAAGCCTTGGCCCAAGGGGAATGGACAAGATGCTCGTGGACTCCCTCGGCGACATCGTCATCACCAACGATGGTGTCACAATACTGAAGGAGATGGATGTTGAGCACCCAGCGGCCAAGATGATGGTTGAGGTCTCCAAGACCCAGGACTCGTTTGTGGGCGACGGCACCACCACAGCGGTGGTCATAGCGGGTGCACTGCTACAGCAGGCCGAGGGACTGATTAACCAGAATGTCCACCCCACAGTGATATCCGAAGGATACAGGATGGCAGCCGAGGAGGCGAAGAAGATCATTGACAGCATATCGAAGCCTGTGAAGCCGGACGACAAGGAACTCCTCATGAAGATGGCCGCCACTTCGCTGAGCAGCAAGAGCGCCTCAGGGAGCAAGGAGAAGCTCTCGGAGATATCCTACCAGGCGGTCAAGGCAGTGGCAGAGGAGATAGATGGCAAGCTGCACGTGGACTTTGACAACATACAGATAGTGAAGAAGCACGGTGGCGAGATAGAGGACACGCAGCTCATATACGGCGTGATAGTGGATAAGGAGAAGGTCCACCCGGGCATGCCCAACTTTGTCAAGAACGCGAAGATCGCTGTGCTCAACGCAGCCCTTGAGATAAAGAAGCCTGAGTTCGACACGAACATAAGGATAGACGACCCGTCCATGATACAGAGGTTCCTGGCACAGGAGGAGAGCGTGCTCAGGGACATGGTCTTGAAGATAAAGCAGACGGGGGCGAACGTGGTCATAACCCAGAAGGGCATAGATGACCTGGCCCAGCACTACCTGGCAAAGGAGGGCATATACGCTGTCAGGAGGGTCAAGAAGAGCGACATAGAGAAGCTGGCCAAGGCAACCGGCGCTGCCATCGCATCGAGCATAGACGAGCTCTCTCCTGCTGACCTTGGCACGGCGGACCTGGTGGAGCAGGTGAAGATAGGCGAGGACTACCTGACTTTCGTGACGGGCTGCAAGAACCCCAAGGCGGTGAGCATACTGGTCAGGGGCGGCACCGAACACGTGACGGATGAGGTTGAGAGGTCGATTACAGACTCGATCCACGTGGTCGCCGCTGCGCTCGAAGATGGCGCCTACGTCACCGGTGGCGGTTCCACCGCTGCAGAGATTGCAATGAAGCTCAGGGACTACGCAAAGAGCGTTGGTGGCAGGCAGCAGCTGGCCATAGAGAAGTTCGCTGACTCGCTCGAGGAGATACCCAGGGCCCTTGCAGAGAACGCTGGCCTTGATGCCATAGACATACTGATAAAGATAAGGAGCGAGCACGCCAAGGGACACAAGACGTACGGCATAAACGTCTACACTGGCGAGGTGGAGGACATGGAGAAGGCCGGCGTCATTGAGCCTGTGAGGGTTGGGAAGCAGGCCATAGATGCCGCCACGGAGGCCGCAGTCATGATACTGAGGATAGACGACGTGATAGCCACAAAGGCCTCCAAGACTCCGAACCCGCCGTCTGGCAGCAGCTCGAGCAGCTCCTCCTCTGGCGGGGACAGCGAAGACTGAATTCCGCCATTATTCTTGAGTATATTTTCCACAAACCATTGCATATTTTCCATTTCGCTTGCGCGTCCAGAGCTGTTTTTCGCCATCCCATGCAGTTAAATTAAATAAGGGCATGCTCACTTCCCTCTTATGATTCCCTCAGAGATAGGGACGAGGCTGGACAGGAGGGCTGTGCTGTCCTTCTATCACGATGATGAGTTCACTGCAGTCTCTGAAAGGCACGGAATTAACGTGGCCGTCAGGTTCAGGCTCACCAGGGATGGGGGCATAGGCATCTACAACATGCCTGCCACAGGTGGCCTTGAGGTCAGTGATTCCTTAAAGACGAGGTGGGCGGTAAAGAGCGCCAGGGACCTGAGGGGATCCCCGCTGATAGAGGCATTCCAGAGGATCAACGAGGTGCCATCCCTTGTCATTGACGGTGCTGTGATCAGGGAAGGCGTCTACACTGTATACCTCAGGTACCACAGGAGTGATGAGGAAAACCTCTGGAGCGCACTTGCCGGCAGTTACGGGAGGATGCCAGACTTCGCCGTGGAGAAGAAGGTCACGACGGAGGGCTTTCTCTCATCCTTCGAGGAGATATGCAGCGCCATGCCGCTTACCTATTACCAGCTGGACTGCTTGGTGCCACCTGAGTACATAGACATTTCCCATGACCCGGTGATAACGTCCCTGGGTGTCAAGTGGACCAGGGAGATGAAATATCTGCTGGAGGATAACTTCAGGGCAGTGTTCTATGACGACACAAACATAATAGGCGGTGGCGAGGACTGGGTCTCTGAGATATCGAGGGAAGAGAGGATCTACGCTGCGTCCTTCAGCAACCCGGTTGTGGAGCGCCTAGTGAACGGCATCACTGCGGACAGGACAGTGGCCATGGCGATGCCCCAGAGGCTTTACGGCAGGTCGTTCCACCTGGGCACGTTCGTCCCTGACATAGTCAGGCCGGATTTCTTCAGGATCGTGGAAGGCGTCTCAATGGAGCTTCGCACCTGGTCCATAAGGATAGGCCAGGCCATTCCGGTGCCTGAGATGGCCAGGCAGCAGGCATACCGGAATGGGCCCGAACAACAGGCACCTCACTAAATTTTTATATTCTGCCGAATTTGAGTACCGTTTATGATCACAGTCAAGAAGAGGGAGGCCCTGAACGCTTACACCGAGATCTACAAAAAGCAGCACTACGGCCTTGTGGGAAGCCACTCCGCGGTTAAGGTGTGCCACTGGACTAAGAGCGAGCTCACCGGCGGGCCAGGTTGTTATAAGGGGGACTTCTACGGCATCCAGTCTCACAGGTGCATACAGATGACCCCAGCACTGAACGCATGCACAGAGAACTGCTCCTTCTGCTGGCGCTTCCAGGGGTTCGACAGCATGCACATATCCTATGAGGACGACCCGGAGTTCATACTGGAGGAGAGCATAAGGCAGCACAAGAAGCTCCTCTCAGGGTTCAAGGGCAACCCCAAGGTGAGCGAGGAGAGGTGGAAGGAGGCAATGGAGCCGAAGCACATTGCCATATCGCTCACAGGGGAGCCGACGCTATATTCAAGGCTCGGTGAGTTCATAGAGCTGGCCCACAGGAGGGGCATGACCACCTTCCTTGTCACCAACGGGACACTGCCGATGGTGCTTGAGAAGCTCGATCCATTGCCGACCCAGCTCTACGTCACAGTGGCGGCCCCGAACGAGAAGATATTCAAGGAGCTCCTGAGCCCTGCCATAGGGAACGGGTGGCAGAACCTCATGAGGACGCTTGAGCTCCTGCCCTCCCTCGACACGAGAAAAGTCATAAGGCACACACTCGTCAAGGGAGTGAACATGCCCTATGTGGATGAATACGCAAGGCTCGACATGATAGGCATGCCAGACTTCATAGAGCCCAAGGGCTATGTGCACGTGGGCCAGTCCATTGCCAGGCTCGGCATAGAGAACATGCCTTCCCATGCCGACATAATGGACTTTTCCAGGGCACTGGCCGAGAGGACCGGGTACCAGGTAGCGGGCGAGAGGAGTGACAGCAGGGTTGCCCTGCTGGCCAGGGACCCGGAGAGGGCCAGGATCAGGGTATCCTGACCCCGCAACCTTATTTTAAAACCTTTGCCATCTTCCAGTATGCTGAGCTTCGAGTTCTCAGAGGACCAGGAGTTACTCAGGAGTAGCGTGCGAGAGTTCTGCACAAGGACCATCGCACCAAGGATAAGGGACATGATAAGGGAGAGGAGGATCCCAAAGGAGGTCTACGATGGCCTTGCCAGGATGGGGCTCCTCGGCATGACCGTGCCGCAGGAGTACGGCGGCATGGGGGCAGATGCGGTCACTACTGGAATAGCAGCGGAGGAGATCGCCAGGGCGGATCCCACATGCTCCATACCGGTCCTCTTCCTTGTGGACAACGCATGGTCTTACCTTGTGAGCAAGTACGGGAGCAGCGAGCTCAGGGAGAGCATACTGCCAGATGTTGCCAGGGGGAAGAAAATAGTCGGCATCGCGTCCACGGAACCTAACTTCGGATCCGACATAGCCTCCATGAGGACAACAGCTACGCTCCAGGACGGAATGTATGTGGTGAACGGGGAGAAGAGCTTCATAAGCCTGGTGAGGGACGTCAAAGAAATTGGAGGTGGCTTCGTGACTGTCACGAAGACAAGCCCTGACAAGGGCTCCAGAGGGGTGACCCTGCTCTTCATCCCGTACAGCGACGGCATGTCCGTGCGGTACCTGGAGGAGATGGGGAGGGAGGGCTCATCATGGGGCGCCATAACGTTCGAAAACGTCCGTGTGCAAAAGGAGAACGTGATAGGCAGCGTTGACCAGGGGTTCAAGATAATCCATGAGGGGTTCGAGTTCGCCAGGGCACTGATAGCCGTGATAAGCGCGGCAACTGCACTGAAGTCCATATCCAACGGTGCAGAATACATGAAGAGCAGGATCGCCTTTGGTTCGCCTATCGCGAAGTTCCAGGGTCTACAGTTCCAGCTGGCCGACGACGTGGCCAGGATGGAGGCGGCCCTCACCATGGGGTACAGGGCCCTCTGGACCTATGACCAGGAACAGAGGCACGGGAAGTTCTCCAGGTTTCAGGTGAGCAGGGAAGTTGCGATCGCGAAGCTGATATCAACCACCTGGGCCTTCGAGGCCATAAACGATGCCATGCAGTGGCAGGGGGCCTACGGGTACTCCAAGGACTGCCCCGAGGAGTGGGCCCTCAGGGGAATAAGGTCCTTCCTCCTCGCGGAGGGCTCCAGGGAGGTGATGAAAACCATAATTGCAAGGGAGACGCTGGGTAGGGAATACATTAGGTGACTCTACCTCTCCTCCCTCATGCCCGAGACTATCCTCTTCGGGTTGACCATCCTTATGAACATGAAGATCTGGCCTATGGTTATCTGCCTCAGGAGCACGGCAAAGCCCAGGTATATTATGACCGATGCGGCTAGGACGGGCGCCAGGATGAGTATGTCATAGGGGTGCAGCACCCTGGAGCAGATGTAGAGGAAAGCTGCCTGGGCGGCCACAGGGACAGCCTGCACTGTTATCCCCTTCGGGTACCCGATCCCCTTGTCCCTCCACACCCTGTAGCGGTAGAGGAAGCTGCTGAAGAGCGTTGCGCTCAGCAGGCTGACCGATGCGCCAGTTGCGCCCAGCGATATTGCCCTGAAGCCGAATATTGAGGGCGGCACAAGGAGCAGGTTCAGGGCTATGTTCACTATTACCGCATATATCGATATCCTGCCAACCACCCATGTCTTGTTCTCCGCCGTGAGGGCAGATGAGTATGGCATCGTTACAGCAGCAATGTATGCGTTGGCAGAGAGGAACATCAGCATTTCGGAGTAACTGTCGTATGCTGCAGTGAAGAGGTTCGTTATGTAGAGGTGCATGACTATGAACGCCACCACTATTGGCAGTGCAAAGAGCGAGACTATCCTCTCGTATTCCTGCACCGATGTGTCGAAGTCCTCCCTTGAGCCCAGCATCCTCACAAAGAGGGGGAGGAAGAATATGTAGAGGGAAGAGGACATCGTGGTTATGATCGTCACGATCCTCTGCGATGCATAGAAGGCACCTGTGGCATCCGCGTGCCAGAAGAACTGTACAATTACCTTGTCAATGTTGCCGTTCACCGTGGACAGGGACGAGGAGACTGCAAGGGGTAGGGCGAAGGCCATGTAGCTCCTCAGGAGCGTGAGCCTGGGCCTGCCGATGTTCCAGGGCCGTCCAATAAGGTAGGAGACCGTGAAGTATAAGGTGTATGAGACGCTGTATATTATCGACAGGATGAGACCACCCAGTGCCTCACCCACCGATATGACATGGAAGTGGGCCAGGGCACCTATGATTATGAACGTGGAGTTCCTGAATGTGGCCTCCACCAGCCCGGGGAAGCTCATCCTGGCGGAGTGCAGGCGTGCCGTGTAGAACGCGTTGGAGAAGCCTAGCATGTTCTGGAAGAAGTAGTAGGGTATGAGTGCCAGGATCACGTCGAACTCAACAGGGTTCTGGAAGCCCTTGTGCAGAATGTCGGTCCAGATGAGCAGTGCAGAGATGACAACGATGACGAAGATGCCTCCAAGCAGGAGCTTGATCGCCAGGAACGTCTCGTTGGCCTCCCTGAAGCTGGCCCCCGATGATATGTTCCTTATGTGCGCCTGCGAGAAGCCCAGGTCGTTCATGAAGAAGAGGGTGCCAGCGAACCCCATGCCAAACGCGAGGTAACCGTAAGCAGTGGCGCCTATGAAGCGTGTTACAAAGAACAGCCCTATGTAGCCCAGTATGCCGTTCACAGCGCTCTGCAGTACCAGCATTGGTGAGCGGGAGCTTAACAACGCTGGACGTAACGCAGTTGTTAAATAAATTTAGTGATTAGCTGGCACATGTGCGCTGAGGAACTTGTTGACATTGACTACTTCAAGAAGCTGGACATACGGACAGCGCTTGTGAAGCACTGTGAAAAGGTCGAGAAATCAAAGAGACTCCTCAGGCTCGTTGTAAGCCTTGGAAGCGAGGAGAGGCAGATCATATCAAGCATCGCGGACTACTACAGACCGGAGGAACTCGTGGGGAAGACAATAATAATACTGGCAAACCTGAAGCCAGCAAAGTTCATGGGCCTTGAGAGCCAAGGCATGCTCCTTGCGGTTGAGACGGAAGACAGGCTTGCCCTGCTCACGGTTGACAGAGAAATAGGAGAGGGACTGAGGGTTTCCTGATGCTGAGCACGGAGAGGTTCAGGCCCAGGAACCTGGAGGAGATTATCGCTCCGGACTCGATAGTCAGGCAGGTCAGGGAGTGGTGCCAGGCCTGGAGGGGGGGCGAGGTCACCAAGAAGGCCCTACTGCTTTACGGGGAGCCTGGCGTCGGGAAGACGTCCATGGCCTACGCCATATCCGGTGAGATGGGCTGGCCCATTGTCGAGATGAACGCCTCTGACCAGAGGAACAGGGACGGTGTCAGGAGGGTTGCACTGATGGCCTCCCTGTACAGGGACATATCGGGCACAGGCACTGAGGGCCTGAGGCTCATACTCATTGACGAGGCGGACAACTTCTTTGAGGGGAGGGGCAGGGAATCGGGTGGGGACGCCGGTGGCCTCTCGGAACTGGCCAGGGTACTGAGGGTCTCCAGGAACCCGATTGTCATAACAATGAACGACTTCTACGAGTTCAGGAGGAAGGGCGCTGCCAGGGAGGTGCTGGAGAACTCGATGGTGATAGAGTTCAAGCCGTACAGGAGGAAGAATGACCTGGACTACAGGAGCTACAGGCAGCGCCTGACCAGGAGGCTGCAGCAGATAGGCGAGGAGGAGGGCATAAGGCTCTCGCAGGACCAGATCCAGGCCATCATGGACAGGAACGGCACGGACATCAGGGGCATGATAAACGACATTGCTGGCATGGTAGCGTCCACAGCGGACGTGATGAGGAGGGATACGAAGAAGACCCCGTTCGACGTGATGCAGAGCATATTTAAGTCCGGCAACCTGGACGTGGCGCTGAGGAGCATCGATGAGAGCGACCTGGAGGCGGAGGACCTGGTCATGTGGATGGACGAGAACCTCCACGAGGAGGCTAAGGAGCCAGATGACCTTGCCTCCGCATACGACATCCTCTCACGCGCGGACGTCTTCCTGGGGAGGGTAAGCAGGAAGCAGCACTTCGCGTTCAGGATGTACGCACAGGAGATCGCAGCTTCGTCAGCGCAGTTCATAGGGAAGAGGAACGAACACTTTGTGAAGTACCAGTTCCCATCCTACGTGAAGAAGATGTCTGACATGAGGGAGAGCAGGAACACCAGGAACTCCCTCCTGATGAAGTTCAGGATGCTCTGCCACATGGGCAACGAAGCAGCCTCATCGAGCCTGTGGATACTCTCCGAGCTGAGGAAGAGGAAGAGGTTATGGGATGCTATTGCCTCCTGGCTCCATATCTCTGATAAGGAGGAGGCATTCCTCCGTTCCCAGTGAGGCCCTTGAGCTTCCTTATGCTCCCGCTGGTCAGAAGCGTCCTGACACCATCAACGGAGTTCATGAGGTCAATGGCATCGTTCTTGTTGAACTGGTTGGCCAGGTAAATCGCGTACCTGCCCCTCCAGTACTTCCGCCTCACCCCCAGGGGTGACACCCTGGCCTCCATGGAGAGTAACGCCTCTCTGTTCTGGCATTCCACAAGTATGTACCTTTTCCTGAGCCTGGAGGACTTCAATGGCATGTCATAGCGTCTGCCAATTTTAGGTTACGGTTGGCCCCACACCTTTAAAAAGACATGTTTGGAATGGTGGATAACCACCAAATGCAGTTTTGCATGTGGGGGTGCGCAAGGTATGCTCCTGCCAGGATTGAAAATGTAAGCGATAATGGCACACAACGAAGTGCTCCCGCACCCCCTGGACTCATGGCAGGCCCATGCAGCCGGGGAATGCCCGGGCCCTTGCCGGTACCTGGGCCTCTTGATTTCGTACATGGTTCACACCGTGGGCCATGGAGGGTGCTCTCTGTGCAGCATCCTGGTGCCGGCAACATATTTATAGGTATCTTAGTTATCGCCTTACGTAACGGTCAAAGGCTGATTCAGATGGCAGAGACACTTTCAACATACTCCGTCGTTAGGGACGCCTGGAAGAGCCTGAAGAAGTCGGAAATATACAGGCTTCACAAGGAAAGGATGATAGAGTGGCGCAACGGCCCCTCGGTGGTGAGGCTCGAGTACCCGACAAGGATCGACAGGGCGAGGTCACTCGGCTACAAGGCAAAGAGGGGCATATTCGTTGTAAGGTCAAGGGTCAGGCGCGGAGGCCTGAACAGGCCCAAGATCATGGGTGGGAGGAGGCCAAGGAGGATGGCCTACAACAAGCTCACGCCCAAGAAGAGCCTCCAGTGGATAGCGGAGGAGAGGGCCGCGGACAAGTACCCGAACTGCGAGGTGCTCAACTCATACTACGTTGGTGAGGACGGGAAGTACAAGTATTACGAGGTCATAATGGTCGACCCTGTCTGCCCGGACGTCATGGCGGACAAGAACCTCGGGTGGATAAATGAGCCCCAGCACAAGGGAAGAGTATACAGGGGCCTCACGTCTGCTGGCTACAAGGGCAGGGGCCTCCGCACAGGCAGGAAGGGCAGTGCCAAGAGCAGGCCTTCCATAAGGGCAAATGGGAGGCTGAGAAGGTAAACTCCATTTATTAAGTGCCGCGATGGCCCAGTGGTACGGCGCCAGACTTGAGATCTGGTTCCCTTAGTGGATCGGGGGTTCGAATCCCTCTCGCGGCGCTTGTTACGGCCCAGAGATACCTTGGCCTTTTGGCGGCGTTTCCATGACGGCATGCCTGATCGAGCCTGTTCGTGTACTGTACGGTCGTCAGGGCCAGGAGGCCCATGTTTTCCCCATGAAGCGATGTGAACACTCCAGGCCAGATCGAGAACAGAGGCCTCTCCTGGAAGCTTTTCCTCCTGTGTAGGTGGTCGGCCTGCAGTGCTGGGACATTCAGATAATGGCAGGAAAGGTGCAGTTCCGTCCGGATTCCTTGCTTTTAAGGATCTGACAACTGCCATGACAGTGTGGTACGTTGAGTGGCGCCTCCCAGCATCCTGTGGCGGATGCATTCTGCCCCTTGATGGGCCATTGCAGGGCAGCTGAGCCTGGCAACGATGGAGCCAAAGAGAGAGTTCGCAGGATACTGGATGAAGATCAAAGATGCAGGGAAGAGTAAAAGCTGCTGGCTGGCCCATACCCCATATGGTGAACCAGGCAACGGGCCACGGATCAGGCTTGGTGGCCTTCGCTGCCAATGAATACCGTCACCGGCCTTGTCTTCCATTCCAGCCCGAGTGCCCTGGCCATGAGTGCCAGTATAATGAGCCTCCTGCCCATGAGTACCGGTGAAATGTCTCTCGAGCTGACGCTACCCTTGGAAAACAGCATATTCCAGGCAATTTCAAACTCCTCCTTCCGGAGCACGCGTTCCTTGGATAGACGCCCCCTCCTCCGGACGCTCGAAACTGCCCTTATCTCACTCTCACTCACTCCAACGATCTCGTTTTCGGTCTTCCTCACTAGCGTCTTCACACTCTTGTGCGTTCTCGCAAAATCAAGGATCCTGTACCACGCTTCGTTGAAGTCCATGAGATCTCAGTTCTGTTAAATACATAAAATTGAGTGAATCACATAATACGGTTAGTGGATCTTCCCGCCTAATAGGGGCAGACCACCGATCCTGAGAGGCCTGCGCTTGCATACCACACGTCTCCAAGGCCATTTTCAATGCACGCCTACTATGGTATAGGGTACCCGGCCCTTTCCACACGTTATACCATATGAACGGAGTGGCACACTGTTCCATGTAAGCAAGGTGGAGAGGTCAGGACTGATGAACTGGGATGGAGTATTGCCCAGATCTGTTCCAGCCTCACCCGAAAGTCTCCTCGATCCATGCGAAGGTGATTGCCACAGCGGAAAAGAGGTAGAAGAGCAAGATCAGGTACCAGAAGGTTGAAAAATCGTCAGCCGCAGCCCCACTGATCCAGCTGAAGTCTATCAGCGAGAGTAGGATGAACGGGAGAGGCGACACTGCAGCCAGGACCAGGTGGTGTTCCGCCACAGCATTCCTAACGAATCCATGGTATTGTAGATCTTCTTAAGCCTCTTCCTGCCCTTCTTGCCTATTGCCAGCCTGTAGATCTGACCAGCGACCCATTCACAGAAGAGCATGGCATCCCCTATCATAAGCATGGAAAAGGCCAGCTGTGCGAGATCCAGGTTTTCACCGCAACTGCTTGGGTTTATTGGTGAAACGAATAGAGCGCCTGCAACGAGCCTGCAACGACGACGAGGGGCGGCTTCAGGGTCCTTACCTGCACCACCTGAAGAAATAGTAGGACACATACAGCGGCAGGATGACCAGGGCAGAGACGAGGAAGATTATAGCCAGGGCTGTACCTATATCCTTACCAACGGATTCAGACATTTACAGCACACCCCCCCTCTCAAGGTGCCAGTCCGAAAAGATGTGGTGGGATTAAGCTAAAAACCCCCGGAAACGGTTTACCACGCGAACCTCGTATATCTTTTTCTTTCCATTAACTAAATACCAGAAGTACATTATATCATCGAGATGTATGTACCTGTCAACCACTCCACCTGCAACCCTCTGCCCCAGGTGCAGGAAGCCCGGCATCTCTGATTTCCTCAGTATACCCTCATAAGTATCTCCGCGATAGAGTCTCACGCTAACTCTCCTATTCACCAACACATTGCTCACCCCCAAATAATACGCATCTCATACTGCAGAATCTGCTAGTCATATATGTTGACTAATATAATTCAAAAACTATAATATAAGAAGCACATAAGGCCAACCACCCTTATTTAAATAAAAACCGTAAACGGTCAACATAAATGAAACTAGATGGGGTGTACATTACATGTACTAAAGTTTTCGTAGCACAGTCCGCAATAAAACTACACAACAGCTGCAAGCACAGAGGATGGGCTAATTCCAAAGGTTTTCTTCTAAAAACCTGCTTCTACTCCACGCACTTGTGGCCTAGATTAAGCAGTAAGAACTCGCCTAGATTAAGCAGTAAGAACTCGTGAACAGTACATATTATGTGCCACCGGTGTGGAGCTGCAGTGATCTTGCATGACCTTTGCCACAGTATAATGACCGTCTAGATTTATCATCAGGATCTTCCAGTATAACAATATATATTTATATTTGAGCTTTGTAAAATGAGGTTTTATTTCTATAATAGAATATTATGTTTCTGATTTTTCCCTTTATCCGTGGTTTGACTCAATGACGACCTTTCTCAACTCCACAGGTTCGTCTCTCCATCCCACAATCAAGCTAGCCTGAAGGTCGGTCAATTCCGTTCTCTTAGCGGCTGGGCCCCTTTTTATTTCTGTCAATTTTTACCCTATCAGAATCGAGGTTCACATCATATTTACATACCATTCTGCCTTGTGAGGCTATTTCTTTAACTTTCCTTATTATCATGATGCAACAATATATATTTCTGATCCTCACTCAGTGCCACAATTTTGCTTAACGAGATTATTGGAAGATGCTGTTAATGTTTAAGTTAGTCAGAGTGTGTTGGAAGGACACGCTGTCTCAATAATTATCCTTAAGATTAGAAATACGCCAATTCAATACAAAGAAAACAATTACGGTGTAGAAAATGTAGGTATCATAAATATAAGGCTCAGTTCAAGGGAATGAAATAACGAACTCTGCATACCATTGAATGAATATACTAGCAAATTCTGCAAATTAAAGCCGACCACCGAAGGGTTTCCCAGAGGTGTTATTGAATTGTTATACCCCTGAGTTGGGATGAAATAGCTTTCTTCATTTTCTAATAAGAAAGCTGCTGATGAATTTTGTTTGATACCCAACATTCGATAAATAAAAGCGACATTCAAAAGGTGTACTAATAGTATCCACAAAAAATAGAGAAAGGCAACCACGAGGAAATTAATTAATATGGACAGTGACGGCCTGGAAGTCGATGCAGAAATCAGAAACGCTGTAGACGCAAAGAAAAGAATGTATATAAATGTCGGAAACACCGAGAAAGTGTTCCAGCCTTCTGTCCACCACATATAGAATTGAACAGTAACACTCCCCTCTACACTGGCTTCACTATTTGTGGCATAGTAAACGAGTGCTGCCAATCGAATTCACCATAGGGAAGGGCATTTCCACCAGAAACGGTTCCCGTATCGTACCCATTATAACCTACACTTACAGTCACAGAGGCGCTACTGCCTAAAACCACAGATGCACTTCCGGTACTTATTGGATTCTTTGAAATCGGGTTAGTGTTAACGTTCCATACTTGGTTAGAATAAATATCCATTGTAGTTTTATTAATATTAAGTTATTAAAATGTTTTGTGCATCTCTAGGCTAAATATGAAAACAATCATGAGCATGCTGTTCCATGCCTTATGAATGTCTGAAAGGATATAAATAAGCAAAGGAAATCTGAGGAATGCCCTAGAAGGGATAAGCGGTACAATTTCTATAGCAGATACCAAAAATCTTATATGATTACAACGAGAAGGCGCGGCATTCTTTTTCTGAACTATCTAACATCAATACAGTATTACAGTGGAGATCCTGAGGAAACTCTCGAGATAAGGGAATCAAAGTTCTAATGAAAAATATTGCCACTGAAAGCCCGGCTCTGTTGTCATAAGGGCGTAAAGATAGGCAGGGTAGGAATTACTCTATTAATAGATTAAATGGGCCCGACCGGATTTGAACCGGTGACCTCCGCCGTGTCAGGGCGACATCATACCAACTAGACTACGAGCCCAGCGATCTAAGGGATTGCTGTTCGGTATTAAACGTTTTTCCGGTTCGGAATGGCCAACTGACATATGGAATGGCGCTCTAAGTGACCACACCAGAGCCACACAGCTCACCGCACTGCAGAGTTCCAACTACGAAGTACCCCAAGGCCGAGGGACAATGCCCTGACATAGTGAAACTCCTAATAGATCCTGGTTACACTGACTGGCTGAAACAATATAAAGTTAAATAACGTGAGTATTGCCCCCCGTGAGCAACACAATTGTCCTGCACGGGGGTGCAGGCTCAAGCAACCAGTTCTCTGAACGCCTCAAGGCTTACGCGAAAAGATCGCTTAATGGAAAGAGCGCACTTGATTGCGTGATTTCTGCCGTTGTGCAGATGGAGGATGACCAGGACTTCAACGCCGGCACAGGTTCAGTCATGAGGGTTGACGGCAGCATACAGATGGACGCTGCCGTAATGATACCGGGGCGCTTCGGTGCCGTTGCGGCCATCGAGAGGGTCAAGAACCCTGTGCTTGTGGCCAGGGATGTCATGGAGAGGACACCGCACCTCATACTCTCCGGTGACGGGGCCGTGAGGTTCGCCAGGGCAATGGGCCATAGGGACTATGACCCCAGCACAGAGAAGGCCAGGGAGAGGTACAGGGCAATGATGTCTGCGCTCGAGGGCAAGAAGACTGGCGAAGATGAGAAGTACTCTGTGATGCGGGAAGTGCTGAGGAGCATGCCTGAGCTCCTGAGCACCACAGACACAGTGGGTGCAGTGGCAAGGGTGAACGGGGAGTTTGCTGCTGCGGTTTCCACAGGAGGGGCGTCCCCAATGCTGAGGGGCAGGATAGGCGATTCCCCGATCCCTGGGGCCGGCATATACTGCGGGGAGAAGGGAGCGGTTGTGGCCACAGGCATAGGTGAGGAGATACTGAAGAGAGTGCTGTGCTACAGGGTCTATTCCAGGATAGGTGCCAAGAGGCTGGAGGACATAGTAAGGGAAGAGATCGCAGCCTTTGGTAACGTCTCGGTCGGCCTTATAGCAGTCAGCGAGGATGAGGCTGTGGCAGCCTCGAACACCAACATGGCCTATGCTGTAGAATATTTCTGACCCATTCCCAACTTTTATCAGACGGCATAACATTACCACCTGTCAGATGTACAGCCCATTGCTCATAGTGCTCACAGAGGTGGTGATGACACCACTGATAGTCTGGATAATCGATTACACCAGGAAGAACATGGGCCAGTTGGGTTTCAGGCCATACGCGATATCCATCGTTATCCTTGTCATGATGGGCAGCATGCTTGATGCCTTCTTCTACTACATAGTGAGCCCGAAGGACTTCTTCGATACCGTCCTGTCAGCTACAATCGGCATGGTACTCATGACCGCAGCCCTCGTCTACATTTTCTGGATTGCCGTGAACGCAAAGAAGAGCTACACCTCACCGATGTCTGTGATAGGGATATCGGGCCTCATAACCTGGAACGAGGTCTCCATGGCCCTGCTCCTCTTCTCCCTGACTGGAGTACATGTCTCTGCGAGGGGCGGCCTGCTATACGTGGCCTACTTCGGAAGGTCTGTAACATACTACCTGTTCCTTGCCCCCATGCTTGTGGAGATGCTTTACTTCCTCGCCTTCAGGCTGAGCCCTGGCTTCCAGAGGAGGTTCTCTCTCTCCGTGTTCCTCATGCAGGTAGCAGACCCCGCCCTCGCGGGCCCAGGGAAGTTCGTCACAATAATGCTTGCAGCCTATGCTGTGCTGATGGTTGTCTCCATATACCTCCTCCTGAGCTTCGTCTATAAGAACAGGAATTCCCTGACCAGTGGAGAGAGGCAGTTCATGAGCCTCTTCTTCGCAATTTTCGCCCTGTCGGCCATAGGCATAGTGGAGCCCGTGGTGGTTTCCCACCCCTTCGGCCTCTCATGGGCGGCACTGGCCGTGGCCATGATAGTCTCGATGTTCATCTACTTCACAAATGTCCTCGACCTGGCAAAGATAAGCACAGTATCAGAGGCTGTGGGCAAGGGCCAGCCCTCAGTCCTCTGAAGTGGCCCGCGGTGCCCCCCTAAGCCTTTCTTTTATCCAGCCCCTTATGTCATAGAAGAAAATGTTGTCATACGGGCAGGCCTCAACACATTCGCCTATGCCAACACACCTCGAATCCCTGTACTGGCCAGTGGCAATGAAGCTGCCCGGCTGCGCGTGGTTACCGACCGGGCATGCCTTCGCACAGGGCTTGTCCCTGCACTTAACGCACAGCGATGGGTCAAGGACCTTCAGCCTGAACAGGCCGAACCTTGACACGAACCTGTTGAAGTTCCCCCAGTGGCAGTAGCCTGTGTTGATGCAGGCATACGAGCCCAGGAGGGGCATGGTCAGGAAGGTAACGTACCATGCCACCCCGAAAAGCATGAGGTACACGAAGTACTCAGGATCTGTACCGTAGACACGGATGTCCAGCACGTGTATGCTGTCAAGTAAAGAGAGGGCACCTGCGGCGGCCAGTGACGAGTAAACCATGAGCGAGGTGGCCCTGTACAGGAGCCTAGCCCTCCTGTCGTGAACAGTTAGAGACCTGGCCACCCTGTTGCCACTGTTGAAAGACTTCATGGCACTGTAGAACGTCCCCTGGTACATGAGGGGTGCAGTGCAGAACACCGAGCAGAGCTGCCTGGCACCGAAGAGGAGCGACAGGATGCCGCTTATCAGGTAGGTGAGCAGTATCGGCAATATGAACACAGGCGCAAGAGGCCCCCCTGTACCGATGCCCATTGACCAACCGATGAATGGCACTGCGGACGGGTTGGGGATGATGAAGTCAGGCAGCAGGACGGAGTATATGCCGTATGCCGCAATCATGAGGTAAAGCCTGACTTTGTTTTCGGTGTTCCTGGCCTCCCTGGCCTTGAAGTATCCAAGGGAACCCATCTCTATGCCCATCATGACCAGAAACCATGTGGACAGAGAAATCTCAGCCAGGAACATGAAGCCGTCGTAGAGGGAGGATGCGATCTTTCCGGATACGCCGCCATGAATGGCTACGAGGGAGAGCGAAGAGACGAATTGCCGTGCCCCGAAGAACTGCGCGTCGAAGACTGCGCCCATGAAGAACTCCGCAAAGAAGACGAGGAGCATGAAGAGGAGCGTCCACCTGGCATCGACTGTCCAGTACCTCTTCCTGCCCTCCAGCGCACCTTTCCATAGGGCACCATACAGGTAAAGAGCCATGAGAGCTAGCATGCTTATTGAGAGGATATCAGCATCTCCACTGTACTGCCAGAGGAAAATCCCCGCCATCATGAAACCATATATGAGGAGCAGTAATAGGAGGTATTCAGAGAAACCAGTTTCAACCGCCTTTGACCTGTAGAGGTGCTCGAACATATAGATGAAGTATGCTGTCATCACTGAACCGGAGAGGTAAATGGACACAGGTACCCATAGGGGCTGGTTGAAGGCGGTTGGCACAAGCGCCATGGCCACAGCCTGGACCATGAATGTCACCGAATGCTCCCTCCTGAAGTCCCTGGTGAGGAGTACCGAGGAGAGCGCCATCTCAAGCCCCATCGGCACAACGAACCAATAGGATGAGAGGTAGTCCATGATGTGTGCAAAGTCCAGGTAGCCTGCTGCAGCTCCTCTGGCTGTGGCAAGGCTGAAGTCGATGCTCATCAGGGCCTCATCGACCAGGACAAATGACGCGGTTAAGTAAAGCACCGGCCTCCCTGAGCCCTGCGTACCGTTCAGGGCCATTGATATGAACCTTCCGACGAACGGCAGGGATTCTGCAGCCATCAGGAAAACCGAGACTTCCACAGTCCTTGGGAAGTTCAGGTAATATGGAAAGATGAAGTGGAGGAGTGGGCCAAGTAGCATCCCGTTCATCATGGTGAGGATGAGGTAGTCTACGAGCCTGCCCAGGATCGTTGAGGATCTGCGTGCAAGATAGATTGAAATGGAGTTCGCGATCACCATTCCGATGGCAGCTGGCCACAGGAAATAGAGGGATGCCAGCAGCATTGGCTGCACATCGAAACATGATTTATAAAGCATCACACAAAAGTATCACATATATCCAGGACATCAATCTTTATATCTATCCTGAAGATCAAATGCAGGAATGGAGTTCGACAAATTCAGAACAATGCACTTTCCCAGGGACGTGTTCGTCGGGCACGGCGTCATAGAGAATGTGGGAGGCGTCGTCTCGAGGAACCTCAGATCGGGATCGGTTGCTGTCATCACTGGGAACACTACCTATTCAATGGCCGGGAGGACCGTGGCTGAACTGATCGAGTCCTCCGGCTTCGATGTGCATGTACATATAACGGGAGAGGCGAACACCGAGAACCTGAACATGGCGGAGGAGTTCTGCCGTGAGGTCGGCGCTGGCATGGTCATAGGAGTGGGCGGTGGCACCAAGATAGACCTCGCAAAGAAGGCTGCATACGAGCTTGACCTGCCCTTCGTGAGCGTACCGACGTCGCCGAGCCATGACGGCATAGCATCGCCGAGGGCATCGATCAAGAGGTCCGGTTGTAACCTCTCAGAGGAGGCAGCGATGCCAGTTGCCATCATTGCAGACACGTCCATAATGGTTAAGGCACCCTACAGGTACCTTGCTGCGGGTGCGGCAGACGTTATCTCGAACGAGACCGCCATACTGGACTGGAAGCTGGCGAACAGGCTCCATGGTGAGGACTTCAGCACCAGCGCGGCTGCACTTTCACAGTACGCGGCGAGGGAGCTGATAGAGAAGGCCCACCTGATAATGCCAGGAGTGGAAGAGAGCGTGTGGCTCGTCATGAAGCAGATACTCGCCTCAGGCACGGCAATGGCCATTGCTTCTTCTTCGAGGCCAGCCAGCGGGAGCGAGCACCTGATCGCACACTCGCTTGAGATGCTGGGTGCCGGGAACAGCATCCACGGAGAGCAGTGCGCAATAGGTTCGGTCGTATCCATGTACCTGCACGGCGGCAGGTGGGAGGAGCTCGCGGAGACCTACAGGAAAATACGCCTCTCGATAAGGGCAAAGGATTATAACATCAGTGACATAACGATGATAAAGGCGCTCAGCACGGCACACAGGATAAGGCCGGAGAGGTACACAATACTCGGCGAGAGGGACCTGAGTTACAGTGCCGCCGAGAGGGCGCTTGAGATAACAGGCATAATATGAGGGAAAGACGGGATGGCGAAGATAACGCTCATCGGTGTTGACCTGGCCAGGGAAGGGCTGGAGTTCACTTTCGTAACGCCCCTGGTGGGCTGTGCCTCGTGCAAGATAAAGAACGTCTGCTTCAACCTTGAGCCCGGGAGGAACTACAGGATAACGAAGGTGAGGGACAAGGTGAACCCCTGCTTTGTGTTCAACCGGGACCAGGTTGCAACGGTGGAGGTCGAGGAGATACAGGAATACGTGAACATGCAGTTCGGTAAGAAACTGCAGGAGGGCTCCACAATAACGCTCAAGTCCATGAATTGTGACCACATAACGTGCCCGAACATAGAGGTATGCAACCTGGTGCACAAGAGGGAGGGCACGAAGGCGACCATAAAGGCCATTGAGGGCAGGCTGGAGTGCCCAAAGGGCTACGACATGAGGAGAGTGAGCATCTCCATCATCCAGTGAAGCCTGATGGCTAGGCTCAAGATAGGCATTGCTGGCAGGCCAAACGCAGGAAAGTCCACTCTTTTCTCGGCACTCACTGGCATAAAGGTGGACATTGCCGACTACGCATTCACAACCGTACAGCCGAACGTTGGCCTCTCGTACATAATGGAGAGGTGCCCGGAGGGCGAGATAGGGAGGAAGTGCAGCCCCAGGGAGGGTTTCTGCAGGAACGGGATGAGGGCAGTACCCGTTGAGGTTGTCGACGTGCCCGGCCTCATAGAGGGCGCGAGCCAGGGGAAGGGCATGGGCAACGAGTTCCTGGACGCCCTAAGGAATTCAGATGCCATCATAAACCTCTTCGACGGCACGTCTGTGAGGGGAGGTAAGGAAAGGCTTGCCGCACAGGCGGAGGAGGTGGAGAGGGAGATAGTGACCTGGTTTGCGGACAGGATGGCCAGGGACTGGGAGAGGTTCTCGAGGAGGGCGGATGCATCCGGAGAGAGGATAGAGAGGTCGCTGCACACAAAGCTGGCATCCTTTGGCCTCAGCGAGGCTGATATCTCCACATGCCTCTCTAAGGGCGTTTTCCCACAGAGGCTGTCCATATGGGGGGCAGACGACTTCCATGAGTTCGCTGGTGAGGTATTCCGTTCCGTGAAGCCCATAGTGAGGGTCGCGAACAAGGGGGACCTGCTGAGCGATGGTGAGATCAGGGAAGTGAGGGAAGCACTGCCTGGTTGCGATGTGATAAGTGCCGACTACGAGCTCACCCTGACCAGGGCATTCAACCTAGGCATTATATCTAGCACAGACACCTCTTTCGACGTTTCTGGAAGGGCAAACAGCAGGCAGGCAGAGGCTCTGGAGACCATAAGGAGCGCCTTCAGGTCTGGGAGGCTCAAGAGGGCCGGGGAAATCCTGAGGGCGGTCGCGAAGGAAAGGCTCAGGAGGATCGTTGTCTATCCTGTCCAGGACGAGACACACTGGACGGACTCTCAGGGCAACGTTCTGCCTGACGCACTCATGGTACCTGAGGGCACCACCGCTCTTGACCTCGCCTACATGATACACACAGAGATAGGCGATGGCTTCATAAGGGCCATAGACGGGAGGACGAAGAGGGCCCTCGGGAAGGAGCACGAACTGAGGGATGGGGACGTGGTAAAGATAGTGAGCAGGGCGAAATAGAAAACATGTTTAAGGATCGTTTGCATAACCATTGCCGTGCTGATTGTTGACATAATCGTCCTCTGGATCCACATATTCTGTGCCATCATATTCGTAGGCGGCTCATTCTTCATGTGGCTTGTCCTGTGGCCAGCATCCTTCAAGGTGACACAGGACGAGAGGGAGAGGACGCTCATGGTGGGCAGGGTGGCCAAGAGGTTCGCCTACTTCACGCATGTGACCATAGCCACGCTGGTGGTCACGGGCATATACAACGCCACCTGGTACCTGGGCGGCAACTACGACCTGCTTGCCACTGAAGGGGGCCGGATACTCCTGGCCAAGGTCATACTCGTTGGTATAATGATCTTCGTCATCTACTTCAATAACATATACCATGGGCGCAAGATAACGAGGCTGGCCAGGGAGGGCAAGATACAGGAGGTCCAGAGGATCAGGCGTTACACGCACGTGATGTCCTACTTCTCACTGGCACTGATGGTGGCGATAATCTTCCTGGCAACGTCGCTGCAGTTCTTCTGATATCCGGGTGCCACACATCTTTCAAACGATTCCGTATATTCTGGAGGCCCCCGCCGGGGTCTACGTCGCCGGAGACGTGTGAGGGAAATCTGCGTGCGTCCCCTACGCATTACCAAACAGCAGAGCTTCATGGGCAGGGGACAGCGGATATGGCCATTCCCCATAAACCAGGGGAGCCCTGCACATAAGCACTTGCAGGAGCATCAGACATTTCCAAGTAGACCTGAGAGACGCCTCTTCCTCTCCTCGATCTTCTTTGAGACCATATCCCTGTGGGATGAGACCTCATGTCCATCCAGAGGCCTGAAGGCAGGGGCCGGTGACTCTGGTATCCTCTTCCCACCCGCAAGCATCGAGCCCACAGACCTGTAGGCCTCCTTCCAGGGCATACCGCCAAGCACCAGCGAGGATGCGTAGGACGTCGCGTGGGTTGAGTTGAGCACCAGTTCCCTGGCCCTCTGAGGATCGAACTGCACCCTGGAGATGAGGTCCCCGAAAAGGGGTATTGCCCTCTCAAGCAGCAAAAGCGCCTCCATCGCATGCCACTTCGGAACCTGGAAGTCCCTGTGGTAGCCCGTGGACTTCGAGAGCAGATCCGCTGACGCCCCGAAGGCCATGGAGGTCACCATGGACGCATAGCCCTGCACCATTTCCAGGAAGTCTGGGTTCCTCTTGTTCGGCATCAGGGAACTGCCCGTCACGAAGTCGTCAGGCAGCCTCAGTATCCCTATCTCCTCAGAACTCCACATTATGAGGTCCTGCGCGATCCTGGACATGGAGATGAAGGCGTCCTTAACCAGGTCTAGAACCTGGATTTCGTCCAGGCCCCTAAGAGATGCCATGTGGAGGGGGTTTTCACTCCCTGGCCTCATACAGAGCATGCCTGCCAGTGATCCCCTGTCCACCGGGGACAGTGAGCCGAAGCCAGATCCATAGCCGAGTGGGCACTCAGAGAGCATGTCCGCCAGGGCGAGAGATCTCTCGGAAATGCTCAGAAGTGTGCGGGAGACGTAGTCCATGTAGGTGCTGAACTTCACGGGCATAGCCTGCCTGTAGTGGGTGTAACCCGGCATGTCACCGTCCTCGCCCCTTGTTCCCATGACCCTGATGCACGCATCAGCTGCCACCAGTGAGGCCGAGAGCAGGTGGTCGACAAAGAAGAGCCTCAGGTCGGTGTGCACCTGCTCGTTCCTGGAGAGGAGAGTCCTGAGCACTGCGCCGCATTCAGCGTCGATGGACGAGACCATGTTCTCAACCAGTGTGTGCACGTCCTCTGCACCGCCAAGGCTCCTGGGCTCTTCACCGTAGACCTGCCTCAGTGCCTTCACTGTCCTGTCACTCAGGCCATCACCGATGAGGCCGGTGTCCTTCAGGGCAAGGTGGTAGGCTATCAGGGAGAGAACCTCGTACCGGTAGAGCATCAGGTCGTAGGTTGCATCCCTGCCCACAGTGAAGTCTTCGCCACTCTTCACATCGGTGTGGGCAAGCCCACCCTTCCAGATCGGGCTGCCTGCGTTCATGGCCACACTCACTGCGTTATCTCGGCTTCCTTCATGACAGAGCGGACTGAAGATGCCAGGACTGACTGGAGGCCGTATATGCTTATGAAGCCGGGCGCCTGGGTCTGGTCGAACGTCTGCACTGAACTGTAAGTCGTGAGGCCGTAGTTGTACAGAGAGTTCTGGCTCTCCACCCCAGAGACGATGCACATACCCTTGCCCAGCTTGAGTGTGACCTTTCCACTTACAGGCGTGTTCACGCTCTCCTCGAAGGCGTTTATGTGCGCCATGAGTGGGTCAAACCAGAAGCCCTCATAGACCATGTTCGACCAGATGTTGTCGATGTAGTGCTTCAGCTCCAGCTCTTTCCTCGTCAGGACGAGTTTCTCAAGGGCCCTGTGGGCGGTGAGCACCGTTACAGCCGCAGGGCATTCGTAAAACTCACGGCTCTTTATCCCCGTGACCCTGTCCTCCAGGTGGTCGATGGCACCCACGCCCCTTGATCCAGCAATCCCGTTGAGCTTCTTCACCAGCTGCACGGGATCCATGTGTTCGCCGTTCAGCGAGACCGGGATGCCGGAGGTGAAGCCAAGCGTCACTGTCTCGAATGTGCCGTCCACCTTGGAGGGGGGCGTCACCCAGAGGTAGGCATCCTCGGGTACAGGCATAGACGGGTCCTCGAGGTCAGAGCCTTCCACGGAGCGGCCCCAGAGGTTTTCGTCTGTGGAGTATTTACCTCCGTTCTTCACCGGTATACCGTGTTTCCTGGCATACTCTGCCTCCTGGTCACGGTTCATGTTCCAGTCCCTGACCGGTGCTATCACCTTTAAGGTGCTGTCCAGGGACCTTATTGCAAGGTCGAAGCGCACCTGGTCGTTGCCCTTGCCTGTGCACCCGTGTGCTATTATCGAACAGCCGGTGTCATGTGCGACCTCCACGGCCACAGACGCCATGAGCGGCCTGGCCACCGCTGTTGAGAGCGGGTATGTCCCCTGGTACAGGCCATCGGCCTTGACGTCCTTGAAGGCGTAGTTCCTGACGAACTCTTCCTTCACGTCCTTCGTTATCGTATCCACCGCCCCAATCTTCACGGCCTTCTGCGCTATTGCATCCAGATCGTTGCTGTCCTGCCCCACATCGAGCGTTAGGGTCACCACGTCATAACCGAGGTTCTCCTTGATCCACCTTATCATCACAGACGTGTCCAGGCCTCCAGAGTAGAGCAGGAGGACTTTCTGAGCCATGGGGGTCAAATCTGCGTCACGACTTAAAAATTACTACACTAATTGACATAAATTATGCAATTAAGTCAATAATTAAGTAGTTCTGTAATTTTTAACAGCCAATCCTCCATTATTACAAATGGAGTGTGTGCGATCATCCCCGGTCACGTGTCCAGGCGAGGAAGCGGCCCATGTGCCCATGGCCCATGGGGTGGGGACACCCCCACAGTCCTGTTGCCCCCATTGCCCATAGGCCTGGCTCTCTGGCAATCCCCCTGATCCCCCAGGCCCCTCCCTGGGCCTGGAATGCACTCTTTCATGGGTGCCACTTTGGACGCAGATCCCGCTTCTCGGTCCTCCCGTATCTGGAGAGTTAAAAGATTAATATAGAGTCCTGCTATCGGTAAGGAGTCAGCACCACATGCTGTGGTGTGGTGTTTCACTGTCAAAGCCTGTTGAAAGGGTGGGGAAAAGTTGGCGAACGGTGAGAATGCTGGAGGAAAGCTGCTCGCGCAGAGGAAGAAGTTCAGGTGGTCCAAGGCGAAGTACAAGAGGAGGGTGCTCAGGCTGAAGGAAAAGAGCGACCCGCTTGAGGGGGCACCCCAGGCCAAGGGAATAGTGATAGAGAAGATCGGAATCGAAGCGAAGCAGCCCAACTCTGCCATCAGGAAGTGCGTGAAGCTCCAGCTCATAAAGAATGGTAGGCAGATAACGGCCTTCGCGCCAGGTGATGGGGCCATAAACTACATAGACGAACACGATGAGGTCGTTGTGGAGGGCATAGGCGGCAGGAAGGGGAGAAGCAAGGGAGATATACCGGGTGTGAGGTATAAGGTCGTGAAGGTCAACGGAATTTCCCTCAAGGAGCTGGTGAAGGGAAGGAAGGAGAAGACGGTGAGGTGAAGATGGAGCAGAAACTCTTCAATCAGTACACAGTTACAGACGTGCAAGTGCATGACCCGGGCCTGGTGAAGTACATCAACCTGACCAGCAACCTGAACCTGCACACCGGGGGCAGGTACTCCAGCTACTCCGCGGGAAAGAGGAACATAAACACTGTTGAGCGGCTCCTGAACAAACTGATGCGCACAGGCAAGTGGACAGGCAAGAAGTACAGCGCGTACAGGGTGCTACACGAGGCTTTCCAGATCATTGAGAGCAGGACCAAGCAGAACCCTGTCCAGGTCCTTGTGAACGCAATAGAGAACGCCGCACCCAGGGAAGAGGTCACAAGGCTGAAGTACGGTGGCATAGCCGTGCCGAAGGCCGTGGACGTGTCTCCGTCCAGGAGGCTGGACGTGGCCCTCAGGAACATCGCAATAGGCGCAACAAGCGCTTCGTTCAAGAGCAAGAAGCCGATAGCTCAGTGCCTGGCCGACGAGATCATGGCGGCTGCCAGGAACGACACGAGTTCCTTCGCAATAAGCAGGAAGGAAGAGGTTGAGAGGATAGCCGCGTCTGCAAGGTGAGGCCAGGGGCCAAGACCTGCACACTCAATTTTAACTCCACATATCGGCCGGCTACCCTGCTGCGCCAGTTAACTTCTTTATAATGCCGGTCTATTTCATTCCATGCAGAGAGACCAGCTTCTCAGGGATACAGTTGTGGACATAAAGGCATCGAGGGATACCACGATAGGGCAGCTTATGGAGAGCTTCGCCAGGAGCGGGGGCTTCACCTCTTCGAAGATATACACCGCCTACTCCATAATCAGGAAGATGGTGGATGAGGAGAACACCACATTCCTCTCCTTTCCTGCCGACATCATATCCACAGGTACCAGGGGGATCATTAACGAGGTGGTGAAGAGGGGGCTTGTGGACGTCATAATAACGACCAACGGCACCCTTGACCACGACATAGCGAGGACGGTGAGCAACTACTACTGCGGTGCGTTTGAGTTCAGTGATAGGAAGCTCAGGGACCTGGGGATAAACAGGCTCGGCAGCGTGTTCATACCTGACGAGAGTTACGGAAAGGCCATAGAGGCCTTCATGATGCCCCTCCTCGATGAACTCTACAGCAGGAAGAAGGAGTGGGCGGGATACGAGATAGTGAAGGAGATCGGTCTGAGGCTCGGGAGCGACTCCTCAATCCTCTACAACGCCGCGAAGAACGGTATACCTGTGTTTGTGCCCGGGATGACAGACGGGTCGGTCGGTTCACAGATGTGGAGCTTCTACGAGATGCACAGGGACTTCAAGATCAACCTGCTTGAGGACGAGCACAAGCTTTCGGACATAGTGTTCGAGGCGAAGAAGACGGGAGCGATCATGATCGGTGGGGGCATATCAAAGCATCACACCATCTGGTGGAACCAGTTCAGGGGTGGCCTTGACTATGCGGTTTACATAACCACGGCGCAGGAGTACGACGGCTCGCTCTCTGGCGCCAAGCTGGAGGAGGCAATTTCATGGAAGAAGGTCAGAGAGGACGCGGAGTTCGTGAACGTCTACGGCGATGCCACGGTGATACTGCCCCTCCTGTTCGGTGCAATACTCTGATGCGGGCTTCCCCTGCCAACAATCCTGCCTGACCATGCCCACACCGGTGTGATATCTCCAGGGTTCACCAGAATAAGGCTTCCGGAAAGGCGGTATCAGCCCTGGCAGTGGTGAGGAGGGGCAGACCCATATCCCACCTGCGTGGCGTGCGACCATGCACCTTTCTACTGAAGGATTCCAAACACTGCAGTATCCTGCCTGCGGATCAGATGTACTTGAGCCATTCCATGACAGGGTCGTCCTCTCCGTCCAGCTCGGTTGTTGTCTCTCCGAAGCTGCTTATTGTGGTGAACCTGTAGAAGAACACCCTTCCGCCCTCCACATACCCGAACATAAGGTGCTCGACCGGCTGGCCCTCTGGAAAGTGCGCCATCTGCTCAGGGGAGTTTGGCACGAACCTCAGCACTATTTCCCTACCCTTTTCCTCCAGGCTGTAAGATGAGTTGGCCATCACGTATTTTCTGAGCTTCTGCAGTTCAATGGATGGCTTTCTGGACATGGCTGAACATCCCCGCATGTTACATTTACTTTTACCTTGGTTGCCGCGATCCAACCTTTATTGTATTATTTGCAATATGGTTCTATGCATTATATAACAGAGGAGGAAGTGGACAGGAACCTGAGTGTGAAGGATGTCATCGAGGAACTGAGGAACGCATTCCTTTCGTACGGTTCAGGGAGGTCAAAGAGCAGCCCGAGGGATAGGATTTTCGGTGACGGCATGGTGCTGAACACCATGCCGGCCCTGTACGCGGACAGGCACATGGCTGGCCTGAAGACGTATATAGCGGGCAAGGGGGGCGCCAGGTTCGTTGTGCTCGTATTCGACACTGATTCGATGGAACTGATGGCTGTGATAGAGGCGAACAGGCTCGGCCAGGTCAGGACGGGAGCACTCCCGGCCATGTTCACCAGGGAGGCGATCACGTGGAAACCCAAGGTGTTCACAGTCATAGGTTCCGGCTTCCAGGCAGAGACGCAGCTCACAGCTATGTGCTCCGTATTCCAGTTCGAGGAGGTCAGGGTCTACTCTAGGCACCCTGAGAACGCCAGGAAGTTTGCAGAGAGGATGTCAAAGGTGACGGGCCTCGGCATAGAGCCATTCAGCGACGTGCACAGGGCCCTGAGGGATACTGATATAGTGAACAGCATCACCGATTCAAACGAGGCCATATTCAGCCGCGGTGACCTCCCTGACAGGTACATAGTCAACCTCGCAGGAGGTAACCTGCCTAACAGGAGGGAGGCTGCGCCTGACGTGCTGGAGGGCAGCGAGCTCATAGTGGTGGAGCACCTTGAGCAGGCGCTGCTTGAGAGCGGCGAGGTGATAGACTACGTCAGGAAACACGGCAGGGAGAGGCTCATTGAGCTGAAGGACTTCATGGTGAAACCTGAAGCGTACAGGAAGGATAGGGTGGTGTTCAAGAGCATGGGGATAGGCCTGGAAGACCTGGCAGCAGCATACGTCCTCCTGAGGAAAATGGGCGTAACCGGCGACAGTTGATGCAGGGCCCGGGCCGCCCGTGTACTGTGGCCAGGCATGCAAGCCAGAATTGCAGGGCCCATCCAGGCTACTGGTAGAGGTGCCGGCGGAGCTCCTCCTCCGCCCTCTTCTCCGCTTCCAGTATGTTATCCACCGCAGCCCTAGCCCTGGACCTTATCGTCTCCATGAGCGTTTCCTCCGAAACGACCGAGTAAAGGTTCCTGGTGCCCCCGCCGTCCACCACTGAGGAGGTCTTTGTCACGAAGCCGGCGCTTATCAGCCTCTCAAGGCTCCTGAAGACCGTGGTCCTGTCCCTCCCTGTGATCTCCGCTATGCTGTCCAGCGTCGCCTTCTTTGCGGACGAAAGTGAGAACAGTACGGACACGTCAGTTGCGTTGAGTGCGAAGAGGCAGGAGAGGAAGTCAGAGCAGCTGGCACTCCTGTCCAGGAGTGATGTGGGCATCTCCATGCTTGAGGTAATGTAAAATGCATATTAAACGGTATTGCATGTCATTTGCAATAACAAAAAATATAAGCCAGCTCAAAATCCAGGTCTGGTAAAGATGCCCTCTGATGATGAGGAACTGCAGAGGATAAGGGAACGCATGCTGAGGCAGTTCATGTCCCAGGGCAGAGAGCCTAGTATGGAGGTGAGAGTTGTGAACACTGAGCCTGTTCCGCTTACGGACAGCGATTTCGACAGCTTTGTGTCCTCAAAGAGGTATGTCGTCGTAGATTTCTGGGCACCCTGGTGTGCCCCGTGCAGGATGGTTTCGCCCATAGTGGAGCAGCTTGCGAAGGACTACGCCGGCAAGATCGACTTCGCAAAGGTGAATGTGGACGATAACCCCATGGTTGCCTCGAGGTTCATGATAAGGAGCATACCCACAATCATGTTCTTCGCAAACGGCAAGCCGGTGGACGCGGTGATAGGGGCTGTGCCCAGGGCCTTCCTGGAGACCAAGATAAAGAGGAATTTCGTCCTGAACTGAGGTAGATTGATGGAGAGCAAATACGACGTGATCGTGGTCGGTGGAGCTGCCGCTGGCCTCACGGCTGCCCTCTACATGGCAAGGCAGGGGCTCAAGACCCTGGTGATAACCAAGGACATCGGAGGGCAGGCCCTCCTCACAACGGAGATACAGAACTACCCCGGCTTCAAGAGCATAGGCGGCTTCGAACTCATGTCCATCTTCCAGGAGCAGGCCAGCCTCTACGGCACAGAGTTCTTCTACGACGAGGTCGTCTCCGTCAGTGGCGAGGACAGGTTCACGGTTAAGACTACCACGGCGTCCTTCGAGGCTGAGGCCCTTATACTGGCCTTCGGCAAGACACCCAGGGACCTGAACGTGCCGGGTGAGAGCGAGCTGAAGGGGCGTGGAGTGTCCTACTGTGCTGTCTGTGATGGACCCCTGTACAGGGGGAAGGAAGTGATACTCGTGGGCCACGGGGACCACGCGCTGCAGGCAGCCCTGTACCTCTCAGGCGTCGCTTCTGGCGTGACCGTGGTGCAGAGGCCGAACACAGTGCGGGGCGACCCGGAGCTGCTCCAGGCCCTCAAGTCCAGGAACAATGTCCGCTTCAGGACAGGGTGCGAGGTCAGGAGCATAGAGGGTGATGCCACAGTGAGGGGTGTCACTGCAGTCTGCGGGGGGAAGGAGGAGAGGATAGAGGGCGAGGCAGTCTTCGTGGAGATGGGGTACGTCACCAGGAGCAAGTTCCTGGAGGGCTTCGTGGAAATGAATGATGAAGGCGAGATAATAGTGGACAGCCTCGGCCAGACGTCCAGGAAGGGTGTGTTTGCGGCAGGCGACATAACGCAGATGCCGTACAAGCAGGTGGTCATATCCGCCGGACAGGGTGCCACGGCTGCACTGAGCGCATACAACTACCTCCAGAAGAAGCGCGGGAAGCACGCCTCTAATACTGACTGGAGGACCGTGGACATCAAGGTAACAGGCTAGTGGTTCTGGCCGGGTGCCTGGACGGCCCCATGGAGGGGCCTTCCCCCTGAATGCCCGGCCAATGGAGCGCCCATTCTCTTTCAGTCGGTGCACGGAGACTGGAGCTGTTATCCAGTTTCTTCATATCCCGCGGAGTGAAACAAATTAATTTGTGTTTCAATATAAAGCGGCATGGAAAAGTTCGACGTTGTGGTGGTCGGCGCCGGGATAACTGGCCTCTCCTCGGCCTACCATATCAAGAGGGAGAACCCGGACATGAGGGTTGCACTTCTGGAGAGGAAGAGCACTTTCGCCCAGGGGAACACAGGGAGGAGTGCGGCAGGCTTCAGGGACGTCTTCTCATCCGAGATGAACAGGAAGCTCGCCTCGTCCTCCATCTCCTTCTACAGGCACGTGCAGGAAGACCTGCACCACGACATAGGCATGAAGTTCACCGGCTACCTCTTCCTACTCGGGAGCGGTGCCTTGGATTCTGGGTATACGAGGGAGGCAGCGGCAAAGAGCAGGTCAAGGTTTGTGGACAAGCATGAGATCGAGGAGATGGGGTTCAGACTCAGGCCTGAGAGGTCGGAGGCTGAGCTCATGGGCCTCTCGGACATTGAAGGTGGGCTCCTGGGCCTGAACTGCGGAATCATAGAGCCGGACAAGCTCTGCGGGTTCTACGACAGACAGATAAGGGAGATGGGTGTGGAGGCAATGTACGGGACTGAGGTGAAGAGGGTTGCCCTTGAACCGGTGAAGCCACTCAACTATCCCGGAGAGCCCTTCCTGTGGCAGGAAAAGACCGTGAGGAGCCTCCAGACGAGCTCCGGGGAGGTCTCTGCGGACACCTACGTGCTCTGCACCGACGTCTGGACAACCGCACTCCTTGACCCAACAGGCATAGATAGCCATATTAGGCCAAAGAAGAGGCAGGTCTTCCAGGTCTCTGGCCCGGAGATCGGGAGGTTCGTGGAGCACCCCATGGTTGAAGGCGCTGACACTGTGCCCTTCGTCGTCCTGCCCAGCCACAGGGTGTACATGAGGCCGGAGCCCAGGAGCAGGTCACTGTGGATCTCTGTGGCTGACGAGTACGGCAGGGACTTTTCTTTCACAGAGGATCCGCAGCCAGAGCCTGAGTTTTATGAGAAGAGCGTTTTCCCCGTTGCACGCTCATACCTCCCCATACTGTCATCGGCCCGCGTTACCTCAATGTGGGCTGGCCACTACGCCTACAACACCATCGACAGGACACACTACATCTTCAGGGATCTGAACGTGATCGTGGCCACAGGCACCAGCGGAAGCGGCATCATGAAGGGGGACGCGGCGGGCAGGATCGTCTCTGCACTCCTTGGCGGGAAAGAGTTTGCGGAACTCTACAACGGAGAGAGGGTCAGGGTAAGTGACCTGGGGGTGGAGGAGAGGCGTGTTCCGAGGGAGCATATGGTGATTTGATCCGTCAATAAGCGATGCAGACTTCAGCAAATTATTAATACAATGACAAACTCAGTCACTCAATGAAGAGGGTGGAGATAGAGGACGAGACCTTTGAGTCCCTGATGGAGTACGGCATGGACGCCGAGACAGCCATAAGGATAGCGCTGAGGAGGAAAAGGGGCACAGCCGGCCTTGAGGAGTACTTCGAGCACGGCAACGCAGACTGAGTGTGCACTGAAGGGAAGGGCCCCCCGGTCAGTTCACAGTTGCCGGGGCGCCATTATTTTTCCACCTGTTCTCGAGAATGCTGCCGCACATGACCAGTATGGCCGCTGCGGTGGAGACTGCGGTGGCATAGTAGAATGCATAGTATGGCTGCACGCTGAACAGCGTTCCCATCGCGAGGTTCGAGAGGAAGAGCCCAACGCTCCTCATGCCGGAGAGAGAGCCCATACCACGCCCAGTGCCAGATGCTGAGACTGCCCTCGAAATTATGGTGGGCTCGAGCGTCTCAACGAAACCGAGGGATACACCAAGGAGGGCAACGGCTGTGTAGACACCAGGCAGGCCTGCGCCGAAGACTATGGAGGCCGATATGCCCAGTGATGAGATGCCCGCCAGGAGGTAACCTGGGAGGGAGAGGAGAAAGAGGTCCTTCCTGAGGCGGAACCTGCTCAGGGCAAAGCCCGTGAGTGATGAGGCTGCCATCAGGATCGTGTAGGAGAGCACACCCAGTTCCTCGCTGCCTGAGATGCGCTCCGACACGATGATCGTGAAGCCCGCACTGTAGTAGCTGAACCCGAACAGTGCAGTGCCGGCAAGTACTGAAAAGAAGGCTGCGCGGCTCATCACGTATTTGCCCTGCGAGCCGGCCCCCTCTGCCTGTCTGCCGCTGTCCCTGACAGGCACCAGGAGGAGGGTCGATATGACAAGCGGTGGCACAGTGAAGAGGAAGATCTCATAGAGCGGCAGGCGGATGAGGAGCAGGAGTATTACCAGAACCGTTGCGATCATGCCTCCACCAACGTCGAGGGAGTGGAGGAAGGCGAAGGCCCTCGATCGGTCCTCTGGCCCAGCCGCCGAGGCCAGGAGTGCCCTCCTCGCAGGGGACCTGAAGTTCCTGGACCACCAGCCGGATGCAAATGTCGCCACTGCGCCGGGTACTGACCTGACAAGGCCTGTGAAAGAGAGAATGGGTATCAAGCTGTTCCCCACAATAGCGACTCTCTTCCTGCCGAACCTGTCCGAGATCCTGCCACCTATGTAGGAGAAGAGTGAGCCCACACCGTAGTTGAGGGCCTCTGCGATCCCATAAACGAAAACGGGGGCGCCCAGGGCAACGGTTAGGTAGAGGGGATACCCCGCTATAACGGCCTGATAACCGAGGTCTGCAAAGAAGGCAGAGAACGATATCATTAGAACGTCCCTGCCCAGGCTACTCCTCTCCATCATTGCACTTCCTCCAGCAGCTCGTTATCCTGGCCCAGCAGGGGAGGAGGGAGCCTAACAGTCCCGGGTGTCTTTGACATCCTGAACGGTGAGGATATAACGGGTACCCTGCCATAACCTGCGTCGATTTCACCAACCACTTCTCTCGCCTTGACCTGCTCGTCATGCATTGCCTCTGAAACGTTGAGTACAGGGGCAGCTGGTACAGACGCAGCCATGAGTGCTGACACCCAGTACTGCCTGTCCCTGGTGATAAAGACCCTTTCAAGCTCTGCCACAAGTTCCTCCCTGTGCCTCACCCTGTCAGGGTTTGTCCTGAACCTCTCATCCCTCTCAAGGTCTTCCCTCCCGATTGCCCTGCAGAACGATGACCACTGCTTCTCGCTTCCCACAGCAACTGCGATGTACCCGTCAGAGGCCCTGAAGACCTGGTAGGGTGCTATGCTGGAGTGGGCAGAGCCATGCTTTTCCGGGTCCCTGCCTGTTGCGAAGTAGCTGAAGGCCTGGTGTGTCAGCACAGACATGTTGGCTTCGAGCATGGACATGTCAATGTACTGGCCTTCCCCTGTCCTGTCCCTGTGCCTGATTGCTGCCACTATGGCTATTGCAGCATGCAATCCAGAGACTATGTCCGCGATCGGAACGCCGAACTTGACCGGTGGCCTCTCGGGCTCACCTGTTATGCTCATCAGTCCGCTCATTGCCAATATCGTGAGGTCGAACCCCGGCTGCTCCGCCCTGGGGCCTGTCTGCCCGAAGCCGGAAATGCTGCAGTATATGATCCTTTCGTTCAGCTGCCTGACGCTCTCGTAGTCAAGGCCCAGTTTCCTCATAACTCCCGGCTTGAAGTTCTCCACCACGACGTCGGACGATGCTATGAGCTTCCTTACCCTCTCCCTGTTCGATTCGTCCTTCAGGTCCACAGATATGCTCCTCTTGTTCCTGTTCACGCTCAGGAAGTAAGCGGACTGACCGGCTATATACGGGGGCGCCCAGGACCTGGTCACATCTCCCTGCGGAGGCTCGACCTTTATTACCTCAGCACCTAGGTCACCCAGCATCATGGTGCAGTAGGGCCCCGCCATGGCCACCGTGAAGTCTACCACCCTTATACCACCAAGTGAGGACTGCACTCGATCACCCCATCACCACTGAACCAGGGCACAGCGAAAGCAGGGTGTGCAGGCAGGGAGACAAAGGCCCTGAGGCCCAAACGGGGGCCTGCACTGGCCATTTACCGCAGGTCGACCATGACCACGTGCCGGATTCGCCTGCGGCCCCACCCTTGCTCCGCATGTACCGCGTATCGGATGCCAGTGTTTAACAGTGCTTTGACGATAAAAAAGTTCCTGTGTTCCGTGAAACCCAGGCCCTGGTACCGACAGGGATCACTCATTCAGCATTTCCAGGTAGAAACAGTTGTCTGCCCTCACCAGCCTCACCCTGTAGCTTTCAGGTAACCCAGCGGGAGTGACGAGGAGCCTCGTTGAGGCCTCCTCTTCACCCTGGACTTCCACTGCACGGATTTCCTCAGACCCGCACTTCGGGCACATGAGGCGCCTCACAAACCAGCGTGCCCTGCACCTGGCACATTCGCTCACCATCATGGCTCATCACCCAGCACCGTGACAGCCGCACTGTTCCCGAACCCGGACATGCTCAGGCAGAGGCCAGTCCTTGCGTCCTTGACCTGCCTACCACCGCATTCTTTCCTTATCTGAGAGAAGGCCTCCACGACCTGCGCCACGCCACTGGCACCTATCGGATGGCCCTTTGAATTGAGGCCCCCGCTGGTGTTCACAGGCATGCTCCCCCCCACCTCGGTCTCGCCCTCCAGCACCATCTTCCATGCCTCCCCTGGCTCGCAGAGCCCCAGGCTCTCCATCTGGACAAGTTCAAGCACAGTGGCCATGTCGTGGAGCTCTGCGAAATCCGGCTTGGATATTCCTGAGAGCCTCATTGCGTTCCTCCCGGCCCTCCTCACCGCTTCCAGGCCCATGAGGTCTCCCCTCGCCGTGACGGATGCACTGTCGCTGGCCAGAGATACCGCCTTTATGTAAACTGGCCTGTCTGTGAAGCTCTCCGCATCCCCGTCGCCCACCACCAGCACCGATGCTGCCCCGTCGCTTATGGGGCTGAACTCGTACTGCCTCAGTGGCTCCGCAACCACTGGGGACTGCATGACCTCCTCCAGTGTAACCTCCTTCTGTATGTGCGCATAAGGGTTGGCTGCACCGTTCCTATGGTTCTTCACTGAAACCTGTGCCAGGCTCTCCCTGCTGGCGCCGTACCGCCTCATGTATAGCTGGGCCAGCAGTGCGGCCAGCGATGGCAGGGACGGCCCCTGCCGCCTCTCCTCCTCTGGCAGGAGTGACGCAATGACTGATGTCACGTGCCTTGTGTCCATGGTGGACATCTTCTCCAGGCCGGTAACAAGCACCGCCCGGGCCTGGCCTGACTTGATGAGCATGTCAGCGAGGAAGATTGCTGTGCCACCGCTGCCACTGGTGTTGTCCACACGCAGGGAAGGGACGCCGTCAAGGCTCAGGTAGGTGGCGAGCAGCGTGTTGATGCCTGAAATTGAGTTGAATTCACCAGAGTAGGAGTTCGATACAAGGAGGAAATCGATATCACTCCTGTACTTCCTGAGTATAGGGAGGGCAGATTCGCCCCCCAGGGACAGGAGGTCCTCCTTCCTCTTCCCGAACCTGGTCATGCCGGATGCAACTATTGCCGACATCTCTGCGTCCTCATTCAATGATCTGCACTTACCTTATTCATTTTTTGCAGGCATGGTGCTAATAGGTTAGAGTATTCTTTGAATACGCGTTCACCGCTTTCACCATCATGATTGTTGACGATACACTGAGGGAGGGCATGCAGGCCCCTGGCCTTGCGTACAGCAGGGAGGAGAGGTTAAGGCTGGCAGGCCTGATATCAAGAGCAGGGGTGCGGTCTGCAATAGTTGCCTACCCCCCTGCCCACCCCTCTGAGGCCGAGTTCACTGAAAGGGTCGTTGAGATGCGGCTGTTCAGGGAGGTATTCGGCCTTGGGAGGACGACCGTTCAGGACGCAGAAACGGTATTCAGGACAGGCGCGGGCATCGCGATGCACCTGCCCTTCGACCTCGGCCACCTGGACAGGGCCATGGAGGCGGTGCGCTACGCCAGGTCCACAGGGCGGCCCGTTGCCGTTGCCGTGGTCAACGTGAGTGAGTGGAGCCTGGAGAGGATAGTCGAGATTTCGAAGCGCCTGGACTCGCTTGGTGTAGACATCATACAGCTTCCGGACACACTCGGCCAGGCCACACCAGGCAGGATGAGGGAAGTGGTCTCTGCGGTTGCCTCCAGTGTCGGGGCCTCTGTGGAGGTGCACTGCCACAACGACAGGGGGCTTGCGGTTGCCAACACTCTGGCCGGCCTGGAGAGTGGCGCCCAGAGGGCTGACTGCACCATTATGGGCATAGGGGAGAGGAACGGCATAGCGGATCTTGCAGCGGTCTCTGACTTCGCCACCAGGGCACTGGGCAGCGATGGCCTGGACATGGATGCCCTGGCAGAGGCCTACAGGTACCTTGCGTCCATACTGGTCAGCAAGGTAGGAGAGACGTTCCTCTTCGACAACCTGCCATTCTTCGGCGCAAATGCCCAGAAGCACACTGCCGGCACCCACGCTGCCTTCAGTGGGGTCTTCAGGGCGTCGGAATTCAGCATCAACGTATATGCCGGAAGGGCAATGGTGGAGCAAATACTGGCATCGAGGGGCATCGGTGCGTCCGAGGCTGAGATAAGGGAGGTCCTGGCAAGGGTGAAGGACGAGTCTGCCAGGAGGGGCGTGTGCCTGAAAGTGGATGATGTTGTAAGGATCGCGGGTGATGTCATTGGTAAGGGTCATTGAGATAGGCCACATAGTCGCCGGGCCAACAGCAGGGCTCATATTCTCTGACCTGGGCTTTGAGGTCATAAAGGTGGAGAGGCCAGGCAGGGGAGACATCGCAAGGGAGCTAGAGGGTTCCAGCGCAGGCACCTTCCCGTTCTTCAACAGGAACAAGAGGAGCGTGGAGATAGACCTGAGGCAGGCATCTGGTAGGGATGAGTTCCTGGAACTGGTGAGGGGCTCCGATGTGGTGATCGACAACCTTGGGCCAGGTGCCATGGATGCCCTGGGACTAGGCTACAGGAAGCTCAGGGAGGTGAACCCCCGGATCATATACCTATCGATCAAGGGTTACGGCTCGGGCCCGTACGAGGCCAGGAAGTCGCTGGACTTCCCCATAGAGGTACACAGCGGCCTCGCGTACATGACCGGCCTGAACGGTAGGCCGCTCCGTGTGGGCGCTTCGCTCGTTGACATGGGTGCAGCACTTTTCGGTGTGATAGGAGTCCTTGCAGCCCTCATGGAGAGGGAGAGGACTGGTGAGGGAAAGTTCGTTGAATCGGCACTCTTCGAGACGGCCATGTTCTTTGTGGGGCAGCACATCGCCACGTACCAGGTCACAGGAAGGGAAGTGCCACCGTTAAACGAGGTGGGATTTTCCTGGGGCGTGTACGATTTCTTCAGGACATCGGACGGGGTGGATGTCTTCGTGGCTGTGACCACCGACGAACAGTGGAAGGCATTCTGCAGGGAGGTAGCGCCGGAACTCGACAGGGAAGAATACAAGACAAACGCCATGAGGCACAGGCTAAGGGGTGAGCTGATACCCAGGATCTCCGAGATAGTGGCATCAATGCCGTCCAGTGAACTGTCCTCAAGGCTGGCCAGGGCAAACGTCGGCTTTGCGGAGCTCAGGAGGCCCTGGGACCTGCTCGTTGACGAGCACGCGAGGTCAAAGATGGTCGAGGTGGAGTACGGGGGCAGGAGCATCCTTGTCCCCGGAATACCCATAGGCGGTTCCCGGCCAGGGAGGGCACCTGCCCTGGGTGAGGGCAACGGCATGATGGGTGAGGGGAAGAGCAGGGCTGGAAATGTTTAATAGCAAATACACACTGATATCCTAACATGTATCTTCTGGACTTCACGGTCAGGAGCAGCTGCGGGCTATCCGCCGTTGCAACCAGGACCGATGCCTCCCTGTTCATACTGGACGTCTTCCGCATGGAGCCGTCGGTGAACTCTGTTGCGGCCCTGACGCTCTCCAGGGATCTTGGGGAGATAAGGAAGGCCCTGTCCAGCGACTTCACGAAGTTCAGGATAGAGGCAGACAGAAAGGCCACCCTGATAACCGGCAGGAAAAAGGGCCACGGTGTCATGGATGCCATAATACTGGGCGGGGGCACACTGGTGTTCCCGGTCATCGCCACAGGCGGAACCGAGAGGTTCAGGGTAATAGTCAGTTCCAGGGGGGACGCAGAAGGCATAATGTCAAGCGTTGAGAGGCTGAATGACATAGAGGCATACACGTACCAGAGGTGCAGTGCGCACGAAGCTCTCGAACTCATGACACTCAGGGGCTTCACCCCTTACGCCCTCGGCCTCACCGAGACGGAGTGGAGGATTATGAAGAGCGCTTACCTGCACGGATTCTACAGCTGGCCAAGGGAACTGGACGCTGACAGCATAGGCTCCATGTTCAACATATCAAAGGTGACCGCACTCTACCACCTGAGGAGGGCGGAGGGCAAGATCGTTAGGGCCATTGTGGAAAGGTTCACCTGAATACGATACTGCAAGGACATTTTCTTTTTAATTAGTTATAATGTCCAATTATATACACCCACCACCTACAACCATGGATGGAAGAGAATAAAGGGTATGAGGGGAGCATTGCGGACAGACTGGAGAGATTACCCTTCAGTAAGTTCCACAGAAACTTCCTCCTGATGCTAACCAGTGGGGAGTGGGCAGAGAGCCTCATGCTTCTGGGAAACGGAGCCATACTGAGCCTCGTGGCAGCCTATTTCTCCCTGAAGGGGGTGTACTCGACCTATGCACTGCCTGTGCCTTTCTTCCTAGGTGAGTTCGTTGGCTCAATATTCTTCGGTAGGCTGGCCGATGCCAGGGGTCGTAAGGCCGTGTTCCTGTACAACCAGCTGCTCTTCGGCACCGGCATGCTCATCGCCGGCTTCATGCCTCTGTGGCAGCTTGTTGCATTGTTCGTCTTCATAGGCGGCATTGGGGTTGGGGGCGAGTTCCCGCTGGTGGACAGCTATGGCACGGAGGTGTTCAGGGGGAAGCAGAGGGGTGCCAGGCTGGCCCTTATCTATACCATAGCCGTGACGGCAGCACCACTCATCGTTTACATCACCTCGCTCACATCACATCTGGGCTACTACTCCTTCAGGATACCGCTGTGGATCATGGGCGTGGCGGGGTTTGCTGTCTGGGCAGTGAGGCTAAGGCTTACGGAGTCGCCGAGGTGGCTCGAGGTCCACGGGCGCTACAAGGAGGCAGACGCCATAATGAGGCAGATAGAGGACAGAGTGAAGAGGGAACTGAACCTGAAGGAACTCCCTCCCCTGTCATCAAAGACAAACATTGTGGAGAAGCCTTCGAGGTTTGCTGACATTTTTGCTCCAGACGTGAGGCGCACAACCCTCATGATGGCCATATTCCAGTTCTTCCAGTCAGGCATATTCTACGGCTTCGTAACCTTCGCGCCGGGCATAATATCCGTATCGTTCCCGAAGAGTGACCCACTGGGCTTTGCTTCCATAATCTTCTCCGGCTTCGTTGTTGGCAGCATATTCAACATATTCATAATAGACAGGGTCGAGAGGAAGATGGGCATAATAGCGTCTGCCATACTTGGGGGCGCGTTCGGCACACTCTTCGTTATAGTCCACACCCTGCTGCAGGCAGTGGTCTTCGGCTTCCTCACGTCATTCGCCCTCTGGAACTTCAGCAACTTCCTCCACCAGTACAACGCAGAGGTGTTCCCGACCAGGGTGAGGACAACCGCGTCAGGCTTCGTCTATGCGCTGAGCAGGGTTTCCACATCGATCCTCGTCCTCCTGATCGCGGCCTTCATAAAGCCGCACGGTAACCTGGCGGTCTTCGAGTTCATATGGTTCCTCGTTGCAATTGTTGTCGCAGACCTCCTGATCCTCGGGCCCAGGACCACCAGGAAGATGGTGGAGGAGATAGCACAGTGAATTACGCATGGGAACAACAACATTTTTACAGTTGTGAAAAAGGTAAAGGAGAGGGCTGAGATGCCATGCTGTGTCACGGGCAGGTAGGGTATCCCTTCTCCTTTTCGGCGTCACGCTGACCGCCCAGGTGGCCGGGAGCCTGGCAAACACCTCCTTCTCCCCACTGGACGCATTTTTCAAGTCGGCATACGACCTGACACAGGAGCAGGTGGGCCTTGTCCCGAGCTTCACCTTCCTGGGGGTTTCAGCGGCTGCGATTCCATCTGGCTACCTGGTGGACACTGCCGGTCCCAGGGCAACGCTGCTCTTCTCTATGTCCCTGATGACGGTGGCCATGGCCATGACAGCACTTACCAGGGGATTCACCCTACTCCTGGTCTCCTACCTGCTGATAGGTCTCTCTTACGGTATGGTCACGCCCTCAACCAACAGGGCCATAATGGACGCATACTACCCTCACCACGCCAAGCTGCTGGGCCTGAAGCAGATAGGCGTGCCGATAAGCGGCTTCATAGGCGCGATTGTGTTCCCTCCGCTGGCACTGGCCCTTGGCTTCAGGATCAACTACGTTGTCATGGCGTCCCTGTGCATAGCCACAATAGTGATGCTGGCCAACTCGCATGCCATGGGGAGGAAGGGCAGGAGGGAGCCGTTCAGGAGCCTTATCCTGTCGGCCCTGAGGCACAGGGTGCTGCTGATGGTGAGCATAACCGCCATGTTCTACGCATGGGTGCAGCAGACGCTCCTTGCCTACTATGTGATATTCCTCCACGGCAGGGGCCTGGCGCTCGAACTGGCAGAGCTGAGCCTTTCGGTCGTGCTTTTGGGTGCAATAGCGGGCAGATCCCTGTGGGCGGTGCTGAGCGAGAGGCTCTTCAGGGGAAACAGGCGCCTTTTGCTATCGGCCATCGGTGGCCTGGCAGGCCTGGTGGTGCTCGCACTCCCGGCACTCCCGCCGGTTTTTCCCGCAGACGTGGCCTACGCCTTCCTGGCTGGTGCAACCTCTGTTTCGTGGAACGGTGCATACGTCACCTCCATTTCTGAGGTTGGTCCAAGGAATGGCGTAGGTGTGTTCAGTGGCCTGAGCCTGACCATCATAAACCTCGGTGCTGTCTTCGGGCCGCCCATGTCCGGGTACATAGTTGACAGGTTCCACTCGTTCGTGCCCATGTGGCTTGTGCTTGGGGCCCTCGAGGCATCCGTCAGCCTGATCTTCTTCCTCCTCTTCATGAGGATAGGGAACACAGGGAAGGAGCCTGTCCCGGGCAGCTGAGCCGCGTTCGTAGCTGGAAGGCATCTGCTACACATATTTGGGTAATAATCCTTTAATACTATCAAAAAATATTGAAATATGGTATCCGGCAAGGTAAAGTTCGTGCAGTACGACATAACCGGCAGAACCACGATGGATGGGGCCGGTGTGAGGCTCAGGAGGATATTCGGGAGCCAGAGGACAGTTAGCATAACAGATCCCTTCCTTCTCATGGACAGCTTCGGCTCTGACAACCCGGCAGACTACATCAACGGGTTCCCCTGGCACCCGCACAGGGGCATAGAGACCGTGACTTACCAGCTTGACGGCAGGACAGATCATGAGGACAGCGTGGGCAACAAGGGCACCATATACCCGGGTGACGTGCAGTGGATGACAGCGGGCAGCGGCATATTCCACCAGGAGATGCCACACGGCCTGGAGAGGAGGAACCCGAGGTTCCAGGACTCGCTTACAGGCAACCCGGACAGCGTCACTGGCTTCCAGCTCTGGATAAACATACCTGCAGACGAGAAGATGAAGAAGCCAGTTTACAGGGGAGTGACGAAGAAGGAGATACCTGTCGTTAAGGACGATTACGGCTCAACGGTGAGGGTCATAGCCGGGAAGTACCTCGACGCTGAAGGCACCCTCCAGCTGAACAGGAGGATAGACCCCAAGTACTTTGACGTTTCGATGCAGAAGGAGAGCAGGTTTGTTAACTATATAGGCGAGGGTTACACAACAATCGTGTTCTTGATCTCCGGAAAGGCCTACACCGAGGTCGATGCAGAGCTCGTGCCTGGGCATGCATATATACTGTCCAGGGAAAACGACATGGTCAGCATAGAGACGGATGAGGAGCCGGTGAGGTTCATCATGATAGCGGGAAGGCCCCTGAACGAGGAGATCGCCTGGTACGGGCCAATAGTAATGAACACGCAGGAGCAGATAGAGGAGGCACTCCTGGACCTGCAGAGGGGGACATTCGTCAGGGACAGGGAGCCTGTGTTCCTGTGAATTTCCCGTCTTTGTAATTTTTAATTACTTAATTGCATATACTCACGCATGCCATCCGGCACACTGCGGCCCATAGAGGACATAGTGGAGGAGTGCGGTATAGGCAGGGAGCACTTCGAGCCATACGGCAGGTACATGGGCAAGGTCGACCACAGGTACAGGGGAAGGAAGAGGGGAAGGCTCATTCTGGTCACAGGCATCAACCCCACCCCGGCCGGCGAGGGAAAGACAACGACGACCATAGGCCTCACACAGGCCCTGAGGCGCCTGGGCAAGGACGCGGCGTGCGCCATAAGGGAACCGTCCCTTGGCCCGTGCTTCGGCGTCAAGGGCGGTGCCACTGGCGGGGGCAGGTCCATGGTTGAGCCCAGCGACAGGATAAACCTCCTCTTCACCGGGGACTTTCCGGCAGTGAGCGCTGCACACAACCTCCTCTCTGCACTGATAAACAACCACATGTACCACGGGAACCCACTGGGCATGGAGCCCAAGGGCATAATGTTCCCAAGGACAGTGGACATGAACGACAGGTCTCTGAGGAGCATAATAGTGGGCGTCGGGGAAAGGGCAAGCGGGGTCATGGCGCCGGACAGGTTCGTGATAACGCCAGCCTCCGAGGTCATGGCGATACTCGGCCTCTCCACTTCCATAGGGGAGCTGAAGGAGAGGCTGGGCAGGATTGTGGTCTATGCAAGGGGGAAGAAGGTGGTGAGGGCCAGTGACCTGAGGGCCCAGGGTGCCATGGCCGCACTCCTCAGGGACGCCATGGACCCGAACATCGTCCAGACCACGGAGGGCGCACCGGCATTCGTGCACACCGGGCCCTTCGGGAACATCGCCCACGGCACGTCAAGCATAACCGCTGACCTGATAGGGCTGAGCGCATTCGACTACCTTGTCACAGAGGCAGGCTTCGGCTCAGAGCTCGGTGGCGAGAAGTTCTTCGACATAGTCCAGGCGCAGGGGAAGTTCTCCGTCAACGCAGTCGTTATTGTAGCGACCATAAGGGCGCTGAAGCACCATGGCTCGGGTAGCATTGAGAAGGAGGACGTGGACGCTGTTGTCAGGGGCTCAGATAACCTCCTGAGGCATGTGGAGATAGTGAGGTCATTCGGCATAGACCCGGTGGTGGCAATCAACCTCTTCCCCACTGACACAGAGAGGGAGCTGAAGGCCCTGGAGGAGATACTCGACAGCCACTCCGTGAGGCACGCCCGGTCCGATGTCTACGCAAAGGGTGGCGAAGGGGGCATTGCACTGGCACAGGAGGTGCTGAGGTCGGTGGGAGACTACACCATTAGGAGGGCCTATGACAGGAACATGGACCCGAGGGAGAAGATAGAGGCAATAGCCACAAAGGTCTACGGAGCTGGCAGAGTGACGTTCACAGAGAGGGCCCTCTCAGACCTGAGGCTGGTGGAGAGCACAGGCATGTCAGATGCGTACGTGTGCATGGCAAAGACGCAGTACTCGCTCAGCGATAACCCAGCGCTTCTGAACGCTCCAAGGGGATTCGAGGTCAGGATCTCGAGCATCTCGCTCTCCGCAGGGGCAGGATTCATAGTGCCCATGCTCGGAGACATAATGACGATGCCAGGCCTGCCAAAGGTGCCAGCATCCGAGGGCATAGATGTGGATGAGCAGGGAAACATAACCGGCCTCTCATAGAGAGAGGCGTTCCCTCACCCCCCTCAGCCTCCTCACCGAGAGTATCGCTGCGGCCACCGACAGGTTGATGGCCATTATTATGCCCCAGAAGGTGTGGTGGTGGCCACCTATTGACTGTAGCATCTCGCTGCCCATGAGGGGTGCCAATGGGGAAATGAAGCCATTGAAGAACTGCAGTGTGCCGAAATAAGCACCCCTCCTCTCAGGGGGTGCCATCCTCGATACCAGGGAGTTCATGACAGGTGAGATCGTGTTCTCCCCAAGGGTCAGGAACACGGTGTTCCCTATGAGAAAGAAGATGTTGCCCGACACAGAGTAGAGGAAGAAGGCCACGCCGTATATAACGGAGCCGAGGCCTATCCTCAACACCTCATCGATCCTGCGGAGGAGCCTGTTCATGGGCAGCTGCAGCACTGCAACCGCTACTCCGTTCGATGCGTATATGGCGCCTATCATCAGGTTGCTTATCCCGTACTGGCTGCTCAGGAAGAGGGTGAGCGTTGTCCCCCACTGCCCTGCACCGAACCAGGAGAGGGATACGAGCAACACCACGAGTATGAAGACCCTGTCATCCCATGGGAAGTGGAAAACCGCCCCCTCCACGCCCCCGGCCCTGGTGTCCTGCCTCACTATGGCCCAATAGAGGAGCGTTTCGCAGATTGCAGCGATGGCAGGCATGGCGAATATGATGTGGTAACCCAGAGCACTGAGAGCGCCCCCCAGCACTGGGCCTGCGGAAAACCCTACGTTGGCGGAAATCCTTGTAAGGCTGAAGGCAGTGATCCTCTGGTCCAGTTCCGTGGCGTGGGTGACCACCACGCTGTCCGCAGTGGCCTGCACGGTTGCCAGGGGGAAAGAGGATATGAAGGCAGCGTAGAGGTATATGCTCCTTGCTTCGCTGTAGACGAGGAACGACATGGAGAAGAAGACTATGGAGAGGAGAGGTGACACTGTCAGCAGGATCTTCCTGCTCCCCAGCCTGTCTATGAGGTTGCCGCCCAGCAGGGCGAAAGGGAAGGCCGCCATCGACGCCACTGTGAATATTAGGCCTATGAAGCCGTAGGGGATGTGCCTCACACGTTCCAGGTAGAGGGGCATGAATATCCAGGCAGCTGACCTGGTGAACGTCCTCATGAACTCGGCTGCTATTACAGCGGCCACCGGCCTGATGGCGACGACAGAATTCAACGAACCGGACGGCCGCATAACCGGAACCTTCCCCTTTATTCGGTAGCAGGGCACATTCAGCACCTGGCATCCAACACCTGAATGCCCACGGTGTGGGGTGCACAGGCCCTGCCCTGATACCGGGCAGAATGTGGGGGCTGTATAAAATGTTTCCACAGGGATCCGCACAAGAGAAGATACCCATCCCTGGGGTGGTGTCAAAAGTTTAAAAGAGTTTTTTACAAACACTTAATTGAATTATTGTCACACCCTAAGGGTGCCAGACGTACTTCTCATAGGATCGGTGATTGTAAGGAAGAACGGCGTGAGCCTCCAGGTCACTGTGCCCGTGAACGCCAGGAAGGTGCTGGGCCTGGAGAGTGGCGACATCCTGGGCTTCTTCTGGGACGGCGAGAGGATCGTCCTAAGAAAGGTCTCCTGAGGCGCCTCGGATGCACCGTGTAGGTCGCCGGTAAGGCCACCTACGGCCATGGCAGGCTGCCTGCCCATGGTTCGGAGAAAGAGCATCCGGGTCTCATTCCCCGTGGGGGAATACTGAAAGTGCCCTGGTGCCAAAAATTTAAAAATGCATGCAGGCATCACACTTGCCTGACAATGAATATCACGGTTGTGGGTGCTGGCACAATAGGTGAGGCCATATCTGTGGCGCTGAAAAACAGGGGCTACGATGTGACCGCCACAAGGAGGAACGTATCGAAGATAGAGACGCTGGCTGGGCTCGGCATCCGTGTCTCTTCGAAGAGCGAGGAGGCAATACTGGATGCGGACGTGGTTATCCTCTCGCTCAAGCCATACGACGTCCTTGCGTTCGTGAAGAGGAACGCCAGAGTGCTAGCGGAGAGGACGACAATATCAATGGCAGCTGCGCTCCCCATCTCTGCAATGGCCCGCTACACCGGGGACGGGAGGCTGATGAGGGCCATGACCAACATAGCGGCCAGGGTCGGCGGTGGCTTCACGGTATTCTGTGCCCCAGGCATGCAGGAGCGGGAGAAGCGGGAGTGCAGGAAGATACTGGAGTGCTTCGGTGAGGTCATGGAGGTGGAGGAGAAGTACATGGACGCGCTCACTGCCATAAGCGGGAGCGGGCCTGCATACATCCTCACCGTGATGGAGGCCATGATGTATGCTGGCCTCAAGGTTGGCCTGCCCAGGGACCTTGCCCTTAAAGCGTCCTATGAGACAATCCTGGGCTCTGCGAAGCTTGTGAGTGAGAGCGGGAACCACCCATCTGTTCTCAAAGACCTGGTCGTGACGCCCGGTGGCGTGACGATAGACGCGATCTACGAACTCGAGGACTCAGGCATAAGGACTGCGTTCATGAGGGCAATAGAGAGTGCCACCATTAAGTCCAGGAAGATCTCAGAGGAGATCGCTTCCAGGGACCCATGATCCTAGGACTTCCTTGGCTTCCTCGCCTTCTGTCCACCGGAGCCCTCAGTGCTCCTGGCGCCACCCCTTCCCGTGGCCCTGGTGGACGCCTTCCTGGTGCCTGCCACGGTTCTCTTCCTCCTCTGCCCGGGTTTCTCAGGGCTGCCCTGCCTGAGGACTGACATGGCTTCCTCTATGCTCGACGCCCCTGATATAGACCTGGCAAGCTGCTCCTCGCCTATGTAGTAGAGCCAATTCACAAAGTGGCCCTGCTGCAGGTGCCAGAGCACACAGGCCGGATCGAACCTCGATATCCTCTCCATCTCATCCGCCAGTTCCCTGGGGTTCCGGGCCATCCCCTTCACGCAGTGGTAGTAGGACCGAAAGTAGAATGGTTCCCTCTCCATGCGGATCGGATGAAAGTTACAGCAAAATGGGATAAAAATATGAGGTTCTGAGCCCCTGCACTATGGCGATCACATGAGGGTGAACTTGTAGCCATAGTGGATTATGCCGCTTTCGCCCTCCTGTGAGATGCGCCTGAAGACTGACCTGACCCTGGAACCTATCTGGACATCGCCTGGGTCACAGTCCACTATCTGCCCGGTGAGGCATGGCCCCTCGTCCAGCCTGATCACGGCCAGTATGTAAGGCTTCTGCCTCTGGAAGGCGGGCGGCGCCTCATGCACCACCGTGAACGAGACTATCTCGCCGTCCCCGGATAGCTCGAGAGGTTCCATCTTGCCTATAGATTCCCTGTGGCACACCGGGCACACGTCCCTGGGCGGGAAGTAGGTCCTCCCACAGTTTCCACACCTGCGCCCCGTGAGCCTGTACCTGTGCTCGCTCTCCCTCCATATCCTAGAAACCTGTCCCATGCTCACTCACCCACCAGGTGCACGATGGATGTCGTGCCTGTTCCTGCCATGCTGTGCAGCATGCAGAGATCCGCTCCCTTGACCTGCCTCTGCCCGGCCTTGCCCTTGAGCTGCAGGTAAGCCTCCACGAACTGGCCAACGCCCGTGGCTCCCAGGGGGTTTCCCTTGGCCTTCAGGCCCCCTGAGGGGTTCACCGGGAGGGGGTCTGAGATGCCGATGCCCTGCTCCACGAGTTCCCTTGCCTTTCCTGGCTGGGCGAATCCCAGCTCCTCTAGCAGCAGGATACCGTATATCGAATAGGAATCATGCAGCTCCACGAAGGAGATGTCCTTCAGGCTCCTCCCGGAGCGCCTGAGTGCATCCCTGGCAGCCAGCTTTGCGGATTCAATGGAGTAAACGCTCTTCCTGCTGTGTACAGCCAGGTAGTCCTGCGATATGCCTGACGACACTATCCTGATGCCGTCCAGCCTGTTCCTCTTCACGTATGACTCAGAGGCAAGCACTATTGCGGAGGCCCCATCGCTCATGGGGCTGCAGTCCATAAGGTTCAGGGGCTCCGCTATGGGCGTTGATGACATGGCCTGCTCAAGGGTTATCCTGTTCCTGAAGTGTGCGTTCGGGTTCATGGAGCCGTTTAGGTGGTCATTCACAGATATCAGAGAGAGTGTTTCCTTTGGCACATTGAAGTCATGCATGTATCTCCTGGCGGATATGGCAGCCATTGCCGCTGGAGTGGCACCGAAAAAGGCCTCCCATTCCCTGTCGAGTATGGACGAGGTTATGTCAACCACTTCGTTACCGTAGATATCTGTCATCTTCTCCACGCCGCCAACCATGACCAGGTCGTACTCCCCCGATTTTATGGCCAGGTATGCTTCCCGCACAGCAGCGGCACCCGATGCAGTTGAGGCCTCGACCCTCACGGACGGTATGTGGTTCTCCGCTATGCCCGCATAGTCAGATATCAGGGCACCGATGTTCTCCTGGCCGCTTATGGAGCCCGCAAGGCTGTTGCTCCCGTAGAGGATCTGTATGTCCTTGGCAGTGATGCCGGCCTCCTCCACAGCCTTTAAGCCGGCCTCGGTAGCCAGTTCCCTCAATGACCTGTCCCAGAGCTCACCATACTTTGTCTCGCTTGCACCTATGATGTAGACATCACTCAATGCCGTCACCCACCACTATTTTCTTCTTGAACTTCGCATACATCGCGTAGTCCAGCCACTTCACCTTGCTCAGCTGTTCCTTTATGGTTGGTGCCGCATGCCTCTCCATCTCCTCTATCCTGTCGGTCACCGTTATGTCGAATGCGTCGGAACCAGCACCTGAGCCGAAAGAAACCGCAAGGATCCTGTCACCTGGCTTCGCTATGTCGAGGATCGCTGAGAGGCCGGTCATCATGGAGCCGGAATACGTGTTACCGATCACCGGCGTGAGCAGCCCCTCCCTGAACTGCGACTCCTCAAAGCCCAGCATCTTCGCGGCCCTCGTCGGGAACTTCCCGTTCGGCTGGTGGAACACCACATAGTTGTAGTCCTTGGGCGTTGTGTTAGCCTTCTCCATCATCATCTTCGCCGCAGATGTGAGATGCCTGAAGTAGGCCGGCTCTCCCGTGAAACGCTCGCCGTGGCTGGGGTACGGCTGCCCCTCCCTCCTCCAGAAGTCCGGGGTATCAGAAGTAACAGAGACTGTGTCGTTTATCTCTGCTATTACGTCCTTCTTGCCGAGTATGAAAGCGGTGCCACCGGCGGATGCTGTGTACTCAAGGACGTCTCCTGGGGCACCCTGTGACGTGTCTGCTCCGATGGCCATTCCGTACTCAATGAAGCCGGAGTCGACCATCGCCTTCACGTTCTGCATACCCGCAGTGCCTGCCTTGCAGGCAAACTCATAGTCCGCCGAGAAGAGCCTGAAGTCCGCGCCGATGGCTGCTGCCACAATCGTTGCCGTCGGCTTTACCGCGTACGGATGGGATTCAGAGCCCACGTATATTGCTCCGATCCGCTTAGGGTCTATCCTCTTTCTCCTCAGTGCGTTCCTCGCGGCCTCCACCGCAATGGTGGCCACGTCCTCGTCTGGTGCAGGTACGGACTTGCTCAGAATATATATGCCATTCTTGATGGATTCTGCGTCCTCACCCCACACCCTTGCTATTTCCTCAGGCTTTATCCTGTACCTGGGAATGTAGGATCCATAAGTTACTATACCGGACATCCAGCGTAGTTGAAAGCTATTCTATATATAATTATTCACGAAATGAAAATCGTCAATTGCCTATGTGGATCGGAGTATGTCGTCCAGGGCCTCACTGAGCCCCGGGAACCTGAAGGTGAAGCCCTCCTCATTGAGCCTCTTCGGCACCACCCTCTTCCCGTTGGGGAGCATTTCGGCTGCCCTGCCGAACCTGCGCCGTAGTATAAACATTGGAGCTGGTATCCTGGCCTTCCCGCCCAGCTTTGATGCCAGTAGGTCTGTGAACTCCCTGAACCTGACTATCCCTGGTGCCGAGAGGTTGTAGGGTCCCTTCGAAGCTTCCCTCTCCATTAGGAAGCGTATGGCCTCCACTTCATCGGTGATGTGTATCCATGGGAACCACTGGTTGCCCGGCCTCACATAGCCTCCCAGGCCCCTCCTGAAGAGCGGGAGGAGGACTGCCATGGGGCCAGCGTCAGCCATCAGGATGGGGCACGTCCTCAGCAGGACCACACGCCTGCCGGTGTCGGCAGCCCTCATGGCCTCTGCTTCCCATCTCGATACCAGGTCTCCCCAGAAGTCGCTCCCTGCCGGGGCGTCCTCCGTCACCGGCTGGTCATCCCATCCATCGGCACCGTAGTACCCCGATGCAGACGCATTTACGAGGACATCTGGAGGATCCTTGCACGCCTTCATGGCATCAACTATTGCCTTGGTGCTCAGCACGCGGCTCCTGACCACTTCTTCTTCGTAGCCTGCCTTCCAGGGTGCAAAGATCTGGGCACCGGCTAGGTTCACAACAGCGTAGGCCCCGTCCAGGGCATCTATAGGCACCTTGCCACTGTATGGGTCCCACTGCCTGTACTGCACTGAGGTGCCACCAACCTCCCTGGAGGTGCCCCTTGTGAGGATCACCACCCTGTGGCCGGACTCGGCAAGTGACCTCACGAGATTCCTGCCAATTGCGCCTGTACCGCCTGCCACGACGACGGGATCTCCCATATATGAACATTATGCACCCCATGGATATAAAGGAGTGTAAAACTGCGTTTTACTTTGAGGCGGGACCATTCATGCCAGGGCCATGTTTTCCACGTCTGCACCGACGAGAGAGGCGTGCGGGCCTGCCTCCTATAAATATATATACAGAAATATTATGTATCGGCGAGGGTAAACATGGCGGACGAGCTTAGTCCAAATGCCAAGAAGGTTTATGAGGCCATAAAGAAGCTGGGGGCAACCTCGGAAGACAAGCTGAAGTCTGCAGATGACATAATGAAGGCTGCAGGTGTTGGAAAGGCCATTGTCACAAGCTCCCTGCAGGAGCTACAGAGCAAGGGCCTGGTCAAGAGGGTGGCCAGGCAGAAGAGTGCTGGCTACTACGCCTTAAAGTAGGCACGCCCCCACGTGTGGCAGCTGCCAGAAGTTCAATTTTTTAACACCTGACATTAATTAATACCTACATATATTTATGCGTGCAAAGGTTATTAAAATGCGACACATGTATCAAGAGGAGAGTAGCCGATGACCACCCTCATAGTGAACATAGACAGGGACAACGACTTTGGAGAGAAGGCTGGTATAAAAGGGCCGGTCGTTGGGTACTCCGAGTGCTACAATGCTGCAGTAAAGCTCATCACCACAGACCCTGAGGATTCAGATGCAAATGCCCTCTTCGGCGCAATAAAGCACTATGAGGAGCTCCGGGAGAGGGGAGAGGACGTTGAGATATGCCTTATAACGGGAGACCAGGACGTGGGCGAGACCTCTGACACGGAGCTGGGAAGGCAGATAGATGACGTCCTGTCCAGGGGAAACTATGATGACATGATCCTTGTATCAGACGGAGCAGAGGACGACTACATAGTGCCTGTCCTGGTCTCTAGGAGAAAGATAAGGTATGTGAAGCATATTATCGTGAGGCACAACCAGAACATAGAATCCCTGTATTACTACATAGTAAAGGCGCTTAAGGACAAGAAAGTGGTGAACAAGTTCATAATACCCCTGGGCATAGTTTTCCTGACCTACGGTGTGGTCTCTCTTGCCTTTATACTGTACGAACTGGTCAGCGCGAGGATAACAACCATAGACCCGAGCATAGGTGCCATAACCTTCGTTACCATAGTCCTTGGAGGGTACCTTCTTGAGAGGGGCTTCGAGGTCGGGGCAAAGGTCAACGGCCTGTTCCACTCGGTTTACAGGTACGCACAGGAGACCAGGGTGCTCTTCCTATCGTACGTTGTGGCCTCGATGCTTATCCTGGTGGGAATAGCATCCAGTTATGTCATAACAAGGGACACAACGAAGAGCCCGGTGGACGCGATCCTGGTTTTCCTCTCAATGTTCACCTGGTGGCTTTACGGTGCCTTCTTCACAAGGGAGGTTGGCTCGGCAATTGAGATGGCTGTTTACAAGAAGCCCATAACCCACAGCGTGTGGTACGGCCTGCTCTTCTCCCTCTCCATAGCGTTCATCGTGTATGGTATGATGAACTACATCAGGTACATCCTCGGGTTCATAACCCTCAGGGTAGCCATCGCCAGTGTCTTCTTCCTGATACTCGGCCTCGTGATAGCGATGTTCTCCTCCATGATCAACAGGTACTATTCAGAGGCCAGGGAATCAAGGGGTGAGGAGAGGGAGCAGGGTGCGAAGATATCCAACGACATGACCAACAAGTAAGCATGGACTGGAATTCATGGTCCCGTTACTACATGGCGATAACTGGGGAGCTTGGCATTGACCCTGCAATGGATCTCGTGTCGTCGCTGCGCCTTTCGGACATAATAGGTGAGAGGGGCTGCCTGAGGCTATCGGACCATCGCCTGTCCGGCCTCAGGGGCGGTGATGTCTATGTAATAGGAAACGGGCCTGGCCTGGCTGAGTTACTACACTCTGTGGGAGAAGGCAAGGTATTCGTTGCCGATTCTGCCATAGGCACATTCCACTCCATCATGGGGTGCCCAGATTTCATAGTGACAGACCTTGACGGTGACACTGACGGAATAATGGAGTGCGCCAGGAAGGGTTCAATCGTCTTCGTCCATGCCCACGGGGATAATGTGGAGAAGGTGGAAAGGCTGGCGCCATTCCTCTTCCCGGGCGCTGTGGGCACCACGCAGAACAGGCCTGTTGGATTCGTCCACAACTTTTACGGTTTCACGGACGGCGACAGGGCAGCATTCATAGCCGCCGCTTTCGGCGCAAGGAGGATTACACTTGTGGGCTTTGACTTCGAGCACCCGGTGCACAAGGGTAACCCGGAGAGGAAGAAGGCGAAGCTGAAGTGGGCTAGGGCCCTCCTCTCAGCCCTCGCCCAGGAGCGGGGCGGAGAACTTATCGAAGGCGATTTCATTGACATCTAGGCAGGCCAGTTCACCCCCTCATGGGGCCATCTGGAACGGCACAGCATGCGCCAGCGAAGCAGTGAATCGGGGCCTGAAAACTCACCGGCGAACACAATATCCAGCCACATCTACCCTCACACCCCATTTCAGCAACGAGGTCAGGTGAGGAAATGCCCACACAGTGATGGCAATTAGCCAGACTGGACGGCTACTTGCTCACGAGATAGTCACCGCTGAGTGCAACCGTCACGGGCACAGAATCTAGGGAGAGGGCTACCTCTATGTCCATCCGGCCACCCATCATGGCAAGCCTCCTGGAGCCCCTGCCCCTCCTGACCATCTCAGCGTAGCGCCCGAAGTCAGGGTCTCCCCCCTCCAGCTTCTCCCTGATGAACTCGCCGAATATCCTGTCCTCATCAGCCTCCCCGTCTGGCCTGTTGGACAGGGTTATGAAGACCCTATCGCCACCGCTCACTGCGTCAACAGTCTTGCTGAAGTTCACAAATGACCCCAGGAAGACCCTTCCCCTGTTGCGTATCCTCTCCAGGACCTTTGTGCCGTTGGTGGAGGTGAAAATGACCTCCCGCCCCTGCAAGTCCGCGCCCATGAGCTCTGATGGGGAGTTGTTGTAATCGAAGCCAGGTACCTTCAGGCCGAACCTCTCGCCCACGAGCACCCTCTTCGGATCCTCCCTCTTCATCGCCCTGGCCACAGAAACGCTGCCAGTCGGTATCACCCTGGTTGCTCCCCTGTGCAGGATTATCGGGATTGAGGTCGTCGACCTGAATATGTCAACGAGCACCCTCGTTCCCTCCTCGAAGTCCTTCTGGTTCCTGCCGTCCTCTATGACAACTTCCATCCGCTTCTCTATGGATTCTGTGGATAAAATATGTGACCTTCCCGGGAACCGCCATGCCTTTGTGAAAGGTAAATATAGAATCGTGCCATATTCCCCGAAAGGTGTTACGATTCATGGCACAGACGGTCAAGACCATGGTTGAGGGCGGCAAGGCCACTACAGGGCCACCCCTGGGCCCAGCCCTTGGCCCCCTGGGGCTTAACCTTGGCCAGCTGGTCAAGGAGATCAACGAGAAGACCAAAGACTTTCAGGGCATGCAGGTGCCGGTCACCGTCATTGTGACGGATCCTGCATCGAAGAAGTACGAGATACAGATAGGCATACCGCCCACATCGGCCCTTCTCAAGAAGGAACTCAAGATAGAGAAGGGCGCATCGAAAAGGAAGGAGGCCATAGCCGCGAACGCCTCCCTCGAACAGATAAAGAAGGTTGCCAAGATGAAGCTGGGCTCTACTATGTCCTATGACCTCAGGGCCGCTGTGCTTGAGGTCCTAGGAACCTGCGTTTCAATGGGTATAAATGTTGATGGAAAGGACCCGAAGGAGGTACAAAGGCTTATTAAGTCAGGCGAAATCGAGATATAGTCCTGTAGGAGAGGGCATCTCGGTCACTACAGGGGTGTTGTGAATGGCTGACAGCGTCTCAAAGTTTGTCGCAGAAGCGAAGAAGCAGTCGAAGGAGAGGAAGTTCCTGGAGAGCCTTGAACTTGCCATAAACCTCAAGGACGTGGACCTCTCCGATCCCAAGAACAGGATCAATGATGAGCTTGTTCTGCCCAACGGCAGGGGAAAGGAGACCAAAATAGCAGTCATAGGAAGCGAGGAACTCAAGGCCAAGGCGAGGGGGTCCGCAGACCTCATATTCGGCCCAGAAGACCTCTCCAAGTTCGCGGAGAACAAGAAGGAGTTCAAGAAGGTAGCAAACGAGGTTGACTTCTTCATAGCGGAGTCCACCCTCATGGCGAACATAGGCAGGACCCTGGGCCCTGTGCTTGGCCCCAGGGGCAAGATCCCGAAGCCCATACCGCCAGGGCAGGACCCTGCGCCTATGATATCTGCACTCAGGAAGACCGTGAGGATAAGGACAAGGGACAGGAGGACCTTCCACGTGCCCGTGGGGACGAAGAGCATGAAGGACGAAGAAATAGGAGAGAACGTGACTGCAGTCATAAAGAGGGTTGCAAGCAAGCTCGAGAAGGGCATGTCGAACATTGAATCTGTGTACATCAAGACGACCATGGGTAAGGCTGTGAAGATAGATGTGGAGGCGATCAAATGAGGAAACCGGCCCAGTGGAAGGTTGAGCTTGTTGACCAGGTCGCGAAGGAGATCAGCAGCTCCAACGTAACAGCCATAGTGAGCATAAAGGGGCTCAGGAACAAGCAGTTCCAGGACATAAGGAAGAGCCTGAGGGGAGAAGTCAAGATCAGGGTGATGAGGGGCACACTGATAAAGAAGGCGCTTGAAAAAGCACAGAAGAAGGACATAAAGGGTCTGGAACAGTTCGTCTCTGGCCAGGTGGCAGTGGTGACCGGAAACATAGGGGCACCCGTTCTCTACAGGAGGCTGGAGGGGACCAAGCAGAGGGCACCTGCCAGGGGAGGGGAGATAGCGGACCATGACATAGTGGTAGAGGCCAAGGAGACATCGTTCCCGCCAGGCCCCATGATAAGTGAGTTCCAGAAGGTGGGCCTCCAGACTGCGATAGAGAAGGGCAAGATAGTCATAAAGAAGGAAGCAGTCCTAGTGAAGAAGGGAGAGGTCATAACGCCAGAGAAGGCGAAGGTGCTCGAGAGGCTGGAGATCTTTCCCCTCATAGTGGGCCTCGATGTCCTGGGTGCCTACGAAGACGGGATCATATTCACAAAGGAATCACTGTCCATAACGCCCGAGCAGGTGGCGGCTGATGTGGCCACGGCCTTTGCCAGGGCCAAGGCGCTGGCCCTCAGGGCGACGTTCATGGTGCCTGAGGTGGTGCCAGAGCTCCTTGCCAAGGCAAAGCTGGAGGCGGACGCCCTGGCCCTAGCGGCTGGCTTCCTGACCGAGAGCAACGTGCAATTATTTATACTCAAAGCTATTAGGGAAGCAAACGCGCTCAACGCAGCCCTGCAGGGCGGCAGTGAGTCTCCAGCGGCCGAAGAGGCCAGGGGAGAGGAGAAGAAGGAAGAGGAGAAGAGCGGTGAAGAGGATGCGTCTGCGGGGCTGAGTGCCCTGTTTGGATGAAGGAGGTTGAAAGGAATGGAGTATGTGTATGGTGCCCTGCTGTTACACGCAGCGGGCCAGGAGATAGACGAGGAGAAGCTGAAGAAGGTGCTCACAGAGGCCGGGGTGCAGGCCGACGAGGCCAGGCTGAAGGCGCTGGTCTCGAGCCTGAAGGAGATAAACATCGAAGAGGTGCTGAAGAACGCTGCAGCCGCGCCGGTGGCGGCGGCCCCAGCTGCTCCTCAGGCTGAGAAGAAGGAGGAAAAGAAGAAGGAGGAGAAGAAAGAGGAGGAGGAAAAGGCCGCATCTGAGGAAGATGCAATGGCTGGCCTCAGCTCGCTCTTCGGATGATCTTGGATGGATTTTTACCAGTTTTTCTGGGGGATATTTAAATATATCCTACCAGCAACCCTATTTGTCCTCTCCGTCGTGTTCTTCATACCTGTACTCATTATCATATCTGTCATATGGGCCATGGGCTCCATATTGATAACGCTCCTGACCATGGAATCCGATAGCGGTGGCAGGAGAGGCAACACCTCCACGTGAACTGGAGAGTGGAAATCTATACCGGGCATTTTTTGAAAATTCCCGTAACTGGACTGGGGCAGGAGGCACCGCTCTGAAGGGGTATCCCGTGTGGCAGGGGTGGCCTACCCTAAGCCTCACGTTGCGAAGCCCAGTTCCCTGAGCTTTTCGAGCACCTCGGCCGGGTGGTCTTTTGGCGACACCTTCCCATAGACATATGCTACCTTCCCGTCCGGGCCTATGATGTAGGTTATGCGCTTTGCAGAGCGGTCGCCCAGGACGCCATAGGCGCTCACTATCCTCTTCTCCGGGTCCGGCACGAGTGGAAAGTTAAGGCCGAACTTTTCCCTGAACTTCCTGTGAGACTCCTCGCTGTCAACGCTTATTCCTATGACCTTAACTCCCCTGCTCTCATACGCCTGCATGCTGTCCCTGAAGCCGCAGGCTTCCGTTGTGCAGCCCGGTGTGTTGTCCTTGGGGTAGAAGTAAACGACCACGGGCCTGCCCCTGAGGTCGGAGAGCCTCTTCCTCTTTCCGTCCGTATCGGTGAACTCAAAGTCAGGTGCCTGTGCACCAACCTGGAGTAGTTCCATGAATGAATAACAGGAGCATGCTTATAACGCTTTCATCATTCCCTCTGGTACGATTTGAAGATGCTGTCGCCTACGTGGTGGATCACCCTGGCGGCGAGGCCAACCTTGTTTGCCATGATCTCCTGGCCGTCACGCTCGGCTATGCCCACAGCCACGTAGGTACCCTTCCCGTCCCTGATGTAGACCACATCACCCTTCCTTATGGCGGTGTCCATGGACACGATCCCCTGTGCGAAGAGGTTCGCACCGGATGATATCCTTGGCACTGCACCGTCGTCCACCTCTATCCATGACCTCTGCGGCCTGCTCCTGTTTATGAGGTGCAGTGTCGGCACCTCTATGCCTGAGGAGAAGAGCACCGGCATGCCGGAGATGAAGTAGACCTTCACTCCCCTGCCTTCCTCCACCTCTGTTGGGCCGTCGGAGAGTTGCAGGCCTAATTCCCTTATCTTCTGCGATACCATACGCGCCTCTTTCTTTGAAACGAAGTGCCTGGACACTAGCCTATCACCGCCCTTATGTCCCTGAGAGCAGAAATGTCGTTGCCCTCAATCAAGGCCCTGAGGCTCTTCTCAAGGATCCTGGCAAGGGCCGCCTCATGCTCCGAGAACTTCCACTCACCCGCAGACACCGCACCGGTGAAATAGAGGAATGAGAGAGATATGACGCGCCTCATCTCGGAGTACCCCATGTTCCTGAGTGCGAAATCCGCAGCCCTCTCCTTCCCGAACAGCCTGTACTCCACAATTATATCGGCTAAAAACCTGCTATCCTCTGACCAGGGTTCGAAGGGTAATCCGGCCCCCTTCCTCATCACATACTCCCTTGCTGCTGCTATCATCTCCAGGGGCTGTCCCTTCGAGAACTTTCCCGCGTCCTCTCCCAGGCCAGGCACTGTATCAGCCAGTATTTCCCTGGAGAACTGGGGCCACAGGGCCTCAAGCACCTTCCTGCCGGTGTCCGCCTGCATACCCCTGCCGTACTTCCTCATGTACTTGATCAGGACCTCAGCGGGCACGTCCACCGGGTCCAGGCTCTTCAGGAATGCTTCGGGGTCACTGTACACCTTCATCCTGGAGACGTAGAAGCCACTCCTTACAGCGCTCTCCACCTTTGAATCGTATACCTTCCTCACCACCGCCCTGTCATCCGCCTGGCCCGCCAGGTAAGAAAGGAGGTGCTGCTGCACGTCCACCTGCACTTCATCCAGGAACTCGGGCATGAATGAGAACGCCCCTGCCTCGCCCACGAGTATGTGCTTCATGAGTGCAGCCCCGGACCTCCAGGACGAATCCTCCCTTATCCTCAGTACAGGCTTGCCCAGGAAGCCGACCAATACCGAAAGGCCGGAGGTGCCAACCTCGACAATGCCATCAGACACCCCTGTGGCTATACCCTCGTCCCTGAGCGCGTCCTGGAAGAACTCAGGCGGTGGCGGTGTGGACTTGCACGAAGCCAGGTAGTAGTTGCTTGAGGAATACACCTTAACACCCCTCGTCTTAGAGAGGGAGGTGAAGGCCAGCATCCTCCATACCACGTCCCTGCCGTTCTGGATACCAGCGAGCACCGGGGGGTCTGTCCCCCCGCCCCTCTGTATGTACTCGACGCTCCCGTACTGCGTCTTCAGCATGGCAGTGAGCCTTGCACCACCGCTCTCCACAGCCCGCGCACTCTCGGCCAGCCCTGAGAGGAACTGGTCAGCAGACCTTGAGAACCTGAGCAGGTCGCCGGGTGAATCGACTGCCCTCAGCTTCTTCCTGTAGCCTTCAAATGGGCAGAAGAGACCCGGGTCAAGGCACTGGGGCACGAGTACCCCCGGGTCTGCGAGGATTTCCTGCACCTGCGTGATGAACTTCCTCTCATCCTCCTCAGACCTGGCCTTGAGCCTCAACTGGACGCACCGTTCACTTCTTTTCGAGCATCCTTATTGCCTCTGCCCTCACGGTGACAGGTATAGGCACCATGGACTCGATCAGCTGCACCGTGACCTCCTCCTTGGCAGTGTCAATGGACATGATCTTGGCCTTTTCTCCCTTGAACGGCCCGTCTATCAACTCGACGAATGCTCCAAGCTCGAGGCCCGATACAGCAGGCTTCGGCGTGAGGTAGTGCAGTATCTCCTCTGCCCTTATCTCTCCCTCCACCATGCCCTTGTAGTTCTTTATTCCCCTGGCAAGGTAGAATACACGGTCAGGGTGCATGGTCTCCACAAAGACGTATCCCTTGACCTCCGGGGAGAACATGATGGATATGACCTCGCTGGTTGCAAGTGGGTTGGTTGCCGCCCTGTCCTCGTAGTCCCTTATGGCCCTGTTCTCCAGGTCTATGGCCACAGAAAGCTCCGAGCCGAGTGTTGTCTTCATCGCCACTATGACTGGCTTCAGGTTTATCCTTGCCTCCCTGCTGAAGGAGTGTATGCCATCATCCGAGGATACCGAGAGTGAGATAGTTGACGAATCCCCTATGTAGCCACCCCTGGGGGTGGAGACTTTGACCGCGATCTCCTTCTGCCTGTTCCCATCAACATCGAACTGCTCGCTTATCTTCCGGTTGTCCCTTGGTGAGAGTGAATAGTTATCGCCCTTACTAAGGTCGGTTGATACCAACCACTCCATCTGGCTGTCCTTCTGCTCAAAGGACATTGAAAGTGAGAGGGTGAAGCTCCTCTTCTTTCCCTGTATGTTCCTGACAGTTATCGGAATGCTGAGCTCCTTTCCGCATCCCATCTCATATTCGTCCTTAAGATCCACTTCGATCCACTGATACCTTGATGTGTTCTCGACCATCTTGATCACCTATGGTATGGGGAAGTAGACAGTCATCAGGAGGTATATGAAGAAACCCAGGAGGCCAAGGAGTATGATGCCTGCACCGGTGATGAGCACCACCTTGATGTATTCATCCCTGTCGGGCTTCTTGGCCATTCTGAGTATCCTTGAGTATTTTCCCTTGCCTATCCCCCCGATGCGCCTCTCGATGCGCTCCTGTATTTCCTCCACACGATCATCCAACGACATCAATACCACTTAGAGCAGACCAGAAGAACAGATCGAAACTCGAGTTAAATAGTTTCCCAAAAAACGGTTATGATTTGAAGGTGAAATGATAATGCCCACGGCCCGCCGTGCTTAGGAGGTGATCCATCCGCAGGTTCCCCTACGGATACCTTGTTACGACTTAACCCTCCTCACTGACACCAGATTCGAGTTCGCCCTCCCGGACGTACCCTCATCCAGCACCAGCTCGGATGGTTTGACGGGCGGTGTGTGCAAGGAGCAGGGGCATATTCACCGCGGGATGTTGACCCGCGATTACTACGGAATCCACATTCATGAGGGCGAGTTACAGCCCTCAATCCTGACTACGAGCAGGTTTCGGGGTTAGCTTCCCCTTTCGAGGTCGCATCCCATTGTCCTGCCCTTTGTAGCGCGCGTGTTGCCCGGGAGATTCGGGGCGTACTGACCTGCCGTCGACCCTTCCTTCCTCCAGCTTAGCGCTGGCGGTCCCCCTAAAGTGCCCCTCCACTCACGTGAAGGATGGCAATTAGGGATAGGGGTCTCGCTCGTTATCACACTTAAGTGAACGCCCTACGGTACGAGCTGACGACGGCCATGCACCACCTCTCCTTCTATCGGACAAGCTCATCAGGCTGGTCCTCATCCGAAGGTCGCTCCCGGTGAGTTTTCCGGCGTTGAATCCAATTAAACCGCACGCTCCTCCCGTTGCGGTGCTCCCCCGCCAATTCCTTTAAGTTTCAGCCTTGCGACCATACTCCCCAAGCGGCCCACTTAACACCTTCGCTCCGGCACTGCCCCCCCTCATCGGAGAGGCAACACCAAGTGGGCAGTGTTTACAGCTAGGACTACCCGGGTATCTAATCCGGTTTGCTCCCCTAGCCTTCGTCCCTCACCGTCGGATCCGTTCTAGTTGAACGCTTTCGCCACCGGTCGTCCTTCCAGGATTACAGGATTTTACCCCTACCCCAGAAGTACGTTCAACCTCACCCGGTCCCAAGTCACGCAGTCTCTCCAGAAAATCTTCCGTTGAGCGGAAGAATTTACCTGGAGATTTACGTAACCGGCTACGGACGCTTTAGGCTCAATAAAAGTGACCACCACTCGAGCTGCGGGTGTTACCGCGGCGGCTGGCACCCGTCTTACCCAGCTCTTATTCCTCGAGCTTTTTAGGCTCGAGAAAAGCTCTGGCTGAGCCAGAGCACTCAGGTTCCCCGTGTCGCGCTTGCGCGCATTGCACAGGTTTCGCGCCTGCTGCGCCCCGTAGGGCCTGGACTAGTGTCTCAGAGTCCATCTCCGGGCTCCCCCTCTCAGGGCCCGTACCCGTCCTAGGCTATGTGGTCCGTTACACCACATACTACCTGATAGGCCGCAGACTCATCCTCAGGCGCCGGAGCTTTCACCACCCAAGCATTCCAGCATAGAGTGGCTATGGGGAATTAGCCTCAGTTTCCCGAGGTTATGCCCCACCTGAGGGCAGATTATCCGCGTGTTACTGAGCGGTACGCCGGTGCCTTACGGCCCCTTGACTCGCATGGCTTAGTCGGAACCTGATAGCAGTGGCCGCCGGCAGGATCAACCGGAGTTAAATCCTGTCACAATTATTGGAACTGGCGAGCCGTGGTTTGCACCATTTCACCCTTGTCGGAAGTGAGCATAAAACAACTCACTGCCCCATGTTTACCAGCCCCGGAATGACATTAGTTCACCCCGCCCCAACGGGCAGTCCCCTGTCCGCCTTTAAGGCTGGATATACTCGCTCTTTTCCTCTTTTAGAGCGTAATTTAGGATATGTTAATTTCATATTTAACCCTTTTGCGAGCCCGGTGCGCCACATGGCCAATGTGGATCTGTGAAGCGTGCAGGTTAAAGGACATCCTGCCATCCGATCCTGCTTTGGCAAAATGGAGTACTCCCTGCATTGCACCGGAAGCACTGCGAAGACGCCCTCTCTGATCCCTACCAGACACCGGCATCATGCCCTATTGACGCAGGGAGAGGGCCGTGGTTACCCAGGCCATGGACACGATCTTAATTGCATAAACGCGATATTAAGAAAGAGCGAAAGCCACGCTCACTTGCCCGATTCCTGCGAGCTTGGGATGTTCCTCTTTATTGTTATGGGGATCAGGTTGTTCTCGAACTCGAGCATCGCTATGTCCACGGGATCCACCATCCCGCTTGGCACATCGATGAGAACCGGGGCGCCCATTGAAATCTGGAGGGCCCTCGCCCCAATTATCCTTGCTTTTTCAAACTTTGTTAGCGTCATGAAAATCATGCGGGCATCCGATAATGCTCAACTATATAATAACCTTTTTCAGGTCACTGGACACCGGACATGCGACATTTATTACAAAGCCCTCCCTTTTCAACCATGGACTTCCAGAAATTTTTCGGACAGAATGTGGAGCATTACAGCAGGAGCAGGCTGCATAGCCGCGGAGAAGACCTTGAAATCATGGTGAGGATTGTGCGGCCAGAGGGTACCGACGTCCTGCTCGACGCCGCTGCCGGACCTGGCTTCACTGCACTTCAATTCTCGGAGATGGTCTCCAGCACAGTCATACACGATGGCACCCCCGGCATGCTGAGGAAGGCGATGGAACTTGTAAAGGAGAAAAAGGCACGCAACTGTTCCTTCGTGCTCTCAACCCTCCCTGAACTGCCACTCCCCGACGGTGCCTTCACTGTAGTTACGTGCAGAAGGGCCCTCCACCACTTCCACAATGTCCATGAGACCCTGCGGGAGTTCCGCAGGGTGCTTGCACCCGGCGGGAGGCTCTGCATATCTGACATGGTAGCGCCCGCAGGCTGGGAGGAGCAGTTCAACAGGCTGGAGTGGATGAGGGATAGCAGCCACCACTGGGCACTAAGCGAGGAAGAGATGCTTATGGAACTTGAAGAGGCTGGCTTCAGGGAGGTGGAGCATAGCATCATGGTCAACAGCCTGGACTTCGACCAGTGGCTTTCACCATTGGATTCTGAAAGTGCCCAGGGGATGGCATGCAGGGCATACCTGGAAAAGCTCTCGGGTGAAGGCTTCCCACTGGCACGCCCTGGTGGCCTGATGAAACTGCATGGAGTTTACCTGGCTGTGAGGGACTGAGCTCCAGGCCCACCAGATTTGGAGAGCGGGTGAAAGGCATGCTCACATACACCTATGCTTCCATCTTCCTGGCAGGGTTTGCGCTGGGGATAGTGGCAGGCACGGTACTTTACCAGAGGTTGTCCAGGAGGCAGTACGAGAGGGCCATCAGGGACACCACACAGGAACTCTACCAGAGAGTGGTGCAGGAGGGTGCAAAGGCCATAGCAGAGAGCGCAAAAGCATCCATGGAGGATGTGTCCAGGGAGACTAGGCACGCACTGGAGCTGGAGAAGACAGAGATCAAGGATATGATAGAGCCCGTCAGGCAGGTTCTCGAAGCATACAGGCAGGAGGTGAGCGCCTTCAGGTCAAGTGTGCAGCAGAACTACGGCGAGGTGACGCAGATGATGAGGGCCCTGGAAGAGGCCGGCAGGCGCCTCTCAGAGGAGACGAGGAACCTGGCGAGCGCGCTCAAGAACAACCAGGCCAGGGGCAGGTGGGGGGAAATACAGCTCAGAAGGATCGTTGAAGCGTCCGGAATGCTTGAGCACTGTGACTTTGAGGAGCAGGTGGCTGGCGAGGGTAACAGGCCCGATATGGTGATCAGGCTCCCCGGGAACAGGGAAATAGTGGTGGATGCCAAGGTGCCGATATCTGAGTACCTGAGGGCGCTTGAGGCCCAGAGCGAGGATGAGGCCGTAGACCACCTGAAAGCGTACTCAAGGCAGGTCAGGGAGAGGCTAAGGGAACTTGCGTCGAAAAAATACTCCTCCGGACCCAGGAGAGCTGAGTTTGTAGTTATGTTCCTCCCAGGCGAGTCCTTCTTCTCCGCGGCCCTGAGGTTCGACCCCGAACTGATGGACTTCGGGATACAGAATGGAGTCATAGTTGCTTCGCCAGTTACACTTCTGGCCATACTGAGGTCTGTGGCAATGAGCTGGCAGCAGTTCACTCTCCAGCAGAACATGGAGAGGGTCATTGAAATGGGCGGAAAGGTGTACGAGAGTGCGAACAGGTTCCTATCAAGCTTTTCCGAGATCGGCAGGGACATCTCCAGGGTGGTTAAGAAGTACAACGAGGGGGCGAGGAGCCTCAGGGAGAACCTGATTCCTTACGCGAGGAGCATGAAGGAACTGGGTGTCAAAGGGTCCGAGAAGAGCCCGGAGATAGGTGAGGTCGACGATACAGTAACCGGCACCGACTGAGCCGGTGGTCACCTGGGATCCACCGAGGCCAGGGAGCTGGCCTTCGCCCTTCCGATCAACACGGTCACAACCCCACCGGCTAGGCAGGTGAAAGATATCAGGAGGAAGCCGGAGCCTGGGAGGACATCCGGTGCTACGGCGAAGGCCAGCACGCCCAGGATTCCACCGAGCCTGCCTGAAGCCTCTGATATACCCTGGAATGCACCCCTGGTCTGGGTGTCAGACCAGCCAGTAGGCCTTATCACGGTTGTCTTGTCCGGGCCCATGGCCCCGAAGAAGAATGCCAGAGCGAGCAGGATCACGAAGGCGAGGTCCATGTGAAGGGAGGCGAGTATGAATATTGACAGCATCAGGAGGGACGCGCCCCTCGCAATGAAGCCGATGAACTGGAGCCTCAGCATGCCGAGCCTCCTCACCAGGACTATGGCTGCGAAAGAGGCGGGGATCGTGAATGCCTTCACAATGACGCTGTAGCCAGCACCATCAGTGAATGTCACGTGAAGGTCGCTGGACAGCAGGTAAGGCATGTACACTGCCAGGCCCTGGTCGCCGATCTGGTACAGGAACCATGGTATGGAGTAGACCTTGAAGAGGCCCCTCCCCATTTCCATAACCCTCCTCACCACATCTCTCACAGGCCTGTGCTCCGCCTGCAACCATGCATATGACTCTGGTAGCCTGGCCCTCAGCCATATTGGTATTGCCGCCACCACCACTCCAGATGCCAGCTCGAGCCTCCAGGACAGGCCTGCCCCGACCATGTCGAACAGGAAGCCGCTGAAGTATGCGATTATTATGCCGAAGTTGGCGAAGAACATTATGAGCATCATCCTGGATGGTGCGCTACCCCTCCTGAATATCTCTGATGCGTAGACAAATACGACAACGTAGTCCAGGCCCACACCGAGGCCAACAACAACCCTGGATGCGAGCAGGGCCCACATGTTCCATGAGAGGGCCCCGATCACGCCGCCCAGTATGAATGTGAGGAGGTCGAAGAGCAGTATCCTGAGACGCCCGAAACGGTCGGCCATGGGACCTCCCACCACGGCAGCCACCATGGCACCGATCAGCACTGAAGTTGCCAGCAGATCCATGTAAACTGGGCCTGGCCTGAATAACTGCCTGATGATGCCAAGCTGGGGCGATATTGCTGCAATGTTGTAGCTTGATGCCAGGATACTCATGGAAAGCGCCACTATAGCCCTTCCCTGAGTATTGTAAGGACTGCCTGACATCTTCTGAGGATTGAGCCACAATAAATAAATTTTTGTAAGGAGTGCCTTACCATGATTGGCCCGCCCGATAACCGAAGGCCAGGGAGCCTACATTCTAAGGATCGAGGGAGCGGGGGGATGATTTTACCATAAGCAGGTGCTTAATCGTGACGGTTTCGGTATTGCCATGAATGTCATTTCTTTTGATTTGAATGGTGTAAAGATAACCGGCGCCAGGCACTTCATCCAAAGGGCTGACTGGAGGCTACCCGGTGCCTCACAGGGGATCTCCCTGCTACTGCGCGTGCGAGATCCACGTACACCCACATGGGTCCTCTAAGGCATAAGGGATGTGTGGTGACTGGCCCAGAGCGCGTAATGGATGCATACGTTAAAATCGTGTTCGTCCACGCCAAGGTTCCATGCGTCATGGTGAGGGATATGGGAAAGGGTGCCCAGGGGAATGGTAGCCTCTGGCCAGTGCAGCAAATTATTGAATTTGCCCCTACTGTCAGTGGACGGTTGAGTCCACACACGGGGTTATCCATCAGCCCCTGCATTCCAGAAGTCCTCAGGAAGCGTTCCGGTAACTCAAACGAATGTCCCAGCATGGAACTTAATCCGGTTGTTTGTACATTTATAAGAGAGAAGGAATGGGGCTCTGTAACCTGCTATGGCTGCCATAAGAGCCGCAGCACCCGCAATTACCACAGTGTCATGTATATCTATTATTGTATTCATTGTTTCTTATGGCACACCTTCCTCTGCACCGATAGGCGCAGTAGCTGTTCCTACCAGTGTCTCCAGTGTAACTTCCCCTTGGGTTCACTGGGTTGGCAGATGGGGATGAAGCAATTGGTACTTGAAGGAATAATGTGTGTGGAGAAAGCCTGGTATGTGGGGAACGGCGATTACGGTTACGCAATTTGGCTGAAGGTAAGGGGCATAACCCATGATCGTATCAAAACAATAGGAAAGGGGAGGACAAGGAAAATGATGAAGATCGTCATTCGCTAAGAGATGAGACACTCCAATGCATGAAATGGCAAAGTGAATATTGCAGAAACATGACAGCCATAAACCTTCTTGGAGGTATGCCGTGAGCCGGGATTGAACCGGCGACCTCCAGATCTTCAGTCTGGCGCTCTCCCAACTGAGCTACCACGGCCTGCCTAGTGTGATGCACTTTTCCGATTTCAATTTTACGCAGTCCCCGGCATGTAACCAAGATAAGCAACGTAGCTTTATGTGCCATGTGATTGAGCTAACACAATCTGCTCTGAGGGAGATCCTGAGGGAGGCGAAGAACGTATATATCCAGGGTGGTGCATCCACACCCACTTACCTCTTGGACATGATAGGAGAGATGGACATAGGTGGCCTATCGTTCTACCACATCGAGCTCGGCGGTGATGTTTTCCTCTTCAGGGAAGACCATACAGACAGGTTCAGGGACTACTCGTTCTTCGTGGGCGCGAACGCAAGGGATGCCCTGCAGAAGGGCTGGACAAGATATATACCCATTTTCCTCTCCGACATCCCCTGGTTTCTCAGGACGCAGATAAGGTTAGATCTTGCCATAGTCAATGTGAGCACGCCGGACAGCAAGGGCATGATGAGCCTTGGCCCAACAGTCGAGGCCGCGAAGGTTGCGGTAGAGGTTGCACGCAGGACCATTGCTCAGGTCAACGGTGAGGTCCCAAGGACCTTCGGGGATTCGCTAATCACACCTGGAATGGTGAGCCACTTTCTCAGGCATGACGAACCCCTCCACGTCACCAAGAGGGAGAGGCCGGATGAGGTGGACATGAAGATCGGCAGGAACGTTGCAGAGCTTATACCGGACGGTGCCACGGTGCAGGCCGGGATAGGCAAGGTGCCGGATGCTGTCATGCTCTCGCTCTCCGACAGGAGGGACCTGGGAGTGCACACCGAGCTGATTTCAGATGGCATTGTGGAACTCATGGAGAGAGGAGTTGTGAACAACAGGCTCAAGGCCATCGACCGGTACCACACGGTTGGTACCTTCGCAAAGGGAGAGCGCAAGGTCTTCGACTACCTGGACGACAACACATCGGTGCAGATGAGGAGCGTGGAGTACACGAACGACACATCCGTCATAAGGCGCAACAGAATGATGCACTCCATAAACTCCGCAGTGGAGGTTGACCTCACGGGGCAGGTGTCCGCAGAGTCCATAGGGCCCAGGGTCATATCCGGGGTCGGTGGCCAGATGGACTTTGTCCGTGGATCGTCACTTTCAGAGGGAGGGAAATCAATAATAGCCCTGAGGTCCACGACCAGGGACGGGAAGTCGAAGATCGTCCCGTTCCTGATGCAGGGGACTGGAGTTACTACGACAAGAAACCACGTTCAGTACGTGGTTACCGAGTACGGTGTTGCCGAACTGAGGGGCAAGACCATTCAGGAAAGGGTCACAGAGATGGTTTCGGTGGCACACCCCAGGTTCAGGTCAGAGCTGGAGGAGGAGGCATCCAGGATCCTCAGGGCCTGACATCAAGGTAAAGGGTGTAGAACGTCCCGTATTCCTCTATCCTGAACCCCATCTCCCTGGCCCCCGGGACAACGAGCTCCTTCGAAGCAGATAATTCCTCCTCCGTGTGTGGGTTCATCCACATTGCCGATTCCCTGTCCCAGTCAGCGACTAGGACCCTCTGCCTTGCCACCCTGACCATCTCCCTCAGGCCCGACACAGGATCGGACATGTGGTGAAGTGCCCCTATGGAGAATACCGTATCGAACGCACTGTCGCCAAATTCCAGCCTCTCCCCGGCCATCCTGAGAAGGCTGAGCCTGCCGGAGGAGACCTCATCCCTGTACTTTGATGAGATCTGTTCGAACGTCCAGGCCTCAGGGTCAATGCTTACCACACTGACACCCGGGATCAGCATGAGCTTGTCCAGCATTATGCCGAAGCCTGTCCCCACGTCAAGGAACCTGTTTCCCCTGGCCATCCTGGCAAACTCGTCCGCAACGTCATCCAGGGACGATTCTCTGGTCAGCATCGGCTTGAATATCCGTTGCGCTTATATTATACGTGCATGGAAGATGAGGGCACGGGCATAGGGGACACGCACAACGCTTTAATAGTATATATCATTTGATATACGGTAAGGATGAGACCACCGGACTTCGAGTATTCAGGCCCCGGGACACTCAGGGAAGCCCTTGAGTATCTGGATAGCAGGCCCGGCAGCAAGGTGCTGGCCGGGGGGCAGAGCCTCATACCTCTTCTCAAGACAAGGCTCGCCAGCCCTGCTGCTCTGGTAGACATAAACGGGATATCAGAACTCAGCTACATAACCACGGGGAGGGGAGTCCTGAGATTCGGCGCCCTGGCCAGGCACAGGGACTTCGAGCTTGGGGAGCTTCCCAGACAGCTGGAGATATTCAGGGACGTCTCGAAACAGCTGGGCGACACGCAGGTGAGGAACATGGGAACGGCCTGCGGCTCCATGGCACATGCTGACCCTGCAGGTGACTGGGGGCCTGCTGCAGTGGCTGTTGGCGCCAGGCTCATCGTGGAGAGCGTGGATGGCCGGCGTGAGGTAATGGCCAGGAACTTCTTCAAGGGGCCATTCAGCACAGACCTTAGGGAGAACGAGATCCTGGTCGGCGTGGAGGTGCCCTTCAGTGAGGGACAGGGCACGGCCTACACGAAACTGAAGAGGAAGACTGACGACTTCGCAACAGTGGGCGCCGCGGTATCCGTAAGGGTAAGCAGAGGAGGTTCAATAGAGAGTGCCACACTTGTCCTGGCAGGCGCGGGAGAGGTGCCGGTTGCAGTGGAGATCAACGATGTGGTGAAGGGCCGGACGCCTGATGAAGCAGCGGATGAGATTAAAAAGGTGGCAGGCCAGGCAGGTGAGTACCAGGAGGACCTAAGAGGTTCGGTGGAGTACAAGAGGGAGATGGCAGGCGTTATGGCACTGAGGAGCCTGCGTTCAGCCTATTCCAGGGCCAGGGGTGACTGAACCATGTCCGGAAAGATCGCGGTGGAGATGAGAGTGAACGGCGAAACCGTGAGGGCAGAGGTGCCCCCCAGGATGCTGCTCGTTGACTTCATAAGGGATGTCCTCGGTCTCACGGGGACGCACATAGGCTGTGACACGAGCCACTGTGGCGCATGCACAGTCCTGTTCGATGGGAAGGCTGTCAAGTCATGCACGATGCTCGCTGTGCAGGCCAGGGGCCATGAGATCACTACAATAGAGGGCTTGGCCCGTGATGGGGAACTGCACCCCCTCCAGAGGGCCTTCCAGAACAACCACGGCCTGCAGTGTGGCTACTGCACGCCTGGCTTCATAATGAATGCAGTCGAGTTACTGAACAGGAACGGGAATCCGAGTGAGGAGGAGATAAGGTTCCACATTGGGGGCAACCTCTGCAGGTGCACGGGCTACGTGAACATAGTGAAGGCAATAAAGGAGGCTGCACAGGGGAGGTGATAAGTTGGATAGCGCCTTTGGAGCCAGGATACCGAGGTTCGAGGATGTCAGGTTCGTGACGGGTAGGGGGAGTTACGTGGCTGACATAGAGATGCCACGCACCCTGTACCTGAAGTTTGTGAGGTCGCCCTACGGACACGCCAGGATAAAGGGCATAGACAAGTCCGAAGCGCTGAAGATGCCCGGCGTCTACGGCGTATTCACCTATGAAGATATCAGGGACGGAGTGGCCAACATACCCACGGCATGGGTGATCCCGAACTCCGACATCAAGGCCGTGCCCTACCCGCCCCTTGCCAACGGGAAGGTCAGGTACGCGGGCGAGGCCGTTGCCGCCGTACTGGCATCCGACCAGTACACCGCAGAGGACGCTGTGGAGAAGGTGAAGGTGGACTACGAGCCACTGCTTGCGGTGACAACGCAGGAGGAAGCACTGAAAGAGGGTGCGCCTCAGCTCCATGAGGAGGCACCGGGCAACGTGGCCTTCAGGTGGACTGTATCCGGCGGCGATGTGGACGGCGAGTTCAGGAAGGCAAAGCACGTGCTGAAGAAGAGGATAGTAAACCAGAGGCTGCAGCCTGCGGCTATGGAGCCCAGGGCAGCACTGGCCAGCTATGACAGCGGCAGGGGGGAGCTTACACTGTACGTCACGTCACAGAACCCGCACGTGCACAGGCTCCTCCTTTCACTGATCCTCTCAATCCCGGAGCACAGGATAAGGGTCATATCACCTGACGTCGGGGGTGGCTTCGGCAGCAAGATACCTGTCTACCCCTGGGAGGCCATAGCGTGCTACCTTGCCATCAAGACTGGCAGGCCCATAAAGTGGGTGGAGGATAGGACCGAGAACTTCCTGGGCACCATACACGGCAGGGACCATGTGCAGGATATCGAGGTTGCATTCGACGATGATGGAAAGATACGGGCCCTGAAGGTGAGTTCCCTGGCTAACATGGGTGCATACCTCTCAACCGCAGGCCCAGGCGTGCCCACAATACTCTTCGGCCTCATAGTAACGGGGTGCTACGACATCAGGGCCGCAAGCGTCACTGTAACAGGGGTGTTCACCAACACGACCCCCACAGACGCCTACAGGGGTGCCGGAAGGCCAGAGGCCTCTTACATAATAGAGCGCGTTGTGGACATGGTGGCCCAAAAGTTGAAGATGGACCCCGCGGAGGTGAGGATGAGGAACTTCATAAGGCCTGAAGATTTCCCGCACCCGAACCCCCTGGGCCTCGTGTACGACAGCGGCAACTACCAGGCGGCACTGAGGAAGGCACTGGAGAAGGTTGGATACGAAGAGCTCAGGAAGGAGCAGGAGAAGGCAAGGAAGGAGGGCAGGCTCATCGGCATTGGCATATCCTCATACGTTGAGATGTGCGGCCTGGGCCCGTCCACTGTGGTGACAGCAACCGGATTCGGTGGCGGCCTCTGGGGCTCTTCAACCATAAGGGTACACCCCACAGGCAAGGTTCAGGTGCTCACGGGTGCACACCCGCACGGCCAGGGCGAGGAGACAACATTCGCGCAGATCGTGGCAAAGGAGCTGGGTGTGCCCGTTGAGGATGTCGAGATAGTGCACGGTGACACCGAGCTGACACCGATGGGCATGGGCACATACGGCAGCAGGACAACGCCTGTGGAAGGTGGGTCCATAGCCCTCTCCGCCAGGAAGGTCGTGGAAAAGGCCAGGAAGATAGCCGCTTCTCTGCTGGAGGTATCAGAGGGGGACCTCGAGTTCAGCAACGGAAGGTTTTCGGTGAAGGGGGCTCCAACAAAGAGTGTGAGCATACAGGAGGTGGCCAACGCAGCATACATGGCTTCGAACCTGCCAAAGGGCGTGGAGCCCATGCTGGAAGCAACCACGTTTTACGACCCTGAGAACTTCGTATTCCCGTTCGGGACCCACGTGTGCGTGGTGGAGATAGACAGGGAGACGGGTAAGCCGCACATTCTGCGCTACGTTGCGGTGGATGACTGCGGGCCCCAGATCAACCCGATGATAGTGGAGGGCCAGGTACACGGTGGGGTCGCGCAGGGACTGGCCCAGGCCATGTACGAGCAGTCTGTATATGATAAGGACGGGAACCTGCTCACCTCCAGTTTCATGGAGTACCTGGTGCCGGGTGCCATGGAACTGCCCAACATAGAGACAGACAGCACTGTTACTCCGTCGCCACACAACCCCCTCGGTGTAAAGGGCATAGGCGAGGCAGGGACGATAGCATCGCCGCAGGCATTCGTGAATGCAGTTGTCGATGCCCTCAGGGAATACGGTGTGGACCACATAGACATGCCGGTGACGCCTGAAAAGGTATGGAGGGTCATACACGGTAAGAGGTGACCCTCAACACGCCATTTCTGAAGGCCTCGTGGAATGGCCTGGTCAGCAGGTCCCTCCTTGACACCAGCGAATCTATGAACGGGAGAGAGGCCAGCAGGCCATCTGTCCTCACAGAGGAGCCAGGGTTGTCAAGCAGGGGGTCGATCCAGAGGATCGAGCGGGAGAGCATCCTCAGCGCCCTCACGCCCTCGGCCATCTTTGCTGGGTCGCCCAGGTCCAGGCCGTCACTCACCACAACAGCATGTCTTCCCTCGGCGTGCTCCGGGTGCTCCCTGACGAGGCCTGCCAGCGCGGGGCCTATAGCAGTGCCCGTGTCCATTGAGGATATCACGGCGGAGAGTTCGCCCTGCATCGAGCGCAGCCTGAGGTAGTCAGTTATCTCCCGGTACTCGGATGAGATTGCGTAGACATGGCTCCCCCTTGAGCTCCTGAGTATTGAGAGGGCCAGGGAAACCTCCCAGCCTTCCAGGCCGTGCATGGACCCGCTGACGTCTATGAGCACCAGGAAAGATCCCCTGCTCCTCTTCCTGCCCCTCATTGGCAAATCGAGTACTTCCCTGTCCCTGGCCACCTCCCTCACGGCGGCGGGCATATCAATGACCCTCCGGCCCTTCCCTGGCCTGTGGCCCTCCACCAGGGGCAGGTACCTGGTCATCTCCCTCCCTATCCTGAAATAGGCGTTCTCCGCGCTTACCCTCCTTTCCACTGTCTTCCCACGGGAGCCGTAGAGCGTCCTAATGAAGTAATTGGATGGGCTCTGCCCTGCTGGCCTGCTGTAAGGTACCTGTGCCGGTGGCCCGAGATCGACGCAGTTGTTGAAAAGCCAGCACCTCTGGTACGCGTCCCTGACAACCTGTATTTCCTCTGGCTTCCTGGCAAAGAGCGAGACAGCAGCGTTAAGGACGAACTGGTTATCTGTTATGCCGCACCACTCGATCGCTGCCATGAAGTCCGATACTGCAACCATGTCCCTCCTGCCGAGGGAGGCCTGCAGGTGCCTTGAAAAGAGGAGCGCCTTAGCGTACAGCCTCTCTTCCATCTGCGGCACCGAGTACGTTCGATTCCACAACAAGGCGGTAGTCCTCAGGGTTCTTCGCTATGGTGGATGCCAGCACCTCTGGGTTCCCTAAACCCAGGTACACCATCGAGAGCGCCAGGTCTATGGTCTCAGATATGCCAGGCTTCTTGACCATGCCCTCCAGCCTCCTTACCTTCCTCGTTACCTCCACAGCAGCCCTTGCCAGGGAGGGGCTGATGCCAGCGGCCCGTGACATGACTATTTCGACCTCCCTCTCAGCGTCTGGGTAGTCCAGGAAGAGGTAGATGCATCGCCTCCTCAGGGCGTCGCTGAGTTCCCTGGTCCTGTTCGAAGTCACTATAACGACGGGCCTCTGGCTCGCCCTTATGGTACCGAGCTCGGGTATCGATACCTGGAACTCTCCCAGGAACTCCAGGATCATGCCCTCGAACTCCTCATCTGACCTGTCGATCTCGTCAATGAGGAGAACAGACCTCTGGCCGCCGGATATGCTCTCCAGAATGGGCCTCTTTATCAGGAACTCCTCAGAGAAGACACGCCTGTAGTCCATGTCATTTGCCTCAGAGGTCCTGAGGAAGAGGAGCTGTTTCTGGTAGTTCCACTCATAGAAAGCGGAACTGTAGTCCATGCCCTCATGGCACTGAATCCTGTGGAGTTTCATCCCCGTTGACTGGGCCACGGACTTCGCAAGCTCTGTCTTCCCGCTCCCCGGTGGGCCTTCAACCAGCAGCGGCTTGCCCAGCAATTCAGACAGGAAGAGGGATGTGCATATCCTGCTGTCTGGTATGTACCCTGCAGAGCGCAGGGACGCTTCCACATCCCCTGGAGAACTCCAGATGGGCATCGCTTTCATAGTGATATATGGTATGAATAGTTTTCCAGTTCCGCTTCAGTCCGACTCCAGGCCAACCGGGTCGATCCTCTCCACGTTCGAGGAGTGTGTGTATGCGACGATGCAGAAGACCAGTGTGAGCACAAGGAATATGGTTATGTCAACTGAGACGTGGAAATAAGATATGACATATCCGCCGGCGATGCCCGTAAGGGCCTCAACTACCTTGTTGACCATGTAGTTGAAGCCGTTCACGGTGCCCCTGAACCTGGAGCCGAAGGCGTGGTTCACGATGGCGTTGTAGGACATGGGGCCGAGGTACTCTAGGAACAGGGTCAGTGCTGACATGGGCACGAACACAACCCTGGGGAGAATGCCCAGAGACGCCAGTAGAGCGATGAAGAGCGATGCCACTATGCCGAACGAAGGCAGAGTGGCAGAATGCTTTGTCCCGTACCTGAAGGCCAGCCTTGAGCTCAGGAAGCCGCCCGCGAGGGCGGCAGCGTATATGGGCACGTCGAAGTACAGTGAGCCGGTCACGCCTCCGAGGCCCAGTTCAAGGAGGGAGTAGGTGATGTAGAAGCTGAAGCCCCAGGAGATGATCCCAACGATCACGTTGAGGGATGTGGAGAAGATTAGGACGCCCCTCTTCCCGGACGAGAGGGCAGCCCCGATGGATGGCCTTAGTGTGCCAGAGGCCCTCTCGGCACTACCAGAAATGTTGGGGCTTTCTCCGTATATGCTCCTCAGTACCTCGTCAGCCTCCCTGTACCTGCCCGTCCGGGCCAGCCAGAACGGCGTCTCAGGTATCCTCGACCTGAAGATGAGGACGACGAGGGCGGCGGCTGCTCCAACAGCAACAGGGTACCTCCAGGTGTTTGGGCCGTACCCTGCAACGTGGATCAGGAGGAGCACCAGTCCCACTGCGAGAAGGGCAGTCATGGAGAAGGCATAGGCCCACAGTGGGTAGACCTCCTTCCTCTGCGCCGTGCTGATGAACTCGTAAATGTACGTGAAGCCGGTGGCCACGTCTGCCCCAAGGCCAAAGCCCATCACAGCCCTAAATGCAGTGAACTCCACAGCACTTGTCGATAAAGCCTGGAGCGCTGCCATGACGACGAAGACAAGGAGGTTGTAGATGAGCATGGTCCTCCTGCCGAGCCGGTCGGTCATGAGGCCTCCGAAAAGTGCACCCACCACTGCCCCGATGTTGGCAGAACCCACCGCAAACCCGAGCAGGAGGCCGCCCGGGTGGAAAGCCATCCTGAAGGATGCGAGCGTGAAGGAGAAGGAGGTAAGATCCCAGACATCAATGAATATCCCGGCCATGGCCAGTGCGATCATGGCCCTCCTCAGCCTGTTGTCGTGGCTGAAGACGAACTTCGCCACCGATATCAGCGGGGTCTCTGCCATGGTTACCCGTAGTTCGTCAGGATAAATCTCTTTTTGGATGGAAAATCCTTATTTCCCCAGCAACAATGGTGTGGACGGTGGTGCATCACGAAGTTCCAGGGCTCATTCAATGTATCCGTGCCACCAGAGAAGGTGTATTCGTTCCTGACTGACCCGGAAAAGCTGGCCTCAGTGGTGCCGGACAAGGAGGGACAGTCTGTTTCTGGTGACGGTTCGCTCAACCTCACGGTCAAGGTCGGCATATCGTTCATAAAGGGGACGTTTAACGTTAATGTCAAGGTCTCGGATTCGAAGCCAGGCGAATCTGTCACAATAACGGGGGCCGGCTCTGGAAAGGGCGGGGCCGTGGATTTCACGGTGAACTGCAGGATTGCACAGGAAGGCGGTGGCTCGAGGGTTGACTGGGATGTGGACCTTAACATAAGGGGAACAATAGCCACAATGGGAGCCAGGATGATACAGGGGCAGGCGAAGAAGTACATAGACCAGATGATAGGTGACATGAAGAAATCGCTCGAGGTGGCCTCATAGGCACCCCAGCTTCCTTTTCAGCATGGCAAGGTCCTCTGGTGTGTCCACATCTGTGAGGCTGTCGGCATCAGCGTCGATGAAAACAACATCCTCCGGGTGGCTGTCCAGGATCTGCTTGGCCCCCCTGTCTCCGCGCAGCGCCCTGAGTTCGCCGTAGAACTCTTTGGGGAAGCAGACCGGCGTGACCGTCTCACCATTCACCCGTGTGGCGCATATCCTGCCAGGAGTGCATCTGGCAATGAGCCTCTCGATGTGCTCCGCACGCACCAGTGGCTGGTCTCCGTTCACGAATACGATCCTGGCTGAACTGGACAGTGCCTCCACCGCACACCTTATGGAGGAGGACATGCCCTGGGACGGATCCCTGTTTATCACCTTCGGGACACCCGTATCTCTGTCGGCCAGGCCACTCGCCTCCGATACGACGATGAATGTCTGCCACGGGCCAGTCCTGACGTTCCGGAGCGTGAGGCTGAAGAGCGGCATGCCGCAGACGTCCTGCAGCAGTTTCTTGTCACCAAAGCGCCTTGACAGCCCCGCTGCCAGGACCACCACGGAATCCGAGTCAATCACCCCCGGAAAGGTGCCTCAGGCCGTCGATGAACTTTTCCCTGTCCTCTTCCGAACCCCTCTTGACCGGCATTGATAGCAGGATCTTCCCACCCCTCTTCCCTATTTTTCTGGTCAACCTCTCAACATACCCGGAGATGTTTCCGGATGTGTAGGTGACAGCCAGGGCGATCCTCCTGCCACCCAGATCGGCGCTGGAGAGGAACCCGTTGACTACCGGGCAGTTGTACACCCACTTTGGAAAGACAAAGACCAGGTCCTCCGAGCCCAGGTCGACCTGCTTAACCCTTACAGAGGAGCCAGGTATGGATGCCAGGAACTGCCATGTCCTGAACCCGTGGTTCCTGACAGGCTCGAGCTGCACCGATGGTACCCCACCGAGGGACGTGGACACTTCATTTATAAAGGCCTGTCCCGATCGGCCCTGGCCAAAGTGGACGATCCTCCAGCCCATAGGGGGTAATGGTAAATGTGTTAAAAAATGGATACGCCGGGCGTTTATGATACTATGAAGCCGCCGGTCATCCAGCCGGGGGTGTCCATGGCACCGGACCAGCCGCTGGGCCCAGAGCCGCAGGCCGCCTCACAGTGCCACTGGTAAACACCTGGCGACATTGCAGGTATCACAGCATGCACCACAGAGGTGGGCGGCACGGGGATATTCACTATTGGAGTGCTCTGGCTGAAGAGAGTGAAGGTGTGCGCTATGTCATTCTGGTTCACCGCACTGACATTCTGAGCACCTGACAGGATCTCCAGGCCGCCGGATGCCTGCGTCATGTTGACCATGGTGTTGTTCACTATCTGCTCCATGTTACCCACGGTGCCGAAGACCCTAGACATGGAGGCGGGCACAGGGGCCGTGCCGTTATCGTAGCATATTATGGTGATGCTTATCTCCACTCCAGATGGAACAGTTATCGTGGTTGATGGCACCAGGCTACCGTTTTCGAGCACGAAGAATGCAGGCTGGTCACCAACGGTCGAGTTGAAGTAGTTGTTCGTGGTGATCACGAGAGTGAGCTGGTAGGGCCCATTCTGGACAGCCGAGGCCTGAGGCTGTGAAGGTGATGAGTTGTATGTCATGACCCAGGCCACACCGATCGCCCCAGCGACGATCAGGGCGGCGACGCCTATTATGAAGAGTGAGTTTGCCTTGTCCATTTTCCTCACCATTTGCAGTAGGGGAAATGTTGAGATAAGTGGATAGCCTTAGATGTTAGCTTGATCCCATGCTGAAGTCTGGCTCCAGGGTGATAGGTATAGATGACGCACCCTTCAGGAGAGGGGTGGACAGGAAAACACATATCGTTGGGGTCATGTCAAGGCTCTCCGGGTATGTAGAGAAGGTATTCGTTGGCGAGGTCACGGTGGATGGCGACGATTCCACAGAGAGGATCTCGGACATAGTTTCCTCCGCAGGCAACGTGCTGGCCGTGCTCACGGACGGGGTAACCTTCGGTGGCCTGAACGTGTGCGATATAAGGAAGGTGGCGGAGGCCACTGGTGTGCCAGTGATCAGCTTCGTGGACCACATGCCAGATGTTGAGAGGATGGCAGAGGCGATTCAGAAACACACGGTAAGGCCTGAGGGCAAGATAGGGATCCTGAGGGCACTCACGACCCATAGGGTGGAGGTGGATGGCCACGCGGCCTTTTTGAACATAGAAGGCACAGACCTTGATACTGCGAGAGAGATAATCAGGGCGTCGACCATAAGGGGCCACACGCCGGAGCCCCTAAGGCTCGCACACCTCATCGCGGGTGCTCTAAAAAATGGTGTCAGTAGGGGGAGGCCCTAGCTCACTCCCTGAACATGAAGAACTCCAGCTGGTCAACGGCCTTGCCCTTCACCTGGTCAAGCTTCTGGAGCACCTCGTCGAGGGTGTCCTCCTCCACAGGTATGTACTTCATCCTGCCCTGCGACATGTGGTATGAACCGGGGCAGAGCGTGCCCTCCTTGACTATTATGGCGTCAGGCTTGAGTGTCAGTATGCCCCTCATCGCTATCTCCTTACCCCCGTGGGGCATCCCGTAGCCGGGGTTCTCGTACTCCTTTATCTCATTCTTCTCCTCGTCTATCTCGACTATGGTGTCCCCGTAATCCAGAGGGGTGAGCATCCTGTCTTCGTCCACAACTGCAACTATCTTCATAGCTGCACCATGCGTATCTGGGATTTAACCTTGATGTGTCCCCTCAAGGTACATGGTGCCCTGCAACGTGTGACCGCAGCCTGCGGAGATTCCGGATCCCGGCAGGTCTCCCATTTATATCCCCAGCTGCACCATTTCCAGTTTGTTAACCGAGATTAAAAATTTATTAAATGCTACGATACACTTCATATGCCCGCCTCTGAACAGAAGATAATCAACAGGAAGATGCAGGGTGATTTTGTAACCAACCTGATCAGGCAGGTCAAGTTCAAGAGGAGCGACTTCAGGACAATAGGGTCCTTTGGCGGGTTCACATCACTCATCGACCTGGGGAACCTGGCCCTGGCGTTCAACAACGACGGCGTAGGCACCAAGACAATAATAGCGGAGAGGGCAAACCGGTGGGAGCCTATAGCCATCGACTGCGTTGCCATGAACGTCAACGACACCATAACTGTTGGTGCAGACCCGATTGCCATGGTGGACTACATAGCGCTCAAGGAGATGGACAACGAGGTGGCACGGCAGCTGGGCACAGGCTTCAACGTTGGCACGCAGATGGCCAACGTCACCCTGGTGGGCGGTGAGACGGCAATAGTGCCAGACCTGGTGAACCACGTGGACGTGTCAGGGGCAGTGGTAGGCATTGTGCAGAAGTCGCAGATAGTAACGGGGGAGAACATACAGGATGGCGACCTGATCTTTGGTCTCCAGAGCAGCGGCCTGCATTCCAACGGCTTCACCACTGTGAGGGACATAATAGACAAGAACGAGATTGACCTGTTTTCCCAGTTCCCCGGGGAGAGCAAGAAGACCGTGGACGTCCTGCTTGAGCCAACCAGGATCTACGTCAGGGAAGTCCTGGACATAATGAACATCGTCAACATAAAGGGGATGGCCAACATAACCGGGGGCGGAATAAAGAACATAGTGAGAATGAAGGACATGAAGTATGTCATAGAGGACCCAATAGAGCCACAAAACGTCTTCAAGAAACTTATGGAGATGGGAAACCTGAGCTACGAGCAGATGTACGAGATATTCAACATGGGCATAGGTTTCGTCATAGTCATAGACCCGGAGAGCAGGATCGACTTCATAAACGCCATGAGGAACAAGGTCCAGTTCAAGGAGATAGGGCACGTGGAGAACGGCAGCGGCATAGAGATACCGAAGTACGGTGTCAAGCTGTCGGGCTACTACTGACCCCCAGAGAATACCTCCATAACGACCACACTATCCCCGTCGTCTATAACCCTGTCGGACGTAGCTGGAAATCCGTTGACAAGGACTATGTGGGCCTCCCTGCTAAGGCCCAGCCTATCGAACATTGAGTCCACGGTCATCTGACCGTGCTTCTCGATCACAGACCTCCTCCGGCCCACCACCGTTATCATGGACAGCCCCGGGCAGATTCGAACTGCCGTCGTCGGATCCAAAGTCCGAAATGCTTGTCCACTACACCACGGGGCTTGCTACTGGGAAATGCGAGTTAAAATAAATATTATACGTGGTGTAGTCTGCCTTATGGCGTTATCTTTATTGCCCTTGTCGGACAGACACTCTCGCAGGCCATGCAGAAGATGCACTCGCTCTCCCTAACAGGGTCACACTTGTCTGTCCTGTACTTGTCCCAGAGCTCCTTGTCGTTGGCTATGTTCTTGTCGTTGCCGGTACCCATCTGCCCCGGGTTCAGGAACCACTCGTACAGGGTTACCGGGCACACGTCCATGCATGCGCCGTCCGCGATGCATGCCTCCCAGTCAATCGCGACCTTTGTGCCGTGTATTCCGTTCTTTGTGGGATAGGGCTTGCCATCAGCATCGTACCTCTGTATGCCCTCTGCCCTGACCTCGTGATCGTGGTGCTTTCCGGTGACAGGGTAGTGCTCGGTGTCCTCAAGGAAGTTCTCATCGATGGGCTTCGGTTTGTAGTCTAGAGTCTCAAGCTTTACCAAATGACCACCGCTCCCGATATCACCTGAAACTTATTTAAATTATATGTTGTACTCATTCCAGAATGGAGTTGAGGTTCCGGCGTGGATAATTTTCTGGATCCCGTTCCAGATGGTGCACCGTGCTAGAGTACATCGCACTTGCCGGTGGGGCAGGCGGGGTCAAAGGTAGCGTCCACCTCCACGTACTTCTCCGGGACCTCCACGATGAACTCTGCCTTTGGCTTCTGTTCCCTGCCAGCGTATAGAACCTGCTCACTCTTGCTGCGGTCCCTGTAAACAGTTATACCCTTGCAGTTAAGCTGCCTGGCCAGCCTGTATGCCTCCTCCACGTCCTCCACAGTGGCGTCACTTGGCAGGTTTATGGTCTTCGAAACCGCTGCGTCCACGTACTTCTGGAACGTGGCCTGCATGGTGACGTGCCACTCAGGCCTTATCTCGAGAGCGGTCCTGAAGACCCTCTTGAGGTCCTCAGGCACGCTTGTCCCCACCAGTGTGCCCGTGGATGCTATCCTGTTCACCAGCTGCTCTGAATAGAGGCCCCTTTCGCGGAGTTTCCTCTCTAGGACCCAGTTGACTTCCATGAGCTCCTTCCCGTCCAGCACGTGCCTTATGAAGGCCAGGGCATAGAACGGCTCAATCGATGAGGAGCACCCGGCTATGATCGATATAGTACCCGTGGGGGCTATGCTGGTTGTGGCCGAGTTCCTCATCTTCCTGCCCATCGCGTGCCATAGCGAGCCTTCCCAGGCCGGGAATGTCCCCCTCTCCTCCGCAAGCCTCTCGGACTCCGAGTGGGAGGTCTCCTGTATGAACGACATCACCTGTTCAGCCACGCTCAGCGCCTCGTTGGAATCGTACGGAATGTCCATGAGCGCCAGGGCGTCTGCGAACCCCATGACGCCAAGGCCTATCCTCCTTGTCTTTCTTGTTACCTCCTCTATCTCCTTTACAGGGTACCTGTTCGCGTCTATCACGTCGTCCAGGAAGCGCACCGCAAGGCGCACAGTCTTCTCCAAGGCATCGAAGTCGATCTTCCCATCCACAACGAACTTCGACAGGTTTATGGAGCCGAGGTTGCAGGATTCGTAATCCAGCAGTGGCTGCTCACCGCAGTTGTGCACCACAAGGCCGTTTGCAATGAAGGAGTGGGTAACTGGCTCTGTAATGTCGAAGACCTCCTCCTCCCCCTCGAACTCCAGGCCTGCAAAAGTGTAACTCACTCCACCTTCCCCCTGCCGCCTTACATTGAGCTTATCGCCATATAGACTGGCCTGGAATCCGTTGTTTATCAGGAGTACATGGAGGGCGTTGATCGCCTCTTCATCCATGTCACTTACGTCTACCGACAACTGCTCCCCATTGTCCCCCTCTGCAAACATTGAAGATATGAAACCTTCCTGTGCCTCCCTGCTCATCTGCAGGAGTTCTTCAATCAGGGAGACATGGACAAGGGCCTGCGCCCCACCATCTAACCCCCTCATGCTCCTGTATATCCTGGCGCCGTCCTCCCTTGTGCCCTGGGACCCGAAAGAGCCCGCACCGGAATAGATCCTGATCCTTTCGCCCCTCCTCAGCTCACCAGCCGTTACCCAGCCCCTATCGTCGCTGTAGACCCTGTGGTCCAGTGTCAGCCTAATATAGAGGCCCTCCTCGGTTATGAGCCTGTAGGTGTTCTTCACTCCGGTTGTGAATACCCTGGAGGCCTGCCTCTGCTGGCCCTTCCTGAACCTGCTGTCTATCGATACTTTGATCCTCCCGCCTTTCCTCGCCAGGTCTCTGGCCCTCATGATGCCGCTGGAGGTGAATATGAAAGTGTCACCAGCCACGCATGGGTTCGTTGCTTCTATGCTCCCCAGGTTGGGGACGGTGTTGTGCCTGTTTATCTCGTCTATGAAGATAAGCCCAGGGTCACCACTGGCCCATGCGCTCCTCACTATGGCGTCCCAGAGCGTCTGTGCCCTGAGGTGGCCAGTGGCCTGCCCGGTCCTGGGGTTTACCAGGTCTATGTATCCATCGTTACTGAGCGCCTCGAAGAACTTCTCATCAACCGCAACCGATATGTTGAAGTTCCTGAGCACCGTGTTTGCCGGGTCCTTGCTCGTGACGAACTCCATTATGTCGGGGTGGTCATACCTCAGCACCCCCATGTTCGCCCCACGCCTCTTGCCGCCCTGCTTTATCACGTCCGTTGTGACATCGAATACCTTCATGAAAGATACGGGGCCAGAGGCCACCCCCATCGTCGAGCCCACCACGTCGTTCTTTGGCCTGAGCCTGGAGAATGAAAAGCCTGTACCACCACCAGACTTGTGTATCCTTGCGGTGTTCTTTAAGGTCTCAAAGATCTCGTCTATGCTGTCACCCACAGGGAGTACAAAGCAGGCCGAGAGCTGGCCCAGCTCTGTTCCCGCATTCATCAGCGTGGGCGAGTTGGGGAGGAAGCGGAGCTCTGTCATCTCCCTGTAGAACTGCTCTATGTAAGTCCATGCCATGGAAGGCCTCTCCACGAACTCCCTGAAGGATTCCCAGTCACACTTCAGCCCCTTCTCGCTGCAGACCTTCTCAAATATCCTCTTCAGTTCACTGATCTGTGTGGGAGAGAGCTGGTAAAACTTGCCCTCCCTGGTATTCCCCCCTCTCAGGAACTCGTATACAAGCTCCACCATGCCAACGTTCAGGGCCACGCGCCAGAACATCTGCCTGGGGGTCTCAACAACGTTACCATTCCTGTCCTTCAGGAGGTACCTGGCCCTTAGGACTTCAACTGCATTGAGCGTGAGCTTCATGTCATCGTTCACGCCAAGGTTCCTCTTCGTCTCCCTTACGAGCCTCCTCTGCTCCCTGTAGAGTATATACGCCCTCGCGACCTGGGCGAACCTGACACCGTCACGCTCGTACTCCATTAGGACTTCTTCGACCCTGTCCTGGATCGTCTCAACATCTACCTTATCGGATTGCAGGAGGCCAAGCACACGCCTTGTGACCTCCTCTGCATCAGACATGCTCCCCAGCCTAGACGACAGCATGGCCCGGTAGACCGCATTCTTTATTCTCTCCCTATCGAACGGGACTTCGCTTCCGTCCCTCTTCACAACCCATCTGGGTTCTGGCATAGGAGAACATCACACCCTTTGTGCATAATACAGCAGCCTAACATATAAGGTTTGACAGTTATCCCGATACGAATTTCGCATTACAGGGCAGGCCTCACGGCCAGATCTGCCTTGACAGGTACTTCCGGAATATCTCCATCCCTGAATCAGGTTCTGCCGTGATGATTATCTCCAAGCTGTCGCGGAGCCTGTTGAGGTGTGCGCCTATGTTGTACTGCCTCAGGCCGTTCCTAACAACCTCCTCAAGGCCCACCTCGCTCCTCTCTACGTCCACATAGAGCCTGTTACCCCTGATGTAAGGCCCCCGGAGCCTCCTCCTGCCCTTCCACTTTGCGTAGAAGTCCATGGCATTCTTGCTGTCGACGGGTGGGCCCTCGTGCACCTTAATCCTGGGAAGTGTGCCCCTCTCACACTCGACCAGGATCTGCACACGCTCATTCACGAGAACTTCCGAATCTATGGGCAGGAAGCCTTCCCTGGAGAGGAGGCCCATAAGGATGTTCCTTAGGCGCACGGCCTGAGGGTATATAACATCGTCTATCTCATCTGGCCTCGGCAGCGTGAAGAGTGCAAATGTGGAGTCCCTGCTCCCTCCGAAAATTTCACCCTCCGGTTGCACCATGCTGAAGAACTTCTCTGATGGGGATGAGAGGAATATCTTCGAAAGCATCTTCATTTTCGAGAGGGACTCAAGGCTGATAGCTGCCCCAGCGTTCCTACCCGGGTCCGTCGGGTCTATTATTACCGCCGGGGCATCGAATTGGGAGAGGAGTTCCCTGTCTTCAGGGATTGTGAGCGGCCCTGTGAGGGTGGAGAAGTACCTTATGGTCTCCATGAAGGTGCCGAAGTTCAGGACCAGCAGCTCACAGACATAGCCCGAGAAGCCAGAGACCTTGACCTCAGATCCGTAGACACCGGCAGTCTTCATGAACGCCTTCAGGAGCCTCACCTCGTCCCTCTGGACATCAGTGATATGGTCCTTCACGTACTCCGTGTGCAGCGGCGTCCTGTCAACCGAACTTATGATGCTTGTGCCGGGGGGTATCTGGTAGCAGGGCACTATGTCCACCTTCCTTCCAAGGTACCTGCCGGAAACGTACGGGTGCTCCGCGTACTTCTCCTGCCCTTCCGGGAGCACCTCATGGCCAACCCTCAGCCCCATGCTCTCCATCTCCCACTCCCTGTACTCCCTGGAGAAGACTATGAAGATGTCTATGTCAGCATCCTTCAGGTGCGTCCCCTTTGATACGGAGCCCACCAACCTGGGCTCCGCCTTTATGCCGTCCCTCTTCAGTATATCCGATATCCTGGACGTCAGTTCCCTAACGACCCTGTCTATGGTGGCCTGCTCTTCCCTGTCAGGCCTTATGGACGCGAGGACAAGATCAAGGTTCATGTTAACTGCCCGTGAGGTTAACAATGGCCTGTGCCGGTTCTCCGTCTGCGGCTTTCAGGGCCTCTATGGCCTTCTCCCTTGTGACATGTGCCTGCTCCATCACAAGCTTTATGTCATCTTCACTGAAAGGTGCCGCCTGCTCGGTCGCTTTTGAAGCAGCAGTATCCTTCTTTACCTCCTTGATGGTGCCCGATACCTGGAATGTCTTCTGCCCCTGTGCCTCTATCATTATGACCTGTGCGTCCGAGATGACATAGTCCTTTTCCTTTCCCCTGAAAATGACCTCCTTGACATCAGTCATTTCTGTGGACTTTATGCCCATCTGGGCCATCATCCTCTTGATCTCCCTTGAGTTCATTCGGCCAGGTATCATAATGTAAGATTCGTGAGGTATGCATAAGACTTGTGAATCCTCAGGCCGACGTCCTGCTGGGGCTGCCGCTGCTGACGATGAAGAATGCCAGGAGTATTGACACTATTGCAGGGAACAGGGCAACGGAAAAGAGTAACTTTGGTGAGTAGACCCACAGGGCAGCCCCTATTATTGGCGCAATGAGGGCGATCGGTACAGCCATGACATCCCCTGATGTCCAGTCCCTGAGGTAGTAGTCATTGATGCACCTACCAACAGGGTACATCGAGGGCCCAATGTCCAGGAACTGCCAGAGGGAGAGTGCGCAGAAAGAGGCCAGGAACGTCGTTGAATCCATCATTAGTGAGAGCAGGACAACGGGTATGGCAACTACAAGAGGGTAGACAGGCCTAAGCCTATCAGAAAACCTCGGAACGACTCTCCAGATGTAGTGCTCCGACAACATGAATGCTGCAGCAAACAGGGAAAAGAGGTACTCGAGTTCCCTCAGTGAAATTCCGCTCCTCGCGGATGAGGAGGGCAGGAAAAAGACAACTGAAAAGATGGAGAGGGCCATCAATACAGTGGTAACAGGCGCCAGAAGGGCCCTGAGGGACTGCTCGGTCTGGAAATAACTGAACCTCTTTATTTCATCCACCCTTACCAAACTCAGCCTCTGGTCCTTCTGCGGGCGGTAATTGACCTTCAGTGCAAATGGCATCATCACTATGGCCGATGAAATTGTTGCAATGGACAGCACACCGTAGAGGAGGGGGAACGGTACCTGGAAAAATGAAAGTGGCACCATGATTACCAGGAAACCTGAAAGCATGGAGAGCCTGGAGATTGCATTTCTGGCTTTGCCTGCAGATGCCGTGGATGAGAAGAACCTCGCAATTGAAGGCTGTGAGATGCCAACGAGCAACTCAGTTACACAGAGGGAGATGGCCGATGAGGCCACGCCAGGCCTCAGGTAAACCAGGCTCAGCACGATGCCCTGGAGGAAGAGCGTGAATACAACCAGGTGCGCCATGGGGATCCTCCAGTACAAAAACCGTGAGATGAGCCGGCCTATGAGGTTGGTAAGTACCAGGGCAGCACCGATGAACCCGAACGTGTAAAGGTCTATCCGGAAGTAGGTGAACATGTAAGGCAGGGAAAGCCAAAGGAGGGAGAAAGAAGACAGGGCCAGGCCTCTCATGATCGGGACGATTATGTACGAATGGCGTTCGCTCCAGCCTGGCGCACCGGTTTCCATGTGATATGGCCATCTCCCTGCACTTATAAGTATATTTCCACAGGTTGCAGTGGTTGTGAATGCATTTCACACATCCAGGCAAGCAAGGAAGGCATATCTTACACAGGTGTGGCTATCTTGAAGTTCCCAGGCAAGGAAGGGAGCAGTTTGTGGACTACCAAAATGCTTATATCTCGGTAAGTTATCACACTCTTACGCTCTCACAAATGCACTCTCTGAAATGTTATGTTCAGAGGGGAAGGGTTTGAGGTTCAAAAGACCTGTGACACCACCAATGGGCCAGCGAGATGGATTGTGCGTCTGCTAAGCTGCTTGGGGGATGGCTTGGCTTGGGGGCCGAAGAAGGACGTGCCAAGCTGCGATAAGCCCCGAGGAGGCGCAGGGAGCCTTAGATCCGGGGATCTCCGAATGGGACTTCCTGCCATTTTGGCACTCCGTAAGGAGGGGGAACCCGGGGAATTGAAACATCTTAGTACCCGGAGGAAAAGAAATCAATAGAGATGCCGTTAGTAAGGGCGACCGAAAGCGGCACAAGGCAAACCGAATACCATCCTGAAAAGGGTGGTAGATGTGGAGTTTGGACAGTCTCCAATGCCTCCCTGCTGAACCTGAACCACCTGGAAAGGTGGGCCATAGAAGGTGATAGCCCTGTAGGGGTAAGGCAGGAAGCTACGAGGGACTGTATCCAGAGTACCGTGCGTCGTAATTCGCGCGGGAATACGGGTGGCACTAACATCCAACCTTAAATACCTCCCAAGTCCGATAGCGAACAAGTACCGTGAGGGAAAGCTGAAAAGTAACCCGAAAGGGTGGTGAAAAGAGCCTGAAACCAAGCAGCGATAAACTTACAGGGCACTTAAGGGATGAGACCGCCAATAACGGTTGACCGGTGTTCTGTTGTCCGTGTTGAAGAACGGGCCAGGGAGTTCTGACGAGTGGCGAGGTTAATCCCTTAGGGAGTAGCCGCAGCGAAAGCGATTACCCGCACAGCAATGGAGGGGTAGCGTAGCAAATGCGTTTAGTCACTCGTGGGAGACCCGAAGCCGGTCGATCTACGCCTGAGCAGGTTGAAGCCTAGCGAAAGCTAGGTGGAGGACCGAACCAGTTCTGATGTGCAAATCGTTTGGATGACTTGGGTGTAGGGGTTAAAGGCCAATCTAGGCCGGCAATAGCGGGTTCCCCCCGATACTACCCGCAGGTAGACCTCAGCTGAGATGCTCGGTGAGGTAGAGCGACCGACTGGTTGGTCAGCGGTCGAAAGGCCGCGCCGACCTATCAAACTCCGAACTTGCCGAGATCGTAGAAGCTGGGTGCTAGGGTATAGGGATAAGCTCTGTACCCGTGAAGGGAACAACCTAGACTAGGGTTAAGGCCCCTAAATACTGGCTAAGTGCGATCTAAAGGGGTTCATGGCCAAAGACAGTGGGGAGGTTGGCTTAGAAGCAGCCATCCTTTAAAGAGTGCGTAACAGCTCACTCACCGAGGCTATGTGCCCCGAAGATGGAAGGGGCTAAAGCCAGTTGCCGAGACCCTAGGGCACCGAAAGGTGATCCGGTAGGGGGGCGTGCCGCATGGGCGGAAGCCTCTCCGAGAGGAGGGGTGGACCGTGTGGTATCGCGGATCCTGGTGAAAGTAGCAGAAAAGAACCGTGAGAATCGGTTCCGCCGAAAGGGCTAAGGGTTCCTTGGCAATGTTCGTCAGCCGAGGGTTAGTCGGTCCTAAGACTGCCCCTAACAGGAGGTAGTCGAAAGGGAAGCTGGTTAATATTCCAGCACCTCTGGTGTTCTGCCGGTGTCACTTGTTTCGGGATATTGGGGGTGCGCTTGCCTACGCATTTGCCTGTATAAGCCGGTGGAGAGTCGTAATGACGAGAAGCCGGCGAAAGCAGGTGAGGCCCCGTAAGGGGCTCCCTGAAATTCCTGGAGCCTGTGAAAGGTGGCATCGGGTCAAGCCAGAGACCGTACCAAGAACCGACACAGGTGCCCCTGGATGAGAAGTCCAAGGCGTTTGGGTCTAATGGACGCGAGGGAACTCGGCCAAATAGCTCCGTATCTTCGGTAGAAGGAGTGCCTATCCCGGGAGGGGATAGGTCGCAGTGGCAAGGGGACTCCGACTGTTTACCAAAAACACAGGTCGCTGCTAGTTCGAAAGGATGTGTATAGCGGCCGAAACCTGCCCAGTGTCGGTACCTGAAAGCCCCGTCCAAGGGGAAGAAGGGCCGATAAACGGCGGGGGTAACTATGACCCTCTTAAGGTAGCGTAATACCTAGCCGCTTAATTGGCGGCTTGCATGAAGGTTCAACGTGGGTCCCACTGTCCCCGCGTTCAGCCCCGTGAAATCGATGCACTGGTGCACAATCCAGTCTCTCCCACGTGAAAGCGAAGTCCCCGTGGAGCTTTACTGCAGCCTGTAGCTGTGATACGGTTCCCGATGCGTAGCGTAGGAAGGAGCCGTCGAAGCCTGGGTTTTGGCCCAGGTGGAGGCGCCAATGAAACACTTCCCTTCGGGAATTGCGTCACTAACCTCTAAAAGAGGGACAACTATTGGTGGGCAGTTTGGGTGGGGCGCCACGCCCCTGAGAATCAAACAGGGGCCCCCAAAGGTCGGCTCAGGAGGGTCAGAAATCCTCCGTAGAGTGTAAGAGCAAAAGCCGGCTTGACTGTGTTCCGGGCAATAAGGAACGCAGATGCGAAAGCAGGGTCTAGCGAACCACCCTGTTCCTCCTTAGTGGGGGCGGGTGATAAGAGAGAAGTTACCCCAGGGATAACTGAGTCGTCCTCGGCAAGAGTTCACATCGACCCGAGGGTTTGCTACTTCGATGTCGTCTGTTCCTATCCTGGTGCTGAACAAGGTGCCAAGGGTGGGGCTGTTCGCCCATTAAAAGGGATCCTGAGATGGGTTCACTACGTCGCGAGACAGTAGGGTTGCTTCTCCGTGGGAGTGCTCGGTGTCTGAAGGGAAGGAGCCTTTAGTACGAGAGGAACGGGGGTTCGTGGCTTCTGGTTTACCGGTTGTCTGGCAAGGCACTGCCGGGTAGCCACGCCATACGCGGATAAGAGCTGAAGGCATCTAAGCTCGAAGCCGCCCCTGAAAATAGACACCGTCATCAGGGCTCTCCTAAAAGAGGAGGTTGATAGAGCCGGGATGTAAGTGCCGAGCTGCTGCGAGGCATTAAGTCCACGGCCACTAATCGCCCGAAAGCACAGTCCATGCTAATGGTTCCGTTGGTGGTGTATGCGGGTCTGAGAGCGTTTTTAATTTATCTTTTCGTTTATCCACAGTCTAGGTTATCCTGCTGTTTGTCCTTGCTCTGATGTGCTTCCCAGTACTGGGTGCGGCCCAATGGCCCGCATCAGAACATGCGTCCCGTGAAGCGTGATGCCATGAGTGGTACAGACAGTTAACGCGGATGAGGCATTTGCCCCCGGCACTACAGCCTCCTCGACAGGCACCGGGGACAGACACAGTCACCGGAGAGGAGCGGAAGTATGCTCCTGACCTTTTCATCCACACTCACGCTAGAACACCAGCACGATGGCCCACCGCACTCAAACTCCTCCAGACAGAGCGAACACACCTTCCTCATGGTGCATAAAAGTCCTAACAAATATTAAGAAATTTCATTTGAGGACAAGGTTGTATGCGTGAATCAGAAGGTGACCACACTGTACCCGTTGTTGACGTAATAGGCTAGCCTCTCACCTGCCGGCATCAGGCTAACGCCCATCTCCTCCAGCTTCTTGTCCACCCCGCTGTTCTTTGCAATTGCCACGCATGCAGAATCCACAGCCTTGTTCTCCATCAGGATGTTGAAGTGCTCCAGCGCAGTCCCTGACAGCTGTGCCAGGTACTCCTCGCTCGGGCCGTAAAACATCACCTTGAGGTCATCGTACCTCTTTGCCTTCACGGACCTCGCGGCCATTATTATGCCCAGATCCGCCCTTGCAGGGTTCTCCTTACCGCTCATTATCAGAAACAGGGCCTTTGCCATAGTGGTAAAAGAAAAATGGTTTGAAAAAGTTATCCCTTCACCTCAGGTATCTCCTTCTGGAGAAGTAGAGTGCGGCACCCACGACTATGAGGACCACGATGACTGCCACGATGTAGTACGGGCCTGTTGTAGGTGGCCTTTCCAGTACTATGGTGTTGGAGTTTGCAACCGCATAGCCAGGCGTCACTATGCTGTACTGCGGGTCTGAAACCACGCTTATCCTCATGCCCCCGCCGTCCAGGGTTATGTTCACGTCCAGTGTCCTCCCTGCACTGTAGAAGAACGTTGTGGTGTTCGTTGATGGATTGTATGTCCTGTTCCACCTGGCAAGGGCTACGGAGAATGCTGAGAAGTTCAGGGTTCCGTTGACATAATTGCCGCTGCCCAGGCTAATGTTGGTCACCGAAACGCCGTGGAGTGAGAGGTTATCCCTGAAGTTGAAGGCCCTCCAGGTCATGTTCGCTGTCCCGTTTGTGTAGACACCGGTGAGTAGCATGCTGAGCTCCGAGGTCCTGTTGATCACCAGGTATGTGTTGTTGACCCTGCGTGAAACCTGGTTGAAAGATACGCTCAGGTACTTGAGCGATACGTTCGAGTCTAGGGATTCCAGGGTACTGTTGAACATTGCCATGAGGTGGGCGTTCCCTGACAGGTTTGCGGCCACACTTAAGTCTGGGAATATGCCCTGGGTTATGTTCAGGATCTCCCTCATTATGCTGGTGTTGGAGACCTGCACCGATATGGTGGTGTTTGAGAAAGCGTCAACCGTGGCAGTGCCTGATTTCGGGTTCAGGCTCACCTGGACGCTGGCCGCACTCGATGTGAAGGGCATGGCACCGAGGATGACCAGTGCCACCACTGCTGCCGTGGCCAATACCAGCCTTCTCCTGTACATCCGGCATCACATCGAGTATATCTGGTAATTGGGAGGCTCCGATATTATCTTTATGTCATGTGGGTGGCTCTCCCTGAGGCCGTTGCCCGTGATCCTGATGAAGCGTGCCTTCATGCGGAGGTCCTCGATGGTCCTCGCCCCCACGTAGCCCATACCTGACTTCAGGCCACCGGTCAACTGGAAAAGGACCTCCTCCACCTTTCCCCTGTAGGGGACCGCACCCTCTACGCCCTCCGCCACGAACTTGTTCGCACCGAGCTTGCCGTACCTGTCGGATATGCCACTCTGGATGGCGCCTATTGAACCCATTCCCCTGTAGGCCTTGTACTTCCTGCCGTTTATTATCATCTCCGAGCCAGGGCTCTCCTCAGTCCCAGCAAGGAGAGAGCCGAGCATGACAGAGGATGCGCCCGCAGCGAAGGCCTTCACTATATCGCCCGAGTACCTAATGCCTCCGTCAGCAATGACGGGCACCCCGTACTTGTTGGCCACATCCGCTACCTCTGATATGGCAGTGAGCTGCGGCACGCCCACGCCGGCCACGATCCTCGTGGTGCATATGGAGCCAGGGCCTATCCCGACCCTGAGGCCATCAATGTCAAGGGATATAAGGTCCTCCGCCGCCTCGGAGGTGGCTATGTTCCCCGCCACTATGTCCACACCCACCCTGCGCCTCATCTTCTTGAGCGACTCTATGACATTCTCATTGTGCGCATGTGCCGTGTCAACAACTATGAAGTCTGCACCCTCATGCTCCAGCGCTTCTGCCCTCTCGAGGTCGAATGGCCCAACGGCCGCACCGACCATCAGCTGGCCGTCCTCGTCCCTTGTGGCGTGTGGGAACTTCTGCCTTGTCATGATGTCCTTCGCTGTTATCAGGCCCACAACCCTTCCCCTCTCGTCCACCAGGGGCAGCTTCTCTATCCTGTTCTTGTAGAGGATCTCTATGGCCTCGTCCAGGGATATGCTATCGCGCGCGCTGATGACGTTCCTGACCATTACGTCCTCCACAGTCTTCATTTCCTTGCCTGCAAACTCCAGGTCCCTCCTCGTCACTATGCCGACCAGCTTCTCGCCCACGACCACCGGTAGGCCGCCTATGTTCTTCGTCCTCATTATGTTCCTCACTTCTGATATCGGCGTCTCCGGAGAAACTGTATGGACGTTCCTTATTATTATGGTCTCCTCCCTCTTGACCTTCCTCACCATGGCCACCTGCTGGTTTGTGGGCAAGTTCCTGTGTATCACGCCGATGGCCCCGTACCTGGCCATTGCGATGGCCATCTCAGCCTCGGTCACAGTATCCATTGGGGAGCTGACTATGGGCACTCTGACCGAAATATGCCTGGTCACCCTAGACGAGATGTCTACTTCCTTGGGCTCAACCGATGTCCTTGAAGGTATGAGGAGCACGTCATCAAAAGTAACTCCATCCTTTGCCTGTGTGAGCTTTTCCGTGAACATTGGGAGTTAAGGGTAAATGGATAGATAAACCTAACCAATCGGGGGCGACCTGCTTAAAATTGCCCCAAGTCCTGCTTTGGCACTGCCCTCGATCCCCTCCGCTCCATGCACTCGTCGACTGTTCACCTGTCCTGTTTCCTGAATACCTCTCCGATGAATGAGAGCGTCCTCTCGGTCAGCGGGGACCAGTCGTACCTGATGAGTGAGAGGTAGCGCCTTGCTATGTCGGCCCTTATGCCCCTCTCCACCCCCAGGGGCACGCATTCCAGCCTGTGCATGTCCGAATCCCTAACACCCTGCCTCAGTATCTCCTCCTCTGCCTCATCCGAACTGACCGTGACGGCATACAGCGGTGCAAGGTTGTAGAGCCTGCTGAACTCAGAGCCTATGTCCATCACTATGCTGTATCCCTGGCTGTAGGCCCTGAGGGCCTCATCACCTATCACAAGGGCGTACTCCCTCTCTCCGAGGAGATCTGCGGCCTCAGTTCCATCGCTCCTGTAGAGCCTGAAGTCTACGTTGAGCCTCCTGAGTATGAGGGAAAGGTAGAACTCCGTTGTCCTTGTGTACCTTGTGACCGCAACCTCAATGCTCTTCCTCAGCCCCTGGCCCCTCCCCAGGAGCAGCGTGCTCATGGTGGTGTGGGCCGTGTGTATGCTTGCGCTCCTGGACAGCCTGAGGGCATCTCTGTTCTCCATGTATGCGAGAAGCGATACCATGCCCGTCCTCGCCTGGCCATCAAGGAGGCGTTCCAGTATCCTGCCTGGCTCATAACGCTCCACACTGCACTTCTCCCTAAGTGCCAGGCTCAGGGGCTCTGAGTGCAGGAAACTTATCAGATCGACCATCCAGCCATGATGCCTATCACTGTAAAATGGGTTTACACCCCCATCGTGTGGCGCCCCGGAATCCTCGACTTTTCCGCCTCCGATCAAGGTTAAATAAATTGAGCCCTTACATTTACAGCACAGGGAGAAGAAGGTGGTTGGTTGAGCGGCGAACTCGCGATACAGCTGAACGGCCTGGAGTTCAGGGCCAGGGAGGGAGAAACCGTCCTGCAGGCACTGATGAGCGCTGGCGTAGATATACCGCATGTGTGTTACCACCCCAGCCTGGGCCCCATACAGACGTGCGATACATGCATTGTGGAGGTGGACGGTAAGCTCAAGAGGGCATGTGCAACGCCCCTGTCAGAGGGCATGAAGGTGGAAACTAAGAGCCCCAGGGTCATGGAGGCGCGCCTGGAGGCGGTTAACAGGATCCTACACAACCATGACCTCTACTGCACGGTGTGCGAGAACAACAACGGAGACTGCGCGCTCCACGAGGCAGTTCACATGCTCAACATGGACAGCCAGAAGTACCCTTTCGAGAAGAAGCCGTATGAGGTGGACGATTCGAACCCATTCTACCGCTACGATCCCAACCAGTGCATACTCTGTGGCCGCTGCGTCGAGGCGTGCCAGAACGTCGAGGTTAACGAGACACTTTCAATAGACTGGTCCCTCGAGAGGCCCAGGGTCGTCTGGGACCACGGGGTGCCCATCAACGAGTCCTCGTGCGTTTCCTGCGGGCACTGTGTCACGGTGTGCCCCGTAAACGCGCTGATGGAGAAGAGCATGCTGGGTGAGGCCGGCTACCTGACCTCGATACCGCAGGACACAAAGGAGAAACTCATCGACTTCGTGAAGAGCCTCGAGCCTGCCATAGGAATGAGGCCAATAATGGCGCTGAGCAACGCTGAATCCGCGCTGAGATCGACGCAGATAAAGAAGACAAAGACAGTGTGCACCTACTGCGGTGTCGGCTGTTCCTTCGAGATGTGGACAAAGGGGAGGAAGATACTGAAGGTCCAGCCCGTGCCGGAGGGCCCGGCGAACGGCATATCCACTTGCATAAAGGGCAAGTTTGGCTGGGACTTCGTAAACAGCAGTGACAGGCTCACCAGGCCACTCATCAGGGATGGCAATAGGTTCAGGGAGGCCACATGGGAAGAGGCCATCGACAGGGTGGCCAGGGGTCTCATGAGGATAAAGGAGAAGTACGGAGGGGACGCAATAGAGTTCATCGCCTCGTCGAAGGGCACAAACGAGGAATCTTACCTGCTCCAGAAGCTGGCCAGGCAGGTCTTCGGGACTAACAATGTGGACAACAGCTCCAGGTTCTGCCAGGCACCTGCCACAACGGGCCTCTGGAGGACTGTGGGCTACGGTGGGGATTCCGGATCGATTTCAGACATATACAGCGCTGACCTGATACTTGCGGTCGGAACGAACACAGCGGAATCACACCCGGTCATCGCCACCAGGATAAAGAGGGCCCACAAGCTGAGGGGACAGAAACTCATCGTTGCTGACATAAGGAAGCATGAGATGGCAGAGAGGGCTGACCTGTTCATACACCCGAGGCCGGGCACGGACCTCGTGTGGCTGTCCGCTGTAACGAAGTACATAATTGACCAGGGCTGGGAGGACAGGAAGTTCATAGAGGAGAGGACAACGGGGTTCGAGGAGTACAGGAAGAGCCTGGAGCCATTCACTCTCGACTTTGCGGAGAGGGAGACAGGCATACCCAGGGAGCAGCTGATCAGGGTTGCGGAGATGATACACGAGGCTAAATCGGTCTGCGCACTCTGGGCCATGGGAGTTACCCAGCACCAGATGGGGAGCGACACTTCCACCGCCATATCGAACCTCCTTCTCGTCACTGGAAATTACGGCAGGCCAGGGACAGGCGCATACCCGCTGAGGGGCCACAACAACGTCCAGGGCACCAGCGACTTCGGGGCCATGTCAGCATACCTTCCCGGCTACCAGAAGGTCAGCGATCCAGAGGCCAGGGCGAAGTTCGAGAAGGCATGGAACTGCAAGATACCAGAGAAGGGCGGTTTTGACAACAACTCCTGCCTTGAAGCCATCGAAGAGGGAAAGATAAAGGCCATGTATGTGGTGGGAGAGGAGCTCACCACCACCGGCTCAGACACGAACTACATCAAGAAGATGCTTAGCTCCCTGGAGTTCCTGGTCGTCCAGGACGTCTTCTTCTCAGAGACGGCAAGGTTCGCAGACGTTGTCCTTCCCGCATGCACGAGCCTGGAGAAGGAGGGGACATTTGTGAACACAGAGAGGAGGATACAGAGGATCTACAAGGTGATGGAGCCCATGGGCGAATCGAAGCCGGACTTCGAGATAATACAGATGGTGGCCCGTGCCTGTGGTGCCAACTGGAACTATTCACACCCCAGCGAGGTCATGGATGAGGTCGCCAAGCTCGCACCAATATTTGCAGGCGTTTCCTATGACAGGCTAGAGGGCTTCAACAGCCTGCAGTGGCCGGTGGGGCCAGACGGAAAGGATACGCCCCTCCTGTACACCGAGAGGTTCAACTTCCCGGACGGCAGGGCAAGGTTCTACCCGCTGGAGTACAGGCACCCGCTATTCCCTGACGACGAGTTTGACCTCATGCTGAACAACGGCCGCGTGCTTGAGCACTTCCACGAGGGCAATGAGACCTACAGGTCTCCAGGCATATCAGAGAAGGTGCCGAACAGCTTCCTCGAGATCTCACCGGAACTGGCAAGGGAGAGGGGCATAGAGACAGGCGACATGGTGCGCGTCATATCCAGGTGGGGCCAGGTCAGGACGGTGGCGCTGGTCACGGACAGGGTCTCTGGAAAGGAACTCTACATGCCCATGAACGGGAGGGGAGAGGAGGCGATCAATATACTAACAGGGCGCATAATGGACCCAGACTCCCACACACCAGCATACAAGGAGCTGCCTGTCAGGGTCGAGAAGATAGGGAAGAAGGGGAAGAGCCCACTGCCACTCAACAACCCGCGCTTCTACCAGAGGAACCCGAGGCCGGGTGTTGAGGTGGAGAAGAAATGGGCCAGGAAGGATTATGTGCCCATAACGGAGGACTGATAGCTTGGCGAAGGAGATAGAGGTCATAGAGAGGAGGCAGGTGCCGGAGAACCTTGAGGCCTCGATGGCCAAGATCATCGAAGTTCTGGGCAACGGGGAGGTGATGGAGAAGTTCGCCAGGCTTCTCGATGCGGTGCAGAGGAGCGAGATACTCACCTTCCTAACAGCCCTGCTCGAGAACTGGGACAGGGTGATGAAGGTAATAACGGAGGAGCTCACGGACGAGAGGATGGCCAGGTTCATAAGGAACGCTCTGAGCGTCTTTGCCATTGTCTCCAGCGTTGACACGGACAGGCTAATGAAGGCTGTATCGAAGATGGCAGGGGATGGCAGCGCACCGGCCAGGAGCGGGGACCTGGCACACAACCTCTCCTCCCTGATAAACCTCCTTTCCGACCCTGAGGTCTCGGCAGGGCTCACAAAGGTGCTCAGGCTCATCGGTTCCATATGATCGAGGGCAACAACTTTCCGTATTTCACCTTCAGGGCACAGTGCTATTCCTCCGGTTCCATTGAGCAGAGGGATGAGAAGGTAACGGCGGAGGAGCCCCTCCTCATAAGGCTCTGCGACGATATGGGGTGCCGGGACTACGCGACCATAATGAGGACACCGGTCCACGATGACCTCCTTGCCCTCGGCTTCCTTTTCTCTGAGGGCGTTGTGAAGGTGCCGGGCGACGTGAGGTGGATGAGGTATGCGGGCAGTGAGGCGGATAAGGAATCCAGCCCCAAGAACGCCCTGGAGGTCGGGGTCAGGAGCGTGCCGGTGGGGAGGGCACCGAGGCTCGTCGAGTCATCGTGCGGGATATGCGGGAAGGCGAGCATAGAGAGCCTGGTAGTGGAGGGCTTCGGTGTCCTGAACGACCGTGCCAGGTTCAGGGCCTCCACTGTTCTCTCGCTGCCGGAAAAGCTCAGGGGTGAGCAGAGGATATTCGAGGAGACCGGTGGGATACACTCCGCCGGGCTATTCGACAGCAATGGTGAAGCGATATTCAGTGCGGAAGACGTTGGCAGGCACAACGCAGTCGACAAGGTCATAGGCTTCATGCTGATGAACGGCATAGACGGCAGGGGAAAGGCGCTCCAGGTCAGCGGCAGGGCTGGCTTCGAGATAGTCCAGAAGGCTGTCCGGGCCAGGATTAGCCTCGTTAGCTCCGTTTCTGCGCCCTCCAGCCTAGCTGTTGACACTGCACTTAGCTTCAATCTTACACTTTGTGGGTTTGTAAGGCAAGATAGATTTAATGTATACTCCGGTGAAGAGAGAATAGAATTTGATACTGTTTTTTATGGCTGACATACATTTATATACATATTCTCCTTAAATCTGGGGATGGTCAGTCCGTTACCACCCCTTGCGATAGGTTTCTTCGGTCTCGGAGTTGGCTACTTTGTGGTTGGGGGTTCCTACCTGGCCAACTTCCCGAAGGATAAGGACGAGAGTGTCAACAGGACGCTGGGGCAGTGGATGATCTGGATGCCTGGCTTCATGCAGTTCATAACAGGCACATACATAATGCTGGGGCTCACCATATTCAGCGCGTTCCAGAGCTCCCCCGTCCTCTACATGGCAGGCCTTGCGTTCACCGCCTACGGTGTCCACTGGTTTGCGATGGGCATATCGAAGTACAGGAGCTCGGACACCAGGGTCGATGGGTTCATGGCAATAGCCTTCCTGTGGATCAGCATAACGGGCGCGTTCATATTCTACAAGGCCGGGGACATACCAGTCATGGTGCTCTTCATAATCCTGACCCTGATCTACATCTTCGACATCCCCGCTTCATTCACCCAGAAGAGGACATGGGGCATGGGGAAGGCCACGTTCCAGGTCATTGGCGGTGTCTGGCTCATGTACCTGATGTTCGCGGCAGCCTCGAACTTCGCCCTTGGCCTGCACTTCCCACTCTGAAACATGATCTTTTCCGATTTTTTTGAATAACAAACTTTTTCTGAGTGGCCCAGCTTTGCTCCCGGCCCTCACCTGGCCGGTGCAGTCCCTGGAGTGGCATCGCCCATTCTCATGACGGAGAGGTAGAGGAGAGAGCCGAGCACGCTCACTGCTGCAGCCAGCAGCATCACCGTGCCCATTCCATCCTTGAGCGAGACCGAGAGCACAGACGCAAGGAATGGGGCGAGACCTCCCAGCACACGGCCAACCAAGAAGACGATGTTCGTGGCGGCGGCCCGGATCTCCTGCGGGTATGTCTGGCTAGCCCATACGCCTATGAAGCCGAAGAAGCCTGCAGAGATATACGAAGGCACGAGTACCGCCAGTATGGCGTGTGCCCTCAGCACTTGCAGGAGCAATGACGCCGAAGCTATGCCCAGGATAGAGAAGCCCAGGGTAACTGCCCACTTCTGAGCCCTGTCCGCAAGGAAACCTGCAAAGGCGAATCCAAGGAACCCCAGGACCGCGAAGACAAAGGTGTAGTATGGAGGTATGCCGTCCTGCTGGAAGAGTGTGGGCACCACACTCATGAGTGGAACGCTGAGCATGAAGGCACCTACAGTGATGAGGGAGAGGGCCACGGTGTAGAGCCTCAGCTTGCCGGTGATGCCCTGCCCCCTCCCCTGGAACCTGCGGACTCTGGATGGCTCCACAAGGATGATAGCGAGTGGGAGAGAGAAAACCAGGGCGAAGATGCCAGATGCGAGGAAGTACGTCCTCCAGTAGTGGAATACGAAGTAGAAGCCAGTGTCCAGGAGGAACCCAATGAAATAGAGGCCCTGCATCACGCTGCCTAGCAGCCCAGTGGATCTCCTCAGCGTCTCAACCAGGAGAGGGTACGATATGCCGTTCTGTGAGTTGACGCCTATTCCAATTATGAACCAGAGCGCGTAGAGCTCCGCAATGTTCGAGATGAAGGCTGCCGCGACCAGGGACACGCTGAATATCAGCACGGCAAGCATCAGCATGGGCCTTCTCCCAAGCCTGTCTGACTGCCTTCCCAGTACCACTCCCCCTATTGCCCCTCCTATGAAGTCCAGAGGCACAGATACTAGGACACCAGAGACCGATGTGTGCAGGGCCTGCGAGAGCTGGTTGACTACCATTGATATTGAGAAGGCAGCAAAAGCTGAGAGCATGAAGGTGATGAGGATGGATGGCACGTTCCTGGCAGCTATCCTGTCCATGCTTATGTTATGCCAATGAACTTTCTAAAGATTCACCCCCAGCCAGGTCTCCCTTTCTGCTGTTCCAGCTGCGCTCACCATTTGGATCATTGCACACAGCCTAGAGGCACGTGGCTGGGCATGTGTGCCCGCAGGCAATACAGTGGCTATTCAGTGTAGCTGTCACCGTGCACCCACCTGTTCACACTGCCCACCTCCTTCTTCCATATGGGTATGTTTCTCTTGATCTCTTCTATGCAGTATTCTGCAGCCATGAAGGCCATCCTCCTGTGGGGTGCACTCACACGGATCAAAACCGAGGCCTCGGATACACGCACGCTTCCTACCCTGTGTATGATTGTCACTGTGGACACATGGAAAGTCTCCCTGACCCTCTCCTCCAGTTCACTGAGCATCCTCTCCGCCATTTCCCTGTACGCTTCGTACTCAAGGTGGTCTATCCTCGCATCGCCTTCAACCCCCCTGACGACACCCCTGAACTCCACGACGGCCCCATCAGAGTCTGGCACCTCTCGACCCAGCTGGATGTCCTCAATCCTGTCAGTAGTTATCAGGATCACGCATGCGTATGGGTATGGCATAGATAAACGGTTCCCGACCAAGTTTTTAATGGTGCGCACAGATTACGCCCTGTGTCCCGCCGCTACAGGTTCGCAGGCACGTTCATGCAGTCGTTCAGCTCCATGGGCCCCATGCTGAACTTCGCCGGCCTCTACCCCCTCATAATAGGTGCATCCGGCTACTACGCACCCTTCGTGGCCCTGCTTGCCACTGTCGCTTCCCTCCTCACGGTATATGCCCCGTACGTCCTTTCGAAGAGATATGTGACGAACGGTGGCTACTACAGTTACTCAGGGATAGCGTTCGGGGGCAGGTCTGGAAAGTTCGTTGCGATGCTCTACTACGCCTACGGGCTCCTCGTGATACCTGACATAGCCTGCTTCATTGCGGTTATGGTGGAGGGCCTCACAGCCAACAGGCTCATTGCGTACATTGCGCCCCTGGCCTTCAGCATATTCGTGATCCTTCTGGTATACGGAAGCAACAGGACCGCGGTCCTCCTCATAACATTCCTGGGCATGGCGGAGGCCGTGTTCATATTCGTCCTTGACACCTCCATGTTCTCCAGCCCGCCTGCTGGGCACGCTCTGATGGCGAGTAGCTTCGCAGGCACCATATTTGCACTCCTCGCCTTCTCAGGATCCGGCTCATCCATATTCGTCTCCGAGGACTCTGAAAAGCCAGGCAAGTACGTGCCCTACTCCATTGTGTCCACAGTCCTCCTGGGAGGGGCCATGATGGCCTACTCCTTCCTGGCAGACTTCAGGTTCCTGGGCCGGAGCCTCCCTGCATACACACAGGACCCTTTCTACCTGTTCTCCTACCTCAACGGTACCCCGCTGCACCTCCTCGCCTTTCCCTTCATCATCTTCTCCTTCACGAGCGCGACCATGCTCACCGTCGCGTACGGCAACGCCATGAGGAGGGCGGTGGATTCCATGAGGACGGACGGGGTCCTGAAGCAGGGTGAGTGGAGGCTCGCCTTCCCCGTGGTGCCCCTTGCAGTCTCCGTGCTGGCAGAATATGCACTCACCTCCCGCTTCGGGTTTTACGGCACCTTTGAGGTCCTGGCAACCGTGGTTGCTGTGTGCTTTGCGGAGGTCCATATATTTTCAAACGCCGCTCTAGTGAAGCTCAGCAGGAGGAGGGCGCTTGATGCAGCTGTAGCCCTGGCATCTACATCTGTCCTCCTTTACATAATATTTGAGAACTTTGCGGGCCCTGGACTGCCCACTGCGGTGTCGATTGCAGTCTTCGCCCTCGTGAACCTGACTGCCCTGATGTTCACCGGGACAGCGAGGAGGTGCGAGTTCCACACACTCCGTGTGGCTGATCAGGCTCAGAAGGATTCCGGTGCCTGAACCACCCTGGGGTCCTCGTAGGGCTTCCAGTAAGGCTCCCTGGAGAGGGCGGCCCTTATGAATAGCCTTCTGAGCGCGTCCGTGTCCCCCTTCTCAAGGGCCTCCTTTATGTCAATGTGGTTATCGTCCCTCATGAGGCAGGGCTTCAGCTCACCGGTGGATGTGACCCTTATGCGGGTGCAGTGGTTGCAGAACTCCGAGTTGCGCATTGGCTTCACAAACTCCACCCACAGGTCCTTTCCGTTGACCTCTACCAAGTATTCAGGTCTCCTGTGAAGCGAGTTGTGTTCAACTGCCCTGGCCCTTGAGGCTATCTCCCTCTCTATCGGCTCCAGTGGCACATGGTACTTCTGGAACTCCTCCGAGTGCATCCTCTCCCTGGTCGTCTCATACTCTATGAGTTGGAGAGTGACGCCCTCCTCCGCACAGAACTCCATCATGGCAGGGATCTGGTGCACATTTATTCCATTCAGCACGACGAAGTTGACCTTTATCGGGCCCAGGCCCGCCTCCTTCGCAGCCCTTATCCCTTCCTTAACCCGGCCCAGGAAGTTTGTTCCGGTGATGATCCTGAAGCCCTCCTCCTCGGTAGAGTGCATGGATATGTTGACCCTGTCCAGGCCAGCCTCCCTGAGCTGTCTGGCCAGCCTTGGGAGCATGACGCCGTTTGTAGTCATCGATATGTTACCGCTAATGTGCTTCCTAGTCCTCCTCACAATGTCCACTATATCCCTTCTCAGGGTAGGCTCACCGCCGGTGAACTTCACCTTGTTGACCCCGAAGCTGCTGGCAACCTCCACTATCCTCTCTATACCCTCCGCATCCAGCTGCGCGGCGTGCACCCCTGTCCCTTCCATGTGGCAGAAGAAACAGTGGAAGTTGCACACCGTATTGACCTGGATGCGCATGCTCAGCACGGGGCGGCCGTAGCGATCAAATATCATCCTGCTCGAATCATTGCTTACTGGTAATTAACCTTTCCCGGCGCCAATATTTGCGTCTTCAGAGTATTAGGTCTGGCCTTTCTGAAGATATGGCCCTTGCCCTGAGGTAGTCCTCTGGTGTGTTCACGTTGAAGAGTGCCAGCGGTGAGAGTGATGAGGCACTGACCTGCCTGTACCTGCACCCGACAATGTAATCTGAGAGCCTCCTCACTTTCAATGCACATGGCCTGTAGAGCGTGAACATCGGCTCCGGGCCCACGGGTGTTGTCGGTGACGCCCCTGTGCCTTGGCCCGCCCTCAGGATAGTTGCAATATCTTCTCTCAGGAAGAAGGGCATGTCTCCCCCTATGAGCATGAAGCCATCGCTGTATTCCTCCATCAGGCGGGACACCAGATCCAGGATGTTTTCGCTCCTGTCCTTCTCGTACGGGACGCTGACCTCGTATTTCGAGAGCACAACACAGTCCATCAAGTCTGAAACCTTCCTGTACACTATCTCCACAATGGGCCGTCCCCTGAGCGGCAGCATGTGCTTGCCAGGCAGGCGTGAGGACCACTTCACAGGTATCACTGCTATCAATGCATGCTGGTATGCCTGGACGGTTATCAACCGTGCCGGTCGATACCATCCATGAACTGACCGGCCCAGAGGACCTGGCGCCTCAACATCATGGCGGACGGCTGCTCCTCCCGGCCTATCCGGCCCTACCACCTACCGGAAGTGGGAGTGTCCGGCAACTGTTTACTGCGCACAGGCACTGAAGGCAGAGCTTGGGTGGGGCCCATATCCATTACGTACCATGTGGCTATCCCCTATCTTCAGTGGATGTGACAACTCGCCCGCATTGTGGCCTCCCAGGCACGCAATCACATGAGGGGGAGCCTGCCCCCTCTTAAACCAGGTTTGTTAAACTTTTTATCTACATGTGCCATTATGTGGGGAGTCACTGGCAAGGTGCTTCATCCCAAGAGTGATCAGGTATGGCGAATACTGTAGCTGTTGTTGCGGATACGAAGACAGGTAAGACCTACAAGATAGAGGTGCCACAGGAGAGCCTCAATGCGCTAACGGGTAGGAAGATAGGAGACGAGGTGGATGGCATATTCCTCAATCTGCCCGGATACAAGTTAACAATAACTGGGGGCAGTTCCGTTGATGGTTTCCCGATGAAGAAGGACCTGCCCATACAGGGCAAGAAGAGAATACTGGTGAAGTACTCCAGTGGGAAGAGGGGCAAGAGGGGCCTCAGGAAGAGGGTTACCTTCAGGGGATCCATAGTGGGCCCGGACATAACCCAGCTGAACATGAAGATAACACAGTACGGCCCGTCGCCCATAGGTCAGGGTACAGAGGAGAAGAAGGAATAGAGGCATGTTGAAGAACGAGGTTATACCCCAGCCATCGGTCAACATAGGCATGGTAGGCCATGTTGACCACGGGAAGAGCACCCTTACCAAGGCCCTCACGGGAATTAAGACCGATGTGCACTCAGAGGAGATAAAGAGGGGCATATCCATCAAGCTGGGTTACGCTGACACCCCCATATACAGGTGCTACGACGCACAGGGCAACGAATACTACACCAGGGAGCCCAAGGATGCAAGCTGTGAGCTCTCAAGGGTTGTATCCTTTGTGGACGCGCCCGGCCATGAAACACTCATGGCTACGATGCTATCCGGCTCCGCCATAATGAACGGTGCCCTGCTAGTGATAGCCGCGAACGAGAAGTGCCCGCAGCCACAGACCAGGGAACACCTCACGGCCCTTGAGATAATGGGCATCAAGAACATAATAGTGGTGCAGAATAAGATAGACCTGGTCACAAGGGAGAGGGCGCTCGAGAGCTACAGGGAGATACAGAAGTTCCTGAAGGGGAGCATTGCAGAGGGGGCTCCAATAATACCCGTGAGCGCTTACCACACCACGAACATAGACATCCTTCTTAAGGCCATTGAAACAAAGATACCGACGCCCAAGTTCAATCAGGAGAGCCCACCCAAGATGTTTGTTGCACGTTCCTTCGATATAAACAAGCCTGGCACACCACCTGACAGGCTTAGGGGCGGCGTGCTGGGCGGCTCGCTGGTCGAGGGAGAACTCCAAGTTGGCCAGGAGATAGAGATAGTACCGGGAATACTGACAGGCAAGGGCAACCGGCAGACGTGGGAAAACGTTGTGACGGAGATAGCCAGCCTGATGGCTGGCAGGAACTCTTATGACAGGATAAGGCCAGGAGGGCTCGCGGCCGTCGGCACCTACCTTGACCCGTTCCTCACCAAGGGCGATTCATTCACTGGCAGGATCATAGGTGCTGTGGGAAAGGTGCCACCTATAGTTTTCAACATGACCATAGAGACGCACCTCCTCAAGAGAGTGGTCGGCTTCCAGGAGGAACTGAAGGTCGAGCCCATAAAGAGCAAGGAGAACCTCATGCTCACCGTCGGGACCTCAAACACCGTGGGCACTGTAACTTCAGCCAGGGACACAACAGCGGAGATATCGCTCAAGTACCCTGTGGCCGCCACCGTTGGCGAGAGGGTAGCCATAGGCAGGAGGATATCCAACAGGTGGCGCCTGATAGGCTACGGGAACATCCTCTCCATAGCGTAGCTGCAAGCGTCCGAGAGGGGGCACCCTGTGCATACAGGCTCCTTCCTGCAGTGTTCCTTTGCAAGCTCCACTATGCACGCGTGGTAGTTCTTGAGCTCATCCACTGTCCACTCCCTTTCCCCCAAGACCATGTCCTCCAAGGCCCTGGTGTTCCTGGAGAAGTCGCCCAGGCCGAGCCTTGAAAAGACCCTGAGCGTGTACTTATCCACTACGAACCTCCTGAAGTTCAGGGCGTAGAGCATTATGGAGGTGAGCGTCTCCCTGCCAACCCCACTGATGGAGGAGAGCACTCTCTCCGCCCTCTCCTCATCGCCCGAAAGGGCCATAAGGCCACCTGCACTGCAAACGGCTTTCGAAAATGAAATGAGGCGTGCACTCTTCTGCCTGTAGAAGCCACTCGGCCTTATGAGAGCGGAGAGCTCCTCGGCTCCCGTTACTGCTATGGCGTCCAGCCTGTCCAGGCCAGCGGAAATGAGGTTTTGCATGGCCCTCTCCACGTTCTTCCAGGAGGTGTTCTGCGTCAGTATGGCCCCTATGGCCACCTGGTCCGGCGTTTCGGCTGGCCACCAGTGCAGGTCACCGTAGGCATGCAGGAGCCTTCTGTATACCTCTGCAAAGGAACCGGGCGCAAGCCGCATGACGAATATCGTCATACAGTTTTAGCAATTAAAAGATGCGAGACGCATCCTGAAAATGTTATAAGTCTAGTAAACATATGGAAGCAATGAGCGAGTTCGACGCCATTGTCGTCGGTGCAGGGCCAGCCGGGACATCTGCCGCGATCAAGATGGCTTCTTCGGGCATGAACGTGCTCCTGGTGGAGAGGGCAGACCCTCCAGGCACCAAGAACGTCTCCGGCGGAGTGCTCTGGGGCAACGACCTTGAGAAAATAATACCGGGCTGGGAGAAACAGGCCCCCTACGAAAGGGTGGTCGAATCCAAGGCCGTGGGTTTCCTGACCAGGGATTCCCTTATAAACATAGACTTCAGGTCAAGGAGACTGGCCGAGAAAGCCACCGGCCACATAGTGCTCAGGGCCAGGCTGGACCAGTGGCTGGCTAGGAAGGCCAGGGAAGCCGGCGCGATGGTCATTTCTGGGGTCACTGTGGAGAGGGTTGCCGTCCAGGACGGTGTGGTGAAGGGAGTCGAACAGGGCGGTGACCTTATAACCTCCGATGTCGTCATACTCGCTGAGGGTGCCAACCCCAGGGTAGCGATAGACTCTGGACTGAGGCCCCCGCTCAGGGATGAGGACGTGGCCATAGGAGTGAAGGAGATTATCAAGCTGGGAGAGGAGAAGATAAACGAGAGGTTCAACCTCAGGGGCAAGTCTGGATTTGCCGGAGAGTATGTGCTTGGCTTCCTGCCTGAGGGTGTGAAGGCCGGCGGCTTCCTCTACACCAACAAGGACACGGTTTCGCTCGGCGTGGTTGTATCCATGAAGGACCTGAGGAAGAACGGCTCCACATATTCCTTTGACATAATTGAGGAGTTCGCGGAGCACCCCTACATAGCGCCCATGATAGAGGGTGGCAAGGTTGAGGAGTACAGTGCACACCTCGTCCAGGAGGGAGGCATACAGGGTGTGCCCAAGCTCTACGGCAACGGGTACATGATAGCTGGCGATGCAGCTGGCTTCTCCTTCAGCAACGGCCTAGTCCTCCAGGGCATGAACTATGCCATAGCGTCCGGCATTGCCGCGGCCGAGACCGCCATTGAGGCAAAGTCGAAGAACAACTTCTCAGAGGAGGCACTGGCAGCCTACAGGGAGAGGCTGATGAACTCCTTCGTGCTACGTGACCTCTTGGACTTTAGGGGGATACAGGGCGTCACCTGGAGCGACACTGTGCACAGGGTCATTCCCAGGGTCATGGAAGGAGTGTTCGAGCAGCTCTTCACAGAGGACAGCCAGCCGAAGAAGCACATATCCAGGATCGTCATGGATGCCCTGAGCAGGAGCGGGATGAAGACCTCTGACGCGATTATCGAGGGATACCGCATGATGAGGAGGATGTGAGCATGAAAATTGAAGACAGGCTTGCGCTTCTGAACTACAAGACAGACAAGAGCTACGCACACATTACGATAAAGCCAGACATATGCGAGACATGTCCGGACCACTTCTGCACCTTTGCCTGCCCGGCCAGGTGTTACACTCTCATAGACGGGAAGATCAACTTCAAGTACGAGGACTGCGTGGAATGCGGCACATGCTCGGTGGCGTGCAGCCACGGGAGCGTGACATGGACAAACACCAGGGGAGGAAGGGGAGTGAAGTACAAGTATGGCTGAACCCCTGGGCTAAACGGATACCATACATTTTCCTCTACCCCAGTACTGGCTATTCAGGCCTGACTTTTCTCACACACAGGTTGGATCTGGACTGAATCTGCCCATAAGGCCTGGGGGCACCTGATGGTCACGCCGGCTCTACGGTCAGCTTAATGTGGCACCTGGCATTAGGTGGACGGGACCGGAATGTAAGCGCACCTAACCAGTGCAGTTTACACTGAAATGAGGGGTCACAGGGTCTGCTCCAGATTCCTCTCCCTTATTTCCTCCTTGAGCCTCGAGATGAATTCGGAAAGACCGTAGCTGTTCTGCTGGTCCTTCCTGTTCCTGACCGTCACGCTCCCGGATGACCTCTCCCTCTCACCGACCACTACAATGTATGCCGGGCGCTTCTGCCGGATCATCCTGATCTTCTTGGCAACAGTCTCTGGAGAGGTGTCCAGCTCAACCCTGATGCCCTCTCTCGAGAGTGCCCTGGAGACCTCAGCGGCATAGTCATCGTAGGAGTTGCTAACCGGAGTAATGTAGACCTGGATCGGGGACAGCCATGTGGGCAGCTTGCCTGCAAAGTTCTCAAGCAGGAGCGCCATGAAGCGCTCGTAGCTGCCGTATATGGCCCTGTGTATCATCACCACGCGCTCCTTGCTGCCACCGCTCCCCACATACGTGAGGTCGAAGTTGATGGGCATGAAGAAGTCGAGCTGCACCGTTGAGAACTGCCAGTACCTCCCCAGGGCATCCTTCACATGCACATCGATCTTCGGGCCATAGAATGCAGCCTCTCCCGGATACTCCTTGTACTGGATGTTCAGGGACTCCAGAGCCTTCCTGAGCTGTTCCGTGGCCTCATCCCATGCCGAGAAGTCAGGCTCTATTTCCCTGGAACCGCATACCGGGCAGGCAAGTTCACCCTGTAGTGAGGCCGCGCGTATTTCAGAGACAGAAGAGCAGGAGTGGCACCTGTAGGAGAGGAGGTAGTTCTCAGGGTGCTCCCTGTCTATGACGCTCAGGTCAAACTTCATGTCAGTTATGCCGAGTATTTCCCTGAACGTCCTGGTTATCATCCTGAGTATGGAAATTACCTCTTCCTGTATCTGGTCCTTCCTCAGGAACGCGTGGCCGTCATCTATGGTGAACATCCTGGGCCTGGTGAGGCCACCGACCTCGCCTGACTTCTCGTACCTGTAAACAGTGCCCGCCTCACACAGCTTCACAGGCATCTCCCTGAAACTGTACATCCTCCTCTCGAAGATTGTTATGTGGCCGGGACAGTTCATTGGCTTAACGCCGTAGCCGTCGCCGTCCTCAAGCTGGAACACGTACATGTTTGGCCTGTACTTGGCGTAGTGCCCGGACTGCTTCCATATGGTGTCCCTGAATATGTGCGGCGTCGAGACCTCCAGCCAGCCGTTCTCCCTGTTGAGATCCCTCATGTACTGGATGAGCTCGTTCCTTATCGCCGCGCCGTATGGGGTGTAGAGTGGGAAGCCTGGGGCCCTCTCGGAATTGAATACGAAAAGGTCCATCTCCTCCCCTATCCTCCTGTGGTCCCTCCTGAGGGCCTCCTCCCTGTTCTTCAGGTACTGCTTGAGGGACTTCTCATCCGGGAACGCGGTGCCGTAGATCCTTATGAGCCTCTCCCTCGAAGGGTCACCCAGGTAGTTGGTGCTGGCAACCGAGAGCAGCTTCACATGCTTCAGGTAGCCGGTGCTGGGCACATGCGGTCCCTGGCAGAAGTCCACGAACTCGCCCTGCCTGTAAACCGTAGACTGGCCGCCCTCCGGCACATTGGCCCTGATCTTGTCCAGCTTAAACCTATTACAGGAAAAGATGCTGAGAAGCTCCTGGCGGCTGTGCACCTCCCTCACTATAGGAATGTCCCTGGATGCTATCTCGCGCATCCTCTCCTCTATCCTCTCAAGGTCCTGCGAGCTTATCGGATCCATGAATATGTCATAGTAAAAGCCATCTTCAGTAACAGGGCCTGCGTTTGGAAGCGCTCCAGGGTACAGTTCAGTGACCGCCTGGGCCAGCAGGTGGGCAGCAGAATGCCTCAGGATCCTGATGCCCTCCTCACTGTCCTGGGTGACAACCTGTGCCTCAACTTCCCTTTCCGGTGATAGCCTGAGGTCGTAGATCTTTCCCTCAGCCATAACTGCCACTGCTCTGCCTTTCACATCCCGTGGTATCTGTTCCATGTAGTTCTTTCCTGGCCTGGCTGTGAAGACAAGGGAATTCGTCATATGCGCAGTGAAATCCTTCAGGTATATAACAGGCTACGTTTGCCCGAATTTTACCGGCGAGATCTCCGCTATGGAGGGCAGCAGGGAACGGAGCTTCTCTATGTCCAGGTATGGTGGCCTGTCCGAATCCAGGGGCGGTATCTCATTCCTTATCAGCCTGTAGGCCTTATCCGTCAGGCTTGACGGCTTACCCCTGGAGAACTCCAGTGCCTGTGCCGCCAGGAGCAGCTCTATGGCCAGGATGTTGCCGAGGTTGTCCACGATCTGCGAGAGCTTGATGGCACCGTTCATGCCCATGCTCACATGATCTTCCTGGTTTGCAGATGTCGGTATGCTCCCGGTGCTCGATGGGTGGCTCAGCACCATGTTCATGTTAGTCAGCGCGGCGGCAACATACTGCGGTATCATGTAGCCGGAGTTGAGGCCGTGTTTCTCCACGAGGAATGGAGGGAGGCCACTCAGGTTCGAGTCCACCATTCTGGAGACCCTCCTCTCCACCATTGAGCCCATGGAGGTGAGCGCTATGGATAGGAAGTCGCAGGCCAGGGCCACAGGCTGGCCGTGGAAGTTCCCTGAGGATATCACCTCCGAACCGTTGAAGAGTGGGTTGTCAGTTGCAGAGTTCATCTCCCTCTCCACCACCGACCTGACATAGTCCATGGCGTCGAGTGTGGCACCGTATACCTGGGGTATGCACCTCAGCGTGTAAGCGTCCTGCACCCTCTGTGATGAGTTCATTATCTCGCTGTCCTCAGTCGCACTGTAGATGGCCTCCCCTATCATCACCTGGCCCGGGTGGGGCCTGGAGGCAACTGCCCATGGAGTGAACGCCTTCCTCGTTGCCCCGAGGGCGTCCAGCGACATGATGGAGGATACGACCGCTGCCTGCATCAGTTCGTAGGCCCTTGAAAGCTCGTAGGCAAGTATACCTGTTATGCAGGATGTGCCGTTGATGAAAGCCACAGCTTCCTTTGCGCCGAACCGGTACGGCTCAAGGCCTACGGATCTCAGGACTTCTGATGATCTCACCCTCTTTCCGTCCAAAATGAACTCGCCCTCGCCCATCATGGCGAGGCCAATGTGGGCCAGTGGCGCAAGGTCACCGCTGGCTCCCACAGACCCAAGAGACGGCACGTAAGGCGTCAGGCCCCTGTTGATCATTTCGCATGTGAGGTCAAGCAGGGCTGGATCAACCGCGGAATAACCCACGGCCAGGGAGTTTGCCCTCACAAGCATGATCGACCTCACATGCTCAGGGCTAAGTGGATTGCCCACACCTGATGAGTGGCTCCTCAGGAGGTTAGCCTGCAGCTCCGATGCATCCGATGCGCTCACCGTGTCGTTCAGGAGGCTACCGAAACCTGTATTCACACCGTAGACCCTGAGACCCAAGGAGATGAGGTTCATGAACCTATGCCTGCTGGCACCCAATGAATCCCTCGTATGCCCCGGTATGCGCACCTTAGCCCTGTTCTCAGCCACCACCCTTACCTTGAATATGTTCAGCGTCCTGCCGTCGATCTCCACATCCATGCTGGGGATAAGCTTCGGGAAAACAAAAATTTAGGCAGGTACTCCCATCAGCGGGCCTTGTTGCCCCCTCCATCCCCTTCCATGGCGACCTCCTCTGCCCTCCTCATGGCCCTTTTTCTTCCGAGCACGCCTATGATGGCGGGAACCACGAAGGCCAGCAAGAACCCCCCGATGACACTCACATAGTAAGGTATGGGCAAGTAGAGGTTGAGCAACCCTCCGAGCAGCATGAGCCCGAAAATGGATACCAGTATCGAAGCTGCCCTGAGACCAGGGCTGAGCCTGTAATAGGCCCTCCTCCTGGAGTAGGGCGAATATGTTGTCACAGCCTGTGCAACCGCAGGCCTGGAATACGGGGCGAGCATGCCAAGGCAGACCAGTGCCACATCTGGATTCAGATCTGATGTTGCGCTTATGGAATCCTGAGACCTTTCGACCACCACAGCCTCCATACCCATGCTCATAATAACGAGTCTGTTTTCAGAGCCGTTGACAAAGTGCACGAGTGCCCTTCTGCTCTCCGGCTCGTACACTTGGCCCTCATACACGATTCGGAGACCGCGCTCCTCGTACCCCACAGGCACGCCTGACCTGAGTATCTCGAACCTCCCGCTGCTGCGCCTCTGCATCTCTATGGTGGTGCTGCCAGCTGTCACCTTTACCGATCTGGTCCTGATGCCATCGTTCTCCCTCTCGTAGGAACCAACAGGGTCCGGGCCCCTGAGAACCTGATTACCCTTCACGGTGTAGGTCGTCAACTCCAGATGTCCCCCTCATCGCACTTTATTCTGGCAGAGGCTGAGTCCACCTCAGGCACATCCTTAAGTGCATCTGACGTAGGCACAGTTAGGTTATAAAACTTGTTGCCGTCCGGTCACTGTCGCCAATACCCAAAGGGAATCGCCTGGTTGCAATGCCCCTCCAATGCAGATCGGTGCCCTGAGTTCATCCATACTGGGTGCAGGCGCAGGAGGATATGGTAAAAGCACCCCTCACCGTGAGCCGTTTGCGAGAAGGAACAGGAGGAGAGAACATCATCAAGAGAACCCACTATGCAGGTGCCGGGATTTGAACCCGGGTCGAAAGCTTGGAAGGCTCTCGTGCTAGACCAGTCTACACTACACCTGCAGGTAACTGGGAAATGTTGAGAGTGTATTTTTACTTTTCAGAAGGAGAGGTAGAACGTATCGCTCCCTACAATGCCGTTGCTGCCCACTGCGCGCACCGTCACCACGTCTACCTGGCCCACAGTTCCAGAGAGGTTAAAGTACACCCAGGGCTGCGTATATGTGCTGCTAACAGTATTCACCTGAGAAGGGTTCCCCTCTATATAGTATGAGACCGAGACGGAGCTTATGGGCTTTACATAGTACACGTACATCCTTAAGTCTACGCTCTGTGTGTCCACGGAATAGTGGTTGGATGACGTTGCAGTGAGGTTCACGAACTTGCCACTCTCCATCTCCTGCAGGGTGCTCACCTGAGGGCCCGATACCAGGTGCAGGGGCGGGTTCAGGAAGATTATCCAGAACACTAGCCATGTCAACACGAGCTCGGCGCCCATGAAGAACCTGTGTGAAGCACGCTTCGGGAACCTTATTCCGAGTGAGGTGATGAGCTGCTTCAGGAAGAGTAGGATCAGGAACATTATGATGATTGACAGGTACCAGTAGCCCTGCAGCATCAGGAAGCCTGAAAGGAAACCAAGGGGTACGCCCAGTATGAACACGACTATGATGGATTTGGCGCGTTCCCTCTCATCCCTGAGGAACTGCAGCTCGTCAAACTTCGGTTCCTCAAAGATGGGCGTACTGTCCTTCGGCCTTGCCATGGTGGGGACTGATTGTCAGACGATTAATGAACTTAACGCATCCGGTGGAGAATTTGCTAGAACGACGCCCGAAGCAACGAGTATTCCGGAAGCGCCCAGGTCAATCGATTTCTCGACATCTCCCCTGCTCTTTATGCCGGCCCCAACCAGGAGGCTCTTCCCTGAGGCCCTGGCTATCTCCACTGCCTGCCTTATTACCTCAGGCCTCGCGGTGGACACTGAAATGTTCCCGCCGATGAGTTCAGGGGGCTCGTAGGCAATATACCTGCAGTTCAGGGAACTGAACCTGCGAACCTCTTCCGCATCCCTGGCGCAAAGGACCACGTCGAAAGATAGTGATGCGGCCCTCTGGACAACGGACGCGATCCTCTCGTCTGACACCCTCCTCTCCGAATGGTTCAGCAGCGTGCCGCTTATGCCGTATTCCATTGCGACGTCCATGGAGACGCTGCCTGTGTATGCGCCAAATCCGCTGGGGTCTATGTCCTGCGCGAAGAACCTGAAACCGTCCATGGCATGTGCGTCTGGGAAGTTCACATGGGGTATCGCGAAGACAACGTTTTCCACATGCCTGAACCTGCCCATGGATTCCATGAAACTTCGGAAACTGCGGCCCACAGCGTTCCTGTAATGCTTGAGGTTTACAATGTAGAGTGTGTCTGCCATTGCCCTCGATTATCTAAAGGTAAAATAAATTGGTTATTTCAGTAGACTGATTATTTCAGGCCTGGCCTGGCTTTATTAGTATGAGGCCCAGACCGGTGGCCTTGTCCTGGGAGCTTATCAGTATTATCCGCACAACATATGGCGTGTCAGGCTTCATCATCCCGTATGCGCTCTCATTTATGTAGAGCCTGTGTGATACCTTTATGCCTGTGCCGTTGGCGTTGCTGATCGTTATGTAGTTGTACGGGTACTCGGTCTTATTGAAGTATGTGAGGTTTACCCAGCTGGTGCTGGTGTTGTTCAGTGGGGATATATCATAAACATAGACCGTTGGTGCCGTGCTGTTCATGGTGAAGTTGAGCCATATGTACTGCATTCCTGGTAGCACGTAGTAAACCGGAAGCTCAGTGGTGCTGTTTACCTTGTACACCGAATCAGGCGTGAGTTCAGGGGTTATTGAAAGGACCCCGGATGAGGATATCGATATGCTCGTGGAAGATGACGCTTCCTTGGCAACGGTGTATGTGAGGCCACCGAAGATCAGGATTGCCACCACAGCTATGACCACAGATACCTTCGGTGAAATCATAGGGGGCAATTTCCTTATGTTATAAAGAATTTTCTTACAATTAATTAGTAAACGATTTTGTAATTAACTTTTTATATCGGTAAACGATTAGCCCCCTATGGTTCAGTACAAGTGGGTGGCGCTGTCAAACACCACGATAGGGGTGCTGATGGCCTCCATCAATGGAACCATAATGCTGATCTCCTTACCTGCAATATTCAGAGGTATAAATCTTAATCCGTTCCTGCCATCTTCGTTCCAGTACCTCCTCTGGATACTCATGGGATACATGGTGGTCACCGCGGTTCTCCTTGTCACCGTTGGGAGGCTCTCCGACATATACGGAAGGGTGAGGCTATTCAACTTCGGTTTCCTTATATTCACGATAGGCTCGATACTGCTCTTCCTGACGCCCTCGAAGGGCGATAAGGGTGCCCTCGAGCTGATAGTCTTCAGGATGATACAGGCCATTGGCGGCTCGTTTCTGTTCGCCAACTCAGCTGCTATAATCACCGACGCTTTCCCAGCCACAGAGCGCGGGAAGGCCATGGGAATAAACCAGATCGCTGGCCTTGCCGGTTCCCTTGTGGGACTGATACTCGGCGGCATCCTCTCGACCATCAACTGGAGGTATGTTTTCCTGGTGAGCGTGCCCGTGGGCATCCTGGGCACCGTATGGTCATACCTCAAGCTGAAGGACACCTCCGTGAGGGACAGGAACCAGAAGATCGACTATGCAGGCAACGCTGTCTTCGCCGGGGGCCTCACGCTCATCCTTATAGGCATAACCTACGGCCTCATGCCGTACAAGGGATCGAGCATGGGCTGGGGCGACCCGATGGTCATAGCGACAATTGCCGTTGGCGCTGCACTCCTGGTTGCCTTCCCGTTCGTGGAGACACGCGTTGAGCAGCCAATGTTCAACATGAAGCTCTTCCGCTTCAGGCCATTCTCCTTCGGTGCCTTTGCAGGCCTGCTGCAGTCCATGGGTATGGGCGGTGCCATGTTCATGATAATCATACTGATGCAGGGCATATGGCTCCCGCTCCACGGCTACTCCTACTCCTCTGTGCCCTTCTGGGCAGGCATTTACACCCTACCTATGATGGTGGGCTTCGTTGCCCTTGGCCCCGTCAGCGGTGCCCTCTCAGACAGGATGGGCGCAAGGCTCCTCACAACACTCGGCATGTCTGTCGCGGCAGCTGCTTTCCTGATACTCACAATATTCCCGTACAACTTCAATTACATCCCGTTCGCGCTCACCCTCTTCATGATGGGCGCCGGAATGGGCATGTTCGCAGCGCCGAACATAACCGCAGTGATGAACTCGCTCCCGCCGCACTACAGGGGCACAGGCTCTGGCATGAGGACGACGATGCAGAACACTGGCCAGACCTCAAGCATGGGCATCTTCTTCACCATAGTCCTCGTGACACTGAGCGCGCTCCTGCCCACATACTTCAACGCTGGCCTGCAGTCCGCTGGTGCGGCAATCCTGATACCTGTGTTCGACAAGATACCCCCAACCTCTGCCCTCTTCTCTGCGTTCCTGGGTTACAACCCCGTTGGCACCATCCTCTCGCTACTGCCTTCCAGCTTCTCATCGTACATAAGCCCGGCAACCTATGCGATACTCACAGGCAAGACATGGTTCCCACTCACCCTGGCACCCGCATTCATGAAGGCCCTGCACACCTCGTTCTACGCCGGAGCAGGGATACTGGCAGTTGCGGCAGTGCTCTCTGCCCTCCGCGGAAGGCGCTATGTCTACGGAGAGGAGGAGAGGCCTGGCGCAGAGGGGAAGCCGGTGTCCCAGGGTAAGCCGGGTGCTGTGAGCAGTGTGCTGGCCGAGAAGGAGAAGACACAGCAGGTGGGAAAGAGATGATCAGGGGCGAGGACGAGCAGCTCATTGACCTCTGGCACACCTTCATACGTGTGTTCACAGAGGGTAAGAGGAAGATGGAGGAGGCCTTCGCAAGGGCCTCCATAAAGCCCGTGGAGGTCCGGATACTCTACATCCTAAGGGAGGAAAAGGAGTGCTCACTGAACAGGATAGCGGAGCTCTCCAACATGAGCCCGGCATGGATAACAGACACCATAGACACGCTTGAGGAGAAAGGGCTGATCACGAAGGTCAGGAACAGGAACGACAGGAGGTTCGTGAACGTCACCCTCACAGAGGAGGGCCAATCGAAGCTCGCTGAGTGTGAGAAGATATACATCCGTTTCCTGCGTGAGGCCCTCGACGGGCTCACCGAAGAAGAAATAGATGAGTTCAGGAAAATACTGGAAAAAGTTGAGAGATCCTTCTGAGCCGATGTTGCGGCCCTTCATTCTAACCTGGAGAGGATCTTCTTCATCATCTCCGTGAGGTCCTCAATATCCTTCTTCCTGTCCTTCAGGCTGTCCCCCAGGTCCATGAGAAACTCAAGGTCGCTCCTTATCTCAGAGATGACCTCCTCTGGCGAGTTCAGCTTCTTGAAGGGCCCGAAGGAGCCCATTATGGACCTCCTTGCGGCGAGCTCCGCCTGCCCCTTCTCTGTCAGGGAATACCTCCCGTCACTGTTCTTCTGCAGCAGCCCGTCCTCCACCATAGAGGAGAGCATCGGGTAAATAGACCCAGGGCTCGGCCTCCACCAGCCCATTGTGGCTGTATCTATGGAGTTTATTATTTCAGCCCCGTTCTTCGGCCCGCTCGATACCATGCTCAGGATCATGGTGCGCAGGCCCCCGAACATCCCGTGGTGCCTCATTCCCCTCCTCATTCCGTACATGCTTATCGGATCACGATATCTAAATTCGATATTAACTTTTCCAGTGACCGGGCTCCAGGTCGCAAATATTTATCCATGCAGAGCATAAGGCCCAAGGAAGTGTTTGTTTTGCAGGAGAGAGACGAATCGAGGGTGAAGTACGCTGTATCCCTTTACTCGGTGGGCAAGTTTGAGGAGGCGCTAAGGGAGATCAAGGCACTCCTTGAGAAGGATCCCTCGGACCCGTATTACAACGCCTTTGCAGCAGACTGCATGATACAGATAGGAAACTACCAGCAGGCGGAGAAGTTTGCAGGCATTGCGCAGTCCCTGGAGAAGGACAACCCGGATTACAGCGTCCTGTACGCCCTGGCCCTCTTCTACAATGGAAAGCCTGAAAAGGCCCTACAGGCCATAAATTCGGCAATAAGGAGAGGGGAGAGTGCTGAGAGGAGCATAATTAAGAGCCAGATACTCCTGGCCCTAGGAAGGGAGGAGGATGCGGTCAAGGAGGCCAGGAAGGCAGTGTCGCTGGAGCCTTCGGAGGAGAGTAACCGCAACCTTGGCTCTGTCCTCAGGGAGGCGGGAATGGATGACGAGGCAGAGGAGGTCTACAGGAAGATCGCAGAGGATAACCCAAACGATGTTGAGGCCCTGAGGGCTATCTTCGAAATCAAAGAGGAGCAGGGAAAACTGAGGGAGGCGCTTGAGATAATTGACAGGTGCATAGAAATAGATCCCGAGGACTACACCCTGCTGCTGGACCGCTCTGACCTCTACATGGCACTGGATGACCCTGACATGGCCATGGAAGATGCGCTCCAGGCTTCCATGCTCTCAAGGGAGGCCCCGGACGCGTTGCTGGCACTGGCCAGGATCGAGAGGGAGAGGGGGCTCCTGCAGGACGCTCTTAAACATGTGGAATCCGCAATGGAAGACTACGCCGAGGATCCAGAGGTCCACGCAGTAAGGGCAGAGATACTGAAGGCCATTGGCAGAACTGGTGAGGCGACCGAGGAGTGCATGGAAGCGGTCAGGCTTGGGGCCGAGAGCGATGTGAAGTACAGGGTCGGCCTCCTGCTTTACGAAATGAGGAAATACGAAGAGGCAGGCAAGATATTCTCCGAACTCGTGGATGACCCTGTGTATTCGGTATCCGCATCACTCTACAGTGAGAGGTGCCAGTGGAAGTCCCTGCATCAGAAGTCGTAGAGGTCCTTACCGGAGACCCTCTCAAGGGTCTTCCACTTCATTCGCACGATCTTCGATATGTCCCTGCCCTCCCTCATCGATTCCTTCAGGAACCTGATTGTCCTCGGATCTGATGGGTAGCCTGACCCGAAATCCCCGTACTTCTCCGCGATTTCCCTAATGATGCGGTCCCTTGTGACCTTCGCCACTATGGATGCGGCTGAAACCGCAGGGATTCTTTCATCTGCTTTGTGTAGCGATATAACCCTCTTACCTGTTGCCCTTGAAATCAGCTCCCCGGGCCTAGATTCAACGGTATCGAATGAGTCCATGTAAACGGTGTAGGGTGCAGCGGAGGCGAGCTCTGTGACGACCTCCATTTCTATCTCGTTTATCGTTGCCTTTTCCATGAGCCTGTTCAGGGCCTCTGCGTCTATGACCTTCACCCACCAATTGAAACCTTTCATGATCCTCTCAGATACCCTGTTCCTGAGGTCTGGGCTCAATTTCTTCGAGTCCCTGGCCCCTGTGGACCTTATTTCCCCTGCCCTCCCGCATACCATGGCAACCACGAGAGGCCCTATGACAGGGCCACGGCCCGCCTCATCTATGCCGCACTGTAATTCCTCTATAAGATCCTCTTCCGTACACCCCTACCTCACTATGATGACTATTGCCGCGGCTATGATGATGGCACATACGATGTACAGGAACCAGGGTACCCTGGAGGCATAACCTGAGAATATGTCTATATCGTCAGCCTGTTCTCCCCCACCCCTCTTCACCCTTACGGGGAGTGCAGAGTGCTCAATGGGAGAGGCCCTGAAGTTCCTCAGGGCGGGGTGGATGACAAAAATGAGGCTCAGCATGGCAATTGTCAGCACAGCTATGGCCTGCTGTGGGCTGATTATGGCTATGATGAGCGCTGCCAGTGAAAGGGCCAGCACGATGAAGAATACCGCAAGCCCCGCTGCTGTTCTCATACAGGATCCCGGGAGTCCTCCTCTATTTGGTTTTCCCTCTCATATATCATTTTTATTTTTATCCTTTTCCTATGGATACCCACCAATGTGTACAGCATGTATTCCTTGACGTGAACTTTTCGATATATGATTATCGCAGGTAATAAGGGTATCAGTCACGATTTTAACCAGTAAATCCAACCCGTGGCTATGTGTGAAATCACCATTATTTGCGGAAGCGAGAGGACCTTTTCAACATGCACAGCGGCCCATGTGGAGTTAAGGGGATCAGGCAACCCAGGGCGTGGAGGTAATGAGTGACAGGCTGAGGTGTGCGGTGCTGGGTGCCACTGGCCTGGTGGGCCAGAGGTTCTGCCAGCTCCTCTCAGGCCACCCCATGTTTGAGGAGCCTGACCTGTACGGGTCAGAGCGCTCCGAGAATGAGAGGCTCCGGGACAGGCTGAAGCTGGCTGACAGGCCGGTGTCAGGGGACCTGCTTGAGAAGGAGATAAAGCGCCTTGACACCGATGTGGTGATAAGAGAGCACTACGATGCTGTCTTCAGCGCACTGCCTACAGAGGTTGCGGGCCAGGTCGAGAGCAGGCTCAGGAATGGCGGAGTTACAGTCTTCACCAATGCTTCGCCACACCGCATGGATCCCGATGTACCTCTCGTGGTGCCTGAGGTCAACCCGGAGCACCTGCGGCTTGCCAGTAACAGGGGCTCGATAATAGCCAACGGAAACTGCAGCACCATAGGCCTTGTGCTGACGCTTGCCCCTCTCGTCCGCTTCGGGATAGAGAGGGTGAGCGTGGTGACAATGCAGGCCCTCTCAGGCGCCGGCTACCCTGGTGTGCCATCCCTTGATGCCCTCTCAAACATCGTGCCGTACATAAAGAATGAGGAGGAAAAGCTGAGGGCAGAGCCCAGGAAGATGCTCGGTCGCCTGAAGTCCGGGGCCATAGAGCCATGGGATGTTGAGGTGAGCCCATTCTGCACCAGGGTGCCCGTAAGGGAGGGGCACTTCGAAGTGGTGGAGGTCACTTTCAGGGAGGAACAGGATCTCCCGGAGATCGTATCGTCAATGGAAGGCTTCAGGGGCTTGCCACAGGAGAAGCGCCTGCCGACTGCACCTGAAAGGCCAATCATAGTGAGAAACGAGCCTGACAGGCCGCAGCCAGTCCTGGATGTTGACGCAGGGTCACCGGACAGGGCCCGTGGAATGGCTGTCACTGTTGGCCGCCTCTCTTACGGAGGCAGGAGGCTCAGGTACTCGCTCCTTGTCCACAACACCATAAGGGGGGCTGCAGGCGCGGCTGTGCTACTTGCCGAGACCTATTTCTCGGGTGGTTTCTGATGGCACTTGAGGTCCTCAAGTTCGGGGGTTCATGCCTCTCCGGGCCTGACTCTCTGCCAAAACTGCGAGAGAGGGTCGAGGAGGAGGCCTCTGGCGGTTGGAAACCGGTACTGGTGGTTTCAGCCCTCAAGGGCGTTACCGATAACCTGGTAGCAATCTGGGAGAGGCACGTGAACAACGGCATTCCGTGCTCTGCCCTGGAAGTGCTCTCACAGCATGTGGAGATCGCGGAGAGGTGCATTCCCGGTGCAAGGAAGCAGTTCATGAGGTCATCCCGGCTCCTCATCGAGAGGCTGCAGCGCATGGTCTCCACATGGGACTACGGGGAGCACACAAGGGCGTACTTTTACGGACTCGGCGAGAGGCTATCTGCACGCCTTGTATCCATGTACTTGGAATCTTATGGCATAGCCTCAGAGGTTGTGGACACAGACAGCGGCCTGCTCGTGGCCAGCGGCGACCCCATGAACAGCAGGGTTGACTTTACCCTCTCCCGGGGCCTCCGGGATGCCGTCACGGAGATCGTATCCAGTGGCAGGATACCTGTGGTGACCGGCTTCATAGCCTGCGATGCCTCTGGAATGCCCGTTCTGCTGGGCAGGAACGGGAGCGACTATTCAGCCGCAGCGGTGGCAAGGCTGATAGGGGCAAGGAAGGTTGTCTTCTACAAGGACGTGGAGGGCATACTGCTGGACGGCCGCCCCGTTGCCTCTATGACGTTCAGGGAAGTGCATGAACTGTGCTCCGCAGGGGCAAAGGTGCTACACCCCCTCTCCCTTGAGATAGCCATGGGCTCTGGCATGGAGGTGCTGGTGAGGTCCTTCGAGCGCACTTCGTTTCCAGGAACGGTCATCAGGGACTAGGCCCCAGGCGGCCCTTACACATAATGGATATGGGCAGTTAAACTGTACCGTGGTTTACGTAGTCTATAACAACCGATAGTGGGACACCGTGCTCCCAGACTAGGTGGTAATTGCCACTCCTGGTCTGCTCCACCTCGGGTATGAGGGCCTTCAGTAGTGCCATCCTGCCAGGCCTCACAGAGCCAAGGCTGAACAGCCTCCACGGGTCCTCCCTTGCGTTTTTCAGCCTGAATGCGTATGTCAGGAATAGGCCTGCCCTAGAACAGCGCTCAACCAGCCTCTCTGCCTGTTCCTGCCTCTTGTAGGACGCCTCAGAGAATGAGAGCCTCCTGCTAGCCGAACTCTTCACCTCTATTATCAGGGTGTAATCGTCCCTCACGGCCACAAGGTCGGCGCCCAGCGACCCGGCAGCCCTCACCACATAGAACGGCCTCTGGATCAGCCCCGTGACTGCCTGCTGCGTATCCTGGGCCACCCGCCTGGAGTATCTCTCTACACTGCCCGGATCCCCTGAAAGTATCGATGCAAGCTCCCTTTCGTAAACAGAGCCGTTCAACCCTTGTGCATGTCAAGAGTCCTAATTAATGAATGGCCCACAGAAACCATATTATCCATCACTGATATGTTATGATATGGCAGGCAGGAGAGATTACGCTGCCGCGACCAGCCACCCGCTAAGCACCAGGGCTGCCATGAAGGTTCTGGAAAGGGGAGGCAACGCATACGATGCTGCCCTCGCAGCCAGCGCTTGCCTTGTTGTGGTGCAGCCTAACCTGAACGGGCTGGGCGGCGATATGTTCCTGGTTACAGATGAGACCAAGCCGGTCGCACTCAATTCCAGTGGCTTCTCCGCGGAGGCGGCCACTCCGGAGTTCTTCAGGTCCAAGGGCTACAGTGAGATCCCGAAGAGAGGCCCGCATGCATCCTTCATGGTGCCCGGCATACCGGCGGCCTGGAAGTTCCTGGCCGAAAGGGCCAGCATGAAGCCCAGGGAGCTGATGGGGGACGCCATAGAGATAGCGAGGAACGGGTTCAGGGTGAGCGAGAAGATAGCCGCTGCCATAAGGCTCATGTCAGGAATGACGGAGGACCCTGACTGGCAAGCAACGTACACCGCAAGGGAGACAGGGGATCTCCTGGTGCAGAGAGACCTGTCAAAGACGCTGGAGGTGCTCTCGGAAGATCTCGATGCCTTCTACACAGGCGAGATAGCGAAGAAGATAGAGGAGGACATGGTGAGGAAAGGAGGCCTCCTCAGGAGGGGAGACCTGGAGGAGTATAGGCCTGGTGTGTATGAGGCGCCGCACGTCAGGTACAGGGGGTACGATGTGTTTACGAACCCACCGAACAGCCAGGGTCTGACAGAATTAGTGTGGCTGAGGCTCCTCGAAGGCAGGGAGAACGATGACTCGACCTTCAGGAGTGCCATAGAAACAATGGAGACCGCCTACTTCTACAGGGCCAGGTACATAGGCGACCCGAGGTACGTTAGGTTTCCAGAGTGGCTGCTCAGTGGCCCTGTGGAGTCAGTTGCACAGAGGGCAGGGAAGATGACATTCGGGGCTTCTGACACAACTGCATTCTCTGTCTTTGACGGAGATTTCGGGATATCCGCTATCCAGAGCAACTACATGGGCTTCGGCTCAGGCCACACGATACACGGCACAGGCATAAACATGAGCAACCGCGGCTCTTACTTCACGCTTGATGAGAGGCACCATAACTGCGTGGCACCCAGGAAACTGAGCTTCCACACACTCATGGCTACGCTGGCCCGCGGGGACAGGAAGATATTCCTGGGGAGCATGGGTGGCGATGTCCAGCCGCAGGTCAACGTGCAGATCCTGATAAGGCTCATAGACCTTGGCCTGGACATACAGGAGAGCATAGACAGGCCCAGGTTCGCATACCCAGCGACCATTTACGGTACATCGGACATCTACGTGGAGCCTGGCCTCAGGATAGAAGGAGCAAAGGGTGTGGAGCCGCTCAACAGCCTCATGGGCCACGCCCAGGGAATAACGGTATCGCACGAGACAAGGGCTGGATTTGACCTCAGAGGGGATGCTTTCACTCAGGTCTTCTGACCCCTCCTGTCATCCTCCAGCAGAGACCTGTAACTTTCATCGTCCATTTCTATTATGAACGGCCCCTCGTAGCCGCAATCCTGGCACCTGTACGTCCCCATTATAAAAAAGAAGTCGCCACTCACCCTATCGGAGTGGCAGACTGGGCACACCTTATGGATCATCTCAGCAGTATTTCCTGCCTTATGGGCGTTTCCCTTATCCTCTTGCCTATATCGAGCTCTATTGCCCTGGCCAGCGCAGGCGGCACACCTATGGTCGGCGATTCACCCACTCCCTTGGCGTGCGATGGGAGTTCCGATGGGTTCTCCGCCAGGAGCACCTTGAACCTCGGCAGCAGCGACGCATATGGCACGCCTGCATCGGATATGGATGCGGTTATGAGCTGCCCCTCCTCATCGAAAGCGACCTCTTCGTACAGCGTCTGGCCGATGCCCTGTGCGCACCCGCCCTGTACCTGCCCGATCACGTTCTCCCTGCTGAGCGCCTTCCCCACATCGTAGTAGGATATGCAGTCCTCTATCTCCACATGCCCCAGGTTGTCCACGCGTGCCCGGATCAGGTTCGCACCGAAAGAGTTCAGCGGTGTGTCGTGGTGGTAGAACTCCATGGCCTCGTAGTTGCCGGACAGCAGTAGGTCTGGGTTGTACTTACCGTGCTCCTTCACCACCATTTCCCTGATCTTCCTGGCCGTGAGTATGAGCGCGGTCCCGCCCATCATGGCGGACCTGCTGCCCCATGTGCCGACACCCTCTCCCAGTTCATCTGTGTCGCCCTTGTGCACCACGATCTCCTCGCTGCTCAGGCCCAGTTCCTCCCTGAGTATGTTCACTATTATGTCGTCGTGCCTCTGCCCGTGCTGGTTCCCGCCGAGCCACACGTGCACCTTTGAGTCCCTAACCGAAATCTTGGCACTCTCCCCCGGCATGGCCGCCGGCACCAGGACGAAGAACGCAAGGCCAGCCTTCTCTCCCTTCTTATAGCCCATCTCCCTGAGCGCCCTGGTGAAGAATGGCTTTGCCGCCTCTATCTTTAGGCCGAGGGGGCTCGTGAGTGGCTCCTCAGACATATTCGCGAGCCTTACGTCTGCAGGATCCATCTTGATCTCGTCCGCGAGGAGGTCCATCATCCTCTCCATAAAGAAGGCCGCCTCCGGCCTACCTGCACCCCGGTACGGGCCCTGTATGATCTTGTTTGTTAGGACTGCCAGTGCATGCATGTGCACTTTCTTTATGTCGTATGGCCCTGTGATCTGGTAGGCTATGAACCTGGATGAGAACTCGCCGGCTCCTCCGCCATATGCACCCGCGTCCACGATGACCTCCCCGTCCAGGCCGAGGACCCTCCCCTGCCTGTTGGCAAATATCTTCATCCTTCCTATCACACCTCTTCCTGGCCTGCTCCCGGAGAGGTGCTCCCTCCTGGTCTCGACCCACTTCACGGGCCTCTTCTCCTTCATGGCGATCAGGGAAGCTAGTACATACTCCGGGTACAGGGCACTCTTGACCCCGAAGGCGCCACCTGTGTCCGTCTGTATGACACGGACCTTCTCCCTTGGCAGGTTGAGGACGCCGCAGAGCCCCTCCCTGATGGCCACCACTGACTGCGTGGGTGTCCAGACGGTGAGCCTGTCCCCATCGTAGCTGGCCACCACGCCCCTTGTCTCTATTGGGTTCGGGACGATCCTCCTGTTGTAGAACTTGTCCTCAAGCACTATTGGCGCGTCCTTTATGTCGAACTTCTCACCCAGCTCGTGCTCTGCAAGTATGTTGCTCTTCATCGAAGGGTGTATGGGCTCCCTTTTCAGTGCTTCCTCCGGTTCCACAACCGGCTTCATGGGCTCGTACTCAACGTCAACAGATTCCAGGAGGTCAAGGGACCTGTATGGATCGTCGGAGAACACTGCCGCAATGGGCTGCCCCACATAGTTCACGTAGTCCCAGGCCAGAACGGGGTGCATCAGGCTGTTCGCGTCCTCGGAAGCGCCCTCGCCCACCGATGCCATCCTCAGGAAGCCTATGTCCTTTGCGGTTATGCCGCCCTTCACCGATAGGAGCCTGGCCCTGGCGTACTGGCTCCTTACCACCGACATGTAGAGCATGCCTGGCAGGAATATGTCATCGATGTACCTTGTGTTACCGGTCACGAAATTTATGTCGCTCTTCAGCATTGCAACATCAGCTCCTGACTGTTACCTCTTCCTCCTCGGTCTGTTCCTCTTCCCTCATCAGCTTGCCAGCGTACTTTATCGCGTCAACTATGTTGTCATAACCCGTGCACCTGCAGAGGTTGCCCTGGAGCAGGCGCCTGATCTCCTTTTCATCCGGGTCCTTGTTCTTCCTCAGTATCCAGAAGGCAGTCATTATCATGCCCGAGGTGCAGTACCCGCACTGGAACGCGTGCTTCTCTATGAAGGCCCTCTGTATGGGGTGCAGGCGCTCTGGCTTGCCCAGGCCCTCCACTGTGGTCACCTCATGGCCATTCGCCTGTAAGGCTAGCACTGTGCAAGACTTCACCGCTTTGCCGTCCAGGAGGACCGTGCAGGCCCCGCAGTTTGATGTGTCGCAACCCGTCCTTGTGCCAGTGAGGCCCACGACCTCACGCAGGAAGTGCACGAGAAGTGTCCTAGGCTCTATTTCGGCCTCCTTCACCTCGCCATTCACCTTTATCCTGACATTCACCTTTGCCATACCATCACCCCACCTTAACGTTTATCCTCCTGAAGGCCTCAAGGGTTATTGCCCTTGCAATCCTCCTCTTGAAGTCCACATCTCCGTAGTAATCCGCCACTGGCTCCACCCTCTCCGATACGATCCTGGCCACGTGCTCGGCGGCGTTGCTGTTGAGCTCTTTCCCGCGCAGGTACTCCTCCGCGTCGGTGATCTCGAGGGGCTTTGGCCCCAGAGATGCCACAGCGATGCCCGCCTCCTTCACCGTGTTCCCCGATTCGAAAACGACGTTGAGGGCAACCGTTCCCAGGGAGAAGTCACCAGCACGCTTCTTGAACTTCACGTAGGTGCCTGCGGAGCGCCCTCTGGGGAGATCCACCGATATTTCCCTCAGGATCTCGTCGTGGTTCATCGCTGTCTGGAACGTGTCCACAAAGAAGTCGGAGGCCCTTATCTCTCTTGTGCCCGATGGCCCCTGGACCGTGAACCTTGCACGCAGTGCCAGCATCACCGGTGGCATATCGTTGCTGGGATCTGCGTGTGAGACGTTTCCACCCACTGTCCCCATGTTGCGAACGAGCGGATCAGCTATCTGTGAGGCCGCCTCAGTAAGCACAGGTAGCCTCTTCATGAGGTCGCCGGAGTACTCTATGTCGCTGACCACAGTCATTGGGCCCAGCCTCAGCTTGTCCTTATCCAGCGATATGTAGCTCAGGCCCGGAATGGACGATAGTGATACCAGGTACGGGAACACCGTTATCCTGGTCTTCAGGAGCGGTATGAGGCTCTGGCCTCCAGCGAGTATCTTTGCCTCCTCATATTCCTTCAGCATCTTTACGGCTTCTTCGATGCTACTCGGTGCCAGGTACTCGAAGTACTGCGTTCTCATGGCAATCTTTCACATGCTTTCCAGATACTTAAATGTGTATTAGGGCTAAAACGTCAGCAGGCCCCACTTGTTTTTGGACTTTCTTCCATTCTCTCCTCTTTCACAGGTGCCCTCCTGACCCTTATGATCTGCGCTATGATGCTCACCGCAATCTCTTCTGGCGTTACCGCGCCTATGTTCTCCCCTATGGGGGCGTGGATCCTCTTCAGGAAATCTTCTCCCACTCCAAGGGAGCGGAGCCTCTCGAAGTCGTACTGCACCCTCTTCCTGCTTGCCAGGAGGCCGATGTACCTGAACTTCTTGCCGCTGAGGTCCTTGAGCGTCTGTATGTCCCTCTCGCCCTTGGTTAGGACGACTATATAGTCCCTGTCGGATGTCTGGAACTGCTCAAGCTCGCCCGATAGGCCGGAGATGAGCCTGTCTGGCTGTTCCCTGAGCTGCGGGGCGTGGTCGAATACCACGACCTCCATACCGATCTTCTTGCCGAGGGCCACAAGGCTGTCCTCTATGTCATCCCTGCCCCCCTGGGCCACTATTATCATCCTCTCCCTAGGCAGGTATGGTTCAAGAAACACCTCTATCTGTCCCCCACAGAATGTCTCCACGTAGATCTCGTTCTCCTCCTTCCTCAGCAGGGCCTGGACAGCGGCCTCAGTCTTCTCCAGGTGTATCCTGATTGTTTTAGGCTCCCCCTTCCTCAGGACAGAGAGAGACTCATCTATTATTACGGATTCGGGGCATGCACCACCAAGCGTGCCCCACACTATTTCACCGCTCTCAGATATTATCTCCTTGAACCCGGGCTTCGCTATGGAGGAGCCTGATGTGGCCACCACCGTGGCGACCACGAACCTGTCGCCCCTCTTGACCATGTCACTGAGAATGCCCGCGAATTCAGCCGAATCCATGTTTTATGTATTGCCTTCACGGTATTTATCCGTTTACTTGCCTCACTTCTTCTGGGAGCTGGCTTCGCCTAGAGAGACCCTGAGGTTTTCGTAGATCTCCTCCATCTCCTTGGCCAGCTTCTTCGCCTGTTCGGCGATCTTCTGCTTGTTATCCACGAACTTTGGGGTCAGTATTGCCCCCTCTCTCGATGGCTCAATGAGCCCCTCCCTCTCAAGGATCCTTAGGGAATACCTGATCTTATGCTCCGGCATCTTTGTGACCTGTGAAATCCTGATTATGCCCGCTGGCTGTTCCCTTAAAAGAGTCGTTATTATGGTTATGTGCCTCTTGACAGTCTCTATGTCATTCTGGATCTCCTTGAATATTGAGTTCTCCAGGTCAACATCCTCCTGCGAGTTGTCGTCAATGACCATGATTACCACATGTCAAACCTGAATAAAATTCCTCGTTTCACTGTTCCATGTTCTCCAGGAGCCGTGTTTTCAGGCATTATCCCGCTATTGTCCCAAGCAGGTAGTGTCTTAGACTAATCACAGGAGCGGTATATTTCTCTGCCTCCATAGTATACTACAAAATTTCCATCAGATTGCACTATCTCCCTTATCTTCCTCCTCCTCTCCTCTATATATTTCTGGAACCTCTCAGGCCTCTCCGAGACCGCCATTATGTTCTTCGCGTTTATGAGCAGGGCGATCTGCAACCTCAGTTGGAACCCCTGTTCCTCCGGAAAATCCTCTACCCTGAACTCCATCGGCACACAATGGCAACACAGTGACTTTAACTTAATGGAGTTGAGGGGGAAGACCCCATTCCGTGAGGGGGGGCAGTCCACGCCGTCGTGCCCTGTAGCAATGGGTGCCGAGGAGTGTTCACGCCTACGTCAGCGCTGGAGGTCAGTTAGCGTTATCATCGCCGAAGCCATGTGGAAGTATGGAGATCAGGGTAGAGAAGGTCGGGGGGTTCAAGTTCAGGTTGCCCTCCTCGCAGTGGCCAAGGATGAGGACTGACGGCATTGTCTATGCGAACGATAGTCTGATGTCCTCAATAAAGAACGATAACTCCCTACTCCAGGTGATGAACGTTGCAACTCTGCCGGGGATCGTTGGACCCTCCATAGGGATGCCCGACATCCACTGGGGGTACGGGTTCCCGATAGGCGGTGTTGCAGCCTTCGATTACGACGAGGGCATAGTATCGCCCGGGGGAGTGGGTTATGATATCAACTGCGGCGTTACCCTGATACGTTCCTCTCTCACCCTGAATGACCTCAGGCCGAAGCTCAAGGAGGTTGTGGACGAGATATTCCGCCTGGTGCCCTCGGGAGTCGGCTCCAAGGGCAGGTACAGCATAGGCCACCAGGACCTGAACAACATCCTTGCAGAGGGCATTGACTGGGCCGTGAACAGGGGATACGCCACCGAAGACGATAGGGAGAAGACTGAAGAGTACGGCAGAATGGAGGGTGCAGACCCCGCGCATGTGTCCTCAGAGGCCAGGAACAGGGGAATACCGCAGATAGGTACGCTCGGTGCCGGGAACCACTTCCTTGAGATCCAGGTGGTCGAGAGGGTCATGGACCCTGGCACAGCCAGGGCATTCGGGATAGAGGAGGGCAAGGTGACTGTGATGATCCACACAGGTTCCAGGGGATTGGGCCACCAGGTTGCAACTGATTACATCAAGAGGCTGAACGAGAGCAGCGACAGCGTGAGGGATGTCCCAGACAGGCAGCTTACCTCTGCATTCCTGAAGAGCAGGATAGCGCAAGAATATATGGGGGCCATGAGGGCTGCAGCCAACTTCGGCTTCGTCAACAGGCAGCTGATAGTGAACAGCGTGAGAGAAGCATTCAGGAGGGTCATGCACCTCCCGGCGGAAGACCTCGGCCTCGATCTGGTCTACAGCCTGGCTCACAACATAGCCAAGGTGGAAGAGCATGATGTGGATGGGAAAAAAGTTAAGGTGCTCGTGCACCGGAAAGGGGCCACCAGGGCCTTTCCAGCCGGGAGGAAGGAGAACAACAGGAAGTACAGGGAGACCGGCCATCCAGTGCTCATACCGGGGGATATGGGCAGGGCATCGTACGTGCTTGTGGGCCTCCCTGGAAGCCTGTCTGAGAGCTTCGGCAGCTCATGCCACGGTGCCGGCAGGATGCTGAGCAGGTCAAAGGCCACATCCACATACCCCGCATCACGTGTCATCTCAGAGTTAGAGCAAAAGGGCATATACCTTAGGGCTGCGTCGAAGAAGGTCGTGTCCGAGGAGGCGCCATACAGCTACAAGGATGTGGATGAGGTTGTGGCATCTGTCGCAGGTGCTGGGATCAGCAGGATAGTCTCAAGGCACATACCCGTGGGGGTGGTGAAGGGTTGATACATGCAGATTCCATATCAGGTAAGGTCTTCTGGAGGGGGGAGTTCCTCCTCGGTACCCTGTACAGGAAGGGGAACTCCCTGTCTTTCAGTGAAGAGCCGGAGATGAAGGTGGAGAGGACCGTTATACCAGCGTTTTTCAATGCACATACCCATCTCGGCGACTCCTTTGTGATGGAAGAACCTGTGGGCACCCTGCCGGAGGTGGTTGGGCCGGGAGGGTTCAAGCAGAGGATGCTTGAGAGTGCCGAGGAAGCCACTCTCTTAAGATCCATGGCAACAGCATTTTCCCACATGCTCAGAACTGGAACATTCGGATTCGCAGATTTCAGGGAGTCTGGGGTCAGGGGGATCTCACTGATAAGGAAGGCTCTGCGCAGAAATATGCAGGCTATCATACTGGGCAGGCCATCCTCTGGGGATGAGAGCCTCGAGCATGTTATCTCAATGTGCGATGGCCTCGCACTCAGTGCGATCTCGGACGTGGACCCTGCGCTCCTAGATGCTTCGAGGGACGCATGCAGGAGGATGGGGAAGTTGTTCGCGATACACTTCAACGAGGACAGGAGGGAGGACCTTGAACTACTCCTTTCACTGGAGCCGGATTTCATAGTGCACGGGATCCAGTGCACGAAAGACGAGATGAAGAGGCTTGCGGATGCAGGGATACCAGTGGCCATCACTCCCAGGTCAAACATATTCTATGGAAAGAGGCCGGACTACTCCGCATTTCTGGACTCTGGCGTGACTCTCATGCTGGGCACCGACAACGCAATGGTAAGTGAGCCAGACATGTTCTCTGAGATGGACTTCCTCTACAGGTACCAGAGGGGCCTGCACAGGATAGGGCCAGAGAAGATAATTTCAATGGCAACCTGGAACGCATACACTCTTCTCGGTTCGGAGCCAAGGGCATTCATAGTATTCATGGGCGATGAAAGTGCCTACGATATAGTCACCAGGGGTAGGATGAGATCGTTTGAAACTTTCAGCATTCCATAATTATGACCAATGGTCCGGGGCAGGGGATATTTAATGCTTTCAAGACAATATTTATATTGGAAGGTTTCTTTCGCCTGAAAAGGATAGAGGAGATGTCCTTGAATAGAGCATACGCAACAATCATCTCACTGTTGATGATCGGAAGCATACTGCTTGGTGCCGGTATTGGCCACGCCATAACGCCTCAGATGGGGGCGGTCAGCTACACAGCCTATTATACGTCCAGCGGGAAGGAGGTCGCACCGCTCTCATCTAACGCATCTGTTAACTTCACTACCCTGGCTGGCCAGACCGTTGCCTCACTCCAGGGCCCAGTTAACAAGACGGAGCTCGACTATGGAAATTACACCGTGACTGTTCCCTCGGGCCTGGTGTACGTGAACGGGCAGCCTGCGGTATCACTTGGCCTGAGTGAACTTGTCACAGTTGACAAGCCGAGCCAGTCAATAACGCTGAGCGTGCCTATAGAGAGCCTCGTCCCCGGCACGCTGTATGTCAGTGGGCTGGTGGCAGGCAGCAACGCAACAATTGCGCTCGAGACAGAGAACGGCCTTGAATACTACACTAGCACAGTGACTGCAAACTCCACGGGTGTGGCCAGCCTGACATACTACATGCCATCCACACCCTTCCTTGTGTCGGTCAAGCAGGCTGGCAATACCTATCTGGTCGCCACTGAGCTTACGAGTGGCGTTGCCAGGATAACAGTGCAGCCATCCAGCACGATAAGCGGAATAGTTGAGAGCGTGAGCGGTGCGCCGGTTAAGCCAGTATATGTTGTGGCATACAACAGCACCAGCTCCACATATTCGATTGAAAAATTTACAACATCGTCTTTCGAGATATCACTGAATGACTACTCTGCTTACAGGCTCTTTATTTACTCGCCAGGGTACAACACGTCAACCATATCCCAGATCGTGCCAGGTACTGTGTACACTGTACCGCTTTCACCTGCCCAGTCCTACATATATTATAACTTCTCACTGAACTCGACCCTCCAGGGCCTCAACATCAGCATACACTACAGCCTGGGCAACTACACCACCCTGCCGTTCCTAGCGAACTCCAGCGTGGGCTCGCTGTACTGGCAATTCAGGCTGGACGGCATAACAAGCTCAAGCGCACCCCAAATTGAGCAGTACCTGCTCAGTGAACTTGGCAGGTACACAAACTACACAATGTTCGTCAACAGCAACAACTACAACCTCACATCGGAGAGAGTGGTATCAATTTCCATAGGCACATCTTCCTTCAGCGCCACTGTCAACTACTCCTACTCGAACACCATGATCTCGCCATCACAGAATGTCAGCATCTCACTCTTCACACGCGGTACCCGGTTCACGCCGGGATCCCTGACATATATGTACTCCGTTGCCTATTCGCTGCAGGGCGTAGCATTGGTCAAGTCTAACGTGTCGACCTACACATTCGTGAGCCCAATAGAGGTGGCCCCACAGAGCACGAGCCACTGGGTTTCACTCACACTTGGCCCTGCAAAGAAGCCAATATTCATTGACCCGAAGATAAGCCTGTACTGGCCAAACCAGGTGAGCACAGACTACATCCTGAACTCAACTTACAATAACACAGTCTTCATAGTCCCGAGCGGCATAAGCGTCCACTACAACCTCAGCAAAGCATTCTACAACCCGACAACGGCATCTTACGATATCTCCTCATCAAAGAACATAACATGGATGGTCAACGGCACCGTTGTGCCGCAGGACTATGGCATGTACAATGCATCCCTTACACTTAGAGGCAAAAATATGATCACCGTGAAGGTGGAGAGTGCCTCTGGTGTCTACAACGAGACTAACTTCACCGTCTACGCTTACAACGGCACACCAACAGTAAGGGTCAGCGTGGTGGTCGATGGCAAGACAGTTACACCTACCAGCGGCGTTTACTATGTGCCTCAGAACACCCTGATAAGCATGAGTGCGTACAACTCCAGTGAGGCAGTGCCGGGTACGAGTTACATGGTGCCCCTAGTTTACAGCTGGAGCCTGCCATCATTCACCAGCACAAGCGAGAACATTACATACTCCTTCAGCAGCCCCTACATAAAGGTGGGCCTCCAGTACGGCTACATAAATGTCACGAACATTGCAGGCGTTATGGCCCATATGAAACTGACATTCCACGTCAATGACACAACACCTCCAAGTGCAGCCATCACCCTCTACAATGCAACCGGAGTTGTGGAGACTGAACCTGTGGCTGGCCAGAACACAACTCTCTCAGCGAACTCAACCACAGATCCCTATTACCCGTTCAGCCAGCTGACATTCAACTGGACATTCGAGTACAGCAACGGCACTGTGGCCAAACCCGGAAATGACAGCTACCAGATAGTTGCCGGCTCGAACACAAGCTCCTGGATCAAGGTCAGGTTCCTGACCGTGGACAACATGATAGTGTCCCTCAAGGTCACAAACCCATCAGGAGTTTCCGGATATGACAACAAGACCCTCACCATGGTCATAGACACAGCGAGGATAGTGATTAACGGGTTCACAGTTCCCAAGCCGCTGGTGCAGGGAGAGCGCGCAACCATATACGTAAACGTGTCCAACAACGGGACGCTTGAGGCCTATAACTACACAATAACGCTCTACGTCAACGGCGTCCCGGTGGCCACTGAGGAATACCACGACCTTCTGCCCGGCCATTCCGCCAACATCAGCTTTACATGGACCCCATCCGCATCCGGCAACCTACCTCTGGAGTTCAAGGGTTCGACTAGCTCCGAGCCCGCGTTCTTCGCGAACGTTGGTGCCTACACCAAGACCGTGAGCATAGCCCCGCCCGCTTACAGGACACCTGCCATAATAGCAGGCGTTATCGTGGTCGTTATAGTCGTTGGCTACGTCTACTACAGGATATCCTCGAGGCCCAGGGAGCCGCAGAGGCCTGCGAACAAGCAGCAGGAGCAGAAGAAGCCTGAGCAGAAGAAGAAGTGAGACCTTGGACGGGGTGGCATTTTGGCACCCCGTGCGATCCATTTATTGCGTTCAACGGAGACACCCTATACGGGAATGATGCCCTCAGTCGAGGCCCTTCATAATTTTTCTCTCAGTTTGGTGCTGGAACCTCCTCCCGCGGAAAGGATAAGTTCAGAAACCCCGGGGATGTGGTGGATTCAAAACCCAGCTTGAAAGAGAACCGGTGAGGGTTCGAACATCACATCTCCTCCACCGGGATTACGCCGAGGAGGTCGTAGAGGTCCATGAGGATCGACCTGAATGCCCTCACAAGAGTTATCCTCTTTGAGTATTCAGCGTCTGAAGCGTTAAGTATCTGGCAGCTGTTATAGAACTCGTTGAATACCTTCACAAGGTCAAGGGAGTAAGAGGCTATCAGGTCCCCCCTCAGCGTTTCTTTGGCCTCGGAGAGCACGTACGGGAACCTGTACATCTCCCGGATAAGGCGCCTCTCATCCTCGTTGAACGTGCGTGGGAAGTCCACCAAGTCCCTGCTGGCCTTGCGCAGGAGGCTTGATGCCCGTGCCCCTGCATACATGATGAATGGCGCCGAATCCCCTTCGAAATTGAGAGCCTCGCTCCACCTGAAGACCATGGGCTTGGTTGCACCGATACGCACCATGTTGAACCTTAGCGATGAGACCCCCACGGCCCTTGCGATCTCCCTTAGTTTCTCTTCCCCCAGGTCAGGCCTCTTTTCCTTCACGATACTGTAAGCCTCCTCGACCATCCTCTCCGTGAGCTGCTGCAGTGTAACAATGTTGCCACGCCTTGTTGACATCTTCCCTGTCTCTAGCGATACGTAGGCGTTGAAAACAAACGATATCCTCTGCTTCAGGCCTATTATCTCGCGCAGTATGTACTCCAGTCCCTTGGCGTGGTCCCTGTGGTCCTCCCCCACGACCACCACGAACCAGTCGAACAGGCCTGCCTTGTACATGTGGTATGCCACATCCCTGAGTGGGTACAGTGATGTCCCGTCCTTCCTCGTGAGGTACATCCTCTTCCCCCCAGGGACCTGGACGAACAGCGCCCCGTCATCGTCGCTCTGCAGCTTCTCCCTGTTGTTCTCTATGATCCTCTTCACGTCCCCGCCGGTTATGAAGTCGCTCTCCCAGGTGTAATCATCGATCTCTATGCCTATTGCCCTCATGGAGCTGCTTATATCGTCCAGAGCCACCTTCGCTGTGGATTTTATGCCCTCTATGAGTTCCCTGTCACCCTCCTCGTACCTCCTTATGAGGGCTTCAACCTCCCTCTCCACCTGTGGGTCCTTCTCCATGTCACGGTATATGGCCTGATAGCACCTGAGTATCTCCTGCAGTGTCTTCTCCCCACTTCCGTATTTCGTGTAGCCGAGGTATAGGGCCATCACCTGCTTGCCAGAATCGTTCACAAAGTACTGTGTTGTTACCCTGTATCCGTACCTCTTGAGCACCCTCTGGAGGGTGTCACCTATTATGGAGTTCCTGGCCCTGCCTATGTGAAGGGGGCCGGTTGGGTTGGTGCTTGTGTGTTCCACCGATACCTTCTCCGATTCCTGAAAAACGTCCGGGAACCTGCCCGACCTCTCTATGCTCTCCGTTATTGTCGAAAGCATGGACCACGGGTCAAGCGTTATGTTTATGTAAGCACCCTCAAGCACGACTTTCTCGACGAACTTCTGTGATTTGAGTGCGGGCTCCAGTGAGGCGAATACGCTCCGCGGGTCAATACCCAGCTTCGAGCTGAGCCTGAAAGTCCTTATGGCAAGGTCTGCCCTACCGGTGTTATCGAACGAGACGTCCCTGGGGTCGAAGGACGGGAATCGGTCGGTCACGATCTTGACAACCCTGTCAAGGAAGTCGTCGAAGAGGAGCATGCCTGCCCATAGTGGATTGCTATAAAATTGTTCTCAGGCCGTTCCCCAGGAGTGCACGCAAGTCTCCGAAGAAAGATGGGTAGCTCTTCGCCACGTGGCCCGGTTCCCTTATCTCGAGATCGCATGAAAGGGCCATGGCAGCGACCGTGTAAGCCATTATGATCCTGTGGTCCCTGGAATCGCATGCCACCCTACCCGGCTTCTCTCCCCTTCGGATGCTGATACAGCCATCGCTAACATCCACCCTGGCACCGAACCTCCTAGCCATATCCAGTATAGAGGCTACCCTGTCACTCTCCTTGTACCTGAGCCTCCCGTAGTTCAGGATCCTTGCCCCCTCCACAGTTGATATTCCGATGGCCGCAGCAACGGGCGCCAGGTCCGGTGTCCTGTCAGCGTCGACCTCTATCCCGCCCGTGCTGCCACCGCTCACCACAAGGACGTCTCTGTCCCAGACCGCAAGTCCGTTCCTTTCAAGCCACCTGACCAGGGCACTGTCTGGCTGAACGCTCTGCCTGTTCAGGCCAGAGACCCTGACCTCCGAGCCGTCGAGGAGTGAAGTGGCTGACACGATAAAGGATACGGAGGAGTAGTCACCCTCAACATGGAATGTGCCCGGAGACCTGACGTCACCGTGCATCTCCACACCCTTCCCTGTCACGCCCACCCTCATGCCGAAGGACCTGAGCACCTCTGCGGTGACCTCCACATACTCCATGGACGGTGGCCTCTCAAGGAAGCGGATCACGGTTCCCCTCTGGCCTGAAAGTGCGTAGAAGAGCATCATCGAGCTCACGAACTGTGAGCTCTCCATGGCCGCTGCATCCACGGGCGATGGCAGAACACGGGAAGCATCCATACGGAGGAAGCCGTCTCCCTTGGGGCTGAAAGATACACCGCACCTGGAGAGCGCTTCCAAGAGCCATCCGATGGGCCTCCTGGAGAGTGATGGCTCCCCGTTAAAGTCAACGGTGCAGCCCATTGCTGCCAGAAGGCCCATGGCCAGCCTGTATGTGGTCCCAGATTCGCCCACATAGACACTGCCAGGGCACCTGAAGTCTGGGGTTATGCGGACCCCACTGCCCTCCTCGCGTATGGAAGACCCCGCAGCCCTTGCAACACCCTCAGATACAATCTCATCGTCACACCCGGAAACCGGTGTGACAAGGGTTTCACCACCGATAGCGCTTGAAAGCAGAATGGCCCTCTGGGAGTAGCTCTTCGAAGATGGGGCCACCAGTGATCCGGAGAGCCTGGGCGAAGAGAACGAGAGGATCATATGTGCTCAACCCAGATGCCGCTGTTCTTGAACCTTGACCGCTTCACCCTGCGGCCCTTGGATTCGAGGATGGATGCACACCTCTCCATGTCCCCTTCGTTCCTGAAGACGCCGACCACTGCGGGCCCCTTACCGCTCTGGCAGGCATGCGTGGCAGAGTTGAGGAGCATGGTAGATATGGCATCCCCGTCCGATCCCTCGATGAGACTGCACAGGTACCCGTCAATGACCATAGCCTCCAGGAACTCCCTCCTCATCAGCAGGTTCTCCACCGCCCTCCAGGCCCTCCTCATCTTCCTGTACTCATCGACCCTGGCGCTGTACGAGATCCTCCGGTCGCTGGACTCTACAACAAGCACTGGCAGGTCTGGCATCCTGTCGGTGAAGATGATCCTGTTGGAGGCGTTGTCCGTCACAGATACCCCGCCGTAGTATATTGCGGAGAGGTCGTCAAGCGCACCTGTCACAGAGAGCCCGAGCCTCACAGACGCTTCCGCACAGAGCCTCAGGAGTTCCTCTCCTTCCAGCTCAGCTCCCAGCAGCCTAGAAACCCCTATCATGGCGGAGAGCACCAGCGCGCTGCTGCTCTTGAGGCCCTGTGCCTCCGGTATCCTGTCCACCACCTCGAAGTGAAATTCACCGCCCACGGAGAATGCCCTGCTGCACTCCCTGGAGAGGCCCCTCAGTTCCCCCGGGTCCCCCCTGCTCACATCCATGGTGAAAGGCAGGTCGATCTTTGCCGCAGAGCCCAGGGCACCGGAAAACGCGCACGACACTGTCACCGCAGCATCAGCGTGCACGCGCACAGACTCAACCAAGGGCACTCAGCCTCCTGAAGAGGGTGTCTGCCAGCCCTTCGGCAGCCCTGATCCCCGTTACTATCCGGAATGCCTCCAGTGCCTGATATATGAGCATCCAGAGGCCCGAGACCGCCGTACCGCCTGCATTCCTGACTCTCCTGAGAAACTGCGTGTCGACAGGGTTGTAGACCAGGTCAATGCCCACAATGCCAGCGTGGAGGCGAAAGCCCTCGAACGGGTCCGAAGCGCTGTTGGGCCACATCCCCACGGGTGTGCAGTTTATCAGGACATCGAACTCCATCGACCTTGCTGTCCCGTAATCAACCGCCCTGGCACCCCATTCACTGTCTCCCGGAGACCTCGAGATCAGTGTCACGTCAGACCCCACCAGTGCAGCGGTAACCGCCCTGGCAGCACCCCCTGTACCGGCCACAGCCACCCTCTTTCCCCTGAGGTCGAGAGCATGCTTCCTGCACATGTCCGTGAAGCCCTGCAGGTCCGTGTTGTAGCCGATCAGCCTCCCGTCGTTCACGGTGACCAGGTTAACGGCACCTGACATTCGTGCGGAGCTGTCGATCTCGTGAAGGAAGCGCATGCTTGAGACCTTGTGCGGCACCGTGACGTTGAACCATGAAAAATTCCTGGATGCCCTCCTGAAGAAGGTCGGGACGAACTCTGGCCTTATGTCCACAGGAAGGTAATCGATCTCTACGCCGTAGATGCGCTCCAAACTGCTGTATATATAGGGGCTCCAGGTGTGCGAGACCGGGTGACCTATGATACCTGATAGCATGCTAATGGGAGATGCCTCCCTGGTTTTGAATGTATTCCCTGAGCACCCTCCTGGCCTGATCCTGGGAGAGAGGCATCTCAGATACCGTGTTCGATTGGGCAGGCACGTAGAACCTGATCGTTCCAGAGGTTGTCTTCTTGTCGTTCATCATGTACCTGACAAGGCCATCTACCCTGTACTCCGAGAGGTCAGGCAGCCTTATCCCGTACATGGAGATGAGATCGGCTATCTTGTCATGCGTGCCCCGCGGAGTGATTCCGTACCTCTGGCCCGCAAATGATTCCACGAGCATGCCCAGGGCCACGGCCTCACCGTGGCCTATGCTGTTCCCCGATGCGGCCTCCAGGGCATGACCCACGGTGTGCCCGAAGTTCAGGGCCGCCCTGAGGCCAGACCGGTCACGGTAATCACCAGCTGTGACCGAGGCCTTGTACTTCACGGACCAGGAGACTATGTCCATGAGGGCCTGCTCTGACCTCAGCTTCGAGAGGCCGCCTGCTTCCGAGAGGAGTGCCCCGATTCTCTGCTCACCTATGAATGCGTACTTTATGACCTCCGGTAGGCCGTTCCTCAGCACCTCGTCGGGGGCAGATAGCAGGAACGAGATCTCGTCCAGTATTACCCTGGGCTGGTAGAATGTCCCGATGACATTCTTCACGCCTGCGAAGTTTATGCCGTTCTTTCCGCCCACAGAGCTGTCCACCTGTGCCAGAAGGGTCGTTGGAACGGCGAGGAGGTCTATGCCCCTCTTGTATGTCGCGGCAACAAAACCTGCCAGGTCCCCCACAGTCCCGCCGCCTATGTATATGAGGAGGGAGTGCCTGTCCACCTCCCTCTCCACAAGCACCCTCATTATCTTCTGATAGTTCTTGATCGATTTCAGCGACTCCCCGTCCTGTACGTTGAGCACCACCGTGTTCTTGTCGAGTGTCTCGAGCCTGGGCATTATGCTGCTGTAGAGCGAGGCCACCCTGGAGCTCACCATCAGGACGAGCGAGGTGTAGGATGAGGCGATCTCGACCGTGTGCTCTATGACTCCCCTGCCTATGATCGCCTCCGTCTTGCCACCCTCGTTCTCAATTATGACCTTCTGGCCCTCAATGGAAGCCATTGCGTGATATTATGTGACACCTTAACTTAAATTTAGTTGCGCAGGTGAAACCCACCCTGAGATCTGCCTACCGAAATTCTGTATACAGTGCTGGATTTCGCAGTTCCGGTGGAGGAAACGTTGATATAATGAGATTCCCTAGTCAAGGCCGGTAGATCCCATTGGGTTTCAGGGGTTTAACTCCCTACGACGAAATAGACGTTGATGGATTCACAAAGATCGGCAACCACGGGATGATTGCCAACAACCGTTCTGCTGCCCTGGTGAGCATGAACGGCACAATCGACTGGGCGTGCCTGCCCAACTTCAACTCACCCCCCGTATTCTTCTCGATACTGGACAGGAAGAAGGGGGGCTATTTCCGCATCACGCCCCTGGACACCTCCAACCTCTATGTCCACCAGTCATACAAGGACTTCACTAACGTACTGATCACGGAGTTCGTGAGGAACAACAAGGTCATACTGAGGATAACGGACTTCATGCCCACATCGGAGTACTCCACCATCAGTTTTCCAGAGATACACAGGCTTGTGGAGACGCTCTCGGAGGAGGTGGATGTTGAGGTATCATTCAAGGTGGCCTTCGACTACGGCAGGAAGAGTGCAAGGATAGAGGAGAGGAAGCACGGCTACGTGTTCAAGGACACCAGGGAGAGCGTTGGCCTCGCCCTACCCTTCAAGCTGGAGAGGTTCAATGACAGGCTCAGCGGCACACTGCACCTGCCCAGGAGGAGTGCGAACTGGTTCGTGGCACTCCACGGTGTGGACCACATAGGAAAGATATCTGACTACAAGTCCTACGAGAGGCTCGAGGAAACTGTGAACTACTGGCAGAAGTGGTGCAACCAGAGCACCTATAACGGCCTCTACCACGGGGATGTCATCAGATCCGCACTTACCCTGAAGGGCCTGTTCTACGAGCCAACCGGCCTGATGGTTGCCGCACCCACGACGAGCCTCCCGGAGTGTGTGGGTGGAGAGAGGAACTGGGATTACAGGTACACTTGGATAAGGGACACCGCATACGTCATAGAGGCCCTGGCAATGATAGGCTACAAGAGGGAGGCCACCAAGTTCCTCTATGACCTGATGCACATAATAGAGAGGGAGGGCAGGATAAGGACAATATACAGCATAAACGAGGATTCGAACCTGAACGAGGAGGAACTCGACCTCGAGGGGTACAGGTTCTCGAGGCCAGTCAGGATAGGTAACAAGGCCTCTGAGCAGCTCCAGCTGGACGAGTACGGGTCCATAATAAATGCAGTGTACCACCTGCACAAGATAGGGGGCCTCATAAACTCCTACCTGTGGGACTTCGTTGGGGAGACCCTTGACAAGATCTCGAAGATATGGAGGAACCCGGATTCGAGCATATGGGAGTTCAGGACAGAGCCCAAACACTATGTCTATTCCAAGCTGATGTGCTGGGTTGCGTTCACGAGGGCAATAGAGATGGGCAGGGAGGAGGGGTTCTCCGGGCCCTACAGGAAGTGGAAGGCCACGGCAGACGAGATCAAGGAGGACATACTCAGGAACGGTTATGACCCTGAGCTGAACAGCTTCACGCAGTACTACGGGTCGAAGAGCGTGGACGCGGCTCTCCTCAGGATACCCATGGTGGGCTTCCTGCCTCCGGATGACCCGAGGATAACGGGCACTGTTGAGAGGATAGAGAAGGAACTGATGGTCAGGAACTTCCTCTTCAAGAGGTACACCGAAGACGATGGCTTCGCATGCCCAGACAACCCGTTCCTCCTCCTCTCCTTCTGGTATGTGGAGGACCTAATCATACTGAACAGGGTGGAGGAGGCAAAGGAAGTGTTCGAATCGCTGCTTGACAAGGCCAATGTCCTGGGGCTCTTCTCCGAGGAGGTGGACCTGAACACGGGAGAGCTCATAGGCAACTTCCCGCAGGCCATAACCCACCTCGGCGTGATCAGGGTTGCCACAAAGCTCAACGAGGTGCTCAAGAGGAAGAACGGGAAGAGCGGGAATTCCATCGACACCAGGAAGATAATAGACTTTTCCAGGTACTACTGATAGACCTCCTCGCTCTTCTCGTATATGTGGCACCACACGCTGTGGTCACCATCCAGGGCCGTGGGTGCTGGCTCCACACTGCACTTCTCAAATGCCGATGGGCACACCTTCCTGAAAATGCAGCCTCCCTCCGTGCTCACATGCCCGCCTGCAACGCTGTCTGATGCCTGTATCTCAGACCTCTGTATGCCCAGCACGCTCCCGGTGAGCACCCTGGTGTACGGGTGGGCCGGTGACGAGAGCACGGTCTTCGTCTCCCCGCACTCCACCACCTTCCCGTAGTACAGCACGGACACCCTGTTGCACATGAAGCGTATGACGTTTATGTCATGTGATATGTAGATGAATGTGATGGACATTGACCTCCTGAGGTCCCTGAGTAGGTTGAGTATCTCCGCCTGGATACTCACATCTAGCGAGCTTGTGGGTTCGTCCAGGATCAGGATCTTCTTCGGTGCAACGAGTGCACGGGCTATGGAGACCCTCTGCTTCTCACCTCCGCTCAGCTGTCCTGGATAGGACCACAGTTTGCCCTGAGGGATCCCCACCTGCCTGGATATCTCAACTATCCTCTCCTCGTAGCGGTCCTTCGGCACATCTGAATTTATGAGCCCTGCCCTTATTATCCTGTACACCGGCTCCCGGGGGTTAAGTGAACCCACAGGGTCCTGGAACACTATGCCTATGTTCCTCCTTGCTAGGCTGACGTCCTTGCTCGAAGAGTAATCGATCTCCCTCCCTTCAAGGTAAATGCTTCCTGAGGTCGGCCTGTTTATGCCCAATATGGTCTTAGCAAGTGTGGACTTGCCTGAGCCTGTTTCCCCCACTATGCCGTAGGAATCTCCGCGCCTCACGCCCAACGAGACGCCCTTGAGGGCCTCGGTGAAGCCCCTACCCTTAACCCTGAACCTGACAACCAGGTCCCTAACATCGAGTATGTATTCACCTGGCATACAACCAGCACTTCACCATCCTGTCATTGACAGTTACATCTGGAGGCATGCTGACGCACTTCTCGAAGGAGAGCGGGCAGCGCGGCTGGAACGGGCAGCCAGGGGGCAGGTGCCTGAGGTCCGGAGGTTCCCCCTGCGATACCGGGAGGTCAGGTGAATCGTAAAAGCCATGCGGTATAGAGGACATCAGCGTCTTCGTGTACGGGTGCATGGGCCTCTCGATTATCTCCTCCGCGGGCCCAGATTCCAGAACCCTCCCTGCGTACATAACGTATATCCTGTCACACAGCTGGGCTGCCACAGATATGTCGTGCGTAATTATTAGAAGGCTAACCCCAGTCTCCCGCCTGATCTTCTCAATGAGGGATATTATCTTCAGCTGGACCAGGGCATCCAGGCCGGTCGTTGGCTCATCCATTATGAGCAGTTCAGGTTCCTGCAGGAGCGCCGAGGCTATCGCTACCCTCTGCCTCATGCCCCCGGAGAGCTGGTGGGGGTACTTTTCCAGTATGCCCTCTGGGTTCTCTATGTTCATATCTGCCAGTGTGCGCACTATCCTCTTCAGGGCCTCCTTCCTCCTCCCCTTCTGCGTCACTCCCGGATCCTTTACCGAAAGGGATTCCATGAGCTGAAAGCCTACCGTGTACACGGGGTTGAGGGACACCAGTGGCTCCTGGAACACCATAGACACGCCCCTGCCCCTGAACCTGTTGCCACCCTCCTTGAGGGTCGGCCCGACCTTTTCGTTCTTGAACCTTATCGCCCCGGATTCGTGCACGGCGGGTGGAGAATCCAGGAGGCCCATGATGGCGTTCGCAAGGGTCGACTTGCCAGAACCGCTCTCGCCAACAATGCCGACCCTCTCGCCCTTCCTCACTTCCATGTTTATGTCCCTGAGAACAGGCAACCTCTGGCCGTCGGATAAGAAACTCACGTTGAGGTTTTCCACGGCCACTATGCTGTCGTTCAACTCACCCATCCTGTAGCCTTCAACATACATAAGGCCTGCTATCACCCCCTAGTTCAGGTCGCTGGCCTCCACGGACCTGACCTTTATGTCCCTCTTGGCCAGTTCAGGGAAGAAGAGCTTCGGAGGGACTATCTGCTCCGGAGGCTTCACGCCCTTCCCCTTTATTGTGCCCGAGGCCACCATCTGTGCAACTATTGATCCCGGCACGCCCACCTGTTTCTGCGATGCCGACATCCTCAGCCTCTCGTCATACTTAAAGTCAACAGTGATCACGACCCTCTTCTCCCTTCCAGCTTCCTTGCCCCTTACCTCCACAACAGTCCTCTCATAGTCCATGACCTGGATGCCCTCTGGCGGCGTGAGCTTGCCCTGCTGCCTCAGGAAGTTTATGAAGAATTCCCTAGGCACTATCTCGGCACCATTGACCTTGACCTTCTCCGTGGAGCCGAAGCCCATGTCCACAACCTGCTTCAGGAGCAGTATATCCCTGCTGCCCTCCAGCCACTCCACGTACCTTATGCCCTTCTGCCTGAAACTCTCAGGCATGGTCGCTATCTCAGAGTGCAGTGTCCTGTAAACTGCAAACTGCCCTATTTCAGGGCCGAAGTCATAGACCTCAGACCTTGAGAGGGGAGGGCTCTCCACGAACTTGCCGTCCTCGAAGTGGACGGCGTTCATGGTCATCTCGTCAATCATTGTCAGCGGTGACCATGTGAACAAGTACGGGGCGTTTGGCGTCCTGTCCGCCCACCCGTCCCTTATTACCACGCTCTCTGCGGTATCCATCCTGTTCACCGCATAAGATGCCGCCACGGAGGATATGCCCGGCTGTGCCCCCATCCCTATTATGGCCAGCACACCCTCCCTGGCGAAGGTGTCGTCGAGCTCCATCTGTTTCCTTGTCATGTGGAACAGGCCGCCGAAGTCTATGTATGGCACCTTCGCCTGCAGGCAGGCCTTCATGACGTCCAGGTTGAAGTAATACTGCGCCGCGTTTATCACCACGTCCGAGCCCTTCAGGGTCCTGGAGAGCTCCTCGTGGTTCCTGATGTCCACCCGCCTGAATGATACCCTGGGGTCCTCAAACCTCTTCTCCTGGAGGTCAATGACCTGGATGTGCTCTGTATCCTTGCTGGCCAGGAGATCCCTTATGGCCGCGCTCCCAGTGATCCCAGAGCCTCCCACCACGGCAAACTTCATACTTGTTTACAGTGTATTGACAAATAAATAGTTGTCGATCGACCTTTGAAAATTGTATCCAGCAAACTCGTTTGCTGGAAAAATAAAAAAGTAGCAGACCCAGTGATATAGAAAAATTACAGCAAAATGCCGATGGATCAAAAAACTACATATACCCAGAAGGCAATACACATATCGATGATATTTTATGGAGGCAGAAAACCTGAACCGATCGGAAAGTCACACTCGGAGGGAGTGGAACTCCTCCAGGTCTGAGAGGCTTTTTGAGAGGCAGAAGAAGCTTATACCCAGCGGGGCAAGTTCCCTGATGAGGACGTCCTCGTGGGACCCGTACCCGCTGTTCATACAGAGGGGCAAGGGGTCCAGAATATGGGATGTTGACGGAAACGAGTACATAGACTTCCTCATGGCCTTCGGGCCGCTGATCAACGGGCACTCGCACCCCAAGATAAACAACGCAGTGAAGAAACAGATGAGGAACGGGTACCTGTTCGGTGCGCCAAACGAGCTGGAATACAAGCTTGCAAGAATGTTCATGAAGTTTGTGCCGAACCAGGACAGGGTGATATTTGCACTGAGCGGTTCCGACGCCACGTTCAATGCGATCAGGATCGCCAGGGCTGCAACCGGCAAAGACGTTATACTGAAGTTCGAGGGGCACTACCATGGCCTTCACGACTATGCGGCGATTTCCGTGGAGTCGCCTCCGGTTGTGAGCGGCCTGAGGTGGTTCCCGAGGCCACTGGCATACACAGCTGGCATACCGAGCGAGGTCCTCGACACCGTGGTTGTTGCGAACTGGAACGACGTGGAGAGCCTGGAGAGGATACTGAAGATAAGGGGCAACGAGATAGCGGCCATAATAATGGAGCCCATAATGGCCAACTCCAGCGTGATACTGCCGGACGACGACTACCTTAGGGCCGTGCGGGAACTCGCTGATGAGTACAACATACTCATGATAATGGACGAGGTCATAACTGGCTTCAGGGTGAGCGAGGGTGGTGCACAGAAGCTCTACGGGGTTCAGCCAGACCTCTCCACATGGGCCAAGGCCTTGGGCAACGGGCTCACAATATCAGCAATATCCGGAAAGAAAGAGTACATGGAACTGATAGGAAACGGCGTTGCGTACGGCGGCACTTACTTCGCGTCTCCGATTGCACTGGCGGGCGCACTCGAGAACCTGAGGCTGCTGGCCTACAACGACTTCGAGCCCTACAGGTACCTGAAGAGGATCACAAGGAAGATGGCCAAGGGCATTGAGGAGGTTGCGGACGAGCTTGACGAGGACATACTGGTCACATGGGAGACAGGCCTCCTGTCTTTCATATTCACCAAGAGGAAGAGTGTCAGGAACTACAGGGAGAGCATTGACAGCGACTGGGAGAAGTACAAGAAGCTGCAGCGCTACATGCTCAGGAGGGGCATATACCTGCACCCGGACATGTTCGAGAGGATACCCCTTTCCACGCAGCACACGGAAGAAGACATAGATGCCTTCATCATGGCACTCAGGGAGAGCCTGAAGGAATACAGGGAGAAGGAGGAGTGACCTCCTCATGGCTCCCCGTATATCTGGTAGTACCAGGACTTCCTTATTTTTCCAGATATGTCGACGTAGACGTGCTTGGGGTTCGTGAACTCCTCCAGTGAGAAGATCGATGTGGAGGCACCGAAGCCCGAGCGCTTGAGGGGTGACCAGGGCATCTCCGACGGTATCGGGGCGTGGTCATTGACCCAGACGGTGCCGAACCTCAGGTCCCTGGAGGCCCTCATGGCCCTTGCCACATCCCTTGTCCAGACGGAGGATGCCAGGCCGTACACCACGTTGTTGGCCCTCTCTATGGCCTCCTGGTATGTGGAGAAGCGGAGCACCGACAGGACTGGCCCGAATATCTCCTCCTGCACCACGCGTGCACCATCGTTATCCACCTCCACAACTGTGGGCCTCAGGAAGAAGCCCCTCTCGCCATTGCCGGAGCCATCGAGCACCACGTTGCCCTCCCTCCTCGCTACCTCTATATAACCGTTCACACGCCTGAACTGGTCCTCCGACACCACCGGCCCCATGTCCGTCTTCGGGTCCATTGGATCGCCGACCCTGACCTTCCTCAGCTTCTCCAGCAGCCTTGCAAGGAACCTGTCATAGACACTCTCGTGCACGTACAGCCTGGTGGCCGCACCGCAGTCCTGGCCAGTGTTCATGAGTGAGCCCACAACGGCACCCTCGGTTGCGGCCTCGATGTCCGCGTCCTCGAACACTATGAAAGGTGCCTTGCCGCCCAGCTCCAGGGACAGCTTCTTGACCGTGGACGAGGCCAGGGATGCTATCCTGGAGCCCACCTCCGTGGAACCTGTGAATGCTATCATGTCTACCTTGCTGTTCCTCGAGATCTCCTCCCCGATCACTGACCCTGGTCCCGTGACCAGGTTGAAGGCCCCCTTGGGTATGCCCAGTGAATGTATGAGGGATGCGAGCTTGATAGCAGTGAGCGGCGTGTTTGATGCGGGCTTGAGCACCACGGTGTTGCCCATCAGGAGTGGTGGTATTGCTCTCCAGGCCACCATCATGAGCGGGTAGTTCCATGGGACTATGACACCGACCACGCCCACGGGCTCACGCCTCAGGATGCTGGTGCCCTCCTGCAGGTATTCATGGGCCGCTATGCCGTTCTCAACCCTCGATGCGCCAGCGAAGAACTTTATGTTGTCTATGGTGGCCCCGATATCGTAGTCTGCGGCCTGCTTCACGGGTTTTCCCGTGTTGAGCACCTCCAGCCTCATGAACTCCTGCTTCTCCCTCTCGATCATCTGAGCCAGCCTGTAGACGATCTCAGCCCTCTCGGCCGGCGTCATCCTCGGCCATGGGCCGTGGTCGAACGCGTCCCTGGCCGCATCTATGGCCCTCCTGACATCTTCCACCGTGCCCCTCTGGACCCTCCCGATATCCTCCCTTGTAGCCGGATTCACAAGGCTGTAGGTGCTCCCGTCGGATGACTGCGACCACTCGCCACCTATGTACATCATGTTCTCACTAAATTTTTCCACCGTCATGGTCATCTACCTATAATATGTCTATATGTAATGTTCACCTAATAAATTTTTTTAATTTGACTGGCCGGTGTCCTTTATAAGTACCAGCGGCCTATCCTCGTCGGCCTTCCTGGGCACGCGCCTGATGATGTGCGGCCTGAGGTTCACGTCCAGGGCGTCCCTGAGGCCCTCTCCGAGCAAGCCGAAGCCCAGCACGATGAGGAATATGAAGGCTGCAGGTATAAGGCCCTCCCACGGGTATGTGTAAAGAGTTGTTGTCAGGGACGAGGCCATGAGGCCCAGTTCCGGAGTGCCCACCGGTATGCCAACGCCGAGGAAGCCCAGAGTGGAGATCGTGAGGAGCGCGGTGCCGAAGTCCATGGTGGCATACACGATCATTGTGGGCAGTATGTTCGGCAGTATGTCATGGCGCAGGATGTAGGGGAACGATAGGTCCATGGCCTTCGAGGCTGTCACGAAGTCCTGCGCTGTGACCTCCAGGACACTCCCCCTTGCCAGCCTCACATAGGGCGGCCACCACACTATCATGACCGAAAGCATGGCGTGCGGGATGCTCGGCCCGAGCGTGGCGGCTATTGCAAGGGCCATGATTATGCTGGGGAATGCGAGGAACAGGTCGGTGAGCCTCATTATCACCTCTTCCGCCGCGCCCCTGAAGTAGCCGGCGATGCTGCCCAGGAGTATGCCGATGAGGAGGGAGAAGAGGACTATACCTGCCGGCATGGCCATGTCTATGGGCATGGCCGCGATTATCCTCGAGAATATGTCTCGGCCCAGGGCATCCGTGCCGAAGATGTGTTGCATGCTCGGGGGGAGGTTCGCAGCGGAAAGGTCGAGGCGGTACGGGTTGTAGGGCACCATCCTGGTGCCCAGTATGGAGTAAAGCACTGCCAGCAATACGAAAAAGGCTGACAGGACAAGCCCAGCCATGGACAGCCTGTTCTGGTAGATGTCCCCGAGGACCTTCCTTGCACCCCCAATTAGCCCTGCCTGCTTCACCTGGCATCACCCGAGAGCGTTATCCTTGGGTCTAGGACGGCGTAGAGTATGTCTGCTATGAGGTTCACTATGATAACAACAGCGGTGAACACAACAACAACCGCAACCAGGGCAGGGTAGTCGTCTGAAACCACTGCGTTGTAGGCGAACCTGCCGATGCCTGGCCATGAAAAGAGCTCCTCGACAACAACCGTGCCGGACACGAGCCACCCGAACATCACAGCTATGACAGTGTTCGATTCTATCAACCCGGTCCTGAGGATGTGCCTCCTCTGCACGAGCTTCTCATCGATGCCCTTGGCGTACGCTGTCTTGACATATGGCAGCCACTTCACGTTGAGTATGCCCGACCTCGTGATCCTGGTTACCAGCCCGAAGTTCAGGAACGCCAGGGTGAGGGCCGGGAGTATCAGGTGGTACATCCCGTTCACAAAGTCCTGGAAGTGGCCGGTTATAAGCGAGTCCAGGACGAATATGCCAGTTATCCTCGGAGGAGGGGTCAGCGTTGGTGAGTACATGCCACTTATCGGGAACAGGCCCAGGTCGGATGAAAGTACCATTATTGCGAGTGCAGCGCCAAGGAACGTTGGTGTGGCCCATGAGGCCAGGTAGAAAACCCTTATTGCAGAATCCTTCTTGTTGCCGAAGTTCATGGCAGAGATGTATCCTAGGCCCACGCCCAGGATGATAAGGATCACGAAGGATGCTATGACCAGCTCCAGTGTGTTGGGAAAATAGAACTCTATCTCGGAGAGGACGGACTTGCCCGTCTCCGGGTCGATGCCGAAGTTGCCCGTTAGGTAAGACTTAAGGAAGATTCCGAGCTGGACATAGATCGGGGCGTTGAGGTGGTATTCCTGTATCACGTACTGCACCGTGGAGGCCCTGGCCTTAGGGCCAGCCCAGAGCCTGGCAGGATCCGGGCTCAGTAGGTGTGAGATCAGGAATACGATTATTATCGTCCCGATGAGCAGGAGTATGCCCTCGGCCACCCTCTTTGAGATGTAGACTGCGAGCTCACGCCTAGAGATCAGATCCCCTCACCCTCCCTGGTAGCAGCCATCATCTGCACGTCAGGGGGGAGATAGGATGTCTGTGAGGTGTAGTGCACGTCGCTCCAGAACATGAAGTAACCTGCAGCTGACCCGGCTGGGTTCTCTATGAAGCCTGTGAGCGTGTCCACATGGACTGCAAGCATGTAGGGTATGTTGAGCCATGCAAACCAGTACTGGTGGTAGACTGCGTGGACGAGCTCCGTGTAGTTCTGCACTATGTACTGGGTGTTGTACGTCGAGGTGCCGTTCACCGTAAGGTTGAACATGGTCTCATTGAACCAGGGTGCCTCCACATAGCTCTCGTCCATTATGGCGGTCGCGTAGTCAGAGCTGGCTGTGTAGTCTTCAGTGTAGTAGCCTATGCCCATCGGGTATGTCAACCCGCTGGTGCTGTTGTCCGTGGAGTAAATTATGCTCTCCCAGGCACTGTGCGTGACACCGTCAGATGTTATGTCAAACCCAATTGCGTTGAGGTCAGATATTATTATCTGCGCCTCTTCTGACTGCGATGTTGAGCCCGAGTTGAATGTGAAGTTGACTGGTGGCAGCGGGTTGTTTTTGTTAACCACTGTGCCGTTGGGGAATTTGGCCTCGTATCCTGCCTTCGCCAGGTATTCTGCGGCCAGTGTGGGGTTGTATGTGTAGTTCTGCAGGCCTGAGGTGACGTTGCTGTAATACGGGAACCCGGCAGGTATCGGGCCTATCCACTGGGTGGCCAGGCCGTGGAACACCGTGCTTATTATCCCTGTGTAGTTTATTCCATAAACGACCGCTGCCCTGACATCGAGGTTGTAGAACGGCTTGTAGCCGTACGGGTCCATGTAGACCCAGTATGCCCCCTCGGAGCTACCGAACTGCACTGGCAGCACAGTGACGTTGAAGCCTGGGAGTGACTTGAGCGTGCTGTAATACTGCGTTGAGGGATCGTCTATTACCTGCAGCTGGCCCGCCTTGGCTGCAGATATTGAGGTGGACACTGGCTGGTAGTCTATCACGATCTCCTTCACGTAGGGCGGGTGGATGGCGTAGTTCCACTGGCTGCTGCTTATATTGTATGCCCAGTAGTGCGGGTTTGCCTCCAAGACAGCTGTCTGTCCCGGGACGTACTTTTCCAGCACGTATGGCCCTGTCCCCAGCGCATGGGTCGTCATGTATGAGTTTATCGTTCCGTACTGGACGCCACCGTGCGCATCCACATATGCAGGGTCAACAGCTGCGGCCATGGGAGTTGTCAGAGTGGCGAGGAGAGAGTTGAATGGCACATCCCCGTTGTAACCGTAACCGAGGTTCAGCCTGATCTCATACTTGTTTATCACCTGGAAGGACTGGTACGGGTACTCCATCACCTGCAGCTCACTCGCATTGGGGTCAGTGAAGTTGAAAGTGTTCAGTTCCTGCGGCGTGACTGTGAAATTAACGCCGTTAGAGTAGTTGAAGTTCTGCGACAGGATGAAGGATGGTGCCTGGTTCATTATTATCGTCCTGTACATGGAGTACCACTGCACGTAGGCATTGTACGGGTATCCGTTGCTGAATGTCACGTTGTGCCTGAGGTAGAATGTGTAGTGCATGCCATTGGGGGATACACTCCAGTTCACTGCAAGCACACCAACGTAAGTGTCCTCGCTGGTGCCGTTGGGGGCCACAAGCCCCTGGTATATCTGGTTCGCTATCTCCCATCCAGCGGTACTGAACGTCACGGCCGGGTCAAGGTGGCCCGGTGCCTTTGCCGAGCCCTCAACGATCACCGATGGCGTTGTTACCTGCGAGTGGGGCCTGTGGATCTCAAAAGCAGCCACCCCTGCCACGATCACTACGACAACGACTATGATCGCGATTGTTGATACCTTCATATTTCAGAATATTCCAATCCAAATATTTATATGTTTTCATATCTAAAGTCCTCCAAGGATTTTTTACATAAATAGGCCTGTAATGCTGAAAATATTTACATCCAACAGGACATAAGGTCACTTCCATGAAGATGAGAGGTTATTCTCTCCACTATTTAGATTTTGCCAGGGCGGAGGTAGACGTACTGAAACACTGTGTGAGTTCAAGCGTACAAGATGTGGGAGAAGAGCAATCACGGGCAACGGCATGAAGATCGTGAATAGTTATAGGCCAAGGGCTGAAGGTTAAGGCCTGCCTCAACCCCATGATCTAAAAACAGGACCTGGAGGTTGAGAGGCCTGTGCGCTCATTTCACCTCCGAGTCGGCGAGCCTCAGGGCATCGTCCATTGCAGAGACACCTGCATCTATCTCTTCCTTTGTGATTATGAGTGGCGGCGCGATGACGAAGTGGCTGACCCAGGTGTTCACATAGACGCCCTTCTTCATCATTTCTGACGCTATCCTGTCTGTCATCAGTGGCCTTCCCTCCACCTTGTCCCTGTAAGTGTTGAACGGTTCTCTGGTCTCCCTGTTCCTCACTATCTCAACCGCAGCGAAAAGCCCTATGGACCTCACATCGCCCACCGATGGGTGCCTCTCCCTGAGCTCTTCCAGCCTGCCTGACAGGTACTTACCCATTTCCCTGGCCCTCTCTATAAGGTTGAGGCGCTTGTACTCCCTTATTGCAGCTGTCGCAGCAGCCATCCCAACCGGGTGCGCCTCATAAGTGTGGCCGTGTGCGAAGTAGTGGTCCTCAAAGTACTCCGATATCCTCCTGTCAGTGGCCGTGAGGGAGAGCGGGAAGTATGCCGATGTTATGCCCTTTGCGGTGGTGAGTATATCTGGCTTTATGTTCCAGTGGTCCACCGCAAACCATTCCCCTGTCCTGCCCCACCCCGACATGACCTCGTCCGTTACCATTATAACATCGTTCTCCTCGGTTATCTCCCTCACCCTCTCCATGTACCCGGGTGGGGGTATCACCACGCCGTTGGTCCCGGTCACGGGTTCCATGATCAGGCCCCCGACGTTCCCCTCGTTCTTTATCATGTACTCAATATAATCAGCACAGGCCAGGCCGCAGTCAGGGTATTTCAGGCCGAACGGGCACCTGTAACAGTAGGGGGGCGGTGCGTGGACAACGCCGTTTATTCCAAAGTCCGGTTCAGCCTGTATGCGCCTGAAGTCACCTGTCAGCGATATGCTGGCTGCGGTGGAGCCGTGGTAAGAGTTGTACATGGATATTATCTTCACCTTTCCACTGGAAGAGTTGTACATCCTTATAATCTTGACAGCCGCCTCGTTTGCCTCGGTCCCGCTCGTGCCGAAAAAGAACCTGTCCAGGTTCCCTGGCAGGACTGAAGAAAGCTCCTCTGCCAGCTCCGCCCTGGCATCGATTGTGTATGAGGGCTGTATGTATGCCAGTTTCTCGGCCTGCCGGTGCATTGCCTCAATCACGTTACTGTTGCTGTGGCCGAGGTTGGAACACATGAGCTGCGAGGAGAAGTCAAGGTAAGCCTTTCCATCCTTATCGTAGAAGTAGACGCCTTCCGCCCTCTCAACAACCAGTGGATTCCATGGGCCCTGCTTCCTCCATGTGCCGTATGTATGCTCTTTGGTAACCCTGGATACCCTTTCCCGGTCGTATGTGCTACCCTGTATGGCGCCCATACTGAGGCTATTCTCTGTAACTATTTTAACTTTTCACAGTATATCTATTATGTTTTTTCCCTTCAGCTGAGTGTAGGTGAAATTTTTCCAGAGAACCAACGGAAACCATGTGATTAACTCTGAAAACCCGTTTCAGGGCCTGAGGGGGCAGATCGGATATCCGGCCTGAGTCCTCTGGCATTTCCATTCGCCTGGATGTTTACCCTGGATTTCCGACCCGGGATCGGTATTAGAACACAGATAAAAAAATAAATATCATAGCTTCCGGTTAGGGTTATTTTACACCTTGCTTAATAAGACGATGGATTTAATACCAAATAAAGCATTACCATGGTGCAATGGAAACAAAGGCGACAGACTACAACACTATTATTGACGAGACCGATAAGAAGATCCTTGAGGCAATGTTTGATATCAAGGACACCAACCTGCAGTCTCTGGCGGACAGGGTTGGCATCTCAAAGTCAACGGTGCACAACAGGCTCAAGAAGATGCGCGATGCCAACTTCCTCCAGGGCATAATCCCGATAATCAACAAGGACTATGTGGATAACCAGATAACAGCGATTTCCCTGATAAAGGCCAAGTACGGGCCAGAGTACGCGGAGGAGGTTGGCAAGAGGATATCGAAGATAAAGGGTGTCTGGGCGGTCTACTTCGTCCTCGGCATAAATGACTTCGTTGTGCTCATAAGGACTAAGACGAAGAGCGAGCTGGAACAGATCGTGAACGAGCTCAGCAAGACCGAGGGCGTGGAGAGGAGTGACACGACCATAGCTCTCAAGATAATAAAGGAAGATGTGGGTGAATCGCTCAAGTATGCCTCCGTTGGCAACGAGTGATAAATTTTAATCCACTCCGAATCTTCAGCTCATGGAGTACATCAGCATAGTTGCCATTGCCCTCTCCGTAGTTTCAATTTGCCTTTGGGCTTACAGCCTGGCCTCCATGAGGGGCAGGAAGGTTGAGGTCGATAACACCCCCAGGGCTGTGGATGCGGGATTCGAGGTATCGGGAGGAACTGGAAAGGGAGAGAGTGATGAGGGCCCTACGGCCAGCGCCCCGCACCATGAAACATACGCGCTAGGGATAAGTACGGAGGAACTTGAAAGGTTCAGCCTGCAGGTCATCAAGAACCTGGACATGATAAACAAGAGGATAGGGGTGAAGTTCGACGTGAAGCCCTTGCAGGCAAAAAAGGAGAGCCAGGGAAAGAAGTGAGCTCATGTTGTGCCGGCCTTCTGGTTGCCAGCAACGTTCTGAGACTTCTTTCCCCAGCCAATCCAGCCCAGTGCCGTCAGGGCAGCGCCGACCACTGCCACGACGATGCCGGGCACCATGTACCAGAGCATCGGATGGAGGACCCTGACTCCACCCAGTATGGCGAGTACTACACCCACCACCAGCAGTACAATGCCCGGAATCCCGAAGGCCCAGCGCATTGTTACCACCGATATATATAAGTAAAAACTTCTATAAAACTATTTCGATCACTCCCCACCTGCTTCTGATGGCGCCCTACCGGCTGCCAGAACCCTTTCTGGGTGCAGCCTGTACTCCACAGTTGCCATGATGGCGGAGAACGGTATCCATGCAACGCCTATGTATGCAGCGAGGTCAAAGGGATAAGCGGGAGGTGACGGGTAGAATGAGAAGAATATGACCGCTCCCAGGACACCAACCGCTACCGCCGGGAACAATAGGTGCTGCACCACACGGAACTGCCCGCGCTTCCTGGCCATGACTGGGAGGCCGATGGAGGCTACAATGTGCTCAAGGTATGCACAGTAACCGTTCGCGTACAGCATGAGGAGGCCACCCTCTGCCGGCCCGAAGGCGAGGCCGAAGGCCAGTGCGACCACAAGGGAGGCGACAAGGACAAACGTGGCCGATACATGGGGTGAGCCGTACCTGCTGTGCACCCTGGCCAGCGACCTGGGGAGGAAGAGTATGCCGTCCCTGGCGAAGGTGTAGTAGACCCTGGAGTTGGAGTTGCTCACCGCTATGTTGTATCCCATGAAGCTGTTCACCGTAACTGCGATGAGGAGGGCGTAGAGCAACACGCCGTGTTCCCTGAATAGGATGAGGCCAGGGTCCGGAGAGGTTGCAAACGATGACATATCGCGTGGCCCCCAGCCAACGGTGAAAGCGTAGGAGACAAGGACCAGAGTGAACCCTGCAATCACCGTTGTGGTTATCAGTGCGCGGGTCACGGACTTCTCCGGTTCCCTTGTTTCCTCTGCCAGGGACGTCACTGAAAGCGTGGTTCCGAAAAAGAGGACAACGGAGTAGATCATCGAGTAGAAGAGCTGAGACACTCCGCCGGGGAGGAGTGAGGTGGTGAAGACCTCAAGCGTGTTGCTGTGGCCCGCTGACACTATTATAGCGATGGAGCCTGCTATTATGACGCCCACCTCTATCAGGCCCCCCAGTATCTGGTAGTCCGTGGATGCCCTTATCCCGAAGTAAGTGAGAAGGAACGATACCAGCGCCGCAGCAACAGCAACCGGTATCCAGAACTCAGGAAGAGAGTATTTGGGGTCTATGAGAGTTATGAACGATGCCAGGCCGAGGAATCCGAAGGACCCGTAGCCCAGGGTTGTGTAGAATATCATGTTCCAGGCCTGGAATGTGCCAACCGTACCGCCCAGGGACAGAGCCGCGAACTTGTAATAGGAGCCTGCGGAAGATACGAACTTTGAGAACTGGTAGCCGGTGTTCATTATGAAGAGGTAGAATATGACACCGAGGAGTATGGACAGGGGAGTGGCACCCAGGGCGAACAGGGCCACCCCGGTGAGGAGGTAAGCAGCGTCAGCAGCTATGGATAGGGCTCCCATGGCCTGCCACACCAGCCTGAACTGGCCTATCACTCCCCTGGGAAGTGAATCGTTACTGATAGACTGTGTCACGCCAGCCTGATCTGTAACATGTAAATATAGGCTTTGCTCCCGGAGACGCACCCAGGGTAGAAATAAAATTATACAGGCTGAAGTTACGGGCAGAGACCCATGGATGAACACTGAGGCCGGCAGGGGCGCCTATGAGAGAAAGTGGTTTGCGAGCTACCTCCTTTCCAACGTTGCCTCCGGCATAATATCGCCCCTGGTCCCGCTCTATACGGTCCTCCTGTTGCATTCCACGGTCTTCTATGTGGGCCTGGCAAGCGCCCTCTCTTCGGCTGCATCTGTCCCCTCCCTGATACTGTGGGGAAACCTATCCGACAGGACAAAGGCCAGGAAGCCCTTCATCATAGTTGGTTTCGCAGGATCGTTCCTCTCACTTATCCTGATACTCCTCGTCAGGAACGTGTACGACTACATAGGTGTGCTCGTGCTCTACCAGGTGCTTGCGAACGCCAGTGTGCCCGTGGCCACGGTCCTGATAGCGGAGAACACTGAGGAGAGGCTGTGGCCCAACGTCATGGCCATGTTCAACATGCTCTCTGCCGTGGGCACGGTCATAGGCCTGGGCCTGGGCACCATGTTAACGTTCATCAACAGCAGTCCCGGAGCACTCACAATGGTTTACGTGTACTCATCAGCCATTTACCTGGTCTCAGCCATTTCGGCAGCCCTCCTCCTCAGGGAGTCGGAGAAGAAACTCGAGAGGAGGAGGCTCTCCTCCATCTTCTCCATACGCGTGCTCGAGAGGAACCGTTTCTCACCGAGCCACATAGTGCACTTCATTGCCTACAGGGAAGGCAACGCAAGGCACCTGCCCGGAAAACTGTGGGCCACCATAGCGTGCGCCTGCCTCCTGATGGTGGGCTTCCAGGTGTTCCTTGTGCCTTACCCGGTGTACCTTGTGGACAGGTACGGAGCATCACAGCTGATCGTATTCCTGATGTACATGGGAAACAGTGCCATGACCGCACTCACATACGTTCCGGCGGGGAGGATGGTCAGGAAATCAGGCATATCCAGGGCACTCTCCCTGGCCCTCGGGAGTAGGATCCTAATATTCTCTGCAAGCTCCGTGATCGCCATGCTTGCAGCCCCCACTCACCTCTGGATGTACGTGATGGTCGCATTCTACAGCATAATAGGTGGCCTCTGGAGCTTCATAGGCATGGGGCAGGTGACAGCGGTAACCAGGATGGCCGACCAGGAGACAAGGGGCTGGGCAGTGGGCCTCTACAACTCCTTCCTGGGGATAGGCCAGATCGCGGGCTCCTTCATATCTGGATACATGGCACAGTACGTCGGTTACTCCTACGACTTCATAGCTGCTGCGGCCATAGTGGTCGTTGGCACCGCAGTGATACTCAGGATGAACATAGACTCCGCCATAAGGGGGCAGCCAGGCGGGACTGGTGTCAAACCTGGCTCCTGATCTTGTTCCTGTCTATCTTTATCCCCTGCGGGGTCAGAACGAAGAGTGACTTTGACAGGCCCGCCACGTCCCCGTTGGCGTCCCTGCTTATTATCCTCATCTCGTCCATTATCCTCTTCAGCACCACCTCGTCGGAGGAGACAAGGGTACAGTCCACTATCACAATGTTCCCACTGTGCACGAGGTCCCTTACGCGCCCGAGGTCGTCCGTCCTCCTGACCTCCGCGACCCTAACGTATGAGACCGGCCTCTCCTCCTCGTCCTCCACCTTCACGTCGTTGAGGTCTATGAACCTCCTTGGCTCCCTCTGACTCTCTTCCTGGCCCCTCCTCCTGAACAGTGGCATCCCCTATCATTCTCTCATGTTTACGCCCAATAATATCTTTTCACATCATGCCTTCAAGGCACCGCCGTCGGCCACGGGCTCCCCCCTGTCGGATGGCAGCAGGGGCATAATGAATGAAGTGACTACAGCGAAGAGTATTGAGAACCAGATGGCAGTCCAGAGGGGGATGACCTTATCCATGAGGGAGATGAAGGCAATTCCAGCTGCGCCGCCAACCGTCTGCCCTACGCCCCAGACCATTGAGTTGGAGGTGGTGTTGACCTCCCTGGGGACCACACGCCCCACGTACCCGAGGAGCACCGGGAACTGGGTGTATGCTGTGAAGGCGAACAGCGAGTAGAACACACCGGCGAGGATGACGGACTTTGAATAGTACATGAAGAGGGTGAAGAACAGTGTTGACAGGATGAACGTGATCATGACAGTGGCCTTGCCCCCTATCCTAGTCACCACATGGCCAAAGAACGGCTGGCCCATAACCGCTATGACCATTGAGGTGGTTAGGAGGTCCCCCATAAGGGCCTTGCTCCCGTAGATAAGATCCAGGTAGTCTGGCACGAACGTTGTTGATCCAAGGAGGAACATGGACCTAATGAAAACCAGCGAGGTGAGGAGTAGGATAAATGACCTGTACCTGCCCAGCGGCACCCTCTTCCTCTCCCCCCTGTTAGCCGAGGGAGCAGACCTCCTCACACGCCTGAGGCCCAGGAGCACAGCGACCCCTCCGACCGCAGTGTAGCCTGCGAGTATGAAGAGGGAGTGTGAGGGCCTCAGGAGGGCAATGAGGGACACTATGAGCAGGGGCGTTATGGCACGCCCCAGGCTGCCAAATGAACCGTTGATGCCCATGGCCCTTGGCGCGCCGCCACCCTTCCTGTACACGCCTGATAGTACGCTTGCGCCCACGGGGTGGTAGAATGACTGCCCGAAGCCCAGCGAGGCGACGCCTGCAACTATCAGGTACAGGGCGAACCTCTCGAACAGGAACGGGAGGGCGAATATGAATATGGCCAGTGCATTGAGCAGCAGTCCAGTGGAGATCAGGACATTGTCACGGTCGATCCTGTCAGCCACCACTCCAACCGGTGCGCTGAACAGGCCAGATATGACGTTGTAGATCACCGCCATGAGCCCCAGGACTGTTACAGACGTCCCCGGGATCTCAACATAGTAGGTGAGGAGCACGGGGAAAAGGAGTGTGGTGCCGTCGTTCAGGAAGTGAGCAAGCGATGTGAACAGCAGCGCCCTCCTGCCTACCTCCATACCCGCATCAGCCCGTCTGTCCGGCCTCACTGACCAGGCCATCTGGAAGCAAGCAGCTGTCCGGTAACTGTTCCTCGTCCAGGTCCAGGTGCCTGCCCTTCACCTCCGCGTACGCCCTCAGGAAAGCGAGTATCCTGTGACCGTCAACGATACCCATGTTGCCCACCCTGACCATGCTCTCAGACAGCTGCCCCATCCCCCTGGAGACCGTTATGCCCTTCGCGGCGAGCAGGGCCGTTGACTTTGAGGCCTCTGGGTCCCTTATCGCCACCACAGTATCGGAGTAGTTCTCCTCGTTCCCGTAGAGGGATAGGCCGAGATCCCTTATGCCGGACCTGAGGAGCTCCGCGCATGCGTGGTGCCTCTCTATCCTCCTGCCAAGGCCCTCGTACTCCAGGAGCTCCAGTGCCCTCTCAAGCGCAGCAAATGCACCTGTGGCCGGTGTGAATGGTGTCTCGTTCCTCTCAAGGAACCTCAGACTCTCGCTCAGGTCCATGTACGCGGGGATGTCCTCTGCTGCCCTTATCTCAGAGGCCGCCTCACCGGAGAGGCACACTATTCCGAGGCCTGGAACAGAGGCTATGCCCTTCTGGCTGCAGGTTGCCATCGCGTATATCCCTGCCCCTACCGATACCGGCATACCGCCGAAGCCTGACACGGAGTCCACAAGCACCCTTATCCCCCTGGCACTCAGGTGGGATGCAACGGAGTTTATGTCCCTGATGGCCGTGCCATTTCCAGTCTCATTGTGCACAAGGGCGACGTAAGTGGCGCCCCACTCCTCTGCAGCCGCGAGGATGCTTTCCACACCGATTGCCCCAGCCTCACCGGAGTCCACGACCTTCAGGTCCACGCCCCTCCTCCTCAGTGAGAGGACTAGGCGCCTGCTGAACTCGCCGTTCTGGGCGGCCACAACCCTGTCGCCCTTCCTGAGTATCGAGAAGACCATGGATTCGACGGCGAGTGTGCCGGAGCCAGTGGTGACGACGCTCCTCTCTGCCCCGGTGAACCTGTTGAGCCTCTCCTCTATGGAGCGCACTATTTCCCTGAACTCCCCAGACCTGTGATTTAGCACCATGGTGGCCCTCGCCTGCACGCTTGCTGGCACCTCTACGGGCCCGGGTATGAGCATCATATCTCTCCCCTCCAGGCCTTCACTATGTTGCTGGCAGTCTCCATCGCGACCCTCCTCTTGGCCTCCTCTGTCTGGGCGCCTATGTGTGGCGTGACGACGAAGTTCTCCATCCTCAGGAGATCCATCTCGAACTTTTCCCTTGGAGGCTCATTCCACATCACATCCGTGTAATAAACACTGACCACTCCACTCTTCAGTGCCTCCAGTAGGGCATTTCCGTCCACGGCGGCGGCCCTGCTGGTGTTCGATATCACCGGCCTCCTGCCCATGGCGGAGAACTCCTTCTTCCCGATGAGGGGGGGCTGGCCAGGGCTCACCGTCACGTTGATCGATATGTAGTCCGATCCCCTGAGGAGGTCTTCCAGTGCGACCAGCGATACACCCAGCCTCTCCGCCGCCTCCTCGTTCCTCACAACATCGTATGCAAGGACTTCCATGCCGAAGGCAGATGCCACGGACGCTATGTCCTGGCCTATCCTGCCAAAGCCTATTATGCCTAGCGTCTTCCCCGAGACCTCCCGGCCGGTTTTCTTGAGGAACTTCCCCTCCCTCGCCATTGTGGAGAGGGTGCAGAATGACCTGGAGATGGATAGGAAGGCTGCGAATGTGAGCTCGGTTACCGACCTTGTGGATGAGCCTGGGGCAAAGACGACCTTGATGCCCTTTGACCTGGCATATTCCGTGTCTATGGTGTCCAGGCCTATACCTGCCCTGGCTATGACCTTCAGCGCGCGCCCTGCGTCTATGACCTCCCTGTCCACCCTTGTCCTGCTCCTGACAACTAGGACGTTGTAGCCGCCGACGGACGATACCAGGTCCTGCCTTTCAATATCTGGCCTGTAGTCCACATGCATTCCGCTGTCCTCCAGGGTTGAGAGGAGTACCTGATCGACCTCATCCGAGACAAGAACCCTCCATGACATACCGTGACCAGACATGGTAGCCTTTCTATAATATAAAATTTCATGAAATAAATTGGATATTTTTGTGTGTCCGGATAAGGGTACAGCCAGAGATCCAGCGCCCCTGAGGGATTCAGGGGATATCTGCGGGAGATTTGCATATGAATCTGAGAAAAGAAGATATCGATGGGAGGGGCTGGCTGGAGTATGAACAAGATACTCGTATCCCTGGTCGTGGTGGCTGTTGTGGCAGTTGCCCTGGCCGGGCTCTTCGGCTACTCCTACATGGAGTACTCGAAGACAGCCAGCTCATACAGCAACCTGAAGACCAGCTACAGCAACGTGCAGGCATCGGTGGTGCTGGATGACGCGTACGCACACTGGGACTACATAGCCATAGAGAACGCTTCCCTTCTGGCCCCCCAGTATGCAAGCAATGCTACCCTGCACTGGATCGGTGGCCCACTGAGCGGGACCTACACAGGGGTGCAGAACATCACCAACACATGGGACAAGTTCTTCGCCATCTGGAGCGCGGTCTGGTTCTACACCATAACGCCACCGAGCGTGAGTGTCTCGGGCAACATGGCACAGGTGCTCAGCATGAACCAGTTCGTTCTCACACCGTTCTCAGAGCCACAGCAGGTGCAGTACCTGAACATAAGCTACACGCTGAACTACACAAAGTCCGGGCAGAACTGGCTCATAACTGGTGAGGTGTGGCACATAGTGGGCACAGGCTACATATCACTCCAGGAGGAGTCCTCACTGGTAAACCAGGTGACAGCAGAGGCGTTCGAGCACTGGAACAACATTGCGATTGAAAACAACACGTCTGTGATGCAGGAGTACCTCAGCAACGCCACTCTCAACTGGGTCGGAGGACCGCTCAACGGCGTGTACCATGGCTATGCCGCCATAAATGAGACCTGGAACAAGTTCTTCGCGCTCTGGAGCGCAGTCTGGTTCTACACGGAGCAGCCGCCAGTTGTGCAGGTAAGCGGAGACATGGCACACGTGCAGGCAACTGTGCAGTTCGTGGTGCAGAACGCAACGAACACAAGCCAGTTTGACTACATAAACGTCTCGTACAGCATAACCTACCTGAACACTGGTTTCCAGCAGAGCAGCGGCCAGATGCCCTTCATGATATACATGGAGACCTTCCAGATAACTGGCAAGGGACCCCTAAGCAAGGTCTGAGGTCACTGCGAACCTTAAATTATTTTTTCCATATGCATTTTAGAATTGCCCGGTGATGACCATTTCGATACAGACTTCAAGAGGCTTCTCTGGTGGCTGTTCGTGGCCACGAGGGGAGGTGAAACAAGGCTGAGGATAGCCAGGTTCATAAGGGAGGAGCCTTCGAATATTAACAGGATATGCAGGGCACTTGACCTTAACTACAGGACAGTGGAGCACCACCTGAAGGTGCTTGAGGAAAACCGCCTGGTTGTCACCCAGGGCAACGGTTACGGAAAGGTTTACTTCCTCTCCGGCCAGATGGAGAAGGGCTTCGGAGAGCTGGAGGAGATGATAAGGAGGGGGAAGAGACGGGAATAATCTGGAGTATAAACATAGGGATAATTGCGGTCGAGCTGCTGCTCCTCTTGATCATCACGGTCAGCCTTGCGAGGTCTTACAGCAGGCTGCAGGCCAGGGCCATGCTAGGCATGGTTCTATTCTCAGCGCTCTTCCTGATCGAATCAATCGTGTCCCTAGTGGTCTACGTGCACCTCTCCATGACCTTCGGGAGGTACCTGGCGCTCCTGCTGCTCGCCATAAACGTGGTGGGGTTGGCGGCATACGCAGTCATGTACAGGGCCATAAGCCAGTGATTCAGTTATTCACCCTTTTTATGAATAGGTGAATCAGGTTATGGAATCCGTCCCTCCAGGTCTTCAGCTTTGGCTTGGTGACCCTCACGCCGTACCTTATCGGCACCTCTATGAGGGTGCCGTTCCTTATCGCCTCTATCTTTATGTCCTGCGAGAACGACATCCCGTCGCTCAAATGCTTCATCTTCATGTATATCTCCCTCCTGAAGACCCACATGCCGCTCTGCGAGTCCCTGAGAGAGCACTTGAAGAGCAGCGACATGGTCTTGTTCAGGACGGTGTTCCCCACAAAGTGAAGCGTTGTGTAGTTCTTTGGTGTCCTGAGGGTCATCCTGTCGCATGAAATGAAGTCCACACCGTTGATTATGAGGAGCTGCACGAGTGGCCCAACAAGATCCGCTGGGTATGTGCCGTCCCCGTCAAGGCACACCACTATGTCCCCGGTTACGTGCATAAGGCCTGTCTTGTACGCACGCCCGTAGCCCCTCCTGGGCTCCTCTATAACCTTGGCTCCCAGCGACCTGGCTATGTCCCTTGTCCTGTCCGTGGAGTTCGTATCCACAACTATTATCTCCTCAACGCCAGACCGCCGCAGGCCTGATATGACATCACCGATGGTCTTCTCCTCGTTGATCGTGGGTATGACTGCGCTGATCTTCAAGGCCAGGTAACCCCCGTTGCGCGAGGACTCACTGCTCACCTGGTTGCCCCTTCCAGGCAGGCACTAATTGGTGCGCATGGCCCTTCATGAGGTCCTCCGCTTCCCTGCCCTTCCCTGTGTGGCTGCTCCCTCTGATAGTGTGTGTGGCAATGCAGCGTACTGGCATAGAATAACATAATAGGTGTGCATAAAAATGTTCCCATAGGCACTGGCCCCTGGAGTGCCGTGAGCGTTGCCCAGAGGCCCTGGCAGCGTCTCTCACCGACCTGAACGCCCGTGGACAGGCTGGAATCGACAGCTCTACCCCCCGGGTCCGGTTTCCCCCCAGGCCACGGTTTCCCCACCACCTGAAACCCGCTTAAGGCCTGCAGTGCCCGGTGCCTGCCCAATGGATGGACACAATGTAAGGAGACCAAACCCATGTGGGAAGTAGCGGGATAGCCACAGCAGGGGTCTGCCGTTCAATTCCACACGATCGGAAAAGGAATAAATCTGTGATAACCAATACCACGCCATGCAGGCCATAGTTGTTTCGCCGCCGAAGAAGGGCATCGAGTACGTGGACTTTCAGGAGGAGGACGGTACAGGCATACCTGTCAGAATAAGGGAGACAGGGATATGCGGCACTGACAGGGAGATCGTCAACGGGCAGATGGCTTCAGCGAGCCTGCCCAGGGGGAGCAGTTTCATGGTGCTTGGCCACGAGGCCATAGGGGTTGTCCAGGAGGACGGGGAGAGCATAAGGAAGGGAGACCTTGTGATGCCCGTGAACAGGAGGGGCTGCGGGCACTGCCTCGCATGCCTGAACGGCAGGCCAGATTTCTGCGAGACTGGCGGCTTCGTGGAGGCCGGAATAAAAGGGATGCACGGGTTCATGAGGGAAACATACTGGGACGAGGAGAGGTACCTTGTGAGGGTGCCGAGGGGGATAGAGGACATAGCGGTGATGGCCCAGCCACTATCCGACCTTGAGAAGTCTATGGAGGAGGTAATGCAGGTGCAGAACAGGCTGCCCTGGAAGTGCCCGGACGGCAGCCTTGGGTGCAGGAAGGCCCTCGTTGTCGGCACAGGCCCCATAGGCATACTTACATCGCTCCTTCTCCGCTCCTACGGGCTCGGCGTCTTCATCTCAAACGTCAGGGAGCCAAGCAGGGAGGAGCAAAAGATATTCGACGATGCGGACATAACATATTACAATTCCAGTTCAGGTTACTCGGCCCTCAGGGATAAGCACGGGGAGTTCGACCTGGTCTTCGAGGCCTCGGGCGCGGATGCATCGATGCTCCCGCAGCTCCTCGGGATCATAAAGAACAACGGCGTGCTTGGCCTCTTCGGCTTCCCCAGGTCCGGGTACGCATCCTTCTCCCACACCGACCTGCAGAACCTCGTGTACAGGTCCATAGCCGTGGTCGGCCTGATCAACGGCCAGAAGCCCCACTTCCAGAGTGCAATGAACAGGCTCGCCGCCTGGAAGGTCATGTTCCCCGTTGCCACATCCCTCCTGATAACAAGGGTACTGGACCATACAGAGAGGGACAGTGTCAGGGAGGCCCTGACCTCAAAGACGCCGGGTGAGATCAAGGTTAAGATAAGGTGGTCCTGAGCCTAAATTCTTTCCTTACATATCCATAAAAATAATCCATGTTTTTATACCAGACTCCATGGCGCACTCCGTAATAACTTTTGAAAGGCTTGGATTTACTATTACAGTGACAAAGAGTGTCAGTGTTTCAAGTTTTACCTCTAATTTACTATTTTATACGAAAGTATTGAATATGTAGTATATGTATCGGAGTCCCGTGCAGAACAACGTTTCGAACACCACAGGCCTGAGGAGGAACTCCGTGAGCTTCGCGGGCATGGTCATGCTCACCCTTGCAGGTGTGCTGGCCATAATCGGCCCAATAGAGATTGCATCGTTCATTGGGGATGCGGGGCCCGCCGCCATGTGGCCCGTGATCCTGGGCTACCTGCTCTTCGTCCTCGTCTCCCTCCCCATACTGGAGTACACGAGGATCGCCCCGTTCGCAGGCGGTTACTACGGCCTGGCAGAGCTCGGTTTCGGCAGGAAGGCTGGCAAGTTCACATCTCTCTCCAACTACTTCTTCTACAACTTCTGGCAGATGGCCAACGCCTTCTTCATAGGGTGGCTTGCAATAGACACTGTTTACATAATCTACGGCATCATGCTCCCCATATGGTTCTGGCTGCTCATATGCGTCCTCACACTTGTCATCACCCTGGTCATGACGATCCAGCCAGCAAGGCTGCTGAGCAGGATACTCGTAATCGTTATGGTGGCCACCACAGTGCTGGTCACAGCCTTTACCATATATGTTATTGCCAGGAGCCCCTACAACTCCGCATATTACATAAACCCTGCCAACAGCCCATCCGGCTTCACCGGCATAGCCCTTGCCACAGCGGTGCTTGGCTTCTACCTCTTCGCAGGCTATGGCGCAGCCCTCTTCTACGGTGAGGAGGGTGTCCAGGCGAGGCGCACCCTCTGGAAGGCGGTCTACGTTGGCCTCACGATCTCCGCGGTTGTCATAGCACTCAGTGCTTATTCGGAGGTGGTCTCTGTGCCCAAGAGCGACCTGGCGAACGTGGGCCAGGCCTCCATACCGCAGCTTGTCACCTGGATACACTACATCCCTGCCGGTGTCCTGGTGGGCCTGAACATGTTCATTCTTGTGGTATCGATGATAGCCTACGGGGCTGGAGGCGGCTCCCAGGCGAGGCTGCTCTGGGCAATGTCCAGGGACAACTTCATCAAGAGCCAGTGGCTGAGGAAACTTGACGAGAAGACGCAGGTACCGAGGAGGGCAGCCATGGTGAACTTCGCGTTCGCCCTCTTCACAGTGCTCGTTGTGGCTGCAGTCCTTGTCAAGGTATACGGGTACAACGCGGACACGGTCAGCCTTGGCTTCTTCGTTGCAGGGACAACATCGACCATCCTGTGGTACTTCCACCACTTCGTGCCCGAGTTCGGCCTCTATGCCTTCCTTTCCAGGCACAGGGAGATAAAGTTCTCCACAGCGAGGAAGGTGCTCTCAGGCCTCGTGGTGCCCATAGGCGGCACAGCCCTCTTCGTCTACACGTTCTATGAGGGCATAATAGGGAACCTGGTGGAACCGTACTTCGGGTTCGTTGTCATGGCCCTGCTCATAGTGGTCGGTGTGATCGCCTACACGCTCTACAAGGCCAGGAAGGGCGAGCTCGGAGAGAGCGTTGTCAGCTACATGGTGGCAGAGGCTGGCAGGGAGGGGGGCGAGAGGTGAGCGGGCCGCGGTTAAGGCTTGAGGGAAAGAAATGCGTCGTCACCGGTGGGGCCAGGGGAATAGGCAGGGCAATAGTGGAGACCTTCCTGAGAGAGGGGGCACAGGTGGCCTTCTGCGACATTAACAGGGAGAGGGGCTCAGAGGTGGAGATGGCCCTCAGAGGCGGGTGCAGGTTCTTCCACTGCGACGTGTCAGACCCTGGGAGCGTGGAGAGTTTCTCGCGTGCAGTGAAAGAACACTTCAGTGGCACCCTGCACGTACTGGTGAACAACGCCGGCATCTCCAGGTACGAGAGGTTCGAGGACATTACCTACGAGAGCTGGAGGAGGGTCCTGGAGACCGATCTGAGCGGGACCTTCCTGGTCACGAAGGCCCTGCTGCCCATGATGAGGGGTGGGGGGTCGATAGTGAACATATCCTCCACGAACGGCCTCAGGGGTGAGGTGGGGCTGGCACACTACAACGCAGCGAAGGGTGGCATCATTACACTGACAAAGACCCTGGCCCTTGAACTTGCAGGGTCCGGCATAAGGGTGAACTCCGTCTGCCCCGGCTTCATAATGACAGAGATACAGAGGGAGGCCGGGACTCCTGAGGAAGAGATAGAGAAATACATAAGGAAAATCCCCCTGGGCAGGTACGGCCAGCCGCAGGATGTGGCCAACGCTGTCCTATTTCTGGCATCTGACGAGGCCTCCTTCATAACGGGAACGGAGATTGTGGTGGACGGCGGGCAGATATGCGGGGAGTGATCCTCACCCCAGGCTCCGGCTGACGAGTTCCGAGAGGTCGATGATGCGGAAACCGAACGGAGCGAACTTGTTCCTGTTCCTCGGGGAGTTCACTATGACACTAACCTTCTTTCTCGTCTCCCCGTCCACAACCTGTGAAAGTGCAGCGCATATGAGCATGTTCCTGCTGTCGTCTGACGTCCCGACAACAATGCACTCTGAGTTCCCGAGCTGGAAGACGGACAGGGCCTTTTCGTCGTCCGGTTCCCCCTTCACCGTCAGGACGCCCAGGGAGGCCAGGGCCTCCTGACCGACCTCATCGTCTATCACAACAACGTTCTTTCCCCTTGACCTCTGCGCTGATATGAATGCCTGCACGAGTGGTGAATAGCCGCATATGAGCGTGTAGTCCCTGAGGGAGCGAACTCCGAGCCTTTCCATCGTCATGGTAACACCACCGATCCTCTTCTCTATTACGGGAGTGATCAGGAGGGTGAGTGCGCCGAAGAAGACGGCAACACCCATCACCGAGAGCGATACGGTGAATAGCCTGGCGGAAAGTGTCACCGGCAGTATGTCACCGAAGCCCAGCGTGGTCACTGTCTCGCCTGCGTAGTATATTGCTGTGCCTATTGATGTGATCGGTGGCCTGAAGTCTTGGCCCAGCAGCAGAGAGCCGCCTACGCCGTAAGCAGCCGTGAAGGCCACTATGATCAGGGAAACGGCTAGCCTCGGGTCGGTGAGGAGCTGCGATGGCTCCACGTAGTCCTTCCTCCTCCTGATCAGGAGGAACATCGTAAAGGCTGCCAGGATGATGCCAAGTAACGAGACATGGGACTTCCTGCCCAGGCTGATTAGGAATATCACTACCTCCAGCGAGAGGAGGAGGAATGATGTGTACCAGACAGCCCTGGTCCTGGACGTGGAGAGTGTCCCCAGAATCACCATGAAGAGCCCTGCGAAGAGGGAAGCGAACGAGAAGCTCCTCTGGGCGACCGGGATGGTCTGGCCCAGGAGGTGTGCGTGAAATACATAGGTGGAGGTCGCAAGGTAAGAACTCACTGAAATCGATATGACACCTTCCAGAATCAGGAGGTTCCTCACCCTCAGCCTGGGTAGCCTCAATCCACCAGACATGGTGCAGGTGGATATAACCATGATTGGGCAGATGCCAACTGCAACTGCAGAAAACACCTGGCAAAACTAAATATAAAAAGTAACTTTTACGAAGTGTTTCGCTCCGATGGTGTAGTCCGGTCAAGCATATCGGCCTTTCGAGCCGACGACCCGGGTTCAAATCCCGGTCGGAGCATAATTGTATTGACAGGAGGTAAGAGGTGTCACTGCCAAGATGATGGCTCGGTCAAGGCATGCCCGGTGACTCGATGGAGCAGGAGTGTGCCTCGCCTCGGCTCCTGACAACGTTATGACCAGATTGAAGGTGCGTTTCGAGCTTCGTGAAAGGGAGCACGAGGACTGAGTGCAACTAAAGAGATCGCTTGCACGCACGCCAGATTCAGGGCAGTACCGTACTGCCATGGGAGTATGGTAGCACAGGCGAACATTTATGCCGTGTTGCACCCTGCGGAATGGAGGTCATTCAGGAGGCTTTCTGTTTGAAGATAAGGTTCCTGGCCGCCGGTGCTTTGCTTCTTTTGGTTGACGCGCTTCTCTTTCTCATCAGGGGTGTGAGGCCCAACTTCTTCATTCCCATGGCAGTTGGTCTAATGCTGCTCATTTACGGCATAGTCACAAGGTAGCCTTTTTCTATTCCGTTGAAGAAATATCACCCCACTTTTGATCGCGGTTTCATTTCACGAACCCGCCATGTTCCACTTGCGCGGAATTCGTTACCTTGTCTCAAAAATCATGGCGCGCTAAACATTGGGCATCCTGATGCAGATGTATACCGAAACGATGAGTTTAAAATCTGTTAAATTATAATACGCTTACGTCACCGTCTTAAATTGCCCTCCAAACAACTTATTAAAAAAAGATGTGTATCCGATAGTTGTGCAGCTTAATGTCTATCAGAACGATAAGATTCTCTATCTTTCATTAGACACTAATGATATTGGTTCTCAGGTTCGGCCCACTGGATCAGCAAATGGGCCTGAGCAATCCAAGCGAACCGTTATCATTCTTGGAAAGAAAGGTACAGATATTCACGAGAGAGGACTCGTTCTTCATTAAGATAGATATTATGGATGGTGACATTTTCTTTGGGCTAGGTGAGCAACCCTCAGGTTTGATAAGAAACAGGGGGCGCTTTTCCCTGTACAACTCGTCATCCTGGGACTATAACGACGTTAGACAGAGTATATACTCATCATTCCCTTTCCTCCTATGCATAGGTGAATCTGGGTGTTATGGTTTGCTCCTTAACATGCCAGGTAAGGTGAATTTTGATCTGGGTGTGGAGGAATATGATAAGGTTATTGTTTCATTTGCTAAATCCCCGTTTGAACTCTTCCTTTTTTCTGGAACTCCCTCTGAGATAAGTGAAAGGCTAACGGAGATTACGGGGAGGCCCTTTGAACTCCCTGATTGGGCCCTGGGCCACCAGGTTTCAAGATTCACCTACTTTCCTCAAAGTTCTGTCACTGAAATTATAGAGGATTACACGAAAGAGTTCCCTGTTAGTGCTCTCTACCTAGATATTGATTACATGAACGGCTATAGAATATTCACCTGGGATCGGGAGAGGTTTCCGGACCCAGAGGCTCTCCTCGACTTCTGTTCAAAGAGAGGTATCTACATAGTACCAATCATTGATCCAGGTGTACGAGCGGATCAGGGGTATGATGTCTTCAAAAAATTCATTGGAAATGCGATAGAGGACTCAGAGGGAAACTTATACTTTGACAGGGTCTGGCCGGGTACCTGCATTTTCCCTGATTTCCTGAGATCTTCTGCGAGGCAGATATGGGGAGACCTCATAAAGTCGTTCTACAGACCAGGAATGGGTGGCATTTGGCTGGACATGAGCGAACCTTCCATGCACAGAACAAGGGATGCGGGTGGATTCGGCAACAACATAGACCCAGCCGCAGTCCACACGCTTGATAACGGAATAAAGGTTAGGAACTCACAGGTGCACAACCTTTACGCCTACTACGAGGCCATGACTACCTATGAAGCCCTTAAGGGTGTCATGGATAAGCCATTCATTCTGACCAGGGCAGGATATCCAGGAATACAAAAAACATGCGGCCATATGGACAGGAGATAACAAGGCTTCGTATGAGGATCTCCGGCTTCAACTCTCAATGGTGCTTAACCTGAGCCTTTCCGGTATGCCTTACTGCGGCTGCGACCTGGGAGGGTTCTGGGGAGATCCCAGCTACGACCTTGTCTGCAGGTACTACGAAATGGCAGTTTTGTTCCCCTTGTATAGGAACCACAGGATCAAGAACGGGAAGGACAATGAGCCTTTTAGGATGCCACCAATATACACAGAGATGATACGCAGAGCGATAACTCTGCGTTACCAATTTCTTCCATACCTGAGAGAACTGGCCAACGAGGCTCACACATCAGGGCATCCAATAATCAGACCCCTCGTCTACGACTTTCCAGAGGACAGGGAAGCACTCTACATAGATGATGAGTATATGGCCGGTCACAACGTTGTTGTCGCTCGCCAGATGGATGGACGACCCGGGCGTGACTTTTACCTGCCCCATGGCACCTGGAAGGAATATGCATCTGGTAGAGAGATGGCAGGGAGAAGGTGGTACTGGTCTGATGACAACATACCTATCTTTATAAGGGTATAAGAGTTAGAGGTCAAAGACCGAGACCTACCTTAGGGCCCGATTCCATATCAGAAGTAAAGGAAAGAAGCACCCTGCATTGGCCTTTAGTTGTGACTGTATGTGAAGAATATACCGATCGCCATATCCTCCCAGAAATTCAGAATTGGAATAAAATGCCTTGATAATCTGTCCTACCCCAACATCACTCCAGACACGCCTAAGTCTGTGAGCCAGTTCGTGATTATAGCATAGATTGTTTGGTATGTCAGGAGAACCGAAATTGTAACTCCGCAATTGTATTGGAGATAGTTGCATACAACCCCGTGGTGATAGTGTCACAGGATCCGTGTAAGGAGATCACAGGAGGTTCATGAAATAGATCGATACATTTTGCGAATATGACCGAGATGATGAACAGTGGGATCAGGGGTGATCAGGTCAATCGGTACACCTCAATACGAAGAGAGCGCCATGAAGGCCATCTACCTAGGGTAGCCGAACTCTAATGGAGATGGTATTTCATTTCGCTGGTTGGACTCTATAAATGCATGGATACGGTTGGGGGCATCTCCCAGATGGGGTATCCCTAGGCTTACACAAGAATCGTGACACTAGGGCCATAGGGCATATTCCTTGAGTGCCATTCATTTTTGTCTTTCATTACCTCTTTAGGGAGGAAGTCTTGTCTGCCATGTTCCACACCAGAGGAGTTGTAGAGCGGCGCATTCACCAAAGTATCAACAATAGTCCTGAACATAACTGTATTCCCAGGAATGGAGAGATATAACCTTACTTACATATGGGGCCTGATCAGACAAAGCGGACTGGGTTTCCGATCCCAGCTGGGTCCCTCAGTGCGCTTGACGTTGCGGATGGGCCAGCAGTGCCATTAGTGTGTATTTCAGAAATATGATCCGTAGGCGCTCACTCGCAGGTAGCCTTAAATTAGAAGCGGGCTCCAATGGATTGGCAAGACAGCCAATTAATGCCATAGGTACTCGGAAACACGGGGAAACACTTATGCGACGGCATTCTCCGTGCAGAAAAGGATTATTACAGAGTGGGTGCGTTTTGAAGTTGAAACCCTACCGCCGGTATGGTATCTCTGGCTATTCACCCCATCTTCAATCGTGATGTGTGTGAACCGCAATTTCTTCGTCCTATAGCAGTTGGTATGATGCTTGTCGTTCAAGGCATAGTTAAAGGTACCCTATTCCAAAGACGTTCAGGTGCGACCAGAATCGACACAGAAGGAGAATTTTACTGGAGGCTAACCATAATTTACAGTAAATTCATATATTATTATTGTATTGACTAAATAAATTAACTTATAAATACAATGATTTATATAGCATAATAAGGAAGAGCCCATACCAGAGGAACCAAAGAAGCGGCGATTAGGCACTATAATTGCTGTGGTCGTAGTCGTGATAGTGATCGTTGCAGTGGTTGCTTACGTTGAAACCCACAGACCGGCAGCTCAGGCGCAGGCGCAGTATCTGGCTGTCTACCCCGGCCCTGCAGGGCCTGTGAACAGTGATCACCTGGTTGGAGGTGATGTCCTTGCCATAGCAAAGGGTTCCCCAGACATGTCAGCCCTAGAACAGTTCATAGCCTATATGATGTCGCCTTATGTGCAGCAGCTATACCTCAACTACACTGGTTTCATACCAGTTGATACCAACGCGTACGGACAGGCCAGCGCTTCGAACAATGTGGTACCGACGATATACAGTCCCAGCAATGCCACAGTCACAATATACTACTACGACGATATAACCCCGACAGATGCCAGCTTTGTGCAGAATACCATAATAGCGACATTCGAGAGTGAGTTCCCGAACATACACGTACATTACATCAATGAACAGGCATCAGATATTGTCAGCGGCATAGAGGCCCTGGAGAGCGCTGCCACTAACGGGAATATAAGCGAGCCAGTTGTTATGAGCATAGACAACCTGGATGTGGGTGTCCTCTTCTACGGGGGTTACCTAGCCAACCTAACGTCTGCAGAGCCAAAACTCGTTCCGAGCGACATCATAAAGTCCATCCAGGAGGTGACCCAGTATGAGGAGAAAGTGTTTGGAGGCATATACTTCATAACAGAGAGGGTCAACATACCTCTAGTGTGGGTCAACTACACTGCTCTCAAGAACGCGGGCATAGATAGCCTACCGAGCAATCTCACACAGCTGATGACGGACGCAAAGATCCTTTACCAGAAGTACGGTGTCGGCATGGTCAACTTCCAGGGGCACGGTGGTGCTAGCACTGCCACTGAGCTGTACCAGTGGATGGTGCAGTTTGGAGGTAACCCGCTCAACTTCAACGACACCGGGGATGTCAACGCAATATGGTACCTGGCAAACCTGAGCAAGTACTTCAGCCCCGAGTACAAGACATCTTACTGGGCCACATACAAGGGTTTGGCCAGCAACAAGTACACAATAATGGACTGCCAGTGGCCTGGTTCAGTCAACCTTACCGCACTGGGCATGAAGCTTGTGAACCAGAGTGACAACGTAGATCAGGTATCAGAGCAGGCAATCAACGAAGGAGTGTTCCTCAGGACACCGGTTCCTTGGATAACGGAGTGGCAGACCCTAATGGACCAGGCATGGACTTATCTCATTGAGGACGGTCACGGAACGAACTACACGAACATATACAATGAACTCAGCAGTATGAACCACAGCCTGTATGAGTACCTGCTGAGCAACTACAACTCCACAGTCGCACAGGAATATGAAAAGGGAGAGTTCCAGCCGCTGCTGGTTTGAACTTTCTATAAGATTTTATTTCAACATATTTTATTCTGCTAGAGCCCGTCCTCGACCAAGTTGCCATCCCTGTACTTCCTGAACTTTTTGATTGAGAACCTTATGTAATCTCCTGACTCCACGGGACTCGTAGAACGCACCACTACGGTCTTCCCTTTGACATCACAGTATACAAAGTAAGACTCGTGGACTATCTCAAATGAAATTACTCTGCCCTCTATTTCCCCTGAGTCGCACTCCACCCAATAGGGCCGGAAACCTATCTCTACCCCATCCAGGCCCAGGACACTGCCATCCAAGAAGTTCATCGGGTAGTCCCCTATGAAGTCTCCTATCCACTTTGTCTTAGGGTTCTCATAAAGTTCATTGTACTTGCCTATTTGCTCTATCCTCCCGTTCCTCAGCACCGCCACCCTGTCGGCCAGGTTCTGGGCCTCGCTCTGATCATGTGTAACGTAGACAAATGTCTGGTTGAAGTCCCTCTGGATCTTCTTCAGCTCCTCCCTAGCAGTGAACCTGACCCTTGCGTCCAGGTTGCTCAGCGGCTCATCCAGTAGAAACATGGCTGGGTTCCTCACCAGGGCCCTTGAGAGGGCGACTCTCTGTTTCTGCCCGCCACTGAGCTGAGTCACGTTCCTATCCAAAACCTCTTCGATATTGAGCTTCTTTGCAATTGAAGTTACCTTCTCCCTAATCTGTTGCTTGTTCATGTGAGCCATGCGGAGTGGAAAGGATATGTTCTCGTACACCGTCATGTTGGGATAGAGAGCATAGTTCTGGAAGACCATGGCAATGTTCCTTTTGTTTGGTGGCAGCTGTGTTATGTCCTTGCCATCCAGTATTATGTGACCACTTACAGGTCTCTCTATTCCCACGATGGTCCGTAACAGTGTTGACTTGCCTGTGCCAGAGGGGCCAAGTATGACAAAGAACTCCCCATCTTCAATCTCTAGACTGAGCCTGTTCAGAACCACCTTGGATCCGTATCTCTGAGTAACATTCCTGAGTTCGAGTTTCGTGCTCATCCTACCAACCCCCCTGTAAGGTACTGGCCCTTAAGGTACCTCTGCAGGAACGCTGCGATCACCAGTACAGGGATGGTTACTATGAGGGCAAAGGCTGAGGCTTGGAAGGGCAGTGCCCTAGAAACATAATCGTAGAGCTTAACAGGGTATGTCGGAGCACCCGGAGATATTATCACTGCGTACGTGAACTCGTCCCAGGAGGTCATCCAGGAGAGGAGGAACGTCACGATGAGTCCAGGTATTACCAGGGGGAGTATAACCCTGGCGAGCGAAGCGAATATACCTGCGCCGTCCACCCTTGCCTGTAGGAAAAGCTCCCTCGGTACAGACCTGAATGCGCCGAGCATTATGAATACAGAGAGTGGGAGGACAACCAGCTCCTGTGCTAGCGCTATACCCATGAAGTTGTCATACAGCCCGAATTTCAGGAACTCGGAAGCAATGGGTATTGCTACCACAATCCCGGGCATCATGTTGGAAAAGAACAGGAGGACGACTATTGTGTTCGCAATCTTGGGGCTGATCCTGCTCAGGCCATAGCCGGCAGATATGCCGAATAGCAGGGCCAGGACTGCAACGATCATTGCAACATAGAAGCTCCTCTCCAAGGGGCCGATCAGGCTGAGTGATGTGAGGGCGCTTCTTACGTTGGAGAGTGTAAAGCCGAGAGGTATCTGGCTGGGATAGAGGGAGCCAAAGGTGTACCTGACGGGTTCAAATGCTATCAGGAACAGGACGTAGAATGGATACAGGAAAAATATGGACAAGATTATTATGGCAACTATGAAGCCGACCTCACTGGGCTTCATACTGCCTCACACCTCCCATAACAAGTATTACTGACGCGAAGGCCAGGATAAATATCAAGAGTATGACGGCAGCCGCGTAGGCGTAGTAGATGGTCGGAGAATATAGGTTATAGTTCTGGTACACGAGAGTCGTCAGAAGAATTGGATGGTAACCTATGAGGACAAGTGGGAGAGCAAATATGTTGAACTCGCTGACCCCCCTTATCATCATTGCTATTGCAAGCGTTGATTTTACGTTTGGTAGAATTACATGCCAGAACCTCCTTGCAGGCCCAGCCCCGTCTATAAGTGCTGCCTCCTGTATGGTTGGTGAAAGTGAGCTTAGGCCTGAGAGCATTATGAGTGCAACGAGCGGCGTGTTTTTCCATGAATCGGAGAACATAACTACGCCCATCTCTGAAAACCTGGAATAATACCAGTTTACAGCATGAAGGCCCAGCAGCCTTAGGAATGAGTTGGCAAACCCCCCGACTGCACTGAATATCGTTGAAAATATGAAGGCAGACACGACAGTGGCGACTCCGAACGGGAGTATCATTATGGTTGAGAATGCAGCCTTTCCAGCGAATTTCTTTGTCAGTACCACGGCGATGCCAAGTGCGTGGAAGAACTGTATCGCAAGGGCGCCCAGGCTGACTATTACGGTGTCCACTATGGAAGTACCCAGTCCCTGTGAAACTACACTCTGGTAATTGGAAAGGCCAAGGACACCGTGGGGGGAGAAGAAACTCTTGTAGACTGCCAGGGCCGCCGGGTAGAATGAAAGGATAACTATATAAGCCACTGCAGGGAGTATAAGGAGGTAGTACGTGTACTGATCCTTCCACACAAACCTGTCCCTCTCTCTGGGAAACCTGGCTACTTCTGTGGGGGTCTCGGAAGGATACAAAATATACATTAATAAGTCAATATATTTCACATGCGCACTGAAATATTGGGTCTTAAATAGATCATGGTCCACCGACTCAGGTCTTGCGTAGACACTTCCCACTTGTCTGGCCAATGGCAGGGCCGAGCTGGCGGAGGCCTGGTGTAGCCAAACGCTCCCATTCATCGTAACCTTACGGGGCACTAACTCGAAACACCGGATGGGAGTGAAAGCGTTAAGTCCATACAGGGCCATGACCGGTCATGGCCATCGCAGTTCTCGGGTACGGGAAGATTGGCAGGGCCATAGTGAAGGACCTAGAGAATAGCATGCCCTCAGAGGAAATCGCAGTGTTCGATCCCTATGCCAAGGAAACCGGGAAGGGGAACCTGAGGGTGAAAAGGGTAGACCCGCTCTCTCCAGATACATTCAGGCACATAGCTGAAAGCGACCTGGTGATGGCCGCGCTCCCTGCTGAGCAGAGGCCAGCCCTTATCGGTTTAACCCTCAGGTACGGTGCCAGGGTGGTTGACGTAACGTTCGGCAACGATGACCCTTTCAGCCAACAGGCCACAGGGAACAGGAAGTCCCTCTACATCCCGGACTGCGGCCTGGCCCCGGGGCTCAGCAACATGGCGGCCGGGTACTTTCATTCTGTAATGGATGAGACCGAAGACCTGAAGATATATGTTGGTGGCATACCAGAGAGACCTGTGCCACCCCTGGACTACGTGATAACCTTCGCGTCGCAGAGTGTCATAGACGAGTATGTGAACAGCGTCACCTGGGTGAGCGGTGGACAGGTCAGGGTTGACCCTGCCCTCTCCGGCACAGAAGAGTTCCATCTCAGCGGCTTTCCCTTCGCACTCGAGGCCTTCCTCACAGACGGCCTCAGGACGCTCCTGAGGAATGTTAGGGTCAAGAATACGATGTTCGAGAAGACCATACGCTACATGGGGCACTCCGACAAGGTCATGCTCCTGCGTGACCTGGGCTTCTTCAGCAGCGACGCTGTGGATGTCGCTGGATACAGGGTGAGGCCGAGGGACCTCACAGCGGCCCTATTCGACAGCAAACTGAGGGCCCAAGGTGTCAGGGACATGATAATACTCAGGGTCACTGCCACAGGTACCTCAGGGGGAAGAAGGGTGCATAGGGGCATGGAGATGATCCACGTTCACAGGAAGGATGATGGCCTCACCTCCATGTCTGTTACGACGGCTGCACCGGCATGTGCCGTGGCGGAGCTGTTGCTCGGCGAAGACCTAGACCTCCACGGCGTGGTCTGCCCTGAAGAGCTGGCCATGAAGGCCGGGGTCTTCGGGAAGGTCGCCGGTGCCCTCAGGAGGAGGGGCATAGAGCTCAGTTTCAGTGAATCATGAACATAAGTCCCCTCTTCGCCCAACTGGCAGATCGTTAAATAGTGAGGAGGCATAGTACGGGTACATCATGAGCGACCTAGCTATCTCGGTGAGATCCCTCAGGAAGACCTACGATGGAATCAGGTACGCCGTTGACGGAATATCCTTCGATGTGAAGAGGGGTGAAATATTCGGGCTGCTGGGGAAAAACGGAGCTGGGAAGACCACAACAATCAGGATGCTCACCACGCTCATAAAGCCCACCAGCGGGACCATTGAGGTGCTGGGCCTTGACCCGCAGAGGGAGCCCCTGGAGGTGAGGAAGAGGATAGGGGTTGTGCAGCAGTCCGAATCGATAGACTTCACAACGGTTGAGAACTGCATGAAGATCTATGCCACCCTGTGGGAGGTGCCCAGGGAGGTTGCGAAGGCCAGGACGGAGGAACTCATGGAACTCTTCGACCTGAACCCCCTGAGGAAGTCCAGGGCCTTCGAGCTATCAGGAGGCCAGAAGAAGAGGCTCCAGGTGGCCAGGGAACTCCTGCACGACATGGATATCCTCTTCCTGGATGAGCCCACCGTGGGCATGGACCCTATAATGAGGAGGAAGGTCCTGGACTACATCAAAAGGAGGGCAGGTGAGGGGCTCACTGTGGTCTTCACGACGCACTTCCTGGACGAGGCAGACTACCTCTGCGACAGGATCTCTATCATGGCCGGCGGAAAGATAGTGGCGCAGGGGAAGGCGAGTGAGCTCAAGGTGAGGTACAGTGGCCTGAGGACTCTGGAAGTTGACGCCGGGAGCCCTGTACGGGATCCTGCCGCTCTGAGGGAGGCAATCGTCTCCAGGGGCCTCGCCCAAGACGTCTCCGTCGACGGCAGCGTTGTTAAGGTCATCGGCAGGAACATATCGAGAGAGCTTGACGAGGTCATAAGGGTGCTCAAGGCCAATGGGGTCTATCCTGAGAACATAACGATGAGGGAGGCGACCCTTGACGATGTCTTCATTCAGGTGGTGGGTGTCTCGTGAGGGTGCCGGCTTCCCTTAGGCTGACCTACAGGAACATAATCGTTAACATGGACATGGGCACGATGATCTTCATGCTTGGCCTCCCTGCCCTCTACCTCCTTGTCATGGGCACGATGCTGCAGAACATAGTCCCTGGGGTGGCAGTTGCATCCCAGCACGTCTCCTACACCCACTTCCTTGGCCCCGGCATAGTGGCGATGCAGACGCTCACCGCTGGAAACATAGGCGGTGGCATGCTGTGGAGTGACAGGAGGTGGGGCATGTTCGAGCAGCTCATGGTCGGCCCCTTCAAGAGGACTGACTACCTCCTGGGGATCATATTCGTTGCGATCGTGTTCGCCGTTCTCGGCAGCTTCATAATGCTCGGCATATCTGTCGTGGTCTCCGGGGGTTTCTTGTTCAGTGCCTACACCGTCGCACTGACAGTGGTCGGCATAGCCGTGGGCACGATACTCTTCTCATCCCTCTTCCTCATAATATCGGCTGTTGCCAAGACGATGCAGGCCTACAACACCATAACGATAGCGCTCTTCTTCATCCTGGACTTCGCGAGCTCTGCCTTCTACCCGATACCACCAGACAGCGAGGTGGTCATCAGGTACTTATCGCTGGGCAACCCGCTGACGTACGTCGTGGACGTGATCAGGTCATCCCTCTTCGGTGCTGCTTCCCTCTCCACACTCATAGACCTCTCTGCCCTGGCAGCCATAACTGTTGTGCTGTTCACCGCATCTACCTTGATGTACAGGAACGTCAGGACTGGCGTCTAGGCGATGCTGTACCTCAGGAGGGCAGCGATTCCACCGAAGCCCGCGAGCTGCGCTCCAGGTTCCGTGAACCGGCTGAATATGATCATCCTGCTCCCTCTCTCCACGCACCTGTCAGCCAGTTCCCTGACCTCTTCAGATTCCCTGAACTTGTTCTCCAGCACCATCAGGGTGTCCACAGCCCCCATGTCAATTGCCCTCTTCACTTCTTCGAGGCCGTAGGCCACTGCACCGTTCCTTGAGAGCCTTCTCATGAACTCCGCCATCACCCTGGATTCCACGGCTGCCCTGCTCTCCCTCATCACGGCCTCCGATTCCGGCGTCTCCAGGAACCGGTAGACTGCACCCGCGTCCCTCCTGTCGGAGTGGACAACGCGGACCGGGATGCCCCTGAAGCCCTGGTCGGCCCTGAGGTATTCTCCGAAGGCATCTGGAGTGAAGCCGGGCCCCAGGACGATGACTGCTGTGGCCTGCTGGGCCAGGGGCCTGAGCGCGTTCCTTACCTGAGAGAAGAACTCGCCGTCCCTCTCCTGGTGCTCATAGTCCTTGCCCGCCCTCTGCGATGGTATCCGCGCCACCTCCTCCACAGAATAGGAGCGCAGCCTGCAGATGGTGGCTTCCTCGTCGTCCATTACCACGAAAATGGCCTGGCCCTGGTGTGTACCGTTGAGCGCCTCTTCGAGGAGCTTCCTCTCCGATGGAGTGATTGACCTCTTCATGAGGTAGAAGTCGTCACCTGGGCCCAGCTGCAGGGACTGGTGCTCTCCAGTGACACCCTCTGGGCCCTCTGTTACCGTACCGAGTATGCGTACCCTGTCAGTGAACTCCACGAACCCGACGTCCTGAACGGATATCGTGACTGTCACCGGCACCCTTGACCTCTCCTTTGAGCGCACCGCATCTTCCTGCTTCTCCATCCTCCGCAGGGTTGTGGCCCGGACCAGGTCGCCCGGCTTCACCAGGTTCTTGATGTACCAGAGGTCGTCCTGGCCCTGGATCAGGATGTGCATCAGGCCACCTGAGCTGTCACTGTCTATGATCTTCATCGGTACCACGCAGCCTATCTATCTCGCCCTTTATGTTCCTGAAATGTGAGCCCTCCCAGTAAACCTTTCCGCAGCCCGTGCACCTGTAGAACCTGTCGTGCCTTTCCAGGACACCGTCAGGTACCAGTGAGGAGACCTCGCCGTTGCCCACAGCCACAAGGGAGGAGTTGCAGAGGGGGCACCTGGTGAACATGGCCGACCTCTCCGGCGGGAACGCTGCCATCACCTGGGCCAGCTGCCTGCGCCAGTCATCGCTCTCAAGGTACATGGATTCCCTGTACCTCCTGCTCAGCTCCCTGTCCCTGGTGAGCAGGAAGAGGCCACGGCTCTCGCACTCCCTCAGTATCTCCGCGTCCTCCTTCTCGCTGCCAGCGTATGTTACGTCATAGCCCAGGAGGCGCATCCACCTGCAGAGCCTCCCGAGCATGCCGTCAGCCATGAAGCCCCGGGCCATAGCCACCCCATCTCTGGATCAGGCTGTTCACCACCCCGATCTGGTCCAGTATCCTGGACACCACAAAATCGACCATGTCCTCAACGCTCTTTGGCCTGGTGTAGTAGCCGGGCATGGCCGGCAGTATCACCGCGCCCATCTCGGAGAGCGAGAGCATGTTCCTCAGCGTCAGTGTGCTCAGCGGTGTCTCCCTGGGAACAAGCACCAGCTTCCTCCTCTCCTTAAGTGCAACCGCCGCTGCCCTGGTTATGAGGGTGTCAGAGATGCCTGCAGCGATCTTGGACAGCGTTGAGATCGAGCATGGCACTATGACCAGGGCATCGAATATGAAGCTGCCGGAGCTCACCCTTGCCGCAACGTCGCGGTCATCATACACGTATTCCGCATACCTTTCAAATTCACGTGCATCGAGATCAAGTTCGGCCCTAGCCACCAGCCTGGCGTGTTCAGATACGATCAGGTGCACCTCGTGCCCCTTCAGGGACTGGAGGAACCTGAGCGCTATCACGCTACCGGAGCCGCCGGTTACGCCCACCACTATCCGCATATATGTGTAGTATTGCCTGGATATTTACTTCTTCCTGTTAAACACGAAGTACAGGACGAACACCACTGCGATGATCGCCACTATTATTGCCACGTCCCTGTAAGTGGCCACGGGCCCGGCCACCTTGGGCTTTGACCAAGAGAAGCCCGGGTAGGCACCTGCGTTCAGGGCCTGGATGTTCGTGTATCCCTTCACCTGCGATGGGTCGTTTTCTATCCTCTCGAAGGCAAGCGTCATGTTCTTGATGGTGGGAGAGCCAATCTGGGAAAGTGCCTCCACGAACTCCGCACCGTACGGGTTGAGGCCCGTGTAGGAGAGGTCGAAAATGATCAGGTCCTGGGATGCATTGGCTGACCAGTTGTACTTGACGTAGGTGCTGTTGTCTATGATGTCGGTGAAGAATGTGGTCCAGTCGGTATCTGTTATGTTGTAGCTCTCATTTGTGCCGACCACGTGGTAGGTTATCGTGGGCAGGGTGGATGGCGGTGCAGGTATTGGTGGTGCCGATGCAGAGCTTATGAAGGGCATGAGTGCGAGCAGAACCACGACGGCCAGGGAGGCCAGCCTTACAGTCCCTTTCCTGTTCATAGGGTGGAAGCAGATCGAGAACCCCCTTAATATACTTACCCAGGTGGCCTGAGGAAAACCCTGCCGTCCGGGTCCCTCCCGAGAGATATCTTACGGTCGCTCAGGAGCGAGGAAACGCACCTCCTGGCTGCACCGGGCCTGTACCCGAGCTCCCTGGCCCTCCTCCTGACGGAGGCGTACGATGCAGGCAGCATGGCAATTATCTCCTCTTCGAGGGCCCGGTCCGGAGGTTTCCTTAGGGCTGTTGCAAGCGACAGGTAGAGGGCTGCGGCCACGGGAGCAGCGTAGGGGAGGAATCCAGGGTCAAAGTAAGTCCCGCTCAGTTCCACGGCCCTGCCCCTGTACGAAACCCTGGCCGAGACTGTATAGAGGCCAGGCAGAAGACCTTCCACAATGCCTGTGCCATCCCCCGCCTTGGAGCCGCCAACGAACCAGGTTATGTTCAGGAGGGACAGGTTCCCCCGGCCCACAATGTGCACCCATATGCCGAGCCAGGTGTCTGTGGAGGACAGGGAAATGGAGCCCAGTTCGGGGTAGAAGAGGACTGTAACGCTCGAATTGTAGCTGCTGTTGAGCCCGTTGTCCGCGAATGCCACTATTCTGACTCTGTAAACCCCATTGGAGGGTGCCTCAAACTCCAGGTTGCCGCTTGGGGCCCGTGCACGGAGGATCCTGTTGCCAACGGTGATGTTTACGTAACGCAGCGGTACCTGGGAGGTGACGGTGTAGTTCACATTTATGCTGTTGCCGTGGACGGTCACGCTGGCTGAAATTGCTGGGGCCCGGTCTGAGTATACTGCTGTGAACCCCTCCAGTGACCACACGCCGCACCTTGTGGTCACGTTCAGCGTGATGTTGTAAGTGCCGACGGTCTCCAGGTATATATCCATGGTGCTGCCGTTCAGCGCCGCACTGAGACCAGCTTCAGGAAGAACCGTGACCTCAAGGCCGTCAGTGCCTATACGGATGGTGTGGGAAGACGTGTATACTGTGCCGCTGACAATGGCCGGAGGCCCGCTGTTGTTGTAGTATATGTAAGAATGCGCAACGGCCACCACCCCGCTTGGCCCGGTCGCGGTGGCCATGACCGATATGTTCCCCTCCTCCCCTGGCGCGAACTCGGGTGTGACGTTGAATGTGAGGCCTTCGCCCTGGCCGGAAGCGACCAGTTCCCCGTTTATGTATAGGGAAATAACAGATGTGGTGTTCGTTGCCACAAAGACCTCAACGTCCTTCACGCTTCCGTTCCCGCTGAACGACACAGCGTGCCTTTCCACCACCAGTCTGATGGAGGGCGCGTAGGTGATAACAGTGAAGGAGGTGTGCCAGAGGGCCACTGCAGTGCCGTTGATCATACCGTACACCGTGGCGTTCCATTCTCCGTTGCCCAAGTGCTCAACTGTCCTGTTGAATGTGAGGCTCTCCCTTATGGACACGTTGCCGGATGAAAGGGCCAGCATATACATGCTGACACCAGTTACCGCAGGCCACCATAGCTCTACGGCCGAGGTGTTCAGTACGCTCCCGTTGATGGGTTCCATGGTGCCTGCTCCTCCGCCACGGACAAGGACATGGTAGAGGATGGAGGAGTTGAATTCCACGCCTAAAGCGTCCATGGCTGTTACGTTTACATGCAGTGTGCCAGCCACAGTGGGGACTGTAAAGGAAGTGCTGTTCCCGGATGCATAGACCGAGCGGTTCAGTACCTGAACCCTCATCCACACGATCTCGTTCCTGTCACGTGCGCTCACCGTGACCCTTGAGCCGGAGAGTATGTAGCTTCCACTGGATGGCTCAGGCGATATCACCGGGCTGTAGTGGTCCACCGTGACGTTGAACCGCCTCACAACCCTCTCTCCGCTCACCGGGATCAGGGTTATGGTGGCGGTGTATCTCCCCTCGGGTACAGAGGACGTGCTGACCTCGAAGGTGCCGTTTATAGGTGTGAAGTTTTCGCCGAAGGCGGAGAGCACCATGTGGTAGGGCACAGGGCATACTACAGATGGCCTGACCACCAGCGTTGAGTTCGATACGTACCGGGGCTGGGCCACGAGAGACGCCTGCACTTCCCTGGGCGGATATTTGCTGAAGAACTCTGTGCTGTTGCCGTTCCATACTGCCAGGACACCTGCACCCGGCTCGACGGTGAAGCGGCCCTTCACTGGAGGCGAAAACAGTGAGTCCCATGAGGCACCAATGTCCTGCGAGAGCACCTCACTGGCCACGGGCTGCGCTACAAGCTGCAGGCCGCCTGGGAGTGCAACGAAGTAGGCGTTCTCAGACACCCTTACAACCGAGTAGAGGTACCCGTCAAACAGGATCGAGTCATTGAATCCAGTGCCTGTGTAGCCCAGGCGAACCTCGTCCAGTATATCGATGTTTTCCCCCAGAACTTCCAGGGATTCTATGCTCTCCCCGCTGCCAAGTGCGATACTGAGGTTGCCGTTCCTCTCACCGAAGGATAATAGGGTGGTGCTGTTAAGGTGGAAAGACATTGGAGGCCCCGAGTATGCGGATACCGTTACTCCTGCTGGCCCTGTCCCTATTATGTAACCGCCTGCCACGTACGCGTGCGTGGTGTTCCCGGGCAACGTGAGGTTATGGTAGGTGACTGCAAGGGTGGACAAGTTCACGGTGACTACTGACGCCCTTGTACCGTTGGAGAAAAGCAGGTAGAGGTACCTGGAGCCGAAGTAGTATGACTCGATGGACATACCCCTCTCGTACAGGGCCTGCCCGGCACCTGTGGCCGGGTTAACGAACGCCACGGAGGGGCCTGTGATGTTAACTGTGGTGGAGAGATAGGGGTCAAACTGGAGGCCGGGGCCATTCACCTTTTCCTCTTTGCTGTACAGGTATCCATTGACCTCTGCGGCGCTGAGGTTCTGGTTTCCACCTGTTATGGAGTATATGGAGGTTGAAGAGAAGGGGCCTCCAACCTCCACCGTCACGTTTCCGGCGGTGTCCAGGAATATACCGGAAACGGTTGCGTTGAGAGGTCCCACTGAGAGGTAGTCCTCTGTGCCGTATGGCAGAAGCGAGAAAGAGAAGAGCGAGTCTTGCGGTGGCCTCGTGCCTACGGCCTCCCAGGAACCTCTGGGGGATACGAACCACATCGTCCCGTTTCTGACGCCGAACACCAGGGACCCGGCATACCTGCCTGAGAGCCATATTGAAAGGTTCTCAGAGGTCATTGAGTAGCTTGCACTGTCGTTCCAGGCCATTGTGATCCTGATCGAGGGTACATCCGTCTTAATCAGGACGCCGGCCCTGTCGCCTCCGTAGCCATATGTCATGACAGCGAATGCGTTCCCAAGTGTGGTATGCAGGCCCCCGGCAAAGTCGAAGGGTTCGAAGCCGACCTCAGAGAAGCCTATCCAGCTTTGGTTTGCCGGAAAAGCACCATGGGCCAGGCCCTGGAACGATATACTGCCACCAACCTGTGCTGATAGAGGCCGTTCAGCGTTAAGCCGTTGTGTGTTGACAATGTTAGTGCCACCCGCCTGCACCATTAATATTATAATTACTAATGATAACAGTAATACCTTATTAATGTTTCTCATCTATTTCCCGTGATCTCCACTAAACATATATTATCTCCCGGGACTGATACGTTTATAACTGCATTAAAAATGGTAGTGGTGGATGATCAGGGTAGGCATAAACGGTTACGGCACGATAGGCAGGAGAGTGGCAAATGCGGTTCAGCTGCAGAGGGACATGAAGGTTGTTGGCATAGTGAAGACAAGGCCAGACTATGTGGCCCGGGTCGCCTCCTCAAGGTTCAGCATATTCGTCCCCGACGAGAGCTACCTGAAGGCGTTCGATGACGCTGGCATAAAGGTGAAAGGCGTGCTCAGTGACCTCATTCGTATGAGCGATGTGGTTGTGGATGCAACCCCTGAGGGCCAGGGGAAGAAGAACACGCCCATGTACAGAACTGCTGGTGTGAAGGCCGTGTTCCAGGGTGGGGAAGAGGCTGGGGTTGCAGACGTCAGCTTCAACGCCTACTCATGCTTTGATTCCGCAGTTGGCAAGTCCTCAGCCAGGGTCGTATCATGCAACACCACAGGCCTTGCAAGGTCACTGCATGCACTGCACTCCGAGTTCGGTGTGGAGCACGTGGACGGCACCATAATCAGGAGGGCAACGGACCCGAACGACCACAAGAAGGGGCCCATAAACGCGCTGGAGCCGAGCCTGAAGATCCCGTCGCACCACGCACCTGACCTCAGGACGGTGCTGCCAGTGGACATAGACACTGTGGCGATCAAGGCACCGACAACACTGATGCACATACACGTCCTGAACGTCACTCTCAAAAAAGAGGTGCAGCAGTCTGACGTGATATCGGCCTTCAGCTCGCGCAGGAGGATAATGCTGGTGGACGGCAAGGACGGGGTCTCCTCCACGGCACAGGTCATGGACCTTGCCAGGGAACTGGGCAGGGACCGCTCTGACATGTACGAATTGGTTATATGGAGGGACGCAGTGAGGGTATCCGGTAGGAGGGTGAGCTACATCCAGGCTGTTCACCAGGAGAGCGATGTCGTCCCTGAGAACGTGGACGCCATCAGGGCCCTGATGGGGAGCATGGAGAGGGACGCATCGATCGATGCAACTGACAGCTCGCTCAATATTGGGGGTATGAAGATCTATGGGTGAGAAGGAAGGAGAGAAGAAATACACGATAGAGGACCTCCCGGGTGTTGGTGAGGCCACGGCGGAGAAGCTCAGGGAGAACGGCTATGACGACCTCATGACACTGGCGGTTGCCTCGCCCAAGGACCTGTCGGAGGTCTGCGGGATAGGTGAGGGCGCGGCCATCAAGATAATATCGGCAGCGAGGAAGTATGCGGATGTGGGCAACTTCGAGACCGGGGAGCAGATCCTCGAGAGGAGGAGGGAGATACAGAAGCTCACCACCGGGAGCAAGAACCTTGACGGCTTGCTCGGAGGTGGCCTGGAGACGCAGGCGATAACGGAGTTCTTCGGGGAGTTCGGATCGGGGAAGACGCAGATAATGCACCAGCTTGCCGTCAACGCCACCATGCCGAAGGAGAAGGGTGGCTTTGATGCCGATGTCCTCATAATAGACACGGAGAACACCTTCAGGCCTGAGAGGATCGTGCAGATGGCCAGGGCCAAGGACCTCGATTCAGACAACGTCCTCAGGCGCATACACGTCGCCAGGGCCTACAACAGCCACCACCAGATCCTCCTTGCGGAGAAGGCGCTGGAGATGGCCAAGGAGTTCCCCATAAGGCTGCTCATAGTCGACTCATTAACCTCCCACTTCAGGTCCGAATACATGGGCAGGGGTTCCCTCGCAGAGAGACAGCAGCTCCTGAACAGGCACATGCACGACCTCCTGAAGTTCGGTACGATCAACAACGCCGTGATCGCTGTGACGAACCAGGTATCCGCGAGGCCAGACGTGTTCTTCGGAGACCCCATGGCGCCCATAGGTGGGAACATAGTGGGCCACACTGCCACGTTCAGGATCTACCTGAGGAAGGCAAAGGGTGGCAAGAGGATAGCGCGGCTCATAGACTCCCCGCACCTGCCCGAGGGCGAAACGGTGATACAGGTAACAGAGGACGGCATCACCGACGGGGTCTGATGCGGAATTTCTGGGACACCATAAGGGAGAGGTTCCGGGATTACCCCTCACAGCTGGCAGTCGTGAGGAAGATCATCTCCCTCGGCCTGAGCGTGGTCCCTGGCCCTGATGGATCCCCAAGGGTCACGTGCGACAACATAGAGGTGAGGACAGCTGCCATAGCGCAGGCGCTTGGAGTTGACAGGAGGGTGGTGGCCAAGGCCCTGAGGAGGATCATAGAGGACCCTGAACTGCGCAGCTTCTTCGGCGCCCTCAGGCCCACCACCAACCTCTCCATGGCAAGTTCGAAGCTTGGCCTGGGCGTAATAAGGATAATACCCACGTCTGCGTCTCATCCGGGCATAATAGCCGGCGTCTCAAGGGTAATAGCGGACTTCGGCATATCCATAAGGCAGGTCATAGTTGATGACCCAGAGCTTGTGGAGAACCCGACGGCCCTTATCGTGACCGACGGGCCGGTCCCGCCTGAGGTTATACCGAAGATCAGGAAAGTCCAGGGCGTGGAGGCTGTGACCATACTATGACCTTAGGTTCTCAGTTATGACCCTGAGTGCGTTGGACCACATGACCTGGTCTGCATGCGTCCCGAGCCTTTCCCTCAGTTTCCCGTACTTCGTGACGTCCTCGAAGCCTGACGGTGTTTTCTCTATGCCCAGGAAGTCTGAACCTATGGCAACGTGCTCCCAGCCGAAGTTGTTCCCTATGTACTCAGCGTGCTTCACCATGTCGTCCATGGAGGCTGAGGGGCCGAGTGTGGACGTGATTGCTGTGATACCTATAACGCCACCTGTGTCCACGATGGCCTCTATCTCCTCGTCGTCCAGGTTCCTGACGTGCCTGTGGACCGACGCAGCGTTTGCATGCGAGCATATAACTGGCCTGCCTGTCACAGAGCAGGTGTCCAGCACGGTCCTCTTCGATGCGTGCGCAAGGTCAACTATTATGCCAAGCGAGTTGCACCTCTCCACGAGCTCCGTGCCGTAGCCTGTGAGGCCGTAGTCAACCTTCGACATGCAGGACGAACCGAACTTGGTGTCATAGTTCCACGTTATGCCAAGGTTCCTGAGGCCAAGGTTGTAGTAGAGGTCGAGGTCATAGGGGTCGGTGAGGACATCCGTGCCCTCCATGGAGATGAGGAAGAGCAGGCCGCAGGACGATGTGTCCTCAACGTTGCGCACTATCCTGACCCTCCCGGTCCTCTCGAGGTAGTAGTAGAACTTGAACTGTTCCATCGCCACCTGCACAAGAGGTGCAGATGACTGGGTGCGGAAGCCGTAGTTCCTGCTCAGCTCCTCTGCCCTCTCGTTCTCGGTATAGATGTGGGGGAAAACCACGGAGAAGACCATGGCATTGCCAAGGCTGGACAGCATGTCAACGCTGCTCTGCCCACTCCCGTGGATCACATCCTGCCTCTGGGATGAGAAGGCCAGGTCCTGGTGAAGGTCTATGAGGTTCAACTGCGGACACTCCCTCAGATGTAGTCGTCCAGGTGACCATTATATAATATGTCCATGACCTTATCTATCTTTTCCTTCACCTCTTCCACTGTGCTGCCAGTTATGTTGACATGGCCCATCTTCCTCTTCCTCCTGACCTCGTCCTTCCCGTACCAGAAGGGGTGGGTGTCCCCAAGCGCGAGTATCCTCTCCCTGGCAGCAGCGTCCAGCGGGCGGCCAAGTATGTTGACTATGCCCGAAGGGACGAACTGCATGGGTTCATGTACGGGCAGCCCAGCCACTGCACGCACGTGCTGCTCGAACTGCGATACAGAGAAGCCGAAGAGCGTGTGGTGGCCGGTGTTGTGAACCCTGGGGGCAAACTCGTTCACTATGAACCTGCCACCCACATTGTAGAACTCTATGCCCATAACTCCAACATACGAGAGAGATGCCATGAGCCTGAAGGCTATGTCCCTCATCTCGCTCCCCCTGTAAGGCCCGTAGTTGTAGACGAGTATGCCGTTCCTGTTCAGGTTGAACGAGGGCTCAAATGCACCCATCCTGCCGTCGGGAGTCCTGTAGCAGATTATGGACGCCTCGTTTTCATACCTCACGAACTCCTCCACTATTGCCTTCCCGGCCCCTTCCGGCACCTCGTCCCTCCGGCCGTCAAAGAAGTAGTACTGACCCTTTCCATCGTAGCCGCCCTCGCACATCTTGACCACACAGTCACCCATGTCCTTCACTGCCCTCATGATCTCGTTTTTCCCGTCCGCCACCACATAGCGTGCGGTGGGTATGCCGTGCCTGACGTAGAACTCCTTCTCGAGCGAGCGGTCCCTCTTCAGCTTCACAGGGAGCAGTGATGGCCTCAGCTTGTTCTGCTCCTCCGCGTACTCCAGGGCCCTGCCGTCAACGTGCTCGAACTCGTAGGTCACGTACTGTGAAGAATCGACGAATTCCCTGTAACCGTCTGCCCTGAAATAGCCGTGGGCGAACCTTACAGCGGGCCCTTGGGCGGTGTCACAAACGGAGAACCTGAGGCCCAGGGGAGTACCTTCCAGCAGCATCATTAGGCCCAGCTGGCCAGAGCCCAGGATCCCGAGGTCGAATTTCTCGGGCATCTCACTCCACCCTCTGTGCAAGCACCTTCTGTTCCTGTTCCTTCATGTACTGGGCCAGCTTCTCCTCCACCTCCCTGTACCTGATGGACAGTATCCTGAGTGCCAGGAGTGCAGCGTTGACTGAGTTCCCTATTGCAACGGTGGCTACCGGTACCCCTGAAGGCATCTGGACTATGGACAGCAGGGAGTCTATGCCCTTGAGGTGCCTGCTGGGAACAGGCACGCCTATGACTGGGAGCGTCGTCATGGACGCGGTCATGCCCGGGAGGTGGGCAGCGCCGCCCGCAGCTGCTATTATAACCTCGTATCCCTCTTCCCTCGCACTCCGTGCGAACTCATACATGAGGGAGGGGGTCCTGTGTGCGGACACGACCCTGACAGTGGTCTCGATGCCAAAGTCCCTCAGCAGCTTTATGCCATCGACCAGGTGCTCATAGTCACTTTTACTGCCCATTATGACTGCAACCTTAGGCATGCTTCCCAATCCCTGCAGCACTTATAAACATCCACTCCACCACCCCACCCGGCATTGCCGAGATCAGGTGCCCAGAGGGGCGGATGCCTGCGGGCGTATCATGGGCCACAGCCCAATGCAACACGACATGGGTTCCGGTGCAATCCGGGCACATTGCATCCTCATCATGCTATCAATGCCCCTTCAGCGCGCCGCCACCGATACCACTGGGGCCGTCGCCAACAAGTGCGAGGGCCTCACCAAGGGAGTGGACCTCGCCAGAAGAGGCCTTGCGGATCCTGTTCATTATCGCGAGGCCAAGGCCGCCCTCACCGAACTTCTGTATGAAACCTGCCCTGCTCCCCCTGGTCTCCAGTGCGAGGAAGGCCGAGAAGAGGTTCCTGGCAACATCCTCCATGGTCAGGCCGAGGTCTATGCAGTCCGCCCTGCACACCCCGCACACGGAGTGCTCTGCTATCACAGTTATGTCCTTCCTACCCGTGGCGCACAGCTCCCTTATGGTATCCACGTCTGCCATGAACATCTGTACAGAGGGAGAGTAGTGCCTGTACTTCATTCCCGGGGTGAGGGCAACCGGGCTCAGCCTGAGTCCCCTGGCCTCATCCGTAACCTCTATCTCCCCGAAGTGGCGCTCGAGGAACTCCACCGGGTACCCACCTGGCCTAAGGAGCCTCGGTGTCCCTCCCCTCATGTCGAGTATCGTCGATTCCACCCCTATCCTTACCGGGCCACAGTCGTAGATGAGGTCGACCCTTCCGTACATCTCTCGGATTGCCTGGGAGGAGTCCACTATGCTTGGCCTCGTGGCAAGGTTCGCGCTGGGGGCAGCAATGGGCACACCGCTCTCCCTTATGAGTGCCAGGGCCAGCGGGTTATCAGGCATCCTCACCGCCACGTAGGGCGACCCCCCTGTGGTTACATCGGGCACCACGTCCCTTTTCCTGACAAGGACAGTTAGCGGGCCGGGCCAGAGTGCTTTCAGAGCGCTTACCAGACCTTCTGGCGGGTTCTCTGCCACCCTCAAGAAGCCCTCCATATCGCACACGTGGACGATGAGAGGGTTATCTGCAGGCCTGTTCTTTGCCCTGAACACCTTCAGGCAGGCCTCGGCTGACAGCGCGTTGGCACCGAGCCCGTACACGGTCTCGGTTGGGAATATCACGGTGCCGCCTGCCTTAATCACGGATGCCCCCTTCCTCACCGCCTCCATATCGGGGTGCCACTGGTCTGTACGGACTACAACAGTCATTACAGGGCTGTATTGCAATGACGGAATTAAGGTTGCCCGGCCTTCTGTGGTTTCAAAAGGTTATTATCACAAGAGAAAATGGGAGCAGCATGCCCATTTCACTGGACTCCTACGACATCACGCTCGATATCGACTCGAAGGAGCACAGGATAAGCGGAACGGAGACGATAATAGTACTGAAGGCAGAGAGCCAGGTCAGGCTGGACGCTGTAGACATAGAAGTGACGGGCGTGAGCATTGACGGCAAGAGCGCGGGCTGGAGGGTGGAGGGAGACCAGGTCGTCATAGATGCTCCCACGAGGGATACATTCGAGCTCACTGTGTCCTTCACGTCCAGGATATCCAACGGCCTACAGGGCATGTACGTTTCGAGGACTTCCTACGGGGAGATGTTCACAACGCAGTTCGAGTCCACCGGGGCCAGGCACCTCTTCCCCTGCGTCGACAACCCAGCCTGCAAGGCGCAGTTCAGGCTATCGCTGATCATAGACAGCGACCTGGAGGCCATCTCCAACATGCCTGTCAGAACGGTGCAGGACCTGAAGGGCAAGAAGAAGGTCACGTTCGATGAGACGCCGAGGATGTCCACCTACCTCCTCTACATAGGTGTGGGCAAATTCGATTCACGTTCAGTCAAGTGGAAGGGGAAGGACATAATCCTCGCCGCTCCGAAGGGGCACCTATTATCCACGGACTTCCCCCTTGAGGTGGCGCAGAAGGTGCTCGAGAAGTATGAAGAGTACTTCGGGATCGAGTACCCGCTGCCGAAGATGCACCTGATAGCAGTGCCAGAGTTCGCCGCAGGGGCCATGGAGAACTGGGGTGCCATAACGTTCAGGGAGGTTGCCCTACTAGTGGGCCAGTCAACAAGCACTGCAATGAGGAGGAGGGTGGCCGAGGTCATAGCACACGAGATAGCGCACCAGTGGTTCGGGAACCTCGTGACCATGGAGTGGTGGAACGACCTCTGGCTCAACGAGAGCTTCGCCACGTTCATGGCTTACAAGTTCATAGACAGGCTCTTCCCGTCATGGGACGTCTGGGGCACGTTCGTGCTGAGCGAGACACAGCAGGCCCTCAGGGGGGATTCCCTGCAGTCCTCCCACCCCATACAGGCAGACGTGAAGGACCCTAGCGAGATCGCACAGATATTCGATGAGATCTCGTATGGAAAGGGTGCTAGCATTCTGAGGATGATAGAGAGCTTCATCGGGGAGGAGAAGTTCAGGGACGGGATTAGGAACTACCTGAAGGAGCACATGTACGGGAATGCCAGGGGATCCGATCTCTGGAACTCCCTTGAGAAGGCCTCCGGCAAGCCTGTGACCAGGATAATGGAGGCGTGGATAAGGGAGAAGGGGTACCCGATAATCACGGTGGAGAAGGCTGGAGGAGGCTACAGGCTGAGGCAGGAGAGGTTCCTTCTCAGTGGTGACCACGAAGGCACCCTGTACCCCGTGCCACTCACCATTGCAAGGCAGGGCGGAGTGGAGAGCATACTGATGGAGGCGCCCGAGATAATGGTAGGTGGTGATGGCTTCAGGCACATCAACCAGGGGAGGAGCGGCTTCTACAGGGTCTTCTACACAGGGGACGCTTCAAGGGAGGTGCTGGGCAGGCTTGGTTCCATGAGCAACCTCGAGAGGCTTGGCCTGATCAACGATGCCTTCGCCGCACTGCTGTCAAGGAGGCTGCCAGTGGACGGATACCTTGAGGTGGTCTCTTCCTACATGAACGAGAGGGACTTCATAGTTGTGGATGAGATATCATCGGAGCTCCTTTCACTTACCCTCATCCTGCCATTCCACCAGGGACTCAGGGACAGGGCAAGGGAGTTCATGAGGGCACAGCTCCAGAGACTCGGAGAGAAGAAGGAGGGGGAGAACGAGAACGATACCGTGCTGAGGAGCTCACTGCAGCAGAAGCTCGTGATGGTAGACGATGACTACGCCTCCAGCCTGTCTGAGCTCTTTCCAAGGTACGGCGATATCGACCCGGATGTGAGGGGTGCAGTGGCTATGGCCTTTGCCAGGTCGAAGAACTCCTTCTCGCCACTCACCCTTGCCCTTGAGCAGGCGCAGTCCGATGAGGACAGGGTGAACGTCATTAGGGCCATGGGCTGGCTACAGGGCGATGAGCTGGGGAAGTTCAACAGACTGGTGGAGGAGGGTAGCGTCAAGAAACAGGACTTCTACGTGTTCTACATCTCCTGTTCCATGAACCCCTCTGGAAGGCAATTCTCCCTCAGGAACCTGGAGTTCCTGCACAGCAAGATGGTGGAGTACTTCAGCGGGACGGGCTACGAGGGCACCGTTCTTGAGGCCATGATACCCCTCATCGGCCTGGAGGACGAGGGTGAGACCAGGAAGAAGGTGGAGGCAATCAGGGGCCAGGAAAACAGCATGGGCATAAGCAAGGGGCTGGAGCTCCTTGCCATATATTCATCTCTCAGGAAGGAGGTCCAGGGTGGCTGATCCGGCATTCCATTCCAGATTCTTTTAATGCCCGATGGCATCTCCACGCATGGAGGTATCCAGTTACGACCTCAGGTTCGACATAAGGGATGATGGCTCCTACGATGGGATTGAGACCGTGAAGATGGTCTGCCACGGGGAGCCCATATACCTGCACTCTTCAGGCCTATCGATTGGAAGCATTTCCGTGAACGGAAAGGCCGTTTCCTTCAGGGAGGACACTGAGAGGGAGATGATCCTGATAGAGGGCACATACTCCGGTGAGTGCTCCGTATCCGTGGCGTTCTCGGGCAGGGCCAGTGAAACGCTGCAGGGCTTCTACTCCGCGAAGACGCCAAGCGGCCCAATGTACACGACGCAGTTCGAGTCTACAGATGCCAGGCGCATGTTCCCTTGTGTTGATGAGCCATCCAAGAAGGCAAGGTTCAGGGTCACTGTGACAGTGGGAAGGGAACTTGACGTTGTATCGAACATGCCTGTGGACAGTGTCCGTTATGAGGGTGAAAGGAAGGAGGTCAGGTTCAGGGAGACACCGAGGATGTCCACCTACCTCATATACATAGGGGTTGGAAAGTTCGACACCAGGTCCACGGTGCACAATGGAGTCTCCATAGGCCTCGTGGCACCTAAAGGTAAGCTCACCCGGTCGGACTTCCCGCTCACCGTGGCGGAGAAGTGCCTGGACTTCTACGAGGAGTACTTCGACATAAAGTACGCTCTACCGAAGATGGACCTGATTTCCGTGCCAGAGTTCGCCGCAGGGGCCATGGAGAACTGGGGTGCCATAACGTTCAGGGAAATATACCTAGACATAGATGAGAGGACGAGCTTCCAGAACATGAAGCTCATAGCGGAGGTCATAGCACACGAGATAGCGCACCAGTGGTTCGGGAACCTCGTGACAATGGAGTGGTGGAACGACCTCTGGCTTAACGAGAGCTTCGCCACGTTCATGTCTTACAAGGTAATAGAGAGGGAGTTCCCAGAGATGGCCGCTACGGAGGACATGGTGAGGCTGCGCACACAGTCTGCACTCATGGGCGACGCGCTCAGGTCCTCCCACCCCATACAGGCAGACGTGAAGGACCCTAGCGAGATCGCACAGATATTCGATGAGATCTCGTATGGAAAGGGTGCTAGCATTCTGAGGATGATAGAGAGCTTCATCGGGGAGGAGAAGTTCAGGGACGGGATTAGGAACTACCTGAAGGAGCACATGTACGGGAATGCCAGGGGATCCGATCTCTGGAACTCCCTTGAGAAGGCCTCCGGCAAGCCTGTGACCAGGATAATGGAGGCGTGGATAAGGGAGAAGGGGTACCCTGTGCTGACCGTGAGCAGGAACGGAGACAGCCTGCATGTTTCGCAGAAGCAGTTCCTGCTCCTGAACGACGTGACGGACAGGAGGTACCCTGTGCCCATCACCGTTGTCCGGGAAGACAGGGTGGAGAGCGTCCTGCTGGAGGGCAGGGAGACCCAGATCGGCTTCATGGGGTTCAGGAAGCTTAACCACATGAACACTGGCTTCTACAGATCGCTCTATGCCGACGAACTCCTCGATCATGTCCTTAAACACGCAGGATCGGCCAGCAGGATAGATAGGTGGGGCATCGCTAACGACGCCTTCGCATTCCTCCTGTCCGGCCTCTACGACCTTAACAGGTACTCCAGGGTTGTGGATGCACTTTCACAGGACACGTCTTTCATGCTCTCCGACGAGATATCCAGCCAGCTTGTCAGGCTGTGGCTCGTATGCGGTGACAGCGTCCTGCCGCTGGCACGGAGATACTTTGACCAAGCCATATCGCACCTGGGCCTGAGGCCCCGGAAGGGGGAGAGCAGGGATGCACTTCTGGCCAGGGCATCCGTGCTCACGGGCGCATCGACAATAGGCCTGGATGTGGCCAGGGAGATCGCGGACATGGTGGGGGACATGCAGAGCATAGAGAGCGAGGTACACCAGGCCATACTTATAGCGTACGCCAGGACCACGAACGATTTCGATACACTCTCAAAGATTCTTGCCGGGGCCAGGACAGAGGAAGCGGCTGTGAAGACAATAAACGCCATGGCGTGGCTATCTGGGCAGGACAGGTTCCAGGCGGTCTTGGGCCTTATCAGGGAGGGAAAGATAAAGAGGCAGGACTCCTGGAGGTTCTTCGGGCCCGCGGGGGAGAACCCCGCTTTCAGGGAGCAAATGGCCACCCACGTATCCTGGGTCGTGGACTACCTGAGGAAGAACTACGGCGGGGCCAGGGCCAGCAGGACCCTGGAGGCGGTAATACCTTATGTGGGCCTCGACCAAGACATAGGTGGGAGCCTGGCTGCCATAGAGGGCAGGGACACCACCGTTGGGATAAGGAAGGGCCTGGAGGTCCTGGAGGTGCACAGGAGGCTGAGGCAGAGGGTCAGGGGCTGATTCAGAAGCCCCTGGATATGTTCAGGCCATCCACCAGCACATATGGCATGAGGGAGGCCGAGATCTCCTCCCACCACCTCGTGTACCGCATGTCCGACGATGCCTCAATGACGTTTCTCAGTATCGAAGGCACGGAATCGCTTATCCTCATGCCCTCCCACCTCTCTTTTATCTCACCACGCCTCACCAGGAATACCCCGTCCCTGGGCACTGTGGAGAACGTGCCGCTGCGGTAGTCCTGGAACCTGGTATACCATGTGTTGCCTATCACTATACCGTTCTCAATTTCATCCAGGATCTTCTCGTGGTCCCTACCCCCTGGACCCACCTGAAGCTGCCAGGCATGGGGGTAGAGCACACCCGCGTTGCCCGTGCTCTCCCTCCCGTGCTTCCTGCCGGTTGAGTAGGAGTGCATGAAGGTCTTCAGGGTGCCGCGCTCGATGAGGGCCCTGTTCCTGGTCTCGGTGCCCTCGTCGTCAAATGGTGTGTACCCTTCTCCCTTCCTGTCCTGCGGCACATCCCAGAGGCTGAACGCCTCTGATGCCACCTCCTTCCCCTCCATGCCTATGAAGCAGCTAAGGCCGGTGTCCACGGAATATGAGGAGAGGAAGCCTTCGGAGTATGTCATGAGGTTTCCGAGCACGTGCGGTGAGAGAAGAACAGTGTACCTGCCCTCCTCACCCTTCTTTCTCGGCACGCTGAGGGAGGCGGTCTCGCCAGCCCTGCGGCCCAGCGCACCGGCCTGCCTGCTGTCCACAGTGCCCTCCGGGCCAACATGCGTCTGCTCCTGCCCGGTGTCCCCGTCTCTGAATGCCCTGACGACCATGTCCAGCGATACTGCCCTCACCTTGCCGTGGAAGCCAGGGGTGTATGTCTCCTCCAGGACGTCCCGCCTGTAGACTGTTCCCGCGGCCCGCTGCGCCCCTCCTTCCAGGGCGCCGGAGACCAGTGCGTCGGCTATGTCGTTTATGTCCACGTCCAGGTGAGCTTCGTGCACGAACGACCTGTCTCCGCTGTTAGGGGCTATCCCCATGTAGTTGGGGTTTTCCGGTGAGGCTTTGAGTGACCTGACGAGATCCTCCAGGTAGCTTTCCGTCACCAGGTGCTGCTGAACCGATGTGGACACCACCCTTGAGCCCACCGAGGCCAGGATGGAGACAACGTGCTCACTCCATATGCTGTTGAGGTCCTTTGAGTTCTGCGAAAACCTGACCTGTTCCACGCTGGCCTCGGACACCTGCACTATGTACTCCTCGACGCCCAGGAGGCGCAGTGCCTTCACTATGGACTCTGCATCCAACCCGATCACCTACTTTATGTATATATGCCTCAGCCTCATGTGGGGGCCGCCCATCCATACCTCGACTCCCTGCTCCGGGTCACCCTTTCCGCAGGTGCCCGCACTGAACTCCAGGTCCTTGCCGACAGCATCCACTGCTGAGTAGAAGCTGATCGTGTCCGTCTCTATCACGGGCCTCCTCACCCTCCCGACTATGTCCCCCCTCTCTATGAGGTAGGCGTCCTTGCCCACGTACTTCTCGTGCAACCTTATGTCGTCTATGTTCCACTCCGTGAAGGATTTGATGTATATGCCCCTGGATATGCCCTCGAAGAGCTCCTCAAAGCTGTGATCCCCGGGCTCTATGTATGTTGTGCTCATCCTTGCCAGGGGCTCCATGTTCCAGGCGGATGACCTGCCACCGCCGTTGCTCTCCAGGCCGAGCAGCGAGGCGCTCTCCCTGTTCAGGATGAACTCGTTCGTCATGCCGTGCCTGTACAGATAGCGCTTCCTGGCCGGCACACCCTCATCATCATACTTGTAATAGCCGAAGCTGCCCTCCATTGTCGGGTCGTCCACAACAGTCACGGAATCGCTCCCTATCCTGTATGGAATGGGCTTGCCTGTCAGGAAGGACTCGCCGGCCTGGGCCCCCTCCCTGCCCACGATCCTGTCGTATTCCGTGGGGTGGCCACAGGACTCGTGTGCAACTATGCCGGATATCTCTGGGCCCACAACAACGTCGAAGTAGCCCCTCTCCACCCTGGGGGCCACCGTGCTCTCCCTGAGGCCCCTTATGTCCTCCGATATCCTTTCCATAAGGGAGAGCCCATCGAAGTACCGCCTGCCCTGTGTTGTACCGAACTGCTCGAAGGACTGCTCAAACTCTCCCTCTTCAACCACACCTATCACATAAAAGTACTGTGTGCGGACAACCTCACCCTCTATGTCCGTTCCGGCAGTGTTCACAAAGTGCTCGAACCTTCTCCCCACAGACATCGCGTGAGTGCTCACCTGGGCACCTTCATTCATGGCGTGCCTGTCCATGTCCCTAACGAAGGATAGCATGTCAGCTGTGTCCATTTCTGTGTCCGTGCCTGCTGACCACCTGTCCTTAACGGCCTTTCCGACCCATATCCTGTTCTTCCCGGGCTTCATGGAGGTGCGGATCACCTTCTCCACAACATCCCTGGCAAGGCCCCTGTCCTCCCTGTCTATGAACCCCATGGATATGCTCCTGTTCAGCGCGCGTATTGCATAGCCGCTCGATACAGAGCGGTCCATGCCCTCGTACTCCCCCCTGTTGAACGAGACGCTCTTGCCCTCCTCCCTCATGAAGCGCACCTCCGCGTACTCCGATCTTGAGGAGAGGAGCGAGAGGAGGAAGTCTGCGAACTCTCCAGCCATGGGCTACCTCTCCCTCAGCTTCTCTAGCCTGCCTTCGTAGACCTCCAGTATGTGTGAGAGGCACCTGGCGTAGTCCCAGCCATAGTCGTTCACAGTTATGTTTATGGGGCCGCTGACGAGCCTTGTGCGCAGTGAGTACTTCACTCTACCGCCGCTCTCGTACCTCTGCACGTGTATCTTCAGGACGCCGCTGTTCCTGTGGGCCATCTTGAGGAGCCTCTGAGCAGCCTTTCCAACGAGGAAATAGGTGGCATCGTATAGGTCCTGGTCTCCCGATGACAGGCCGCTCACCTCAAGGGTGAGTCCCTCCTTTTCCTTCTTCGTGTCTATCGCATCTATCACGTCAGAGACCCCGATTATTCCAACCACCAGGCCAGAGCCATCGACCACCGGCAGGATGTGCAGCCTGTTCCCCACCATGAGGGCGCAGGCCTTGGCCACAGTGTCGTTCTGCGATACCGATACGGGGTTGTCCATGAGGGAGCCGCATGAGATCTCGACCTTCTCCTTGACACCCGCATAGTCGCCCTTCCCCATCCTCTGCTTATCCCTGAGGACCGTGTTGGCCGCGATCTCGTCCATCCTGAGTATGCCCACAAGCCTTCCGTCCTTGGACGATACGACCGGTATCTCCGATTCCTCCAGCTGCCTTATCCTCTCTGCCGCTATGGACACGTCATCCTTCTCTGTGACAGTCACCGGGTCCGTGGCCATGAGGTCGAGGACCCTGACCCTGTCGGCCGGCATGACCTCTCCGATGTGCTTCATTATGTCCGTCCTCGATACTATGCCCACTAGTTCATGCTTATCCACCACCGGGAGGGCAGGGAGGCCACTGTCACGGAGGACGTCCACTGCGTGCAGCACGTCATCCTCCGGGCTGAGCACCGGGGTCTTGACTATGTAGCCCTCCACCTTCGCGTCCATGTGGACGCTCCTCCTGCGCAGTATGTCCCTGTACGTGATCATGCCAACGTAGTTCTTCCCGTCCAGGACAGGGAGCTGCTCTATATCGCTCTCCCTCATCCTGTGTATTGCCTCGGAGATCCTTGAATCGATCCTCTCCACCTCTGGGTCCGGTGTCATTATCTCTCTCACTTTCATGCGCATCACCAGAACTGCATCTTCTCCTTTGCGACGACCTCGGAAACTTCCTTCCTCACGTCCTGGCCCTCCACAGCCCTCTGCATGAGCTCCGCTATCTCCCCCATGTCGGAGAGTCCCATCCTCGTCACCTCTGAGAGGCCCACACGTGCCTCCCTGTCTATTATGATCATGTTCTCTTCCAGCACCCTGCTGACCCTCACGCAGCTGCCGCCCTTGACATATGCGGGGTCACGGTCAAGTATGACCTGGTGGGAGCTGGTGAACCAGGGGGCATACTTCACCGTGAAGCCCCTCTCGGAGAGCTCAGAGGCCATCTTCCTGGCGTTGGCCACCACCTTTCTTGCGTACTCCTTGCCATGCCTCTTCATCTCCTCCACGGCCACGCCCAGGGCCGCCACCCTGTTCGGGTGGTAGTTGTCCATGGTGCGCCAGGTCACGTTCGCCCTTACGTTCTCGAATACGTCCTCGTCGTTGGTCAGTATGACCCCGCCCTGGGGCCCGAAGAAGGTCTTGTGAGTTGAGCCCAGGAGTATGTCGCAGTACCTTGAGACGTCTGGCTGGAACTCACCTCCGGCTATCAGGCCCATGACGTGGGAGCCGTCATATATCACGAGGCTGCCAGACCTGTCCGCTATCTCCCTCACACGCTTCAGGTCATAGGGCCTCACGAAGAATGACTGGCCCAGCACTATGGCCCTGGGGCTTATGTTAGACACGCTCTTCTCCAGGGCAGTGTAGTCGATCTCCTGCCTTTCCCTGGAATAGGGGATCCTGTAGCTCTGGAAGCCCAGGATATCTGGTAGGAAGCCACGTACGTAACCCGTGTAGCCGCCGTCCTCCTCGTATATGGCCATGATGTTCTCCCTCCTCCTCACAGTGGCCAGGAGGGCTATCTCGGCCGCTATGTGGCCGCCTATGGGCCTCACCTCTGCGAACCTGAAGCCGAACAGCGAGGATACCTCCCCCTCCACCTGGTGCAGTATCTCCCTTGCGAACCTCGTGCCGCCGTAAGCATCATCTCCGTCCTGCTCCAGCGAGTACCTTGAGATCAGGTCGGATGACATGGCCTTCCTCACGTTTGGGCTGACCACGTTCTCAGAGGCCTGGAGGTTTAAGGCTGATGCCCTGAACTTATCGTGCCTGTCCACAAGATCGAGTATGGATGACATAGACACACCTTTAGAACGCACAGCCGGCACAGCAACATCATCCCCGTGCGTACCGGCGTGCATGCTTAGAAATCCCTCAGGAAATATTTAACCTTGTTCAGGCGTGATCTGCCCGCCGGATACAGTCAGCCTGGCAAATCCCCTGCATTGCATGAAGGGGGTGCACATGACATAACAGGGGGGCGAGATGCATAGGGGAGCGGGCGGCCCAAAAATGTGGGGAGTAATTAAATAACGTTATATTGTAGTGGAGCATTTTAATCACAATGCAGCTCAGAATGAGGATCCTCGTGGCCTCCTACAGGAGGGAGGACGTGACCATCGAGCTCTACGGCAGGACCGACGATGGCATGTCCGTCACAGCGCTCTACTATGGCTTCAAGCCTTACTTTGACCTGGTGGAGCCCGAGGATTCTATTGTAGAGGAGATGAAGAACGACCCGGAATACTTCAGGATGGAGGAGAAGACACTCTGGTACATGGGCAGGAACAGGCGCGTGGTGCGCTTTTTCATAAACTCGCCGTGGAAAGTCCCTGAGTACAGGGAGAGGTACAAGAAGTTCTGCCCAGTCCTTGCTGCTGACATACCTTTCCACCACAGGTTCATCTATGACATGGACCTGGGCTCATGCGTTTACATAGAGGGGGAGGAGGAGAGGGATCCCAGGTACTCCACAGACCTGGTGCTCAGGATATCGAAGATAGAGAACACAGATGAGTTCAACCCCAAGCTGAAGGTCCTCTCCATAGACATAGAGAACGCCATACAGAAGGAGAAGAACGATGAGTGGGGCAGGATATTCACCGTGGGCTACACGCTGAAGTTCGGGGACAAAATCGAGCAGGGCGCCATAACCGACGACGATGAGAAGAGGCTCCTGGAGGAGTTCGTGAAGAAGGTAAGGGAACTGGACCCTGATGTGATAATAGGTTACAACATAGACGGGTACGACATGCCTGTGCTCCAGAGCAGGATGAAGAAGCTGGGCGTGAGGTTCTCCATAGGTAGGGACGGGGGAGTCCCCAGCCGTGTCCAGGGGAGGTTCTGGAGGCTGCATGGCAGGGTCATATCGGATGTCTGGTGGTCCGTGAAGAAGATAATGCACCCAAAGAGCGAGACCCTAAACTACGTGGCAAAGGAGCTCCTGGGCGAGGGCAAGGACAACATAAACAGGCTCAAGATAGAGGAGGAGTGGAGCAACAGGAGGGACGATGTCATCAGGTACTGCATAAAGGACACCTACCTCACTGTGGAGGTGTTCGAGCGCCTCAGGGTGCTTGACAGGAACATGTTCATGTCCACGGTGACGAGGCTGCCGCTTGACGACGTGACGAACGGGGGTACAAGCAACTACGTGGACTCGATCCTCATAAGGAGGGCAGACAGGCTGAACATAGGCGTCCCCCTCACTGCCAACGAGGAAAAGGAAGAGAAGATACCCGGGGGTTACGTTCACACCATAGTCCCAGGGCTCTATTCCAACGTCGTTGTCCTGGACTTCAAGAGCATGTACCCTTCAATGATAATGAAGTACAACATATGCTTCACCACCCTGAGCCCTGAGGGCACGATCGTAGCCCCCTCAGGCGCCAGGTTCCTGGACAAGAGCGTCAGGGAGGGCCTCATTCCGTCCATACTCCGCGACCTCATGGAGAAGAGGGACGCGGTCAAGAGGCTGATGAAGTCCAGCACGGGCGAGGAGAGGGAATACTGGGACGGCATACAGAACGCGATAAAGGTACTGATGAACACGTTCTATGGGGTGATGGCGTCGCCGTTCTACAGGTTCACGAACGTTGACCTGGGCAGCGCGGTCACCAGCTTCGCAAGGGACACCATAACGCGCCTGATAGACAGGCTTGAGAAGAGGGGCTTTAGAGTCATATACGGGGACACTGACAGTGTGTTCATCGAATCTGGTGCGAAGAGCGTCAAGGAAGCGGTGGAGCTTGGCAGCAGGCTCAGCGCGGAACTCTCCAGGGAGGAGGGGGTGACCATAGAGTTCGAGAAGGTCATGGACCCTCTGTTCTCCCATGGGGCAAAGAAGAGGTACGCGGGCAAGATAGTGTACCCGGAGGACGCAAAGGGCACGATCCTTGTCAGGGGCTACGAGACCAGGAGAACGGATTCCTTCGACCTGCAGAGCGAGGCCCTGGCCAGGGTCTTCGACCTCATACTGCAGAGGGACATCGAAGGTGCAATAAACTATTCGAAGGACATAGTGCGCAGGGTGCTCAGAGGGGACCCATCAATACCGCTGGAGAAACTCGTCATATCAAGGAGTGTCAAGTCTTTCGACAGTTATGAGCAGGAATCGCTTGCGAACGTACGCGTGGCCAAGAAGCTCATAGAGATGGGGGAGACCTTCGTGCCTGGCATGAAGGTCTCATGGATCGTTACTAACAGCAGGAAGTCGCCCCAGGAGGTGGAGCCGTACATAGACGGGACAGAGTTCAGGGGAACTCCTGACTGGGAGTACTACGCCAGGAGGATAGAGGAAACCCTGAACAGGGTGCTTGAGAGCCTGCAGAGCGAGATATCCGTGATATCGAAGTCCAGTGGACAGAGGAGCCTGGATACCTTCGTGGAGCAAAGGGCTGAGGAGAAGGGACAGAAGAAGAACGTCACCCTGGACAGCTTCTTCTGAGGTGGTTGCCCTGATAGACGCAGTTGTAGTGGGCGCTGGCCCCTCTGGCTCATACGCCTCCTATCTCCTCTCGAAAAAGGGGTTCAGCGTTGTCCTCCTGGAGGAGCACGAGGACGTGGGAAAGCCCGTGGAGTGCACTGGCCTGGTATCGGAGAGGGTCTTCAGGATGGTGAAGAGCGGGTCCAAGGTCAACGCAGTCAGCGGGGCCCATATCCACTTCCCCAACGGGGAGAGCATCCATGTGGCCAAGTCCGAGAAGACCGTAGTCATGGACAGGGATGAGTTTGACAAGGACGCTGCGGGCATGGCTGTGGGTGCAGGCGTGGACCTGAGGGTTGGGGCAAGGGTGACAGGCGTCACTGCAACGCACAGGGGGGCAAGGGTGACGGTGCGTGAAGGTGGAGACCTCAGGACCCTGGACTGCCGTGTGGTGGTCGGGGCAGACGGTGTCAACAGCGTGGTCAGGAAAGAGCTCTTCGGTGAGGTACCGGGCAGGGTCATAAGCACGTACCAGGTGGATGCCTCTTACAGGATGGAGGATCAGGACAGCGTCGATGTGTTCCTGGGCAGCGGGTTCAGTTCAGGCTTCTTCGCGTGGGCCACGCCTGCGGGCCACCTCTCAAGGATAGGGCTCGGCGTGTACCACAGGAATGCCACGGCCTATTTCAACAGGCTCATCTCCATGTTCCCGGGTGCAAGGGTGCTCGGAATAAACGGCGGGGGGATACCGATCAGGTACCTGAAGAGGACCTACAGGGACTCTGCGCTCCTGGTTGGAGATGCTGCAGGCATAGTGAAGCCTCTCTCTGGCGGAGGCATATACACCGGCCTCGTTTCTGCGTCTGCTGCTGCGGAGACCCTGGAGAAAGCCCTGGAGAGCGACGACCTCTCGGCCAGGTCCCTATCGAGGTACCAGAGGGCCTGGAAGAGGAGGCTGGGCATGGAGCTCTCCTTTGACTACCTGGTGCAGAGGTTCTTCACGATGCTCTCAGACCGCGCCCTGGACGCGATCTACAGGGAGGTCTCGAAGCCAGAGGTGGTGAACCTCATAAACTCGGTGGGCGATATAGACTACCCGTCCAGGGTCGTGCTCAGGGTGCTCATGAAAAACCCTTCTATGGTGTTCAACTTCCTCCGCGGTAAATGAACAGGATCTATTACGTGGCGCTCCTTGTGCTTGTGACCTTCATATGGGGCGTTACGTTCCCGATGATCAAGGTCGCGCTGGCCTCGGTTGAGCCATCCCCATTCCTGGCCCTGAGGTTTGCCATATCAGCAGCCCTCCTCCTGCCGTTCGCCCTGCGGAGGAGGGGTTCGTTTTCCCTCACCAGCTCAGTCTACGGCCTCATATCTGGTGCCTTCCTCTTCGCAGGGTACTTCTTCCAGACCCTGGGCCTGGACTACACCTCACCCGCACTCTCCGGCATAATCACAGGCCTGTACGTGATCCTGATACCCATCTTCTCTCTCCTCATCCTGAGGGCGCCTGTGGCCAGGATGGATATAGTTGCATCTGTGCTGGCGCTCACAGGCCTCATCGTCATGTCTGTGACGAGCCTCTCCTCGCGCAGTACCTTCCTGGGAAACATGCTCACAGTGGCCTGCGCCGTTGCCTACGCCCTTCAAACCATCTACGTTTCCAAGTACACGTATAAGGTCGATTCCGTGACCTTCACCTTCTACCAAATGGCCACAGTTGCAGCACTCTCCTCGGTCTTCGTGCCCATCACAGGGGAGAGGTTCACAGTGCCGGGGAGTTACGCATGGTTTGCGATAGCCTTCACCGCTGTCTTTGCCAGCGTACTGGCCTACTACATAAACACCGTCGCGCTGAGATACATAGAGCCAACCGCGGCAGGTGTCATATACACAGGCGAGCCGGTGTTCGCCGCACTCACATCCTACCTCTTCTACGGCGATGCGCCGGGATACCTGACGCTCTCCGGCATGGCCCTCATGGTCGCCGCCATGCTCCTGACAACCCTGGACAAGTACATCAGGTCTAGGGTGCACTGACATCCGCGTGGCTCCCGGCGCTGTGGTGCACCTTCACCGCCACTCCCTTCCTGTAAGAGGCCATCTCCAGGCCAGAGACCGAGGCCTTGCCCACAGCAAGGAGATCGTCCCCCTCACTGACAACGAGGGTCTCGTTGCCGGCCACGATCTCCGGGTCAAAGTCCACTATGAACTTGAAGAAAACATTGTAGCCAGCCCTGTTGAAAGCCTCGCTCTCCCTGTTCACAAAGACACGTAGCCTTTTCCCACCGATGCCCTGGTGGAGCCTCCTTGCCCCCTCCATCGTCAGAGTGAACAGGCCGTCCTTGGGCCTCATCGTTGCCACCTGCACCCCGCCATAGGATATGGTGCGGATGCGCCCTGTTGCCCTGGACTTCACTATCTCCGTCCCGTCCGGGAAAAGTACCCTGCCAGCGCCCTTCCCGAACTGGTAGTCCGCGATTGCCCTTACCTTCTCCAGGTCAAAGTCCCTCAGCCTTTGGCCTTCTTCTTCCAAGGGACTGCCCACATCAGGGATTAGCCTTGCCTCCGGCCCAACGTACTGCTGCACGGGGTAGGTGTCCTCAAGCTCCATTGGCACCCAACCGTGCATCCACTGCACCAGGAACGGCCTCTGGCTCCTCTCGTACCTTGATATGACTGCGCCCCTGTTTCCCTCATATTCGGCCCTGGGGACGAAAACGGGGTCTCCGCCAACGAAACTTTCCAGGAACCTTGACAGCCTAACCGCAGACGGGTGTTCAAGGGACCTGGTGTCCAGGTACATGAAGGAGTTCTTCTTCGATACCTCCGTGTATCTCTCGAGGAGCCTTGAATAGGAGCGCAGGGTCCTGAAGGCCTCGAGTAGCGTGGGGTGCGCCATGGCCTTCGACTGCACGTATTCCCATAGCGTCTGCTCCTCAATCCTGATGCGCACCTCACGGATCTCGCTGAAGAGCGCGTGGAGGTTGTGCAGGCTGAACCAGTAGAGCCTCTCCCTCTTGTCCATGGCAGCTATGTCCCTCTGCTGCATGTCCCTGAGTGGGCTCCAGTACGGGAACTCAAGCACCTCTGACGCATCCCGGGTGCCATCGGGAAAGAGGAGGCGGCCGTCCCTTGCGTACTTCACATAGGAGGCGGAATCGAAGATGTCCACGCCAAGCAGAACTGCCATGGGTATGAACATCGGGTGTCCCCCGCCGAAGAGGTGTATTGGCCTGCTGAAGGGAGCATTCACCTTTGAGTTCACTATGATCCTGACCAGGTCCGCATAGCGGTAACTCTCCAGCAGGGGCACGACACCCCCTATGGGCAGGTAAGTGGCCTTGCTGCCGGACATGAGTTTTGCGGAATAGGCCCTGAGGTCATCGTATATGGAGCCCTGTATGGGGCCGGCCAGGAGCGAGTCGCCCGGGTCCACCTCGTCGACCCTTGCCCTCGTGACCTCTATGGCCCTCCTGACCTGCTCGTAGGGGTCTTCCGGCTTCGTGAAGACGTCCAGTATCGTTACGATATCACTCCCTATGGACTTCTGGAACTCCACCATGCCGGCGTTGTCGTACTCCACACCACCGTAGACGTAGCTCTGGAAGGTGCCGCTGTCGGTCATTATAGGCCCGTCAAAGGACAGCATCGAGTGCAGGCCTGAAGATAGCGCCTTCTCTCTCAGTTCGGCGTTCCTCCTTATTATGTAACTGTTCGTTATTATGGCCCTGACCCCTATCCTCTTCATCTCCGAGGGGCTCACGACTATGATGTTTGGGTTGATCACCGGCATGACCGTTGGCGTCTCCAGTTCACCGTGTGGTGTTGAGAACCTGCCTATCCTGGCCAGCCCGTCCCTGAAAAGGACCTCCATGCCCTCATCACTGCGAGACATCCCTGTACCCACCCTTGTTGTGTTGCGATGCCTTATGGAACTGTCCCTTAACTAAATGCCCTTTGTGCTCCAGGCATCAGCTCCCCCGGTCAGCTGAAGTAGTACTCCCCGCTTTCCCTCTGCGACCTGTCCAGGCTGCTGCCTGGCTTGTTTATCCTTGGCCTCTTCGTCTGCTGGTCACGCCTGAAAGTAACACCAGCGTCTGAGAGGAACATGTTCATTCCCGAACGCATGTCCATCGGGCCGAAAGCCTCGCCGTGCCTTCCGCCCTCCCCCCTGAAGACCATGAGTGAGTCGGAGATCAGGTCTATGAAGTACACATCATGGTCCACCACGAGAGCGCTCTTCCTGTTGTTCTCCATGACCCTCCTTATGACCTTGGCGGCCTCCATCCTCATGGCACTGTCAAGGTGGGCTGACGGCTCGTCTAGGAGAAAGAGGTCCGCGTCCCTGGCAAGGGTGATCGCTATGGAGAGCCTCTGTAGCTCGCCGCCGGAGAGATCCTCGACCTCAAGGTCCATGAGCTCGTTTATCTGGAGGGGGTGCATTATCTCGTTGTTCACAAAGGTGTCCGCAGACCTTTCCTTCAGGGCTTCCCCTATGAGGTCTGCAACTGTGCCTGCATAGTCCACGCTTATGTACTGCGGCTTGTAGGCGACCCTGACTGTTGATGATACCGCCCCCGTGTCAGGCTGCATTATGCCTGCCAGTATCTTCACGAAGCTCGTCTTGCCGAGGCCGTTCCTCCCCAGCACGCCGACCACCTGCGTGAGCCTTATGGAGCCGCTCCTGGCCCTGAGTGTGAAGTCTCCAAGCGTTTTCGATACGTTCTCCCAGCTCACCAGCACAGGCGCATTGACATCCCTCCTGAGCGTGCGCTCCTGGAAGTCTATGGAGCTCTCCCTGATCCTGACGTTTTCCTCCCTAAGGTATCCGGACAGGAACTCGTTGACAGCCTTGTTTGTTGACTTCTGCTCCGTTATAACGCCGTAGGCGCCCGGCTTTCCATACACTATGTGGACTGCGTCGGCCATCCAGTCCATTATGGCAAGGTCGTGCTCGACCACAAGCACTGTCCTGTCCCTCGCGAGCTCCTGCACCACCCTGGCCACGCGCAGCCTCTCGGTTATGTCGAGGTATGAGGACATCTCGTCCATTAGGTAGACATCCGCGTCCTTCAGCAGGGCCACGGATATTGCCAGCTTCTGGAGCTCGCCGCCAGAGCACTTATCGATATCCTTGTCTAGCACACCCTCCATGGACATGAGGGAGACGACCTCATCCATGCGCCCCGATTGATCTGCATTTGAAAGTGCGTCCCTTATCCTGCCCTTGACAACCCTTGGGATCAGGTCCACATACTGGCTCTTGAGCACCACCTTCTTCCTGCCAGAGTAGAGGTCCCTGAAGTACTGGCCCATAACCGTGCCGGAAAGCCTCTTTACCACATCGTCCTTTGAGGGTGGTTCCCTGAAGTTGCCGAAGTTCGGGATCGTGTTACCTGCCAGTATGCTGAGCGTTGTTGACTTCCCCATACCGTTCTGACCCAGTATGGCTGTCACCTTCCCCTGCTGGACCACCGGCAGTGAGTAGAGCCTGAACGAGTTCTCCGAAAACTGGTGTACCTTCTCCTTCTCCAGCTCGTCAGGTATACCGACTATGGTTATTGCGCCGAATGGGCAACGCCTCACGCATATGCCACAGCCTATGCACAGTTTTTCGGTGATGAGTGGCTGCCCCTCTGCATCCGGGAACTCTATTGTTGGCGTCCCGCTCCTCACTGGGGGGCAGTAATACTGGCACTCGTGGTTGCACTTCTTGGGGTGGCACCTATCCCTCCTGAGGACTGCAATGTGCAATAGCACCACCTAGCTGGCCTTCCAGTACTCATCCGGGATCTCTTCATAGAGCTGCGATTCCTCGCTCTTTACCTCCTTGACGTCGTTCACCTTCATCCTGGCCAGCTCCATTATCCTCGGGATGTTCAGGAGCCAGTAGTGGATCCTCCACTCCCTTCCGTCGTAAAGGGTGGTCTCCTCCCTCTCCGTCTGCAGCACCCCTATGTCCTCCATGGTGTAGAAGGCATCCCTGTCCTCCGGCTCGAGCATGTTGTCTATGACCCTGTCGCTGTAGCCGAAAAAGTTGATTATGTGTTCCGCGGCCTCCATGGATTCCTCTTCGCCCATCCTTTTGTTCTGCAGGCTTAAGCCCTTCCTGATTGCCATCGCCAGCTCATCTATTGTCGTGTAATTGCGCTCCGTGTTGGGCCTTGCAAGCTCACCGGGAACCATACATAACCTCTCTGAGTGTAAATTTTACAATTGCCACTCATTTCACCCAGCCTAATAATGTTATCCCATACACACCCGTTAAATACATATCTGAATACATTTTAGCCGGCTGAACGCAGGAGTGCATATATGATCACATGCGATCCATGAGATATAAAGGTTGATAGCACCACGGCCCTACACCTGGGCATACACACTACATTTATATACAGAAAGTTATGTTTTAAGAATCATGGCAGTTCTGGCTGCTTTCCCGGCCAGGAGCAGGTTCAGAGGTGATGGGAGCAGGGATGCGTCCGTGGAAGTTTATTCAGACAGAGAGATGAGGATAGACGGCGTTGAACTGCTGGAGAGGTTCCAGGAGAAGGGGAGAGATGTGTGGCACTATGTGACCAGGGGCCCTGCACAGGATGTCAGGTCCCTGCTCATAGAGCTCTCGCAGTACGGTGAGGCCACCAGGGCCGTGGTTGACCGCATGCTCAAAGACCTCTCGAAGCCTCTTGAGGTGCCCATGGTAATGGGGATAATCAACGCCACACCCGATTCGTTCTACGAGGGTTCCAGGGTAGGTAGCGAACCGGTGAAGAAGATCGAGGAAATGCTGGACCAGAAGCCAGACATAATAGATGTTGGCGGCGAGAGCACGAGGCCAGGCTCTGACCCTGTGCCGCCGAAGGAGGAGATAAAGAGGCTAAGGCCTGTGGTCGAGTACCTGACAGAGGTCTCCGATATACCTGTGTCAATAGATACCAGGAACCCTGAGACGCTTGAGGACATGCTGCGCTACGACATTGATTACGTGAACGACATAACGGGCTTCACGAATGAGGCCATGCTGTCCCTGACGACGTCCGCTGACCTGAAGTGCATAGTCATGCACATGCGCGGAGACCCGAAGACCATGCAGAGCATGACCGATTACAGGGACGTTGTATATGAGGTTGCCTCCTTCCTCCAGGCACAGGCAAGGAAGATCATTGAGGTTGGCGCGGAACCAGAGAGCATAGTGGTTGACCCTGGCCTGGGCTTCGCCAAGGACTCTGTGCAGAACATGGTACTGATATCCAACATGGAGTGCTTCAGGTTCGGCTTCCCGCTCCTCGTTGGGGCGTCCAGGAAGACCTTCATAGGCAGAATAACCGGCAGGGATGTTAATGACAGACTTCCCGGGACGATAGCATCTTCCATATTCCTCATGGAGAAGGGCGTAGACATACTGCGTGTCCACGACGTCAGGGAGAACAGGGACGCACTAAGGATGTACCTAGCAATGAAGCATTTCAGGGAGGAGGCATCCTAGACCTGCACTCCCTGCAGACGCCGTTCATGATTATGCTGACGCTCTCTATGCTGTGCTCAGAGGTAATGAGAGCGTTCTGCACCTCCTCGCCCAGGGGCACGTCAAAGATCCTCCCGCACACCCTGCATACCATGTTGCCGTGCAGTTCGGTGTTTGTCTCGAACCACATGGAGCCGTTGGCCTCAAATGACCTGACGGCGCCGGCTTCCCTAAGGGCCCTGAGTATATTATACACTGTGGCAAGCGTGATGGTGGGCTCCTCCTCCTTTGTGCCCTGGTAGATGTCCTCGGCCTTGAAGTGTCCCGGTGAGTGGTCCTCAATGTACTTTATGACCGTTAACCTCTGGGGTGTTATCTTGTACCCTGACCTCCTCAGTAGATCCACGTACTTTCCTGAGACCATTTAAAAAGACATCGTATCTTTATTTATAAGATTTATTAGGAAATTGTCAGTATTTCTTATGTCTTATTACACTGTATGCACACCCTCAGAGGAAAAGGTGAGCAGCCATCGCGTGATTTCCCGTGGCCGCTGCCAGCAAGGCCGGTACCAGGAGGGCCAGGATGTAGAGCCAGCCGTACCTTCTGTTGTGCCTGAGGGCAGCCCTGTGGTACCAGAGGGGCCAGCCGACGAAACCCTCAGGAGGCCTCTCCGGCCTGGGACTCCTGAAGACCCTCACTGCATAGATCAGGAGTGGGAGGTTTGCGAATATGATTATTGACGTTATGGGTAGGGTACCGAGGAGGATCTCGACCACAGGAACGATGTACATGGCAACTATTATGGCTGCCCCTGCGTACAGGGCCCTCCTCCCGCCAAGGAGAACTGGCATAGTCCTTATTTTCCTGGACCTGTCGTATTCCTCCTGGTCTACATGCTTCCCCCAGAGTATGCTCATGACACCGAGGCCGTACGGGGTGCCCACAAGCACCGACTGATAGAAGAAGTGGCCAGTTATTGCATAGACGCCACCGGAGACCATCACCGGGCCCCAGGCGAGGAAGCTCGCTACCTCACCGAGGCCGTAATACTTCAGGGGCTTCGGTGCGGCATCGTACAGGAAGAGGAGTGCCAGGCCAGCTGCGAGGAATGCCAGTGTGTATATCCCCGACATGTATGTCAGGGCACCGGCTATTGCCAGCCCTGCCAGGAGTAAGAGGACTATGGAGAGCCTCGCCTCCTCCCTGGAGAGGATGTTGTCAGCTATAGGGTGTATCGTGTACATGCGGCGCGGTGAGTCCGGGGTGTCGTCCCCGCGGACATACCCGAAGTAATCGTTGGACAGGTTACTCAGGGCATGCGCTATCAGGAAACCGAAGAAGACCAGGATAAACCTCTGGACACTGAACGCGCCGTAGATGTAGGAGAGGATGCCAGATATGATCGCTGCCTGCGCTGATATGACCAGGATCACGCTCCTCGCCGAAAATAGGAACCTTGAGATGAAGTCGTAGTCCTCCGGCCTCCTCCTGTCGTAGAATCCCCTGAAGGCGGAGTACCACATGATGAGGCGGTTCTTCCTGATGTTTTCCTGCCCGGCCATGCGGCATAATCACCGGGGCGGTTAAAACTGTATCTAAAAGGTTCTTTGAGGGGCTCGCATTTGATGGGGAATGTAACAAAATTATTATATATATTGAGCAGTATTATGTCTGACATATGGTTGACAGCGTTGGCCTACTTGTAAGATCCGCAGAGGATGGGAGTCCTGGCGAGGTGCAGGCTTCGGAAAACTACGTGTCCCCGGAGGAGAGGGAGATAGAGGAGATCGCGAACAGGCTTCGGGTCAGGATAAAGATCATAGGGTGCGGCGGCGCAGGTTCGAACACCATAAGCAGGCTGGCTGAGGAGGGTGTCACGGGTGCCGACCTGATAGCAATTAACACAGACGCGTCCCACCTGCTTGAGATAAACGCACCGAAGAAGATGCTGATAGGCAAGAACAAGACCAGGGGCCTTGGCACAGGTGCAATACCATCCATAGGTGAGGAGGCGGCTATAGAGGATTTGCCGAACATACAGAAGATAGTGCAGAGGTGTGACATAGTGTTCGTAACCTGTGGACTGGGCGGTGGCACGGGCACGGGTGCAGCACCGGTTGTGGCGAAGGCTGCAAAGGACGCCAACGCGCTGGTCATCTCCACCGTTACGCTTCCTTTCACCTCAGAGGGGAGGATTAGGATGGAAAACGCGCTCCAGGGCCTGGAAAAGCTCTCGCAGTACTCCGACACCCTGATAGCGATTCCAAACGACCTCCTCCTGAAACATGTCCCCAAGAAGCCACTGGACGAGGCCTTTGCGTTCTCCGACCGCTTCCTCGGCGAGGCCATGAAGGGCCTGACGGAGATGATCACACAGACCGGGGAGATAAACATAGACTATGCGGATGTGAAGACTGTAATGAAGGACGGCGGAGTTGCCCTCATCGGGATAGGGGAGGTCGACGGGGGCGACAACCGGGCTCTGAGGGCCCTGGAGATGGCCATTTCCTCACCCCTAATAGACACAGACATATCAGATGCCAGGGGGTGCATAATAAGGATAGTCGGGGGCTCGATAACCCTCGCAGAGGCGGAGACCGCCACGAGAGAGATACAGAGGAGGATAAACAAGGACGCGAACATAATCCTTGGCACTGCTGTCGACCCGTCCATGGGCAGCAGGCTCAGGGTCCTGCTGCTCCTAACAGGCGTCAAGTCCCCGTACATGATAAAGACGCTTGAGGACGCCAAGAACCTGAGGAAGATGCTCGTCAGCGGAGAGGATGAGACACCGGTGGACATAGTGAAATAAATAATTAAGGCAGAGCAATGCCAGGGAAATGAGCGATGGGAGCAGGCTTATACTCGCGCTGGATCTGGTAGATGTGGGGAGGGCCCTACGTATGGCTCAGGACATCTCTCCCCACTGTTTTGCCATAAAGGTCAACTGGCCCATCATTCTCCACGCAGGGCCGCAGATAATAAGAGAGATATCCAGGTTTTCGAGGGTGATATGCGACCTGAAGCTTGCAGACATACCCAACACCAACAGGCTCATAGTGGAGAGGGTCAGGGAACTGGGCGCATGGGGTGTGATAGCACACAGCTTCGTTGGCCAAGATTCGCTGAGGGCCGTGGTTGAAGCAGCAGGAGACATGAAGGTCTTCTCTGTGGTTGCCATGTCCCACCCCGGGGCCTCGGATTTGCTCAACAGGTTCCATGACATGCTTATCGACATTTCCATGAAGGCCGGGGTGTACGGCTTCGTGGCCCCGGGCAACAACGAGGCCGTCCTGCGCCAGATAAGGGCACGCGCCGGGGGCATGAAGATAATATCGCCCGGCATAGGCGCCCAGGGAGGCGATGAGGTCTCTGCGGTGGCGGCCGGTGCGGACTACGTCATCGTTGGCAGGAAGATCTACCAGGCAAGCGATCCGGTGAAGGTAGCCATGGAGATCGACCAGAGGCTCTCCATGATGCTCTGATCTCAAGGTTTTCATACCAATTCCCACTTTCTAATCGTGTACGTTGCTGAGGTGAGCTTCTACGGCAGGATCACTGACAGGTCTGTTAGGAACTACGTGCCGATATTCCGCTACCTCAGGTCAAGGAGGAGGGTTGGTGGCGTCCTGGTCACGATAAACTCGGAGGGAGGGGATGCCACAGCAAGCCAGATACTCTACGATGCCCTCTCCTCGCTCTCCTCTAAAAAGACCGTGTATGCATTCATACAGGGCCTGGGCGTATCCGGGAGCTACTGGCTCGCCTGTGCCTGCACAAAGATATACGCGATGGAGACCTCGCTTGTGGGCTCCATAGGCGTCATAAGCGTGAACCCCAGCGTGAGGAGGTTCCTGGAACGCATAGGCATAGATGTGAACGTGACGAAGGTCGGCAAATACAAAGACATGCTATCTCCATTCAGCCCCGCGGACGATGAGGCCAGGGAGATATACAGGAAGGTCCTCTCCGACATATTCTCGAGGTTCAGGGATGATGTCATATCGAGGAGGAAAATACCGCCTGAGAGGATCGACGAAACCATAAACGGCAGGGTGTTCAGCCCAAGGGAGGCCCTTGAGCTCGGGCTCATAGACGGCATAGCGGGCAAGGAAAAGGTCCTGGAGGAACTCAGGGCCGCCACGGGTTCAGGGATGAAGGTCAGGCGGTTCGAGCCCAGGGTTCCCCTTATCTCCAGGCTTCTCGGTTCCGTCCAGGTAAGGGAATACCTACAGGACCTGGTGGAAGATGTGGTCACAGAGCTGATGTACCGAGGAATACGATGATCATTATGGGTATAACTATGAGTATTATAGAGGAGTAGACCGTCATGTAATATATGTTTATGGCCTTCTTTATGTCACCTATGCCGGGCTCGAAGCCGTCGTCGTTGAGTATGTACGAGCCCATCTTTTCCAGCCTGATGTTCATTGCAACTGCCATTGCACCCATGGTCCAGCCAGAGTTGACGCTCTCGACGAGCCTGCTCACTGACCTCAGTGACAGCCTCGGTATCCTGTAGTTCAGCAACTCGGCGCCGAGCAGCGTCATGTAGCCGGCGATCCTGGCCGGGATGTAGTTCACGACAGTCGATATTATCGCGGCCCACCTGCCGAACTCGAAGTACCTCTTGTTCCTCTTGCCCATCCTCCTGTCGAGTGTCACGACGAGTTTCACGAAGAGTGCCCCCACTGGGCCGAAGATGGCGAAGAAGAAGAGTGGGGAGAAAACGTCGTAGAGGAGGCTCTGGCCAAGCATCTCTATCACCGCCGAGACCACATGGCCAGTGTCCAGCTCGCTGGTGTCCCTCCTCACAGACGCGATCAGGGCATCCCTGGCAGCCTCCAGCTCGCCGTTCTCCAGGAGCCTGACAACACGCCTGGCCGTGGATGCGTTCCTGCTCACCGATACACCAGCCTTCAGGTAGGCGATACCCACTATCACGAAGACGAAGGCCACGGGTGAGGAGACTGCAAGCACAAAGTAGGCCACCGAGGTGATGGCAGCTATAAACACTACGGCGAGGAGGAACCCGCCTGCGACTCCACCATTGAGAGACCTGAATGGTGGCTCCATATAAGATATGAGCCTGCCAAGTATCCTATCAGGGTGTATCCACTCCCGCGGCTCCCCGAAGATAATGTCCAGGAGGATGGCGCCTATGAGTATCGTTATACCCAGGACTATGTAAGGGTAGCTCACAGCACTAGCCTCTCGATGTAGTCCAGATCGAGGCAGGAGAGTATCCTCTCGCTAACCCTCCTGACCTCAGCCTCAAGGCCTTCCATGTAACTGGATACAGGTACCTTCCTCCCGAGAATGTGTTCGATGAGTTCCCTTGACTCCAGCACGCCGTGCACATTCGTGCCCATCACTGCCCCGTCCCTGGACACCGCTCCCTCTGGCCCCAGATCGGTCTCAAGGAATGGTTCCTCAGACAAGTTCCTCACCATCCCGTAGTGTATCTCGTATCCCCTGTACCTCTGGCTCGTCAGGTGGCTGTTCCTTATATTATATTCCACCTCCCTTATTGTCTTTTCCTTCGCGTATTCCGTTTCAACGTCCAGGAGTCCCAGGCCCTCGGTGAAGGAACCGCTTGACTGCACGGCAGACGGGTCGCTTATGCTCTTCCCCAGGATCTGGTAACCGCCGCATACGCCAAGGACGCTGGCGCCCCTCTCCCTGGCCTTCATAATCAGCCTGTCGATGCCATGCCTCCTTATGTAAGCGAGGTCTTCAAAGACGAGCTTCGACCCGGGTAGCACCACCAGCCTTGCGTTAAGTATCTTGCCTGCATTCCTGTGGTCCACGTATGAGTATCCCACACCGTAGTACCTGAGCGGGTCAACCTCGCTGTAGTTCTCCATGTGGGGGTAACGCAGCACGCACACCTCTTCCGATCCAGTGTCCCCCTGGTAGTCCATGGAGTCTTCCCCGGGCAGGTTGAACTCGAAGAATGGCACGACGCCTGCAACCCTTGTTCCTGATAGGCCTTCGAGGAGCCTTATGCCGGGTTCCAGGATGGAGGTGTCCCCACGCATCCTGTTTATGACCAGCGCCTTCACCTGGGACCTGTGGGGCATGAGCTCCAGTGTGCCGTAGAGGGACGCGAAGACGCCGCCCCTCTCTATGTCTCCCACCATGACTATGGGGCACCCCGATATCTCCGGCAGCAGGCCGTTGGACAGGTCGAACCTCAGGAGGTTTATCTCGGCCGGGGAGCCCGCACCCTCCGATACGACTATGTCGCTGTCCCCCATGGCCCACTGGATGGATTCCAGGATCTTCATGAGGCCGTCAGATGAGATGTACGAGTAGTATTCCCTCACTGCCATCCTTCCCATGGCCCTGCCGTTCACTATGACCTGCGAGCCCTGGCCCTCAGGCTTCAGGAGAACGGGGTTCATCCTGACATCTGGCCTTGCGCCTGCGGCCAAGGCCTGCAGCCACTGTGCCCTGGACATCTCACCGTTGTGCACCACCACCGAGTTCAGTGACATGTTTACAGCCTTGAAAGGGCATACCCTGTACCCGAGCTTCCTGAAGTGGTACGCCATTGCCATGGCTACAGTGCTCTTTCCGCTCCCTGACGATGTGCCTGTGACCTGCAGTACGCGTGCTGCCACCTGTGATGATTTTTCAGGTGGCAATAAAGTGTTGCCTCTGGATCCAGGGCCCAAGAAAAGTAGTTATCCTCCCCTCTCAATACATGCGAATGGAGCTCAGGCTGCTGGGAAAGACAGGCCTAAGGGTGAGCGAGCTTTGCCTCGGCACAATGACCTTCGGCAGGGATGCCGGGGAGGAGACTGCCTTCAGGATCATGGACGAGTTCGAGGCAAGCGGCGGTAACTTCTTCGATACAGCGGATGTATACAACCAGGGGAGGTCTGAGGAGATACTGGGTAAATGGCTCTCCAACAGGAACAGGGAGGACTACATAGTTGCCACCAAGGTGAGGTTCGCCACCTCCGACAAGCCCAACTCTGTTGGACTTACGAGAAAGCACATAAGGCACTCCGTTGAGGGGAGCCTGAGGAGGCTGAAGACCGATTACATAGACATACTGCAGGTCCACGCATGGGACCCCATCACCGACCTCTCGGAGACGCTATCCGCACTACAGGCTCTCGTGGACGAGGGGAAGGTGCTACACATAGGTGCGAGCAACTTCAGGGCCTGGCAGCTCATGCTCGCCCTCTCCATAAGCAGGGAGAACGGGCTCAGTGAGTTCGTGAGCCTGCAACCGCAGTACAGCCTGCTCTGCAGGGCCACAGAGTTCGAACTCATACCCCTGTGCGTGCACGAGAACATCGCCGTCCTGCCGTGGAGCCCCCTGAAGGGAGGCGTGCTGAGCGGAAAGTACACGGTGGGGGGAGAGGTGCCAGACGGCACGAGGCTTCGCAGCATGGTATCCAGGGGCATAGACGTGCCCTGGAAGGGGGCCGAAGACTACTACAGCAGGGTACTGAAAGCGGTGCATCGGATCGCACAGTCGAAGGGGGTGACAGACGCACAGGTATCCCTCGCCTGGCTCCTGAACAGGAAGGGAGTGACTTCCCCGATCATAGGTGCCAGGAGTGTCGAGCAGGTCAGGGAGAACATCGGCTCTGTGGACGTGAAACTGACCAGAGAAGAGATGGATGAGCTCGATAGGGCAAGTAGCCTCTACGTGACGTACCCATATGACGAGCAAGCAGAGAGGCAGCAGATGTCAGGAAGAGTTTGACTGTGAGTGGCTATTAAATGCAGTCATTCATCATCCAAGGAAACATCCGCTCAGAACCGGGAACTTCTGCAGAGGGTATAGACCCACGTCAAGTTTGCGGTGACCTGGCCTGGAAAACCATGGCATCCTTGCACTAATGTAATGTCATAATCATAGTTTCACTGCTACCATATTTCCCTGAAATATCTGTATTCCATAATTTCGTGTATTAAAATAAGTACAAAGGCCTTTCATAAACCTTAAAAGAGATGCTTGGTGTCCCTACTGTCAGATGTTTGAAAAATTAAATTTAAAAATGTAACTAAAAAGGTAAAAATTTGGCGGGCCATGCCCTCACGAGGAGAGCAGGCTCATCGTCACAAGGAACGAGTAGCTTTCATCCGCCGGGCCGGCACCCACTACGAATGCTATGTACAGGTGCGTGCTGTGGTTAACGTTGTCGAAGACTTCCGATGTCGTACCGGGTGATGCCAGGTTAAACTCATAGGTCGTAGATCCTGATGCAAAGTGGATCCCGCTGTAGCTCAGGGTGAACGGCTCGTTAGATACCCACATGGCTGTATCTTCTGGGAATGCCACTGTGCCAGAGACCCCAGAAGGCACCGTTACGGTAATGTTGAAGTCGCCGGATGCACCGCTCGAGAAGTTGACGTCCAAGACGTTGACCTCATATATGGTCTCATTTGTCATGAAGCCGAGGGTTATGTTTCCCAGTATCTCGCTCTCGCTGACCGACTTGCTCATCCATGTGAACCCCGCTGCACTGTGCGCCTGCATGTAGTTCGATCCTGGCTGCACGTAAAATGCATCTGGCACAGCCTGGGAGTTTCCGTTCACAAAGCCCTGCACCATCACGTCAGCCACAGCCACAGCCGGAAGCAGTGTTGCCACCAGAGCGACAATGGCTATCATGGTCTTTCTATTCATTCTCTCTTTCTCCTTCGCCCCTCATGGGCATGTCTGTTACTGCTGCACGATACAAAAGGGGGTGGAAGCAAAGATATGGAATATTGTTTTGAATGAATTTAGGGATTATTGTTACATATCATGGGAATGGTGCCCTGCAGGTACCGTGAGGGGGCACAGGAACACACAGATACAAAGGTGGATGCTCCATGGAGCCCCTGGCAATGCCTGCCCACGTCCTGTAGTTACTTCTTCCTCCTTATGACCCGCCCGTACGGGAAGGCAGCGAGCACCACTATGACAAGGATTGCAGCGAAGAAGAGGTCATAGGTATCCTTGGCCACCTCGTTGGATTGCGGCCACTGGCCGTAGAGCTTCAGCACGTTCAGCTTTATGAGTCCGAACCACGGTATGTCCCAGAAGGCCACACCGATGATACTGCTCTTGTTCACAGGGGCGTTCGTTATACCGACGTTCTGGTCTGCCGCTTCATATGCATTAAGCGATGAGTTGTAGACCCCGCGGAAGGCCAGGTTGAAGTCCCCCACGGTTATGAAGCCACTCTCGTTGACCATGGAGGATATGTAGACAACAAGGTTCCTGTGTGAAAAGCCCACTTCCTTTATGAGGACGTACTTATCAGTGACCGTCATCCACGACTGGTTGTGGTATCCCTGCACAACGGGCCTGCCTGAAGACCAGGAAAGGTAGAACATAGCCCTGTGTATGATGGTCTGGCCATCTGAACTCCTGTACAATACTACGTTCCCGTACTCCCCATAGGTCGAATAGTTCCTCTCCCTGCCGACCACGTACGTTATCACGGAGCCTGGCACATTGTCTACTTTCTTGACGAACACAATGTCTCCGACGTTCATTGTCCCGTACTGCCAGTAGTCGCTGTGTGTCATGCTCTCCGACGCTATCGTGCTCACTGGCGGTATTGTACCTGAATACACCGTTACGCCGACTACAAAGATCACCACGGCGGCCAGGGCTGACAGCTCAACGATCCTGCTTATCCTCAACCCTTACGTAGTCGCGTCATCAGTATAAATATTTTGTTGCAAGAGGCCTTTAAGATTTAAGATGGCGATGTCTAACTTCCCCCGCCCTTACGGACCCGACGTATCCAGATCACAGTGGAGTTTTCCTGATTAGTTCGTTAAAGAGGGTATCCACGAAGGTGGACTCCGTTTCAGGATGGGCCACCAGCATCCCTGTACAGGAAGTGCACCTCAGCCAGCAGGAAACCGAGCAGCACGCTGAACACTATGCTTGAGCCCACGGAGACCCCTATGGAGAGGTTGTATAAACCCCTGGGCAGCTGGCCTAGGTATGAGAAGAATAGGAGCGAGGTTGCGGCAGACAGGACTATTCCGTAGACAGTTACGATGAGTGGGATCAGTGAGGAGACGTACAGCATCCTGTTGTAGCTTAACAGTGGCTTTATGCTCCCCCTCATTGCCTCGTAGAGGCCGGATACGTCTTCAACGGCCTGCATTGTCATCTCCAGATCATCCTCGGATATCTGTTGGCCCCTCTGGACCTTATCAAGCAGGCGCCCCACCACAGTGCTGGCATTGCTGTCAGAGAAGAACCTGACCAGGGTTTCAGCAAATACAACCCTCGTATACCTACCAACATCCTCCATGGCAGCTTCAAGAGTGCGGGAGACATCGCTGATTCCGGCCCTGAGGATGTGGCCGGCCACCTGTGTTGAGACTAGTATTGCCAGGGGTATGAACAGGAGGGCCCAGAACTGAAGTCCGTGCATCTTTCTAACCAAAGAAGTCAAAACGCCCCGATAGCATCTGGTTCAGCGTTGTTATGCCCTTCTCTGTGATGTTGACCCTCTTCACTCCGCCGTCCTCAGTTATCCTGACCATATCCCTCTGTTTGAGCCTTTCCAGCATAGAGAGAGCGCTCTCATAGTTCAGGTTGCATTTCCTGACGATCTCCGTGATCCGGCATGGGTGGTCACACAGGAGGCTGAGTATTTCCTGCACTATCTCTGCCCTCTGCCGCCTTTTTAACTTGGACCTATTCTCCGAGCCGAAAAGCCACACAACGTCCCCGTCGTTCGGGATGATACCGATCTTGGAAGCCAGCACTATGCCGTTGCTCTTTATTATGCTCCTCTCCTCATGGGATATGTGCTTTCTGGCCACCAGGCAGAACCTGGCGCCTCCACCCATTGAGTTCAGCATTATGGCCGTTGTGATCTGCGCCAGCCTGTCCTGCTTGTTTCCTGTGAGCTCCTGGAACAGCATCTTGCACTGCCCACCGGACTCAAGGACCAGCCTGAACCTTATCCTCACATTTCCCACACTTGCCGTCCTCTCCCTCGAGACCCTCCAGAGATCACCTCTGAAGACCAGTTCACCGTTTTCCCTGAAGAAATAACCGCAGTCAGACGACAGATATGATCAACTCGATAAGCTATTCGAGTGGATATTATTTAGTTAGCTGCAACTCACGATTTAACAGTATTTATATAATAGTGGATGATCCTCTTTTATAATTTTAACAGTATGAGCGCGGCCGTTTGCCCAGCGCTGACCGGTGAATGGATAACCAGGCTGAATGGTGTTTCCCGTTACAGATATTGGCCTTTCAGATGAACCTGTAGATTGACAGCGCGGCAAGCAAAGCGTAAGAGATACCGGAAGAAGCAACTGATAGCCTCACAACGCGTTCCGGCTTGACGACCCACCAGACGTAATAGGACATCAACAACGACATAAGGATTGAGAAGTAAATGATGGCGAAAATCAAGGTCGAGGGTGCGTGGATGTGTAGGATCCAGCCAAGCGATGGGGTGCGGAAAGCGATGTAGGTGCAGAGGCCCGAACAGAAGAGGCCCACCACCTTCTTCACTCTGCTTCCAACCACCACAATGAAGAAGGTGGCTACCACTGCCAGTGCGTATGATATCACCACAAGGCCGTAGACTATGAAACCAGCTTTGCCCGAGATGAGGGGCACAACATCGTAGAGGGTGCTGTCACCCGACAGCCCCAGGAATACCAGGATGAATGTGGAGACGGATAGCATTACTATCCCAAGCAGTGCCAGGTCTGACCCCTGGCCCGTGATGAGTGGGCATGTGGCCACAGAACCTGAATCCCTCTTGAGCCGGCCCTTCACTATGAATTTCTCACTTACCCTGGAATGCTTGTGGAGCCCTGAGGCCATCAGGGTTTCCGCCATAAGGTAGACCAGGAAGAGCGAGATCAGCATTTCCGGGGCAGCATGCAGGAGAGAGGTGATGTGGAACAAACCGTATCAACGAGACCAGCGGCACTGCATTGTTAAGTTTTGTGAAATAAAAATACATATCATCTGTGGACACATGCCCGTGAAACATGCATTTCCGTGCTGGTTTTAGGACCAGGGAGCGCTCCCCGCTTAATTCCACGGTAATGGCCTGTGACACGTTTCCATCTGAACAGCCTCAGGCCGCAAGAGATGACCTGCAGGCGCAGGGGTTTCACCCAGCTTTTAAGATCAGTGACCGAGCAGGATTCTCCCCAACTATGGGCCTGATGACAGCACTGGATGTGAGAACCTCAGCTGCTGCCCAGCGTTGCATTCACATAAACGTACACCGTGATGGATGGTGCCTGGCCACAGCCTGCAGGTGTTGATATGCAGAGGTCAATGTAATTGGTGGAGCCGGCAGAAGCGTAAAGTGGGTATGGCCCCGATTCACTCATGTTCTGTTCACTCCAACCGTTGAAGGGCAGGCTGGAAGAAGTGGCGTTCACGTATACCCAGTTTGACTGTGTGCTGTTTGCTACCCCGTATAGGATGTAGAACTGCCCCGGGAGGCCATTCACATTGTCAAGAAAGAGAATGCCTGGGAGGCAGAGGTCTCCGCCGAGGCAAGTAAGGTTCACTGTCAGTGCGCCACCGAGCAGTTCGGTGTTGCCGTAAATGGCTCCCCCAAACGGCTTCCATGAAATGCCGCAGCACCCGTACTGGGTATTGAAGTCCAGTGCCAGCGGGCTGGCTACATGAACCCCCTCAGCCATGACAGCGGCTGAAGCCTCAACCTCCGCCTGTGATGGGATAGCCGCCGCTGACGCCACCACTAAGATGGCCAACATCCCGAATAGGAGTGTGCATCTGCGGCCGGCCCCTTTCACGAAATACCAATATGGGCAGTAATATAAATATCAGCTAGACCTGACTTAAATTATAAGGAACACGGCATAAATGTTGGATTTAGTGGTCTTCATTCCTTCACAACAACAGGCTGCCCATGTGGGCAAGTGTCAGGGTCGCCCATGAGGTGAAGTATCCTCTCCGCAGTCTCCCTGCTCATGAGGTAGTCGAACTCCTTGACCTCCCTGCATGCCTCCTCCTTCGAGAGGCCAGCCCTGAAGAGCAGCGTTTCCATTGCCCTGTGAACTAGGGTTATGTCCCTGTATGCCTCCTCACCGTCCCTGCTCAGTATGACCATCCCGCCCTTCTTTGTGATCAGGCCCTTATCGAGGAGCCTCTTGAGCAGATCCGACACAGTGGGGGGCTTCACCTGCATCCTCTCCGCAATCTCACTGAGCTTGACTGGGAAAGGACCGTTTGATGATTCCTTGATCGTGATTAAACAGTCACGCTCTTTTTTAGTTAAATAATCCATAGTTTAGCATTTTACTAAAATACTTAAACTTTGTTTCCGACGGGTGACATGGGATCCTTCAACAGGTTTCCCGTGAGTATGGCCACAACACGCTCATCCCTCGATATCTCCCCTTCCTGCACCATTTTCCGTATCCCCGCAACAGAGGCTGCAGAGGCGGGCTCACAACCGATGCCTGCCCTGTCTATGCACCGCTTGGCCTCGAGTATCTCTTCATCGGAGACAGATACGACCGTTCCAGATGTGTACTCTATGGCCCTCCTGGCCTTCTTCCAGCTCACCGGGTTACCTATCCTTATTGCTGAGGCCACTGTCACTGGCTCGACCCTCGATATGGACTCCGAGTGCTCCACCCACATCCTGTAGAAAGGGGCTGCTCCCTCTGCCTGTACAGCGACAAGCCTGGGAACCTTCTTCAGGAGGCCAAGGGTGTCGAGCTCCATTATTGCCTTGCCTATGGCTGATGTGTTCCCTAGGTTTCCCGCCGGGACTGATATTATGTCCACGTCGCTCATGCACTCGAGGATCTCGTAGAGCACTGTCTTCTGGCCCTCCACACGCCACGGGTTTATGGAGTTGAGGGTGTAGCTTCCGTCCTCGACAAGATCCAGTGATTCCTCGAGCGCATTGTCGAACGTGCCGTCCACCTCCACAACCCTGGCACCGTAGGCCAGCGTCTGTGCCATCTTGCTTTGGGAGACCTTGCCAGCAGGGACATAGACCGTGCACTCCATTCCAGCCACTGCGCTGTAAGATGCCGCGGAGGCAGCGGTGTTACCTGTGGATGCGCATACAGTTCTCTTCATTCCCAGCCTCAGGGCCTCTGAGACCGCAACTGTCATACCGCGATCCTTGAAACTGCCCGTGGGATTCTCGCCGTCATGCTTCAGGTGCAGGCTGATTCCGGCATACTGGCTCACCCTGTCGCTCCTGTACATGGTGGTGGCGCCCTCGTTCCTGCTCACGGTGAGGCTCTCCGGTAGGGCCGGGTGGATGAGGTACCTGTACTTCCACACGCCCCTCTTCCTGAAATCATACAACTGGTCCCCGAACTCATGCGTGACTTCAAGGAGGCCACCACACCTGTCACACCTGTACCTGCTCCTGTCGATGCCATACATATGGCCACAGTCTATACACCTCAGAGAGGAGAACACCATTTAAACACCTTCCATGGGGTTCAGTGGATAATAATGGCTCCCGCTGTGCCTGTAGTGAGAATCATGGAGCAGGGCGGGAATGCCATATGCCTGTTATTAACAAGCATGATTAAAATTTTTCGTGTTTCCAGGTACGTGGCCTCTGGGAGATGCAGATACTCATGATTATGAAACGATCAGGTAAAATACGTCCATCTCGCTCCATTAGGCGTACCGAACTCTGGGTGCAATCTTAGAGATACTTCACCTGCAACATGTTTTCAGTGTCACGGATAACGTTGGGGGAGATCCGGTAAGGCCCGTAAAGAGAAATTCACCGGCTTCACTGGGGCTTCCGAAATTGCTGGGCCAATGCTTAAGATTATCAGGTAGGAATGTTACGATCCTTTCGTACAGGAGGAAACTGAGTAAAACCACAGTTAAAACATGGGACACTATTATCGATCATCAGATTTATATTCAGCCCGGGGAGGTGATAAAAGCCACCGCCTGTCATAACACGGTACACCCTGCTGGATCTGAAGGACTTGCACAAACACAGGCTCCTTCTCCAGGGTTTGCCGGACTGGAGCCAGAGAGAGATGGAATGGATGCAAGGGAGGAATCCCCAGTGGAAATGGCCCTACTTATATTGGTCACAGCAGTGTTTCCCCGAATTTCTGGTATTGGAAGCTATCATATTTACGTAACTGTGGTCATCGGGCTGACAGGCCTTGAGCTCGTGGCGACCGTGCAGACCTGCAGGATATCCGCCCTGGTCGTCAGGAACGCCCTAGGCGAGATCGCCTTCCAGGCAATGGGGGTGCCTCTGAGTTGCTGGCTGCAGATGTTTTACCGGCGCTGGATGCCTTGTGCTACCATCCTGCCGCACCATCGCGCGTTACCGGGCACTACGAACACTGTGTTCACCTTCCACCGCGGTTGTTCCGGAGGGGCTTTTCCTCGGGCTACTGGCGGCAGTGGCGTTACTGAACATCTTTCCCGCCACAGGGATCAGGTTTCGGCAGGACAGGCCAGGGCACGGTATACCGTTCATGAGGCCATCAGGCTATATTTCACAGCCTGGAGCCCTCTCTACAGCCTGCACGGCGTGGCTATGCCCGATCTCCAGTAACCATGAAAGTGCCCACAGGAGGCGGCAACCTATCACCCTCACCGAAGGGGATGTTCTTACCTCAACGCGGTGCGTTGAAGCCTTTCTGATGGATGTGGCTCCATATTCGCTCGCCCATTCCCGTGGAACTGGATGGCATGTATCTCCGATCCCTGCCACCACTGCAGGGGATGGATGCACATCATCATGGTTGTCCCTCTGGCATTACAGTTGGATTGCCTCCTGAGGCGTGCCGACATGGCCAGCTCACCCGCATCCTGGGTTCAGTCCTTCCACTGGAGCCTTGCGACTGCCCCGCTGTAGTCTGTCATCGGGGCCAGCTTGGAGTGCATCATGTAAAGGCACTTCGAGGCGTCTAGAACCCTCTTTTCCGTCTCCGGCGGCATCCTGACGAGCACCCTTACGGATGGGATGTGGACCACCATTGCGGAGAGGCCCTCCAGCACGGGGGTGAAGACGATGCTCCTGAAGTATGGCCTGACCACATCAATCTCCAGGACACCTGTGCCACCGATCTCCCTGTTCATGGACTTCATGGCCTCCGGGCTCACTATGAGTCCGAGGTCTCCATCGTAGCCCTCTGACGATAACCTATCTATGCCCGTTATTATGTCGCTTGAGATCTGGCCTGCCTGCCCTATCTGGCCCGTCCTGACATGTGTCGACCTGTTCCAGGGCGAGAGTGGGTGCGACACCAGTATCTCTTTCTTTAGCCCCATACTGAACTTCCTCTCCTCCCTGCCCAGAACCGCAGAGGCGACCTCTTCCCTCAGGTCCCTCCTTATCTCGACCTGGTGTGTCAGGAAGCTGAGCTGGTGCACCTTGCCCGCGTCCTCAGGGTCCTGGACAGATTCCTCCTTCCACTCGACCTCCCGGAACATCGGGAAGAGCCTGCCACCCACACCACCCTGTGCCTCCCCTGAACCGCCGCTGCCCTTCTCCTGAAACGGAAAGTTCTCTGCCTTACCTATGAGGCGTGATGCCTCCTCCCAGCCACTCGCCATCCTCTTGAAATCCTCTGGCGAATACTCCAGGAGGAGCCTCATGAACTCACCGAAGTGCGCTATTTCCTCCCTGGCTATGTCTTCGTGCACTGCCTTGAACGGCCCTTCCGGTATGTGCCTTGCTTGCTGCAGGTAGAAGTTTATGGCGTCTATCTCCGCCGCCATTGCAAGCCTTATCGACCTAACAGTCTCCTCCCTGTCGAATGGCTCCTTCCTTACCAGCTCTGATGGGTCCTTGGAGAACATGGATGAGTGTAGCTGCTGCATGTATATATAAGTGTATTACAGTCCTGTATCACCTGGCCCTTGCCCCGAGAGGAAGTATGCCCCCGGCCTCACGTAGAGTATGAGGAAGGCAAGGAACGGGGCCCCCACCGCAGCGGTCAGGATGAGGAACGATAACCTGTAGCCGAGCGCTGAGACGATGTAGCCGAAGGCCAGGCCTGTCACGACCTGGACTATGTTGTTGTAGGCTGAGAAGTATGAAAAAGCTACGTTCCTCTCGCTTAGGCCAGTTCCCCTTGAGAGCATTATGGTAGACATGGGGAAGTTCAGCCCATGGGGTATGCCCAGCACCAGAGCGCTGGCGATTATCCCGGCCAGATCCCGTGCCAGGTATAGCATCAACAGGCCTGCCACAGTGAGGGATGTGGACAGCACCACCGGTACGGTGAGCACTTTCACCGGCCTGAAGGAGAGGTAGAGGCGCATGCCAAAGGAGGTGAGGAAAAAGAACACGAAGAGGGAGTATGCCAGTGTCCTCTGCACATGCACCACGGATATCGCGTATATCGGGAGGAAGGCAACTAGGACAACGAATGGCACGGAGTACGAGGTAACAGTGAGTATGGCGGCTATCAACCCAGGCGAGAGCCCTCCCTGCATCCTTGTGCTCTCCACACCTCCCTTCGGGAACGACACCCTCGTCGAAACTATGGCTGTCAGGACGGCCAGAGGTATGAAGGAGACAAATATCTCCCTGTATGTGAGGAGGGAGAGCAGGTACGTCTCGAGGGATGGTCCAAGCACAAGGCTAACACTGAGGCCGACGCTGAATATGGCCAGCTGCCTCTCCACCTGCCTGGCATCCCCCTGCGCGGTAGCACTGGCGTTCAGGTTCGGGAAGACCATGCCTGACAGGAAGCCGAAGAGAGCGGAGAAAGCCCAGACTGTGGCAAAGGAAGAGAAGTAAAGTAGAGCCAGGTTGACAGGTATGATTGACGATGAGGCGATAAGCGCCCGACGCCTGGCACCGCCAGTGAGCCTGGCGTTCAGGAACGTTGAGGACAGGGCAGTGAAGAGATAGATCAGGGCAGTTATGAGGCCCACCTGGAAGCTTGTGAAGGAAAGGTCGTAGCGCCCCAGGAGTGGCACTGTGGTGAACACCATGTTGTTTGTGGACCTGAAGGCTACCGCTGATAGTATGAGTATCAGGTAGTAAGGAAGATGTCTCCTCATCCTATTCCCTCATGGCCACGCTGGCCGCTATCACTATCGGGTCCCACACGGGGCCGAAGGGCGGGGAGTAGCCGAAGTCTGCGAAGAAGAGGTCTTCAAGCCTGGAGCCCCTCGAGATGAGACCTGCAACAGCATTGAGCCTCCAGGCCGACCCAGGACCTCCGAACACCTCAGCACCTGCCACCCTGCCATCGGGAAAGTAGTGGAGGACGAAATCCACGTTCTCCCTTCCGGGATAATAGTTCGCCCTGGAACCCGCAGTTATGTGCACGGACTTGCAGCCAGCATCCCTTGCCCTCTGGCCAGTAAGCCCCGTGAAGCCAAGCTCCTTCCCGAATATCCTGATCAGGGTTGTCCCCAGGGCCCCTGGGAAACTCATTTCACCGCCGGCAGCGTTTGCCCCGGCCACTCTCCCCATCTTGTTGGACACCTGTGCGAGTGGGAACCACCCGTAGTCACCGGTGACGAGGTCCCTGCAGGCTGCCACGTCACCCGCAGCATATACACCCGGTTCGGATGTCAGGCACCTCTCGTCAACCCTGATCGCACCGCTGCCCGTTGTCTGGATGCCTGCATCTGAGGCGATCCTGGAGTTGGGCCTCACTCCCGTGGCTGCAATCACCACATCGGCCCTGACCTGCCCTGAGCTGGTCTCGAGCAGCTTCTGGCCGCCCTTGCCCTCCACAGAGGCCACGGTTGTGTCCCAGAGTATCTTCACCCGGCCTTCCATTTCGGCAGCTACCAGTGCCGATACTTCCTCAGAGAGGGCGGATATGAGCCTGTGCTTCCTCACCACGAGCGTCACACGGAACCCGCCTTCCGAGAGGGCTGACGCAAGCTCGGTCCCGAGGACGCCGCCTCCAACTATTGCTACCTCAGATCCGGGCCTCATCGATGCCTTTATTGATGAGGCCTCTTCCATGCTCCTAAGGGTGTGCACGTCCGGCGAGGAGAGTTCGGGCGGCAGCACAGGGGAGGCCCCTGAGGCTATGATCAGCCTATCGTACGGGAAGTCCCCGCACTGGGACTTCACCACCTGTTTCCCTGTGTCTATTTCAGTTACGCGACAACCTGTCCTGACATCTATCCCCCTTCTCTGCGTGAACTCGGTGACGGGGTAGTGGAGGAGATCCTCCAGATCCTTGACAATGCCCTGGAGGTAGTAGGGCATGCCGCACTCTGCATAGGACACAAAGCGTCCCGCCTCCAGCACAGTTACGCTTGCATGTGGGGATACCCTCTTGGCCTTCGAGGCTGCGGCCATCCCGGCAGCCCCGCCCCCCACCACGACTATGCGCATGCCGGTGTATGCTTTCACTCTATTAGAATTTCACATGCATGAATGCTCTTTCATAAATTATACTGCTAGAAAGATTAATTAGACATGTTTAGCATGCCATCTCAAAATGCCCCCGCAGAGACAGAAGCTAGGTAACACGTTCATAGTGGTTTCATATGTGCTGGCCCTGGCGGCTTTCTTCTATATAGGACAGAAGGTCTCGACCCTTTCCTACCTGGCGGAGGGCTACTTAAAGTTCATTTACACCCATGCTGCCCGTCTCAGGGAAATCGGGGGTGCTGGAGGCCTGAAGAGGGCACTCAACATAGGCCTGCCTGAAAAGGAGGCCGTCGCCGGACTCCTTATCTTTGCCTCGGCGATAGCCATGCTTGTTCTTAATTACCTGGGCTACTTCCACTAGGGGTGGAAGTTGCTTACTGCAAGGTATATGCCAACTGCGATTATCACAGCCGCGAAGGCCCTCTTGAGGTTCCTGGAGTCCGTCTTCTTCGAAAGCCTGGCTCCAGCAAGACCCCCGATTATGCCGCCGGCCACATATAGGATAGCGATCACTGGGTAGAGGTAGCCTGCTATTCCGTACCTTATTGCTGTTACAAGGCCGAAAGTCCCCACTGCCAGAAGGGAGGTCCCCACAGTCCTGTTCATGCCAATGCTGGAAGAGTACAGGAGGGAGGGCACGATGAGGAAACCTCCACCTATTCCGAAGTACCCAGAGGCGAACCCAGCAACCAGGGAAGACAGGGATATCCTGCCATACCTGTTGCCTCCGGCACCCTGCCTCTCCCTCCTCCTCTCGAATAACATGTAAATGCCTATGCCGACCATCACAATGCTGAAGTAAAAGAGAAGGGAACTGCCCGGTGTGATCAGGCCCAGGGTGGTCCCCGCCAGGACGCCCGCCACGCCGATGCCGGCGAATATGGAGCCGATCCTCAGATCAGCGTTGCCGAGGCGCAGGTGCTGGGTGAAGTTGAAGAAGCTGTTCAGGCTCACAGCCAGTGCGGTTGTTCCTATGGCCGCATGAACGTTGTCTATCCCAACGAAGTATATGAAGAGAGGAATGGCGAGTATTGATCCGCCACCACCTATTAGCCCCAGGCTGAAACCCACAAGTACGCCTGAAACCACGGCGAAGGCGTATTCAATTGGAAACATACCCGCTAATCTTTCTCAGATAGATTAATGTTTCCCATTCATGAAAAATAAATCATATTTGTGAATTCAAATCAGTGCTGTGACCTATATATCATGTCGCTCAGTATGGAAAGTATTCTGCCCGCGTTCTCGGAATCTGATGTTATCCAGATCTCGTTGCCAAGCCTGTAAATGTTGCTGAACTCCACACCGTTGAGATAGAGGTATTCAGTTATGAAGAGCGAGAGGCCAGGAGTGTTGGAGGCCTCCTTCGGCGTCCTGATCCTTATGAGCGCGATCTTACCGGGCTCACCTGTCTTGCAGAGGCAGGTATAGTAACCGTCCCTCCTGACAACGAGCAGCGAACCCTCCGGCAGCCTGTCGTTCAGGCCGCACTGCAACTCGTTCAGGCCGTACTCCGCCCAGAGCGTTGCCTGAGAAACTATTCCGAAAATGTTGACATACCTGGGCTCAATGCGTATCTGGGTCAGGGCCTTAGTTATGGAATTGAGGTTCACCTGGCGGCCCAGCATCACCTCCACAGTCCTCTGTATCCTCTTCGCCATGCTTGTGTAATTGCAGAGCCCGCTGCTCACTATCATGGAGTAAGTGGGGTCGCTTGATATTACAGACATGACAGCGCTCTTGATTGTTGTCATATAACCTCCATTGCATTCACATATATGAACAGGATTCGTCTGCGCTCACCATGCCTGAAGCTGCCTTGCCGTACAGATATTCGTTACACTTTTATCCATTATATCCATTACTTAAATGGGGGCAGGCGATGAGCGAAGAAATCGTCAACATAGGCTTTTTCTACGACGTGAAGAGAGGCCATGAGAGTGAATTTGAAAGGCAGTTCTCTGATGTGCTCAGGTACCTTAAGGAAAACGGCAAAGGTATCAAGGACGCAAAGCTCTACAGGGAGGTCGACTCCTCCCAGTACCTGATACTGAGCACTTGGGAGAGCGTTGATGCCTTCAGGGAATTCGTTGAAAGCGAGGCTTTCAAGAGCGTGACCCACTCCGGGGCCGAGATCCTTAACGGCAAGCCCTATCACAGGATATTCCTGACGCACATCCCCCAGTGAGGGCGTGGACATGTGCCTCAGAGGTGCCTGGCTGATTCGGGCACCCAGCACTGCACAGGAAGGGAGGGCAAGCCCGGACCCCACTTTCATGGCTAGGACGGCCCCTTGCCTCTACGGATCGTGGGTTCCCACAGCATGAAGTCCAGCCTCCAGGCCGCCACCTGCATGCAAAAAGAGTTGTCTGCCAGCCTGGCCTTACTCCCCAAGCAACCCACAGCAGTGTGATATTCTCAGCATGCACAACATTATTATCCACACTACCGCTATTTGCCACCATGCTTCTGTCCCACCATGAGGATCCCATTTCGGCTTACAGGGAGAACATAGAGAGGAAGGTCAGGGAGTGCTATGACCTTGCCCAGAGGGCCCGTTCACAGGGTAGGGACGTTACCGACAGGGTTGAGATCCCCCTGGCCTCAGATATGGCGGACAGAGTGGAGGAGCTCATCTCGATCCCTGGCATAGCGGCGGAGATAAGGGAGCTCGGGGAGAAGATGAGCAGGGAAGAGGTAGCCATAGAGATGGCGAGGCGTGTGGCATCCAGGCTGTCAGGACAGGGGACAGAGGCTGCACTGGACAAGGCCGTCAGGGTAGGCCTTGCCATACTCACAGAGGGCATCCTTGTCGCTCCTCTTGAAGGCATCGGCGGCGTGTACATATCAAAGAACGATGACGGCAGCACTTACGCGGGGATCGTTTATGCTGGGCCCATAAGGGGAGCCGGTGGCACCGCGCAGGCTTTGAGTGTCCTGATAGGTGATGTGGTGAGGAGGGAGCTCGGCATCGGGAGGTTCTTGCCCACCGAGGACGAGATTGAGCGCTACATAGAGGAGGTACAGGCCTACAACCGCGTGAAGCACCTCCAGTACATGCCAACCGCTGAGGAGATCAAGCTGGTCATACAGAATTCCCCCATATGCATCGATGGCGAGGGCAGTGAGGAGGAAGAGGTCTCCGGCCACAGGGACATGAAGAGGATCAGGACGAACAGGATAAGAGGAGGGATGTGCCTTGTGCTCTGCGAGGGCCTGATCCAGAAGGCAAAGAAAGTTCTCAAGTACACTAATGCCCTGAGGCTGGAGGAGTGGAACTTCCTCTCCCAGCTGACGGGCAAGAAGGAAGACGGTTCAAGCGAGAAGAAGTCAGAGAAGTTCCTGAAGGATCTTATAGCGGGCAGGCCGGTGTTCACGCACCCCGGCAGGCCAGGTGGGTTCAGGCTCAGGTACGGGCGCTCCAGGGTCTCTGGCCTTGCAGCCGTCTCCCTTAACCCGGCCACCATGTACGTGATGGACAAGTTCATTGCCATAGGCTCCCAGCTCAAGCTAGAGATGCCTGGCAAAGCCGGGGCAATAACTCCCTGCGACGAGATAGACGGCCCGATGGTCAGGCTCTCCAACGGTGACCACGTGCGCATAGACAGGCTTGAGGACGCAAAGATGCTTGAGAATGAGATCACTGAAATAACGGATGCCGGGGAGATCCTCATATCCTACGGTGACTTCCTTGAGAACAACCACGTCCTCGAGACACCATCTTTCACAGCTGAGTGGTGGAGGATATACGCCTCAAGGTTCCCCGAGCTCTCAAAGTATGTGTCATCCAGGCCAGGCTCAAGGGAGGCTGTGGAGATCTCTGTAAGGTATGGGGTCCCACTGCACCCCGCATGGGACTACTTCTGGCACGATATCAGCGTAGATGAGCTCAGGGAACTCAGGGACCTGGCGATGGCCTCCAGGGTATCTGGAGAGGATGCCCTGATGGATGCCAGGGCTGAAGATACCCTGGTGAAGCTCGGTGTTGAATTCAGGAAGGTGGAAGGGGGCATCCTTGTCAGGGACGCGTTCGCACTCTTCTACTCCATGGGCCTCAGGATCTCTGGAGGTTCGGTGGAGAAGTTCGGGGAGATCGAGGGAAAGGACGCTGTTGAGTGCGTGAACAGGGCATCCGGAATAGCGATAAAGCCACGTGCACCCACCAGGGTGGGGGCGAGGATGGGCAGGCCGGAGAAGGCTGGGGACAGGAAGATGAAACCCATGGTGCACGTGCTGTTCCCTGTGGAGAACTACGGCGACACCAGGAGGTCCATCAAGAACGCAGGCAAGACCGGGACAATAAAGGTGGAGGTACAGGCAAGGTCATGCAGGTCATGCGGCTACCAGGGCCCGCAGCCACTGTGCCCCGAGTGCGGTTCCACCACATCGCCGGTGAGGACCACGGAGATGGATGTGGACCTAGACCTGATACTGAGGAGGGCCGAGGAGCGCCTCTCCATAGACCTGGAGCAGATAGGTGAGCTGAAGGGTGTCAAGAAGCTCATGTCCAGGAACAGGGTGTGCGAGCCCATTGAAAAGGGCATCCTGAGGGCCTACCACGGCATATCCACCAACAAGGACGGGACTGCCAGGTTCGACATGACAGACATACCCATAACACACTTCAGGCCAGAGGAGATAGGGGTCAGCAGGGAGAGGCTCCAGGAGCTGGGCTACAGGGGTGACGGAATCCTCGAACTGTACCCGCAGGACATAATAATACCGAGGCAGGCCGCGGAATACCTGCTCAGGGTTGCAAGGTTCGTAGATGACCTGCTTGTGAAGTACTATGGAATGGAGCCTTACTACATGTGCGAGAGCGCCGATGACCTCATTGGGCACCTGGTCATAGGACTGGCGCCGCACACGTCAGGTGGAATAGTTGGTAGGATCATAGGGTTCTCGGATGTAAGTGCATGCTATGCACACCCCCTCTTCCACGCGGCCAAGAGGAGGAACTGCGACGGTGATGAGGACAGCGTCATGCTGCTCATGGATGGCCTCCTTAACTTCTCCAGGGAGTTCCTGCCTTCCACCACCGGGGGCCTCATGGATGCGCCCCTAGTGCTGACAGTGAACCTGAGGCCTGATGAGGTGGACAAGGAGGCCATGAACCTCGATACCATGTGGGAGTACCCTGAGGAGTTCTACCTTGCCGCGGAGAGGCACGCAATGCCTTCTGAAATAGAGGGCATAATGAAGCCATACAAGAAGTTCATTGCTGAAAATGGAACCTACTACGGCATAGGTTACACGCACGACACCAGGGACATATCTGAGGGGGTAAAGGTCTCCTCTTACAAGACAATAGAGAGCATGGAGGAAAAGATATCAATGCAGCTGGGTCTAGCTTCGAAGCTCAGGGCGGTTGACGTTGATGATGTCGCGGCAAGGGTCCTGGAGTCCCACTTCCTCCCCGACATATTCGGGAACTTCCGCCGCTTCTTCTCCCAGGAGTTCAGGTGCACAAAGTGCAACACCAAGTACAGGAGAGTGCCACTGTCGGGAAAGTGCCTGCGCTGCGGTAACCCGCAGCTCACGCTGACGATTCACAGGGGCAGCATAGTAAAGTACATGGACGAGACCATAAAGATGGCGGAGAAATATAACCTGCCCTGGTACCTGAAGATGAGGATCGACAATCTTGTGAAGACCATAGAGGGGACATTCGGAGAGGAGGAGAGGAAAGAGGTTATTGGGCTGGAGGCATACCAGGGAAGGTAGCGATGATAGGTTCACTCTTCGTTACAGGCCCAGCTGGTACTGGAAAATCGACGCTCTGCGGAGCCCTGAAGGAGTGGTTCATAAAGCAGGAGTACGACGTTGCGGTCGTTAACCTGGACCCCGGGTCAGAGTTCGTGCCGTATGAACCGGATGTGGATGTGAGGGAGATCATATCGCTACCGGACGTGATGTCTGAATTCAACCTTGGCCCAAACGGGGCCCAGATAGTGGCTTCTGACCTTATGCTGGAGAACGTGGACAAGATGCAGGAATACCTCTCTGAGTTCAACGACTACTACGTTATATTCGATACGCCGGGCCAGATAGAGCTCTTCGCGTTTAGGCAGGGCAGCCCGATGCTTGTGGACAAGCTGTCCGGTGGCAGGGCCATGCTAGCATTCGTCACCGATGCGGTCCTCTCAACATCGCCCTCCGGCCTTGTCTCACAGATGATGCTCTACGGTTCCGTGTTTTCGAGGTTCTACAAACCAATGCTGTATATAGTGAACAAGACCGACCTCATCGGTGAGGACGACCTTGACGAGATCAAGACGTGGTTCAACGACTCAGAGGAGCTGCGCAACGCGCTGTTCGAGGAGAGGCAGGAGATGCTGAAGGACTACCTTTCAGGTGTGATAACGGCCCTGCAGGACAGCGGGATGTTTTCCGAGATCATACCCGTCTCCTCCAGGGACTTCACGGGACTCGAGGACATATACAGCAAGATGTCCCTCTTCTTCGAGGGCGGAGCGGACACGGACACGCTATACAGGGACGACTGAAAAATTCGGTGGCGCAGTTGCTCAGCCTGATGGTAAACTAATTTAGGTGTGACCGTATGCGGTCATGATGTCGGCCAAGCACCACTGCATAATATGCGGCACACTCATATATTCAGGCCTCTACTGTTCAACCTGCAACGCCGAGGTCACCAGGTCCAGAACCCTGGATGAAGAGAGCCTGGAGGAATGGATTTCCAGGAAGAGAGACGAGAGGTTAAGGGTCAGCAGGCACGGATCTGAGGGGGAGATACCTCTCGAGGACTTCGCCTGAGTGCCCTAATGCATAAGAGAACTGCCATCCCCTGAAGAGTGGAATTCGCCAGGCCCTGATTGCCTGTTGGCTTGGACGCTGGAAGTCCGTGTTCACATGGCCCTGCGTGGCTGGACGTGTTTTCCGCAGGCCATGGACTTACTATGAAATGGGTGAAGGGCAGTCCATTTCAGGTGACCATATCGGAATAGAAGGGCCCGCCTGACTCTTCCATTGGCATAAATAATTTATATATCATATCACTGGTCACCTGTCCCGGCAGTACACTCCCGAGTCAAGGGTACGTCATCATCTCCCCCTGCCGGGACAATTTGTAAACTTGAACAACCATAGTATCTTCATTCCGGCCACTGCGTCTTGCAAATCTCGAAACTTTTTTACCTGTTGAAATTATAAACGAGCGGTGAAAACATGGCAGAGAAATGGGAGACAAAGGACAAGCTGAAACCCAAGGGACTTGACGGGATATCGGACCAGCAGATAGAGTACCACTTCGAGACCCACTACAAGGGCTACGTGAACAAGCTAAACGAGATATGGGAGAGGCTCCCAAACGCCGACAGGAGCAAGGCGAACCAGAACTACAGCGAGCTGAGGGAACTCAAGCTTGAGGAGACGTTCAACTACGACGGTGCCCTCCTGCACGAGCTGTACTTCGAGAGCCTTGCTAACGTGAAGGCACAGGTACCGGAATTCGTCAAGAAGCAGATTGAGAAGGACTTCGGCAGCTACGAGAAGTGGGTCGAGGATTTTAAGGCCACTGGCATAGCCTTCAGGGGATGGTCGCTTCTCGTCTTCGACCTGAACACTGGCAAGCTCAGGAATATAGGCGCGGATGCGCACAACATGAACGGCATATGGAATGCCATAGTCATACTGGCCCTCGACGTGTATGAGCATGCCTACTATACAGACTACGGTGCAAAGAGGGCCCCGTACCTCGACGCCTTCATGAGGAACGTGAAGTGGGACGTTGTTGAGAAGAGGCTGAGGCAGGCCATAAAAGCCTACGAGGCCTTCAAGTCCTAAACAAAACCAATTTTTTCAGGTGCATTCGACACCGTTAAATCCGCATGTGCGTTTTCATTGCGTGCTGGCGCAAGGGAGTGCAGTGGAACGCCTCAGGGAACAGGTACTTTCGGGCTCGACCAGCGTTATCGACGCCGTTTCTGCCCTGATGGATACGCCAGTGCGCTCTGAAGTCGAATCAAGGGCGGAGGAGTTCAGGGTGCTGAGGTCTTCCGATCCCCTCACCCTCTTTGGCGAACTCTGCTTCTGCATCATCACCGCGAACACCTCTGCGGAACTCGGTCTCAGAATGCAGCGCCTAGTACCCAAAGAGTTCTTCGCCTTTTCCAGCTACGATGCACTCGTGTCCAGGATGCACTCCCACCACTGCAGGTTCTACAGGACGAGGTCACAGTACATATACAGGGCCAGGTGGGTACTGCCACTGCTTCCGGCAATCGTCAATGAGAGGGACCGCTTCTACGCCAGGGAGTTCATGGTGGCGAACGTCGATGGCCTTGGGTACAAAGAGGCGTCACACTTCCTGAGGAACGTTGGTGTGTTCGACTTCGCCATACTCGACAAGCATGTCCTGCGCCTTGTGTCCAGGGAAATCGATGTCTCGGCTTTCAGGGCAGGCTCCGCGAAGAGCTACCTTGCCGTAGAGAGAGAACTGGCTGGGATGGCGTCACAGATTGGCCTGGAGCCAGGCATATTCGACCTCTACCTCTGGAAGATAGCCACCGGAAGGGTGCTCAAGTAGGCTGTCCATGTTTATTAGGAAAGCCCTGATACTCAAACATGCTTTCCTACCTGGAATCTGCAAGGATAGACGCAAATTACAGGTACTTTTACGGTGACCTCTTCAGGCTCATGCTGAATGCAGGCCGGGCTGTCAGCGAAGTCGTAGAGGAGGAGTTCGGGAAGGGGCAGAGGATATGCGTCGTGTGCGGGTCCGGGAACAACGGTGGGGACGGCATAGTTGCGGCCTCCGAGCTCATAAAGTCAAACTCGGTATCCGTGATAGCTCTGAGGGGCAGGGAGTCTCTGTCTACGGACATGCTGAAGAGGGCAGTTGAGACATACAACGGGCCGATAGAGGGCCCGGAAATGCTTGACCAGTGCATAGCGAACTGCACCATAGTAATAGATGCGATCCTGGGGGTAGGTGCGCACGGCACACCGAGGGAACCATATGCCTCTGCAATCAGGAAGATCAATACCAGTGGAAAGGCCGTTGTGTCAATCGATGTACCCTCGGGCCTGGGCTCCGAGATAGCAGTGAGACCCCACATAACTGTAACCTTCACGGATGTCAAGGAGGGCATGACAGGAGAGAACAGTGGTAAGATCGTCGTCAGGGACATAGGGATACCCAGGGACGCAGTGTACAGGGCAGGCCCTGGTGACATGCTCTTCTACCCCTATCCGGAGCCGGGGTCGCACAAGGGCATGAACGGCACACTCTCGGTATTTGGAGGCTGGTCATACTACGGCTCCGCCGTGATAGCCGCCAGGGCAGCTCTTGCAGCGGGCTGCGACCTGGTCAAGGTCTACACCACGAGGGAGAACGCACCGCTCATAGCTTCGCATTCCTTCGAATACATGGTGTCGAGCATAGGTGATTCGGTGCCAGAAGAAGCCTTCAGGTCCAGGTGCATACTCCTGGGACCAGGCCTTGGAAGGGACTTTGACAGGCGCATAGTTTCACAGATCATAATGAGGGCCCAGAGAATTGTCCTGGATGCAGATCCCCTGAGGCTCCTGCCCCATCTGGGCGACCTGTCCGGCAAGGAGGTCGTGGTCACGCCCCATGCATCGGAATTCAGGGATATGAGTGGCATGGACCCCGTGCCGGAGAACGCCATGGAGTTCGCGAAGTCGCATGGTGTCGTCGTGGTCTTAAAGGGAGAGGAGGACATAATAACTGACGGCAACTCTTTGTACAGGTGCACTGGGGGCAACCCGAGGATGACTATGGGAGGCACGGGCGACATGCTCGCCGGGCTGATCTCTGCCCTCATGTCAAAGGGAATGCCAGCACTGAGGGCATCGCTCCTCGGTACCTTCATCAACAAGTCAGCAGCCGACATGTGCATGGAGAGGAAGGGCCTATGGTACAGCGTATCCGACATGATCGGGGCAGTGCCGGAGGTGTTCCTCAGGTACTCTGACGGTGCAAAGATTAATAGTTTCAGGGCGCATTGAAAACCATGGATGGGCCCGGCCAGGATGAGGAGACCTGGCAACAGGAGACGTTCTACTCCTACTTCAGGAACGTCGCCGACTCCAGGAGGTCTTACCCTGCGCTTATCTTCAGGGGCAAGAGGATAACATACCAGACGCTCCTGCGCTTTTCCGATTCCCTCTGCATGAACCTCACCACGCGTGTGCCCGTCACCGGGGAGAGGAGGCTCGCTGTGCTGACCGGAAATACGCCGCCAAGCGTAATGGCGCTGCTGGCCGCCTCAAGGTCGGGCACGCAGGTTGAGTTCATCGACCCCACGCTGCCCGCGGACATAATCAGGAAACGGCTGGACTTGACCGGGGCCTCAATTGTGCTTGTTAATGAGGAGGACTTCCACAGGGTGAAGGATGCAGAGAGGACCACGGTGGTCTGCAGACCACAGGACTTCATGTCTTTCGAGGCGTCCGTGTCCTACTCCATAAGGACTTCGCTGAGGTCTGAGAGGAGGCCGAGGTACGGAGATGCTGTGATCAAGCTGACGGATCTAATATTCGATGGCTCCGGTGGTGTCCCAGAGAGCCTGGACGTTGAGACACCGTGGCTCAGGCTGTACGGCTTTGATGCCTCCGGCTCACAGGCGGTCTTCGAGGTGTCACAGGGGCAGTGCATGGCCCTCGCCCGTGCCTTCGCCAGGAGGTTCATGAACAGCGATGGCCGCCTGAACCTCGTCAATACCGTGCCAGCCTTCCATGAGGCGGCCATTGTTGACGGCATCATTGCACCCCTGAGCACCGGAGGGTCCAGTGCCCTTGTCATGGATACATACGACACAGTGGAGGCCATATCGGCCTGCAGAGATGCGGGTCGGCCGGTACTTCTGGCCCCAGGCCTGCTCCTTGACCTCATCGTACGTGAGGGTCTCCATGCCTCACTCCGCGGCGTTTCTGTGACGGTTTCCGTTGGCCACCCGGGCAGCCATGCCATGGAGGCACTGCACAGCGTCCCAGTCACGGCCCTGATCGCTGCATCGCACCCCGCGGCCCCAGGGATATTCTCAGCAGAGAATGCCACGAAGGATCAGGCAGGCGATTCATACGGCACGCCTCTCGAGGGCGTTTCCCTAGAGATCGTTGGAGATGATGGTTCCGTGCTTCCTGAGGGCCAGGAGGGATACCTCAACATCAGGCACCAGTACGGGAATGTTGAGACGGGCATCAGGGCATTCACCAGATCCGGTCTGCTCCACATAAGGCGACCGCCCGGCGATGTCCTGATGAACGGTGGCTTCTACATAGACCCCGTTGAACTTGAGGACCTCATCTGCAGGTCTGGTGCAGTGAAGGAGTGTGCAGCGCTGTCCACAGATGAGGGAATAGAGGTCTTTGCAGTACCGGCCTCGGATGGGTGGGAGGGGCAGCTTGGCAACTACTCGCAGAGGAACATCCCCTACTACATGAGGCCCTCGAGGTTCAGGAGGGTGGAGAGCATCCCAAGGAACATGAATGGCGAGGTGGTGAGGAGGCTCCTGGTCGAGGAAGAGTGATTCACTTCTCCCTCCACCTGGTCAGGTACCTTGCGGCCAGGAAATACACCAGTGTCTCCGCAACGAGCACGTATGCCATGTACGGGAGCGGCCTTGCCAGGCCGAAGAAACCCTGTGTGAGTACGGCGGCTGGCGTTGCCGGCGAGATCGAGAGTGCCCACAGTGCATACTTCGGTATGTATGTGTACGGGTAGAATGTGGGCGGTAGCACCGTCATGACCACAGAGAGGATGCCTGCGATGCCCCATACGTTCCTGACGTGCTTGATGCTCTCCGCTATGATGAATGCTATGGCAGATGTCGCTACAACTAGGAGGACAAGGACACCGAAGAGGCCCGCCGAGCCGAGGGGTGTGAATATGTGGAACGCCACCCCAAGGGCTACGTAGAGAGCCATGCCCGGCAGGGAGAATACAAGGTAGCTCAGGGTGAGGCCAAGCATGTAGTCCACGGGCGATACGCTGCTAGCCACAAAGAGGTCTTGGATCCTCAGCTGGAGCCTCAGGAAAGCAGCGTCTCCTGCGCTTGACAGCGCAACGCTTGCCACCAGCGTTATGAAGCCGCCCGCTATGGCAAAGGGCAGCAGGCGGCCCCTGGATATAACGAAGACCAGGAAGAGCAGTGTCAGTGGAGAGCTCAGCGATGCCACCACGTAGGAAGGGCCCCTGGTGACCGTCCGGAACCCGTAGTACCAGGCGAGTAGGAATGAGAACTTAAGGTTCAACGAGAACACCGTGAGCGAGGAAGAGGTCATCAAGCGTTATGGCCTTCACAGTGCACCCCCTGTCAATGTAGCTCTCCGCCTCTGACCTGGGGGCGTACCCTATGAACATGTTTCCTATCCTCATTGAGGGGCCACCAGGGTCGAAGGAACACTCCACCCTTATCTTCCCCCTGAACTTTGAGAGCAGGTCCTGCACTGTTCCCTTCTCCAGCACGGTCCCGTTGTCTATGAGGACCACCTTTCTGGACAGTTCCTGGGCCTCCTCCATGTAGTGCGTGGTGAGGATCACGTTCCCGTCAAGCTCCCTCACGGCGGACCAGACCTCTATCCTGGAGAGGGGATCAAGGCCTGTTGTCGGCTCGTCCAGGAAGACCGTGTCCACGTTTGCTGCCAGTGCCATAGCAACAAATATCTTCCTCTTCATGCCGCCGGACAGGGTGTCCGAGGGTGCGTTCCTGAACTCCCTCAGCCCCAGCTGGTCAAGAGTCTTGAGTGCAAGCACATGCGCGTCGTGGAAGGACATGCCCCTGCCCACAAGGAAGAGCTTGACGAGCTCCACTGGAGTGAGTATGCCTATGGGGCCCGATTCCTGTGGTATGCTCACAACGTTCCTCCTTACCTCCTGGGTATCCTTGAGTATGTCCAGGCCGTTTATCAGGGCTGTCCCGGAGGTTGGCTCGAGCTGCGTGGACAGTATCCTTATGAGAGTTGTCTTTCCTGCACCGTTCCGCCCTATTATCGATGTAACACCGTCTTCCAGTTCCAGGTTTATGCCCTTCAGGGCGTGGGGCCCGTCCCTGTACCTCTTTTCAAGGTCAATTATTTTTATCATAATATTTCTCGACGGAGCAAAGTATTGGGCATGGCCATATTACCGTTTCGCCGCCCACGCAGGGGTGGGAGATCGGTAAGGTTTTACCCATCGATTAATATTTAATGAATATGAAGCAAGCGATCGCCATGCTCGCGGTATTGATGATCACGCTATCTGCAATCACTTTAACTGCCGCCGGCAGCGATCGTGCTGGTATGCAGGATGTTCCGTATGTGGGGAGCCCTGGTTCAGGGCCTAACATGACCGGAAACCTAACCGTGATGGTCATGTTGAAGCCCTCGAACCTGACATCCCTAGAATCCTTCCTGGCCAGCATATCAGACCCTTATAGCCCGGATTACGGGCACTACATCACCCTTGCCCAGTTCATAGAGAGGTATGCACCGCCTCCGGGCAAGTACAGGGATATTGTTTCCTACTTCCGTTCCTTTGGCCTTCAAGCCACGACTTACAGCAGCAGGCTTGCAATACAGCTGCAGGGCAGTGCCGGGCAGATAGGCAGGGCCTTCGGAACAGATATAGTCGGAGACTCAAAGTCATTCGGGCCTTCTTCGAACCCAGTGCTCCCGGGGAACGTCTCCGTTATGGTCAACTCAGTCATAGGGCTCTCCTCCTCGCCGCCTATGAGGCTCCCCCTGCAGGTTCTCTCAGACCTCCCGGGACACAACATGTCATCCCCGGATACCACACCGTCCGGCTATCCTGCACCAGTGACCCAGAGTGGAGTACAGTACCTGTGGGGTCCTGACATGCAGGTGGCCTACGGTGAGAGGCCACTGTTCAACATAACATATCCCTTCAACGAGACCATAGTCACGATACTGTGGGCCGGCAGCGACGAAGGTATCCAGGTTCCCCCTTACGACCCGGCCAGCGTGGAGAGCTACCTGAACCTGACTCTTCCCAGCTGGGAGCCGAGGCCAAGGATCGTGCCATACCCAGTCGATGGCGCCCCGCTACCTGGCCCGAAGGCCCAGTACGATACCACAGGAGCTGTTATCGAGAACGAGCTCGACCTGGAAATGGCAGGCAGCATGGCGCCCGGGGCCACCATAGTGAACGCGTACGGGCCCAGTAGCGCCAGCAACAACCTCGCACTCATAACCGCAGTCCTCACCAGCGTCCTAAGCAACCAGTCCGCGCTGTTCCAGAACCTCTCTGTGATATCCAACTCCTGGGGGACAGGGCTCTCCACAGTTTCCAACAGCACAGTGCAGGCCTGGCAGTACCTGCTCGACCTTGCAGAGGCCAGGGGCATCACCGTGCTGGCCGCGAGCGGGGATGCTGCGGACAGCCCCTTCTCCTCAAAGTATTCAGGCTCTATAGCGAACTTCCCTGCAGCGCTGGCCTTCAACTACACCGGCATAACATCGGTTGGCGGAGTCACAGATGTGCTCGGCCCGAACCTGCATATATCCTCTGCCTCCGCATGGTTCGAGGACACGTTCTCTTCCGGCATACTCGGCTCAGAGGGGGGTTACGCGGAGCAGATACCTGAGCCCTATTACCAGGTGGAAACAGTGCCAGCCTCCCAGGACCCTGGAAGGTACCTGATGTTCCCTGACATATCGGCACTGGCAAACAACACGATAATTAACGGCACAGATGAATCGCCACCATCCACTCTGGTCGTTGCGGGAACGAGCGTAGCCAGCCCCCTGGTTGCCGGGATGGTAGCGGAGATCGATGCGGTGGCACAGCACATGGGTGCCCCGCGGCTGGGCTACATCAACCCGATGCTGTTCTACCTGGGGGCAGACCAGCTCAGGTACAGCGGTGATTCACAGTACAACTCATCCCTACCCCTCACGGCACTCTCCTACGTCACCTCGGGAGAGAACACGCTCTACTCTGCCCACTACGGCTACAACCTTGTGGGTGGCTGGGGTCAGCCTGTGGCGTACAACATTTCTGCCCAGTCACTTTCTGTGCCCCCGGGGACACATAGGCCCTATGAGATGGGAGTATTCGTGCACCCATTAAACGTGAGCTCTGGAGGGTACTCGCTGCACCTCTCGCCCATCCTGGCTGGCACCCTTGGGGAGCCACTCTACGTCATCAACATAACGCTCAACGCCACAGGGAACGCCGTTTCGGGATACGTGCAGGCCTCAGCGCCATATCCCTACACCTACAGGCAGCACTTCGTGAAAGAGGAGACGGTATCCGCCGAGCAGGATGGGGATATCAACATATCCCTGGAGGTTGTGAACGGAAGCAGGCCCTGGGAGGCCCAGACGGTGCTGAATGTTAACGGCGACAGCCTCACCATCAATACCCCGGGTGCATCCTTCATAATCGATGCTCCGGAACAGGCTTACACAGCGCAGAACGGGACACTGGCTGTCTCCGGACCCGGCCCTGGAGGGTATGCCGGGCCAGGTGAGCTCGACCCCTCCATCTCGCTCAACGAGGGAGGCAACACCGATATCCAGGTATCAGCATCGTTCAGCACCGGCTCTCCCGGCATAGAGACCATAGCAGTTCCTGGGGAGCAGTATGGGCCATCCGTGGCCGAGAAGGAGCCGTTCTCGTTCTCAACGGATAACGGGTACCTTGTGGCAGCACCATCAACATCCACATCCTCTGCATACTTCTCTGTTCCGCGCAAACTGTACAACCTGACGGTGAAGCAGGGCGGACTCTATGCAGGCCAGGAGTGGGGAATAGAGATCGATAACGTGGCTACCAGCGTCACCTCTTCTCCGTACATGGTGATCCCCGTGCCTGCAGGCAACTATACCGTGTCCCTTATCGCCCCACCGTTTTCTACCCCTGACTCAAGCAGTATTCCACTCTCCGTCACGGGAAACACCTTCCAGTTCGCAAGCTTCACGACCAGGGCATACGTCGTGCAGTTCACCGAGGTCGGCCTGCCAGCAGGGGAGGAGTGGAACGTGAGCTCATTCGGGATAGTGAAGTCCGGCACCGGCAGCTCAATTGACCTGTTCCTCCCCAACGGTACATACACGTACACGGCATATTCCAACAACGCCACCTTCAACGCCGTGACAGGAACTTTCAAAGTCAGCGGGTCAAACGTGACGGTGGAGGTTGCATTCAGCAAGAGGGTTTACTTAATAGACTTCCACCAGACAGGCCTCAGGGACCTGACATGGTCAGTTGACCTCAACGGCACGGTCGAGTCTGGAAACGGCACTGACCTCTTCTTCAGGGAGTACTACGGCACTTACAACTACACAGTGACGCCTCCACCAGGATACCAGGTAACGAACCAGTCAGGCCAGGTTGTGACCGATACCCCGTCACCGGTTGTGAACCTGACCTTCGAGCCCTACCACTACAAAGTTACATTCAGAGAGCAGGGCCTCCCGGCGGGCCAGTTCTGGGGGGTGGTCGTGGATAACATGACCATTTCGGGCGACACAGCAGAGATCTCCGGTAACCTGACATTCGGAAACTACACCGTAATCGTTCTCTCGCCGGCCGGGTACGAACCACTCTCCAGCCCCATCAGCGTGTCTGTGGACAGGAACGGTATATCCGTCACGGTGGACTTCAGGCCCGTTGAATCGCAGAGCAACGTCACAGCCTATGGCATAATAGCCCTCGCTGTGGTGATAGCAGCCGTTGGGGCAATGGCACTGTTCAGGAGGAGATAGAGCATGAGGCCCTTCGTCCTTGATACGAGCGCCATCCTCTCCGGCAACCTGGACATCGCGGACGGGGAGTTCGTGGTCACAGAGATGGTAGCCTCTGAGGTCAGGAACAGGGTGGACAGGCTCAGGGCCCAGCTCCTCCTTGAAGGTGCACTCTACAGGCCCAGCGAGCGTACAGTCGGCATTGTGAGGGAGGCTGCGGAGAGGACTGGCGACATAGGCGAGGTGAGCGAGGCAGACATTTCAGTCGTCGCTGCTGCCATCGAGACAGGTGGGGAGGTGCTCACTGACGACTATGCAATCCAGAACCTCTGCAGGGAGGTGGGAGTGCCATTCAGCGGCGTTTCAATAGGCCCGATCACCCACAGCATCAGGTGGGCATACATGTGCACCGGCTGCGGCAGGATCTACAGGAGGCCTGTGGAGGCGTGTGACGTCTGCGGGCACGCCCTAAGGAGGGTCTCCAGGTCCAGGAAGAGGATAAGATAGGGCGCGCTGCCCCCATGAACTATTTCTATTCGCTCCGGATGCTGCACTGCATCCGGCTGGGCTGTCGCATATTGAGGCTGCCAGATGGGCCGGACTGCATAGCCTGCTCTGGAGATGGTTGCTGGATGATCGACATAAGCCTGCCACTGAGGAATGGCCTTATAACGTATCCTGGAGATGCTGCCTACGAGGAGTACCAGTACAAGACACACGAAAAGGATCACGTGCACATAATGAGAGTGCTGATGGAGACGCACTCGGGCACACACTTCGATGCCCCTTACCACATGATAAGGGATGGCAAGAGGGCGAACGAGATACCTCTCGATAAGTTCATCGGCCCAGTTACCGTTGTACAGGTGGACAAGGACAGGATAGGCCCGGAGGACATACCCGATGTGCACAGAGAGAGGATAATATTCAAAACGCCCAATTCGGAGAAGTACGGAAGGTTCGATACCTCCTTTACCTACCTTACGCCTGAAGGTGCCAGGAAGCTCGCGTCCCGGAGAGTGAGGCTTGTGGGCATAGACTACCTCTCCATCGAGAGGTTCGGCTCCCCGGAACCGCTCGCCCACAGGGAGCTCCTCTCCAGGGACATAGTGATACTGGAGGGCCTGTACCTCAAGGACGTGGAGCCGGGCGACTACGAGCTCATATGCCTTCCACTCAGCATGTACGAGGACGGTGCGCCCTGCAGGGCAGTCCTGAGGGAACTAGATGGATAGGTTATCTGCCCTCGAATGCTCGGCTGTGCCAGGTGTGTTGACCTGGCCACGGGCCTTTGCTGCATAAAATGGCACCTGCTGCTGGTCTGCGACCTCCGATAGAGTGCCCAAGCCATATTTGTGAAGGTGGGATCAGCCGGTTACCCTGCTGACCTTCATGCTCCCCTTCCTTATCGTGTACTCCCTCCTCTCCCCCAGTGATATTATCTCCACTGGGATGCCAAGTACCTTTTCCACATACTCCACATACTCCCTCATGCCCTGCGGGAGAGCATAGTAGCCCTTTTCTACCACCGCATTCAGCGTCTGGGCATCCAGAGGGCCCCATCCTGTGAACTCCTTGTAGAGAGGCCTTATCCCCTGCACATCCTCCAGGTTCCTCGGTATCACGTCTACCGGGCCGCTGTCTGATGCGTACTGGTAACACACCTTTATCCTGCCAAGCTGACCAAGTGTGTCGAGCCTTGTCATGGCTATGACGTCCACGTCGTTCATCATTGTGGAGTACCTCAGCATCGGTATGTCCAGCCACCCCACCCTCCTGGGCCTGCCTGTTGTCGTGCCGTACTCGTTGCCAAGCTTCCTGAGCCTCTCCGCCTCCTCACCCAGTATCTCGGTTGGGAAGGGCCCGGCCCCGACCTTGGAGACATAGGCCTTTGCCACGCCCACGACCCGGTCAACCTTCCTGAACGACAGGCCAGCCCCCAGGGAAAGGGCGCCTGCAATCGTATTCGAGGATGTAACGAACGGGTACATGCCGAAGTCTATGTCAAGCATGGCACCCTGCGCCCCCTCGAAGAGTATGCTCTCTCCTTCCCTGTAGAGCCTGTTTATCGTGATCTCCGTGTAGTCCAGGTAAGGCCTTATCCTCTCGTATGCGGAGTTGAGCTGCCTCACCATCTCCTCCCTCCTCTCCCTACTCTCGAACTCAGACCCCTCGAGCAGGGCCCTCTTCATGCTGTAGATTGTCTCGACCTTAGAGCGCAGGATCTCGATGCTGGAGAGGTCACCCATCCTTATTCCCGTCCTGGCGTACTTGTCCTCGTACGTGGGGCCTATCCCCTGGGCTGTGGTGCCTATGCTGAGCTTCGACCTCACCTCCTCCTCTGCCCTGTCCAGGTACTTGTGCATGGGTGTCACAACATGTGCCATGAGGCTTATCCTTATGTTGAGGTCCTTTTTCACCTGCTGCAACTTCTCTATCTCCTCTATCAGCGATATTGGATCGATGACCATGCCGTTTCCGAGTATTATGTTCCTGCACCTAAGGGCGCCAGATGGGACGAGGTGGAACTTGAAAGTACCGCTCTCCGTCACAACGGTGTGGCCAGCGTTGCTGCCACCGTTGAACCTCACAACGGTGCTGTGCTCACCGCTTAAGAAATCGGTGATCTTGCCCTTACCCTCATCACCGAACTGCAGACCCAGGACGGCTGTTATCAAAACCTGTACCTCCTTTCAGTCAGAATGCGGAATGCAACCACAGTCCTGAACTATGGTGTATTCAACTATTAACTTTGCGCTCTGTGCCGCAGCGCAATGCCTCGTGCCATGCCTGCGTACTATCACAGGCGCTGAGATAAAAGCATTTTAGGCCTGGAAGACATCACTGTGCGATACAGGATGACATACATAGAGATTAAGGAAGGCACCAGGCTCTCTGTCCCGAACAACCCCACCATCGGCTACATTGAGGGCGACGGCATTGGGCCGGACATAACAAAGGCCACTCTCTACGCCATCAATTCCTCCCTGGAGTTCGCATACAAAGGCGAGCGCTCCATAGAGTGGCAGAAGGTTATGGTGGGAGACGAGGCTTACGAGAAGACGGGCAAGAGACTACCCCAGGAGTCCCTGGAACAGCTTCGCAGGTGTGTTGTGAGCATAAAGGGCCCCCTCACCACACCGGTAGGAGAGGGGTTCAGGAGCCTAAACGTGACCCTGAGGCAGTACTTCGACCTCTATGCAAACATACGGCCAGTGAGGTACTTTCCAGGTGTGCCGTCCCCTGTCAAGAACCCGGAGAAGGTCAACATGGTAGTGTTCAGGGAGAACACCGAGGACCTCTATGCTGGAATAGAGTGGAAATACGATTCTGAGGAGGCGAACCGCGTAAGGCAGTTCCTGAGCGAGCAGTTCAACATATCCCTTACGCCGGATACTGGGATAGGCATAAAGCCGATAAGCAAGTTCAGGTCTCAGAGGCTCGTGAGGAAGGCCATACAGTACGCAATAGCGAACAAGAGGAGGAGCGTGACGCTTGTCCACAAGGGCAACATAATGAAGTACACTGAGGGCGCCTTCAAGGACTGGGGCTATGAACTGGCCGCGACTGAGTTCAGGGACCAGACGGTCACAGAGGAGGAGTACAGTAAGAACCCTGAGGCTTACAGGAACAGGATCGTTGTGAAGGACAGGATAACTGACAACATGTTCCAGCAGGTCCTCACCAGGACGGAGGAGTACGACGTGATCGCCACAACGAACCTGAACGGAGACTATCTCTCAGACGCAATAGCTGCACAGGTAGGCGGCCTTGGCATAGCGCCCGGTGGGAACGTTGGCGATGTGTATGCCATATTCGAGGCAGTCCACGGCACCGCCCCGAAGTACGCGGGCCTGGATGTGGCAAACCCGACATCCCTCATGCTCTCCGGCGTGATGATGCTCCAGTACATAGGCTGGAACGAGGCAGCGAAGGTGCTTGAAGATGCCATTGTGCAGGCATACAAGGACCAGAAGGTAACACAGGACCTGGCCAGGGTGCTGAATATAAAGCCACTGAAGTGCTCGGAGTTTGCAGAGGAAGTCGTAAAGAGGATGAAGCCGGTGGAGTAGGCTTCATCCTAGGAAAATGAGCTCCCTCCTGCGCACGCAATTGAGGATCGTTTCCTCAGGGCCAGGAGAGCCATTGGAGAACAGGGCCATTTCTGCCAGGGAGACCACAGATGCAGGTGGGGAGTTGAGCATGACACTCATACCACCCTTCCTGAAAAAAGCCCTCGCCACCCCCTCGTCCTCGGTGTAGAGGTAGACAAGGCTTGAACCGAGGGAGCGGATGTGCTGGCCCAGGCTCTCCAGGTCCCGGTACCATGAGAGGAACATGTATGGGCCGGGTTCACCCCTTTCCGGATTCAGGCCTGAGGCCTCCAGCACTGGTACCTTCCAAGATATGGACGGCCCGATGGGCACCGCCCCCCTACTGACCTGTGACTGGATGGAGCCAAGCCAGGCCTCCCTCCTCCTCTCGGAAGTGAAGGCGCCCAGCCTGCCCTGCGGTGACTGCAAGTCCATCCTCTGCTCCACCTCCTCCAGTACCCTGTTCTTAACGTACTCGAACACCGCCTGCGGTGCGAAGAGGTAGCCTGTGGATGCCCAGGCCTGGCCCATGGAGAACGTGGCAGAGTCCACGAAATCGGATGCCACCCTGTCGTTGTCACCGTCAACGAGCACCACAACCGGTTTGACGGGGCCGATGAAAGAGCCGAAGTCCCTCCTGAGAGTGGAGTCTATGTGGGTGGCCCTGTCAGCCACTCCCTGTGCTGCAGTACACTGCCTGAATGCGGACACCGGCAGGCCCGCCCTTGGCAGCTCCTTCAGGATCCTGGCCACAGTGATTGAAGGCCCTTCTTCGCACAGCATTGCCAGTGGCGATCCGGTCAGCACAGATACGGCCAGAGGTGTGGATATCCCCAGGACCGGAAGCGAAGCATCGAAACGGCAGACCACGGGGCCCCTGGAACTGAGGGAGAAGTAGCGCTCGCCTCCCTTCCATGAGCCTGTGAGGGCGAGGAGCGAGCTGAATGAGGAGGCAGTCCTGGCCATGGCCAGAGAGGAGGAGAGCAACTCATTCTTCGATTCGGAGACTGTCTTTCCACTCTCCCTGGCGAGCTCGGTAGCGATCTCCTCCGGCTGAGCAGAGAGCCACCTGGCGATCCAGTGGACTGCCTCCATCCTCTGCTCCACTGTCAGGCCCTCCAGGCCCTTGCAGGATTCTTCCTGCCAAGCCCTCCAGTCCAGGAGCAGGTCCCCATCTTCGATCTCGCCCATCACCTCACCGGTGAACCTGTCCCTCACCTCCAGCGGAACCACCCCACTCACACTATCTCGAGGTCAAAGTCCGGTAGCAGGCCCATGGATATGGCACGGTCATAGTACATTCTGAGCGCCCTCCTGCCCCTCTCTCCGAAGTCTACAGTGAGCTCATTCACGTACATCCTCACGAACTTCCTCTCAAGCTCGATATCACTGTACCTGGCGTACCTGAGAGAATACTTCAGGGCGTCGTCCTCATGCTCCTTTCCATATACTATTGATGCCTGGAAATCCGCCTTGAAGCCATCTATGGCCTCCTTTCCGAGGTCCTTCCTTATGGCGTTGAAGCCAAGGGGTATCGGTAGTTCCCCTGCGTACTGCTTCCACTCCTCGTACAGGTCAAGGACCTTCACAAGGCCGCGCCTCTGGAACGTGAGCTGCTCGTCGTGTATGAGGATGCCAGCGTCAACCTTACCATTCTGCACAGCCTCTGGAATGAGGTCGAAGCGCATCTCCACCATCTTTGCCGGCTTTGGGCCGAACATCTGGTAGAGGAGGTGCGATGATGTGTACCGCCCAGGAGTGGCAAGCACGGCGCTGGAGAGGTCGATGTCCCTTCTCGCGACCACCATGGGCCCGTAACTTATTCCAAAGCTCGCACCGGAAGGAGTGAGTGCATACTTGTCACTCGCGTATGCATAGCCGTTGGCAGATATTGCGGTCACACCGTAAGTGCCGGAAGGAGCTTCCCTGTTCAGTGTCTCTATGTCCTTGACCACCTGCCTGTATGTGTTCCTGGTGCTGATCTTCCCCTCGAACATCGCGTAGAACATGAAGGAGTCGTCCGGGTCAGGGGTGTGTGCTACAACAATTTCCATAAACTCGCATAACTGCATCGCACATATTGTTTTTGAAAAAAGGCAAGAAAATTGTGCATATCCTTTCCCAAGTGCTCAGGCGAGTTCAAGGAAAGGATGAATGCCTTAAATAGAGCGTTCAAATGGCCACACCCTGCGGTGTACACATGGAGAGGATCGTTATAGCGCTGGGTGGCAACGCACTCCAGGAAAAGGGTGACGATGGGAGCTACGAGAGCCAGCTGAAAAGGGCGACTGAGGCCTTCAGGTCGCTGCTCCCTGTGATCGAGGAGAACGAGGTCGTGATCACGCACGGGAACGGCCCGCAGGTCGGGTCACTCCTGATACAGGCCCAGGCGGCAGCATCGAAGATCCGCCCGTTCGATATGCATACCGCCGTGGCCCTGTCACAGGGCATGATTGGCGAGGTGCTGGCGATGGCCTATGACCTTGCAAGGAGGGAAGCTGGCATAGGCAAGCCCCCGGCGGTGGTCCTCACCCGTGTAGTGGTGGACAGAGATGACCCTACTCTCAGGGAACCCAGGAAGTTCATTGGCCCGTTCATGAGCGAGGATGAGGCTGCCAGCATGGCATCGGCCTTCGGCTGGAATGTGAAGAGGCAGGACGACAGGGGGTGGAGGCGTGTGGTGGCATCGCCAAGGCCTGTGGACATAATGGAGACTTCGGCCATAATATCCCTAATTATCGACGGGTTCCTGCCAATAGCGTGTGGGGGCGGGGGGATCCCCGTCATAAGGGATTCCACTGGAATAACTCCGGTCAACGGGGTGATCGACAAGGACGCCACCTCTGCCCTGCTTGGCAACCTGATCGAAGCGCAGAGGCTCGTGATCCTCACAGATGTGGAATTCGTCTACAGGGATTACGGCAGGCCCTCACAGGAGCCGATCAGGAGGGCGAGTGCCGGGGAGCTGGAGGAAATGCTGCGCCGCGGTGAGTTCCAGGACGGGAGCATGGGGCCAAAGGTAAGGGCTGCGGTGGACTTCATCAGGAGGGGTGGGAAGGTGGCACATATAGCCTCCCTGGAGAGGTGCACAGAGACCCTTTCAGGGCATTCCGGAACTGTGGTCGTGCCATGATTCACCTGACCCAGACCTCTCCGTTCCTCCTTATCCTGCCCATGTTCTCGAAGTCGCGCAGTATCTTTTCCATGTCCAGGGAAGACACGTCGAGCCCGTAGTCCCTCAGGAGTATCTCCCTTATCTCCGTTGTCTCCATGGGCTCCGACATGGACCTCCCTATAAGGTTGTCAAGGTCTTCGTATACGTTCCACGGGAATATGAACCAGGCCCAGTTCTTCTCGTCCACGTACCTGGCATAGTAGTCCGGGACGAAACTGGACCTCGACACATGGAGCATTGTCGCTGTCCTGACGGAGAGGGGGTTCAGGGACTTCACGAAGTCGTACGCGAGCCTCATGCTCTCCCCCGTGTCCGTTATGTCATCAACCACGAGAACCCTCTTCCCTGTGAGGTCTGGCTTACCGTAGGTCTTGAGAACAGCCTTGCCGTCCTTTGTTGCCGTGATGCCCCAGTGCTCGGTCTTGACGGATATGAGCTCCTTCACCCAGAGCTTGTCCGAGAGGATCCTCGCAGGCACAAGGCCCCCACGGGAGAGGCCGATGATCACGTTCGGCTCATAGTCGCCAACGATCTTCTCCCTGATTGCATCACACCAGTCCTCTATGTCCTGCCAGGATACCAGAGTAGCCTTGAACCGCATGAAGTTCTGAAATGTATACGCCGAATTCATAAAACCTTTTCCCGGATACCGTTTTATAACCCGTTTTCCTGACTGGCCAGTGCAGAGGTACTTGCTCACGGACAGTTTGGTTGAACTGGACAGTGACCTGGGCACGGTGGATCCCAGGGAACTTGCAGCACTTGCGAACGACCCCGAGATACAGAGGACGATAGGGGGCCACAGCTTTCCCTACCCGTACACCGTGTTCCATGCATCTTACTTCATAGACAGGAACAGGGAGATCAACGGAAGGCCCTTTGCCATAGACTTCGCCATAAGGGATGCCGTCTCACACGAACTCGTAGGCATAATAGGCCTCTCTGACCTCGACTCTTACGACCTGGACGCGCACGTTGGCTACTGGATAGGCAGGAAGTTCTGGGGCATGGGCTATGCGACAAGGGCCCTCTCGCTGGTATGCGACTTCGCCTTCAGGGACCTCGGAATGCACAGGCTTCACACAAGGGTGCTCGAGGATAACCTCAGGTCACTGCGCGTGCTGATGAAGAACGGGTTCCAGGTTGAGGGGTACATGAGGGAGTGCTTCCTAAGGGACGGTGAGTTCCTCTCCATGTTCATCCTGGGCAGGATCAACCCTTACACAGGATCGCGGAGCAGCGACCAAAGTATGGCCTGAACCATTCATGGAGACGGACGCAGGGCTTTCCCTCTCGGCTTGGCAAAGTTTAAAATATTAAGTTTCCTTTTATAAAATTAAGATGACACCCCTGGAGATAGTCCTGATCATAGTGCTGATAATAGTGCTGATAATACTGCTCTCCGGCATACACATCCTGAAGGAGTGGGAGAGGGGAGTTGTTCTCACGCTCGGTAGGTTCACTGGCCTCAAGGGGCCAGGCATAATTTACGTGACGCCCATCATAAGCAAGATGAACCAGGTAATATCCACCCGAATACAAGCCGTTTCCTTCAAGACAGAGAGCACGTTCACCAAGGACAACGTCCCGATAAACGTAGACGCGGTCATGTACTTCCAGGTTGTGGACCCCCAGAGGGCTGCGCTAAACGTGGAGAACTACCTGCAGGCCACCAACTATTCCGCCCAGACCACGCTCAGGGAGGTGCTGGGCAAGACAATGTTCGACGAGGTGCTTTCCGAGAGGGAGAAGATAGGAGAGGCTGCCAGGCAGATAATAGACGAGAAGACAGAGACGTGGGGCGTCAAGGTATCGTCCGTGGAGATAAGGGACGTTGTCGTCCCTTCCAACCTGCAGGAGGCCATGTCCAGGCAGGCAGCGGCGGAGAGGGAGAGGAGGTCCAGGGTCACACTGGCACTTGCGGAGGTAGAGGCTGCCCAGAAGATGGTTGAGGCCGCAAACCAGTACGTGGATAACCCAACAGCCTTCCAGCTGAGGTGGCTCAACATACTCTACGAGATAGGCCTTGAGGGCAAGGGCACCCTGATGATGGTGCCCATCAACACGCCTGCCGCAGGGCTCGTTTCGAACCCGTTCACCATAAAGGGCATGACAGAGTCTACGGGTGACCACGCGGAGAAAGGCCCGTGAGCCTTGAGGCCAGGTCGAGGAATGCCTCCGGGCTGATCTGATCGGGCCTCAGTTCCGCATACTCCTGTGGGCACCCCTCGAATATATTCCCCAGCTTCTTTCTCCTCATGGAAAAGGCCCTCTGTATCACCTTTTCGACAGCAGCCATATCCACAGGCGTTTCCCTTGGCTGAAGGGAGACGATTGCAGAGTCCACCTTAGGCACGGGCCTGAAGTACTTCCTGGCCACGATCTTCTCTATCCTGGCGTTGAACCTGAGTGCCACGCTGACAGACAGCCTTGAGTAGTCCCTGCTCCCTGGAGCTGCCACCATCCTCTCAGCAAACTCCCTCTGCACCATTATCACCGCCCTCCTGAACCTGAACTCCGGGAGCCTGAACACGATCTGCGAAGTTATGTGGTACGGTATATTGCCTATTATGCCATCGTACTCCCCGGCCTGGAACTCAAGGAAGTCCTGCTTCACCGGCACGAGCTGCCCCGATTCCACAAACTTCTGGAACTTCCAGCGTATCTCATCGTACATGTTATGGTCGGCCTCGACGGCGGTCACCTTGAGCCCCCTCTCAAGGAGCACCTGAGTCAGGATGCCAGTGCCCGGGCCTATCTCCAGGACGTGGGAACCCGCGCCTAGGCCGAGGGTATCGGCTTCCCTGATCGCTATCCCCCTGTTGTTGAGAAGGACCTGCCCGTACCTCCTGTGAAGGTTAATACCGCTCATCTAGCCACAAATAGCTTGTACTTCTCGTTCCTCTCCTCGAGCTCCTGCAGTATACGGCTGGCGATCATCTTCTGGGGGTTGTGTATGGTCTTTATTCTCTGCACAAGGTCCTCAAAGGACTCGAACGGCCTCTTCTTCCTCTCCTCGAGTATGTTCCACATGGTCTTGTTGCCAAGGCCAGGGAGCAGCTCCAACGTGTGCATCCTCGTGTTGATCGGCTCCGCCCTGTTGAAGAAGTCCACGAAGAACTTCTCCCTCTGCTTCACTATGTCCTCGATTATGTACGGGAGCTCGTTCGCCGCGGCGCTGGTGAGTTCCTTGTAAGATATCCTGCGCCTGACTGCCGCTATCTTGTCCCTCTTCTCAGCGTCCTTGCCTATGTAGACTCTGTCACCCACATTTATCCCCGCGTCGGGCTTTGGGACGAGCTCCAGAAGCTTGAACTCTGTCTCGCCCAGTGCCAGTGCTACCGGCGTCTTCCTGTAGCCCTTCTCGTCAGCCCTGCCCTGCGGGAGGTAGTCTAGAATGTATGCGTACTCTTCCAAGTGAGATACCTCTTACAGCCCCAGGAAATAATCCAACATCTTGCTTAAATTGTTTTCGTCAAGCATCACGCCGTAACTTGACAGGACCGCAACAAGTTCGTCCCTGGAAACGGGCTTCAGGTCGACAAGCTTCACGGCAACCTTCTCCGGCACCCTGAACTCTTCCTGTATATACTTAACGGCCTTCCTCGCCTCCTCAGGCTTCAGCTTGAGGAACGACTCGCAGTAGGCCAGCGAGTCCTTTTCCGGATCACTGTGGCTCTGCTTGGAGTGCAGTATCTCGTACGTCTCTGCTATCGTCCTGTACCTGATCCTCATTGGACCACTTTCTTCAGGTGCACAGGAGCTGCCAGAACCTTCTTCGTTACCCCACCGACCCTGACAGCGACCAGGTAGCAGTCACCCTGCCTGGCCACAACTCTCCCTGTGAGCCCCTGAAAGCCGTGATACGGCATGCCTGAGTGCACTGACGGCTCGATATCTATTGAGGCGTAATCGCCTACTTCGAACTCCTGCATGAACCTGGTAACGGGTGGCATACCCCTCTCGCTCACCCGCTTGGTCATCTTCATCCTGGAACCGGCCCTTGGGCCGTGGGACATCTTTACCATGCTCAACCACCCTCTCTGTGTATCTCCACCACATCCAGCTCACTCACCACCAGTGGTGAGCCGTAAAGGGAGGACAAACTCGGTTTTGTCCTTCCACCGTCTCCGCTGACCATCTCCTTTATGTAAGTGCCTGCCTCTGCCCTCACCCTTATGGCCGCCCTGTCTCCCTCGCACCACAAGAGAGAGGCAGCCACTATCCTCTTTGGCCGTATCTTGTCCGCCCTTCTGCCGGATACCCTTAATGGAGTACGCTGATATATAAGTTTTCCAGATATGGAGGAGAGCGCTTCCCTAAGCCTGGAACAGTCTATGCTTCCCTCTCCCCTCACCACAGCCTCGTATGTCTTCTCGTGCTGCAGGGATTTTACCTTCACAACATCATCGGGGCCGGCCAGTGAAAGTGCATCAACCTCTACGTATCCAGATGCGTTGACCCTCTCTCTGAACTCCTCAAGGTCAAGGTGCCTTATCCTCGGGTTCACCACCTCGATAACGAAGTCCCTGCCACTCCCGAGCATCCTTACGTCCACATCCTCCCTGCCCGCCGCATGGAGGTGGTATTCCTTGCCACCCAGCATGTCACAGAGCGGCTTTCCGATGAAGTACTCCACAGACCTGTCGTCACCGACCCTGTGTATCCACCTTGTCTGCGGTATTTCCCTGCTCAGCTTCCTGTACCTGCCCTTTACGTAAAAGCCCCTCACCGTCAGGCTGAGTGTGTCGTACCTGAGGTCATAGTTTGCTATGATGTCCGGTTCCTTCCGGTCGTGCTGCTTCCCTGTCTTTGAAGATATGAGCTTGCCAAGCTCCCTGTTGAACTCCCTCTTTATGCTCTCCCCGAGACCCGGGAACAGGGCCTGGATAGCCTGCTCTTCTGAGACGGTCTCCTCCGGGAACGTGGAACCCACGAGGAAGGTCGAGAACTCGTACCCTGAGGTGGCGTCTAGGAACATGGAGAGGTACTTCTCCATCTGGAGGAAGGTACCCCTGCAGACCCTGCAACTTCGCTCCGGAACAAATGAGAAGTCCCTGTTGCCTGTCAGCGACCGGATGGCGAACTGCAGCATCTCCCCCCTGCCCGTATTCGTGAGGCCGCTGTCCACAAGGGCAAAGATCCTGCCGGCACACCTCACGCAGATGTCGTGAGGTATCTCGGCCTCTATGCGTACCATGCACCTATCTTGCAATTACTTCCTTCTCTATGGGTGGCCTGGACTTGACAAAGACCCTTGAGCCGCACTCACACTCTATCTCTGCGGTACCGTAGCTCTCGCGCAGGGGCCTGCCACACCTTATGCACTTATACATTCTGGGCCTCCTGTGTGATCTGCGCCGTTACCTCTGGCGTGTAGGAGCCACCGGCAAACTTATAGCTGCAGTAGGAGCATTCCCAGATGCCGTTTGCCACGCGCCTGACCCTCCTCTTGCCGCAGGACGGACAGGCATATGTGGCCTTCTTAAGCTTGTATATCTCGTTCCAGGCCTTCCTGACGGTTACCCCGTACCTGGGCCCGAACCTGCCCGCGGCACCTACCTTAACTGTCCTCCTTGACACTGGACATCACCTGAAGTATTTCTCCCTGAGCTGGCGACCTATATCGCTTGATAGTTTTATAGCTTTTCTGATCTCCTCCAGGTCAAGGGTTCCCGCGTCGCCCTTCTGCATTGCCCTGATGTGTCCGTCCTCCGTGGTGGTCACAGTTATCCTCGTGCTGGAGAGCTGCTCTTCCTCCAGGTCTGGGTCGCAGAGGAGGTTGTCCCCTATCTTCGCCATGGTCACGGATATTGGTATGCTGTTCACAGGCAGTGCAAAGTCCTCGCCACCCTCCTTTGAGGCTGGCACCACAGCGGTCCTCAGCGCCGCAACAGCACCGAGGGAACTGGCGTCTATGAGGTTGCCGTCATAGTCGAGGACATTTATGTCGATGAATATGATCCAGACCTTCTTGCCTGGCTCTATGACCAGCTTTTCCAGGTCAACCATCCTGCTCTCCCTTATCCCCCTGTCCACGACCCTTGCTATCTCTATTGACTGCTCGTTTGGGGGCCCGGCCTCGAATGAGGGGAAGGCCATGGGCAGGAGCTCCAGGTTGGTTGTGAGGACACCCATGTTCGGCGTGTCGGGGAACGGCTCCCCCGTCTCTATCTTAACCCCGACGAGCACCTTTGTGTTGCCTAGCTCAACAAGGGCGGAGCCTGCAGCCCTGGGCACGTAGTTCGTGATTATGTTGATCTTCCTGTATTCCTTGGGCTTCCTTCCGTCTCCCCTGACACCCTCCTTGAGCCTTGAGAGGATATAGTTCCTCTTTATCTCTGAAAGAACGCTGAGTTCGTCCTTTGGCATCACTCACCACCCTGCTCCGCTATGTACTTACCCTGCAGCGCCTCTCTCTGTATCTGGTTTATCCTCTTCGTCGCGTTCAGGATCATGGATGTTGCCCTGTCAAACTCCTCCGTTGTCAGGTCGCCGTCCATCTGTATCAGCACGACCTTGCCAGACCTTGCCAGTATGGCCATGGGCAGGTCTGCCTGGCCGAAGTTGTCCTCCTCACGGCAGAGGTCGAGCACGATCTGGCCGTCCACCTTTCCGGCAGTGCACCCCACGACCAGGTCCCTCATGGGCACACCGGCCGCGGCCAGGGCCACTGATGCAGCCGTGAGGCCTGCGATCCTCGTGCCCGCGTCTGCCTGGAGCACCTCTATGAAGACGTCGATCTGCGCCCTAGGGAACTGCTCCACGAGTATTGCAGCCTGGAGGGCCTCAGATATGACCTTGCTTATCTCCACAGAGCGCCTGTCCGGGCCAGGCTTCTTCCTCTCGTCCACTGAGAAGGCAGCCATATTGTACCTGGCCTTCACTATGGCCCTCTCTATGTCCTGCGTGTGCCTCGGGTAGGCCTCCCTCGGCCCGTACACTGCGACCATTATCTTGTTTCCACCCCACTCTATGTACGCGGAGCCATCGGCCCTGTTGAGCACGTCCGTCTGTATCTTTATGGGCCGGAGCTGCTCCGGCGTCCTGCCGTCCACTCTCAGTCCGTTCTCGTCTATCAGCTTAATATCACTTGGTGTTCCCAACCGCATCACCCTTTCTCTCTTTTAAGAATGCCGTAACCCTGTCAGTGAGGCCTGTGGTGTGGGCCTCGCTCTCCACCATCTTGATGGCCTCAATGGCCACCATGACGTTCTCCGGGCTCCCGTCGAGCCATATCACGCCGTTCTGCCCTATCACGATGCGCGTCTGGGTGGCCTCCTTGATGGTGTTGACCATTGTCCCTCCCTTGCCGATGATCCTGGGCACCTTGGGCGCCGCTATGGAAACTATGTGCCCACCCTCCAGCTTCCTCAGTCCGACGTCCTTAAGGGTGAGCCAGCTCTCCTTAATCTCGTTCAGTGTCATCACCTTAGCATACACATAGTCGCCCACAGAGAGGGCCCTCTTGAGGTCGCCTGTGGTGACCCTCCAGGGCGTGTCGTTCATGTGGAGCATCGACATGTAAGGGGAGTTTATGTCGACCGTCCATGTGGAGGGGCCCACCTCTATGACCTTGCCTATTACCTTGTCGCCCCTCCTTGGTATGTAGGGCCCTGCGAATGGCACAACATCCACAAACTGTTCACTCTTCTGCACAACACCGAAGTACTCGGAACAGTACTGCGCGTTGCCGCACTTGAAGAGGCCGTTCCTGGGCTTCAGGCCCCCCAGGTCTATGGGATCCCCCGGCATCACAATCTGTCTCGTCTCTGGCAAAAACCACCACCGTCCGCTTCAAAGGGTAGCACAAACACGATACATTGCATCAGACTTTCCACCAGTTGCAAGCTTTAATATTATAGGACAATGTAATAGTTTCTATTCTACTTCCCGTTCTTCACCACCCGTATGTCCACGTTGTCCTTCGCCTTCCTCGTGATGGAGGCTATTATGTCCCCCTGGATGCCAGCTGGCACCTCAAGCAGGCCCATCCATGAACCGTCCTTTCCCCACTCCTCCTTGACTATGAACCCTGAGCGCACAAGATCACCGTAGACCTTTCCGTAGGCGTCCCCGGTCAGCTTGACCGCCAACTTTGCCTTCTCCATCCTTATAGGTATCAGGGGCTTAATTGCCTTCAGTACCGTCTGGACCTGTTCGTTCACGCTCTTGAACGGGTCTATGTGGACCTTGGCCTCCTCGATGGCCTGGGCGATCCTGGACGGCGGGTGAGGGGTGTTTGTCTGCGGGTTTATGCTCTCCCTCGATATTGTATCTATTATGGCCTTCTTCTTCCTCTCAAGCATCTCCCGCCTCTGCTCCGTTGTCAGCTGGATCTGCCCTTTCCTTACGATCTCCACCGCTATCGTGGCGACATCAGTTGTCTTGAAGACCTCCATCAGCGCCTCCTCTCCGGCCTTTTCCCCCTTCCTCGCATCCTTGAAGATCTGGTCTATGGCCAGGTCCTTCTCTATATCGATCTGCCCTTCCCTTATCCTCTCGGTCGCCTCAGGGTCAACGAGGATCTCGAACCTATGGCCGTGGGAGTCGAGCCTTGCCACAATGGAGTCCTCAAGCCTTACCATGTTGTGCAACATAATACAAGTACATATTTATCTTTGCAGATTGCCTCGCACGGTACCCGCTTTCCATACCGAAAAGGGTTTATTCCCTTTTTGCGGTATTGTTCCGATAGGCTTGCCGAGGTACACTAGGAGTGGTGCAGTTTACGGTCTGCTCGGGTCACTGGTGTTCGCCCTGATCTCTGCGGTCTCCGTTTACCTCCTCTTCAGCGCACTGAAGCCGGAGATAATGAAGGTCATTGCAAGCAGCATACCACCAGGTTCGGGCCTCACTGCGCAGCAGTTATACCCGGCTGCCCTCGCAGTTGCGGTCGCACTGGTTGCGATAATATCCCTGATCGCCGGCACCATCTTCGGGGCCATTTACGGCTACGCGTACGGGGGGATACCTGGATCGACGCCTTTCAGGAAGGCCATAGTTTTTTCCCTCATCCTCTGGTTCATAGTGTACGCACTTGTCGACCTGGCCGATATCAGGGAGTACGGCATCACGTACTACCTGACAAATATAGGGACAGGCATCATCGCTTCCCTGGCCTGGGGGGCCATAGTGGGCACCCTGATGAAAAGGAAGGTGGAAAACGAGAGGGAGCCTATAGAAGATTATGGAGGGCTCTGAAAAGGGGCCTCAGGCGTTCTGCACAGCCTTCTCCACCTCTTCCCTCGTGTAGATCTTGAACTTCGAGCCCTCGACTATCGTGGCGATCTCGGGTGGCCTGAACTCCTGGCCCTCTTCCACAGATGCCCTGAGGGCCCGTATCCCAAGGGATACCGCCTCCTTCTCGTCCAGGTCCTCCTTGTATTCCTTCTCCAGGAACGCTGTCACTGCATCCCTCCCAGCACCTATGGAGACCGCTTTGTACTCGTTTATTGTCCCCGCTGGGTCGCAGTCAAAGAGCCTCGGGCCAATGCTGTCCACACCGGCAAAGATCATGGAGACGCCGTATGGCCTCACGCCTCCGAACTGGGTGTACTGCTGCATCTGGTCGGCGACCCTCTTCACTAAGTTCTCAATGTTTACAAGGGAACCGTAGGTTATCTTCTCCTGCTGTGCCGCTATCCTCGCGAAGTCAACTAGCACCCTGGCATCCGCAACGAGGCCGGACGTGACAGCTGCGACGTAGTCATCGATCAGCTGTATCTTCTCCAGTGAGTTCTGCTCCACTAGCCTGCTCCTTATCTTTCTGTCAGATATGAGGACAACGCCGCCCCTGAACCTTATGCCTATTGCCGTGGAGCCCTTCTTGACGGCCTCCCTGGCGTATTCTACTTGGAAGAGTCTACCATCAGGTGAGAATACCGTGATCGCTCTATCATAAGCCATCTGGCCCTGCTGCATATCTGATCCTCCTCCACCCCTTAGGTTAAATTCTGTATAAAACTTTTCTAAAGTTTTCCCAGCGCAGCCTTTCCGGTTGCGAAACGAATAATCCTCACTTAAGCATGCATATGTGTGAGGTACTCCGGGCCAGTCTTCGACAACCACTTCCACCTCCGTGAGGATGGCCTCTTCAGGGAGGCCGCCAGGGCGTTCAAGGCAGCCGGTGGCACTGCGCTTAACATAGTCAACCTCCCTGATCCCTCCGTTGGCCTGGACAGATACTACGAGAGGGTCTATGAAAGGACCCTGAGGATAGCGGATGCAATAAGGGAAGATGTTGGGCTGCAAGTCATGGTGACCCTTGGGCCCTATCCCCTCGATCTCCTGATGTTCAGCGGAGCTGGGAGGGACCCTGAGATGGAGGTCATGAGAGGTGCGGAACTTGCCATCAAACTCTACAGTGAGGGGCTGTGCTCGTGCATAGGTGAGGTGGGCCTGCCCCACTTCCGTGTTTCAGACGAGCATATGGACCTCTCCTGGAAGCTTCTCGGGCAGATACTCTCAATGGCAGCGGATGAGGGCGCGCCAGTCATGCTGCACACCATGGACCTTGGAGCGGACGGGTACAGGAGGATAGAGGGCTTAACGGTGTCCGCTGGCATGGACAGGAGGAGGGTTGTGAAGCACCATGCACTGCCACAGGACCTGCTCCTCGGTACAGAGATAAGGATATCACTCCTCGCGACCAGGCCCAACATAAGGCATTGGATCAGCGTCAGGAAGCCGGCCTTCCTCGAAACGGACTATGTCGACGACCCGTCCAAGCCGGGCAAGGTCATACCTCCAGATTCCGTACCGAAGAGGGTCAGGATGGCAGAGCAGGAGTGCGAGGACTGCGAGGAACTGCTCCACTCCGCCTTCCATGACCTCCCCGCGGAGGTCTACTCGGTTGACTTCAGCTAGCGAGGGAAGGTTATTAATGGCTTAGGTATGGAACGTTATGCCCCTGACACCTGCCCAGATCGACAAGATCGCTGAAGACCTCAGGGCCCAGATGAGGGCTGAATATAAGGCCAGGAAGCTCAGGAAGATCGAGCAGGGTTTCTACAGGAACGTCAGGGCGGTGCTCATAGACCTGGAAGATGAGGCCCAGCGCAGCCTGGCCGCACAGGATATAGACAGGTTCATCAGGCTGAAGGACAGGAAGGATCAGATCGAGAAGGATCTGCGCTCTTTCCTGCAGAAGAGGTTCGAGAAGATACTGATCGCGGCAATTTACGAGCTGGACTCAGCCACTATGGAATCGCTCACTCAGGAGGAGCGCGAGATCATACTTGAGATTCACAACCTGGTCCAGGACCGGTTTGATGCCTTCCTCCTCAAGAGGAAGCAGAAGGAGCCGGAGCAGCAGGTAGTTGAAGAGCATGGGGCGGGTGAGGAGGAGAAGGCGGAGGAGCAGGCCGGGGAACCCATGGCAGAGGCTCCGGGTGAGAGTGGTGAGGTTAAGTATGTCCTCATACGTGTCCTCTCTGACCAGCCACCCATAGCCCAGGAGGACAGGGACTACTACCTGCACGAGAATGACATACTGTACGTGCCTGAGGAGTTCGCGGAGATACTTGTGAAGAGAGGCGCCGCCATACCTATAAGGCGGGAGAAGGCCGTCACGGAGAAGTAGGGGGCATGGCCAGCATGCCCTTCCCCAATTTGTCTCATTTCTCGGTTTTTGGCCGCCGGTGGTGGGCTGAGGCCTTGGCCCATGAGGCCCACTGCAGGCCACATGGCCCGGAGGATGGGTGGCAGACCTCCAGCCATAGAGAAGAAAGGATTAGCACACAGAGAGGCGAGAAGTTTGCTGTATCACTATGGCACTGACCATGGTTGTCCACATACCTTTACAGTATCATGGATTTCTGGCGCATTTACATAACCTCCATAAGCAGGTAGATGCGTTAATGGCCACTGTCCCTGATGAATTTGGCATTCCAGACCTAGGGGACGCAGGCAGATGGCCTCTGAAGCTCAGCGCACTGATATTGTCTGTATGCAGAAAATATAGGAGAGCCCCGCCACATGTTGCGGGGCCCTCGCATGCTACAGCAGGGTTACTGCCTCCTCCTGACCAGCAATGCTCCTGCAACTGCCACAACAGCCACAGCCACTATGCCACCTATGATGTAGTCACTGTGCGGAAGCCCGGAAGGAGGTGTGTTGGATGTGAGGGGCTCTATGGTCACAGTGTGGTTGGAGAAGTGGGGTATGTGAATGATGACCACTGTGCCGTTTGAGGCGGCCTCGAAGCTATAGTATGCTGTTGTGTTGCTTGTCACGTTAACTATGTTGCCGATGGTTGTCAGCACCGCTGCGTGGCCATCTATGAGGACTTTAACCGAGGTTGTGCCGTTCAGGACGCTGCTTGGTACGAAGATCGCCACGTTCACGCCAGAGTGGTGGTCAGAAGACACCGAGACCGAGACCTTTCCGGCTGAGACAGAGAGCACGTGCATTGTGAGCGATGAGTTGAACACAACTGATGCGTTTTCGGCGGTGTTGTTAGCAAACGATATGGATACCACTGCGGCCAGCTTGCCCTTGCCTATCTGCTTGTCCATGTCCTGAATTATCCTGGGTGGCAGCTTGACGAGGCCGGGAGGGGCCACCAGGCCTATTGCCGCTGTACTGTTAGTGCTGAAGCTGAGCACAGAGCCCTTTAGTGTGACGCTGGCCCCTATTGATACCATGACGGCATAGAAGTGCTGCCCTGTAAGTATCACGGTGTAGTGACCTGCTTCAAGGTCTTCGTTGGTTGCCACCTGCGCAAGGCCTTCTGAGCTGCCAACCTGTGCTGACAGGTAACCGCTCGAAGATATGCCGGGTGTCTGCACAACCGTTGCGCTAACTCCGGTTCCCAGGGTGAAGTTCATGGTGCCGTTGCTCAGGAGGAATGTGGAGACCACAGGTGGGTTGTCATGGAACATGTAATAGTAACCCTGGTTGCCGAGCAGGAACAGGTCGCCGAATATAACGGGCCTGCCCACAGGCAGTGGTGGCATTATCTCTCCGGTGCTGTTGGTGCCTGTGGCGTTCACAGTGACAGAGTTGAAGACTGTTGTGTTCTCCAGTGTGTCGTTGAAATACTTTATCTCACCGCTGGTCGTGTTCACGTAGAAGGTCAGGTATTTGCCTGAAACAAAGCCAGTCGCGCTGTCGTACTTGAAGGCCGGGGATGTGAAGTGTACCCTGCTGTGTTCCCTGAGCTTTTGCAGTAGGTCGCCGTGTGCCACTATCGCAAGCATGACTGGACTGATCGCGTTCCCGGTGACCGATATGGATGTGGAGGTGTTGGAGACCATGCCATTCGTGATGACATAGAATATGGATGCGCTTCCCTGCACCTCGAATGCCACGAACGCTCCTGAAAGGTCCTCAGTGGACATGTCACCCACCTTGCTGGTGAAGGAGAGCCTCTCCACCACGGTACCGTTAAGGGAGAGGTAATAGGCAGTGCTACCCACCCGCGGCACTGTAAGGAATACCAGGGCGCCGTTGTCAGAAAATGCTGTGAAATTCGTGTCAGATATGCTGTTGTCCCTGCTGGCCACCATGTACGATGTGCCATTCACATACATCGTTGAGACCAGGCCAGCGGAAACACCGTCATGCGTGTATGTGACGTCACTGACCGTGTTGCCGCTGTAGTTGAAGGTGTAGTTACCCAGGTTGGCCGAGGCCGCGCTGCCCGCAGCAAAGGCAGTGGAGGTACCTGCAAGCAGTAACCCCAGTGTAACTAGGACCACTATCCTCTTGTCCATGTGTTTCGTTACCCTGAGTATAAATAACTACTTATTGGTACAATGTGTCAACCCCCATTTTTCCCAAGGTATTCCTGCTTCAGCCTGAGCTTGTCCACCTTTCCAACCGCAGTCATGGGCAGGCTGTCCCTGAACTCGACGATCCTCGGGACCTTGTAGGCCGCAAGCCTCTCCCTGCAGAAGCCTATGACCTCATCGGCTGTGAGGCTCCTGTCCTTCGGGACTATTACCGCCTTGACCGTTTCTCCCCTGTGCTCGTCCGGGACGCCTATCACGGCGCACTGTGCCACCTTAGGGTTCTGGTATATTACGTCCTCCACTTCCCTGGGATACACGTTGTAACCGCTGGCTATGATGAGCTCCTTTTTCCTTCCCACTATGTAGACATAGCCATCACTGTCCATGCGGGCTATGTCCCCCGTGTGCAGCCAGCCGTCCCTCAGGACTTCTCTCGTTTCATCCTCCCTGTTCCAGTACCCCAGCATCACCTGCGGCCCGCGGATCAGTAGCTCGCCCTCCTCCCCCAGAGGCACGTCCCTGTCTGGATCGGCCAGGGATACTATCCTCTCCTCCGTGGAGGGGAGCGGGAGGCCAACGGATCCAGGCCGCCTCCAGCTGTCGCGATCCTCCTCCACGATCGGTGTCACGTTTGCCACAGGCGAACACTCGCTGAGACCATAGCCCTCAACCAGAGTCGCCCCTGTGACCTCCTCAAACCTCTTCTGGAGTTCCACGGGCAGTGGCATCGCACCTGAGATGCACACCTTCACCCTGTTGATCTTTCTCGCAGATATGTCCTTACGGGATACTATTGAATGGTACATGGTCGGGATCCCAGGAAATGCCGTGGGCCCAAACCTCTCAAGGTAATCCACTATCATACCGGTGTCCCTGGGGTCAGGCACAAGGTACATTGTGGCACCCTGAATAAGAGGCAGGAGCATAGCTGTCATCATTCCGTAGACGTGGAAGAACGGTGCGGCCGAGAGATAGGAGGTGTGCTTCCTGTACTTCTCGGGGAGCCACTCGATTATCTGGTACGCGTTGGCCACCAGGTTCCTGTGGGATAGCACGGCGCCCTTGGGCATGCCGGTGGTACCACCGGTGTACTGGATCAGGGCTGGGTGCTTTGCAGGATCGACTTTCTCGGGTGGCCCGTTCCTTCCTACCCTTATCCGCACGGTCCTGAGGCCCAGTGCCTTCAAAGACCCCCTGGCTTCCCTGCCCTGCCTGCTCAGCGGAAATAGCATGGCCTTCCCTCCTGGCAGGAAGTCCATCGTGTCCAGCACCAGCACCCTGACACCGGAGAGGTCCAGGCCCTTCAGGCGTCCTGCAACAATGTCAACGGTCACGAGCGTGGAGGAGCCTGAATCCGAAAGCTCGTACGACAGCTCCCTCACTGTGTAGAGCGGGTTTGCCTGCACGACGACAGCACCCAGCTTCATGCAAGCGAAGAAAGTGACTATGTAGTGGGGCACGTTGGGCATCAGCACCATGACCCGGGAGCCCCTGGACACCCCCTGGTCTCTGAGAATCTCGGCCATTGCATCCACATATTCGCCGAGTTCGCTGTATGTCATCCTCCTACCCAGGAAGTAGACTGCAGGCCTGCCAGAGTTCTCCTTCACGGACAATGCAAAGGCATCGTAAACGCTCTCCTCCGGTATGTCGATGTACCTCCTTACCCAGGGCGGGTACCTGTACTCCACTTCCTGTGCCGAGCCTGAACCCTTCTGCAAACTGATCACCTGCATACCACTCTGTCCTTAGACAGATACGCAGACATATGTGCGCTTTATTAATCCTTTATCTAAACTGAAAATTAGATAGAGCGGTAATGTGAGGATGTTATTATCCTGTTAGCCATAGAGGATCGGGGGAAAGCCCGAGGGCGACTGACGCCCGGAACGGGTGAGGAAAGTCCTCCCTCCACGGCGGGGCCCAACCGGCGCAAGCCGGTACCCCGAGAGGGGTGGTGAAGGTAAAAGAAACGACACGGCTCCCGGTAATAGTGTGACGCCCTCAAGGCTGACGTTCCCGGGGTGGACGATGGAAGCACCTGCCTGGGTGGAGAAAGTCTGAACAGGCCCTGTGAGGCCGCCGCGAGGGCCGGGTAAGACGAAGCGAGTCGAATGTCGCCAACCCGAAAGGGTGAACAGAAGGAGGCTTACTCCGGGCATTCCCCCGCATAGCGCTCGATTCTGTAACGCTTGCACTGCGTCGTGAAGCACTCTATTGTCTGGGAGTTCTAAGGCCCCTTTGCTCACTGCCCCGCAATGAAGGTTAAAATCCATAAGCTTATCTCAACATACAGCATGTTCCTGTGATGCCGGACAAGATCTGCGATGTCTCCGGGTGCAACGGGGAGAGCTTCAGGACAGTCCCCTCAGAGCTTGCGGAAAAGGTCTTCTCGTTGAAGGAGAAGAAGACGAAGGTGCACCTGTGCAGGGAGCACTACAAGAAATACAAGAAGGAGACGAAGAAGGACAGGGAACTGGGGAGGATGGACTGGGTATAACAGCATGAACCCTCTGCCCGGGGTATCTGTTGTAATAACCGTCAGGAACGAGGCAAGGACGATAGGCAGGCTCATGCAATCCCTCCTGGTTCAGGAGGGGCCGCTTGAGATAGTGGTTGTGGATGCACTGAGCAGTGACGGTACCTGGGAGGCTCTCCTAGACTACGCATCCAGTGGCAACGTGAGGCTGTTCAGGGAGAGGTGCTCCAGGGGCGGGGGCAGGAACATAGGGGTGCAGAGGGCCAGGTACGAATACATCCTGTTCACAGACGGTGACGCCTGGGCGCACCCAGACTGGGTCAGGAACATGAGGAGGTGCTTCTTGTCCGGTGCCTCTGTTGTTGCTGGCCGGACAGAGAAGATCGCCAGGGCCCCGTTCGGGAGGCTCAACCGCCTGGAACTCTTCTACCATGGCAGTGAGGTCACCCTCCCCTCAGTTAACCTTGGGTACAGGAAAGACCTGTTCCTGGCCCTGGGCGGCTTTGACCAGGGGTTCGTGACTGCGGAGGACATAGACCTGAACATCAGGTCGGTGATGGCAGGCAACAGCATCGTCTATTGCGGCGACGCCATAATATACCATGAGGAGAGGGACGACATTTCAGGCTTCATCAGGCAGGCCTTCTGGAACGGCTATGGCAGGTGGCAGCTCAGGAGGAAGCATCCTGATGCATGGGCACACACATCGCCTCTGCGCATCGGCCTTGACCTGGCCAACCCGTGGTACCTGCTGCGCTCCTTCTCAGGCGCCATGGGTTACATATACTCCTCGGTGACCGGGGGGAAGATAAGCATGGAGGGCTGAATCGGGCTGGACAACGTTATAACCATGCTTTGCTATCGTGTGTGGTTTGCATGGACGCCGAAGAGAGGGACATACTGAAGGGCATAAGGAGGAGGGAGATTCCGCTCCTCCTGAAGATATATCCAATATTCAGGCACTACATCAAGGACAGGGAATCCGCAAAGAAGGACGGGGAGAAAAGCTGGAGCCATTTGAGGGAGAGGAATGGCAGGAAGGCTGTTGAGACATTCATAGAACTTGGGCCCACCTTCATAAAGCTGGGCCAGATCCTTTCCGCCAGGCCAGACCTGCTCCCTAAGGAGTACCTGAAGTCCTTCGAGAGGCTCCAGGACGACGTCCCGCCGGCCCCGTTCGAGAAGGTGAAGCCAATTATAGAGAGGAACATAGGCAGGATCGAGGACGTCTTTGAGGAGTTCAACACCAACGCTATCTCGGGAGCATCCCTTGGGCAGGTCTACAGGGCGAAGTACAGGGGTGTGGAAGTGGCGGTGAAGGTCAACCGCCCAGATGTCGAGTTCATAATAAAGAGGGACCTGGTGGTTATAGAAAGGCTCCTGAAGCTTGCAGAGGGCAGGATAGAGAACTTCCTTTACCTGTCGCTCAGGAATGTGATAAACGACTTCAAGGTCAGGATATTCGACGAAATAGACTACAGGAAGGAGGCGGAGAACGCCAGGAGGATCATGCAGAACACCTCTGGGCGTGAGAGGGTGATCGTGCCGGAGGTGTTCAGAGAGGTCTCTGGCAAAGAGGTGATGGTATCACGCTTCTACAGGGGGATCAAGGTAACGGATGTGGTGGCACTAAGGAAGAGCGGGATAGACCTCAAAGACCTCGCCTTCAGGGTTGACCTCCTTTTCATGAGGATGCTACTCAGGGACGACATATTCCACGCTGACCCGCACCCAGGCAACATATCGGTGCTCGAGGACGGCACAATAGTGCTCTACGACTTCGGGATGGTCGGGAGCCTGGACGAGAAGACGAGGTTCAACCTCCTGTCCCTCTACGACGGCCTGGTGAGGAGAGACCCTGAAGCAATAATAGATGCCCTCCTCGCTCTTAATGCCCTCTCTCCGGCGGCTAACAGGGGCATCATCAGGAGGAGCATAGAAGTGGCAATGATGAACTTCTACGGCCGGAGCCCCGACGAACTCGAGATCAGGGAGCTCCTCGAGATCGCGAACGATGTCATTTTCGAGTTTCCCTTCAGGCTGCCCAGGTCCCTCGTCCTCTACATGAGGATGTCGTCCCTCCTGGAGGGGATCTGCCAGACCCTAGACCCGGATTTCAAGTTCATAAAGGTCCTCAGGACACTCCTCTACACTGAGGGCCTCCTTGACGAGCTCTACAGGAAGCAGTTGGAGGAGTTCGTGAGGAAGGCCATAGATTCTGTGCAGAGGGGCCTGGACGTGCTCCCGCTCCTCAAGAGAAAACTGGAGAGCGAGACCGAGGAGCCGCCAAGAAAAAGGGACAGATCGGTACCGCTATCCATATTCCTCGGCTTCGTACTGCTCTCTGCAGTCTTTGTCTACACCAGGTTCCCGCTGCTCTCCCTTACAGTGATACTGATCGATATCGCTTCCTTCGGCTACATCGTGGTCAGGAGGAGGTAGTTTTCACTCTATCTCTATGCTCCTCACGCCCTTGGAAGGTATCCTGATCGTGAGGACTCCGTTGGTGTAAGACGCGGTGAAGCTCGCCTCCATGTCCACCTCGACCGGCAGCCTGACCCTCTTGGTCACCTTCTCCGGCCTCTGGTCCATGAACACCACTCCGCCTGTCTCCAGCTTCCTGGTCGCACTTATCGTCACGGCGTTCCTCTCCACGCTGACGTGTATGTCCTTCTTGTCAAAGCCCGGCATGTCAGCGTGTATGACAAGCTCACCGGCCTCCTGGTACATCGTTATGGGAGGGTAGAGGAATGTCATGATCTCCTTGGCCCTCTCGTTTAAGTTCTTGACCATTTCGCCGGTGAAGTACTTGAGAGGCCCGTATACGTCCGCCATAGTTTTACAATTGTTTGAGGCTATTTAACCTTATGCACCTTCAAAGTGACTAACGCTGCAGCTCCTTCACCGAGTTCTTCAGGGCATCTTCTATAAGTTCCCTTGCAACGCTGTAGGGGTCGCTCTGTCCGTACATGCGCTCTATGTATTCCTCCTTCGAGCTGAGTATTCCCCCCACGATGGCCCTCAGTTCATCCTCCATGGCCACCCTCACCTGGTTCCTGAACTTCCTAGCCTTCTCATCAGACGATGATGAAAAGTACTTCCTGTGCTCCTCGATGCGCTCCAGGAGCTCGTCGATACCATCCCCACTGAGGGCCTCCGTGGCAACGACCGGCGGGTTCCACCCGCTCCTCGGAGTCATTGCCAGAGCATCCTCTATGTCCTTGATGGCCATGTAAGAGCCTTCCCTGTCCTTCTTGTTCACCACGAATATGTCCCCAATTTCCATGATACCGGACTTTATGGCCTGTATCTGATCCCCCAGCCCAGGTGCCAGAACAACGCACACGGTATCGGCAATGTTCACCACGTCAAGGTCAGCCTGGCCGGCACCGACGGTCTCGATTATGATGTAATCGTTTCCAGCCACGTCCAGTATGGATGAGGCTGCCCAGGCCGACCTGGCCATCCCACCGTTGACCCCCCTGTTCGCAAGGCTGCGCATGTACACCCCTGACTTTGCTAGGACTGGCTGCATCCTGATCCTGTTGCCGAGAAGCGTACCGCCGCTGAAGGGGCTCGAGGCGTCTATGGCCAGGATGGCCACAGCCCTTCCCCTCTGGCTGAGCCTCTCCGCCATTGCTCCTATGAGTGTGCTCTTACCCACTCCAGGAGGGCCGGTTATCCCTATGACCCTGGCCCTGCCCGTCAGGGGCCAGAGCCTGGACATGAGGTCCCTGGACTGCTGGGAGAGAGAGGGGTCTTCCACAAGCGTTATGGCCCTGGCTATTTTCTTCCTGTCACCGTTCCTTATGCCCTCTATCAGGTCGTCTATCTGCAGGTGGAACACCTACCTCGACAGCTTCTTTAGCCTTGCCTCTGTGGCCCTCTGCCTTATGTGCTCCACTATGACGGAAAGGGGTGTGCCCGGGCCATAGTTCCCCGTTATGCCCATCTTCTCCAGTTTCGGTTTGTCCTCGTCCGGTATTGTGCCCCCTCCCACGATGGCGATGTCGTCTATGCCCCTCTTCTTCATGAGGTCTGCCACCTTCTTGAATACCGTCATGTGAGCACCGTTTAGCAGGCTGAGCGCAATGACGTCCACGTCCTCGTTCACCGCGGTGTCCACCACCTCTTCCGGGGTTGGCAGGAGTCCCGCGTAGATGACGTCCATGCCGGCGTCCCTGAACGCCTTAGCCAGCACCAGGACGCCACGGTCATGGCCGTCTATCCCGGGTTTCGCAAGGAGGACCTTTATGGGCCTGCCTTCAAATAATGACGGGTTCTCTCCATGTTCCAAAGACCTCCCTCCCGACGTTGCTTATCTCCTCAATGGTGGCGTATTTCTCCACCGCATTTATGATGTACGGCATGACGTTCTCGTCCTCGTCCTCCATGGCCCTCCTCAGCTCCTCCAGGGCCCTGGAGACCGCCTGCTGATCCCTGCTCTGCTTAACCGCCCTGAGCCTCTCTATCTGCACCCTCTGGGCCTTCTTTGATATCCTCAGTATCTTTAATGGCTTCTCGTCCTTTTCCACATACTTGTTGACGCCGACCATTATCTCCTCGCCGCGCTCCAGCCTCATCTGCCTCCTGTATGATGTGTTCGCTATCTCCCTCTGTATGTAGCCCTTCTTCACAGCCTCCAAGATGCCGCCCATCTCCTCTATCTTCTCGAAGTACCTGTAGGCCTCCTCCTCCATGCGGTCGGTCAGCCATTCCACGTAGTAGGATCCGCCCAGCGGGTCAACCACATCTGCTATCCCGCTCTCCTCCGCTATGATCTGCTGCGTCCTCAGGGCAACCTTCACTGCCTCCTCGGATGGCAGTGCCCAGGCCTCATCGTAGGAGTTTGTGTGCAGGCTCTGCGTGCCACCCAGCACGGCTGCCATGGCCTCTATGGTTGTCCTCACTATGTTGTTTAGTGGCTGCTGCCAGGTGAGCGTGTAGCCTGATGTCTGGGTGTGGAACTTTAGCCACAGGCTCCTCTCCTTCTTTGCACCGAACCTCTCCTTCATCACCGTTGCCCATATCCTCCTGGCTGCCCTCAGCTTGGCTATCTCCTCGAAGAAGTTTATGGAAGAGTTGAAGAAGAATGAGAGCCTGGGGGCGAAGTCGTCTACGTTCAGGCCCGCCTTTATGCCCATGTCAACGTAGTAGAAGCCATCCGCAAGCGTGAATGCCAGCTCCTGCACAGCACTTGCCCCTGCCTCCCTGATGTGGTACCCGGATATGCTGATGAAGTTCCACTTGGGCATGTTCCTGGTTGAGAATACCATCATGTCCCTTATGAGCCTGAGGTGTGCCTCCGGTGGGTATATCCACTCCTTCTGCGCAATGTACTCCTTCAGTATGTCCGCCTGTACCGTCCCTGCCAGCTTTTCCATTGGCACGCCCTGCTTCTTTGCCACCGCTATGTACATTGCTGTGAGTATGGCAGCCGGTGCGTTTATCGTCATGGATGTGCTCACCGAGCCCAGGTCTATTCCGGAGAATATGACTTCCATGTCCTTGAGGGTGGTCACATTCACGCCGCACTTACCTATCTCGCCATCGGCCCTCTTGTTATCACAGTCAATACCGTAGAGCGTGGGCATGTCGAACGCTATGCTGAGGCCGGTCTCCCCCTCACTTATCAAGTATTTTAGTCTCTGGTTGGTGTCCTCGGGCGTGCCGAAGCCTGAGAACATCCTCATTGTCCAGAGCTTTCCCCTGTACATGTTGGGGTAGATGCCCCTTGTGAACGGGTATTCACCGGGCATGCCGAGGTACTTGTCCTCATGGCCCTCCGGCAGGTCCTCGGACGTGTAGACTTCCTTGAGATGGATGCCTGATGAATTGGTGAACTCCCTGTCCCTGTAGCCAGTCTTCGAGTTCCAGGGCCTCAGGGTCTGGTCAACCCACCTTGCGTACCTCCTGTTGTCGGCTGGTCTCCTGCCCTCAATCTCACGGAGCTTTGAAGACCAGTAATTATCCCTGGCTCCGTCCATAGCTCACAAATTGGTATTTGGATTAATAGGTTTTCTACCGCAGGGTTTACAAAACAGAGGGCTTTACCAGTAGTCCTGGTTTATTACCTCGTCGTAGATCTCAACCATCCTGTTCTTGTTCTCCATCTCCCTCTGTGCCATGGCAGAGAGGGCATCGGCCACCGATGTGCCCTGGTACTCGGTCGCCATGAGCGAGAATAGCCTCATCAGGTCATTGGACACCTTTATGGCCATCTTGAGTACAGAGGCCAGGTCGTCCTTGTCGAATTCCTCTATCTCGTCCGCTATCAGGTGGTCCATGAGCTCGTAATCCCTTATGTCTGCACCACCAGAGCTGAGGAACTTGCCAGTCCTGACGGCGTTCTGGAGCACCTTCACGTCCTCTCTCTCCCTCTCGATTATGTCCTTCAGTATCGACCTCACGTGGTCAAGGTTCGTCTCCTCTGCTATGCCCATGTAGCGTTCTATAACCCTTTCCTTCAGCCTTATGGCCCTGCGGAGTATATCCCTCTGGACCTCCGCCAAGTCCCTGCCGGACAGTGCATTATTCTTTTTTTCCATCTCCAACACGTTATTCTCAATGTATGCGGATACCACTTTATAGAGTTTTCTATGTACGTGGACAATATTACCTCTTGGAATATATATTGATATAGGCTTATAATCAGTACCTGGGCTCGTATTTCATGTACATTTCCTTCAGGGCCCTCTCGTTGATGTGCGTGTAGATTTCCGTTGTGGCTATGCTGGAATGGCCAAGAAGCTGCTGGATGAACCTTATGTCAGCACCGTTCATCAGCATGGTTGTTGCGAAGGTGTGCCTGAGCACATGCGGTGTCACCTTTTTCTCTATCCCCGCCCTCCTTGCGAGGTTCCGGATGATCCTCTCCACGCTGGAGGTGTCGTACCTGCTCCTCTTCCTGCTCAGAAAGAGCGCCCTGCTCTTCGATTCGATTGCCTTCCTCATGTTCAGGTAATCGGAAACTGCACTGGCGCACCTCTCGTTCATTATGACTATCCTGTCCTTGTCGCCCTTTCCCGAGCGGACGGTTATGATCCCCTCCCTCAGGTTCACATCGGATATGTTGAGGTTGCAAAGTTCGCTGACACGCAGCCCGGTGTAAAGGAATAGAGAGACCATTGCACTGGCCTTCACATCGCCTGATGCTGCCTCCAGGAGTGCCTTGGCCTCCTCCGCCGTCAGGTATTTAGGTACCCTGTGGGAGCCCCTGGGTGGCCTAAGGTTATCCGGCACGCTCTTCCTTTGGGATTTCAGGAAAGCCTTCACAGCATTCAGGGCCAGCCTCTGGCTAGCCTTTGAGTACCCCTTCTCCACGGCAAGGAACTCCTTGTACCTCTCTATATCCTCCTCATCCACGGCGATTTCCTTCCTGCCCAGGAATTCCAGGAACTCCCTGACCATGGAGATGTAGGAGCGGATCGTGTACCTGCTCCTCCTCTCCCCTATGAGGTAAGTCTTGAAGGCATCTATGGCATCTCTCTCCACGGAGCCAAATAGGCCTACCTTCTATAAAACCTTGACAATTGGCTGGCGGATGGGGCACGGGAACACAAAGGCGGCGGTGCAGCCCCCGAAGGGAGTGCATCGCTCCCCGCATACGACCAGAGGGTTAACTGGCCAGATGGGTTTCAGGCCGCTGCAGCCGGCAGTGTAACATTGCAGCCCCTAGGACAGTCTGTTTAGGCACCGGTTTCGGTATCGTAAAAACTCCGGGGAGCAGCTGTAAGGAATCGCACAGCGAGCCATTTTACAGGCCCCATCAGGTTAAATAGGTAGAGAAAATTTGAGGTCATGCTCGCGGTTGTGGTCGACAAACCCTTTGGTATCGAAAGCCTGAGAGTGACAGATGTCAAGGAGCCGGGTGAGATGGAGAACGGCGTGAGGATAAGGGTCACCATGGGTGGCATAAACCCTCTGGACTATGCGGTTGTTAACGGCAGGGTGCTTTACAACCTGAACCCCCTGCCCCACATAGTAGGCTCCGAGATAATAGGCGTTGTGGAGGAGGACAAGTACGGCTTCAGGAAGGGAGAGAAAGTTATCGTTTACGACAGGGTCTTCGACGGCACCTGCGACCTGTGCCTCTCCGGCAACGAGCACATATGCAGGAACGGTGGCATATGGGGTGTTGTCACCAACGGCGGCTTCACTGAGCACGTGGTCGTGAGCAAGGAGGCCCTGTTCAGGCAGGGATCTCTTTCCGACGAGGTGGCCGTGAGCATTCCAATTGCGGCCCTGACCGCCTACCATGCGCTCATGAGGGCCGGGGCGTCCGCCACCAAGTCTGTGCTCGTCTACGGTGCCTCTGGAAACACAGGCCTCTTTGCGCTGCAGATAGCGAAGGCGATGGGCATGGACGTATATGCGGTCTCGAGGAAGGACTGGGTTTCGGAGTTCGGTGCTGAGAGGGTGTTCAGGCCCGGATCAGTGCCGGATGACCTCAGGGCTGACGTGGTGATTAACCCGCTTGGCACCCAGTTCTGGCAGGATTCGCTGAAGCATGTTGCACCGAAGGGCTCCGTTGTGACATTCGGCGTGCAGACAGGGGCACAGGGAGAGGTCAACATAAGCCAGATCTACCCGCAGGAGATCTCCATCGTGGGCAGCACCGGTGGCACAAGGAAGGAGATGCAGGAGCTCATAAACATGGCAATAAAGCACAGGTTCAGGGTGAGGGTGCACAGGAAATACAAGCTCAGAGATGCCGTACAGGCCTTCAGGGAATTCGGGATTGACAGGGAAGGCAGGGCACTCATTGAGATGCAGTGACTGATCTCAGTGCCCTTATCCTTTCCTTCACGTTCCCACCGAAAATGTAAGACGCTGAGACCAGTATGTCAGCGCCGGCCTCTATGGCCATCCTGGCAGTCCTGTCGTTTATGCCGCCGTCTATCTCTATCTCAACGCCGAGGCCGTGCTCATCTATGTATCTCCTCGCCTTCTTCACGTTTTCCAGGGATGATGGGATGAAGCTCTGCCCAGAGAAGCCTGGGTGCACGCTCATCACGAGGAGGATCTCGCAGTGCTCCAGGAACGGGAAAGCCTTGGAAACGTCAGTCTCAGGGTTCACCACGATGCCACACCTTCCGCCCTCGTTCCTTATGGCCTCCATTGTCCCCTTGAGGTCCACCGGGCTCTCGTAGTGGAGGAGCAGTATGTCTGCGCCGGCAGAGAGGAACTGTCTGAAGTACCTGTCCGGCCTCTCGAGCATGAGGTGCGCCTCCAAGGTCCTGTCCGTGACCCTCCTGACCGCCCTGACCAGGTCTGGCCCCATGGTCAGGTTAGGCACGAAGTGCCCGTCCATGACGTCCAGGTGGAACATCTCCACACCTGCGTCCTCGCACTTCATTATCTCGGTGGCCAGGTGGGAGAGGTCACAGGAAATGATGGATGGTGAGATCTTCATGGTTGGTGATGTATGTGGCCATTATAGATGTTCCACTACCCCATGTTCTCTATGACCTTATCCGTGAACCCCTCCGAACCCAGGTGCCCCCCTAGGTCCTGGGTGAGTGCGCCCGATGACATCGCCCTTATGACTGCACTCTCAAGAGCCACAGCAGCGTCGCGCTTCGAGAGGAAGTCTAGCATCATTGAGGCGGACAGGAGCATGGCCACTGGGTTAGCGATACCCTTGCCTGCGATGTCAGGCGCGGAACCGTGCACGGGCTCGAACATGCCCATCCTCTCGTTAAGGTTGGCGGAATAAGCGACGCCAAGGCCGCCCACCGTGGCAGCGCCGAGGTCCGACAGTATGTCACCGAACATGTTCTCTGTGACGACGACGTTAAGCCTGTCGGGGTGCAGCACCATGTACTGGGCCATGGCGTCCGCGTACATGTGCCCTGCCTCCACGTCCCCGTAATCCGCTGACACCTCGTCGAACACCCGCCTGAAGAAGGCGAAGGACCTGAGGACGTTGCTCTTCTCCACACAGAGCACCCTCTTCCTCCCGTCCCACGGAGAGCCTCTGCCCCTCCTCGCTATTTCAAAGGCCATCCTAGAGACCCTCTCCACACCCTTCCTCGTTATTATCTGATTATCCACCGCCACCTCGTCCCTGAGCTCCATGCCCCCGAAGTGGCTTGCGTAGAGCCCCTCGCTGTTCTCCCTTATGAGCGTGTAGTCTATGCTGTCTGGCCTGCTGAAGTTCCTGAGGGGAGAGGAAACGCCTGGGAGCAGCCTCACTGGCCTGACGTTGGCGTACAGATCGAGGGAGAAGCGAAGGGCCAGTATCAGGTCCAGGCCACCCTCTGTCCCCTGCCTGTTCCTTATGCCAGGGTCTCCCATGGGGCCCTTCAGTATGGCCCTGAACTTCCTTGCCTCCTCGATCACGCCTTCCACTGTCCACTCCCCCTGGGAAATGGACCTTGCACCCACATCGTACTTCACAAATTCCAGGCCCAGGCCATAGGCGTCATTTAGGGCCTCAAGGGCCCTGATCGCACAGCCGACGACCTCCGGGCCTATGCCGTCTCCCTCCAGGACCATGATCCTCTCTGACATTGTACGGTGATTACGGGCCAGTTAATACAGTAATGCACACTCTGTACCGGGGGAGCAGTGACAAAATTTATCACGGATGCACACCTTACAACGATCATGCTGCGCTCCAGGCAGGTTTACGGAGGCGTTGAGAAGTCGCCCAACAGGGCATTCCTGAGGGCCATGGGCCTGACAGACAGGGATATAGAGAGCCCCTTTGTGGGCGTTGCTGTGGCCTGGAATGAGGCCGGGCCGTGCAACATACACACCCTCGGCCTGGGCAACAGGCTGAAGCAGGGTGTCCAGGAGGCCGGCGGCACACCCAGGATGTTCGCCACACCCCTGGTGATAGACGGCATAGCCATGGGCTATGAGGGCATGAAGTACTCGCTTGTGAGCAGGGAGATCATCGCAGACACTGTAGAGATGACGGTCAATGCACACGGTTACGATGCCGTGGCCTGCATATCTGGCTGCGACAAAACTGGGCCCGGCATGATGATGGCCATGGGCCGCCTGAACCTGCCATCCATAATAATGTACGCGGGCACGACGATGCCCGGTTACTACAACGGGAGGGAGATCGCTGTAGGAGACGTCTACGAGGCTGTGGGCGCCTACAGTTCCGGAAAGATAAGCAAGGAGGAGCTGCAGGCGATGGAGATGCTGGCTGTGCCCACCGCCGGCTCCTGTGGCGGCCTGTACACGGCCAACACCATGGCCATGATGACCGAGTCACTGGGCCTGGCACTGCCAGGGAGTGCATCGCCCCCGGCTGTTGTTGGTGCCAAGGGCAGCTTCGCATATGAGACGGGAAAGGCCATCATGCCCCTTATAGAGAACGGGATCAGGGCCAGAGATATCCTGAAATACGAAGCCTTCAGGAACGCAATAGCCATGCTCATGGCGTCGGGAGGGTCCACAAACGCCGTGCTGCACCTGATAGCCATCGCGTACGAGGCCGGGGTGAACCTCACACTGGACGACTTCGAGGAGATCGGGAGAAAGGTCCCGGAGATCGTGAACATGAAGCCTGGAGGGGAGTTTGCAATGGCGGACTTCGATCAGGTGGGTGGCGTCCCGGTGCTGATGAAGAAGCTCCTCGACAGGGGATTCATCGACGGCGATGCCCTCACGGTTACAGGCAAGACGGTGAAAGAGAACCTCAGAGACGTCAGGCCAAGGGCAGGTGTTGAAAGGATCATCGTAGACTTCTCCAGGCCCAGGTACCCGAGCGGTGGCATAAAGATACTCAAGGGTACACTTGCACCCGAGGGTGCGGTCGTAAAGGTGGCGGCCTCCAGCATAACGAGGCACAGGGGGAGGGCAAGGGTCTTCGATTCTGAAGACGAGGCCTTCAGGGCAGTGATGGAGAGGAAGATAGAGAGCGGGGATGTCGTGGTGATAAGGTACGAGGGCCCCAAGGGAGGGCCAGGGATGAGGGAGATGCTGGACGTCACAGCGGCAATAGTGGGCCAGGGCCTCGGTGACACAGTTGCGCTCGTTACTGACGGCAGGTTCTCAGGCGCAACGAGGGGGATGATGGTGGGCCATGTGGCACCTGAAGCGTTCGTCGGGGGCCCCATAGCGCTCCTCAGGGACGGTGACGAGGTCGTCATAGATGCGGAGGAAGGCAGGATCGATATGCTTGTGGACGAGGGTGAAATGGAGAGGAGGAGGAAGGAGTGGAAGAGGCCTGCCCCCAAGCACCCAACCGGGCTGCTGGCGCAGTACGCGTCCATGGTCACGTCAGCGTCCATGGGTGCCGTGCTCATACCCGAGATCTGAGGATGCACGCCGAGAGCATTATTTCCACGCCCTGCGCTGGTTGCCGGGGCGTGGGAAGGTATTTAACATACCTCTTAATTAAGAAGCGTGGAAAAAATTGTAGTGCCGTGTTCCTCTTCGCCGTCCCTGGCAAGGTCTGTTTCTGACGTCCTGGGCGCACAGGTCGCTGAAGTGGAGAGGAAGCGGTTTCCAGACGGTGAAATGTACGTAAGGGTTCTGAGCGATGTTGCCGGCAGGGAGGCCTTCGTGCTCGGAAACACGAACAGGGACGATGCCTACCTCGAACTGCTCCTCACCCTGGATGCATGCCGTGAGAACGGTGCATCTAGGGTCATTGCGGTCGTGCCCTACTTCGGATACGCAAGGCAGCACATGGTATACAAGAGGGGCGAGGCGGTGTCCTCGAAGGTCATGACGCTGACCATAGGCGAGTTCGCGGACAGGATAATAACTGTGGAGATACACGATGAGATGACACTGAAGTATTCGAAGAGGCCATTCATGAACGTCAGCGTCTACGAGAGCATGTCCGCCTACTACAGCAGGAAGGGTGTGGACCTGGTTGTTTCACCTGACGATGGCGGGCTCCACAGGGCAGAGATGCTTGCGAAGGGCCTGGAATGCGATTTCTTCGCCATTAACAAGAAGAGGATAGATTCGAGGACCGTATCCATGGAGGTGCCCAATGTCGATGTCAAGGGCAAGCGTGTCCTGCTGGTTGACGACATAATATCCACCGGCGGCACCATAGCAAAGGCCGCCTCCCTGCTAAGGGATATGGGGGCATCCTCAGTTTACGTTACAGCGGTGCACGGCGTCTTTGCCAACAACTCCGTATCCAAGATCCAGGAGGTTGTTGACGAGGTTGCTGTGACGAACACCATAGAGGGGATCTTCAGCAAGATAGATATCGCACCTGAACTGGCCAGCGCCATGGAGGTGTACATGGATGGCCGCATACCTGAGAAACTGTGAGAGGCACGGCCCTTTCAGGGGAGATGCGTGCCCGGAGTGCGGGTCGGCCGGAAAGCTGCTGATGAACGACAGGGAGATCGAGGCTGTTGGGAGGATACTCGCCGGGATGCTCCGGCACTTCCCTGACAGGTACGGCATACGCCTAAACGAACATGGCTGGGCACGCATATACACCATCGTGCCTGCAATAAAGGCACAGAAGAGGCAGTTCGGGTGGATATCGCCCTACCACATAGAAGCGCTGGCAAAGACCGATCCGAAGGAGAGGTACCAGGTAAACGACAGGAAGGAGATAAGGGCAACCTACGGGCACACAATACCCATAAAGATAGATGACTTTCCCAGTGACGGGATACCGGGAATACTGTATTACCAGACGACCGATGAGGAGATGGAGTTCATACCTGAGACAGGCATAAGCCCTTCGGACAAGACCTGGGTGCACCTGTCCTCCACATACAGGAAGGCGTACGTTGCGGGCCTCTACCATGTGGACAACCCGAGGGTGATCGGGATAGACGCCGCCGCCATGCTGGAGGCTGGCCTGGACATAAGGAGGGCGACCAGCGACGTCTACCTGACCGGTGAGATCTCGCCCCGGTTCGTTGTTGAGGTGGAGAGGGAAGAGGTCTCGCTGACGGAGGAGGAGATGAGGGAGATAGAGGAGGTCAAGACAAGGAGGGAGAGGAAGGTGCACAGGGACAGCAGCCAGTGAGTAAGCTCTTTTTGTACCGCCCATAGTCATGCACCATCTGGGTTGATATATGGATGCCTGCATTTAGTGCTGCTCTCAAGTGTGTCCTCCGCTACACTTAAGGAAATCTAACCCTGCCGCACCCCCATTTCTGCGGGATGTCTCGGGCCGCTCTTAACTGGGCCTGGCCTGCCCCTGCACAGTTCCCGTGGGGGTGTTCATTCAGCCCTGTAGTTCCTGATGACGAGCTCCTCCACAGGCCCCCTTCTGTATGGGACAGAGTTGATGTTCCTCCTGGCCCTTAACCTAGTTATTTCGAACCCGGAGTAGAGTGCCTCGATTAGCTCGCTTCCCGAGTTGCTCTCCATCACCAGTACGCCACGCCTGTCCAGGTCCCTGAACGCCTTGCACAGCCTCACCTGGTCGTCCATGCTGAATCCGGCAGAACTGTAGTCTGTGAAGCTGGAGGATGGGCTCACAGGCATGTAAGGTGGATCGAGGTACACGAAGTCGCCATTTCGCGCACCCTTCAAGGCCTCCTCGAAGTCCACGCTAAGGATTTCGGCGGACCTGAGCACCTCGGAGAGCAGGTATATTTCATCCTCACCGGGCATGGATGGACTCCGGTACCTCCCGAAGGGCACGTTGAACGCCCCCCTGGAGTTGACCCTGTACAGGCCGTTGTAACAGTGGCGGTTCAGGTAAATGAAGAGGGCGGCCTTTTCGGCAGTGCTCCCCCCAATTGAGTTGTACCTCTCCCTTGCGAGGTAGTAGTCCTCCCTGCTGTTACTGAACCTCAGCCCTGACAGCTCTTGGATGAGTTCCTCCGGCCTGTGCTTGATGATCCTGTAAAGGTCCATTAGATCGCTGTTTATGTCGGATATGACCGCTCTCTTGAGCTTTCCACGGTTGTGCAGTTCGATCAGCAAGGCCCCGCCGCCAAAAAAGGGCTCGTAATAGGTCTCAAATCTCCCGGGCACCAGGGAAACAAGGTCCTCAATTATCTGCCTCTTGCCGCCGGCCCATTTCACAACGGGCCTGGCCCTCCCTGGGACGGGTCCGTGGGCCGCCGGTGGATACATCGGCCCCACGTATACCTGTGGCCTTAAATTCTTTTTTTCCACCGTGATCCATGCGGCAATCACGTCTTTCAAAACCGAGCTGTGCTGGATGGAAAATGGCAGGTTTTTCCCTGGGGGGCACAGCCCACTTTACCTTTGCGCAGGTCAGAGGTATAGGTTTCCCTCCAGGGCAAGCATGTCGTCCACGGCCTTCCTCCCTGACACCATTGCGGCCCTAAGGTCGTACTGTTCCCTCACGATGAGCCTAACTGTGGGGTCCTCAAGTGATCTAACGAACCTGACCCCTCTGGCCTCTGCGGCCTTCCTGAAGCCCATAGCCCTTGCCCTGTCCAGAGATGACAGGGAGCGCTCTGTCATCGTTACCTCTGCCTCCCCAGCATACCTCAGGGCAGCGTCGTGGTACATGTATATGTTAGAGTCGATTCTGAGCTCCCCACCCACGGGCTTGACCTCGCTGTATGTCACTTCCGGGGTGCACAGCAGGGCATCTTTTCCCCTGAACTCCTCCCCCAGGACAACTTGTACCCCGGCCTTTTCCAGCGCATACCTGTAGTAGTCCAGGAGCCTTGAGAACTCCCTCTTCTTGCGCTCGTCAAATATGTGGAGGAGCTGGCCACCGAGCTGGCCTGCCCTCTCGTACAGTGTGACCCTGAGTCCGAGCTTGGATGCGTATAGGGCTGCCTCCATGCCCTTAACCCCGCCGCCGGCAACCACCAGGTCCCCACTGTACCTGGGCATGCGCTCATAAGATGCCTCGAATCCTGTCTCGGGGTTCACGGTGCACCTGACCTCACCCAAGGATAGGTCCCTGCATGCCTGGTTGCACCTTATGCATGGCCTCAGAGACTGTGGTTCGTTCAGCACCTTGTAGGCAAAGTACGGGTCTGCAAGGTGTCCCCTGCCAACTGCCACGAAGTCCACGGTCTTCAGCGCCTCCTCCACGCCAGCCGCGTCAACTATTGACCCGACTGCCACAGTGGTTACCCTTGGCCTTCTGCCTATCATGCGGAGGATGTGGAGCGTGTCACTGTAGAATGATGCGGAAGAGCCCGGTGGTGCGTTCCTGCCGGAGGATAGGTGCACGTAGTCGATGCCCCTCAGCGAATCTGCCACCTTCACCCCGTACTCTGCGCTGTAACCGTCCTCCTCATACTCAAGGACGCTTATCCTTATGCCCACAGGTATGTCCAGCTCTGACTTCAGCGCATCCACGATTTCCTGCGGGAGCCTGAGCCTGTTCTCGAAGCTACCCCCGTACCTGTCCGTCCTCCTGTTCGTCGCAGGGGATATGAACTCGTGCAGCAGGTACCCGTGGGCGCCGTGGAGCTCTATGCCGTCAAACCTGGCCGCATGGGCTATCTTCGCCGCCCTGATGAACTGCTCCCTAACCTCCTCCACCTCGGATGTGGTCATTTCCCTCACCTGCCTGCCCAGGTACTCCATTGCGGTGGGTGCGAAGTTCTCCTTCCTGTTGATGTCGGCATTGGCCTTGCCGCCAGCATGCACAATCTGCATGAAGGCCTTGGCGCCGTGCCTGTGTATCCTCTCGGTCAGCCTCCTCAGCTTGGGGACCCTCTCGTAGGAGTACGCGGCAAGCTGGTTTGGAGAGCCCCTGGCATTTGCATCGTTTATGTAAGTGTACTCCGTTATTATGAGGCCTGCCCCGCCCCTGGCCCTTGCCTCAAGGTATGCCATGTGGGCCTCCGTGGTTATGCCCTCCGGGGTGGCCAGGTTCGATATCATCGGTGCCATGACTATCCTGTTCCTGATCCTGACGCTGCCAATGTAGCCAGGCTCTGACGCACGCATGGTGGGTTAATTTTCAGGGTAGATAAAGAGGTAATGCAGGCCAGTCAGGAGGAGGGGCCGTGGTAAACTTATATCGAACAGTATGCATTACAGTGTATGCGGATTCTGGCTATCTTGCCGCCCTTCATACCGCTTAACCAGGTGGAGGAACAGTCAAGGCAGGTGTTCCAGGACTTCCACTTAAGGACTGACGCCGACTTCGATAGCGACAGGGCAGAGGTTCTGATCGTAACTACATTCACCAGGGTTGACAGGTCGCTGCTCTCGAGGATGCCGGAGCTGAGGTTCATACAGGTCGCATCCACTGGTTACGACAACGTCGATCTCGAAAGCGTGAGGGAGAGGGGCATAATGCTGTGCAACATACCGGTTGCGAACAAGGAGAGCGTGGCAGAGCACGTGATCGCGATGGCACTGGCGCACCTCAAGGACCTTGTGTTCCTGAATTCAGAGATGCATGCGGGCAGGTGGCCAATGCTCACGTCCTCCAGGGACCTCATGGGAAAGACGTTCGGCATAGTGGGCATGGGAGCCATAGGCAGGAGGCTGGCCGAGAGGCTCATCGCTTTTGAGGTGCGCATCCTCTACTATGACGTGATAAGGCTCCCGGAGGAAGAGGAGGAGCGCCTCGGCGTTACCTACGTGGGACTGGACGACCTGCTCAGGGAGAGCGACATCGTTTCCCTGCACGTGCCACTGACAGATAAGACGAGGGGCCTCCTGGATGAGAGGCGCCTCAGAATGATGAAGGACGGCGCCATCCTCATAAACACATCCAGGGGAGAGGTTGTGGACGAGGGTGCGCTCGTGAGGGTGGCCAGGGAGAAGGGTTTGAGGCTTGGCCTTGACGTGTTCTCCGTCGAGCCCATAGTTCCGGGTTCCGGGCTGACGGAGCTCGAGAACGCCATACTCTCACCGCACATCGCCGGAGTGACTGTGGAGAGCCAGATGAGGTTCCTCCAGGAGACCGTGGCAAACGTCCTGCGCTACGTCCAGGGGCTTGAGCCGCATTACAGGGTGCTCTAGATGATAGGACACAGGAACCTCTCGGAGAGCCTGAAGAACCTGGGCCTGCTCCCCATCGCAGGAAACCCCGGGACTACAGAGATACCTGCCCTCAGGGACATAGATGACTACATCCTGTGCCTCCACGATTCCATAGCGGTGGGTGTGGCCGAGGGCATGTACCTTGCCGACGGCAGGCCCAGGGTGGCCAGCCTCCACACGATGCCTGGCCTCGGCAACTCCATGGCTTTCATAAACACGGCCAGGGCAAACGGTTCCCCCCTGGTCATAATGGCAGGGCAGCAGGACACCAGGCACACAGTGCTCGAGCCGCTCCTCTACCATGACCTTACAGGCATGGTGCACTCATCAGTCAAGTACGCCTACGAGCTCAGGGACCCGCACGACATACCTCTCGCCCTGAGGACTGCACTTTCAAGGGCCTTCACACCGCACTACGGCCCGGTTTTCCTCTCCGTTCCCATGGACTTCATGGACAAGGATGCTGGGGAGCCTGCAGGGCCGTTCGTGCTCCCTGGAAACATGGCCGTGGACAGGGAGGGCCTGCAGGAAGTTGCTGAAATGATCGACGGAGCGAGGTCACCGTGCATTGTGGCCGGGTACGAGAACGACATATACGGCCACTTTGGAGGGGTTGAGGCGCTTGCAGATGCCATCGGGTGCCCGGTGTTCGCAGAGCCACTGGCCTCCAGGTCACCGTGCAGGTCCAGGGACTGCGTTGACTCTGACCTGCAGCCAGCGGCAGCACTGATAAACATGAGCCTGCTGCCCCATGACCTTGTGATACTTGTAGGCGCAGACCTGACCCTGTACCCCTACACCCCCATAGGCCTCCTACCAGGCAAGAGGGTCGTCTACATAGGCTACTCACCCACCGGCAGGCACAGCCTGCAGGTGTACGGCAACCCCGACGCGTCAGCCCTCTACCTCTCCACTCTGGTGAAGAGGAAGGGAGAGAGGGTGCACAGGGAGAGGGTACGGGACAACACCAGGCTTGCAATAATGAAGAGGAAGAGGGAGAGCGGGTACATCCTCTCCCTGGCCGCAGAAGTATTTAGGGACAGGCCTGTGGTTGATGAGGCGATCTCCTCGTCCCCTGTGCTCAGGAGCACTTTCGGGTACCGCTCCGGCATGTACTTCACGGCCAGGTCAGGCCAGCTGGGGTGGGGCCTGCCTGCAGCCACAGGCATGGCCCTGGCCGGGAGGCCATCGCTCCTGGTGATAGGTGACGGATCCCTCATGTACACAGTACAGACCCTCTGGACGGCCAAGAAATACGGCGCTGACGTCAAGGTGGTCGTGCTGAACAACCACTCCTATGGCATACTGCGTAGCTTCGCCAGCAGCTACTACGAGGACGCCGCCGGGAAGGAATACCTGAAGTTCGACCTAGACATACACGGGGTGGCGAAGAGCTACGGCATACCAAGCATGGATTTGGAGGAGAGGCATGACGTTGTGGAACTGTCCAGGACAGAGGGGCCCTGCATCGGTGTGTACGAGGAGGGCGCAGGCATAAAGAAGCTCTTCCTCTAGCCCCTGCAAGGATTGGCCATACTCCAGCAATCTGGCGGTGGCATGGCCCTCTAATGGCCCTCAATGCGATACCATGCACAGCCACCTTTGTTGAAGGGGGCCCGGGTACAATGGCAGGGGAATGTTTTAATGCGAGGTTCTGCTGGATATGCAAATGGCACTGCTAGGCAGCCTGAGCCCGTACCTTGAGCTCACGAGGGAGGAATGGGCGAAGCTCAGCGACTACAACAACCTGGAGGTCACAGAGGAAGAGCTTGCTGAAATCAGGGGACTGAATGAGACCCTTGACCCCGAGGAGGTGAGGGATGTCTACCTCCCACTGGCCAGCCTCATAAGGCTGCACAGGAGGGCAACGGTGGAGCTGTTCAGGGCCAGGAACACCTTCCTCAGGCGCAGGGACCTGGAGGTGCCATACATCATTGGCCTTGCCGGCAGCGTGGCGGTGGGCAAGAGCACCACGGCGAGGATGCTGAGGACGCTCATGTCCTCCTGGTCCGACTATCCCAGGGTATATGTCGTGTCCACTGATGCCTTCCTCTACCCCAACAGCGTCCTGGAGGAGAGGGGCCTGATGGATAGGAAGGGGTTTCCTGAAAGCTATGACCTGCCTGCACTGATCAAATTCCTATACTCACTCAAGTCTGGGGCAAGGCACCTCGAGATACCGACATACTCCCACCTGAAGTATGACATAGTGCCCGGGGAGAGGCAGGTGATCGATGAGCCTGACATCGTGATCCTCGAGGGGCTGAACGTGCTCCAGACCAAGGGGGATGGCCAGGTCGCCAACATGAAGAACCTGTATGTCTCTGATTTCCTTGACCTCTCAATATACCTTGATGCCAGGGAGGAGCATATACGCAGGTGGTACATAGAGAGGTTCCAGATACTCAGGGAGACTGCGTTGAGGAGGCCTGAGTCGTATTTCAGGAAATACGCCTCCCTTTCCCCGGAGGAGGCTGAGGTGGTCGCTTCGCAGGTCTGGGATGCCATCAACGGGCCCAACCTCAGGGAGAACATAGAGAAGACGAAATGGCATGCGGACCTCATAGTGGTGAAGGGCCAGGACCACAGGGTCAGGTCCGTGCTGATGAGGAAGATATGACCCCCGGGGCTAAATGTGTTTTCGGCCCGTCCTGCCTGGGTGCACCTGTACTGTAGTTCGATATTGTTTGGCACGTGGAGGCTGGTCGCTATCTGGCTTCCGGGTGCATGCTGCTGGGCCACGCCTTCCTGGGTAAGGCGCTCGCCTTGCCGCCACCCGCTGATGACAGCGCCAGGTCACATGGTGTTCCTGATCGTTCCCTGAGGAACCCTTTCCGGCTGCACCCGTGATACCATGCGCACCGGACTGCATACCGTCTCCAGGCCCCCGGGGCCCATACCTGGTACCGGACCCTTCAAGTGGGCTGTGTCGCACTTCAGCGATCTGAAGATTGATGCACCCGGCTAGCCTTCGGACAAGCATGCAGGGAACCGGCGCGAGCAGGGAGGGCTGGGTGCAGGTGATATCCGCCTATGCTGGCTGGCTGATGGACGGGTACACCACGATCGCCTATGCACTCGCAGCCGTTACCCTCTCCTCACTCTTCTTTCCTTCCAGGATAGGTTTCTTCGGGCTCATAGCCACCTTCGGCGGCCTGGCCTCGGAGGAGGTTGCAAGGCCCGTGGGAGCCGTTATCCTGGGCAACTTCCTGGGTGACAGGGTTGGCAGGAAGAGCATGCTGACGCTCACCATACTTGGCTTCTCCCTCTTTTCCGCGGCAAAGGGCCTGCTCCCAACATACTCCACAGCAGGCTTCCTGGCGCCCCTGCTCCTCTACATCCTGCTCTTCGCTGAGGGACTGTTCGCTGGCGCCGAGTACGGGGGTGGCACGGCACTGTCCATGGAGAGTGTGCCCGCCAGGATCAGAGGGCCCGTTGGCGCATTCGTGCAGAGCGGGTACGGCACCGGGTTCTTCATAGTGTCGTTTGTCTATGCCGCACTCTCCACCCACTATGGCCAAGCTGGCTTCACCGCTATGGGCTGGAGGATCCTGTTCTTCACCACCGCTGTGCCGGGCCTCCTTACGCTTGCGATCAGGGCCGCGGCTAGGGAGAGCGGAGTATTCTCGGATATGAAGGAGAGGCAGGAGATCGAGAAGGAGCCAGTTTCCGCACTGTTCACCAGGGGTTGGGCCCCACTGGCCTTCTCCCTTGTGCTAACATCTGGACTGCTCTTCATAAATGCTGCCACCTTCACCTTCTACCCATCGCTCCTCTCCATACTCCACCCAGGGATCAGCGGCTCACTGGTCGGCACCTACAGTGCTTACATCAACCTTGTCTCTCTGTTCGGTGTCTGGCTGGGTGGCTTAATCGCCCTCATGGTCCCAGGTAGGAGGGTGGCCATGCTTGTCTACGGCCTCACCTTCACTGTTACAGTTTACCCCACGGCATTCTTCGCCTTCCACGGCACGCCTTCCCTTGACCTTGCCATGTTCAGCGTCCAGGCCTTCTTCGAGGCCATGGTGTTCTCCACCCTTCCCGCATTCCTGTCAGAGACGTTCAGCAAGAAGTACAGGGCCACGGGCGTGGGGTTCGCTTACAACGGGGGTGGTGTGATGGCAGGGTTCGCGATATCCATAGTTCTCTACACCTCCGTCCTGGTGAAGAGCCTTTTCACGGCCTGGACTATGTGGCTGCTGATAGCGGGCGCGGTCATGCTGGTAGGGACTGCCCTGTCCAAGGAGACCTGGAAGAGGGGAGGAGAGGATGCGATCACGTGGTGACCGTGCCCTGAAGCGCCGTGCGGAACATGGACTCCATGGGCTGCTTGTGCAGGGGGCTTTCACAGGGCATCGCACATGGAGCGCCAGGCCCCCACACCTTTACCTGGAACCGCGCGGGGTGTGTCCGTTGCAGATACGTGGGTTTTTTAAGCCATTCTCCATGGTTGTGCGTGAGGATCCACGACCTGACTGCGGAGGTAAGCACACACATGCCCGTGTGGCCAACCAACCCTCTCCCTGTCATTGAGCCGGTGGGCATAACAAGCAGGGACGGCTATGCCATAGAGAGGATCAGCGCGATGACGCACACAGGCACACACATAGACGCGCCCTACCACTTCATTGACGGCGGGGCCACGGTGGACGCGATTCCCGTGGAGCGCCTTGTCTCAAGAGGGTTCTGCATAAGGCCTGGTGTGAGGGGAGAGGAGATAAGCAGGGCGGACCTGGAAAGGGTGTGGGACAGGAGGTTCAGGGGAAGCGCTATCCTTATAGACACTGGCTGGAGTAGGAGAAGGGCCTTCACCAAGGAGTTCCTGTACGGTTTTCCAGGCCTCTCAGAGGACGCTGCGGACTTCCTGCTGTCGCAGGAGGTCGGAATGGTTGGCATAGACACGCTGGGAATAGAGCCCTACAGCCACCATGGCTTTGAGGTGCACAAGAGGCTGCTCTCCGCGGGCGTTGTCATAATAGAGGACATGGCCAACCTCGATGCCCTGGAGGCCGGCAGGGAGTACACGGTGGTGGCGCTGCCCCTCAAGCTCAGGGGAGCAAGCGGTTCGATGGCCAGGGTGATAGCCATGGAGGTGGAGTGGTGAGCGAGGTCAACAACATAGACCTGGATAAGGTGAGGAGGACAGCCGAGAGGGCACAGGAGAACGGCGGGCACTTCCCGGTTGAGAAGACGATAGAGGGCACCTTCAACCTCAGGGGCAGCCCGATGTTCACCGCCACGCTTCAGTCCGATTACTCGTCTTTCACTTACTCCGCAGATGAGCCTTCGGCCCTGGGTGGCAGGGGAGTCCACACAACGCCCCTCAGCTACCTCCTCTTCGGAGTAATGTCGTGCTACGCCTCCACCCTTGCGATCCAGTGCGCCCTCAGGGGCCTGAAGCTTGGGGAGCTCAGGGTCACCGGGAAGCTGTTCTACGACCTTGCCCCGGTGGTGTCCGGGGAAGAGGCACCTATAATAAAGAGGCTGGAACTCCACGTGCATGCAGACAGGGAACTGGGTGACCTGATAGAGATATCGAGGGGTAGGTGCCCGGCCGTTTACGCCATAAGCCACCCCATAGAGACCGTGATCAGGCAGGACTGACCGCCTGCGCTGCCGGCCATCTCACTTCTTTATCCATTCCTGCCTGACCGGGCTGAACACCTCTATGTCCACAGTGTCCTCGAGCGCCCTGGCCGAGTGCTCCACTGACCCAGGTATCACGATCACGTCACCGGCCGACAGGATCCTGGTCTTCCCGCCAACGGTCATCTCCAGGCTCCCGGACATGACCCATGTTATCTGCTCACTCTCGTGCCTGTGTGCTGGCACCTCCGCTCCCTTCTTCAGGTCTATCATGGTCAGCATCGATCTTTCACCGTAGAACACCCTCCTGGTCACGCCGGGAAACATCTCGACCCTCTCCGCTTCCTTCCAGCTGCCAGACTGCATGCATGTGCATGCCGGCATCGTTAATAAGGGGTGTTTAGTAAAAATCATTCACAATACTAATTACTCCTACAGCGATACATACACGATGGAAGACCCCCTTCTCAGGACCCTCCGCCTTGTATCTCCCTCAGACCTGTTCATGGCTGACAGCTCTGTGAGGATCATCTCCATGCGCACCAGTGTGCCTGATGTGAACGTTTCCGGGAGGTGCACCGTGTGCGCTCCGGTCTCACCGTCCATTTCCTCCGTTGTTGAGTGCCTGAGGTCGCAGAGTGGGGACATCCTGGTAGTCCGTGGTTTTCCGGATGCATACGTTGTGGACGAGTCCGTTGCGTCCCTGGCTGAGGCCAGGGGTTACTCAGCCATTGTCTGCCTCGGCTCCGTGAAGCAGGGGATGGCTTCCAGGGTACCCGTTGTGTTTGAGGGGGAGAGCGCTGTACCCGCCCTGGGCCGGAACGATGGCTGGGATGACACTGTGGAGATCTCCGGGTCGAGGTTCTCCACCGGCACCCTGGCACGGGTTGAGGGTGGCTACGTTGGCCTTGTGCCCAAGAGGGAGGAGAAGAGGATAGTCTTCTCGGCAGGAGTGATAAGGCTCAAGAGTGCCATCATGGCCATGGACTACAGGAGGGGGCTCCTCAGGGAGAACTAGGCCGGAACACACGGCCGAGCCTCCTGATGCCCTCAGAGATTTCTTCCCTGCCTGGGTATGAGAAGTTCAGCCTGGCTGTGCTGTAGTCCGGGTCTGATACGAATGTGCTGTCTCCCGGGAGGTAGAGGACGCCGCTCTCAACGGCCCTCATGACCATCTTCCTTGTATCCACGCCCTGAAAGCGGGCGAATATGAACATCCCGCTGTCAGGGAGGACGTATGAGACCCTGTCCCCAAACTCGGACCTCAGGGCCTGGTCCATCCAGTCCCTCTTCCTCCTGTAGGCCTCGACTACCCTCCCTATGTTCCTCTGTATCAGGCGCCTCTCAAGGGCCTCGGAGCATATGTACTGGGAGAGCGTGTTCGTGTTCAGGTCTATGAGCTGCTTGACCCTCGAGACGCTGGATAGCAGCCCCGGGTCTCCGGCAGCCCACCCTATCCTGAGGCCGGGCGCCAGCACCTTTGAGAAAGTTGACAGGTATATGACCCTGCCCTCCCCGTCCATGGACTTGAGTGGCCTTGGCCTTGCACCTGAGTAGTTGATGAGGCCGTATGGGTCGTCCTCTATTACCATCAAGTCATACTGGGAGGCGATCTCCAGGATGTGCCTCTTCTTCTCCTCGCCCATGCTTGCGCCTGTTGGGTTCTGGGCAACCGGCATGACATAAATGAACTTCCTCCTGCCTGGTTCCTCAGACCTCACCGCAGCCTCCAGCGAGTGTGTGTCAATCCCGTCCTCCTCCATGGGCGACGGCCTTACCCTGGCACCGAACTCCCTGAAGACCGTGTAGGCAACGAAGTAAGTGGGGTTCTCTGTGAAGACCGCGTCGCCTTCCCTGAGGAGAGACATGGAGATGGAGAAGAGGGACTCCTGGGAACCGGTGGTGACAAGGACAGAATCCGGGCCCTGGCCACCGATGCCGAGCTCTTCTTCCATGTACCTTGAGATCCTCTCCCTGAGCTTTGGCACACCCATGGCGGCAGAGTACTGCAGTGCGTCCTGCCCCATCTCACCAATTACCATGCCCGCTATCTCGGACAGCTCCTCCCTGGGGAACACTGAAGGGTCAGGAAGGCCGCCTGCAAGGCTGATCATGCCTGGCCTGCCCGCATAGGCAAGTATCCTTTCCAGATCCTCGTTGGTCGCCCTTGAAACATATTCCGTGCTACCCATCCTCTGCAAAACTATCGGTAACGAATCCCCTGCCCTTCCTTAACCTTTCCCATGGGCGTACTTACCCTCAGGCATCTGTTAATGCGTTTCATTAATATACTCACAGCGATGGGGCTGCCGTGGATAGAAGGCGGCCATGGTTGCTGATGATGGACCTGGATGGCACGGTATGGGATCACCTGAACATAACCGGCGTTGACCCACCATACCGTGTGGAGGGGGGCGTGCTTGTATCGGAAAACGGCACAAGGATAAGACCTTACCAAGATGCAATAGAGTTCATCAGGTGGTGCAGGTCCAATGGTGCAATAACTTGCACACTGAGCTGGAACAGGTTTGACTATGTGGAGGAGGCCCTGAAGAAGCTCGGCATATGGGAACTCTTCGACCTGCACGCAACGGAGTACACCCCTGACAAGGCAGGCAGGCTGCGCAGGGTCCTGGACGGCCTCGCCGGCGGTGGCCTCGTGATACCTCCGGAGAGAGTGGTCTATGTGGACGACAGGGACATCCACATGGAGGAGATAAGGCGCCAGGTTGGGGAGGTCATCTTCATACACATATGGAAGGTAATAAGGGACTACGCGGAGGCCAGGAGGATCGTGGAGGATAAGGTACTTGGCACACCTGCAGCCAGAGAAGGGCCTGCCGGACAGTGACCCGGTAGTTCACGGTCGATACCACGACACGCACCAGGGAACTTGCACCTCTCCCTTCAGGTTTGGCCGGTCAAGCCTCACTACTGCCGGAGAGATGTACTCTCATCACTGTGTTCCGCTGGCCCTGTGGAGAGGTGAACACAAACAATATCTATGGCAACCGGTTTCTCCGGTGGACTCCCGGCAGGCAGGCATGGGAGGTTAGGAGTGTAGGTGCTTGATTATGGAAAGGCCCATCGATTATGCGCTGGCCATCAGGGACCTGGCCAGGAGGCACAACGCGCTCTTCAGGGATTCGATACCCCTGATCGCGTCCGAGAACATCATGAGCCCACTGGCCATGGAGATGCTCCTCACGGACTTCGGTTTCAGGTACGCTGAGGGCTTGCCACACCACAGGTACTACCAGGGCAACTTCTTCGTGGACCAGGTTGAGGACATGGTGACCGAGCTTGCGAAGAAGGTGTTCGGTTCCAAGCAGGCTGACCCGAGGCCCATATCTGGGACGAACGCGAACACGTCTGTGCTCTACGGCCTCACGCAGCCCGGAGATACAATAACCACACCCCCGCTTGAGGGAGGGGGGCACATAAGCGCAGCCAGGTTCGGCGCTGTTGGCCTCAGGGGCCTCAACCCTGTCAACTATCCCTTCGATGTTGAGGAGATGAACATCGACATAGACGGCACGGCGAAGCTGCTCAGGGAGACGAGGCCGAAGCTGGTGCTCTTCGGGCAGTCCGTGTTCCTCTTCCCCACTCCCCTGAGGGAACTGAGGGACGTCTTCGAGGAGATAGGCTGCACCGTCTGGTACGACGGTGCCCATGTGCTGGGCCTGATAGCGGGCAAGCAGTTCCAGGACCCACTGAGGGAGGGGGCGCATATAGTGACAGGGAGCACCCACAAAACACTCCCTGGCCCCCAGCACGGAATAATCCTGGGAAACGCGGATGAGGAGGTGTGGAAGGCGGTGCAGAGGGGCGTGTTCCCCGGGACGCTGAGCAACCACCACCTGAACGCCATGGCTGCCCTCGGTGTGACGCTTGCGGAGGCCATGGAGTTTGGGGAGAAGTACGCGGCGCAGGTTGTGAAGAATGCCAGGGCCATGGCAGAGGAGCTTGCTTCCCTTGGAATGAAGGTGCTCGGCGAGAAGAACGGCTACACGAGGTCACACACACTGGTGGTGGACGTCAGGGAGTACGGCGGTGGCCGCAAGGTGGCTGAACTGCTGGAACAGAGGAACATAATCCTCAACAAGAACATGCTCCCGTGGGACGACAGCAGGAAGTCCCAGAACCCCAGCGGGCTCAGGATAGGGAGCCAGGAGGTCACGAGGATAGGCTTCAGTGAGGACGACTGCAGGGAGGTGGCCAGGCTTATACACAGGGCAGTTGTGAAGGGGGAGGAAAAGGAGAAGATAATACAGGAAGTAAGGGAGCTGAAGGACGCACACAGGGAGGTTAAGTACTGCTTCGGCAGGCTGGAGGCCTACAGGTACTTCGAGATAGCCGATCTTGGCGACTCAGGGCATTGACCTGACAATGCCTCCGTCAATCACAATGTTTGCACCGGTTATGTAGGAGGCCCTATCAGAGATAAGGAAGGCCACGAGCTCCCCTACCTCCTCTGGCCTGCCGAGCCTGCCGGCGGGGATCTGGGACACGATCTTCCTCACCTCTTCCTCTTCGCTCGTACCGTTCCTGAGGGCGCTGGCTTCCGCTATCCTTTTCACCCTCTCCGTCTCTATATAGCCCTGGGAAATGCTGTTAACCCTTATGCCCCCGCGTGAGAACTCAAGCGATTGTACCTTTGAGAGGGCCACCACGGCTGACCTGAGGGATGACGATATGGAGAAGCCCTCAAGTGCCTGCTTCACCGTCATGGATGTGACGTAGACGATGGAGCCGCCGCGGCCCCAGTTCAGCCTGGCAAAGTCCCTCGAAAGGGTCACGCTGGCGGAGATGAACATGGATATGCTCTCGTCCCAGTCCGCATCGCTCAGTTCCATGAAGGGTGCGACCCTGGGGTCCCCGTAGTTCACCACCAGGGCGTCCACATGCCCAGACCACTGGGCAGCCTTTGCAACTATTCCCCTCACGTCCTCCCTCTTCCTTAGGTCCGCCCTCAGCGGCATCACGTCCCTGCCCGATGGATCGATCTCCCTGGCGGCAGAGTATATCCTATCGCTCGATGATGCTATGAGCACCCTGTACCCGGATGAGACGAGTACCCTGGCTATACCCTTTCCGATACCAGAACTGGCAGCGGTGACAACTGCGCACTTCCCTTCCGACATTCCATACCCCCTGCGTGCCCAGGGGTGAAGCCCCTGTATGCCCTGAGGGCTACCCCATGGCCTGAAGGCACGTGTCAATCTGCAGGGAAAGTAATAACTTTTCCAAATGCTTGGGCATACCGGTTCAGCCCTCCCTGGTTTCGTGCGTGTTGCGCTGGACTGGCTGGGAAGCCACCGGAGCCGGGTGTGTGCAGGTCAGATGATCACCGTCTCCATGCCCAGTTCATCTGCAACGGCGCTCACGATGGCCTTGCCCTCGGACTTCACGCCCTTTCTGTCCACCAGTATGCCCCTGCATCCGGGTGTCTTCCTTATGGCCTCCAGTATGCCGCTCCTGTCCGTAACCGCAAGGCTGTGCTTCGATACCATGTGGCCCACCGGTATGCCGTTCTCAACCGCGTACTCCGTTATCTTGGGCATGTAGTGGCCCCCGCCAACCCCTATGAAGGTTGGCCCGGAGCACTGGTGGGCGCTCTCCACAGCCCTGAGGACTGCATCGAGCACCTCCGGCCTGTGCCAGTCCTCCGGTGTGGTGCCTATCTCAATGTAGAAGTTCGGCGTCTCCATGTAAGGGCCATGGTGTGTGGCCTCAAACGTTATCTCGTACCCGTTACCGCTGTAAGCCTCCCTCAACTCCTTCAGGGTCGGCAGCATGTAGCCGGGGTCGCTCACGCTCACGGTCCTCTCCCTCCCGCCAAGGTCAGCCGGCCCAAAGTTTCCCGTGGGATGCACGGTGAGGGATTTTATCTGTGCTGATGAGCTGTGCCTGGACAGGAACACCACGTCCTTGAAGGCCTCGCCCGAGAGCCTCGGGTCCTTATCCACGTTGTCGCAGTATATGTGCCGCCTTTCCACCAGCATGTAAACAAAGGAACTGTCAGCGTAAAGGCCATCGCCCACCTCCTCAGGCCCCCTCGCCTCAACGAAGTGCCTGAACATGGTGAGGCTTGCGTCATCCTCCTTGGAACCCACTATGAGGCGCCTCATTCCGGAACTCAATACGATGTCTCTATTAAATCATGGTACAGGTGTTCGGCCTTGGCCTTTACCTTCCTCCTGTCAGATAGCATGCCTTCCAGCAGGCGCCTAAGGCCGGGGTCGCTCACCTTCCCCACAGCTTCGGAGATGCCCCTGAGTGATTCCTCCTCCAGCTTCGATATGAAGAGCAAAGTGTCCCTCAGGCTGTTAGGGTCCACATCCCCCATGGCCAGGTGTTCTGTAGAGCCTATCTCCTTTATCTCCCTCCTTATCTCTCCCCTGTGCTCCTCACCGCTCTCGATTCCCCTGAGGAACCTTATGGTGTTCTCCCGGCTCTGAATGAAGGCGTCCAGGAACATGATGATGTTGGAGAGGCTGCTCCTGTCCCTCAGCTCCATCATCTGGCCCAGGATGCCCTCCTCGTTCCTTATGATCGAGTCTATCACCCCACGGTCTTCCCCTCTCATATACCTTAAGTATTCCCGCTTGAGATAAATATGTAAGCATTTCCATCCCGGCATATACGGGATCAAAAGGTTATCTACAAGTTGAAAATAACAACTGGAGATGGAACTTGACATCAGAGGCATGGAAGAGAGCGTGAAAAGGCTATGGGATGACCTGAACCTGTACTCATTCAAATACGACGGAGGCAGCAGGGAACAGTACTTCACGATAGATACGCCCCCGCCGACCATATCTGGAAAGATGCACATGGGCCATGCCTTTTCTTACCCGCACCAGGACTTCATCGCAAGGTACAAGAGGATGAGGGGGTACCGCGTGTTCTACCCCTGGGGTTTCGATGACAACGGCTTGCCGACGGAGAGGTACGCGGAGAAGGAGCTTGGGGTGAAGGCGGAGAACATGGAACTGGGCGAGTTCATCAGGGCATGCCAGGATGTGGCAAGGAAGGCCGAGAGCGAGCTCCTCAGGACATGGAAGGACATAGGCATAAGCGCGGACTTCAGCGACTTCTACACCACATCATCGAACTACAGCAAGAGGATATCGCAGAGGATGTTCATAGACCTCTACAGGAAGGGCAGGGCTTACAGGACTGCAGCGCCGAGCATCAGGTGCCCGACTTGCAAGACGGCAATATCGCAGATCGAGATGAAGGACCAGGAGATGAGCACAGACTTTGTGTACATCGAGTTCGGAGTTGTCGGTGGCGGGTCAATAACGATAGCAACGACCAGGCCGGAGATGCTCGGTGCGTGCATAGCTGTCCTGGTGAACCCCGAGGACGAAAGGTACAGGGCCCTACAGGGAAAGGAGGTGACCGTACCCATATACGGCCAGAGGGTCAGGATAATCCCGCACCCATACGTGGACCCGGCAAAGGGCACGGGTGCGGAGATGCTCTGCACCTTCGGGGACCAGAACGACCTCCAGATATGGAGGGAGCTCAGGATGGATGCGAGGATCATAATAGATGACAGTGGCAAGATGAACTCCATGGCTGGCCCCCTGGCCGGAATGAGCATCCAGGACGCGAGGAAGAGGGCCATCGAGATCCTAAGCTCAAGCGGGCTGGTGGAGAAGGTTGAGAGGATCAAGCATTCCGTGAACACGCACGAGAGGTGCAACACGCCCATTGAAATAACAATAAGCACGCAGTGGTTTGTGAGGTACCTGGACCTCAGGGACGAATTCCTTAGAAGGGGGAGTGAGGTGAACTGGATCCCGGAGCACATGAGGTCTAGGTACGAGAACTGGATAAACGGCCTGAGGTGGGACTGGTGCATATCAAGGCAGAGGTACTTCGGCGTCCCGTTTCCCGTGTGGTACTGCAGGTCCTGCGGCGAGGTAAAGCTGGCCGACCCTTCTGAACTCCCGGTGGACCCGAGGGTGCAGCCGCCGAAGGGCAGGTGCGAGAAGTGCGGCTCGGACCAGTTCGAGCCCGAGAGGGACGTCATGGACACCTGGGCGACCTCCTCTCTAACCCCAAGGATAGCCCTGACCAGGTACGGCGCCTTCGAGAGCCTCTACCCGATGGACATACGCTTCCAGGGACACGACATAATATCCTTCTGGGCCTTCACCACAATAGCGAGGTCACACATACACGACGGCAAGATACCTTGGAAGAACCTGTTCATCAGCGGCAACGTCTACGACCCTTACGGGCAGAAGATGAGCAAGAGCAAGGGGAACATAGTGGAGCCGTCAAGCGTAATAGAGAAGTACGGTGCCGATGCCCTGAGATACTGGGCATCGACAACACAGCCCGGGGAGGACATAAAGATAAGGGAGCAGGACTTCGTGAGGGGCAGGAGGACTGTGATCAAGATTTACAATGCCTCCAGGCTCGTCCACATGCTCTCCGATGGAGCAGGGCAGCACTGGGACGGTGTCCCGAGGCTCCCGGAGAGCCGCTGGATCCTCTCGAAGATCCAGGGGCTGATAGTGGAGGCTACCGGTGAAATGGACCAGTACCAGGTGTCTAAGGCAAGGGCCAGTGTGGACAACTTCTTCTGGAACACCTTCTGCGACAACTACCTGGAGATGGCGAAGGCCAGGGCATCACGCTGCAGGGAGACCGGCGACACTCAGGGTGCCAGCGAGACGGCCGCTGTTGCTTCCCTGTCACTCCTGACGCTCCTGAAGATGTACGCTCCCTTCCTCCCGTTCATAACGGAGAGCGTCTACCAGGAGTTCAGGCTGGGAGGGGAGAAGAGCATCCACCTGGAGAGGTGGCCCTCAGAGGACTCGCAGTACAGGGACGCGGAGTACGAGAGGATGGGCGACAGGGCTGTGGATATCATGGCCGCTGTGAGGGCCCTTCGCTCAAAGAACAACCAGCCACTGTCTGTCCCAATACCCAGGCTCAGGGTGAGGGCCGACCCGGAGACCGTTTCCAGGTTCGGTGAGATAATAAGGCTGACCATGAAGATAGGTGAAATGGTCACGGAGGAGGGCCAGGACGTGGCCGTGGAGGTAATCGCCTGAGTCCCAGTCCCCAAATGTTTCATAGGAAATGGAAATCAGACATAATTTGTTTCCATATTCCGTTCCTGTGTGAACCCTGTTCGACATTCCGCAGATAAGTTTTATATAGATCTATCCTGATGGATCCGGAAAGGCATAACAACAGGGTGCTTCAAGTGGAAACACGCAGCGAGATCAGGCAGGGAGAGTACAGGAAAGAGATAGGCGTATTCGGTGCGACTTTCTTCGGCGCAAGCGCCATACTCGGGTCCGCTATCCTCTTCATTCCCGTCACGGTCCTTTCGGCAGCCGGCCCTGAGGGCATTGTGGCCTGGGTCATAGGCGCCGTAATGATGCTCGTCATAGGCCTCATATACACGGAGCTGGGCACCATAATGCCCAGGACAGGCGGCGTAGGCACATATCCGCAGGTATCTAATGGCCCACTTACCGGCATATTCAACGGCTGGGGCGCCTTCCTCGGCTACGTGCTCGCGCCCGTCTCAGAGGTCGTTGCGATGGTGGAATACCTGAGCTTCTTCTTCCCCGTCCTCTACAACCTGAAGACCAGCCAGCTCACAATATACGGCGAGCTCTTGACCATACTCATAGTCTTTCTCTTCTTCCTGGGCAACTACTTCGGTGTCAGGTACCTGAACCAGGCCAATTCATTCCTCACGTGGCTGAAGCTCCTGTCCCTGGCATTCATAGGGGTTTTCTTCCTGGCCCTGTACTTCCACCCCTCCAACTTCACTGCCCTCCCTGGGGGCTTCGCTCCCTACGGGGGCTCCGGCCTCCTTTTCGCCGTTGCGACGACCGTCTATGCGTATGCAGGCTTCAGGCAGCCCGTTGACTATGCTGAAGAGGTCAAGGACCACAAGAGGACGATACCGATAGCAATAAGCCTGTCAATAATAGTGTCGTTCATCCTTTACACGCTCCTCTCCGTTGATTTCATTGGCTCCGTGAACTGGAGCTACCTTGGCATAAGCCCGGGCGACTGGGCCTCGCTGTCCAGCCTGACATTCCCGCTGCCAGCCATGGCGTTCGGTGTGGGCCTGGCGGTGATGGCATATTTCATATTCTTCACGTCCATACACTCCTCCGCATCCTCCTCGCTGATATACAGTGGAGGGGCTGCGAGGGTCCTGGCCAACATATCTGAGAACAGGTACCTGCCACCGTTCTTCGCGAGGCTCGGGAAGAGGGGCGTCCCTTACTACTCTGTCATAGCCGTGCTGCTGATAAGCGCCTTCTACACTTTCCTGGTCCCTGTGTTCATAAGTGTGGCCCTGGTGTTCGTGGACGCTTCACTTGTTTCCTACGGACCGGCGGCTGTGAGCCTCATGGTCTTCAGGAGGCACGTGAAGGCGCCCGGGGACAGTTTCAGGCTGCCCGCCGCCCAGGTGCTGGCCCCCATAGGGTTCGTCGTGGGCAGCTACCTCCTCTACTGGACTGGCTTCAAGTACCTGATAATAGCCATACCCTCAGTGCTTGTGGGTGCGCTCCTCTTCATATACCATGCCAGGAAAACAAAGGTGGACGCCGAGGACATCAGGGGAGGCATATGGTACCCGGTATACCTGGCAGCGATCCTTGCCCTCTCGTACTTCCTCAGCATCAGCCCGGGACCATCCAACCTCGGTGGCATAGACGTTGTGCCATTCCCCTACAATATAATAGTTTTCACAGCGGTTGTGCTGGTCTTTTACGCAGTGGGCGTCATCAGCGGCAACGCATACATGGCGAAGAAGGGCATAAGGGCTGAGGGGCCCCCGTCCACATGAAGGGCTAACGGCCAGCGCTCTCAGAGGCGCGGCAGCACCCTTTCGATCCAGAACCTCGCTATTTCATCCCTCCTCGCGATCCAGACGCCCTGCTTTCCCTTCACGTAGTCCAGGAATGAGGACAGGGCCTTTATCCTGCCGGGCCTGCCCGTTATCCTCACGTGGAAGGCCGCACTCATCATCTTTGGCCTCTCCTTTGATTCCTCGTACAGGGTGTCGAAGGTATCGATGAGGTACCTGAGGAACGCGTCGGAGTTATCGAACCTGTTCATGGGATAGAGGAAGTGGAAGTCGTTGGCGTCAGGCGTGTACGGCACTATGATGAGCCTACTCCCGGCAGGCCGGTATGGGATGTCATCGTCATAGGCATCCGAATCGTAGATGAAGTTCTCGAACCTCGAAAGAAGTTTGAGTGTCCTCTCACTTGGTTCCCTGGCATAGAAACCTACCGGTCTCTGGCCCGTTAGCCCCTCGATGGCCTCTATGGACTTCCTTATCTCCTCCAGCTCCTGCTCCTCGCTCATCCTGAACAGCTCCGTCCAGGTGTAGCCGTGGTCGCATATCTCGTGCCCGGCCTGCACTATGGCCTCTGTTGCCTCCGGATTCAGCTCCAGTGCCCTGGCCACGGCAAAGAACGTAGCCCTTACCCTGTGCCTTGAGAGGGTGTCAAGGACCCTCCATATCCCTACCCTCTGGGCATATGCATATGCAGATGCCAGGCCAACGTCCTCGGCCTCTATGTCCACAGGCGGGAACTCGCCGATCCCCTCCACCATGCCGTCCTTGCTCATGGAGTGCTCGCCGCCCTCCTCGAAGTTCACAACAATCGAGAGAGCCAGGGTGCTGTTCCCGGGCCACCTGAACTCGGGAGGGTGCCTTCCGTAACCCACATAGTCTATGGAGTTCATGCTGAGAGAGTCTGGAGGAATGGATAAATGATGGCTTCCATGCCCTGCCCGCAGCACACGATTTGCACGGAGCCGATACCCGTGCTCTGCCCCCAGAGCACAGTGGCCAGGGTTGGGGCCAGGTGAATCACGCGGCTGTATCTGTCACGTGGGTGCCAGTGGGGCATGCCCTAGGGAGGGGGTGCAGGGGCAACAGGTTTATAACATGCCCAGCCATTGGAAGAGGCAGAGACCGGCAGAAGTTATGTTCTCCGGCCAGCGGCCCACTGTGATGAGATCAGCCTTGACTGACGGGTGATGAGTGACGGGCAGCCTGAGTGGGCCCATTCATGTGGAGTGCCTACCTTATCCTCTCAACGTTGAAAGAGCCCAGATGGAATGTGGCCCCTGAGCGCACGACCTCCACCCACTCCCTTGTCGCTGCCCCGTCGAACCCCTCTGCCCTCAGGTAATCCCTGCTGCCTTCCCGCCTGAACCTTATCTTTCCATCGACCACGTAGTTTATGGCCTCGTAGAACCTCTCCTCGAAGATCCCCTCGTCCAGGACGTATAGGGAGACACAGCCCTCATTCTTCCTCTTCTGTGCCACCTGCTGTAGGAGCCTTAGGAGGACGTGCTGTTCCAGCATGTAGGGATATGATGTGAGTGACCAGAGCACCATGTTGTACCTCCTGCCAGATAGCCTGAGCCTCTGTGCCACGGAGTCGATGGCCTTTATGGTCATGGAGACGTTGGCAGGCGAATCGATCTGAATGGCCAGCTTTGAAGCTGGTTCAACCTGTATTGACCTGGAATAGGCATCGATGTAGACTATGGAAGCGCTCTCCTCCGCCCTCTCCGGATCCAGCCCCAGTAGCCTGAGGTTCTCTGCCACCTCTGGAATGCCCCTGTCAACAAGCACAACGATGACGCTCTCACCCCTCTCCACACTGGCATTCACGAAGGCATAGCAGAGGAGGTCCTTGGGGGTGAACGGCTCCCCCGTGACGAGGGCGTTGGTGCCCCTCCTGAGCCCGCCAAGCAGGAGCTCATCTACGTCTCCGTTTCCGGTTGAGGCGAGGTCACCAGGGGGCATGCCCTATGCATTCCTCAGGGTGTAGAAAGATTTTGCTCCACTCCCTCCGGGCATGAAGGAAATGTAAAAATGCGCTTTCCAGGAACATGGACTTGGGAGTGGAAGGCGCTCATTCCTTGTAGGTCCCGGAGACAACCCATGGAGGCTCGTTCTCGTCAAACGGCTCCATCCCATCGACCTTGTGGCTCTCTATGATCTTCTCGTCCACCTCTATGCCGAGGCCAGGCCTGCCTGATAGGGTGAAGTAGCCGTTCTCCAGCTTGTATCCTGACTTGACCAGGTTCTTCTTCCAGTCTGGCCAGAAGGCCTCAAAGCTCTCCTGTATCAGGAAGTTCGGGATTGTGTAATCGACGTTTAGGGTCGCTGCGGTCTGTATGGGACCGAAGGCGTTGTGGAATGCAACCGGGACACCGAATGCCTCCGCTATCGCGGCTGTCTTCTTGTTCTCGAGTATACCAAGGGAGTTTGTCAGGTCAGGCTGTATGACGTCCACGAGGCCCTCTGAGATGTACCTTGCAAAGTCGGTCTTGTTCAGGAGCCTCTCTCCGAGCGCCACAGGTATGGAGACGTACCTCTTGAACTCTGCCAGGCCAACCTCCAGCTCGGGGTGGACCGGCTCCTCCATGAAGAACGGGTTGAACTCTTCCAGCGCCCGACCGGCCTCTATGGCGGCCCTGGTGGAGAACCGCCCGTGCGTCTCTATCAGGAGGTCTACATCATCCCCCAGCCCGTCCCTGAGCTTCTCCACTATGGCCACTGCATTCCTCAGGCCCTTCTTGGATATCGAGTCGAAGTTGTTGCCGAACGGGTCGAACTTCATGGCGGTGAAGCCCATCTTCACGACCTGCTTTGCCTTGTTGAGGAAGTCCTCAGGGGTGACGCAGTTCGAGTACCAGCCGTTGGCGTATGCCCGGATCCTGTCGTTTATCTGCCCGCCCATGAGGTCGTATATGGGTGCGCCAAGCTTCTTGCCTATTATGTCCCATGAGGCGATCTCGAACGCACTGAGCGCGGAGGTTGCCTCCATGGACTTTGAGAGGTAGAAGGAGTGCTTGTAGAATTCCTTGACGTTCCTCTCGACGTTGAACACGTTCTTCCCAGAGAAGACCCTCTCGACCTCTCTGAGGCTCTCCTTCACAGGGAGCGTCATGAGCGTAGTCGGGGCTTCTCCGTAGCCTACTGTACCGTCGGATGTTGTCAGGCGGACAAGGAGGATCGTGGAGCTCCACGGTGACGATATCTCCCTTCCCTTTTCACCGAGTTCCAGGATCTCAACGCTGGATATTTTGCTGTCCATGTGCAGAGAAGCGCTCAGGAGCATATTAATTGATCCCGTCAGAGGCCGGAGTCACTGGAAGCCGTCGCTGGCGATTGGAATTAGAAAGGAATATCTAAATTGCGGGGATACGGTATACATGGAAAGCAGCTACAGGATCGAGAGGACACTCACCGTCAGCGGCAAGGAATACCACTACTTCTCACTGCCCGATCTTGAAAAGATGGGCTTCAAGGTCTCCAGGCTCCCCCTGTCCATAAGGATCATACTCGAATCGCTCATAAGGAACATGGACGGAAGGGCCGTTACCCAGGAGGACGTTGAGAACCTGATAAGGTGGGATGCTCACAACGTCCCCGATACCGAGATCCCTTTCAAGGTCGCAAGGGTTGTGATGCAGGACTTCACTGGCGTGCCTGCGGTCGTGGACCTTGCTGCCATGAGGGACAAGGTCAGGGAGATGGGAATCGACCCAACGCTCATACAGCCGCAGGTACCTGTGGACCTGGTCATAGACCACTCCGTGCAGGTGGACTTCTATGGAGTCCCCCAGGCACTGGAGCTGAACAGGGAGAAGGAGTTTGAGAGGAACACGGAGAGGTACAGGTTCCTGAAGTGGGCCCAGAACGCGTTCAGTAACCTCAGGGTCATACCGCCATCGGTTGGCATAATCCACCAGGTGAACCTCGAGTACCTTGCCAAGGTCGTCATGACCGCGACGAAGGAGGGCAAGACCTACGCCTTCCCGGACACCCTCGTCGGCACAGATTCTCACACCACCATGATCAACGGCCTCGGCATTGTTGGCTGGGGTGTTGGAGGCATAGAGGCCGAGGCCGCCATGCTGGACCAGCCAGTCACGTTCAAGACGCCTGAGGTTGTGGGCGTGAACCTGCATGGCAGGCTCAGGCCCGGGGTTACCGCCACTGACCTGGTCCTCACGCTCACGGAGCTCCTGAGGAAGCACAACGTCGTGGGCAAGTTCGTCGAGTTCTACGGCCCGGGAGTCTCATCTCTATCGCTGCCTGACAGGGCCACGCTCTCGAACATGTGCCCGGAATACGGTGCCACGCTGGCACTGTTCCCGGTGGATGAGGAGACGATAAGTTACCTCCGCATGGCCGGGAGGCCGGAGGAGCAGGTGGAGCTCGTCGAAAAGTACATGAAGGCCCAGGGGCTCTTCGGGGCACAGAAGAACGTGGACTACTCCGAAGTTATAGACCTGGACCTCTCCACTGTTGAGAGCAGTGTGGCCGGCCCAAGCCTCCCGCAGCAGCGTGTGCCCCTCGGCAGGATAGGTGACAGCTTCCTGAAGTACCTGGAGACCTCGTCCCAGGATAGGTCTTCAAACGGGCAGGTGTACCTGAAGGCTTCAAAGATCAAGGTCAGGGGCAGGGAAGAGACACTGAGGGACGGCGATGTGGTCATAGCTGCAATAACGAGCTGCACCAACACCAGCAACCCCAAGGTAATGGTGGCGGCAGGCCTCCTGGCCAAGAAGGCCGTGGAGAGGGGCCTGGCAGTGAGCCCCAAGGTAAAGACGAGCCTTGCTCCCGGTTCAAGGGTCGTCTCTGACTACCTGGAGAAATCTGGGCTGCAGGCCTACCTGGACAGGCTTGGCTTCTACACGGTTGGCTTCGGCTGCACTACATGCATTGGGAACAGCGGGCCCCTGGACCCTGCCATAGAGGAGGCCATAGTGAAGGATGGGCTTGCAACGGCCGCTGTCCTGTCCGGCAACAGGAACTTCGAGGCCAGGATACACAGGAACGTGAGGGCGAACTACCTGATGTCCCCGCCCCTTGTGGTGGCCTTCGCCATAGCAGGCACTGTTGTGAAGGATCTCGAGCACGAGCCCATCGGAAAGGGCAGTGATGGCAGGGACGTGTACCTTAAGGACATATGGCCCAGCGATGAAGAGGTGAACGGTGTCATTGCTAACACGATTAAGAGGGAAATGTTCATAGAGAAGTACAGGGACGTGAACGCCTTCAACGAGAGGTGGAACTCCCTGGATGCACCGTCCGGGCTGCTCTACGCCTGGGACGAGAAGAGCACATACATCAGGAGGCCACCATTCTTTGACGGCTTCAGTGTTGATGTGCCCGAGGAGCCGGAGGAGCTCAGGGATGCGAGGCCCCTCCTCGTCCTGGGCGATTCAGTGACCACGGACCACATATCCCCGGCGGGCTCCATAGCCAGGGATAGCCCTGCAGGGAAGTACCTGATGGAGCACGGCGTGAGGCCAGAGGACTTCAACTCCTACGGTGCCAGGAGGGGGAACCATGAGGTCATGATGAGGGGCACCTTCGGCAACAACAGGATAAAGAACGCACTGGCCGGCAGAGAGGGCCCGTACACGAAGTACCTGCCTGCCGGTGAGGTGATGTTCGTATACGATGCTGCTGTCAAGTACATGAAGGAAGGTGTCCCCCTGGTTGTGTTCGCAGGTAAGGAGTACGGTTCCGGAAGCTCCAGGGACTGGGCAGCAAAGGGGCCCATGCTGATAGGTGTGAAGGCCGTTGTTGCCAGGAGCTTCGAGAGAATACACAGGAGCAACCTCATCGGCATGGGCATCCTGCCTCTCCAGTTCCCGGACGGGCAGGACATAAACAGCATAAAGGCAGATACATCGAAGCCGTTCACCATAGACCTGAGGGGCGCCCTGAAGCCGGGCGGAAGGGCCAGGATGCGCTTCACGACCACCGAAGGGAAGCCGGGCGAGGTCGTGCTCACTGTCAGGCTGGACACGCCCATAGAGGTTGAGTACTACAGGCACGGAGGCATACTGCAGTTCGTCATGAGAAAGATACTCACTGAAGCGAAATCCTGAGCACCGTGGAAACCTTAATAGAAAGACCCAATTTTTTCCTATCTACACATGTACATATCGGCACCGGATGGCATAATCAGGATCGCAAGACTGATTCTTCCGGAAGCTAAGGGTGATGCCCTGGAGAGGCAGGGCTTCAATTCGTTCGGCCAGAGGGAGGCCCTGAGGATACTCCAGATGCTTGCGGACCTGGGGTGGATCGAGGTGAGCGCCGGCATGGACGAGATTGTGCATGTGAGGCCAACAGATGCCGGCCTGCGCATATTCCAGAGGGGCCTGACGGATGACTTCCTCAAAGAGAAGGGGGAGATCTACAGGATCATAACCTCCCTCCTTACCTTCGGTGAGGATGACGATGAGTATTACCAGCTGCACCTGGACCTTGCGAATTACCACGTGAAATCCGGAAACTACAACAGGGCCATGGAGATAATAGGAGCCATAATGAAGCCCCTCGAGCAGCGTTCTGACAGGAGGCGGATCGCCCAGGCCCACATACTTTACGGCAACTGCAACCTGTACAGGTCAGAGTGCAGCTTTGCCGAGATACACTTCAGGAAGGCCCTAGAAATATCGGAGGGCAGTGAAAACCATGACCTGATGGCCAGGGCACTACAGGGCATCGCAATATGCAGGAGCACACAGGAGGATTTCTCATCGGCGCTGGAATACTTCAGGAGGGCCAGGGACGAGTTCGAAAGAGCAGGAGACTCCGAAGGTGCACACACAGCTGATCTTAATATAGCTTATCTATATTCTTACATAGGAAAAATTGATAAGTTCTATGAGTACAACAATAGGGCAGAGGAATATTTCCTAGAAACAGGAAATGAGGAGAGGAGGTTGCAGGCAATCATAAACGAGGCCTCTGTGAGGATATCCGTGGGGGATTATGAGATAGCTAGGAGTATTTGCCTTGAGGCAATAAGGATATCAAGGGACATAGGGAATATTAGGTGGGAAATCCTATCAAAAGTTAACCTGGCCCATTCATACATATTCACTGGCGAACCGGGCAAGGCACTGGACCTGATCAGGGAGATAGGAGAGTATTACAGGAAGAACCTTAACTTTGAGGGTATGGCTATCTACGAGGAGCTGTCCGCCCTGTACATGATATCAGTAGACCGCCTTGACCTAGCGAAAGAACATATATCATCTCTGGAGAGGCTATGTGAAAAGAGAAGAATGGGAGCAATACTAAGAGACGCCTACGCATATATAACTAGGGCACTCTCAATCTACAATTATAAAGATAATACGATTCTGGAACTGCAGTCGAAGTTCATAAGGAATCTAACCGAGCAGTTTCCAGAACTTAGCAGATAGTTCAGTCATTGCTGAAGCCACCACCGATTGCAGGCATCAAAGACACCTCCTAGTTTCCCATTCAGCAGGTCCTTATAATCCGGCCCAGGTCGAAATTCTTGATAAGATGTAGATCCATTTTTACAGCACATACAGTATGCACGTGCGAAATTTTTCGTGCGAGCCCACGGCAAAATGTTTTTAAGCCTGGCAACTAACAAAATCTAGCAAACCAGAGCAATAATTACGACGTTTTGTTAAAAATTTAAAGATAATCTACTTAAATAGGAACCTGCATACGGTGTCATGCAGCAGGATCCCAGCAGCATACTGGAGAGGATAAGGAAGGACGGCATCGAGTTTTTGCAGTTTCAGTTCACGGACATATTGGGCGTGATAAAGACTGTAACGGTGCCCAAGAACAGGTTCGAGGCCACTGTCTCTGAAGGTGTGGTCTTTGATGGCAGTTCAGTTGCGGGATACGCCCAGATTGAAGAGAGCGACATGAGGGCCATACCTGACTACTCCACCTACACGATCCTCCCAGATTCAGGTGGAAAGGTGGCACGGTTCATATGCGACGTCTACACGCCCGAGGGGAAGAGGTTTGAAGGGGATCCGAGGTACGTGCTCCAGAAGACCGTGCAGAGGCTGAAGAAGGACAAGCTGGACTTCTTTGTGGGGCCAGAGTTTGAGTTCTTCATCTTCAAGCTGGATGAGAATGGGAGCCCAACGAACAAGCCCAGCGACTACGGGGGGTACTTCGACAACACCCCGCTGGATGCGGCCAACGAGATAAGGCAGGAGATACTGGACAGCCTCTACAAGCTTGGCTACCAGCCAGAGGCTGCACACCACGAGGTGGCCTACGGGCAGCACGAGATAGACCTGAAGTACGCTGAGGCCGTCGTCATGGCAGACAGGGTTGCAATGCTGAAGAGCATAATCAAGAACACCGCCAGGGCCCACGGCCTCTACGCAACCTTCATGCCGAAGCCCATCAACGGGGTGAACGGTTCGGGCATGCACGTGCACCAGAGTATCATGACAGAGGACGAGAAGCAGAACATGTTCTGGGACGAGAGGGCCAAGTACGGGATAAGCGAGATGGGCATGCACTACCTTGCCGGCATACTGGCCAACATAAACCAGGGAGCAGCTGTGCTGGCCTCCTGGGTCAACTCGTACAAGAGGCTCATACCAGGCTTTGAGGCCCCGGTTTACATATCATGGGCCAACAAGAACAGGACCGCACTCGTGAGGATACCGGCGGGCACAGGCATGAAGAAGAGGATGGAGCTCAGGTGCCCTGACCCAGCAGGCAACCCGTACCTTCAGTTCGCTGTGATACTCGGCATGGGCCTCGATGGGATACAGAGGAAACTTGAGCCTCCGGAACCCGTGGAGAGGGACATATTCCACATGACCCCTGAGGAGCGCCAGCAGCTTGGCATCCAGGCCATGCCGGAGAGCCTTGGCGAGGCTCTGCACCACCTGAAGAACAGCAAGCTAATGAGGGAAATACTGGGCCAGCACGTGTTCGAGAACTTCATAGAGGTTAAGACCAGGGAGTGGGACGCTTTCCGCTCGCACGTGACACAGTGGGAGCTGGAGAGGTACCTGCCGAGACTCTAGTTCTGGCTGGGAAATACCCTGCCACATACCATTTTTCCATGCTACAGAGCCCCTAAGGCGGTCGTTATTGCTGCGAGCACACAGTGTGCAGGGATTTTTGTGAATTATTGATGATGCCGTTGTGCCGCAGGGATTATATCGTAATATGCGTTAACCGAACCTGTTGGAGGGGCTGTGGGGTAGCTTGGTATCCTACGGGCTTTGGGAGCCTGAGACCCCGGTTCAAATCCGGGCAGCCCCATGTGGTGCATGCAAGGATTCATGCATCTGTATCACCTTTTCATCGAACTGAAAAAACTGCGTCAGCCTCTCCCTGACCTGCTCCGCAACCTCCTCCTGCGTTATGTGCGTGTACCTCTCCGTGGTTCGAAGTGACCTGTGTCCGAGATGGATTTGCACCATGCGTATGTCCAGGGGTTTCTGGCCGAAAATCCCTCTCAGGAGCGCTGTGGCGCACCGGTGTCTTGCTGCGTGAGCATGGAACCTCGGAACGCCTGCCCTTGCACCGATTCGCCCCAGTATGTTTCTGACATAGTGGTAGCTCATCCTCCCCCTCCTTGTGGTGAACAGTGCTGCCGGGTCACTGTTGTACCTGTAGTACTCTATGTACTCCCTTATCTCGTTCATCACTTCCGTAGGAAGCCCTATTATCCTCTCGGCCTCACCCTTCTCGCTCCTGATTCTTATCCCTGTGCTCCTTATGTCCTCCAGGTTGATCGAGATCAGCTCCCCTATCCTTATACCTCCGAAGAACAGCAGCTCAACTATCACCTTGTTTCTCGACGAACTGCCCATGTCCCCTGAATTTCCGGCGGCGGAGATTATCCTTTTGACCTCCTCATCCGCTGGTATCCAGGGATCAGGAAGAGGAGGCTCCTTGAACTTCGGAAGATCCATCTTTATACCTAGGAACCTGAACCAGGAAGCAAGGTCCTTCCTCTGGTTGTTCAGTGTATGGGGCTTGACGCCCTTTTCAATTTCTTTGGCAAAAAAGTCCATTATTTTGGCCTGGGAGGGGTTGAATATATCCAGTACCCTGGAGAGTTCCCGGATCCTTCTCATGGCTCTCTGGACTGTCGATGGAGAATACCTCCCCATGGTCAGGGCCCACAGCCTGTATTCCTGCAGCTTGCTCTCTAGGTCCCCGTTCATTTGTTTGTCCATATCACTCAACCTCCATTCCGGCCTCCCGCAGACTGTTCTTCTCCTGGGGAAATTCGTTCAGTTCACCCTTCATCTCTTCTGTGATCTCTATCCACGTGGATCCTGTCCTTTCCCATACCCTGAAATCGTACTCCTTGTGCCTCCTGGGGGATGACACCCAGGACTTCCAGACCTGCCATGTGCGAATTCTCTGGTAGTGAAGAACATGGGGATACAGCATATCTATCCTTTTCTGCGCCGCCGAGGTGTTGGACTTCTCCTCCTCATATTTCACCTGGTCGTAGGTCATGTATTGCGGACCTTCTGCCTTGATAACGTATGCGTGAGACTAACCCAACATGGACCCCCTGCTACCCCTAGGCGAAAGAACACCTCCCCAAGCTTCCCCCATGAAAGCCCTGGAAAGGGATGTAGGAGAGCTCACACCTTGAACTTCCGCACCCAGGACTCCAACTGCTTTCGGCTGCCAGCGTCGCGCTTCCGGTGAACCACGAAACCTCTTTTCTAACCCTCATAAGCGAAAAGCACGGACCGTGCGTCTTCTACTTCAATTCATACGACTTAAGTCCGACTGCCGCCTAGATCGCTCACGACTTTCAATCAGCGAGGTTGTTGGTTTCTCCGGGATGGAGGCGGCCGTGAACGCCTACGGCCTGGGCAAATGCTTTTATCTCCCTCGCACGTTTAACTTTCATGCAGGATTCCAGGGGAATGAAATTTGACCTTGCATTCTGGAAGGAGAAATTCAGGGAGTTGGGTTACGGGATAAATCCTCGGGAATATGACGTGGAGAGTATAAAAGAGCGAGGGTTCATTCCACGGGGGCTTTCTGTTGAAGGGATATGGTCACTCTTCGAGAACGGGCTGCTGGAGATAGTGGTAGTGAAAGTCAGTTCCGGCCTGAGCAGGGGCAGGTGCGTCCAGATGGCAAGGAAATGGGTTGGGACAGGGCGGAGGCCCATCATGGTACACACTGACGGCAAGGACTCCTACCTGGCCATTGCACCGGAGGGTGAGGGGTCAGAAAGTCTGGTGAAGATGCTGTACCTGTCACACAGGCTCTACCACACAGATATGGAGGCGCTCAGCTCAATGAGATACCTGAGCACCAAGGCTGAGCTGTACAGGGAATACAACGAGGAGTTTCTCCCATACGGGAAGGTTAGGTATGAATTTTTCCAGGAGTACAGGTCAAAGTTCCTCAAACTTTCCGGGATGCTAAAGGGGCTCCTGGGGGAGAGGAGGGCCAACGAGTACGCACAGAGGTTCCTTGGGAGGTTGATGTTCTTGTACTTCCTGCAGAAGAAGGGATGGCTCGCCGGTGACAGGGATTTCATCAGTGGGATAGAAGACTACAAGGGACTGAACAGGGTGTTCTATGAAGGTTTAAACAACCCCAGGAACACCATGAACCTCCCATTCCTGAACGGCTCACTCTTCGATAAAGAAGAGTACGTTGGCGAACTCGAGAAGAAGATGGAAGCGGAGATCACAGAGTTCTTCAGGGAAGCAAGGGAATTCTTCAATAGGTATAACTTCACCGTTGACGAATTCACTCCGCTGGAACGGGAGGTGGGTATAGACCCGTACCTGCTTGGTACCGTTTTCGAGAATATGCTTCCAGAGAACGAGAGGGGGAGCAAGGGGACCTTCTACACTCCACCCTCGGAAATAAGGTTCATAATCAGGAGGGCCCTGGCAAACTACCTCAAGCTCAAGGTCGGGGGATTTGAGACGGGGGACAAGGTACAGGACGGGAAGTTCATGGACGGGATCGATGCGTATATCGGGAGATTGAAGGAAACCGGAAACATGATGGAGATGACCCAGTTCAAGGATGCGATCCTAGACGCCGTCGTAGTGGACCCGGCAGTTGGGTCGGGAGGGTTCATAGTCTACTACATGGACGAGGCCGTGAGGATAATACAGGAAGCTGAGGCTGCCGTTGGGCTCCAGCCTTCGCAGCCAGATGAACTGAAATACAAGATAATGGCCAATCTCTACGGGTTCGACATTGAGACCGAGGCGGTGGAGATAGCGAGGCTCAGGGTCTGGCTGTCGTACGTGATAAACAAGGAGAAACCCGTTCCTCTCCCCAACCTTGACCTGAACATTATGGTGGTCCAGGACTCCCTGATGAAGGGTACTGAAACGCTTGAGAACTTTGACCTCCTGGATAAGATGAGAAGTGTAAAGGACAGATACACCGGCGCACACACGCCAGCAGAAAAGATGGAACTAAAACAGAAGTTCTTTGAGCTTGGGAAGCAAGTATTCGGGCCCACCGCATCGTCCCTGGAGGTTTACCTGATTGGGAGGAAGGCGAATATAGTCATAATGAACCCTCCCTATGTGAGGCAGGAATCCATACCAAAAGACAGGAAGGAGCAATATGCTAAGACGTACAACCTTGACAGAAAGTCGGATGTGTATGCCTATTTCTTCGTGCGTGCCGTGGACCTGCTGGCACCGAGGGGAGTTGTTTCCGTGATCTCATCCGACAAGTGGCTCGAAACGGGGTACGGGGAGTCGCTGCAGAAATATCTCAGTAAACGGCTCATAGCAGTCTACGGGCAGAGGGAGAGGTCGTTCGGCGCTGACGTGAATACGGTGGTATCTGTCTTCACAAACGAGATGCTGGAGGAACCTGTGGAGTTCATCTACCTTGAAAGCTATTCTGGGAACGTTGTGCGGAATGCAGTTTCCATGAAGAGGAGCGACCTGAAGCCGGGGAAGTGGTTCTACCTGAGGGCACCGAAGATGTTCATGGAGAAGATATATCCAAAGCTCACGCACAAGCTCGGGGACTTCGCAGAGATAAAACGTGGTTTCACAACGGGCGCCAACGACTTCTTCTACATGAAGGACGTGTCGCACTTATACGAGGCGGATTACCTTGCAAACCCGAAGAAGTTCGAGGAGTGGGGCGTGAAGGCCAGAAACGAGAAGGAGCTGAGGGAGCAGGGGCTGATTTATATTGAGAATGAAGGTGGAGAGAGATTCGTGATAGATGCAAAGGACGTAAAGCCCTTAATAAGGAGCACAAAAGAACTCAACAGCTTCCATATAACCGGTTTATCTAAATTATGTCTTTACACAGATGACCCGGGCACCTTCACTTCTAAATACATAAAATGGGGGGAGAATCAACCTGTAATAATTAGAGGGAAAGATAAGCCCGTTATTGGGTACAATAACGTTCCATCTATTTCTGGCAGAAAGAAATGGTATCAGCTAAACGACCTGAAACCATCTAATATAATATTACCGATGTATGTGATGGACCGGTTCTTTGTTCCATTCTCAGATGAGCCGGTTATATGCGATCATACCCTTTATACCTTACAGTCAAAGGTTAAAAACATTGAACTTTACCTTAATTCCACATTGTTTTACGTGACCATGGAATTGTTTTTGCGAAGATTGGGTGGAGGTGGAGGTGTTGGTGAAATAATGGTAGCCGATTATGAACAGATATCTGTACCTAATTTAGAAAATATGGATTTGACGTCGTTTCATGTGCCTCTGTCCAGAAACGTTGGAAGATATTTCGAGGAAGTGACGTTGGAAGACAGAAGAAGGATAGACCTCGCAATATTACATATGTTGTCCATAGATGACTTTCCAGTTGATCAACTCTACAAGGAATTCGTGGAGCTGGTTGATGACCGCCTTGTTAAAGCGGACAGGCCCCTGAAGAGGGAGGAAGCAAACGAAGGTAAAGAGGAGGAAAGCGAAGAGGAGAGCGAGGAAGATGACTAAGATAATAGATAACCAGAAGGAGAAGTTCGGTCATCTCCTGTCAGCAGAGATAAGGGATGCCAGGGAAGTGGCGGTAGCGTCCGCGTACTTCAACCTCGAGGGCTATAGACAGGTAAAGGATGCCCTTAAGGGGAAACCCCTGAAGCTTCTCCTGGGAAGGGAGCCAACAGAGGGGCTGAAGTTCGAGGAGGAGATGGTAAGCAATTTGGAGAAGTACGAGGAGGAACTGGAGAGGGAGCAGTCGGGGATGCTGAGCTCTGAACTCATGCAGAACGAGGACGACATAGGATACTTTCAATTGCTGAAGGAGGCGGTGGACTACTTCTCCGGCAATAAGGTGGAGGTGAAGATAGTCAACGGGAGGTTCTTCCACGGGAAGGCGTACCTGGGTGCATCACCCTCCTTTTCTGACATAAGAAGCGGGTTCGCGTCCGTTGGTTCGAGCAACTTCACCGGCGGAGGGCTCGCAGGTAACAAGGAACTGAACATGCTGACCACTGACAGGGAGGTGGTGGAGGAACTGTCAGAATGGTTCATGGAGCAATGGAACGACGGGAATTCACGGAACTTCAAGGATAAGTTTCTGGAACTGCTGAAGAACTACGTCACGACCCACAGCCCCTACGAGGTGGTAGCCAAGGCACTGTACGAGGTGTACTCACCCCAGCTCAGCCAGATGGGCAGGGAGGACTACCTGAAATCCCTCTATCCGCACCAGGTTCTTTCATACACAAGGGCAAGGAGCATCCTCCAGGACTACGGGGGAGTGGTGATAGCGGATTCAACGGGCCTGGGGAAAACGAGGGTGGCCATAAGCCTTGCCATGGATGCGGTGAAGTACGGGAAGAGCCCGCTTCTCATAGCCCCCAAGACCGCCCTGGACACCACCTGGCACGATGAGATGAACAAGACCCACTTCCACATGGACAGCATAAACACCGAACTCATTTCCAGCAACCCCGATACGGCCCTGAGGGATTATCAGGACAGGGACTTTATAATAATAGATGAAGCGCACGACTTCAGGACGCCTTCATCCAACCGGTACAAAGCGCTTCAGGAATTCATGGCATCTGGTAAGAGGGAAGTGGTTCTCCTCACTGCCACCCCCGTTAACAACAGCCTAATGGACCTCTACAGCCTGTTCTCCCTTTTCCTGCCAGAGGATGCAATCTCCGACATGAACGTGACCCTGAGGGGCTATTTCACGGAGCAGCAGAAGAAGTGGCTCCAAGGGATTGAAGTGGACATGGACAACATACTCAGGAGGTTCGTTGTGAGGGTTTCGAGGGACCTGGCGGGCTACATGAGCGGCGGGAAGATTAATTTCCCCGAGAGGAAGCTGGATGATGATCCAGGGGACAGGTACGATGTGCCCGTGGACTTGGAGAGGCTTTCCAACCTGCTTAACTCGCTTTCTTTTATCTACTACGGATTCGCCATAGAGAAGCTTGCCTCAGACCTCACTCTCCCCGACGGCACGAAGATAAAAGACTACGTTGCCGAGGAGAAGAAGGCGAAGCTGCTGGAGCTGGTCAAGACCGTCGTGATAATAAACTTCTTCAAGAGGCTGGAGAGCAGCATGGAAGCCTTCAGGAAAACCATTGGAAACCTGGAGAACTACATCAGGGCCGCCAGGGACTACGCTGCCCAGCATGGGTACTTCGTGCCGCCAAGGATGAAGGGGGACATCACGAATTCGGAGGGCGATGACGGGGAATGGGTGTTCCCAGTGCCCGAGGAGGTATTCTCGGGGAAGTACTCTTCCATCGCCCAGAAGTGCAGGCTGTCACAGGATGAAGTGAAGAAATTCAGGGAAGGGTGCGACAGAGACCTCGAGACCATAGGGCAGATAAAGGGGCTGATACAGGTAAAGGATGCAAAGCTTTCTGGCCTGATTAACAGGCTGAAGCAGATAGACCTCAGCGGAAACAACGGGGTGATCATATTCACGGAGTTTGCAGACACAGCAACGTACCTCTACAGGGAGACCTCCAGGGTGTTCAAGAGAGTCATGCTCACTACGGGTTCCATAAGCATCGGCCCCAACGGGCGAGAAACCAGAAACCGCAAGGATGTGATAAAGGAGTTCATGAAGAATGGGGGATACCTGATAACCACGGACGTGCTCAGCGAGAGCCAGAACCTGCAGAACGCCCAGTACCTTGTGAACTACGACTTCCCTTGGAACCCCGTGGTTTTGATACAGAGAGCAGGCAGGATAGACAGGATAGGCTCCCCTCACCGTGCGATCTACATCATCAACATGCTGCCCGCCAACGGAGACCGGGATGACCCCAGGAGCCTTGCTTACTTCCTCAAGGTCATGGAGAAGCTGCATTACAAAATAGGGGAAATAAAGCGCACCGTGGGCCTGGACGCATCCGTATTGGGGGAGGAGATCTCGCCTAAGAACTTCGCCGATGTTGAGAAGATAGCGGCAGGAGACCGTAGGGTTCTTGAGGAGCTCAGGGAGAGGATGGAGCAGTTCACCAGGGATCCCATGGACCAGCTTGCAAAGATAATAAAGGAGAGAGGAGAGGACTGGCTCAAGAAGATCCCTTACGGCATAGGGGCGTACAAGAGGCACAGCCGGAACGGAATATTCATACTCTTCAGGAACGGGGACGACTTTTACTGGAGGCTGAAGTTCTTTGACGGGGAAAATGAGACCGTAGAAAACCCCAACGAGATTATAGACACACTGTTATCAGGGGAGCACGACACCAAGGGGGAAACCATAGATTATTCCAAACTAATGAAATGGTTTGTTGGGATGAAGCGTGAGGTGGCTGAGGAAATAAGAAGGAGCCATAGACAGAAACTAACTGTCGGAACTGTCAGAAAATTGACGAAGAGGGAAAGTGAGGTCTTGGATGCACTGAGGAGGGCCGGTGATGAGGGGATAGAACTCTCAGGAAGGTTCAACAGGATGAGGTCCAAGAAGAGCGTTGTGGATACGCTTTATAATGCGCTAAGGGAGGGAAATCTTCTGGAGAAGGCGAGGGAAATACTGGTTGATGGTTCGGAAGAAGGGGAGAGGGAGGAGGAGCCGGACGTGGACTTGAAAAGGGTATGCTGGTGCTGGCTGGAAAAGCGGTGAGCTACTCCTCTGCTAAAGCATCGGGGTCTCCCCGCACCCCTAACTTCTCTAAGAACAAAAGAGGACCACCACTTTGACTTTTTACATAGTTCTTATCGGCCCTCCCGCTCACATCTTATACAGATGTGGAGATTGGAACAACATCCTTTGATATCCCGGTCTCTGTGTCGAAAGGTATATATCGCATTTGCTCTTGGTAGATACGTGAACAACTCAATAGAGTGTTCAGCGAGTAATGATGGAGAGGTGTCCTGGTCGACGTTGCTTGCATCTTTTATACCAATGGCAGTTGCCCTCCCGTCCAGTCTCACCGTTACAGGCATAATAGATCTCCTTCTGCCTCTCGTTGGATCCCTGCCTGACCCCCTCAAGGGTCGATGCCCTGACATACCCGAAGGCGAGTGTCATTTTTGTATCAGAAAACAAATGCACATTTGTTATTAAAGTATCGTATTTAGTGATGAAACTAAAATTCAAATTTTAGTGACAGACAGGTGAGTAGGCGTCCACCATCATTTTTATAATGCCTTCATTTAAAAATAAAATCACATGGCTCCCGGGGTGAGCTTGTATTTTCTCCCATATTCCATTCTGATCGCTGCCAGAATTCTCTCCCTTTTGCTGTCCTCTATCCTCCGCTCTGTTCTTTCTCTTTCCTTCCTGCTCATTTCCTCCTGGCCTTCCTTCTGCTGATACCCGATATGTAAAACACTATAGCCAGCATGCCCGCAATCAGATATACAGCTCTCCCGTACTGGGTATTCTCCAGGTTGCCTAGAAAATCAACTATTCCCTGGATGGAGCTGAAATTGTATCCCGGATAGGTTGTTGCTCCAACGAACTGGGAACTTCCAGCGATGCCAACAGCGAGATCTCCTAGTTCTCCCGCATACAACTCCCGAAGCTTCTCCTTGACGGATTCCTTGATGGATGCCCACAGTTGCGGCTTGTAGTCCTTGAGAACCTCCATGGGAGCATCCCGGAGCAGCCCGGCGAGGAAATCGGCCTTGAACCGCTCCCATTCACCTATGGTCACCTTGAATGCCCTGGAGAACTCATCATGGGACGAAAGCTCCAGCTGCTCACTGAAGTGGTCCTCCCGGATCACGATATTGTATGCCCTGTCCACGTCTATACCGCGGGATCGAAGGAACACCCTTACGTCTATGACGTGAGACCTCACGTGCTCCCCAAGCGGATTAAGCCGTATGGAGTCCCCGCTTACGATCACGGAGTCCTTCCCATAGTTCCTTACCATGAGGTCTAATATTCCCTCCCTGGTAGGTTTCAATGGTAGTATCGTCTTTATCCGGCCTTCTTTGATGAGAGAATGAAGGTAGAACGCGTGGCAGTCAGCCTCCAGCCTCTGCTCGAAGGCCATTGCCTCTCTCTGTTCCTTTTCCCTCAGGAGCTGGTTTAGGACAGCTTCCTTCGATGCCAGGTCTGCTCTCAGGTCGTCAATCTCCTTCTGCACCTTTTCTATCCTGCTATCGAGGCCCAGTGAGGGCATTATTGCGCGAACCCCTGTCCTGAATATCTCACTAGCATTTATTTCAGGGTGTTCTTTCAGGAACTGCTCTATCTCTCGGTCGCTTATCACGGACCTCGGGACGCCTTTCTCACCTGCCCTGGGCCTTCCCACCCTTCCGGATCCCTTCATGTCCCTCCCCTCCTTCCTGATACATGGAGGGGGAGGTTTTTCTGAGAGCGAATTAAATATGGTAAATATTTAATTAAATTAGAAAAGAATAATACGATGTTTTTAAGCGACCCCCAAAATAATTTCACTATATAGCGAAATTCCAAAATGGTATGTAATGGCCGTTCACCAAGCACACTTGATTCGTGGAACATTTCATGAATAATCCTGATGGACTCTATATGGAAATCTTCCATCACTCCACCACCTCCAGCACTTCGCCGTATGTTCTGGGGTAACGGTCCCGCTCTGCCATAAATGCCTCTGCGATCTCCCTGGCTACTCTCTCTGGAATTTGGTACCTCTTGCAGCTTCTGAAGAACCCCTTAGGTATTTTTCGTTCGCTAGGTCCGGGACTCATGCAAAAACCCCCCGCAAAGATTCAGTCAAATCATATGGAATCCGGGCAGCCCCATTCTTCCGGCACAAGGGCGAGAGGGGCCATTGTAACTGGCAGGTGCCTGGATGATGGGACTTGTTCACATCAAGTGAGAGGCCCATTCCGACACGGATCCGGATATCTGGCATTGACACATTCGATTCCTTAAATGTATTGCCATCCCGCTATCAATGGGCACCACGCAGAACGGTGTAGCGTGATCTGCATCACTGGAGCCCTGAGGGGACATAGCCGTCCTTTAGGGGCATTCGCGGGGATCCATAGCATGCACCACTTTCGAGTCCCGCCAGTGGCGGACTGTGAACCTAAGGCCCAAGCCAGATACCCTGGCCGGAACTTCACCTGCCCCGAATGACTTACTGCTTCGGCGGTGCCTTCACTTCCCAGTAGGCCCTCTCAAAAACCCTGTTTATCTCGCTTATAACGCCCGGCAGGCTGGAGAAGTCTGTCATGTGGAGCTCCACGGTGAACGTGTTGTTTCCGCCGTTCTTTGATGAGAAGTATATCTGGAGCGAGCTGAGTGAGTTTATCTTCCTCGCCGATAGTTCCTGGTTCACCTTCTCCAGTACCGTCTCGCTGTTCACGTCCCCGTTCACTGTCACCTGCAGCTGGTATATGAACTCCCCACCCACATTTATGTCAGTGAAGGTGGCGCTGCCGATCAGGGCACTGTTCGGCACGCTTATTATGTTCCCGTAGATGGTTTTAAGTGTGCTCCAGAGCGTCCTGACCTCAAGTACCTGCCCCACTATGGGCCCCTCGAAGAGCCAGGAGTAGAGTATCATGTACTGACCAGGGACTATCACGCCAGACGAGGAGGCCATGACCCCAGAGAGGAGGTTCTCAAGCACGGTCTGGAGTGCAAAGCCCACCACTATACCGCCGATGGAGCCACCGAGTATTGCAGCCGAGATGTTAACGCCTATAGCTGATAGTGCCCATATGAGTGCGATCACAAATATTATGGTCCTGATGAAGATGTGTATGCCCCTCAGGCTCCTCCTCACGTTCCGCTTGGAGGTGTAGCTGGATATGCCCTTGTTGATTACTGACGACACGAGGTATGCCACGATCAGCGCTATCGCGATTACTGTGGCGTCCCTTATGTACACATGGTAGGTGTGTATCACCGGTATCTCTGCGGAGAGCTCTGCAAGTACAAAGTCAATCACGTAAACGAGTGCAACTGCTATAACTGCGTAAACAATGATCTTTGATACCTCTCTTGCTAGGCTTGGCATTCATTTCCTCAACGTCTCACCACTTAAATACTTAACTTCACATTGTCGTGAAAAGTGCTTTGAAAAATTAATATATTCATTGTTGTTCATTTTGTCTGACATGGTCAGATATCATTTGAGATGGACTATATTTTACGTGGGAGGCCGCCACAACGCCGGGATCTACAGGTGCAAGTACTGCGGGATGTCGGTCAAGAAGAGGGAGAGGGTCTCACACCTCAAGAGGTCTCACGCTGCAGAGTTCGAGGTGGAACTGGCCAGGTACGGCTGGGTGAAGCAGAGTGCGCCAAAGGTGAGCCAGAAGGGACAGACTGTGCCCATAGAGGCCCTCAAGAAGGCCCTACTGTCAGACCTCCAGGAGATATAACACAGGCCTCTTCCTGATACTTCCACCCTGTTTTTTTATTAGAGTTTAGGGATTAAACTTTTTACAGGTAACCTGGGTCTCCCGTAGTCTTCTTCCAGGGCCTTCGGTGCCCGGTTTCCAATCAAGTATTTATATCGAAAATAGATATCTGTTTTCGATCCAAATGATCACGGTCAACCAGCCTGAGGAGGGCACAAGCACCATATCTGTCAGGTCCGTCTCCAAGAGCTACGGGGATGTTCGCGCTCTTGACAGCGTCAGCCTTGAGATCAGGTCAGGTGAGATATTCGGCCTCCTGGGACCAAACGGCGCCGGCAAGACGACGCTGATCAAGATACTGACAGCCCTTGTGCCGCCGACGTCTGGAGAGGCCTTTGTTGCCGGTTACAGTGTGACCAGGCAGCCTTACGAGGTGAAGAGACGGGTGGGCTGGGTGGCGGCGGAGGTGATACTGGACGACGACCTCACGGCCATGGAGAACCTGTGGCTCCAGGCGAAGCTGCAGAACATGAGTGACTGGAGGGGGTACGCTGAGGAACTGCTCACCTTCTTCGGCCTCAGGGACAGGGCGGACAGTAAGGTGAAGGGCTTTTCCACGGGCATGAGAAAGAAGCTCGAAATAGCGCTTGCGCTGCTGCACAGGCCAGCGGTGATCTTCATGGACGAGCCCACCATAGGCCTTGACCCCGGCACGAGGAGGATGCTATGGGACTTCATCAGGAACACGAACAGGGAGTACGGCGTGACCGTACTGCTCACAACACACTACATAGAGGAGGCTGACCAGCTCTGCGACAGGATTGCAATCATCAACCACGGGAAGATCGCTGCCGTTGGGACGCCGGCTGAGCTGAAGGCAACAGTCGAGGGCGAGGTGATCGAGGTGGAGATGAGGAACCAGGCCACCCTGGACGGCCTGGATGGCCTGGAGGGCATAAGGGAGGTGAGGAGGGAGGGCAGCAAGATCCTGATCTCGGTGCCAAGCTCATCTGACATACTGCCGGCGGTGATAGAGAGCATAGGCGCCTCAAACATAAGGAGGATCTCAATACACGAGCCGAGCCTGGAGAGCGCCTTCCTGAAGATAACGGGCAAGACCATTGAGGAAGAGGAGAGTGTGGACATCAGGAAGTTCTATGCAAACATAAGGAGGGCAAGGAGGTGATGGCTTGAGCTTCAGCCAGTTCCAGGGCCTCTTCGTGAGGGAGGTGAAGAGGATCTACAGGAACCCGCTGGTGATAGCTACCACAATAGCGCAGCCGTTCATCTGGCTTGCCTTCTTCGGCAGCAGCCTGGCACTTGCGCCATCCCAGTTCCTGGAGGAGTACTTCCACACCACGTCATACATAGAGTTCCTGCTGCCTGGCGTGCTGTCCACTTCCATGCTCAGCATAGGCATGTTCGCATCCATGAGCTCAGTGCAGGACAAGCGCTTCGGTTACATGAAGAGGATCCTGATAACGCCCACAACAAAGTCGACCGTGTTCCTCTCCAAGGTCTTCGGTGCCACAATGAGGGGCCTGGTGCAGATACCTGTAATGGTGGCTGCATCCATAGCCTTCGGTGTGAGGTTCCACATACCGCCTGCAGGGTGGGTTGAGTGGATCCTGGCACTCTTCCTCCTGGGCCTGGGGTTTTCCGGCCTCTTCCTTGGCATGACCGTGTCCAGCACAGACTGGCAGACACCCGGGGTTATCTCGAACTTCATCACCATGCCACTCATGTTCTCGAGCACGGCGCTATTTCCATCCACGGGCTTCCCTGTATGGATGAGGGACATCTCTATGGTGAACCCGGTGACCTTCTCCGCCTCCCTTGGCCGCAGCATAGTCACGACCGGGACCGACCCGAACCTGATGTACCTGGCGTACCTGGCCATATTCGCTGCCCTGACACTGAGCCTGGGTTCACTGGCGGCCAGAAAGTGGCTCAAGGTGGAGTGAGTGCATGTGCAAAAGCATTTAACCGGATGATCCCTAACTGCCGCCATGCAGAAGGGCGTCTCCCGCTCAGGCCGGCCTGTTTCGTACAAGGGCGATGTGAGGAAGTTCAGGGTGGGCCAGGGCTCAAGGTACCTCCAGTACGGCGATGGCCTGCCCTACTCTTCCCTTGAGGAGGATAAGCCGATCAGGGGCCTCAGTGTCGTGCCCGCAGGGGAAGGTGGAGTGCAGATCTCGTTCCCGATGGATGACATAGACTGGATATTCGGGCTCGGCGAGTCCTTTGGGCACCTCAACAGGCTCAGGAGCGCACACACCGTCTGGACATACGATTCCTGGGGCTACAACAGGAGCGGGAGGATCCAGTACACCGCGGTGCCTTTCATCGGCATGCACGCGGTGGAAGGTGGGGAACGCCAATGGAAGGGGCTCTTTGTCAACTCTGGCTCCAGGATGACCTTCGACCTGGGGCGTTCCGTCTACAACATGGCCACCATATATGTGGATGAGGGGCACTTCGACATATACACTTTCTCAGAGAGGGATCCAAAGACCCTGATCGAGGACTACACCACCGTGACTGGAAAGCCGTTCAGGCTGCCCTCCTGGGCCCTGGGCCACCAGGTGTCGAGGTGGTCATATTATCCGGACAGGAGCGTGATGAGGGTGATCGACAGGTACGCGGAGGCGGGCATGCCAGTCTCGGCGGTGTACCTGGACATTGACTACATGGAAGGCTACAGGGTATTCACCGTCGATCAGACCAGGTTCCCGGACATGCCAGGCATGGTGAATGCCCTCAGGGAGAGGGGCGTGAGGGTTGTGCCGATAATAGACCCAGGCGTTAAGGTGGACCAGAACTTCAGGGTCTTCAGGGCCCTACTGGGGCACTACATGGAGGCGAAGAACGGGGACATATTCACGGGGAAGGTGTGGCCCGGCACCTGCGCGTTCCCCGACTTCCTTGACAGTGAGGCCAGGGGGATATGGTCCCATCTCGTGTCCGAGTTCGCCTCCTCCGGTTACGGGGGCATATGGCTTGACATGAACGAGCCAGCAGTGCACATTGAGCCGGAGAGGAGGGAGGAGAAGGAGAGGGAGATGAGCGAGTCCTTCCACAGGTACGGAGGGGAACGCGTTCAGCACAGGTACGTGCACAATTACTATGCTTACTACCAGGCCATGGCCACCTACGAGGGCCTCAGAAAGGTGAGCGATGAGCCATTCATACTGACCCGCTCCGGGTTCTCAGGGATCCAGAGGTTCGCAGCCGTATGGACGGGTGACAACGAGGCCTCCTGGGATGACCTCCGTCTTCAGTTCCGCCTGGTGCTGAGCCTTGGCCTCTCCGGGATACCGTACTCCGGCTGTGACATAGGTGGGTTCATGGGCGACACCTCCGCGGAGCTCCTGGTCAGGTACTACCAGGCAGCTACGTTCTTCCCTTTCATGAGGATACACAAGGTAAGGGACTCGAGGGACCACGAGCCTTTCAACCTGCCAGAACCGTACAGGGAGAGGGTGAGGCTTGCAATAGAGACCAGGTACAAGGCTTTCGAATACATGAGGGGCGTCATGGAGGAGAGTGTGTCCACTGGCCTCCCGATGCTCCGGCCCCTCTTCCTCGAGTACCCGGGGGACAGGGAGTGCTACCTGGTCGAGGACGAGGCGATCCTTGGGGCCCACCTCCTGCATGCGCCCATAATGGAGGGGGGGAAGGCCTCCAGGGATGTTTACCTGCCCGATGGGACATGGATCGAGGTGGGCACGGGGAGGGAGCTCTCAGGTGGCCGCTGGGTTGAGAGCCACAGCGACAACCCCGTTTTCCTGAGGTCTCCCGTGCAGGATGGCCTGAAGGGCCTCATGGGTCCAAGGCGCTGAGCGGTGCTTCTCACCGTGCTCCGGTGACTTATGGATCGCCGCCATGCCAGTACCGTAGACCATCCCGGCCCTGCAGGGCAGCCAGTTCATCATGTAGGTATCAGCGATGGCGGACGTGGCAGCAGACTGCGTGCCTATATAACCCTCGTGTACCTCGCCAGCCTCTCTGCTGCCCCCTCGGACAGGCCGTCCCGGCCCATTATTGTGTACCATGGGCGCATCCTGTGGGCCCTTGTCAGCGCACCAACCACCTGCTCCTTCTTTATGCCCAGGGCCTCTGCGGTGACCTGCATGCCAGCCCTCTCGAAGAGGGAACGCACATCCCTTCCTGGGTCCTGCAGGTAAGACATGAGGACGGTGCCGAGAGCGCAGAACTCCCCGTGCATTCCCTCCGCACCCATGTTCTCAAGCGCAAAGGCGAAGAGGTGCTCGCTCCCTGCTGCCACCCTTGTTGTGCCAGATATCTCCATCAGGTATCCGTCGGTGACCTCGGAGAGGAAGAGTGTCTCAATCCCGTTGTAGTTCATCTTTGCGATGTTCTCAAGCCTCCTGGTGAGGAGGTCAACCGTCGACCTGGCTATGTTCGCCCCGTAATCGCTGTACCTTTCTCCCGCGAGCCAGAATGCCAGGCGCCAGTCAAAGAGCGCGGTCACCTTGGACATCATGTCACCGAGGCCGGCAAGGACGAACCTCTTCGGCTCATGGATAAGGATGTCGTAATCGCCCACTATCACGTCTGGCGGCTTTGTCCTCACCGGCGTGTTCCTCTCGCCGTCCCAGAGCACGGAGTAACCTGTGGAGAAGGCATCGCTGGACAGTGTGGTTGGCACGGCCACCAGCCTTGTGCCCAGCCTGTGGGCAACCCACTTGCCCAGGTCACATATCCTGCCGCCGCCAACGGCCACCAGGGTGTCAGGCATGAGGCTCCTGACCCTGGCCTCAAGCTCCCTGGCTTCCCCCAGCGTGGCCCTTATGTCCCCTGAGATCACCTCTGTTGCTACTCCTTCCCTTTCCAGTGACTGCGCCACCTTGGAGCCTGCGATACCCATCGTCCTTTCGCCGGAGACGATGGCGCAGGACCTGCAGCCCATCTCAGACAGCCTCTTCCCGGTCTCCGCTACTGTGCCGATGCCTGCTAGGACACTTGTCCTGAAGGATATGAGGCCCTGCATCACTTACCAGCCAGTTTCCTGCTCTCCCTCTCGAATACCTCCATACCCTTCTCCACAAGCTCGTCCTCGATGGTGAGTGGCGCCATGAAGCGCATCACGTTCCCGTAGTGGCCACAGGAGTGCATCATAAGCCCGTTCTGGAAGAGTGCGTGCTTCAGTCTCTCCACGTACTCGCCCTCTGGCCTCTTGTCCTTGCCCGCGAACTCAACGCCAATCATGAAGCCCAGGCCCCTGACTTCCCCGAGCTTCGGATTCCGCTCCGTGGCCTCCTGGAACATCTCCAGGATCTTCCTACCATCCCTCTGGACCCTCGGGAGCAGGTCCGAGGACTTCAGGTAGCTGAGTATTGCCTCGCCAGCGGCCAGGGCCAGCGGGTTTCCCCTGTATGTGCCCAGGTGGAACCCCGGAGGCAGGCCCTCGTCATACTCCGGGCGGTAGGCTATCATGGACGTGGGGATGCCTCCGCCTATGCTCTTCGAGATGCACATTATGTCCGGTGTGACCGAGCTGTGCTCCGAGGCCCATATTTTCCCTGTCCTTCCGACGCCGCTCTGCACCTCGTCGACGATGAGCGGTATCCCTTCCTCCTCTGTTACCTCCCTGAGCATGGGCAGGAAGTCCTTCGGTGGCACTATGTAACCACCCTCCCCCTGCACGGGCTCCACGAGCACCCCGCCTATCTTCCCTGCCCCTGAGTACGGGTCCCTTATCAGGTATCTGAGCATGTCGACGACAGCCTTCGAGACATCTTCCTCTGCCATGCGTACAGGGAATCTATAAGTGTAAGGGTATGGGAGGTGGTAGATGTCCTGCGCGCTGAGGCCTGCATATTCCCTGTAGTGCCAGTTCGCAGTTGCGCCGACGATGTGCCCCGCCACACCGTGGTAGGCACCGCCAAATGCCACAATCGTCCTGCCCTTTGAGACATGCCTCGCAAGGCTGACAGCAGCCTCGCAGGCGTCCGCGCCTGTCACCGTGAACATCACCTTGGCCCTGTTCCTCAGCGACCCCGGCAGGGTTGAGAGTAGGGTCTCCATGAACCTGACCCTTGCCTCCGTGGGGACCTCGTTTATGTGCACCAGCCTGTCCAGCTGCCTTTCAATGGCAGCCCTCACGACAGGGTGGTTGTGGCCGAGGTTGAGGACGCAGATGCCAGCGAACCAGTCTATGAAGATGTTCCCGTCCACATCCATGACCGTGGACCCGGAGGCCCTGTCCACGGCCATCCTGAAGAACCTGGTGTAGGTTCTCGACGCCGTCTCGTACTTGTCCTGCTTCTCCAGCATCTCCCTGGACCTCGGCCCCGGGACCTCCGTAACGATCCTGGGGGCCTCCATCATGCTTATCGATTCAACCATTCAGACCACCTCATGTGTAGGAAGATTCAGCATCATACTCCCCGGCCCTCTCCAGCACGGCCGGCTTGCTCCTTGAGTAGTAGAGTGAAACCGCGGGGCCAATGACTGCGCCCAGTACAAGGGCGACCACAGTTGCAACCAGGTAGGCCAGGTTTATTGCGCTGGGCGATGAAGTGTAGCTCTGAACAGTGGACTGCACGGAGTAGAATATCACCACTATGCCGAGCACGGAGGACACGGTTGGGGCCACGACCTGGTAGAGCAGGCTTCTGTCCTCCCTTCTCAGGGAGCGGTAATAGAGCGAGAGGCCGGTGTTGGCGTATATGTGGACGAATATGATCGCTATTCCGGCTGTGGTGAGGAGTATCAAAGCACCGTTCTCCGGGCCGAATATCGAGCCCAGTATCATGTCTATTACGAAGGATGCGGTGAGCCAGACGAGCATTGCGTTTGAAGGCGTCCGGTACCTCCTGTGCACCCTTGAGAGGCCCTTTGGAAACACCACACCGTCCCTTGCAGCAGAGAACCATATCCTGCTCACGGCGTTGGTCTTCGCAACACCATAGGAGAAGTAGGAGTTAGCAGTGAATATTATTAGGAGTATGAAGCCAGCGACGCCCAGGTACTTCCTGAACACCAGCAGGCCGGGGTCGGGGGAGCTGGCGTATGAGGATATGTTCCCGATGCCCCAGCCCACGGTAAGTGCATATGCAGCCGGTATGAGCGCAAGGCCGGAGAGGGCCCACGCTATTATGAGTGAGCGCCTGACGCGCTTCTTCGGGTCCCTAATCTCCTCAGACGTGGTGGTTACTGTGCCCAGGCCTGTGAAGTCGAGTATGGAGAAGACCGTGCCGAAGAGGACTGCGGAGAGTGCGCCCGCAGGTATGGTGAAGGGCACCAGCGTGTTCGCGTGCCCCACCCTCACGATTATGATGATGGAGCCAAGGAGCAGGAACATGGCCTCCGCGAACCCGGTTACTGCAACGTAGTTAAGAGATGGCCTTATCCCCAGGTACGGCAGTATGAACATGTAGAGGGTTATGGCAACTGAAAACGCCACCCATATGTAAGGTATGGAGGATATCCTGGAGGAGAGGAGGTATATGAAGGAGGCGAAGCCCAGTATGCCGAAGCTCTGGCCTGTGAGGTTTTCACCCATCCATGAAACCAGCGCCGGGGGCCCAAGCATTCCCTTCTTTGTGGAGCCCGCTGCGTATGAGTAATAGCTGCCCGCGTTGGCCTTGAACTTGGAGAACTGGTACGGTGTGATCATCCAGAGGCCGTATATGAGCCAGGCGAGGAGGACAGAGAGGGCTGAGGAGGCGCCTGCAAAGGCAAAGGTGCCTATCAGGAGTATGGCCACGTCCGCAGCTGGCCCAACGAACGAAAAGCTCTGGAATACGCCCTGCCATGTGCCTATGGCGCCCTTCCTCAGGGAGGTCGTTTCACCTGTATTGCCTTCCATCCACATGAACAAACATCAATCTGTATAATAATATTGTTATGATTATATTATTGTACCCACCACTGGAATTTTATTTCCATGAATCGTTTCTTTGGGAAATAAATTTCCCGTGAGAAGGGTAGTGGTGGCATGTGGTGTCACACAATTTATAAACCATGGTGACTATGTTGAGCCATGGACGTGTTCGACTACAGGATACTCAGGGTCCTGGAGGAAGACGCTGACCTGCCGCTTACGGAAATAGCGAAGAGGGTGGGCCTCTTCTCTGCCTCTGCCATAAGCAAGAGGATCAAGAGGCTCAAGGAGGAGGGCTACATAAAGGGCTTCAGGGCAGTCATAGACTACGAGAGGCTTGGCTTCAGCTTCAAGACCGTGACGTTCGTGAGGGCGAGGTACGGGAAGGACTACAACAACAGGATCGGGAACTGGCTCAGGGATATGCCCGGCGTGTCTTCCGTATACTTCATCCTTGGAGACATAGACTTCATTTTCACCACGGTGAGCAGGAACAGGGAGGACTTCCTGCAGAGGATAGAGAGACTCTCCGAGAACGAGGATATCGAGAGGACCGACTCAAGGGTCGTGCTGCAGGAGTTCAAGTCCACCCACAGCCTCGACATCTTCTGACCGGGTGCGCCTGTGGAGACCCTGATAAAGTTTTAACGGCATATGGGAATACTGTTACGTGGAACTGAAGGAAGCGTGGGAGAAGCTGCAGAGCGGGGAGGTCGGCCTCATAGATGCCAGGGAGACAGAGCAGTTCCTGAACGAGCACATACCCGGGTCCCTCTGTGCACCCTATTCTCCCTATTCATGGGGAAGGAGCATTTCAAGGTACCTCAGGGACTACCCCAAGAATGTCCTCGTGGTTGCAGGAAAGGGCCTGGGTGAGAAGGTCAGGAAGGAACTTGAGGAGAACGGATTCCAGGTCCTTGCCGTCATTGAGGGAGTGGAGGAGTGGAAGAGGAGCGGCCTGCCAGTGTCTGGTGTCCAGGAAGTGGAGCCGGAAAGGATCATGGAGAACTTGGACGAGTGGGAGGTCATAGATGTCAGGGAGCCGTACGAGTGGAACTACGGTGTGATACCAAAGGCGCTCAGGATACCCATGAACGACCTGCCTGATGCTCTCGGTAGGCTGGACAGGAACAAGAAATACGCTGTTGTCTGCCAGCACGGGAACAGGAGCCTCTCAGCAGCACTCTTCCTGGCCGACAACGGGATCAGGGCTGTGTCCATAGCCGGGGGCATGGAGCGCTGGATAGCCGAGGACCTGCCTTACGAGTTCCCAGAGGACTGAAGATGAAGGTCTCCCTCAACATCAGGGTTGACAGGAATACCTTCGAGGAGTGCCGCAGGATCGTGGGGGATGGCCTGGTGATGGGCCCTGACCCCGAGGCAGAGGTACAGATATTCGGGCGTGAATTCGTACTGGGCAGGAACACGAAGATGTTACAGTGCGTATACGCAGGCGTGAACCACATCGACTTCACGAGGATACCGGAGAATGTGCTTGTGTGCAGCAACGCCGGTGCCTACTCCGAATCCGTGGCCGAACAGGTATTTGCGCTCATATTCCACATCACCAGGAAGGTGTGCTACTTCAACAGCAGGACGCACGCCGGTGAGTTCAGGCAGGAGCCGGTGGGCTTCCTTTATGGCAAGACCATCTCTGTGATAGGGTACGGTGGCATAGGCGCCCAGGTGGCAAGGGTGGCCAAGGCCCTGGGCATGAAGGTCATAGGGTATTCCAGGAGGAAGATAGAGGACAAGAACTGCGACCTCCAGGTGGACTCGATAGAGGATGCAGCCAGGCAGAGCGACATAATGGTCATATGCCTGCCCCTGACCAAGGAGACCAGGGGGTGCATAGGCGGTGCTGTCCTTGGTGCCTTCAGGGGCACCATCATAGTGAATATAGCCAGGGCTGACGTGGTTGACCGGGATTCAATGCTCTCTTTCCTTGAGAGGAATAGGGAGAAGTATTACCTCAGCGATGTCTGGTGGAACGAGCCCAGGATAGAGGTGCCGATCCCTGACAACGCCGTGCTGACACCACACGTCGCTGGGGGCCCGAACCCGTCGGCGGGCGGGGACGACACTGTGAGCGATGTCTTCCGCCTGGCGATACTGAGGGCGTGCGAGAACGTCAGGGACTTCATGCAGGGCAATGCCCCCAGGAACGTTGTGAGGAGAGAGGACTACGTCTGAGGCTGCCTTGCTCCATGTGGCGTCTCCGGGGCTAAATTCTCCCTTGGGGTGCAGGATGCCATGTACAGCTTCAAGACAGGGGCCACTGCGCAGCCCTGGCTGTGTGGCATGAGATGCGACCTGGGCTGGGCCCTGGGTTGGTTGCATATGCCTGTTGTAGGGCACGTGACCGCATACTTGCGCTGAAAAAACATCTTCTCATACGATCAGATATAATTTATGAGGTCTGGGTTGCTGGTGGAATTTTCAGTCCCATCCTTCCCCTGATACAGTAAAGTATAATCTAATCACCCTGAAAATTTATACACCATGAAAATTTATATACTACAGAGCACATAATTTCTCTGATGAACCCTATACTGAAAACGGTGATACTTGCCATCCCCTACTTCTTCATGGTGCTGGGGATCGGCATATACAACAGAGTTAACCCTGAACTGGGAGGCTGGCCATTTTTTTACTGGTACCAGCTGCTCTGGATCTTCATAGCCGCACTGCTGACATTCGCCGTGTACCTAGCTGAGAGGAACGCTAAGGAGAACGGGGGTGCTGCCAGTTGATTACCATATTGGATCAGGCCATATTCTTCGTGATCGTTGTACTGGTGCTCATAGCAGGCTACCTTGCCTACCTTTGGAGAAGGGCCCCAATGAACAGCATGGACGAGTGGGGCCTAGGTGGGAGAAGGTTCGGTACTGTGGTTGTCTGGTTCCTGCTCGGTGGCGATCTATACACAGCCTATACACTGGTCGCGGTTCCTGGCCTCACGGCTAGCAGCGGTACTCTGGGTATGTTCGCCATCACCTACGGCATAATGATATACCCTATAGTCTATGGAACGATGCCCAGGCTCTGGACCATATCGAAGAAGAGGGGCTACATCACTGCTGCCGACTTCGTCAAGGACAGGTTCAACAGCAGGCTGCTGGCCCTCCTCATTGCGCTCACCGGGGTAGTGGCTGAACTCCCGTACATAGCGCTCCAGATAGTTGGGATAAAGTATGTGCTCAGCGCGCTTTCCATACCTGTTACCGCTGCACTGATCATTGCGTTCATACTTGTGGCAGGCTTCACCTTCATCAGCGGCCTGAGGGGCCCGGCGCTGACCGCAATAATAAAGGACGCCATTGTCTGGGCGTCTGTCCTGGTTGTGGTCATATACGTGCCCATCACGCTGGGCGGTTTCCACGCAATGTTCTCCAAGGCAGCATCCATAAGCCTTGCCACTGTGAAGCTCAGCCCTTCGCTTGAACTCGGGTACGTGACGCTCGCCCTTGGTTCAGCCCTGGCCCTCTTCCTGTACCCGCACGGCGTGGCTGGTACCCTGGGTTCAAAGGACGTCAAAACCATAAAGAGAAACGCATCCTTACTGCCGCTTTACAACGTCCTCCTGCTCCTTGTGGCAATCCTTGGCATAGCCGCTGTGGTGGAGAGAGGATCTCTGTACCCGAAAAGCATAAGCAGCCTTGCCTTCCCAGACCTCGTGCTGAAGGTGTTCCCGCCAGCGTTCACCTCCTTCGTGTTCGCAGCGGTGGTTGTGGGCAGCATAGTGCCTGCATCGATAATGGCACTGGCATCTGCCAACCTGCTCACCAGGAACCTGTACCTGGAGTACATAAACAAGGGGGCGCCACAGCAGAGGCAGGCCTTCCTGTCCAGGATATTGGTGTTTGTCGTCATAGTGGCAGCGCTCGCGTTCTCACTGGTTCCTGCAGCCAGCGGAGACATAATATACCTGCAGACTATGGGCGGCGCTTTCATACTCCAGACACTCCCTGCAGTATACATGGCGCTCTTCACTGACAAGCTCAACAAGTATGCGGTGGGCTTGGGTTGGGCAGCCGGCATGGTGCTGACTGTTGTCATGCTCTTCCAGGTGCACCTCGTGACGTCCCTCTACGGGCCGCTGGGTGATATATACATAGGCATATTTGCGCTGGTTGTCAACCTTGGTGTTGTGGGCCTGGGCCAGGCAATAGCGTTCGCCATGGGGCAGGCAAAGCCACAGGGCAACATAGACAACAGGGAACTGGTTCCACAGGAGTGATTGAGACAACTCTATTTTTAACACTCATTTTATTCTTAATATTATTAACCATAGACTTGACATTCAGGAATTACACATTTCACTATTCTTATATATGATTGAATTATTTAGATATGATCCTGAGATGGAGCAGGGCTCCGTTGTGTACGAACCGGTGAGCGATGGGCAGCTTGGCATAGACCAGGCGATAATCTTCAGGAGCGAGAGGGTCACTGTGAAGATGCTGAGGTTCTCCGGGGATGGCCACTACCCCATGCACAGGCACGTGGGGAAGAGGGAGGTCATAACCGTGCTGGAAGGCAGCATTTATGCCGTTATAGACGGAGAGGGAAAGCTCCTCAGGGAGGGAGAGACGGAGGTCGTTGAGGAGAACACCAGGCACATGCTCTCCAGCAAAGGAGGCGCTGCCAAGGTGCTCCTCACGATCTCTGAGACCCGCTGACCTTTTCTGCAATGGAGACGCTTGTTATCCACTCCCTGTGCACTGTATCGCCCCTCACGGCCCTGTAGAGGGCCTCTGTTATCCTGGATGTGACGTTACCGGGCCTGCCCTGGCCTATGCGTATGCCGTCCACCTCCACTATCGGGGTGATCTCTGCAGCAGTGCCGCAGAAGAAGGCTTCGTCCGCTATGTATAGTTCCTCCCTGTGGATCTGCCTCGCCACTACCTCGTATCCCAGGTCCCTTGCAATGGTCATTACGGTGTCCCTGGTTATCCCTATCAGTATGTCGGATTCGTCACCTGGCGTGAGTACCTTGCCCTTTTTCACGAGGAATATGTTCTCACCTGGGCCCTCCGCCAGGTATCCTTCCGGGGAGGTGAGTATGGCCTCGTCAAAGCCACTCCTCCTTGCCTCGGAGTTGGCTATTATAGAGTTGAGGTAGTTACCGCTCGCCTTTGCCTGTACAGGGAGGACAGAGGAAGAGATGCGGTGCCAGGAAGATGTCCTGCACCTTATGCCTGAGTTCTTGTCTGAGAAGTAGTTGCCCAGTGGAACCGCTGCGATGTAGACGCTGACCTTCTTGTCCTTGACTGAGAGGCCGATCCTGTCGTCGTTGTAGAAGGCGAAGGGCCTTATATAGCAAGATGAGAGGCCGTTCGCAGCCACAACCTCCATTACGGCATCCTCAAGCTCCTCCTTGGTGTACCTGAGGTTCATGCCGTAGATCCTGGCGGTGTTCACGAACCTCTCCATGTGGTCGCTGAGCCTGAATATGCCGGCAGAGCCGTCTGGGAGTGGGTATGCCCTGATGCCCTCAAATATGCCGCTGCCGTACTGCATGGAGTGAGTGAGTATGGGGACGGTGGCCTCACTGTATCCCACCATCTTTCCGTCCAGCCATACTTTCAGCGAATCGTACTGGGACATGGATGAAAACATGCCTGTATCATTAATAAAAGTGTCCTGATAGATAACGTCACTCTGGCTCCAGCTTCTCGCGGAGTATGGATGTTATGTAGCCCTTCACCTGGGCGAATGTCAGCTTTGGCGGCATAGGCCTCTCGTCCGGATCGACAATGACATCGAGCACGAACGGGCCCCTGGATGCGAACATGTCCTTCACGGCCCCATCTAGGTCGCCTGGCTCCTCCACCCTCCTGGACTCTATGCCCACTGCCCTGGCCACCTGCGAGAAGTCTGGGTTGTAGAGATCTACACCGAACTCAGGGTACCCCATTACCTGTTCCTCGAACTTTATCATGCCGAGCTTTGAGTTGTTGAACACCACAAGCTTCACAGGCCTCTCATACTTCTTGGCCGTTATCAGCTCCATCATGGTCATGGCGAAGGAGCCGTCGCCGATCATGGCAACGATGGGCCTGTCGGTGGCGAAGGATATCCCTATCGATCCGGGTATGCCTACGCCCATGCTCCCCAGCCATGCAGAGAAGAAGAATGTCCTGCCTGGCGGAGTCCTCATGTTGCGAACCGACCATACAGTTACGTTCCCGGTGTCCACGACCACCACAGCATCCCTGGGGGCATACCTGTTCACCGTGGCCGCAAGCCTCTCTGGCCTGATGGGCTTAGAACCGTCGCCCTCCATCTTCTCAAGGTAGGAGATCCAGTCCCTCTTCGAGTCCTGTAGCTCCCTGTAGAACTTGTCCTTCTTCTCCCTTACCTTATTCCTGATGCCGAGGAAGTCCTCAACGCTTGCAACGTAGCTCACCTTCGGCACAACCCTCTTGCCTATATTCGACGGATCGGTGTCCACCTGTATGGAGTCCACACCATCTGGATAGAATGAGACATATGGGAAGGATGTGCCCAGGAGTATCATGAGGTCGCACCTCTTCATGGCCTCCACTGAGGGCCTTGTGCCCAGGAGGCCGAGTGAACCCATGACGCGCGGGTCGCTGTCATCCACTATGCCCTTCCCGTTAACCGCGTATATCACGGGAGCGCCTATCCTCTCCGACAGATCCATTATAGCCTGTGTCTGGCCGGATGCGCCGCGGCCTATGAATATCACCGGCTTTTCTGACCTGTCGATCATCTCAACCGCTGCGGAGAAGTCTGCGCTGTAGTGTACCTCTGGAAGGTAAGGCGACATGTACACCTTCTCTTCCCTGGCCTGCTCCCTCAGCACGTTCACGGGCAGGCTAATGTGGGATACTCCCCTGTGGTACAGGGCCTCCCTGTAGGCCCTCACAACTATCTTCTGGACATTCTCCGGATCCACAATTTCGGTGTTGAAGACAGAGACGTCATCGAAGAGCTTGACTGTCCTGACCTCCTGGAAGTAATCGGTGCCGAGGAGATCGGTCTCAATCTGACCTGTGAATGCTATGACTGGGGCGTGGTCCATTTTGGCATCGTACAGGCCATTGAGGAGGTGGATGGAGCCTGGCCCCGAGGTACCTATGCAGACGGCTGGCCTGCCAGTGTACTTTGCTTCGAAAGAGGCCTCTATGGCGGCACCCTCCTCGTGCCTCACCTGGACGAACTGCATCTCCCTGTTGCGCCTCAGGGCGTCCATCAGAGGGTTCAGGGAATCGCCGGGGATGCCGTAGAACCTCCTCACACCCAATGAGTACAGGGTCCTCACTATGACTTCAGCGACGGTCTCTGCCATAAATTCATATCTCCATATCTTAATTAAACGTTTACAGTCGTGCGCCGGTCAACGGTGAAGGTCTCACCTGGAGCGCCTGACCATGAAGTCGGCCAGCCACGAGAGGAAGTCCTTTGCACTCTCGTCCCCAGGCACCCTTGACAGGTATTCTTTGGCCCTGGACACCAGCCTCTCCATCATGTCGAGGGAGTACTGGTAGGACCCGCTATCAACGACTATGTCCCTCAGCCTCATGAGGTCATCGTCTGTCACGCCAGGGTTGCCCAGCACTGACTGTATGAATTTTCTCTCACTCTCGCCGGACATCTCCATGGCCTTGAGGATCAGCAGTGTCTTCTTCCCCTCAACCACATCGCTCCTGACAGGCTTGCCGGTGACCTCCTGGTTGCCGAAGAGGCCAAGTATGTCGTCGTGCAGCTGGAAAGCTACGCCGGCCAGGTAACCGTAGTAGCTCAGGTTCCTGTCCATGTCCCTGCCAGCCAGGAGTGAACCGAAAGAAAGGGGGCCTTGAACAGTGTACCTGGATGTCTTCCAGAGGTGCAGGCGCATCAGGTCTGACTGGCAGAACTCCTCCATGTGTGAGGAGTGTATGTCGAGCACCTGGCCATAGCCGGTGGTCTCTATGATGGAGGAGAGCTCGGCACCTGCCCTCACAAGCCTCTCCGGCGGGAACCCGCTTCCCATCAGTACCTCATGGGCGTAGCACTCCGCTAGGTCACCGGCCACTATGCCTATGTTTTCCCCCAGCTTCTGCCTCCTCGGGTTGCTGGCATATATGTTACCTGCCTCAACGTGGACTGTGGGCCTCCCCCTCCTCATGTCGCTCTCGTCCATTATATCGTCATGGATGAGCAGATAGCTCTGTGCCAGCTCAAGGGCCAGGGACGCCTTCAGCATCCTCCCGTCCTCATGCTCGAATATGTTGTGCCCAAGTATTGATATTATCGGCCTCAGCCTTTTTCCCCCGTTGAGGGTGAAGTCCCTTATCATTCCCACGACCCTTGCGGTGAGGGCGTCGTGCACACTGGAAAGCTTCTCCTGGAAGAACTCTGACAGTGATCTGTCGATCTGGCCCTTCATCTCTGCAAGGTCTCTCTCGTATGACATGCGACCTCACATGCCATCGCTACAGATACTTTAACTTGATGGGACACTAATGTCAGTTAGAGAAAGTCCTGAATCGTACCGCACCTCACTGGCCACATGAAATGGATTATAGGGGTATTAGCCATTGCCTCCCGGATGAAGGTCTGCGTTGTCGGTTACCAGGGAGACGTTGAGGAGCACATCCAGACCCTCAGGTCCCTGAGGAGGAGGGATGTGGTTGCGGTCAGGGCAAGGCGGCTCTCTGACCTGGATGGCTGCAACGGCATCATCATACCTGGAGGGGAGAGCACCACCATATACAGGCTCACGGTGGAGAGTGGAATGTATAGGAGGATAGTTGAGATGGCTGAATCTGGCACGCCTGTCATGGGAACATGCGCTGGCCTCATATTGATATCGAAGGAGACGTTTGATGAGAGGGTGAGGGGCATGGGCCTACTTGACGTGAAGACGAGAAGGAATGCATACGGGAGGCAGGTGGACTCCTTCATAAGGGAGATAGAGATAGATTCCATAGGAAATTTCATGGGCGTGTTCATAAGGGCACCCATCATCGAGGACGCCGGGTCTGCGAAGGTGCTTGCGAGTGAAGGCGGAAGGCCTGTAATGGTGCTCCAGAAGAATGTCTTGGGGATGACCTTTCACCCGGAGCTGACGGGGGATACGAGGGTCCATGAGAAATTCTTAAATATGATAGAGGGGGAGGGGTATATTTCCACTGGAACGCATGGAGGTGAGGGGGAGTGAAGGTGACACCACTGAACGGTGAACACAAGAGACTTAATGCAAAAATGACAGATTTCCATGGATGGGAAATGCCACTACAGTACACAAGTATAATAGAGGAACACATGGCAGTGAGGACACATGCTGGCATATTTGATGTGTCGCATATGGGAGACATAGTTGTTGAAGGCAGTGATGCCCTCAGGTTCATGGACTACATTCTGCCGACAAAGGTCTCCTCAATGAAGGACGGTGAAGCTGCATACTCTGCATTCCTCTCAGAGAGAGGTACAATGATAGATGATACAATAGTTTACAGGATGAATGAAGAAAAGGTATTCTTCGTACCTAATGCCGCAACCACAGAAAAGATAAGAAACCATTTAACTCAAACCTCTTATAAATTTAACGTAAATATATATAACTTTTCTGAAAATGTATTTTGTATTGCATTACAAGGTCCTGAATCAGAGCATGTACTGAAGGAGATCTCTCTCCCCCAAGTGAAGCCATTCACTTTCTCATCTGTCCCCTTCGACGGGCACGTGAACCCGCTCACAGGCGAGAGGGATCTCATCATTTCAGGTACAGGGTACACAGGGGAGCGTGGAGTGGAAGTACTGGGGCACAGTGATGACGCTGTTACTGTCTGGAGAAGCCTCCTTGATGCCGTGAGGGAAGTTGGTGGCAGGCCGTGTGGCCTAGGGGCAAGGAACACGCTGAGGATGGAAAAGGGGATGCTCCTGTCTGGTACCGACTTTGACGACAACAGGGACCCATATGAATGTTCCATATCATTCATAGTCAACAACGATGGTGATTTCATTGGAAAGGACGCACTGATGAAGAGGAAGTCTGCGGATACAGAGATCTTCAGGGGCTTCGTCTGCGAGGGGAGGGAGATACCGAGGGACGGGCAGAAGGTTTACCACGATGGCGCCGAGGTTGGAATTGTGACCAGCGGCTCAATATCTCCAATCCTTGGAAAGGGAATCGCCCTCGGGTTTATAAAGAGGGAGTTGTCAAAGCCTGGCACCCGTGTGACTATAGATGTCAGGGGGAAGATGGCTGAGGCAAGGGTATCCCGTCCAAAAATTGTTCCATAGGAAATACACCCCTCCCTCTCCCCCTACCTCTCTATGAACTCCATCAACCTTCCGTCGGAGTAGGTACGGACGTAGAATCTGAAGATCTGGCCCATGTTACGTGCTACACATTCTCTCCCCTTAATGTAGTTCCCGTGGAGTTCCAGATACTCTATTGTACTCCATCCTGTGCGCCTTTTCACCTCATTAACTATATTCTCAAATGCATCTGCACACAGGTTGCAGCAGAAGTACATGTTCTGCCCTTCTATCTCCCTCCAGTACTCTCCCCACGTCGCGTCGCACAGCTGGCAACCATTCTTGTTGTTAGTTTCCATACATCCTCCCCCTCTCAAGCCTCGCGTTCAGGTACTCGTAGAGGTGGCCCATGGAATACGTAAACGCTATCATCACCTCCATCCCGTTGTCCATCTCCTCCACACCATCCTGTATCAGTTTGAGTGCCTCCATTGAATGGCCTATATCCGCACTGTAACCTTCCATCAGGAATTTCCTGGCGTCCTCTGTTATGCTCCCGTCACTCAGTATTGCGGGATCGAAATAACTGTACCTGGCGCCGTACTTCACCATCTCTCTGTTAGCCAGGAGTTCCATGCCGTGCACTGCTGCCATGGATGCGTTCCAGCTGCTGACCCTCGTGATCCTGTCCCATTCCCCAATCGCAACCTTAGTCGCCCTCAGTGGCCTGGAGCCTACTATCTCCTCCCTCTTAAGCCCATAGGATATACCCATCTTTATGAGGAGCTCGTGGTGGGCCGGGCTCTCCCTGCTGCCGTGGTACTCGGTGTATATGTTGTCCACCTCGTACATCCTCACATCATCCCTCTCACACCTCGATATTATGTTAGCGCAGGAAACGACCCACTGCCTCAGGAAGTGGTGGTGTTCCACAGCATAGCCCTTCAGTACCCACGGCTCCGGCCTCTGCATCGCGAGTATGAATGGGTGTGGGCTCTCTGAGAGGAACATATGCACAAACCTCCTGAGGATCCAGTCCCTGATATCGCCACCAACTTCGAACAGCCTGAACACCCTCTCAGTGAAATCCCCAACACCGACCCTCTCCTTCCCTAATTCCCTGTTGACCCACATGACATGCACAGGGTCACTCCTCTCAAGCATTGCATACAAGTGCCTGGCCACATCACTGAGATCCTCTCCGGATGGGGAAAAGCAAGCTGGGCACCTTATCATACTGCAACATATCATCAAAGTATATTTATCTGTATTCCAGATGGAAGAAATGCCATTGGGCACCTCCGTGTTGGTACCGGACTGGAAGCACCACACATCTCCACAGGAAGGGACCTCATTTTGTGTGTGGTCCAGCCTCCTATGAAGATGAAGAGTCGTTTTCCTGATACCTGTGATTCCAGGGTGAGAGGACCCACATGAAGCCAGCGGGTGTACTGGATTTGACTCATATTATATTTATACAAAATATGAATTTTATTTAATAAATTGTCATAAATATTTAAAACATGCGGAAATAACCGCACCGGCAGACTGCATGATGTACGGTTCAGCAGTCACAAATGTTTATATAGTAAAATGGACTGACACACCTGCCGGATAAAAGATCCGAGTGAAAGAGATGGAGGAAATACACGAAGAAGAGGAACCACCAGGTAAAACGCCCTTCTTCAGGGCGTTCAACCTAGAAAAGGCCCTCAGGCTAAAGAGGATTTTTGTGAAGTTTGAGGGTGCAAGCATAACAGGGACGCAGAAGGACAGGATCTCCAGGCTTCACGTGAGTAGAGCCAAGGAGCTTGGATACAACGCGGTTGCTGTGGCTTCCTGTGGAAACTATGGCGCCTCAATATCTTATTTTGCCAGGGAGGCAGGGATAGGCTCTGTTGTCGCGGTGCCAGAATCGTACACTGGACACAGGGTGCCTGAGATGGAGAGAATGGGGTCGCAGGTCCTGAGAATGCCTGGCAAGTATGAGGACCTCGTGGAAAGAATGAAGGAACTTTCAGCCCAGGAGGGTTGGTACGATTCGAACCCTGGCTCTGTGAACTCATGGCTGGACTTCGCCGGTTACGCAAACATAGCTTACGAGATAGTGCAGCAGCTCGGCCACGCGCCTTACTGCATTGCTGTGCCAGTTGGAAACGGGACAACACTTGCCGGGATACACCACGGCTTTGTCCAGCTCTACAAACGTGGTGAGATCGAGAGGATCCCGAGGTTCATAGGGTCGAGCACACCAGGAGGCAATCCTATTGTCGATTCCTGGTCCAGGGGTTTCAGGACGGTGCAGGACCTCGACCCCTCCACGATCAGGGAGACCGGCATCAACGAGCCACTGGTCTCATACCACTCCTACGACGGTCAGAAGGCCCTGGATGCCATATACAGTACAAGGGGCGCGGCTGTGTACGTGAGCGACCTGGACATGATAAGGTTCTCGAAGTACATGGAGAGGTTTGAGGGGATTCCTGTCCTTCCGGCATCCGCATCTTCCCTGGCTGCCATATACAACCTGTTCGGTTCAAGCAGGAGGGAGAGGGATCTGGTGGTGGTCATAACTGGGAGGGGTGGTAGGTGGACAGTGCAGTAGTGCTGGCTGAAGGCGTGTTCACGAGCACGTACGGGAAGACCGCAAACGGGCTGGTTAGGTTCAGCAAGAGGTACAGGATCAATGCGGTCATCGACTCAAGGTTCCACGGCCAGGACGCAGGCGAGGTACTTGAGGGCCGCTACAAGGGCATAAAGGTCGTGAGCACGGTGGAAGAGGCCCTTGACCTGAACGTGAACACATTCATCGTCGGCGTGGCCACGGACGGTGGCTACATCCCTGAAAATTACAGGTCTTACATAAGGGATGCCCTCAGGAACTCACTCAACGTCGTAAGTGGCCTGCACGAGTTCGTGGGCGATGACCCTGAGTTCGCGGCGATAGCGAGGTCCTCAGGTTCCAAGATAACCGATGTGAGGAAGATGTTCAGGGACTTCAAGAGGCCATTTTCTGGCGAAATAAGGAACGTGAAGTCAAGGAAGATAGCTGTCCTGGGCACGGACAGTGCCATAGGTAAGAGGACGACGGCCGTGTTCATGAACAACGCTTTCCAGAACCTCGGCCTGAGGAGCACGATGATAGGCACGGGCCAGACTGCCTGGATGCAGGGCTTCGACTACACGGTGGTAATAGATTCAATGATCAACGACTTCATCCCCGGAGGGCTAGAGTGGGCGGCGCTGAGGGCCTGGGAGGCGGAGCAGCCGGACTTCATGTTCATAGAGGGCCAGGGTTCTGTCCTGCACCCCGCATACCCGGGGAGCTTCGAGATCATAGGCGCCCTCAGACCAGACGCCATCATACTCCAGCACGCACCCGCAAGGAAGTTCTTCGATGGCTTCCCCGATTATCCGATACCTGACCTCTCAAAGTACATAAGGATCTTGGAGCTCCTCTCTGACAGGAAAGTCATAGCCATATCCCTTAACTCGGAGAACCTGACGAAGGAGCAGCTTGAGGAGGAGAAGGAGAAGCTGGAGGCCAGGTTTGGCCTGCCGGTCTTCGACCCACTGAACGAGTGCAGCTCAGTTGCAAAGGAAATCGAAGCGTCCACATCGTAGTGGTGCAGCGTGTATTACGCCCAGAGGCTCCAGGTCTTTGACGACCTCTCCCTCTCGGACATAGCCATAGAGAGGAACAGGTTGAAGGGCAGGGTAACGCTCTCGTCTCCAGGCGAGAGCCATAACTTCACCATCGAGTTCTACTATCCAGGGGGCGAGAGGGTGGACGAGAGGCTGGCCCCCCTCATCCTCACCATGCCACTCATAAACTTCACCTACTTCACGAAGAGGCTCACAGTAAACGCTCCGATATCACCCTCTGACCGTGAGGCCATCGGCAACCTGGTGAGGATAAACAACAGGGAAGTCTTCGTGAACAGGCTCTGCATAAGGCGCTACGAGTTCATAAAGAAGGATTTCCTTCCAGGGGATGCCGATATAACGGAGGAGAACGCAGACGGCATGACGGAGGTCGTCGCGGATGTTACCAGGGAGGAGAGGTTCGATTACGCCGGAAAGAAGGACACAGTATCGGTGCTCTCCTCAGGGGGAAAGGAGAGCCTCCTCACCTACGGCATCATGAAGGAGCTAGGCCTTAGGACGCACGCGCTCTTCTTCAACGAGTCTGGCGGTCACTGGCGCACTGCCCTCCCTGCGTACAGGTTCTACCAGAGGAACTTCCAGGACGTCCACAGGGTATGGTCCAACGTGGACAGGTTCTACTGGTGGTTCCTCCGCAGGCTCAGGATACTGGACGAAAAGGTGGCATTCAGCTGGGCTGACAGCTATCCCATACAGCTCTTCACCTTCCCGGTATACATAATGGCCTTCCTCCCAGTGGTCATGGCGAACTCGGCCTCCTCAATCCTGATAGGTGACGAGTTCGACGACCCCAGGGGCATGGAACCGTACCGTGGCATAAGCCACTTCCACGAGATATTTGACCAGACAAAGTTCTTCAACGACATGTTCACATCTTACCTGAGGTCAAAGGGCATAGGGGTATCCATTTGGTCGGCACTGCACCCCATATCCGGTTCCGTGGTGGAGAAGATACTGATACACAGGTACCACGATCTCTACAGGCTGCAGCGCTCGTGCCACTCCTGCCACTATGAGAACGGAGACTACGTGCCGTGTGGCAGGTGCTCTAAGTGCCTCGGCGTGATGCTCTTCATACTCTCCTCAGGAGGCGATCCAAGGGAGATAGGCTACGGGGATGAGGACATAGGCGATCTGGAGAGCAGGGTAAGGAGCACAAGGATGAGGCTAGACCCGGACGAGCTCGAGTACGCAGTGTCCTCCGTGTTCCATGGCAGGAGGGAAGAGGGCCTGTCGCACGTGGACGGCATACACCTCCTGGATGGTGAGGAAGAGCCATTCTCATATGTTGACAGTGCATACAGGGAAAGCATCTACCGTATAGTGAAGCAGTATACAGACGGCGTTTACAGGCTCAGCGGCCAGTCATGGGAGAGGGTCAGCTGAAGAGCTCCGCCTCAGCCCTCAGGATCTCGGCCTCGTCCCTGCACCTTCTGTAGACCTCCAGGATCGGGGAGTTCATCTCGTAGAAGTACGGCCCCCACTTCAACCTAGAGAGCAACTCCATTGCCTGGCGCTCCAGCCCAATTATGAGGAGTGCACCCGCCATCGCCTCCGATGTGGAGAGCCTCCCCACCTTCCCGTAGTTCACAGGGTTCACGGGCACAAGGCCGGGGAGCCTCCTCCCGTACGGGAAGGAGAGGCCGCTGTAGGTGTGCTGCAGGTTCCAGGAACCGTCTATTGCGCACAGTCCCCTCTCCATGACCAGATCCCTGTCGTACGGGCCAAGGACTCTCACAGAACTGGCCTGCAGAACAACCATTCCCATGCACCTCCCCATATGCACCTTCTCAATGAGGCCTGCCCTCTCCAGCTTCCTGGCGGTCGATTTCCTGGGGTCGTCCTGGTGCAGATCCACGTAGAAGAGCCTGGCACCATCCACACCCGGGTAAGATTAATTAACCTTTTATCGCTTATGGGCAATGCGTTTCCTGGTCATAACTGGAGGAGTTATATCTGGACTGGGAAAGGGCACCATCACATCAAGCCTTGGCCACCTCCTCAAGGAGCATGGCCTTAGGGTCACTGCGCTCAAGATAGACCCGTACCTGAACTATGACGCCGGCACGATGAACCCTTACCAGCACGGCGAGGTCTTCGTCCTCAACGACGGAAGCGAGGTAGACCTGGACTTAGGCAACTACGAGCGCTTCCTGGACGAGGACATGACCGGAGAGAACAACATAACGACAGGAAAGGTGTACAGCGAGGTCATAAGGAAGGAGAGGCGCGGGGACTTTTTGGGAAGCACGGTACAGATAATACCGCACATAACCAACGAGATAAAGAGGCGTGTCAGGGCTGTGGCATCCAGGGGGTACGACATAGTCCTGATAGAGGTGGGTGGCACAGTTGGGGACATAGAGAGCATGCCCTTTCTGGAGGCCATGCGCCAGATCCGCAGGGAGGAGGGCGATGGCAACGTCCTCTTCGCCCACGTCACACTGGTCCCGGAGATAGGTGCGAACCTGGAGCAGAAGACAAAGCCTACCCAGCACAGCGTCAAGGAACTCAGGGAGATAGGGATACAGCCGGATATGATATTCTGCAGGTCCCAGAGGCCAATAACACCGGAGACAAGGAGAAAGATATCCCTCTTCACTGACGTCCCGGAATCTGGCATAGTGAGCGTTCACAACGTTGAGAATGTTTACCTCCTCCCGGACATCCTGGAGAGGCAGGGCATAGTGCAGCACATATGCAGCAGGCTCAGCATACCTGTGGGGACTTACAGGGATACCTGGGCGGACTTCAGGAAGAACCTGCTGCAGCCCAGGGAGTGGGTGAAGATCGCTGTCGTCGGTAAGTACACTGAGCTCCAGGACGCATACATGAGCCACAGGGAGACATTCACACACATCACGGGGAACACAGGCGTGGGCGTGGAGATCAAGTGGATCGATTCAGATTCCCTGCTCAGGAGCACTGAGCCTCTAGACGAGGTCCACGGCATCCTCATACCCGGGGGGTTCGGCTACCGCGGGGTCGAGGGCAAGGTCGTTGCCGCGAGGTACGCCAGGGAAAGAGGGGTGCCATTCCTGGGCATATGCCTGGGCTTCCAGGTCGCGGTGGTCGAGTTCGCAAGGGATGTGCTCGGTTACACGGATGCGAACAGCACTGAGTTCGACAGGAACACGAGACACCCGGTCATAGACATACTGCCCGAGCAGAAGGGCATACAGGACCTGGGCGGGACCATGAGGCTGGGAATGAAGCTCGTAAGGGTTAAGGACGGTACCCTGGCCCGGCGCATATACTCGTCTCCGGAGATCATGGAGAGGCACAGGCACAGGTACGAGGTGAACCCTGAGTTCATTCAGGAGATGGAGGACGCCGGCCTGGTCTTCTCCGGCACGGATGAAGAGGGCATCAGGATGGAGATCCTCGAGCTCAAGGGAAGGGAGAACTTCATAGCCGCACAGTACCATGCGGAGTTCCTCTCCAGGCCTATGCGCCCGTCACCCCTGCACAGGCACCTTGTGCTGCAGGCGCTTAAGTACAAGAGGCCGAAGGAGATAGAGGCCAGGTAAGCCCAGGGGCAGGAAACCCGGCCGCCCCCTCCTATATTTTAATAGGATGTTGCCCTCATGTCTCCTGCCGGAGGTGTACCTTGGACCCGAGCGTTAAGAACGCAATACTCAGGGCCGGCGATATAGGGAGGAAGGCCCTTGAATACGCCATCTCTCTGATAGAACCAGGCGCACTCCTCTACGACGTGGCAGAGAAGACTGAGAACTTCATAAGGGAGATGGGTGGGCAGCCCTCATTCCCAGTGAACCTCTCCATCAACAACGAGGCGGCCCATTACACCCCCTTCGTCAATGACAAGAAGGCCTTCAGGACAGGTGACCTGGTGAAGGTGGACGTGGGGGCCCAGGTGGACGGTTACCCATCTGACAACGCTGCCACCGTTGAGGTTGGCGGCAGGGGGGACTATTCCGACCTTATAGATGCAACAAGGGAGGCGCTCAACGCAGCCATAAGGAAGGTCAGACCCATGGTGGCAGTGAGGAGCATAGGCCAGGCCATCGGCGAAGTCATATCCTCGTACGGGTTCAAGCCCGTCAGGAACCTGGGGGGCCACGGCATCAACAGGTATGACCTTCACTCCGGGGTCTTCATACCCAACTACGATGACGGCAACGGCAAGCCCATACAGCCGGAGTGCGTGATCGCAATAGAGCCATTCGCGTCAACGGGCATAGGCTCCATCCACGACGGCCCCCCGGGCCACATATACATCCTGAGCGGCACCCGGCCCGATACTGTGGAGCCCCTCTACTCAAACTTCAGGACCCTGCCATTCGCGGAGAGGTGGGTCTCAAAACTCGTGGACGACCATGTAACATACCTGAAGAGGCTCATGGCCAAGAGCCAGGTCTCACAGTTCCCGGTGCTCCTTGAACATGGAAAGGCAAGAATATCGCAGGCAGAACACACGCTCCTTGTCCTATCCGACGAGGTGATCGTCACTACCAGGTGACATGCGCCTTGAGACCTCGTCGACCGCTTTCCTGAGCAGCTCCCCCTTGCCCACCTTCCCGTCCAGGACAACGCAGTCACGCCTCATGCCTGCCATGTGGAGGTAGTAGGATCTCACCCTCTCCAGTAGGGCCCTGCTCTCGAACGCGGATCTTGTCCTCCTGATACTGAGCCTCTCAAGTGCAGTGTCCACATCCACATCTATCAGGAAAGTGATGTCCGGTATGACCCTTATGACCCTGGAGACCGAGACCATCCAGTCCAGTGTGGCCTCCATGCTCCCGAACAGGACCTCCATGGGCGGCCCTTGGTAGCAGAAGGATGAGAGGTCGTAGCGGTCGGATATGACCACGTATCCCTCCCCGATCTTCCTCTCGATTATATCCTGGTGCATGAACCTGTCATGGACGAAAAGGAAGAAGAGGGAGAGGGCATCAGCAGGTGTGTTCACCGATTCCCTGTCCAGGATGCTGCTGTTTGTTGGCTCCTTGGTCAGGAACACCCTGTGCGTCCTGCCGAGTTCCCTCTCGAGACCCTTGGCAAGCGTCGTCTTTCCGCTGCCGTCTATGCCCTCAACTGCAATGAACATATGTGAACGGTGCAGTTGAACAGTGGTTATATAGTTCTTTATCCCTCGCCCACAGATCTTTTAAAAGGGTTTCAGATCCACCACCATGGAAGGTGGCAGGCGCTTCAACACAAGGGCTGTGCATGAGGGGGAGATCGTGGATACGAGGTACGGCAATGTCGGCACACCGATATTTGAGGTCTCCACCTTCCTCTACCCCAACGAAGACAGCAGTGCCGTGATAGATGACACCACAGGAAAGCCTTTCCTCTACACTAGGATCGGGAACCCCACCCTCCAGGCCCTGGAGAGGAAATACGCCTCCCTCGAGGGCACAGACCGCGGCCTCTCCTTCTCCTCAGGCATGAACGCCATATTCACGTGCCTCCTCTCTGTGGCCAGCAAGGGCACCAGGATCCTGGCCCAGTCAGAACTATACGGCCAGACCAGGTACCTGCTCGAAAGAGTGCTGCCCAGGTACGGCATCCAGGCAGAGTTTGTGAGCGTAGAGGAGATGAACAGGCCAGACAGGGAGTTCAGCGGTTACTCTCTGGTATATGTAGAGTCCATAAGCAACCCGGTGCTCGGTGTCACGGACATACCTGAGGTCTCAAGAAAGGCCAGGGAGGCCGGTGCCCTGACAGTCGTGGACGCGACCTTCGCCTCACCATACAACCAGAACCCCTGCAGCATGGGTGCAGACATAACAGTCCACAGTGCAACGAAGTATATAGGAGGCCACAGTGACATAATACTAGGGCTTGCGGGCATGGGCCAGGGACTCTACTCCCGGGTATCTGACATGAGGAAGAGTGTGGGAGGGACGCCAGACCCGATCCAGGCATTCCTTGCACTCAGGAGCCTGAAGACCCTGGGCGTGAGGGTGGAGAGGCATAACAGCAACGCCATGAAGGTGGCCTCCTTCCTAGAGGCCTCCGGAAAGGTCAAGAGGGTCTTCTACCCTGGCCTGGACTCTTCTCCATACAAGGGCATTGCGGACAGAGTGCTAAGGGGATATGGCGGCATGGTATCCTTCGAGCTGAAGTCTGGCCTCCAGGGTGCAAGGAGGCTGCTGAGGGCCCTGAAACTTCCCATGGTCGCACCGAGCTTGGGCGGGGCAGAGAGCCTCATCACCCTTCCAGTGGACACCAGCCACGCGCAGTTCACGCCAGAAGAGAGGGCCAGGATGGGGATACCGGAGGGGCTGATCAGGTTCTCCGTGGGCCTGGAGGACGCTGAGGATATAATAGAGGACCTCCAGCAGGCGCTCGATGCGGTCTAGAGGAGGTGGTACATCCCCGTTATGGTGTCAAGCCTCTCCGAGCTGTCCGGGCCCAGGCCTATGCATGTGACCGTGCCGGGTTCCGTCTGGGTCAGGCCAGCGTCCGTGACGACCTCAAAGATTATACCCATGGAGGCCGCCTTCTCCCTGATCCGGATTATGTCTTCAATCCCAGGCACCTTGACAACGATCTTCTTCTGCCCCTGCCTCATCCACTCATCGAACTTATCCCTCTGCCTCTCCATGGACCTGAGCGCGCAGCTCACAGCGGCGTGGGCAACCTGCGCAGCTATCTTTCCCTTTCCCAGGTCCAGATCCCTCCGCACCGCGAAGACCATCTTAAGTTCTCCTACCATGGCACATCCTTCTTCTTCATCTTGTAGCCTATTATGTTCACTGCCCTGTGCAGCGGCGGCGTGACTATCAGGAGCTCAGGTATCGCCAGGAAGTTCATGTAAACGATGCTGAAAAAGTGCCTCGAGAATACGAAGAGTAGTAGAAGGGCCACAAGCACGAAGGGCCACTGGTCCAGCAGGAACCCCTTTCCTCCCCTCTCTATGCCTATCCTCCTCTTTATGAACGAACCGATCACATCTCCGGTGAGTGAGCCGAAAGAGAGCGAGAAGGAGGACACGGCAGCCCCAACTATGCCCTGGGTGTAGTCCATAAGCACAGTCCCCCTGGCAGGCACCAGGATACCGTACAGCACCAGGCCGATCAGGCCACCAAGTATGGCCCCGCCGAAGTAGCCGGATATGGTCTTGCCATCCCCCAGTATCCTCCGCCCGTCGATGAACTTCCTCCCTAAGTCTATCGGGTACCGGCCCCCGGTGATCACGGCCGCAGGGTTCGCTGCAAAGGCCGGTATGAAAAGTATGAACGCGCTCAGGCCTATGGAAAGGTAGTCAGCCATACTCCTCTACTGCCTTGAGTATATCGGCCTTAGTTATAATACCCTTCAGCTCACCCCCGTCAACTATGAGGACGGCATTCGAGAACTTCAGAACAGGGTATATCATGGATATGGGGCTGCTCTTGTCCAGCTGGGGCAGGGTGACGCCCATGACCTTCCTGACGAGCAGGTTCTTCAGGCTGTCCAGCGTCGCCCCCTTTATCAGGAGGTCGTTTATGTCGGATTCCGTGATGGTCCCTATCACCTTGCCGTCGTGGGTGACAACCGGGAGCTGGGAATAGCCCTTCTCCCTCATCTTGTTGAGTGCAGTTATTATGGAATCTGTCGGATAGCATGTTACAACAGACCTCGTCATTATCTTTTCGGCAGTTATCTCCATGTTTCCGGCCCTCTGGCCAGCCCTGTTGAGGTATTCGAAGATCTTCCTAACCTTGTCGTATGTCGGGTTTATGGTCCCCTTCTCCAGCCTTGCAATGTAGGACTGGCTCACTCCGCTGGCCCTCGCGAGCTCCTTCTGGCTGATGCCGAGGTTCTTCCTCATCTTCCTGAGTTCCTCTATGGTGGGGAGCATCTCACCCTCTTATTATCAAAGGTTATATTAACTGTTCTTTTTATTACTGCAGGTTTCCATGACATGCTAACACACGCATCCCGGAACCAACTCATCCATGCCGCCAACCTCTTTATAAGTGATTTGCATTAGGATCGGAAGTGTCCGAAAAGAGGGAGATCTCCTACAGAACGAGGCTGATAGCCGCGCCCATCATAGCGTTCCTGATATCGTTTGTGCTTCTCCTTGAGGCCATCAGGAACACATATGCCCTCATCGCCATGTATATAATAATACCGCTCGAGATTTTCCTCGTCCTGCGTTACCTGAGGATATTCAGGCTGAGTACAAGGATATATGCCGGGCTCATAGTCTTGCTTGCCGTGGTCCTATCAATTTCAGGAGTGTACACGCACGACATATACCAGACAAAACCAGTCTTTTCAGGCGTGCTGAACGACACGACAAGGGTGACAACCAGCGTGACCCCATACGCTGGCTACGACCAGAGCTTCAACTTCTCCCTGTTCATAGTCCCCAACGGGACAATCAACCTCTCCAAGACGACCCTGAACATAAGGAGCCCGTCCGTGTACAATGTTACCATCACATTCTCTGAAATGCATGCTGTAGAGTACCCGAATGGTTCGGCCCTCATCTATTACGTAACGGACAACCTCCCTGCTGGCATATACTCTTACAACTTCACCTTCAACATGACGACAAGGACGGACTACACAGGCCAGATCCCGGGGCCATACGTGGAACACTACTCCGGCATGTTCGGTGTCGTCCTTACGGAGTACTTCATATTCTACTTCCTGCCCATGGCGGCGATATTCGTCATCGGCTTGTTCGTGGCCAGGAGCATTGGCAACAGCCAGAGGAGGGCAGCAGGGGGCTCGAACGGGGAGAAACCTAAATAGACTACATAAAACTTAAATCTGTTATATAAATTATGAAGAGTGGCAGCGGTAACCCGCAGGATACAGCTCACCGGCGGATCCACGTACATAATATCGATACCGGGGAAATGGGTCAAGGAGAACGGCCTCGACAGGGGAAGTGAGGTATCGGTCGAGGAGGTCAACGGAAACCTCGTCGTTTCTGCGAGGGGGCAGAAGACGAGGGAGAGGAACAGGAGGATAAACATCACTAAGGCCATGGACAGGGACCTCCTGCAGAGGGTGCTCACAGCAGCCTATATTGCCGGGTTTGACACCTTGGTTGTGAGGAGCAACCAGTACATCAGCCAGGAGATGAGGGAGGACATCAAGAGGTTCGCGAAGGTGGTCATGGGGGTGGAGATATTCGAAGAGGGTGCGAACTCAATAGTCCTCCAGAACGTCCTGGATTCCTCCACCTTTCCCCTGAACAAGGCGATAAACAGGATGGCCCTCAACGTGGACGTCATGATCCAGGACACCATAAAGGGAATAGAGGATTCCGACACCTCTCTCCTGGGCAACGTTATCCAGAGGGACGACGAGGTAGACAGGTACCAGTGGTACGTTTACAGGGAGGTGAGGAGCAGGAGCTGCGAGGACAGCCGTGTCCCGTTCTTCCTCATAATATCCAGGATCCTCGAAAGGATCGCAGACCATGCGGTGAACATATGCAGGACGTGGCAGAGCCCGGCCGACGTCTCATCCGTGAGGGATGAGGTCATAAACGGCCTCAGGTCCTCCCACTCGCTCCTGAAAGAGGCCCTGGAGGCTTTCTATTCCACGGACCTGCAGAGGCTCAACGCAATAGTCTCGAAGAAGGGCAGCGTGGTGGCTGAGAAGGTCAGGATAATCGAGAGGGCAGGCAATGGAGACGCGCTGATACAGGCAATCTCAGTATCAGAGGATATAGCAAGGATCGGCCTCTACTCCACCGACATAGCGGAGCTTGCCATGGACATGATAATGTCCTCAAGGGACGAGATAAGCCTCTAGCCTCATTCGATCGATACAGCCTCAACCTTAGGCCTCTCCTCATCCCCCGTCAGCACTGCCGTGGGCGTGCTCGGGTCATGGTTGAAGACCATTATGCTCCCTCTCCTTATTGCATGCCTTATGATCTTCTTCTTCACGGTCAGAGATACCAGGGGCTCCACATCTATGGCTGTGATGTACCCTGGCCGGACGTGGAAGGAGCTGGGGAAGAGGTCGCCTGCATATATGATCTCCCTGCCACCGGACTCAATGAAGAAGGCCTGGTGGCCCACAGTGTGGCCCCCGGTATGGACAGCCCTTATCCCGCCGCCAAGGTTTGATGATCCCTCTATAACTGAGACCCTCCTCACTGATGCCAGGTGGCTGAGGTAACTGCCCCTTGTCAGCTCGTTTGTCCTGGAGAAGGCGTATCTTTCCCTCCTCTGCACCACCACGGTGGAGTGAATTAGCTCCTCGGAGTATATGTTGCCCGCATGGTCGAAGTGCATGTGGGACAGCAGGACCCTATCTATCCTAACACCCATCGACCTTAGGCGTCCGGTGAGGGTGCCGAGGCCCTGCACACCGTAAATGCCGAGCATCTTCTCCCCCATCCAGGGGCCTATCCCTGTATCGATCAGGGTGTGGACGCCACCGCTCTCGACCAGCAGGAGGTTCGTGGAGAGCCTCACCTTTCCCCTTTCATCTGCCTGGAACTGCCTGCTCCATATCTCTCTGGGCACTATGCCGAAGTACGCACCGGGGTCAAGGACAAAGGTGGCATCACTCAGAACCAGGACGCTCACCTTGCACCACCCATGGCCCTCACGATCTCTTCCACAGCCTCCGGGTTCTCAACGCCGCTCATGTCCCCCTGTTCGCCCCCTGCAAGGGCCTGCCTGATGGCCCTCCTGACGATCTTTCCGTTCCTGGTCTTGGGCAGGGATGTCGCCCTTATCACCAGGTAAGGCTCGAAGGGTTTGCCTAGCCTCTCCCTCACCGCCTCCCTTATGGCCTTATCTACACCCTCCTCTCCTGTGTACACCACTGCGAGGACCTCACCCTTGAGCTGGTGCGGGTAGCCCACCGCCGCGCACTCCCTCACCCCGGGGACCGACATCACTATGTCCTCCACCTCGCTGGGCCCAACGCGCTTTCCCGCGACCTTTATGACATCGTCCGCCCTCCCGAAGAGGAAGAAATAACCGTCTATGTCCATAATTGCCCAGTCCCCGTGGAACCACACGTCGCTGAACCTGCTCCAGTATGTCTCAAGGTACTTCTGCGTGTTGTTCCAGAGGCCCCTGGTCATGGACGGGGTATGGTTCTTGGCCACCAGGTACCCTATCCTCCCGTACACCTGGTTCCCGTCCTCATCGTACACCGATGCCCCCATGCCAAGCCCCATGTAAAGGCTCCTGGGCTTCATCGGTATCGCAGGCGTTGATGCAAGGAAGCACCCGATTATGTCAGTCCCACCGGATATGTTGCATATGGGCACCTCAGAGCCCCCAAGGTTTCTGAAGAGGTACATCCAGCTCCTGGTGTCCCAGGGTTCGCCTGTGGAGCCAAAGACCCTGACACCGCTGAACCTGCGGCCCTGGCCTGATGCCATCAGCGACCTGGCGACCGTTGGGGACAGGCCAAGGATGGAGACGCCGTTGCCCTCCACAAGGGACCAGAGCCTGTCCGGGGCCGGATAGTCCATGGCCCCATCGTAGACCATCACAGAGGCGCCCAGTGCATGGGCGCCAATCACAGCCCATGGCCCCATCATCCACCCCAGGTCAGTTATCCAGAAAAGGGTGTCATCCCTCCTGACATCCACATAGTACTTGACTTCCTTGACTATGTTGGCCAGGGCCGCATGCACGTGCACAGTGCCCTTGGGCTTACCGGTCGTGCCGGAGGTGTAGAGGATCAGTGCAGGGTCCTCCGCATCAGTCTCCATGCAGGCCACATAGGTGCCTGAATCCACAAGGTCGTAGTAGTCGTATTCCTCTGGCATCTTGTCCCTGACCCCGTGTATGACCCTCACCGGCCCCCTGACTCTTCTCGCGATCTCGGCGAGGTTCACCTCCTTCCCCCTCCTCTGAAAGGAGTTCGTGACGAAGAGGACTTTGACGCCTGCGTCCTCCACCCTTGTTCTAAGTGCTTCCTCACCGTAGCCGGAGAATATTGGCACAGCAATGGCGCCTATCCTCATCGCAGCATACATGACAAAGATGGCCTCTGGTGATATGGGCATGAATATGCCCACCCTATCGCCCTTCTGTACGCCCATGGACTGCAGCGCACCTGCCAGCTTGCCCGATGTCAGGTCCATCTCGGAGAACGTGACCCTTACTGATATGCCCTGCTCGTTTTCAAAGACGATGGCTGTCCTGCTGTCCATGGAGTGCCTCTGCACGCAGTTGTATGCTATGTTGAGCTTGCCGTTTATGAACCATCTCGTCCAGGGCTTGCCACCGGACTGGTCGAAAACGGCATCGTAAGGCCTGGTGAACTGGATGCCGCAGTCCTCTATGACCCTGGGCCAGAACCATTCAGGATCGTTATCCGCCCTGATGTAGAGCTCCTTCAGGTTCCCGAAACCGTTCTTAGAGGCGAACCTGAAGATGTTAGTCTCCTCAACGTAGTCCTGTGAGGGATTGTATACAAACTCATCCACATCCATATAAGCATGAAATTGTGGGATGGTTATTACTGTTTTCAAGGCACCGGGGTCATATGAACCCCGCCCGTTCTCCGTACACCTCGGAAGCCAGGCGCCTCATATCGTTCCTCGTGTCCGAGAACATGGCTGTGAGGGCTGCAGAATCCCTGTAGAATTTCTCCACGCCGAAGTCCCTGAAGTATCCGTAGCCCCCGTGGACCTGCAGCGCCACCCTCACGGCCTCCTTCATGAGTTCCAGGGCATTCACCTTCACTGCGAGCGCCTCCCTGGGGTTGTCTGCGGACATGAGGGCCTGCAGGAGTATGTCCTTGGTGGCGACGATCCTGGCCAGCGGTTGGGCGACTGGCTCATAGTCCTTGAGCGGCACATTGAACGTTGTCCTGACCCGCGAGTAATCCATGGCCTTCTGCACAGCGCCCTCGGTTATGCCGAGAGATACAGCGGCCACCGGCAGGTCCGTCGCCTCAATGACCTCCTGCGCACTGGTGCCCAGGTCCTCGGTCCTGAAGGCCTCTGCCCTGAGGGAGGCAAGCCCTATTGACCTCATTCCGAGCGCCTTCCTGTGCTCCCATGTGAATCTTCCGGAGAGGAGCCTGAGGGAGCCGCCATCGTTCAGGATGACATAGTCCCCACCGGGGCACAGCACGTTGCTGACCTGCAGCACACCACCAGGCCCACTGAGGTCGCTGGTCCCGTAGAAGATCGATGGAGAGGCTGAGACCTTAACGCTCCCCTGCACTATGCCACTGAGGAGTTCCACCCTCTTCTTGAGGGCGTTCCCGAGGACGGAGTTCACGTAGAGCATCGTCGCACCGACGGTGGGGCTCACCCTGGAAATGGAGTGCAGGAGCGCAAGGTAAGACTGCATGTCCAGTCCGGAGCCCCCGGCCTCCTGCGGTATAAGGGCTGCGTAGAAGCCCTGCGCCCTCAGCTGCCCGAGGAGGTCATCCGGGATCCCGCCCTCCTCTATCTCGTTCACACGGGGCGATATGGCCTGCTGCGCGAAAGAATCTGCGGTGTTGCGTAGCAGCTGTAACTCCTCACTGGGCAACCTTCTCCACCTCCCTCAGCATGCTTCTGTAGATGATCAGTTTCTCCACCTCACTGGTGCCCTCCCATATCTCCATTATCTTCGCGTCCCTGTAGAACCTCTCCACATCGCCTGTGAGGCCGGCCGGGCCAAGCAGCTCTATTGCCTTCTGTGTCGCGAATGTGGCGACCTCAGAGGAGTATCCCTTGGCCATGCTGGTCAGCTTCGGGACAGGGTTGAAGTTGAACAGGTATGATGCGGCCTGGTAGGTCAGCATCCTGGCCGCCTCCACACGTGTTGCAACCTCGGCCACCGTGAACTGCTGGCTCTCTGACAGCGACTTCAGGTCAAGGGACCTGAGTATCCTGTCCAGGGCACCCTGGGCTATGCCAATAGCCTGCGCAGCCACGTAGATCCTGCTGATGTCGAAGAACGTCATGATGTAGTAGAAGCCCCTGCCCTCCTCACCTACGAGGTTCTCCTCGGGCACCTCGACCTCGTTCAGTATTAGCTCCGCCGTGTTGGTGGCCCGCACGCCCAGCTTTCCGTGGAGCTTGTTGGCCGTGAAACCCTTGCTCTTCGTATCCACAAGGAAAACGCTCAGGCCATGGTGCCTCTTCTCGTCCGGGCGGGAAGTCCTCACGAGCATGGCAACGAAGTCCGCTATGGCGCCGTTGGTGATGAACATCTTTGACCCTGATATGTACCACTTGTTCCCCCTCTTCACTGCAGATGTCTTTATGCCGGCCACGTCACTGCCGCCGCCCGGCTCTGTAACTGCCACGCCCATTATCGCCTCTCCCCTCATCACCCTCTCCATGTACCTGGCCTTCTGCTGCTCGTTTCCGAACAGCATGAGGATCTCAACGCCGAAGAAGGGCGTGGTGGCGGATATGCCAAGCCCAGGGTCTGCCCTGCACAGCTCCTCTATGGTCACCAGCATGTGCCAGGGGTTAGAGAAATCCACGATCTTCTCCTCCAGCGCCTTCTTCCTTATCTCGTGCGGGTACTCCTCCCGCTCATCATAGTATGCAGCCTTCTCCGAAGTCAGGTACCTGGAAGCGAAGTCCCTGGCCTTCCTCTGTGCCTCCTTCACATCATCAGGCAGATCAAAGTTCACATGCACCACCTCATGAATACCTCTCGATAACAACAGTGTAGCCCTGCCCACCGCCAACGCAGAGCGTGGCAACACCAATGTCCTTCTTCTTCTCCTGGAGTATCCTGGCCAGTGTGCCCACTATCCTTGCGCCGGTCGCCCCTAGTGGGTGGCCTATGGCTATGGCGCCACCGTGCACGTTGACCCTGCTGGGGTCTATGTTCAGCTCCTTTATGGCGTTCAGCACGACAACTGCAAAGGCCTCGTTTATCTCCCAGAAGTCCACGTCATCAACGCTGAGCCCTGCCTTTTTCAGGGCCTTCTGGCTGGCAGGGACCGGCCCGTGGCCCATTATGGTCGGGTCGACCGCTGCCCAGGCAAACGAGCGTATCCTGGCCAGAGGCCTGATAGAATGCTCCTCAGCCTTTTTTCCTGACATCAGGGTCACCAGCGAGGCCCCTGCGTTCAGTGGTGATGAGTTGCCTGCTGTTATCACACCTTCCTGCTTGAAGGCGGGCCTGAGCTTCTTCATCTCCTCAAGCGAGGCGTTCCTCCTCACGCTCTGGTCCGTGTCCACGGTGACCATCTCGTTGCCGACCTCCACCTGCACAGGCTCGATCTCGCCCTTGAAGAAGCCCTCGTCCTGGGCCTTTGCCGCCTTGACGTGGCTGTTGTAAGAGAACTCGTCCATCTCGTCCCTGCCTATTTTCTTGAGGCTGGCGAGCTTCTCTGCGGTTAGGCCCATGGAATAGGAGGTGTTCATGTCGTACTTCCTGTACTCGGGCCTCAGCAGGAGCTTGAGGTTCGGCTTTATGTGCGGGTTGTCGGCAAGGGGGACATGGGTCATGTGCTCCATTCCGCCCGCCATGACAACGTCTGCGTTCCCTGTCATTATCTCCATGGCACCGATCGTCACAGCGTTCATGGAAGAGGAACACGCCCTGTCTATGGCCATGGAGGGCACGTCAAAGGGCATGCCTGCCATGAAGACGGGGTGCCTGCCTCCGTACAGCCAGTTCTCGTCAGCCTGGAGCGCGCATCCGACTATGACATCGTTGACCTCTGAGGGGTTTATCGAGAGCCTCTCAACGCTCCTCTTTATAAGAAGCCCAAGCGCCTCGTCCATCCTTATTGAGTTGAATACATCCCTCTCAGGCTCCTTTGGCCTGGACCTTGAGAAGGCAGTGCGCCTGAAGTCCACTATGTACACATCGCCATTAGCTTCGGCCATATTATCTAAAAGTGAATTTAGATATATATCTTTTCCAGAAGCGAGAAAGATCGGTATACAAAGGTCTTCCACGCCCGCTGGCACCGGAAAAGTATATGGTGCATAACACATTTTCCAGTGGGTTGATCATATGCCATACAGTATTGTGGTCTTGATCAAGCAGATCCCCGACATAGACCAGCTGAGGACAGACCCAAACACTGGCGAGCCACAGATGCAGAACCTCCCGCTCAGGACGGAGAACCTCAGCAAGAACGCCATAGAGGCTGCCGTGCAGATCAAGGAGAAGTACGGCGGAAAGGTCACGGGCATCATTTTCGGCAGGGAGCAGAGCACAGCCTCCATGAAGGAGGCATACGCAATGGGCGTCGACGATGGAATCATCGTCACAGGCTACCAGAGGAGCGAGCCATCGGTGACCGCCAGGGTGCTGGCCGAAAAGATAAAGCAGGTGCCCCATGATCTCATAATACTCGGGAACCAGTCCGCTGATTCCTACACAGGCATGCTGCCAGGGAGGCTTTCAAGGATACTCGGCATACCCTTGGTAGGTAATGCGGTGAAGATCGAGTGTTCATCTGACCAGGTCAAGGTCACAAGGGCCACGGAGGAGGGTAACATGGTCGTGCAGGGAAAGGTACCTCTCATAATATCCGTGGCCCAGGAGATAAATACGCCAAGGCTCCCGGCAGTGCTCCAGATCATGGCTGCGGGGAGGAAGCCCATCAGGACAGAGGCAGCGCAGAACCTCTCCTATCCTGATGTCCGCGTGATATCTAACAGGGCGCCCAAGAGCGAGAGGAAGAGGATCATATACGAGGACATGGGTAAGGCCGTGCCAGAGATAGTGAAGGTCATAAAGGAGGCGATGAGATGAAGCTCTTCGTCTTCTCCGACAGCCCTGACATCATGAAGCAGATGCTCACCTATCTGAGAGAGAAGGGAGAGATAACGGCAGCAACGACCTCGGGCGATGCGGACATAGGGAAGTTCGGCGCATCCGTCCTGTACAGGCTCAAGGGCAACCACATGCCAGACAGTGTTGCCAGGACAGTGGCTGGCCTAGTCAGGAAGGAGAACTACGACGCCATGTTCTTCGGCTCAACCGTCCTGGGCCGTGAGGTGGCTGGTTTCGTATCAGAGGACATGGGCCTCACCTCGGTCACTGAGATAGTCGATCTCAGGTTCGAGGGCAACAGAGCGGTCACGAAGAGGTTCTTCCTCGGGGGCAAGACCGTGCTGGAGGAGGAGAGCCAGGCAAAGGTCTTCACCGTCATGCCAGGGATAACCGACCCACAGGAGGCCGGAAGCGCGTCCAAGGAGCAGGAGGTTCAGGAGGAGGCCAGCGCCCTCTCGCTGGTGGAGGTACAGCCCAAGAAGGCCGGAACTGTGGATATAGAGAAGGCCCAGATCATAGTGGCGGTGGGCCGCGGCCTCGGAAAGAAGGAGGGCCTGCAGCAGATAGAGCCGTTCGCGCAGAAGATCAACGGCGTGGTCGCTGGTTCCAGGCCGGTCTGCCTAGACTACCAGTGGCTCACAGAGGACAGGCAGGTGGGCCTCTCAGGCAAGAAGGTGAAGCCTAAGCTGTACATCGCACTTGGCATATCAGGGCAGATCCAGCACATAGCGGGCATGAGGGGTGCCAAGACCGTCATAGCGGTGAACAAGGACAAGTCCGCACCTATATTCGAGGAAGCCGATTACGGCGTCGTTGGGGATCTCTACAAGTTCGTGGAGGAGGTGTCCAAGGCCCTCTGACCCTCCCACACCCCTTGTTTTTATCAATCTGACCTCCTCCCCGCCCTGAAGCGCGAGGGTTCCCCTGGGGCGGTTCACAGGTTTGTGGTTCACCGCCTTCATTTTCATCACTTCATCGCTAGTGGGGTTTACCCACCCCGCTCCGTTCGTCCAGCGGTAGACCATGGGCTGGACCTTCAGCCTGTTACCCCCATCCCTAGCTGGGGGTTGCCCTCCCCCAGCTCCCCGGGACTCGGAGATATGTGGGATATTTATTGCACCGTTTGAGTCCGCATTTATGACCTTCCCCGTGCGGGGACACCCAAAGAGGCCTCTCTTAATACGCCCATTCTCATGGGCCTCCCCGCACAGGTAACAAGTTTTTGAAGTATATGCTTCACCGACCTCGACCACGTCTATCCCCAACCCCTCCCCAACCTCCTTAAGCCTCCTCATAGTATAGCCATAGTTGCAGAAGTTGACCGTGAGCTTGTTGCCGCGTTGCCTGGCAATTCCCCTAGGATGTCCCACAACGAGCTTACCTGCTCCTCTCTCCTTCAAGGTCTCCATTGTCTCCCTCACCATGCTGTTCAAAGCGTGCCTGAGGAACATCTTCCTCTTCTCAAATAAGAGTTTCAGCTTCCCGCTCCCCCTCTGCTTATGCCTAGCCAAGGCCTCTTGTGTGATTTGTGTCTTCCTGATATAATACTCGTACTGAGATAGGACTGAGCCACCTTTGAATAAATACCACGACCCATCCCCGGCGTATACCTTAGCCAGGTTAACTATCCCCAGTCTACTGAAGCCGTCAGCTTACCCTTCTCCGCTTCGTGCTCAAACTCTGCTGGTATATGGGCATACCACCATTTCCCAGCCTCGTCGTATATTATCTCTGACCTCCCCTGTTTTCCATTCCACTTAAGCTTACCCTTAAACTTGAGGGTGAGGTGAAATTGCTTCAGGTAGATATCCATCCTTTCTTCGTTTATCACGTACCTGTCGTTCCTGCTAATGACCATGGGCCTTTACCTGCCGCCTCCCTTCCAGTACCCTGGAGGTCACGGCTTAAACCACCTCGGTAGTTTGTCCTCTTTCTTCATCTCTATTAGCGTGAAGAAGATCCTGCAACCCTCTGCATTCTTCCTCATAACTTGTTGTGCACTTACCTTGAGTATTGATTTGTACCTAGCTTACACTGTCTTCTCGGTTTCACTGGAATCCACACGCTTCCCCGCCTTGAACTGTTGCATCCTTAACCAGTTTACCACGTTCCAGCACCTGGCGGTAGCAATTGCCAGTTCCTTCAACTTTTGATGCGTTTCTTTACCCACCACCAGCTTTACCGCGTTAGTCCTCTTCACTCTCCTTCACCCATTGTCCTTCTATGTACTTCTTTATCGTCTCGCTCGACACGTTGCCGGCAGTTGATACGAAGTGGCTCCCAGTCCACAACTTCCCGTTGGAGTACTCCCTCAATTCTGGAAACTTTTTGAGTATTAACCTTGCTGGTTCTCCCTTGAAGTAGTTTGCTAGGTATGATGGTGCGTATCTCGGTGGGCAGTTGACGAAGAGGTGGATACGGTCTTGCATCGCTTCCAGGGCTGATACTTCACAGTCAAGCTCCTCAGCAATGGACTTTAGCACCTCTTTGGTGTATTCAGCCACTTCACCTATCAACACTTCTCTGCGTTATTTCGGTATCCATGCGAAGGGGTAGTTGCAGAGGTACTTTGTATGCCTAGTGGATCTGTATTCCTCGCTTTAAAGTATTCAGGAGAGTTTAGAAAGCTTTACCCCGTCCCTAGAAGGAGCGAGGCCCGTCGTTCGTTTTGTCAAGGAGAGAGGAAGAAAAAATTAAGATTGAATCAAGCGATAGGGATATATGACCTGGTACAGGGTTCTCAAGGAAAGCCAGATGAACGACGGAGACCTCTTCAAGGCAAAGGTGAACGGGAAGGAGATCCTGATAATAAAGGACGAGGGAAAGTTCTACGCAACCTCGCTCTATTGCACACACGAGCAGTACGACCTGTCAGACGGCTTCATGGACGACCACAAGCTCATCTGCCCCAACCACTTTGCGACCTTCGACCCCAAGGACGGCTCAGTGGTGAGCCCGCCTGAAGGGTCAGGCGACATTGAGCCCCTGAAGTCCTACAGGACAAAGGTGGAGAACGGAGACGTGCTTGTGGAAGTAGACTGAACGCCTGGGGTCTGGCCTATGAAGGTTCTCGTTCTGGCCAAGCAGGTCCCAGACGTCAATATGATCCGGTTTGACCCCCAGACCAACAGGATAATCAGGGAGAACGTCCCCCTGATGATGAACTCTTTTGACAAGAAGGCCGTGGAGGAGGCAATAAGGATATCTGAGAGGTACGGCTGGCAGACCTGCGTTGCCACCATGGGCCCGCCACAGGCCGCTGAGATGCTGAACGAAGCGCTGAGGATGGGCATAAACGAGGCCTTCCTTATCACTGACCGTGCCTTCGGTGGGTCGGACACATGGGTCACAGCGAGGGTGCTGGCGAGGTTCGCCGAGAAGTACGGGGCGGACCTGGTGCTCACCGGTAAGTACTCCCTGGACGGAGAGACATCGCAGGTGCCCCCTGAGGTCGCCACCATGCTGGGCGTGCCCTTCATCCCCTCAGTCTCGAAGATTGAGATCGGTGAAAGCCTGACGGTGGAGCAGGAAATGGAGGACGGCCTCTACACCTGCACAGTGCCTGTGCCCTGCGTACTATCTGTAAGCGAGAAGATAAACAGGGCAAGGGCAATAAAGCCAGACACGCCGCAGATGTACGAGAGGATAAGGAGTGTGGATGCAGCCTGGCTCGGGATAGACGTGAACGGCGCCAGGGACTCCCCAACCGTGGTCGTGGGGACGCAGAAGGTGGAGAGCCAAAGGAATGTCCAGTTCATTGAGCCAGATGGCCACCTCTACGAGAAGGTGATGGAAATAATAGAGAGATCGAGGGCCAGGGAAGAGGTCAGGACTGTGAGCCTCTCGAACATAAAGGGGGAGAAGGAAGCCTGGGCCATAGCCCTGGACGATGCCAGGGTCTCCATGGAGGTGGCCTCCAAGGTAGCGGAGATCGCATCAGCATCGGGGCTGAGGGTCAGGGTGATCGGCAACGTCGATTTCAGGGGCGGAGAGGCGCCGCCTGCCCACAGGCTGGAGGTGCTTGAAGGTGGCGACAGCGTCGCTATCGCCAACTACATATCCTCAAGGATAAGGGAACTGAGGCCCGAGTTCGTGCTCTTCCCCTCCACAACCAGGGGGCGTGAGGTGTCATCGATAGTTGCGGCAAAGCTCTCCCTTGGCCTCACTGCGGACTGCATTGACGTATCCTATGAGGGCGGCAGGCTGGTGCAGTTCAAGCCAGCATTCGGAGGTGGCGTTGTGGCCAGGATAGTGTCCAAGACAAAGCCAGAGATGGCCACAGCCAGGCCAGGCATGTTCAGGGTCGTAAAGTGTGACATAAAGCCTGAGGTGGAGCGCATCAGGCTCGAGCCTGCTAGCAGCGTCAAGTACACGGGCTTCACTCCTGTGCCGTCTGATTTCAGGCCCCTGGGCGCATCCAGGATCATACTGTCCATCGGAAGGGGGATAAGGAAGAGGGAGAACATCCAGAAGGTGCTCAAGCTCGCAGAGATACTCGGCGCATCAGTGGGCGGCTCCAGGCCCATAGTTGACATGAACTTCCTGCCCAGGCAGCAGCAGGTCGGCCTGACGGGGAGTGCAGTCTCGCCGGACGTATACATAGCCATGGGCATATCCGGCCAGGACAACCACGTGGTCGGGATAAGGTATGCCAACAGGGTAATAGCGGTGAACACTGACAGGAACGCACCCATATTCAGGTACTCCGACTACGGCATAGTCATGGACATGATGGAGTTCGTTGACAGTTTCATTCAATTCCTCTCGGGGAAGCAGGAAAAGGCGTGATGGATCCAGGCATGAACTTTATTTTTCCCCATTTGGTGCAGGGGAACGCTATAATATAACTTTAAATATATTAGTGCCATACTAAAACGGTAAACATATTCCTAAAAGGTGGTCCACCATGGATATCCTCTGCACCCAGACGCCCTCCAGAGGCACATTGACTGCATCGCCCCGGGTTCCGGGCCCCAGGTCCAGGGAAGACACTCCCACAGGGGGGTGGTGCATTGATTAACCTCTACAGCCCCGAGGTGACCGGGCTCTCGGTAGCCCTTATCCTCTCCTACCTCCTGGGCATTGTCCACGGCATAACCCCGGACGAGCACACATGGCCGATAACCTTCAGCTACTCCGTGGGCAGCTACAGCACGCGCGGTGGAGCGAAAGCAGGCATGCTCTTTTCCCTGGGCTTCACGGTACAGAGGGCCGCTCTCTCTGAGGTGGCCTACTTTGCCCTGGCCTCGGTCTTCATGAGCAACATGGTGGACGGCATAACCTACATGGTCGTGGGCGGTGTCATGGCAGCCTCAGGCCTCTACATAAGGAACAGGCTCAGGTACCCGCACTTCCACGCTGTGGAGAGGTACCTGGAATCCCTGGCACACATACACGGAGGTGAGAAGTCCAGGAGGGAGATGCAGCATACGGAGAACCCGGTGGGGGCGGAGGGCTTCAGGGGAGTGCCGTTGAGGCTCACCTTCGTCCACGGCCTGATAGCTGGCTTCGGCTTCGGGGCATTTGCACTCATTATATACACGACCCTGGCGCCTTCCATGCCATCTCCTTACCTCGGCTTCGTGCCTGGGGCACTCTTTGGCCTTGGTACCATGACCATGCAGGTCCTCTTCGGCACGCTGTTCGGCGCCTACATGAGGAGGCTCCGCATCGGTGAGGAGGGCATAAAGTATGTGGCCAGGGGAGTCAGTTCAAGTGTTCTCTACTACGGCGGCCTTGTCTTCCTGTCTGCGGGTGCCCTGGTCCTGGTCGTGCCCGGCATACTTGACCTTGCCATCGTCACTCCCATAATGGTGCACAACCTGCACTCCCTGGGCCTCGGCTTCTTCCTCGTCGTGGCCACGGTTGCGGTGATAGGTGCACTCTCCTTGAGGGTATACATACGCAGGGCGAAGTCCAGGTACGGGCCAGGGAGAGATGTGGCACCAGCGAAGGCCCCGGGGGACGCCGTGATGAAATAGAGGTGCCATATCACGGAAACCGGCCACCTGCCACTGCCCCGGTGTTCCGGACAAAGGTTAATTGTATACTTTACTCTATCATGATCGATAGACGTGAACGAGGTTATTAGGGCACCGAGAGGCCCGCAGCTGAACACAAGGGGCTGGGGGCAGGAAGCTGCACTCAGGCTCCTGATGAACAACCTTGACCCTGAGGTGGCCAAGGACCCGGATAACTTGATCGTCTACGGTGGCAAGGGGAAGGCCGCCAGGAGCTGGAGGGACTTCCACGAGATCGTAGCAATGCTGAAGGAGCTCTACAGCGACGAGACTCTCCTAATACAGAGCGGCAAACCCGTTGGGGCGTTCAAGACATCGAAGTTCGCACCCAGGGTTCTGATCGTGAACGCGCAGATCGTTCCGAGGTGGGCGACGGACGACATATTCTGGGACCTGGAGGCAAGGGGCCTGACGATGTTCGGCCAGATGACCGCAGGCTCATGGATATACATCGGGACACAGGGGATATTACAGGGGACATACGAGACGCTCTCCGCACTGGCCAGGAAGGAGTTTGGAAAGGATTCGCTCAGGGGCAAGTGGGTGCTTTCATCAGGCCTGGGAGAGATGGGCGGGGCCCAGCCACTGGCAATCACCATGAACGAGGGTGTTGGGATAATCGTTGAGGTGGACGAGAGGAAGATAGAGAGGCGCATCAGGGGCAGGTACCTGGACACACAGGCTGGGAGCCTCGACGAGGCCCTGAGGATGAAGGACGAGGCTATAGAGGAGGGGAAGCCACTCTCAATAGGCCTCCTGGGCAACGCCGCCACGGTTTACACAGAGCTGAAGGACAGGGGGATAGTGCCGGATGTGGTCACGGACCAGACTGCGGCACACGACATAAACATAGGCTACATTCCTGAGGGCTACGACGTCTCGTCAGCGGAGGAGTTCAGGAAGGGGGACCCCGAGGGTTACAAGAAGGCAGTGTACGCGTCCATAGTGAAGGAGGTAAAGGCGATACTCTGGTTCAAGGAACACGGCTCAAAGGTCTTTGACTACGGCAACAACCTGAGGACAAGGGCCAGCGAAGGCGGTCTAAGGGAGGCGTTCGAGATCCCGGGCTACGTCCCGGCATACATAAGAGACCTGTTCGCAGTGGGTTCAGGCCCGTTCAGGTGGGTCGCGCTCTCCGGGGACCCGGAGGACATCTACAGGATCGATGACGCCATAATCGACCGCTTCTACTACGACGAGCACCTGGTCAAGTGGATCAAGCTCGCCAAGGAGAAGGTGAAGTTCCAGGGGCTTCCTGCCAGGATCTGCTATGCCGGGTACGGCCAGAGGGAGGAGATCGGCCTCCTCATCAACGAACTTGTTAAGAAGAAGGAGGTCTCATGCCCGGTGGCCATAGGCAGGGACCACCATGACACGGGCTCTGTGGCATCGCCCTACAGGGAGACCGAGAAGATGAAGGACGGAAGCGACGCCATAGCAGACTGGCCCATACTTAACGCACTGCTGAACGCCGTCTCCGGGGCCACGTGGGTATCTGTGCACCACGGTGGAGGCACGGGAATTGGCAATGCGATACATGCTGGTTTCGTGCTCGTAGTTGATGGCACCCAGGACGCGGAGGAGAGGGTCAAGAGGGTGCTGAACGCAGATCCTGGCCTGGGCGTCATAAGGCACGCCGATGCGGGTTACGAGGCCTCAAGGGAGATAATAAGGAGGGGGGTCAAGTTCAAGTACCCTGTGTACGACAGGGAGGAGCGGTAACCCCTGCACCATTTTTTTGTGTCTATATAGAGATCACCTGGAATCTCCCACAGGTTCCCCAGGACCCTTTTCTGGCACACCTCCGCCGCTTCCTGCAAGCTTCAGGAAAGGTGAGACAGCAACGCCTGCGGCGAAGAGCACTGCCAGAACGGCCAGCTGGAAGGCCCCGCCCGATATGACCAGGGGCCCGAAGAACACAGGTATGAGCGCAACGCCAACATTCGTGGCCACACTGTACATGGATGTGGCAAGGCCAGCCCTCGCGGGGTCATCCGAGTAATAGGTTGTTGAGGTCATGGCCATGGACCAGTAGGAGTTGCCGAAGAACCCGTATAGGAAGAAGAATGCTATGAGTAGCGCCAGGAGCGGTCTCAGGCCAAGGAGGTATGATATGGTGGACGCAGATACCGCGCTCAGGGCGGACGTGAGCAGCATTCCTGCCCTGACCCTACCAAGCCTCTCAAACACGGGCGGCACTATTATTGCACCTGTGCCAGAGCCCAGGAATGTGAGTGCAGAGAGGAGCCCCCCGACCGAGAGGGCAGTGCCCTCCGGCACACCTCTTGCGATAAGTGAAGAGGAGGCTATGGAGCCGAACATGACCGATATTGATGATACAAGGAAGCCCACGTACCAGTTCTTCAGCATGCCTGTCCTGAACGAGCCCCTGAGGCTCCTGCCCCTGTAGTCCTGGGGGTAGTCCCTCGCCCTCATGGGGAGCACCACCAGGGCGACCAGGGCCAGTATGGCTGAAACTCCAAAGGCCTCCCTTATGCCGTCGGCAATGAGGTAAGGCGATACCAGCGAGCCTATGGCCATGCCCATGAAGAGTATGCCCACGCTTATCCCGACAGTTGTGTGTGCCCTCCCAGGAGTCAGGGATTCAGCCACAGATCCGACTGGGGCCACGGCCATTGGGTATGCCACTGCAGCGATCAGGGTGGCAATGAACAGGAAGGTGTAGTTGTACGCGACTATCCTGAGGGCGAGGCCGATGACGGAGAGTGCCGCTGATATGTAGAGTGACCTGACTACAGAGAACCTGGCGGAAATGAAGCCAGAGAGGAGGCCCAGCACCACCATTGTGTATCCGTATAGGGAAACAAGGAGCAGCACGGAGGAGGTGCCCACTGAAAACGCCCTGGACACCTCCGGCACCAGGGGCGCAAGCATGAACCATCCGAACCCTATGGTGAAGAGGAGGTACCAGTAAGGTATCAGGTCCCTTGTAGAGTTCACGCACTTATGAGGCAATGCCTCACTATAATGCTTTCTCAGGGGGTTTCAGAAAAAACGATATAGCTGCAAGCCCAATATCTCAGTATGCCCGGGATAAAGGCTGTAGTGATGGCAGGGGGCAAGGGCACAAGGCTCAGACCGATCACCTACTCGATCCCAAAGCCCCTCGTGCCAATTGCAGGGAAGCCATGCATAGGGTACATCCTCGATTCATACTATTCAGCAGGCATACGGGATGCCATAATCACCACAGGCTACAAGTTCGAGAGCCTGATCACGGGAGTGCTGAAGTACAAGCAGAACGACCTATCCGTCCTCTTCTCCGTGGAGCCAGAGCCAGCCGGAACGGCTGGAAGCGTGAAGCTGGTATCGAGGTTCCTAGACCAGACCTTCATCGTGGGCAGCGGGGACATACTGTCCGACTTCAGGATCGAAGAACTCCTGCGCTTCCACAGGGAGAGGAAGGCGGACGTGACGATAGCCCTGACAAAGGTGGATGACCCATCGCAGTTCGGCATAGTCGAGACGGAGGACGGGAGGATCGTCAGGTTCCTGGAGAAGCCCTCGAGGGAGGAGACCTTCTCGAACACGATAAACGCCGGCATGTACGTGATAGAGCCGAAGATACTCGATGAGATACCCGACGGTGAGCCCTATGACTTCGCCAAGCAGCTGTTCCCCAGGCTCATAAAAGAGGGCTACAGCGTCATGGGATACGAGTGCCCCGGCACCTGGCTGGACACGGGGAGGCCACACGATATGATCAAGGCGAACCAGATGATGGTCAGCAAGTACGGTGCGGAGGTCTCCGGCGAGTCCGTGTCCGGCAGGGTCATAATCAAGACTGGCCTCCACCTCCTCGCCAACACCAGGATAAAGGGCCCTGCATACATAGGCGAGGGCGTCAAGATCGGGAGGAACAGCGTGATAGAGGCATCAGCGATCTATGACGGCACTGTGATCGGGGAAGGTGTGCAGGTGAGGAACTCGATCCTCATGGACAATGTCAGGGTACTTGACAGGACTACGGTGAGCGGCTCCGTAATCATGAGGAACACGACGATAGGGGAAGAGTGCGAGATATCCGACAGCGTGCTCGCCCCGCACCTGAACCTCCAGAGCAGGTCAAGGATTTACAACGTATCGCTCTCATCGGAAGTAGAGGAAGAGGAAAACAGCGATTAGTATTATGGCCAGTGCTATCATAGCGTATGTGATCTTCCTGTCATTGCTGAATATTATCGGCACCGGCCCTATCATGACCAGGCCACCGAAGGAGCTCTTCCTCTCCCTCTCACCCTCTTCCTGAGCCTCTTGGCCCAGCTGGTCTTCGAACCCGTACGGCTCGAACTCCACAGGCCTCCTCATGTATACGAAGGGGGTAAGCATGAGGAGCACTATGCCCAGGAATATCAGGGCAAAGGGTATGAGGGCTATGGCCTGTGTGCTGTAAACTACCGGGAACACAACAAAAAGGGCAAAGTGGGCCAGGCCAAGGAAGGCCATCACGAAGTAGAGCACCACTCCTGCAACGATAAGGGCATATCCCGCTGCAAGTGTGGCCCTCATACGTCAATAAATTAACAAAGGGTATTTATATTTGATCAGAGGAAACCGGCCTTCTGGAGGATAAGGAGGTCCTCCGTGGTAAGCTGTTCCCCGTTCTTGAACTTGTCGAAGAGTGTCATGGCCTTCTTCTGGAGGTCGCTCTCCTTCTCCTTCTTCTTTGTCGTCCTTGCCTTGGTCTTCAGCGTGGATATTACCTTCTCAAGGTCCCTGAGGTCGTTCTTCGCCTGTATGAAGGCCTCGTGTTCCTTCTCCGACTCCTGGTTGTACTTCACAAACATCTCGTGGAACTGATCTGCCTGCTTCCTCGTCTCGTCCAGCTGCGCCAGGTCGTTCGTTATCTCTTCACTGAGTGCGTTGATCTTCTGCGATATCTCATCGATCTGCTTCTTCAGGGCCTCCCCCATCTTCCTCTCGTTCTCAATCTTTTCCTGGAGGGCCCTGACGTTCTCGTTGTTCGCGAGTTCCTCCTCGCGGTCCTTCTTCATCTTCTTAATCTCGTTGGTCAGCCTCCTGATGGCCGCGACGACCTTCTGCTCGTCCTCCTTTGTAAGAGGCGTTGTCTGCTGCTTGGTCTCGAGTTTCTGGAGCTCCTTCTCCTTGGCCCTTATTTCCCTGATGTCCACGCTCTTCAGGTTCGCCTCTTCCCTTATCTTCTTGTACTCCTTCCTGAGCTCCGAGAGCGCCTTGTAGTGCTCCTCCTTCTCCGCGCGCAGCTTCTGCACCTGTGCGATGAGCTCAGACTTCTGGTTCATCTTTGCCTTCACTGCCTCACGCATCTCACGTACCTTTGCGTTGAGCTCATCCCTCTTCTCCGCATACTCGTGGCTCTTCTGGGCAGCCTCGTCCCTCTTGCTAATGTGTTCCTCAACCAGTTTCCTTAAGTGCTCGCGTTTCTGTTCAAACTCTTCAAGAAGATCAGTCATAGGAACCCATCATCACAGAATTTAGTACCTGATTTTTGTATCCAATAAATATCTTTCGCAGTCCATGGAGTGTACAGTGGTGTGGAGCAATACCGGGCCCTTCCGGTCAACATAGTTACCACTTTTCACTCAAGCGAGTGGCAGGTGCAGCAAGCTGTGTCCATCTGGCCACTGCAGTGGAGAGTCCCTTCCCTAAGTTCATGTAAATTTTGTACCTTCATGTCATAATTCATGCTCTGATGTCAGTATTGCAGCATAGGTGTAAATTATTTTGCGTAATATAAAAATATAATAAACTTTCATAATATATAAATACAGAGAACACCATATATTTTTGGTGATCCCTTGACTCGGGAGTTAACCAAGATCGTAGTGCTAGCCATAGCGTTGCTGATGGTTGTGTCTGCAGCCTCCCTCCTTTTCGCAGGCTCACACGGAACAGTCCACAGCAATGCAGTCAACAGTTCTGGGCAGTCCTTCGCTGCTGTTCCTGGGACCGATGGCTTCTCACAGGCCAGCCAGATAACTGGCCAGTACTCGCTTGTGCCTGACCAGGCTGCAATGAATCCGAACGCGCAGGTAAGCATCGTTATCTCGTTCAAGCCGGCGAGCGGCTTCCAGAGCTTCCTTAACAACCTCTATAACCCATCGAGCCCCATATACAGGCAGTATGTCACTGCGGCCCAGCTAGGTGACATGTTCGGCCTGAATCAGCAACTCTACTCTAAGCTGGCAGAATACTTCGAGGGTTACGGCCTCACCGTGTTCCCGAGCGCATCTAGGCTCACAATGACCGTTTCGGGCACAGTGGAGCAGATGGAGAGGGCCCTGAACACCAACATAGGGGCGTTCAAGTACAGTTACACCTCTACGGGGCTCTGGAACCCCCTCTTTGGCAACGAGAGTGCTGTCAAGGGCAGCACAACGTACACGCCTGTGTTCTATGTATCCACATCTGACATCTCCCTGCCTAGCTTCATAACCCAGTATGTTTCGGGCATAAGTGGCCTCAATGGCATGATCGCACAGCCAGACCTCGCGCTCCCGTACGGCATATCGCCGAACATGACTGCGGTGCACTACCAGGGCAATATCACCCCCGCCGGGTCGGATGTGAAGTACATACCATCGCTGAACGACATACAGAACATAACATACGCGAACTACACGTGGATGCCTGCAGCTGAGGCACAGCAGGTGCTGTTCGTATCGGATGTTGGCAATTACCAGATCATATACCCGAGCACAATGCACATGCTCACCGGAGCGGAGTACCTGTGGAACGGCCAGGACACTCTGAACGGCGTTCCTGACATGGGACAGGGCATTACCGTGGCGGTGGTCGAAGTGGGCTTCCCGTACTTCCCAGATATAGCCCAGTTCTCACAGCAGGTGTTCGGGAACCCCAACCAGGTGCCTGACAGGGTTACCTATATAGGAGTTGGGATAAGCTCTCCGCTCCAGGGCTACATCGATGGCCTGATATGGGGCTGGACACTGGAGACCGAGCTAGACATGGAGTACATTGCAGCAATGGCACCCCTTGCCCACATTGATGTGGTCGCAGTGCCCAACCCTGAGTTCACGAGCTTCGACCAGGCCTACGCCTTCATAGCCCAGTACCTGACGCACGATGCCAACATCTCCATGATACCCCCTGGCAACGTCGTATTCGGTGCACTCCAGGGTGCAACCAATGTGAGCATAGACAGCAACTCCTACGGTGCACCTGAGTGGGAGGCAGTCTTTGAAGGCTCACCGATGTATGTGACGATAGAGGACACCCTGCTCTCTGAACTAAACGCCGTGGGCGTGACCAACTTCTTCGCCGCAGGCGACGAAGGGTCAAACTCCATGGCCGCATCGCCCAGCATGCCGTCGCAGTCACCTGCAGCCACCTCGGTGGGCGGTGGCCAGACCACAGCAGCGGATAATGGTGTGGAGTACCCTGTGACTAACGTCATAGTGAACGACACATCCTTCTTCCCGCCAGTACAGATGTACGTTGCACAGGCAACATCCCTGGCAACCTACACCTACTGGTCCTACGGCGGAGGCCTCGGAGGGACATTCAAGGGTGAGGTCGGAGGCGGTTTCGGGCAGTCGGTGATGGAGCAGCAGCCTTGGTACGAGGCGGGCATAGACGTGTATGAGGACGGTGCCCTCCTCGATCCCATAATATCTGGTGCGGCATCGTTCAACATGACAATATATGGGTTCGGCACATGGAACCTGTTCTACGGTGGCACATCTTTCGCAACGCCAATCTCTGCTGCTGAGTGGGCCCTCATAGAGGAGCAGGCCATGCTGCTGCCCAGCACGAACCCATACATGGGCAACATAAACTACCTACTGTTCGCAGTGCACAACGCATACGAGGCGAACGTGATGGGCGTAGTAAACCCGTTCGTGCCCATGCAGGACATCGGGCACAACTTCAGCTACGGGCCGGTGAACTCATACTCCTGGTACCTGTTCAACCTCTCGATAAGCCAGCCCGCTGATCCCACGCTGCCAGGCTGGTACGCCACGATATTCAACCCGGTTGACAGCGGTTGGACGTTCCTTGGAGGCCTCGGCATGCTCAACGCAGCGCTGATGTCTCAGGACCTCCTGGGCCGCACATCGCAGGCGGGCTACTCCATGCTGAACCCGTCTTTCGGCCTCATGCAGGTGACGCCTTCCGGCCTTGAGCCTTTCCACATGCTGACCGCCGGTCAGACATACACGTTCCAGATAGTGCTGGCGAACGGCGGAGTGGCTGGGAGCAACTACAGGGTCATTGCGTACAGCGGCGGTCAGACCGAGATGATAACCCCATCGCAGAACGGGACGTTCACATACACGCCCTCATTCACACAGCCACAGATAAACGCAAACCTGACCGAGATGGGCTACTTCTACATCACAGTGGCGCACTCACCTGCCCAGGTACCTGCGTGGTACTTCCAGCAGTTCGGTGTGGCGCTGCCCAATGCAACTGGGCAGCTGGAACTGACCGTAACGAACCCTGAGGGCATTGCCGAGAACTCATCGGTAGAGGTGCCAATGTTCACAACGGGCGAGACAGGATTCTACAACACATACGGACTCGGACCCGGTGAGGTCATGCTTAACGGCCAGCCGGTGACGAGCGCAGTTGTGAGCGAGATCTCTGTGAACCTCAGCGAGTTCGTGATCGAGGACCCAACCGTGCCTCTCGCCTCCTACGCTCCCGGAGTGACTGTTGGCCACTTCCTCACAGACGGCAGGGGCAACTTCAACTTCTGGATAGATGCGCTGCTCGCAGAGAACAACGGCCCGCTTTACACACAGGTGGTTCAGCTCGTTGCAACATACAGGGGCCTGACATCTAACGTTGTCACCGTTTACATCGAACCCCAGGCCGGTGACTTCATACCCTCCGTGCACCTCGCCTCCAACAACACAGCATTGGTCGGTGACATTACGTTTGCAGGCATGAAGTACGTGAACTACGTGAACGTCTCCATAGGCAACATGAGCGGCCAGTATGTGAACGTAACATACCCACCGCTCTTCTACAACTCACAGGTGGGCGAGAACTACAGCGGCGTTTCCAACGGCGTCATACCAATAGATTTCACCAAGCTTCCGCCTGCGGGCCAGCCCATTAACCTCACAATGGTGGCGTCGGGCTTCAATGACCTCACACTATCGTTCTCCTTCTTCGGTTTCACCTTCCAGATAGTGGACAACCAGAAACCCATCGTGTGGGAGTACCAGATAACAATACCGAATCCCGGAATGGACCCAGAGGCCAGCATGGTGCCATCGCACGTAGGCCTTGTTACTGGAGATGTGAACATCTCGTATAGTGGGTCCTGGGCCAGCGGGAGCGGAGCGGTCGGAGTGCTGACGCTGTCCAGCGCCTCCGGTAGCCAGGTCCTGATGAGGACAAATGAACTCACAGGAACATTCGACTGGAACACCTCTGCCCTCATGGACGGCTTCTACACGCTCACCTTCACAGTGGAAACGCCCACCGGCCTGAGCACATCCTCTTCATACCTCTTTTACGTAGACAACGAACAGGCGAAGCTCACCTCAGATCTGAACAATGTGGAGGCCCAGTATGCCAGCGCGATCCAGACCATAGACATGCTGAAGGCAGCCCTGCAGTCAAGCCAGCAGGCAAACCAGAAGCTTTCAGCACTTCTCTCGCAGGCAAACTCAACAGTGGAGCAGCTGAGGGCATCGGTGGCATCCCTCGAATCGGAATACAACCAGAGCGTGGCGTCCCTGAAGCAGGCCCAGGTACAGCTCAGTGCATATCAGCAGGAGGACTCGCAGTACGCGTCAGAGGTGTCCCTGATGCAGTCACAGATCGCGTACTACCAGAACCTGACCGCCAAGCAGGAGCAGCAGATCATGTCGCTGGAGGGCCAGGTCGCCCAGCTGCAGTCTGAGCTCAGCCAGTACCAGCAGGCACAGCACCCAGGCTACCTGACATCTGTGGACGGCTGGGTGGGCGTGGCAGCCATATCTGCCTCTCTGGTCGCACTCGGCCTAGGAATATACTTCGGTGTGGAGAGGAGGAAGAGGTGAGCCACCCCTCCTTTTAGTTTTTTAAGAAACCATTTTTGTGCACTTCAACCCATTCACCTTTTCTGCAGGGCCCGGAAAGATCTTGGCTGCAGTAATTCGCACCCTTTGGAAATACCGTGCGAGATGGGGGGCCAGCGGGTCGCTCACGGAAGCCAGAGTGATTCCGCTCTCTCAGGTTTTGAACGCCACGGAATTAGTCCCATGCGCATCTGGACTAAGCGCTTAGGTGGAAACATTATATTATAAGCACATATTTATCTGTTCGGTGATAAGAAATGGCGTTCATAGATGACCTTGCCCTGGAGCTGTTCACCCTCGCTCTGGTTGGCGTGCTCGCCATATACATGACGGGCATGACGTACCTTCAGTACAGGCGCTCCAGGAACGCGGATGTTGAGTCCGCCCTCTACCCAGGCTTCTTCCCGCTGCTCGTGCTGGGCCTATTCATAACCGTAATGGGTATCTACGGCGAGATGACATGGCCACTGCCGGGCAGTTACAACATACTCTTCTACGACCCCTACACGCTCCTGGGCCTCATAATAATAGGCATGGCCATTGCGATATACATGAAGCAAAAGCTGCAGTACGTTGGCATAATAGCACTGTTCGCAGGCCTCATGGCCATATACTACGGCTACAACGCATACCTTGACCACATGACATCGAGCCCGATCGCCATGCTGGGCCTCTACCTGGCATTCGGCATCGCAGGTGTCCTGACATTCCCGACCACTCTCATATACGACTCCCTCCCGGGAAAGCAGAACGTCTCGAAGGGATGGACCGTCGTCCTCGTCCTCTTCTGGCTTGCACTGGTCGTGGCTTCTGTCCTCGCGGCTGTAACCGGAATACTTGCAGTGCCGCAGCACCTCCTGGCGCCACCGTGAAGATACCGTGGCATCTGCGGAACTGTGTGGAACAATTTTATTGAAATAAAAAATATTTATTTTGGAAGCCCTCAATCTTATGGGCATCCTACAGTGAGAACTTCCCCGGGACCTTCGGGAACGGGTGCACGTCGTCTATCCTCTTGAAGCCGCATATGTAGCGCACGAGCCTCTCTATGCCTATGCCGAAGCCCGCAGAGGGCGGAAGGCCACGCCTGGCGAACTCTATGTACCACTTGAACTGCTCCTCGGTCTGCCCCTTCTTCTTTATCCTCTCAAGTATCCTGTCCAGCTGGTATTCCCTCTCACCACCAGACAGCGCTTCCTGGAAGCCCTCCGGATAGATAAGGTCCATGTCAACCAGTATCCCGGGCCTGGAGGGGTCCTCCCTGTCGTAGAACTCCCTGGCCTGCAGTGGTATGTCTATTATCCAGAACATGTCCTTCTCCTTCCTTGACAGCACAGCCTCGAAGTCCTTCCCGTACTCCTTCTCTGCCTCCAGGTACTGGTAGCGCCTGAATGGCTTTCTGGGTACCTCGAGCTTCCTCCCCAGTTTCCTCAGGTCGTCCGCGTGCTTCTCCTTCACCTTGCTGACCAGCTCGACCATGAGGTCTTCGACCAGGGACATCATCTGCTCCCTTGTGGCCCCCCTTGCCTCCACATCGATCTGGGTGAACTCGCTCAGGTGCCTCCCCGTCTCTGCCTTGTCGGGGGTCTCTATCCTTATGTTCGGGGAGAAGGTGAATATCTTGTCAAAGTGCGAGACGAGGAGGTGCTTGTGGAATATCATGCTCTTCGTCAGGGCGTATTTTTCGTCATAGTACGTTATGTAGGGATCGTAAACGGGATGGTTCAGGGGGTCTGTGAGGGGAGAGATAATAACAGGCGGCACCTCGATGAAGCCTCTGGACCTGAAGAAGTCCCCCAGGATCTGCCTCACCGTGGTGTGTACCCTAAGCGCTATGGCCAGCCTCTCGTCGGACAGATGCTCGTTGGTGTAAGATACTACATCGTAGGTCTGCATAATGTCAGATCGGAGCATCCAATATTAACATTCGTTTCCAGAATGAGAATAATCGTCAATTATTCCATGCTACGGCGGGATTTTTTAGACGTAATGTCTAAATACTATCGGCATATACATGCGGGATGGAACTGGACGACAAGGACTGGAAGATACTCAGCTACCTCTCGGAGAGGGGCAGGGAAAAGATATCCGACATATCGAACGCCATAGGCATCCCAAGGGTGACAGTTTACGAGAGGATGCAGAACCTGGTCAGGGAGGGCGTGATCCAGAGGTTCACATTCATACCGAACTACAAGCTCATAGGGCTCCCGGTGACCGCATACATATTCGTAGAGTTCGACCCCAGCGAGAAGGTCACGCAGCGGGAGCTGGCAAAGAGGGTTGCCCAGATGCCGGAGGTGGAGGAGGTGCATATAGTCACAGGTGAGTGGGACCTCCTCCTCAAGGTCAGGGCACCGTCCATGGAGGACATAGGCAACTTCGTCCTCGACAGGCTCAGGGAAACAAAGGGTATTGCGAAGACGGAGACAATAACGATATTCTCTACGGTTAAGGAGTGGAACCCCCTGAGGAGGGTTAATCGGCAAGGTTCTCAAGAATGAGCTCTGCTATGTCCTTCACCTCTATCCTGCCCTCGCTGTTGGAGGTCCTGACCGCGTCCTCAAGCATGGGCATGCAGAAGGGACAGGCAACAGCGAGCCTCTTAGCACCAGTGGACATGGCCTGCTCCAGCCTTATCTGGCTTATCTTCCTCTGTGACTGCACCTTGTACCAGTAGTTGCCCCCACCCGCACCACAGCACATACTCCTCTCCCGCGACCTCTCCATCTCCACCAGCCTTGAGGTGCTCTGCACTATGTTCCTGGGCTTCTCGAACTCCCTGTTTATCCTCCCGAGGTAGCACGGGTCGTGGTAAGTCGTGACTACCTCGCTGTTCTTCACCTTCAGCCTACCGCTCTCTATGAGTGAGGAGAGGAACTGTGAGTGGTGGTACACCTCGGCCTTCAGGCCAAGTTCCGGGTACTCGTTCCTGAAGGTGTTGTAGCAGTGCGGGCACGCTGTCACTATCTTCTTCACCCCGTACCGGTTGAATGTGTCGATGTTCTGCAGGGCCAACTCCTGGAACCTACCCTCCTCTCCCATCCTCCTTGCAGTTTCGCCCGTGCATGCCTCTTCCGACCCGAGGATGCCGAAGCTAACGCCTGCCTTTTTAAGGAGCTCTATGATCGCCCTTGCTGTCTTGTTGTCCCTGGGATCGAATGCCCCCATGCAGCCTACCCAGTAGAGCACCTCCTGCGACCCGTCAAACTTCGGTGCGAACTGCAGCATAGCATCCCTGTCCGAGGGCGGGTTCCCGAAGGGGTTGCGCGTGTTAGTGAGATTGTTGAAGTACGCCTGCATGTCCTTGCCTGTCCTGTTCTCCATGACAAGGTTCCTCCTGGTCTCCATGATGAAGGAGTGTGGGTCTATGAGCACAGGGCACTCCTCCACACAGGCCTGGCACGTCGTGCAGGACCAGGTGGCGTTCTCGGAGAGCACAACTTGTGTCATTTCACCGTCTGAGGTGTAGTTCGCCTTTATATTCTGGACAACGAGCCTGGGAGTGAGGTCGGTACCTGACATCACGGCCGGGCAGGCCCTCTCGCACCGCCCGCAGTTGGTGCATGCAAGGGCCTCCGCCTTCTTGAGTTTCGGGAGCTCGCTTATCTTCTTCACGCCTATGGATATGTCGAAGTTTCCGGAGGCCATGAGTTCAGTGAGAAGGAAAGGCGTGGTCATGGCGCCCCTCACCCTGGGCCTCTTCGCGCCTATGAGTATTAGTGACATGACCATGTGCGACAGCTTCGAGAAGGGCAGGTACACAGCCAGTGCGAAGGCTGTTAGCACATGGGCCATCCAGAGAGACCTGTAGAGGACGATTGCAGTGGTGTATGGAAGGCCGGAATAGACGTAGCTGAGCGGGTACTCAACGAACCTGAACACATCGAAGCCCTCCCTGAAGGCGTATATCTTCAGGGCCCCCAGGAAGAAGCCCTCCAGGTCAAGGGCCAGGAGTGCCAGGAGGATTATGTAGTCTTGCTCCGTTGTCTCGAGCATCACCTTACCCCTGCCCCTCCTTACCAGGCCCATGAGGGTGCCGGCCAGCAGCATGACGCCCCCGAGGTTGGCCCAGAACTCAAAGTTCAGGTAAAAGCCACCGTTCAGTATGCCGTGGTGCGCGACCGGCTTCACAATGTCGTGGGACAGGAAGATGAGGGCGGTCGCTATGAACAGTATCAGGATACCGTAGGATATCAGTACGTGCATGGTGCCGGCGTAACGGTTCTTCACGTTTTTCCTGTGGAAGAAGCCGTAAACGAAGACCCTGGAGAGGAAACCCCTCCAGTCTGACCTGAAGTATGAAAGCGCCATGCCCAGGGTTATCCCTGCCCTCCTGTAGATCAGGTACCACGATACGAGGACAAAGGCGAGGGCCGCGAATGAGAGCACATAGTCCACTATGAGTTCAGACTCCGGTATGAAGAGGAGAGTGGGGCTAGTCACAACTGTCATGCAGTGATCACCGTGGCCAGGTATGGTCAGGTACTGGCCACTATCTTCATTGAGAGTTTAGATAAATATTCTTTCCTGCCCTCCATTTGTACGCTTCCCAGTTTCAGGCCTTGAGCACATGCGAGGCCTGTGGAGGCGATACAGGATACCATGTGGCTTGCCACCAGCATTTCTGTCCCAAGAACAGGAAAGTGTGCCATGGACTGGCCCTGAGGGGAAAAGGGCCCACCCTGCACCGGGGGCGTTCACTGCCCGGAGAAGTCGTCGAGGCTCGTCGACCTGAGGGTGTGCCTGCTCTCCTTCCACTGCACCCTCACCCTCACCCCCTCGCGCCTGCACCTCTCCACTATCCATGATGAAATCTCACTGTACCACTTACCGCCGGGCTCCACGCTCAATCCACCGAAGACCCTGCTCATCTCCATGTCCGAGAGCCTGTGCCTGTTGTATCTATCGAAGAAGATCTCGGAGTTGGTCTCTGCTGCCAGCCCTATGATCCTCTCCGCCTCCTCCCTGCTGTCGTTGTATCCCCTTATTATTGGCCCGTAGAATATCCATGTCCGTATCCCGTTCCTGGCCAGTTCCCTGAGCGCCCGGGCCCTGGCCTCAGGGGACGGGGTCTTCCTCTCCACCCTGAGGGCCGCCTCCATATCCAGGGTCGTTATGGTCAGGCCAACATCGACCATGTCCCTGTGTGCCTTCAGGAGGTCCAGGTCTCTGAGCACGAGAGGTGACTTGGTCTGTATGGTTGTGTAGAACCCGTTCCTGAGCAGTACCTCCTCGCACCCCCTGGAAAGCCTGAACTTGGCCTCCACAGCCTGGTAAGGATCTGTTATGGTGCCCAGGGCCACTATCCCTCTCCTCTTCCCCTTTATCTCCGCCTCCAGTAGGCTCACGATGTTCTTCCTGACTATCACGAAGTCCCCCCATGCCGCACCATCCGGGAAGCGCGTCATATCCATGGCGTAGCAGTAGGCGCAGGCGTGCTGGCAGCCAAGGTACGGGTTCAGCGCATAGTCGTTCTCGGGCATCCCGGAGCGTGAGAGTGCCCTCCTGGCCTCAGCCTCGATCACCATCATGCATGTCACCCATGAAGTGGTCAAGCGTCACCGAACGCAGGGCCTTGACCACATGTGACCTGGAGACCCACTTCTCAAGCGGTACCCTCATCCCGATGCTTGCGTGCCGGAGCGCCTCTGCCAGTGAGGAGAACCTCTCCGGCTTGGATCTGAACATCTCCCTCAGGTTCTCCCTGACGTACCACACCCCCACGGGCAGGTTGAAGCTGGGATAGATCTCCCTCCACAGGATGGGCGCTGCCTGCCTCCTCACAGCGTCGAGGTACTCGGCCACAGCGAGCCTCGCCGCGTAGTAGCACCCACCTATGTCAGGGTAGGTGTCACGCCCCCGGTAATCCTCGTAATCGATCATGACCTCCGGGTTCGTTCCCCAGAGATTCCATGTGCTCCCTGGGAACCAGGCCTCGCCCCACTCGTACCTCCATGTTGAAGGTGCGAGTATGCCCACAAAGAGGTTGCCAGGCGTCTCCCTCCTGAAGACCAGGAACTCCCCGAGCTCGCTGTAACCCTTTATCCTCCTTACAAGGGCATCTGAGAGTGTGCTGTCAACAGCGGTGATGGCCCACCTTGTCGGCACTAGTCTTCTCCTCCTGCCCGTGCCGAGGGCACCCACGCTGAGAGCCCTGGTCAGCTGGCTGACCGTGACACCGCTCCTGTAGAGCGATGACATGGCCTCACTGGCCAGTAGATCGGTGTCGTAGAAGGCCTTCTCTACCCTCTGGTCCGCCTTAGATTCTGATATGGCGATCTTTTGCAGGGGTGCAGAGGGGCCCATGGGAGGCGTGTCCTCACTCAGCCTCACACTCCTCTCGCTGAACGGCTTCGAGACCCTCATGTCGATCTCCACAGGCCTGGAGGAGATGGCCATGACCTGTATCTCCTGCATCGTGTAGTCCGGGTTTGCCACTGAAACGTCCCTCACCTGCATGCCGCCCCGGAGCAGGGATAGCCTCATGGAGAGGAACTCCTCCATGTCCATGGAGAGCCACCTGCCGGAATCTTCGTAGAGCATTGTGTCCCCCACGACCGGAGGGGCCGATGGGTAAACCCTCACCTTGGGGTAGCTGTGCCGGCCCACGAACACAGACGGTGGCGACGACCCGTATACCTCGTTCCCTGTCACGCTCGTAACCCTGGGCTTCAGTGTGTTGGCCACCTCGATGGGGCAGAACGTCAGGCCGCACAGCAGCTTCCCTCCCCTGCACACCATGCAGAGCTGGGGAGGGATCTTCATCCCCACCTTCACGTCCACGGTTAAAGAGCCATTCCACTTATAAATAGGTTGGTCTTACACGCAGGCTCAGAGTTCGGGCATGTCAGGGCAGATATGGCCTTTGGCCACAGTCCCGGGCTGAAACGACCTCTGAATGGCCCGCATCACATTTATTATGGCCAAAACCTATACAATCTGGCCAGGGGTAAATAGGCGTTTGAACATAATAAGGAAGGAATCGCAGGCTGTCTCAATATTCGGGGACGCGGGATCTGATCAAAAGGTGATGGGGAGTGGTGGCTATGACATAGTACGTGAAACGATCTCGCAGGTCAGCGAATCCCTGGCCGGCAAGACAAGGAGAAAGGCATTCTGGGTTGTCGCCAGGGTCCAGGAGGACATGAACCCTCTCATGCTCCATTTCTGCAGGGAGCTCCTCTCCGCTGGCATAACGCCAGTCTACACTAGGGACTTCTCCGAGGCCTTTTCCGTCGACGGCAAATATGCCCTTATTTTCCAGGTACCGGGTGGTCAGGCCGGGGCCAGGCTGGTGCGGCATGTGTTCGACTCGGAATCCAAGCTGCCGGTGCCAGCTGTCTTCTTCTCCACCCAGGACGTGTGGGCCAGGGCCTTCTCTGCAAACCTCCTGTACACCTCAAGGCCCTCAGGAAGGGACAGGCGGTACCTTTACCTCCGCATAGCATCAATCCTGTTTGTCACCTCAATAGTCCTGACGGTGGCCCTGCACTTCTTCCTCCAGCTTTCAAGCGGCCGCCTGCAGTCAAGGGTCTCGTCTGTATCGGATATACTCTCCGTGGGCTTCTTCCTCATCGACCTCACTGCGTATTACCTTATGAGCTATTCCATAAGCCTGCTGAGCAGGACGAAGCTCCTCGTGTTCCTCCTCTCCATGCCCGTGTTCGTCATAGTCGTCCTCCAGATCCCGCTGACAATACTGGGCCTCAACGTGCCCCTGCCACCCGTTATGTTCATAGAGCCATTCCAGTCTCTACCGCTTGTCTTCTTTGTATTCTACACCCTGATCGCCATCACGCTCACAGGCGGGAGGTCATGGGTAATGCCCGTCGCTGCGCTCATCATATATGCCGGCGCAATTACGGCTGTCAGTGGAAACTACATCCTCTTGCCCGCGCTCTCCATAAGGCACTTGGTCAACGTGTCCTCATCGATACACGGCATGCTACAGCTGGTAACGGTGCTTGTGGCCACCGTTGTGACAACCTTCCTCCTTGTGTTCTCCATGGTCAGGCAGGGGAGGCCGCGCGGCCCCAGGACGGGCAGTGCACCATGACCGCTATGGAGTGTCTATGCAAAATATTCAACTAGAATAAAAGCACAATGTAAAATACTCATATAAAACCGGAAAAAGTGATCGTGAGGGTCCCGGGGATCACTGAATTGAGAAAAATATACATGCAGGGGCATTTTTCAGTAGGCTGAACGATAGATTAGAATATACAGAGTGCATACGTACACGTGAAACCGGAATACGCAAAGGTATACATCCCAGGCGGTGAGAATTATGCCCACATAAAGAAGACGCTCAGGAGCAGGGCGCTCTTCACTGTGTGCGAGGAGGCCAGGTGCCCCAACATCGCGGAGTGCTGGGACAGCGGCACCGCCACCTTCATGATCATGGGCGGCATCTGCACCAGGGGATGCCGCTTCTGTTCCGTGACGCACGGACACCCCATGCCACTTGACCCCGATGAGCCCAGGAAGGTGTACGAGAGTGTCATTGCCATGGGCCTTGACTATGTCGTCATAACTTCTGTGGACAGGGACGACCTGCCTGACCAGGGCGCATCGCACTTCGCGAGTGTCATAAGGGAGGTGAAGAAGACCGGTGCAGTGGTTGAAGTCCTGATACCAGACTTCCAGGGGAGGGAGGATCTCCTGGACATCGTGATCGATGCGCAGCCGTCCGTGATCGCGCATAACATAGAGACCGTGGAACGCCTCACTCCTTCAGTGCGTGACAGGAGGGCATCATACAGGCAGTCTCTCCACGTGCTCCGCTACATCAAGGAGAGGTCGGGCATAACCACGAAGTCGTCTATAATGCTTGGCCTGGGAGAGACAGATGAGGAGGTTGAAAGGGCCCTGGACGACCTCCGCCAGGCGGGTGTCGACATAGTGACCATAGGCCAGTACCTAAGGCCGAGCAGGAGGCAGATGCCCGTGGTGGAGTACAGCAGCATGGAGCGCTTCAGGAAAATGGAGAGGGTTGCGTATTCCAAGGGTTTCTCTTACGTTGCATCCGGGCCGCTGGTCCGCTCTTCATACAGGGCGGCAGAGGCCTGGGTATCCAGGAGGTATTGAACATGTCAGAGGTTGTGAGTGAGCAGGAGGAAAAGGAACTCTTCGTGAGGGCGTACAGCGCGATGGTCCTGGGGAGGACGCTGGACAAGAAGATAATGACTGCGCAGAGGCAGGGCCGTGTGGGCTTCTATGTGCCGTCGATGGGGCAGGAGGCCACGCAGGCTGGCCTCGGCATGGCATTACGTCCAGAGGACAGGGTCTTCCAGTATTACAGGGACATCACCCTGATGATATACCGGGGTGTTGACATAGATATTATCCTAAACCAGATATTCGGGAACGCTAGGGACCTGGCAAAGGGGAGGCAGATGCCGAGCCACCTGATGGCCACCGAGGGCAACTTCTTCTCTGTCCCGAGCCCGGTGGGAACCAACCTGCCCCTTGCTGTTGGCTCTGCCTATGCCAGGCGCTACAGGAAGCTTCCCGGCATAGTCGCAGCAACGTTCGGCGATGGGGCATCGTCCACACCCGACTTCCACGCTGCAATGAACTTTGCCTCCGTCTACAACCTTCCAGTCCTCTTCGTCTGCGAGAACAACCGCTGGGCCATATCTCTTCCATACGAGAAGCAGTCGAAGGTAGAGGTATGGAAGAAGGCCGAGGCCTACGGCATGCCTGGTGCGAAGGTAGATGGCAACGACTTCATAAGGACATACAGGGTCTGCAGGGAGGCGGTCGAGTACGTGAGGTCCGGGAGGGGGCCGTACCTGGTGGAGGCTGTCAGTTACAGGATGGGCCCGCACTCCACATCTGACGACCCGAGCAAGTACAGGGATAACGCCATTGAAGAGGGGAGCGACCAGGACCCCCTTGTCATTGCGGAGAAGAGCCTCATAGCCTTAGGGTACATAACAAAAGAGAAGTCCGAAAAGCTATGGGAGGAGGCCAAGAAACTGGTCGACTCTAGGTTCGAGGAGCTTGAAAAGGTACCGGCCCCAGAGCCGAGGACGCTCTTCGATGACGTCTACAAGGAGATGACCTGGAACCTGAAGGAGGAGATGGAGGAGATACTATGATGATGAACATGGTTCAGGCCATAAACTCCACTCTGGACCAGAGGATGGCAGGCGATGACAGGATAGTGATACTGGGCGAGGATGTTGGCAGGGACGGCGGCGTCTTCAGGGTCACCGACGGGCTCCAGGCCAAGTACGGCCCTGAGAGGGTCATAGACACTCCACTGGCAGAGCTTGGCATCGTGGGAATGGCAATAGGCATGGCTCTGGAGGGCCTCAGGCCGGTGCCGGAGATACAGTTTCAGGACTTCATATACACTGCGTTCGACCAGATAGTGAACCAGATGGCCAAGATCAGGTACAGGACTGGCGGGGCGAACAGTGTGCCCCTGGTACTCAGGACGCCAGTTGGTGGAGGCATAAAGGGCGGGCTCTACCACTCACAGAGCGGCGAGTCATATTTCGTCCACACAGCCGGCCTCACGGTGGTGAGCCCATCGAACCCCTACGATGCGAAGGGCCTCCTTAACTCCTCGCTCGACCTCGACGACCCCGTGATCTTCCTGGAGCCCAAGCGCCTCTACAGGTCGCAGAAGGTGGAGGTGCCGGAGGAGGAGTTCAGGGTGCCACTGGGTAAGGCGGGTGTCCTCAACACTGGCGATGATGTGTCCATAATAACCTACGGCTCGATGGTTCCCACGGTCATGGCCACGGTGAAGGGGGGCAACATAAACGCGGACGTCATCGATCTCAGGACGCTGTGGCCCCTGGATATAGAGACGATCATATCGAGTGTGAAGAAGACTGGGAGGGTCGTGATAGTTCACGAGGCCCCCAGGACGTTGGGCCTCGGTGCAGAGGTCTCTGCCCTGATTGCGGAGAGGGCAATAGAGTACCTCTATGCACCGATAGTCAGGGTGACTGGGCCGGACACGCCGTTTCCATACAGGCTGGAGGACATCTACCTTCCAAACGAGAGGAGGATACTGGCAGCAATAAAGAGGGTAATGGAGTTCAGGTGACAGCATGTACGAGTTCAGGCTACCGGACATAGGGGAAGGCGTATCTGAAGGTGAAATAGTGAAGTGGCACGTCAGGGAAGGAGACCGCATAAGGAAAGACCAGGACATGGTAGAGGTCATGACTGACAAGGTCACAGTCAAGATACCCTCTCCTATCGAAGGAGTGGTGAAATCGATAAAGTACCCTGAAGGCTCTGTGGTGAAGGTCGGCACAGTCCTCATAGAGATAAGCACGGAAGGCGAAGTGGCGTCTCCTAAGCCGGCGGAGGCAAAGGAGGCCCGTGAGGTGCCGGTGCAGGTACAGAGGCCAGCAGGGGCCACCCGTGTCCTCGCCTCGCCAGCGGTGAGGCGCATCGCCCGGGAGAGGGGCATAGACCTCACTGTGATCAAGGGATCGGGGCCGAACGGCAGAGTGACACTTGACGACCTCAGGGCAGCGGAGAGTGCTAGGGCCACAAGAAGCGAGACTGCAAAAGTGAGCACTCAAATGGTTACTGCTGAGGAGGATCAGATCCTCGAAATAAGGGGTCTCAGGCGCCTCATATTCGAGAAGATGTCCAAGGCCAAGAGTGAGATGCCCCACTTCATGGTCAGCGAGAGGTTCGACGTGACCCACCTCAAAGCGATAATAGACGACCTCGGGAAGAGGGGCAGCAGGGTGACATACACGTCAATGTTCATAAAGGCAGTGAGCGTGGCCCTCAGGGACTACCCGTACCTGAACGCGATATACGACGAGGCGAACAGGAGGTACCTGCTGAAGAAGAGGTACAATATAGGCATGGCGGTTGACACGGAGCAGGGCCTCACAGTGGCCGTGGTGAAGGACGCTGACAGGAAGAGCATCATGCAGATAGCAAGCGAGGTCAGGGACCTAGCGGAGAGGGCAAGGAAGGGCCAGCTGACACTGGAGGAGGTGCAGGGATCAACTTTCACAGTATCGAATGTTGGCAGCATAGGTGGCCTCTTCTCCACACCCATAATAAACTACCCTGAGGTCGCAATACTTGCCATGCACAGGGCATTCCAGGAAGGAGAGCGCTTCTTCATGTACTGCTCTCTCTCCTGCGACCACAGGCTCATAGACGGTGCCATGGCCACAAGGTTCCTGATAAGGCTCAAAGAGCTCATAGAGAACCCGTACCTCTTCATGGTGGTCTGATGCCGGAATACGATGCGGTGATAATAGGCGCCGGGCCTGGGGGTTATGCTGCAGCCATAAGGCTCGGCCAGAAGGGCAAGAAGGTAGCCCTGGTTGAGAAGGACAGGATAGGCGGGGAGTGTCTTAACTACGGGTGCATACCGTCAAAGGCACTCATAGAGATGGCCAACTCGATCCACTACCTTAGATCGCTGCCTGGCGTTAGCCTCGACCTCAGGATCGACATGGAGAGGTGGCAGGAGTGGAAGTGGAACATGATCAGGCGCCTCACCGGCGGCGTCGAGGTACTATGCAGGTCATACGGCGTGGAGATCGTGCAGGGCGAGGCCAGGATAGTGGACAGGAACACTGTCACAGTGGGGGGAAGGACACTGTCGTGCAGCAACCTCATAATAGCAACAGGCTCCTCTCCTGTGAAGTTGAGGGGAATGGAGTGGGCGATGCACAACAGGGAAGTCCTGGACATGAAGCGCATCCCTGAGAGCATAATCATAGTTGGCGGTGGCTACATAGGCATAGAGATCGGAACGGCACTTTCCAAGCTTGGGTCGTCTGTGACAATAGTGGAGATGATGCCCTCTGTGCTACCTGGAGTGGACAGGGAGATCGTGAAGCTGGTGGAGAGGCGCCTATCTGAGCTCAGGGTGAACGTATACACAGGCAGGAAGGTCGCATCTGCGGTTAAGGAGGGCAGGGTGAAGGCCACGCTCGACGACGGAACGGTGCTGGAGGCAGAGGAACTCCTGGTCACTGTGGGCAGGACCCCGAACACACAGGGCTTCGGCCTCGAGAACCTGGGCCTCAGGATGGACGGCAAGTTCATATGGACGGACAGCAGGAAGAGGACTTCCGTGGACGGTGTATGGGCAATAGGCGACGTCACAACGGGCCCCATGCTGGCCCACAAAGCATATTATGAGGCCGATGTTGTTGCCGATAATATATGCGGAGTTGACACCGTGGTGGACTACAGAGCCATGCCCTTCGTGATATTCAGCGACCCCGAGGTCGCCTACACTGGCGCTCTTGAGGGCAGGGCAACATCCATCCCGCTGGCCGCCAATGGCAGGTCGCTGGGCCTGAACGAGACCACAGGTGCTTACAGGCTCTACTTCGACGAGCAGGGGAACATCAACGGTGGAGCCATAGTGGCCCCACATGCCTCGGAGATGATATCCGAAATATCGCTGGCTGTTGAGTCTGGGCTCAACGCCATGGACATAGGCCTGACGATACACCCGCACCCAACGGTCTCGGAGGGTATAAAGGAGAGTGCGGAGGAGCAGTATGGAAAGCCACTCCACTTCAAACCTCGCGGTTGACCTTGGCACAGTCGAATACAGTTACTGCCACTCCATCCAGAGAAACCTCGTCTCACTCAGGAAGGAGGGGAGGGTCGGCAACACGATCCTCTTCTGCGATCATGATCCTCCAGTGTACACGATAGGCAGGAAGGCGGAAAGGTCGAACTACTCCGGCGTAGATGTGATAGAGGTGGAGCGGGGAGGCGACGTGACGTACCACTGCAAAGACCAGATAGTGGCCTACTACGTCTTCAGCGTTATGCGTGAGGGGAGGAGGGACGTTGGCCTCCTTATCAGATCCGTGGAGCAGTCGGTCATAGACGCCCTGGAGGACCAGGGCATACATGCCTACAGGGGATCGGAACCGGGCATCTGGGTGTCAGGCAGGAAGGTTTGCTCCATAGGCCTTGCGATAGATGGGGAAGTGAGCTTCCATGGCTCTGCACTGAACACATCGGAGGCTGCAATGAATGGATTCTACAGGATCAACCCCTGCGGCCTCTCGCCATCCGTGATGGGCTGGGTTAGCGTGGACAGAAAGCTCTACATACAGTCAGTCATCAGGTCCCTGGGCCCCATGTATGGCCCCTTCAGGCTTGTGGACAGGGAGGAGTTCCTCCAGGGCCTGGGCCTCAGTCCCCTTCCTTCCTGAACCTCCATATCCTCTCGGTTATCCCGAGCCTCCTGTTGCTTGCCAGTGCCATCATGAAGAGGAGCGAGGAGAGCCTGTTCAGGTACGCTAGTATGGTGCCTTCGAAGCCCAGCTCCGTCCTTAGTGAGACAGCGAGCCTCTCAAGCCTCCTCACGACCGTCCTGCATATGTGCAGGGAAGTTGCCTCCTCTGACCCGTCCGGCACCACGAATAGGTCGATCCTGCCTATCTCCTTCCTGTATTCCAGCGTCCTCTCCTCCAGCCAGTCAACCCTAGACCTGTCGATGTGCCTTCCGGCCCCCTCGCTCGTTATTTCTTCTCCTATTGTGAACAGGTCTTCCTGAACCGTCCTGAGGTCCTGCCTGATATCTTCCCACCTGGTCTTGACCGTTGCGAAGCCTATGAACGATATTGTCTCGTCTATCGTTCCCTCAAGGTTTATCAGGGAAGAGGACTTTGCGACCCTCTTCCTCGACCCAGTGTCTGTCTCTCCCTGGTCTCCTCTCCTCGTGAACACGTTGGGGTTAGGGTGGCCCCTGTGATAACCTTTGCCTATGCGTACCTGCAGGACCATTTTCCCGTATACTATATAGTGTACACCAACTCTAAATACTCAAAGTGGCTATATAGGTGGATATAGAATATAGTGGATCACTTATTACCCTTAACAGTGATCACATACTGTAATGGAGTTAGGGTCAAGGGAGTTGCTTGATAAGTATGACAGGTCTGGCATAACCCGCCTCCACCTAAGGATGGTCTTCATATCCGGCATGGGCTTCCTGACAGACGCCTATGACCTTTTCGTCCTCAGCACGGCCCTGCCAATCCTGGTATCGTTTTTCGGAATAACGGCTTCGCACAACATCTTCAGCTCAGCCCAGGTCTCCTTCCTGGGGCTCCACATCTCATCTGTCACACTGGAGGAGGGCCTTCTTGGCTCCATCGCACTCTTCGGCGCTTTCATCGGTGCCTTCGTATTCGGCAGGATGGCGGACAGGTTCGGGAGAAAGGTCATGTATGTTGTCGACCTGTCCATAATGACCGCATTTGCCCTCATTTCCGCTTTCTCAAGCAGTGTCCCCATGCTGATGGCCTCAAGGTTCTTCCTGGGCATGGGCATAGGTGGTGACTACCCTGTCAGTTCCACGCTCATGAGCGAGTACTCCGGCATAAGGCACAGGGGCAAGCTGGTATCCATGGTATTTGCCATGCAGGGCTTCGGCCTCCTCCTGGGTGCCATGGTCGGTGTGCTTAGTGTGGCCTTCCTGCCCCTCGGTGTGGCTTGGAGGGTCATGCTGGGGGCAGGGGCGGTACCGTCTGCGGCCGTAATATACTTCAGGTCAAAGGTTGACGAGACGCCCAGGTTCAGGGTAGTTTCGTCTGAGCGCCCCGAGGCCAGGGAGAAGGTAAGGCTCAGCAGGTACTGGCTTCCAATACTCGGCACAGCGGGCAGCTGGTTTCTCTTCGACATGGCATTTTACGGGACATCTATAAACAACGGCCTCGTCCTCTCCTACCTGGGATACGGCACAGTCGTGGGCAACATAAGGGCCACTATACTGAACATAGCAATAGGCAACGCCCTCATCGCCTCTGTGTTCTCTGTGCCGGGGTACTGGATCGCTGTGGGCACCATAGACAGGGTCGGCAGGAAGACGTTGCAGTGGCTCGGGTTCTCTGTGATGGCAGCTGTCTATTTCATCATTGCTACGCACTACAGGGGACTCTTGGACGCAATATACATGTTCATAGCGCTCTACGGTGTTTCATTCTTGTTCGGTAACATCGGGCCAAACACCACCACGTTCATACTCCCAACCGAGCTTTTCCCAACAGAGATAAGGACCACGGGGCACGGGATAGCCTCAGGATCTGCCAAGTTCGGCGCTGGCCTGTTCACGCTCATGCTTCCTTCCATAATGGCCTCCATGGGAGTTCCGAACCTCATGCTCATTCTTGGCTCCATATCTGTGGCAGGCATGGTACTGACGCTGTTCGCGATAAAGGAGACAAAGAACGAGAGGCTGGAGGAGACGTCGAGCCTTTCAGGTTACGGCATCCTTGCATATGGAAAGAGCACTGCCACGAAGACAGGCAAGAAATAACCAACAGTGCCTGTTCTCTGCATGGAATCTAAAGTTCCTCCAGAGACATGTTGAACTAGATCATTTCTCTTATGAAATGCACCCATAGTTTCTTTAAGGCAGGCAGTCCCTCATTCAAGATTCTGCCCGCTCTTAACTGAAAACACTTTCATAGTTGCAGCTCTACGCCAGGCAATACTGTTCTTAATACCTCTCTTTTTAAAATGGGATCTGGCGACGCGCACACCTAAGTACATATTAGTTTGGACTGTTATTAATATATTTCATGGTGTTAAAAAAATGGTCGGTTCCGATGACTGAGATTGAAAACCTCGACAACGCAGAACTTTCCTCAAGGCACTTCAGCTGGACTTTTATAGCCTCCCTTGGGGACTTCCTGGACGCTGGGATGTTCGCGGGCACAGGTATAACACTTGGGGCGATCTCGGCCCTCCTCCACTTCACCACCTTCGAGGACGGGCTGCCGGCACTGATCACGCTCCTGGGCACAGCATTCGGCGCGCTGGCGTTCGGGAGGCTCGGTGACCTATATGGCAGGAAGTACATCTATCAGGTCGATATGATAATATACGCAGTGGCATCGATACTCCTTGCCATCACCGGAGTCTTCCCGACACGCATGATCAACACCGTGTGGGCCATGATATTCTATGCACTCATAGGCATTGCAGTGGGCGCCGATGTCCCGACCTCCTGGAGCCTGATATCTGAGTTCGCCCCGAAGAGGAGCAGGGGCAGGTTATTCTCCATAACGAATGTGATGTGGTACGTGGGCGTCCTCATCGAGCTTGGCATATCCATAGCCCTTGTGAACACAGGTATGGTGCTCTTCAGGGTCATATGGATACTCCTGGGCCTCGTTGCGATCTTCTCCTGGTTCATGAGGCGCAGGCTCGCAGAGTCCCCGAGGTTCCAGATAATGAAGGGTGAGAATGAGGAAGTGCGGAATACCCTGAAGCAGCTTGGGATCAACGCAACGGGTGCAGAGAGGAAGGAATCATACAGCAGGCACCAGTATGTGGAGCTCTTCACAAAATACGGCAGCTTTGTGGCCTTCGCATGGTTCCTGTACCTGATGTGGGGCATCCCGGCATCGACTTACGGCGAATTCTTCCCTTACATATTCAACTCACTGCACCTTGTCTCCGCAAGGGCAACGTTCGCCTTCGAGGCAATATACTTCGGCAGTGCGATAGTCCCAGGTCTCCTGATATTCTACTTCCTCTCTGACAGGCTGAACGTGGGCCGTGTACCACTTTACCTGATAAGTGCGGCAATGTCCATGGTTTCATTCTACCTGCTCGTCTATCCTCCGTTCCTGAGGAACGTGGCCGTACTACTGGTGTCCTTCCTCCTGTTCGGAATAGGTCAGGGGCTCGGTGTGTGGCCAATAACCAGGCTACTCTCGATAGAGCACTTCCCCACGAGCATAAGGGACTCTGGCCAGGGTTTCGTCTGGTTCACTATGCGTTTCGAGGCAGGCATATTCGGCCTGTTCACGCCGCTCATAGTGGGTGCGAACGGCCAGCATGTGGAGTACATTGGATGGATAGCGGGGACGTTCTTCCTGCTTGCACTCATAGTGGTCGGGGTCATGTCAAGGGTCGCGCCCTTCTATGTGAAGACAGAGGGCAGATCCCTCGAGGAGACCTCCAGGGACAGTGAGGTGGTAGGCTGATATAGGCCCCTTTAAAATTCGCCCTTCAATTTTTTCAGGCTCGCTCAGCTTTCTTTTACTGCGGTACCCATATTATCTGGGCATTTCCAGGCATTCGCTGGAAGTGCATGGCACCGGTTCCCCGCAGCGGTGTGCGCAGGAACGCCAACTGGATGGACGCGATCACGGTTCAGAGCTGCCGGTACTGAACTCCACAGGGGGTTGGCGGCTCTGTTTTCCACCTTAAATTGGACTGGCTAAGCAATGTCGCCTTCCGGTGTGTCCGGATCGTACAGGGCGAAGAACCTCATGCCCTTCAGCATCCTGTAAGCCCTCAGGCACTCCCTGAGGTCCTCCGCAATCCCTATGGGCCTCATCGTCTCCACGTTCTTTCTCTTGAACGCCGCATCAGTGAAGGCGACCTCGCCGGCCGGCGTCCTTACCACGAAGATGACGCTCGACCTGTGGTGGCACCCGACCTGTATGGCCCTGATGCCGGGTACCAGCTCGCTATCCACATCCTCATAGATAACGAGGCGTTCACGGGCCTCGAACATTATGTAACTCAGGACTCCCGGCGGCATGAACAGATCCCTGTTCTTGATCTCAGCATCCTCCTGCGCCACCACATCCTCTACCCACCCACGTTTTGGTAGGAATATCCTGGCATTCCTGAACTCCGCCATCCTGCCAACGGTGTAGTCCTGTATGGGTGTGACGCTCAGGTTCCTTATCTCCTCCGGCCTGAAGCCTGCAGCACTGAGCATGGAAACAGAATCCCGTGCTTCGAAGACCGCCCTTTCGCCTGCAAAGAGTACCATCTCCCTGTTCCTCACGCTCAGGTCCTCAGGAAGGCCGGTGTTGATCAGAAAGTTCGTGGAATCGTTGTAGGCCAGCACCATGTGGAAGTGAAGCTCCTCCCAGGTGTCCCACCCCCTCATCCAAGTCACCTCAGGGCCCGGCACCTGGCACCTTCCCACCTTGAATATCTTCACGTGGAATGTGTCACTCGAAGTCATACTTCACTCCGAAGCCCGGTTCCCTGGAGAGGGTTATGAAGCCTCCATGCGGTTTCGGCAGGTTCACAGCATGCTGCTCCAGCCACTCCCTGTACTTTGTCAGGTACTCAGCCATGGGTGTGACGTGCACCGGTTCTGAGATTATGCAGTGGAGGTTGTATATGTTGCTGGTGTGCGGTATCACGACCGCACCAAAGGCCTCTGCGAGTGCGGCGACCTTCATCATTGGCGTGATTCCACCGACCCACAGGGCGTCGGGCTGGAGTATCCTGACACCTGACTGCAGGAGCCTCAGGAAATCGTACACGTGGTAGTGGTGCTCCCCTGCAGAAATCCTTGTCCCTACCCTCCTCGTCAGGTACCTGTAACCCTCAAAATCATCAGGGAGGAGGGGCTCCTCCATCCATGACAATTCGTACCTCTCCGCCCTGCTCAGCATCCTCTCGGCAAAGTTCACGTTCCACGACATCCAGGCGTCCGCGGCGAGTTCTATGTCATACCCTATGGCTTCCCTCACCGTCTTCAGGAGCTCCAGGTTCTTCTCCACACCGAAGGGGTCGGCTGGACCGGCTATGAACCTCATCTTCATCGCCCTGTAGCCCTCCTCCACGTAGCCCAGCGCCTCTTTCTCCAGTTCATCCTTTGGCAGGGGGTGGAGGTGGCTCGCATAGGCCCGTATCCTTTCCCTGGTTGGCCCTCCCAGGAGTGTGTACACCGGGACGGACAGGCTCCTGGCGAGCGCATCGTACATGAGGACATTGATGGCGCTCAGGGCATGCATGGCAAGGCCCGCCCTTCCAACGGGCAGTGTGTACCTGTAGAGCATGTCCCAGGTCGCCTTGATGTCGCTGGCCTCCCTCCCCTTCAGGAGGTGCGATATTCCCATGGCAAAGTCAGCCACCTGCCTGGATACAGCCATGAGGCTGTAAGACCCGTCCTCCAGCCCCAGTCTCAGGAACGCAACTTCGTGCATCAGCGCAGCGTCCACCGGCGAGACCTCGCCCAGGAAATCCTTGTAAGGGTCTGTGGGCTTCACATAAGGATACACGGGCTGGGTGGCCCTCTCAACCCTCTCCACTGATAGGCCGCTGATCTTCAGGCCTGTGCTCTTGAGGCTCTCCATACTGACTTCAGGGGAATGCAAAAAATAAAGTGGCATCCATAAATGTTAGGAACACTTCAGTGTGTCCCGGACCTTCATCATGATCTTGCGCTCCGCCTTTCTCAGGTATTCCTCAACCGTCGCCTTGGACAGGCCAGTTACCCTGGTCAGGTCCTCGAGGTGTGCCCTCTTGGGTATGTCGTAGTACCCGCTGTCCAGCGCCTTCATGACGACCTCCCTCTCCTGGGGCGTGAGCACCATGGCAACTCCAACCATGGACCTGGGGTCGATCTCCCTGGAGACGAACCTCTTCACCTCTCCCAGCCTTTCCAGCCTGCTCCTTATGTCACTGACGAAATTTTTCTCTACCACTATGGATATGTTCTCAAGGCCCCCCTCAACCAGGTCCGTCCTCATAATAACTGGATAAGAGTTCAGTATGCCGGATACCATGCCGTGGAACCTCTCGCTTATGTTCAGCTTGAAGATCTCGTCGGTCACCCTCGAGACTGAGATGACATCGTAAAGTGTGTCGCTCTTCCTTATCGACCTTAGCAGGGGCCTCAGGTCGGACGAGTTTCTCAGCCGCAGCTGTATGATGCCGTATATGTTGTCCTTCTCAGGATCTGATCTCGTGTAGAGAGTTGTGATCTGTGCCTTGTATGACGCTATGAGGTTTGTCCAGCAGTCCTCGTGCGTGATGGTGAAGTTGATGATTGCGAACCCCTCGTCCTGTGGAATATTGAATCTCATATCCTCACATGTACACATGTTTTTGTTAAATATCTTTTCACCGGCATATACTACCCTATCCATACCTTTCTGTACGCAGAACTTTTATCTACAACCGATGTGCAGCCATGGACAGGGTAATACCCGCCATACCAACACTCTTCTCCGAGGACGGTGAGGTGGCCTGCGACTGTTACGGTGGGATTTTCTCCTGGCTCCGCGAGAACGGTGTGGGGAATGCTGCCATCCACATGATCGGAGGTGAGTACTACAAGCTGGCGGACCACGAACGCGTCCTCACGGCAAGGCATATTGCACGCACCTTCGGCACCAGCTTTTCAATTTACGTTAACGTATCCGCATCCTCGTACAACTCCTCCCTCAGGATCATGGGGGCTCTGGCAGGGTATAAGGTATCAGGTTACGTAGTGAACTCGCCCGTGCAGTCCCCGCTTCGCAGCGAGGAAGAGAGAGTCTATGATATATCCATGAAAATCATTGAGCGCTCAGGCGCGCCCTTCATCCTCCAGGTCTACGGTTCAGTGCCACAGGGGAGCACTCTTGAAGGCATGCTGCGGACTGGCCGAATCTGTGCACTGAAGGTGGAGGCATCCCTGGGGGAGGAGAGGAGGATCGCAGACCTCCTATCCAGCCGGGTGCCTCTCCTCTCAGGCAGGTTCGGCTCCTCATTCATCGAAGAGCTGGCTATGGGTTTCCATGGCTGCATGCCCGACCCACTGTCTGCACCGTTCCTCATGAGGGCCCTTGACCTCCACCTCTCTGGCAGGGACAGGGATGCCAGGGAAGTGCTCTCCGTCCTTTCAGTCTATCACAGCCTGCTGCTCCAGCACTTCGATTCCTTTCCATACCTGGTGAGGGAGGCCATGGCAGGTGCCGGCATAATAGAAAGGGCGGGTTTCAGGGAGCCCACAGTGGTTCCTGACCGCGCTACGGTGGAAAGGGCCAGGTCTGAGGGGTACCGCCTGGTTAAGGCGGCAGATTCCCTCACTCGTTCCTGACCGGGTTGCGCAGTCTTCCTATCTTCGATATCTCTGCCTCCACCACATCGCCTGCCCTGAGGAAGTTCCTGTCAGTGAAGGCGGCGACCCCGGCCGGCGTCCCTGTAGAGATTATGTCGCCGGGCAGGAGCGTTATCCCCTGAGACAGGTAAGAGACCATCCTGTCTATCTTGAAGACCATCTCCCCGGTGGAAGCCTTCTGCCTGGTCTTCCCGTTGACCCTGAGCTCCATCTGCAGCGAATAGGGGTCGCCTATTTCGTCCGAGGTCACCAGGACAGGGCCGGTGGGTGCAGCCATGTCCATGGCCTTGCCCATCACCCAGTTGTGGCCCAGTGGGGGCGGGCTCTTAAGGTCCTTCCCTAGCTGGTAGTCCCTGAAACTCACATCGTTGAGCACCATGTAGCCGAACACGCTGTCCATGGCCTCCCTCTCGCTCACGTACTTGCTCCTCTTCCCTATCACAAGGGCCAATTCTATCTCGTAGTCCACCATGCTGGACGATCTCGGTATCACTATGGGGTCTTCCGGGCCGGATATGCAGCTGGGGAACTTTGTGAAGAAGAACGGGTCTTCCATGCCTTTGAAGGACTGCTCGTTTGCGTGCGTCTTGTAGTTTATCGCTGCCAGTATCACCTTGTCAGGGCCCTGGACCGGGGCCTGCATGGCCGGGCTACCATCGATCCTGAAGCCTTCGCTGTGCTCGATGATGACTTCCCTAAGCCTGCCGTCTAGCTGCACAACGTCCTTCACTGAGCGTATGTGTCCTTTGATGCCCAGGTCCCTGGCGGCATCGCTGATGCTGTATAGCTCTCCCCCCTTCACAATGACGGCTTCACTCTTCCCCTTCACTCTCACTGTACCAAGTTTCAAGCCTATCCCTCCACTCTCAGCACGGTCTTGGAGACATCTGCGTCTTCGGCAAGCATTCTCCTGAATGCATCCTGGCCGTTCTCAAGGGCCTCTACCCTGTACCAGGAACTTTCCCTGAGGACCGTGCCACGGTTGATCATATCAACTGCCCTACTAAAGTCTTCGTCAGAGTAGCAGAAGGAGCCGGAGATGCTGACCTCGTCCCTGACGATGGAGTTGCCGTTCACCTCCGCCTTTGGCTCATGGAGGCCCAGGAACACGACGGTGCCACCCCTCCTGACCCTCTCTACGGCCATCCTCCTCGTTGAGGAGAAGCCAACGGCGTCTATGGCCACGTCGAAGTCCCTGTCCTGGAGGGCCTCTGGCGGCAGTGAGAGGTCTGCGCCCCATTCCCTGGCTATCATGGCCCTCTTTGCGTTCTTCTCCACCACAGCAACAATGTCAGCGCCGGCCTTCCTGGCCAGCTCGAGAGCGAAGAGGCCTATTGTACCGGCCCCTATTATGAGAACTCGGTCCCCAGGCTCGATCCCGCTCTTCCTCACGGCCCTGAGGGCTGTTGCCAGGGGTTCGCTGAAGGAGCCGTTCAGAGTGTCCCTGACCCTGTAGACGGAATAGGCAGGCACATCGACGGTCTCCGCGAAGCCACCCGGGTAGTTCACCCCTATTATCTCCCTCTCAATGCACAGGTTCCTCAGGCCAGAGCGGCAGTACCTGCACTTCCCGCAGGATACGAGGGGGTTCACAGCCACCTTCTGTCCTACGAGTGACCTGTCCACACTGCCAGAGACCTCAACCACCTCGCCCGCGAACTCATGGCCCATCACGGACGGCGGCCTCCTCAGCTCGTTCTGTCCTAGGAACGCCGATAGTTCAGAACCGCAGATACCGCAGAACTCCGAGCGCACCCGGACCCAGCCATCACGGAGGGGCGGGGTCTCAAGTCCCCGCACCTCCATCTTCCCTATGTCTGTCCATACGAGAGACCTATTCATGCGAAACACTCCTCCACTTTATGTATTCCAGCACCCTCGGTATGTCTATCCCAACAGGGCAGACATCCCTGCAGCCCCCGGAGTGTGTGCAGAGGTTTGCCTGCCTGTAGTCACCTTTAATAATGGCGGACCACATCGCGCCCATGGGGCCGCCGTAAGGCGGGTCTCCCCAGGATGCACCCATCACCCTGTAGACTGGGCAGGAGAAGTAGCACCTCCCGCACTTTATGCACAGGAGGGCCTCCCTCAGTCCCGGGTCCCTGTTTGCCATGCTCCTCCCGTTGTCCAGCAGTATCACATGGAACTCCCTGGGCCCTGTGGCAGGCGAGACCCTCTTGAGCTCTATGTCCGCAGTTGAACTTGGCCCGGAGCTTATGTTTATGTAACTGGGCGGGTACAGGCCACCGTACGCCGCCTGCACTATCAGCTCCTTCATTGCATCGTGCAGCGTGGGCACGATCTTGTCTATTCCCGTGATGGCTATGTGCACCTCGGGCACAACAGTATCCATCCTTATGTTGCCCTCGTTCTCGAGTAGCGCCACCGACCCGGTATCGGCCGCAACCGCGTTGGCGCCTGTGATGCCGACCTGCGCCTTCATGTACTTCTCCATAAGGAAGCTGCGGACGGCCGCCACCATCTCCTCGTGCGTGGAACCAGAGTTCACAGCTCCGTTGAGGAACCTGTTCAGCAGATCTCCCACCGCCTCCTTGGGCATGTGGAGCGCGGGGAAGACTATGTGTGCCGGCGGCTCGCCAGTGAGCTGTATAAGGTACTCTCCCAGGTCGGTCTCCCAGGCATCCAGCCCCCTAGAGACAAGGTGCTCCCGGAGTCCGACCTCGTAGGCGACGTTGCTCTTCGAAAACACGACCCTCTTCCTTTCTCCTATTATATCGTCAACGATCTTCCTGGCCTCTTCAGCGTCCCTGGCCAGGTAGGCCCTCCCGCCAGTCCTCTCCACAGCCCTGATAGTCTTCTGCACGTAATCATCCAGGTGCTCCAGTACCGCGAGCTTCGTTTCCCTGATCTCCCTTGCCAGGTCCAGTATGTACGGGTTCTCGCTCAGTATCTGCTCCACCCTTGGTATATTGTTCTGGAGCGCCCTCTCAATGGCCACATCCCACTGCCCCATCATATCACCTCAGCGAAGTCCCTTGTCTGGAGGCCGTTCCTCTGCAGGCTGCCCTCGCAGAACGGGCAGAAGGAGATAACCTGCGTGCCCAGGCGGCCCAGGGACTCTGCCCTGTGCCTGGCTATGCTGTCCGAGAGGTCTGTGCTCAGTGGCCCCAGGGGTGCACCACAGCAGACCGCTCCCGAGCGGGAGGTCACGATCTGGTCCTCAACGACCTCCGCTCCTGCGGTCCTCATCATTGCCCTTATATCTTCCCTCATACCCAGGTGCCTGGAATACAGGCATGAATCATGGATGGCAAACCTTCCGGAGATGCGGGGCTTAATGAGTTTCAGATAGGGAATTACCTCTGCCTCGAGGCCGACGAGCGACCTCAGCCTGTTCAGGGCATTGGCCGTGTGCGGATCAACGGTTATTATCCTCTTCACACCCCTGGAGTGGAAGAAGGAGGCCAGCTTCATACCGTACTCCCTGAACTCGTCCAGCATCCCAAGCTCAAGGAGGAGGCCACCACTGTATGGCTCCTCCTCATAGAGGTACCCGAACTGCACACCTGATGCCCTCAGCGCCCCTGAGATGTTCCTCAGTATCCGGAAGGCCCTGTCCACGTCCTCCTTCTCTGGCCTGAAGAAAAACCTGCTGAGCGAGACCATGTACCTGCGTGCCCCAAGCTGCACGAACCTGGGCAGCATCTCCTCGTATTTCCTGAAGAGGCCGGCCATCTGGTACATGTAAGAGGTGTAGATGATGCACTCCCCTCCCCTCGGAATGTCTGAGGCCCAGGAGCTCATCTGCTCCCTGTTGAAGGGAAAGGGCACCATCTGTTCCATCAGGTAGGAGAACATCACGTTCCTCACGGCCTCCCTCTGCCTCATGACGGACTGCAGGTCAACCATTCCAGCACCACCATGACATGACAAGATGGGGATAATACCCTGCCGTACAGTGGCACGAATACCGTACGTATCCTTCTGGGTGCTTGGTTCTATAGCACCTCGCGATCCAGGTTCCATGCGTTTCTTCTTCAGGATATGGGTGCGTGAGGGTTCCGAGGGAGAGTACAGGGAGAGGCACAGGGCTGTCTGGCCCGAGCTCATAGGGGAACTTTCCAGGGCAGGTGTGAGGAACTACTCCATCTTCATGCGTGGCAACGAGGTATTCGGGTACTGGGAGTGCGATGACCTTCAGAGTACTCTTGAATACCTCTCCCGCAGCAGTGTGAACAGGAGGTGGCAGGAGCACATGGGGGACATCATAGTGAGGCGAGATGACTTTCCGGGCAACTACGATGAGGTCTTCCATATGGACTGACCTACTGGAGGTTCACGAGCATGCCACCGTCGGAGAGCAGGGAGGTGCCCGTGGTGTAGGTATTCTCGTCAGAAAGTAGGAAGAGTGCTGGGCCCACCATGTCCTCCGGGTCCCCGAGCCTCCCAAGCACAGTCCTCTTCTCCATGTACCTCCTCTTCTCCTGGTCGCTCAGGTCTTCCCTGTTTATGTCAGTCACTATGGTACCTGGTTCCAGGGAGTTCACCAGTATGCCGTGGGGACCCAGTGCTATGGCCAGGGAGTGCACCAGCCCGTTCAGTGCAGACTTAGTTGGGGTGTAGTGTGTCTGAAGCAGCCCCCCAACGTGGGCACTTATGGAGCTTATCATGAGTATCCTGCCCCTCACCCCGTGCGATACCATGTGCCTCGCGACAACCTGTGTAATGAGGAAGTGGCTCAGGAAGTTGACGTTCATGACCTTCACCAGGAGGTCCTTGTCTATCTCGAAGAATGGCTTGAATGGACAGATGCCGGCGTTGTTTACAAGCACGTCCACACCGCCCAGGAGTGAGATACACCTCTCAGCAAAGGGGACAGCCTCATCCAGGTTGGCCTGGTCCACACGAACCATGTAACCCTTCCTTCCGAGCCCCTGCACCTCTCTCACAACTTCAGCCGCCTCCTTCTCTGAGGAAGAATAACCGATGCATACATCGGCACCTTCACGGGCCAGGCCTATTGCAATGGCCCTACCTATTCCACGAGAGCCACCGGTCACAATGGCCTTCTTACCCTCAAAACGGTGAGCCACGGCAATGGAAGGAGTAGGTGGGTAAAAACAGTTGTCCAGAAATGTACAGTTCACTCAAGCACGAACTCCACCCTCTTGTTCCTCTTGCCCTTGCTCTGTATCTTCGTCACCCTGATAGTCCCGACCTCCCTGGTGTTCGAGACGTGCGTGCCACCGTCTGCCTGCTCATCCAGGCCCTCAATCACTATTGTCCTCACGGTCTCCAGGCTGTTGAGCAGCTCCTTCCCGGGCTCAGTTCTCGCCAGGCCAGGCATCCTCAGGGCCTCCTCCCTGCTGATCAGCCTCTGGTAAACCCTGTGGTCCTCGTGCGTTACCTGGTTAGCCTCCTGCACAACACTCTCCACGAACTCCCTGGTGAAGTCCTCAACATCGATGTCAAATCTGGCCCTGTCCTGGTATATCTGGCTACCTGTGAGCATGCCCTGCGATGAATGCCTTGTTGCCACTATGCCATCTATTATGTGTATGGCAGTGTGGTAGCGCATGTGGGCGTACCTCCTCTCCCAGTCTATCGTTCCGTGCACAGCCGCACCAGCACTGAACTGTGCAGGCCCATCCAGCAGGTGCAAGATGTCATCGCCCTGTTTCACAACGTCCACAACCCTCACAGTGGTGCCGTTGAAGGAGAGGTTGCCGGTGTCGTTGGGCTGCCCCCCACCAGTGGGGTAAAAGGCGGTGGCGTCAAGCACCACTCCATCTTCTGAAACAGAGAGGACATGTGCATTGAACTCCTTCATGTACGGGTCTTCCCAGAAGAGCCTGCGCGTCATACCACAGGGTACACGTACATCCAAGAAATACTTTCATACTGAGGGATATTCCTAAACATAAATCAACAATTATGATTAACAAGTTTTTTATACTGAAATGAAATGCTTCACACATGGCTCTGATTAGGGATGAGGACAGGAAGTACCTGTCAGAGGAGTTTGAGAAGTACCTGAAGGACAAGGTTGACCTGGTCATTTTCAAGAGCGACTCCGAGGACTGCAAGTACTGCGAGCAGACCGTTGAGATCGGAAAGGAGCTCGCATCCATAAACAGCAAGATCAACCTTATAGTCTATGACTTCAGCGATGAGAAGGCGAGGGAGGAGTACGGGGTCACGAAGTACCCTGCTGTGGTGGTGGCAAAGAGCGGAGAGAAGGACGGGAGGATAAAGTACTACGGCCTGCCCTCTGGCTATGAGTTCGGGTCTCTGGTGGAGGACATAAAGAACGTGTCCAGGGGCGAGGCGCCAGTCTCGTCAAAGGCACTGGAAGTGATATCGAAGATTGACAAGCCCATAAAGATAAAGGTGTACGTGACACCCACATGCCCGTACTGCCCGAGGGCAGTGGGAACAGCGCACAAGTTCGCCATACTCAATAAGAACATAACCGGCGAGATGATCGAATCGCTGGAGTTCGAGAGTGAGGCCGAGGAGGTAGGGGTATCGAGCGTGCCGCACGTCGTGATAAATGACGAGGTCCAGTTCGTCGGTGCCCTGCCGGACGACCAGTTTGCCCAGTACGTGAAGGAAGCCTACGAGAACGCATAAGGGCGGAAACAGAAAAAAACACTTTTTTATTCCCCATTCCACTTTAATACCACATGCCTGAGTGGTACGAAGGGGACGGCTGGTTCCCCTCAGAGTTCGGCGCGAGCGACGAGATGGGCACCCTGAACCTCGTGGACCAGAGGAAGGTCCTGCGGGCCCTCTCGATCCCGAAGAGGGGCAGGGTCTACAGGCTAGCACATGAGATATACAACGGCATGCCCGGAAGGACACAGTTCCATGGACCTTTCTTTTACCTCATTTCCCAGAGGGTCTACGACCACAGACCGCCTTTCAGGAAACCGGCGGTGAACAGGTTCGGTGGCGCTCTCGGGAGGCTCGAGATGAGCGACCACGCGGGGACTCACATAGACGCACTGAACCACATAGCGGTTGGCAACAGATATTACAACGGCATAGATGCCTTCGACGTCACCGGCACACAGGGCACCACACGCCTTGGAATAGACAAAACGCCGCCCATCGTCACCAGGGGCATCATGGTGGATGTCGCATCGGCCCTTGGCGTGGACATTCTGGAGAAAGGCCACGCAATCACTGTGGACGAGGCGAAGAGGTTCCTGAGGGACCACTCCCTGAGCATAGAGGCGGGAGACGCGGTCTTCTTCCACACTGGGATCTCCAGGCTCTGGGAGAACCCCTCTGAATACAACACATACTACGAATCATCGCCGGGCGTCGGGTACGAGCTGGCCAAGTACCTTGCGTCCCTCCATGTCTCTGTCGTTGGTGCGGACGTGCCGTCGACGGAGGTGGAGCCTGCGGAGATCGAGGGGGCCAGGCTCCCTGTGCACCAGTACCTCATCGCGAAGAGCGGCATAAGGATGATAGACAACATGAAGCTAGACGAGGTCTCAAGGGACAGGGTCTATGAGTTCCTGTTCCTCTGCTCACCCCTGCCCATAAGGGGTGGCACAGCCTCACCGGTTGCGCCCGTTGCGGTCTCATGATTATCTAAATTACAATTTAGATAAAATTTGATATAACCTTATTTGTATCTCCATGCATGGGTTCCAGAGACGTTCTTGCCAGCATAGTGGAGAAGGTGAACAGCAGCGGTATCGGTGAGAAGGAGCTCTCGGGCTTCAACAAGACGTTCCAGTTCAAGGTGTCCGATGCCTCGCCCTTCTATGTCAAGATCGAGAACGGTAAGGTCTCCCTCAACGACGGAGAGGCACAGTCCCCAAGCGCTACAATTTCAGCTACGGATGCACTCCTGACAGACCTTTTCAACGGCAAGGTGGATGCGGTTGCGGCGTTCATGCAGGGCAAGCTCAGGGTGTCAGGCGATATATTCTCTGCCCAGAAGCTGACGAGCATAGTCGGGAAGTACAGGAAGTGAATGTACATGCCTGAGAAGGCTGCGGTGATAGGCGCCGGCACCATGGGGCACGGCATAGCGGAGGTATTCGCCCTGGCAGGCTACCATGTCGGCTTGACTGATGCCTACCCTGAGGCCCTGGAGAAGGCCAAGGTCTCCATAAGGGACAGCCTCTCGCGCCTTGTGAAGTCCTCAAAGATCACACAGGAGGCTGCGGAGCAGGTTTTCTCAAGGATATCCTTCGTGGGCACGGTGAGGGAAGCGGTGGAGGGGGCGTCCATCGTCATAGAGGCCGTACCGGAAATAGAGGAACTGAAGAAGAAGGTCTTCTCCCAGCTGGACGAGCTCACGGGAAGCAGCGTCATACTTGCATCGAACACCTCCAACATCAGGATAACGTCCATAGCCGAGGGCCTCAGGCACCCGGAGAGGGTGGTGGGCATGCACTTCTTCAACCCGCCCGTGGTGCTCAAGCTGGTTGAGGTCATAAAGGGGGAGAAGACATCGGACGAGGCCTTTGAGAATGCGTACAGGATAGTGGAGAAGATAGGGAAAACGCCCATAAGGGTCATGAAGGACACGCCTGGCTTCGTGGTCAACAGGGTGAATGCGCCGGAGTCACTGTTCTTCTGCCTCCTCCTGGAGAAGGGCATGGCCAAGCCGGAGGAGGTTGATGCGTTTGCCAGGGGGCAGGGGCTCCCCATGGGGCCGTACGAGCTCATGGACTACGTCGGCATAGACACTGTCGTCCACTCCCTTGACTACTACGCCAGGACACTGAGCCCTGACTATGGCAAGTGCAGGCTCTTCCACAGTATGGTGGAGAAGGGCATGCTGGGTGCCAAGACAGGCAGGGGGTTCTACGAGTGGAAGGACCACAGGGCCCAGGTACCAAAGGCAAAGCCAGCAGAGAACATTGACCTCCTCGACGTGCTTGCCCTCGAGGTGAACGAGGCGGTCAAGCTCATAGAGGACGCCATATCCTCTCCGGAAGACATAGAGGCTGGAGTGAAGCTGGGCATGAACAGGCCATTCGGCCCAATTTCGGTTGCCTCAAGCCTAACGAACGCAGAGATAAGGGCCAAGCTCCAGAAGCTGCACGAGACGTTCGGTGTGGACGTGTTCGCCCCGGCAAAGTCAATAGCGGAGGGCAGGCTGAGGGAGATCATACAGTCAAAGCCGGCAGCTCAGGAGAAGAAAGAGGAGAGAGCTGAAGCAGGTGGTGGGGTTGGGACAGCTGCGAAGTACCTTAAGGTGGACAGGCCCTCCAGCAGGGTGGCCAGGATAATGATATCGAACACCAGGAACAACCTGATCAACCACGAGGTACTGACGGAACTGGAGGAGGAACTGAACAGGCTCTGGAACGACAGGGAGGTCGTCTCGATCATCATCACCGGCGAGGGAAAGAACACGTCCGCAGGAGCGCAGCTGACCCAGTACTTCTCGGGGCCAGTGGACTTCATGGAGGCCTCGAGGAAGGGTGAGAGGGTCTACAAGCTGCTGCAGGAGATCCCAAAGATAACGATAGCGGAGATGAAGGGTTACACCCTCGGTGGAGGCTTCGAGCTCTCGCTCTCCTGCGACCTGCGGGTCGCCTCAGAGGACCTAGTGGCAGGTTTCCCGGAGGTCACGCTTGGCCTCGTGCCGGGCTGGAGCGGCTCGCAGAGGCTTGCCAGGCTTGTGGGCATATCGAGGGCCATGCAGTACATCCTGACCGGGGACAGGAGGGGTGCAAGCGAGCTTGTGGCGGACGGCCTGATCTACAGGGTCTTCCCGCCAGAGAGTGTGGACGAGGAGACGGTGAAGCTCGCATCCGAGCTAGCCTCCAGGGTCTCGCCTGTGGCTGCAGCAGCGGCCAAGCGCCTGGTCAACAGGGGCGCCGATGTGGCCTATGACAGCGGCCTTGAAATGGAGGCCATGGCCATGGGCATGCTGTACGGTACCGAGGACCTGAAGGAGGGCATCTCCGCGTTCCTCCAGAAGAGGAAGCCTGAGTTCAAGGGCCGCTGACGGTGGCCCTCACCTTCAACTTTTCCTTAAGGAAGACGGATATATCCACAACCCTCTCGCTTTTTTTTAGGTTGCTGAAGCATATTGGGCATGCTGTGATTATCCTGCCGTTCCCCGCCTCAGAGAGCTCCCTGTACCTCTCTTCCGACACCTTTTCCGCCATCTCCGGAAAGAGGAGCTCGTCCGGCCCTCCGCAGCAGAAGACGTTCCTGCCGCTCCTCGGCGGCAGCTTCACCCTGGCGGCCTTTGAAAGCGCAATGTGCGCCCCACGGTAGTCCATGTGCAGGACGAAGTGGCAGGGCTCGTGGAAAACAACCTCCTCGTCCTGCTCGAACTCAAGGGCGCTGAGGAGGTCTAGGTAGTATGTGACCTCGAAGTCAAAACGATCCACGAACTTCGGGTACGCATTCAACAGCAGGTCGTAGGTGTGCGGGTCGGTCACTATTATCCTCCTTATGCCCATCTTCCTGAACTCATCGCACACGGAGTTCGCGTACGTCCTGAACTCCCCGTAGTAGCCCAGGTCATAGAGGAACGTGCCGGGGTAAGGTTCGCTAGACCCCAGGAACCTGAACTTCACACCGGCCTCCCTCAGCAGGAACTTTATGCTCTCCACGGAGGCCTGCATCTCCCTATCGACTTCCTCATCAGGCCTCTGCCTCAGGAGCCTGATGAGGAAAGGCATGCGTGCCACTATGCCAGCATTCCTCTCCGTGGCCTTCTCGCCGAGCCTTTTCCTGAGCTCCACGAGCACCTTACTGTAGCCCATTGTCTGGTACATCCTTCCAGTGTAGAGCAGCGTGTCGCCATCGCCTTCGCCCTCATCGCTGAAATCTGCGCCTATGGGGTTCCTGTACCTCATCGTCAGCCTCACGACCATGTCTCCGACCCTCTTCCTGTTCTCCCTGCCACCGCCCTCGACCAGCACTGCCCTGGCCAGCTCGCTAACCCTGCCGGCATTCACACCTGCTGGGCAGACCTGAAGGCAGGCGAAGCAGTCCAGGCAGGAATAGAAGGAATTAGCGTATCCTGGCGATACAGAACCCTTCTCCCTCTTCTCCCTCACCATCTCCCTTGCAATTATCACCCTGCCCCTGGCACCCATGGCTGCCCTGTAGCCCGATGCCCTGTATGTCGGGCACACGCTCTCACAGAATCCGCAGCTGATGCACCTCTCACTCTCCTTGACCAGTTCCTCAAGTACGTTCAAGGAAACACCTTCCCCCTGTTGAGGATGCCCTTTGGATCGAAGGTGGCCTTGATTGCCCTCATGATGTCGATGACGTATTCGGAATCCCTCATCCTGAGCTCCTCCCTCAGCAGCCCGATCTTCTCCATCCCTATCCCGTGCTCCGCAGAGACTGAGCCCTCAAGGCTGACCGCTATCCTCCCGATCTCCAACTGTAACCTGTCCACTTCCTCCATTACCTCCCTCTTCCCGGGGTCGGCGTAGAGGTTAATGTGTATGTTCCCGTCCCCGATGTGCCCGAAGAGGGAGGCCCTGAAGCCCCTCTCCCTTATCAGGTCCCTTATCCTCCTGAGCGCCTCCGGCAGCCTGCTGGCCGGGACCACAACGTCTCCGATTATGACCCTCTCTGAACTGTCCTTCCTCTCTTCGAGGAGCGATGAGTATGCGCCCTTCCTGGCCGCATACATCCTCTCCATCTCCTCCCGGTCTGTGGTGTAGCTTATCTGGCTCGGTGAGAACTCCCCTATGATCCCCACTGCCTCCTCAAGTTCCCTCTTGAGGCTCTCCCTCGTGGAAGCTATGTCCACCAGCAGGAGGTATTCTGCGTCCTGTGGGAACCTTATACCCCTGGTGTGCTCCAGCGAGTCCATCGCTATGCGGTCAAGGAACTCCGCTATCATAGGCACCTTCCCCCTCTTCTTCAGCTCCGCAGTTGCGAGACCAACGCTCTCTATCCTGTCGAAGTAAGCGGATATCCTGCCCCTGGCCTCGGGAAGGGGCCAGATCTTGAGGACAGCCTTCGTGATCACACCAAGCGTCCCCTCTGATCCAACGAAAAGGGCTGTCAGGTCATAGCCGGACGTCCTCTTCAGTGTCTTTCCCCCGAGCCAGAGCACCTTACCGTTCGGTATGACCACCTCAAGCCCCAGCACCCAGTTCTTCGTAGTCCCGTACATCGCTGCCCTGAGGCCACCCGCGTTGGTCGAGATGCTACCGCCAACGGTGGCAGCCATGGAACTGGCGGGGTCCGGCGGGTAGAAGTGCCCGTACCTGGAGAGTTCGCTGTTAAGCCTGTCTAGCCTCACGCCAGGCTCGACAACCGCGTACTTGTCATCGGTCCTGATCTCCAGTATCCTGTCGAACCTGGCCATGCTGAGGACGACGCTCCCCTCAACCGGTATCGAGGCGCCGGTCAGTGATGTTCCGCCTCCCCTCACGACAACCGGCACGTCATTGTCGTTGCAGAACCTCAGGATCCTGGAGACCTGATCCACGGTATTTGGTATGCACACGGCCTCTGGCATCTGCCCCGGAAAGTAAGAGGCATCGCTCATGTAAGGTATCATCTCCTTCTCATCAGTGATGATGGCGTCTCCGAGTTCTGCCTTAAGTGAAGATATGCCGGGCATCCTGCATTTAACATGTTTTCCGGGGATTTTACATTTCTCATATGGCGTTGCATACAGTTCCTGCATTCTCTGGAACTGTTTCTAAGGTAACCACCGAAAGCCCCTCTCTTCTCCACCTCTCGGCCAGGGAGCGGCCTGGCAGCTCACTAGCCTTTTATACAATGCGGGATTCAAGAGGTGATGAACGTCAGCGACCTCATCGGCCGCAGGGTACGTGCACTGATCCTCGGGCAGTACCAGGAGAGCCTTACACCCGAGATGTACTTCAGGGGCACACTGGTGGGGTTTGACCAGGGCATCTTCATGATCAGGAACGAGGAACAGAGGGTCGTGACTTGCATACCATCAGGGCAATGCCTCCTCATAGCGCTGGAGGGGCAGGAGTGAGATGAGCCCGGGCACAAGGATCGCATACCTCGTTCTGGCCCTTGCGGTAATCGCCTCATTCCTCTACTACTATGCGAGGATCGTTACAGTTATCCCGGGAAGGTATATAGTTTACCTGGACGCAGCCCTTGTGGTGGCCTCTTCTATCGTCGTTCTCAGGGCCCTCAGGCCCGTGGTGCGTGGCATGGCGGGCAGGGCCATAGGCGGGAGCGGCGCATCCCTCGCCACATTCATACTGGACAGCGTGGTCTACTTCCTGATGGCAGCGGCGGTCCTGTCTCTCTTCGGCATAAACGTCTACCAGGTCATACTCGGCAGCGCGTTCCTGGCCGCTGTCCTGGGCCTTGCAACCCAGAGTGTGCTGTCAAACTTGCTCACAGGCCTAATGATTGAGGTGGCCAGGCCATTCCGGGTGGGAGACGATGTGTTCATCTCGACCGCAACATCGGGCAGCAACTACATGACCTTCCAGTATCCCGTGATCGCACCCAAGTACTTTTCATCAGACGGCATGTACTCGCAGGGCGTCAGGGGAAGGGTTGTAAACATATCCCTGAACTACACGTACCTGCAGTCCGCTGACGGGACTCTGACCGTGATACCGAACGGCAACATGGTGTACGGCGCTGTAGCCCTCCTGGGGAAGGCCAGGGCCTCGGCAATAAGGTACGAGGTACCGAAGAGCGTTGACCCTGTTAAACTGAGATCCTCTCTGGAAGGCGCACTCTGTGCTGGCATCCAGGATGGGGAGAACAGGGCTGAAATACTCATAGATGAGACAACACTGAATACGTACGTGATTTTGATAAGGCTCTGGGGAGACATGAGGGAGCAGGCCATGAACAGGGCGATGGCCGTGATGGAGGGTTTTAGGGCCAGGCCCATGGGCCTCAACAGTGGATGATCGGTGGTGGTATGGACAGCACAAGGAGAAGGGCTTACCTTAGGGCATTCTGGCAGCTCGTCGTGCTGCTGGTCATAATATTCGTCCTCGTGTACGTATTATCGTTCATACTTCACAGGGTCCCGCCCAGGTACTCGAGGTTCATAGATGCAGCTGCGGTGGCCCTGGTGGCGTACCTCTCTGTGAGGATACTGGTCAGTTACCTAAACTCCACTCTCACAGGAATCCTGGGTAGGACAAGGGTACACCCAGTGATCTTCGTGGTGAGGATGATCGGCTACTTTGTCATGGCCCTTGCCATACTGGCCGCCCTGGGAATAAACGTATCATCCATAATCCTCGGGAGCACGTTCCTGGCCGCCGTCATTGGCCTGGCTTCCCAGAGCGTGCTCGCGAACCAGTTTGCGGGCCTCCTCATCATAATCACGAAGCCCTTCAAGATAGGGGACAGGGTGTGGATACACGCCTGGCAGTTCAGCATCGCCTATGGTGTCATCGCCCCGAAGTACTATTCGAGCGACTTCCTCTACAACAACGGCTTCGTTGGCACCGTTGAGGACATCAGCATCAACTACACCACACTCGTAACGGATGGTGGCGAGGTGGTGAAGATAGCGAACAACGTGCTGACCCAGGGTGCCTTCAGGAACATCACCAAGGAGCCTGTGGTCCAGGTCAGGTACGAGGTGCCGAAGTACCTTGACGTCTCGCTGGTCAAGGAGAGGGTGAGGAAGGCCCTTGAGAACTTTGAGGAGGCCCTAGAGCCAATCACAATAGAGGTTGACGAGACGACCCTCAACACCTATGTGATCCTGGTGAAGGGCAAGTTCAGGAACCCGAGCCCATCGGCGGTGAGGAGCAAGATTCTCGAGAAGCTCATCACGGCCATCGAGCCCCTGAGGACAGGTGGATAGGGCAGCCCCACACCTGTTGCCCTGAGGCCTGGAAGTGGCACACAGCCAGCGCAGTAAGCATTGAAAGGTTTATTTTGTCCTAAGGATTAGGCACGGCGTGCCACCGTAGCTTAGGCGGTAGAGCAGCTGACTTGTAATCAGCAGGTCGGGGGTTCAAATCCCTCCGGTGGCTTGCGCTTAAGATGGTCTCACTGCATAAGGCCTGTGATCTCGTCACCCTTGGGGTGCCATCTAAGTGGGCAGCCTGAGTATGGGCCAGCCGACAATCCACCGTGGGGCCCCACTGGCCTTAGGCCAGCAGATTCTTGGGAAATGCCTTCTTCATGAGGTACTGAACGAGCACGCACCTGGAAACGTGCCCCGCAGGATCTGGTCTGCAGGCGCACCAACCTTTTGTGGCGTCAGTGCCCCTCATGCGTGGCCTCAGGCCTGTGACAGCCCAAGAAATAGGTGACCTGGGGGATTATGGAAGTTTAATTACCCTCTTCCTGACCCAACTCCGGTATCTCCCTTATCCTCCTCTCCGCGATCTCGCAGTATTTTGCGGAAATGTCTATGCCAACGTAGTGCCTCCCGTACATCTTTGCCACCTTTGTGGTGGTACCGGCACCGTTAAAGGGGTCAAGCACCACGTCACCCCTGAAGCTGAAGAGCCTGATGACCCTCATGGCCAGTTCCTCGGGAAACATGGCTGGGTGCCCGAACTGATCCATGTTGCGCTCTGGCGCTATGCTCCACCTTGCGTAGACCCATCTCTTGAACTCCTCTCCTGTGAGGTCCGATGCCCTGTTCTCGCTTGGCTTCCTGATGTCCCCTTTGGAGAAGACCTCAAGGAACTCCCATGTGTACTTCATGTACGGGCTCGAGGGGCTGTTCCAGCTCCCCCATGCCGTGTACTTGCAGTTGTAGTTGTTCTTTTCCCACAGGATCTCATTGCGCCATATCATCTTCTTTTTCATGAAGAAGTTGGATACTATATGGTGGGCCGGTATGTAGTCTGAGAACAGGGGCTGTATATCTATGACTATCCTCCCGCCGTACTTCAGGACCCTTATGCACTCGGATAGAACCCTGAAGAGCTTATCGAAGTATTCGTTCCAGTCCACATCGTCCTGGGTATCGGAGTATTCCAGGCCGAAGTTGTAAGGGGGTGAGGTGAAGACCAGGTCCACTGAGTTATCCGGGAAGTTCCTGAGCACCTCCTCGGAATCCCCACATACTATCCTGTCCATGTACTCAGGCGGCAGTTCGTTGCTCTTCCTTGAGAAGCTGGAGCCCTCTGCGTAGTAATGAATGTGCCTCCTCCTGGCCTTTTCCTTTCTGTTCACCACCTTCCTTTCCCTGTCGTAGCCCGCATATATCCTTGTCCCTGCCCGAATGCCGTAACTCCTTACAGATCGTATCTTTTCGAGCACGCTGTAAAAGATGTTGTCTCTACCGTAGTTGAACTCCCTGACGGCGCTCTCCACGTACCTCTCAAACTCTTCCAGGTCTATTTCCCTCAGGTAGATCCTGAGATCATCGCCTGAGGGCTCAAGCATGAGTTTGCCCCTGAAGGTTCTGTTAATTGATCCTATGATCTCCTGATCAGCGAATGAACGCTTCTCATACCTCACAGACAGGACCCTGAACTCCTCCTCCTGCGCCATCTGCACACCTTCACCCGTGAACCGTATGCACTCAGCCCCTTAGGGGTATCTCTCAGGGCTTTCTATCCAGTCCCAATGCCCATTGCTACCGCCGTTAGCCCAGCCACCCACTTAAACAGTTTGCTCCAGGCACGACCTGTCCCACGGTCATTACAGGCGCAGATGCCACAAAGGGCCCGGCATTTCCCAGGGGCATTTTTCAATGGCCTGCAGCCGTAACCCCTTACTTGCCTTCGAACAGGGTGCACACTCTCAGTCCATGCCGGTAAGTCTCTGCGCTGGCCGAGCGTCCCTGGGGCCTCCAGCAACCTGTACTCTTTAGCCCCCGTGGACGCTTAACATTACGCGGTCCGGAACGTGCTTTCCTAGGGGAATGTGCCGAGCAGATCAGGACCGCCTGCACGTATGGGACAAAACAGGGCATTCTCCCCCATGCTAAGATAAATGCACCATCAGTAAGAGCAGAAAATTTGAAAAGTCGGTTCGAAGTCTCAAAAGGCACCACGGCATCCTTTCAGGATGCGATGGTGCTCTGCTGGCTTGCCTGTTCCAGGCTCTTCCCCTTTGTCTCCCTGATCAGCAGTATGGTCATGGCTGCCGCCACAAGCGAGAAGGCTGAGAGCATTGCGAAGACACCGTTGAGGCCCAGGGCCGCCTCCAGTGACGGTAGCGCGAACGTGAATATTGCTGCTCCTGCCTTTCCTGAACCTGCGGATATGCCGTGTGCTGTGGTCCTGAGCTGTGTGGGGAAAAGCTCGGTTGGGAGTATGAAGGTGGTGGAGTTGGGCCCTATGTTGCCGAACAGGAAGGACATGCCGTACATGCCCAGGAACAGCGGGAGGTCAGCCTTCAGTGGTGCATAGGCGATGGCGAACGTGAGGTATATGGCTCCCATTATGCCGAAGCCTGTCCACTGGAGGAGCTTCCTTCCGGCCCTGTCAATGAGGCCGAAGGCGATCCAGTACCCAGGTATCTCGAAGGCCGCCGCGATGATCATGTTCCCCACTGCTGTGTGGAGGGCAGAGATAACAGGGTTCGCAGCGGAGCCGTAGCCCATGGCACTGAATATTATCGAGTTGTTTATGGACGTGCCGTAGAAGGCCATGTCGAAGAGGAACCAGCTGCCCGCTGTGCCGACCAGGAGGGCTGCATACTTTGAGAGCGCTGACATGCGGACCTTTCCCGGTGCCGTCCCACTGCCGCCGGTCCCGACAGTGGAACCCACTATGTCTTCAATGGCCTTCTTTGCCTCCGCCACGTCTCCCCTTGTGTGCAATGAATACCTTGGCGTCTCCCTTATCTTCCTCCTCAGGTATATGACCGATGCAGCCGGTATGGCACCGAACCCGAGCATGAGCCTCCAGGACTCAGCGGCAGGGAGCACGTGTATGGACAGGATACCGATTGCGGCCCCGAGGAGAAGGCCGAAACCCTGCATGGCGAACACCGCCTGCACCATCTTACCCCTGCTCCTGATGTTCGAGTACTCGCTCATGATCGTGGAGCTGATCGGGTAGTCACCACCCACACCTATGCCGAGAATAAGGCGCGTTGCTATCAGCATCAACACGCTGTTCGAGAGGGCGGAGAGGACCGCGAAGGCCACAAGGATCGCCATCTCGAAGCCGTAGACGTACTTCCTCCCCATAACATCCCCTATCCTCCCGAACACCAGTGCACCTATGACAGCCCCTATAAGTGCGGCTGCCCCGATCAGGCCCTGTGTGAAGTGGTTCGTCACGCCGAACACACTGACTATCAGGGGCAGTGCAGTTGAAACCGCAAAGAGGTCATAGGCGTCTGTGAAGAAGCCCATGCTGGCCACCAGTACTGCCCTCAGGTGGAACCTCCCAGTGGGGGCGGTATCTGCCAGTTTCAGTATACTATCTGTCCGTTCGATCTCAGGCATACAGTGTGGGATTGACACTTAAACTATAAACATGCTCCCAATAAATTCGGAGAATATATAGTCAAGATATATTATATATAGGAAGACCGCATGGCCTCCCGGGGCCATGTGCGGCCGGCGCCTGTGGCTCTCACACAGGCGCTTACGTAGCCAGGCCTCTGTTCCACGTGCGGTTTCCTCTGCAGAACTGGAACCCATTGCCAGCGGAATGCCGGGATCCTGTGTTTCTTTTTCCGGAAAGCCGACATCAGGGTTATATTTTTATTCTCGATATGTCATTAGACATGGCTGGAGCCCGGTGCTGCCAGCCGGATCGGAAGTGCCTGAGATGTACGCCTGCTATCAGTACATGGCCTGCGTCCAAGGGGGGTCTGGCTCCCTGGATGCCGGATCGCAGAACAGCACCGGAAGGGTGGCACTGTTCTGGGATTCCGCATATATAGTTACGGTGGCATCGTTCCTGACAGTAGCCCTGGCCCTGAGGCCCTTTGCCCCCTCCGTCTCTGCTGGCATCTTCCTTGCCTCAGGCACAGCAGTGTTCCTCGCGGGCTCCATAATGATATCCAGGGCCTCTGGAGGGGATGCCAGGATATCATTCCTGGCATCAGTGTACAGGAGGTGGAAGCTCCTCATATTCATGGCACTGGGATCAGCGTTCCTTGAGCTGAACCCCGGCAGGGCCAGCGTGGTCACAGCCCTCAAGGTCGCTGTGCCCTCCGTTTCCGCCCTGGCACTCCTGGCGTACTCGATATACCCGGTGCTTGTGGAGAGGGGCCTAAGGAAGATGAAGCAGAGCTACCTGTCCCTCGACGCCTCCCTGCTCCTTGATATCATGCACAGGTGGGGCAGCAAGATCAGGAAGTTTCCGGAGATACTTGTGCAGAGGAATGCGAGGAGTGCAAACGCATACACCATAGGCCTTATAGACCCGGTGGTGGTCCTGACAAGGCCACTGGTGGAGTCCATGAGCACGAGCGAGATCACGGCCGTCGTTGGGCACGAGCTGGGCCACATAGTGAACAGGGACGGCCTGAAGCTCTACGTCCTCTCACTCTCCATTCTCGCATCGCTCCTTACGCCCGTCTGCGTTCTGTCCTCATTTGACTTTGCCCTATCGCTGGTCATGGTGGCGGTCTCCCTCCTGGTAATCCTCTTCTTCTACCTTGTGGTTGTACCAAGGGTGAGGAGGGCCAGCGAGTTCAGGGCCGACATGTTCCTCTCTACTGATCCGGAAATGGCCAGGGAGTTCATACGCGCCCTGGTATGGATGGGTGAACTGAACTCACTGCCTGAGGGGGACAGGTCAACAAGGACTCACCCGAGCCTCAGGGAGAGGATAGAGAGGCTCAGGGAAACAGTGAAGTAGTGGCTCTCACTGTGCTGCAGCCGGAACCCTCTCACCCCTGCGTATGAGGAAGGCAGTGGGGATGAACAGGGCGAGGATCAGAAGAGACGTGAGGCCGGAGTAGACTGTGTAGTATACGCACAGTGAGCAGAGGAAGGCTGCGTTCACTCCTGTTGCCACAGCCATAACCCTCCTGCCGTTCCTGGCAGAGACCCAAGCACAGGTCGCGTTGTCGAACATGAACTCCAGCGTGAGGAATAGCCCGCTGAACCCAAGGAGGACGGAGAAGTAAGAGAAGACGTGCGGGGATAGGCTCACCGCAAAGTCTATGGCGGCCACAGGTACCATCATGACCAGTACCGGTATGATGGGTGCGCCCCTCCTGTTAGTCTTCTCGAAAGCCTTCGGGAATATGCGGTCCCTGCCAAGTGAGAACCAGGCCCTGCTGAGAATGAACGCGGTGAGCCAGAGCGAGGTGGCGGTGCTGAGGACGACGGCCAGGACAACTGAAAACTCGCTTCCAGGCGACACTGTGCTGATCCATGTGTAGAGCGGGTCCAGCGAAGAGGCTAGGAGTGTACCTGGAGTCTCTGAAAGTATGAGAGGCATGAGCAGCAGGTATATGCACGTAACCATGACGAGGCCCAGGATCCCCGTCTTCCCAGGGTGGTACTTTGGCTCAATGGCCTCCTCGGCTGCGTAGCTGTCTATCTCCCAGCCATCCATTATAGTGGCCCCCACCAGGAAGGCTGGCATGATGCCCGCTGTAGGCTCTATGAACCATTCCGGTCTGACCTTCACAGAGGCATGCGATCCAAGTGCCTCCAGCCCCACCAGGCAGGAATAGGCTATTATGAAGCCCTCCACAAGCAGGAAGAGGAGTGTGAGGAGGGCCGTGGGCCTGGCCCCAGTGATCAGGATCGCTGACGAAATGCATATCCATGCCAGCCCGGTGACGGCAAGCAAGAGCCCACTGCTTCCCGTGCTGAGACCGAGTATGTGCAGTAGCTGGAGTGTGTACTGTGCGGCTGGAAGAACGATTGGCGGGATCGAGAGGAAGTATGCCAGAGTGACTATCCAGGCCTGCAGTGAACCGTACCTTGGCCCTATGAACCTGTTACCCCAGTGGTATGAGGCACCTGCGTTTGGGGATATTGAGTTGAGCATCCTGAGGGCCAGGGAGGAAATGAAGAACGATGGGAAGAGCGTGACGACCACAAAGAGCAGGTGAGTTCCAGCGTAGGAATAGAGGGCGCCTAGAGATGCTGAAATGCTGAACGCGGGCGCGACGCTGGAAACTGAGAGGGGAAGGAGGTCATGGAACCTGAGCACCTTGCTCTTAAGGGGCATATCAGGGTATCTGTGAAGTTAACTTAATTATTTGTAAGTAGACTTACATAACACAGCTAAGCCGTTAGCAAGTGAAGCACATCCCTGCCATGGGGGCTATCGAAAAGATAAGGTCAGAAAGGTTTGAGCAAATTAATTGGGTATCTCACTCTTCAGGAATGGTTGGATAAATACTGAATATTGCCAGGAGGAACCATGATACTGCAGCTCCTCCAGGGAGAAGTTAGCGGCAGCCTCTCAGGGTAAACACACCCTACTGAATGTATCATAATCTAGAATGACCCAAATTGAAACCCCGTGATTCTGGCATTGGTAGAACCGCAGGTGTTGCGTTCCTTCACACCCCGGTACTGCCAGACCTGATAGCGCTGAGGCACCCCTTTATGTTCGCTATTATCTCTGATATTGAATACGGCACGATCTCAACGGGCAGCTCGTCAAGGAAGCTGCCACTGTCGCTGAAGACCCTGATCCTCTCCGCAACCTCTATGTCAGGCCTGGCTGATATTATTCTCCTCACGAGGCCATGGTCAATGACGAAGGAGAAATCGTAGACCGGTGAGTGGAATGTGACCTCATCATAATGCCCGAGGCTAATGACCTCCGTGACCTCCTTGCAGTTCTCGCAGGTGCCTATCTTCCTTGCATATTCAGAGGAACTCATCCCCAGGCTCTTGGCATTGTTGAAGCAGTCCTTGCACAGCACGGGATGAGTGTCGTCGTACACCTCCATGATGTGGGACAGCGTTACCCTGTCCACGCTCTCGTACGCAGTAGCCTGGTATATGGCCTCTTGGAAGAGGCTGGCCACCGACTTCTTGTCAACCCTGAAGAGCTCGAGTATCTTAAGCCAGAACGCGAGCAGGGGCACGGGGTCACTCTTCGCTATCTCCTTCACCCTCACGAGCAGCTCCTGGAGCCTCTGTATGGTCTCCTGCCTCTTCTCCTCCTCCCTCCTCTTCCTGGTGTCCCTGGCCTTCTTCGCGGCGTGGGCTATCTTCCTGGATATCTCCACCGCCTTCGGGTTCTCCTCCATCCACTTCCTAACGGAGGAGAGCCTGACGAGCCTCATTGGTGCAGCCCTAGAGTAGTAGGGGTTCTCCACCTCTATGTGCGGTATCGTCCCTTCGTCGACAAGCCTCCTTAGCATGGACCGGTCGATATCGCAGACGTCGGCGGCCCTGGATATGGTAAGGTACGAATCAGACAGGGCCTCCCTCATCCTCTGCAGTTCCTCCTCAGAGAGGGTCTGCATCTCCCTCTCAAGGAGATCGTTGAAGTTGGGTACCTTCCTGACAAGGCTGGCCTCACTCCTGACCCTGTAGTCCTTTCCCCAGTAGAACTTCATGGCCTTCCTTATGTTCTCGAGGGTCTCCTGGACACCGAGCTTCCTGAACATGGCCATGGTCCTGATGTATATCCATTCCCTGTCAGATATTTCCGGTATTCCCATCCCTCCGGCTCAGGTGGTGAATGTATCCTTTGAATAAATCTGTATCCTTTATCTGGATCCAGTCATAATATTTTCCACGCTGGCATGCTTTACTGGATACCCGGGCTCCTCTGCTCTATGGCTGGAACACAAAGCGGCACCATATCCCGGTTGCACTGCACCTTGTACCATCGGGGACAGGGGAAACATTGCCCGCTTCGATTTTACCGCATGCCTAAGGTATTTATGTGCACACCTGCATCTATAGAGCATGGTAAAGACAACGGAGACAACCTTTAAGGGATCTGACGGGACGCAGGTGGAGCTCTATGTCGCAACTCCTGACAGCGGCAGGGCCCCTGCAGTGATAGTGACGCATGAGATCTGGGGGCTGGAGGACCAGATCAGGGGTGTGGCAAAGAGGTTTGCAGAGAAAGGCTTCGCTGCCTTTGCCCCTAACCTTTACACGAGGCACAAGTCGGTGCTCACGCCCAAGAACATAGAGAACGCAATGTACAAGTTCTTCAGCCTGACACCCGAGGAAAGGCAGAACAGGGCCAAGGTAGAGGAGGTCATGAAGCAGCTGGATGAAACCGGCAGGAAGGTTGTGGAGATAGTCTTCAACGGCCGGCAGCAGCTGGAGAGGCAGATGGTCGATGACCTGAGGGCCCTGGTATCCCATGTGCGGGCCCAGCCGTTTGTTGACCCATCGCACGTGGGTGCCACAGGCTTCTGCATGGGAGGCGGTCTGACATTCCAGCTAGTGACGGAGGAGAAGCTACAGGCAGCCGTGATCTTCTACGGCTCGAACCCGAAACCGATAGAGAACGTGAGGAACATAGAGTGCCCTGTTATGGGGCTGTACGCAGGCGAGGACATGGGAATAAACGCTGGCCTTCCGGAGCTCGTGGACGCCATGGTGAAGTCGAAGAAGCAGTTTGAGATGAAGATATACAAGGGGTGTGTCCACGCTTTCTTCAATGAGACCAGGCCTACTTACAACAAGGAGGCAGCTGAGGACGCCTGGGACAGGACGGTGAAGTTCTTCAGCAGGTACCTGGGGGTGGCATAAGTGGACGACGACTTCGGCAAGGACCTGCTGGCTACCTGCTTCCTGAACTGGGCCAGGACCATAGAGATCGTCGAAGGGAAGGCCAGGGAAGAGGGTGGCAAAGGAGAGCATGGGGGTGGCGGCCCTCCGGGGCGACCTTAACCCCATTCCATCCTGCATGCCGATTCATGGAGGGCACTTCCCGGGGAAAACCGTCAAATTTCAAATATGTGGTCGCCCTGTGTAACCGATGCGTGAGGATCCGGCTGAAAGGGATCTCAGGATAATAGGGGCCCTGAAGAGGTTCGGGGAGATGTCACTGAGCGAGGTGGCCTCACAAGTCTCGATGACAAGGATGGGGGCCCTGAAGCGCCTGGCCTCCCTGGAGGAGAAGGGTATAGTCGGAAGGAGGGAGGTGAGGCAGGGCGTTGGCAGGCCCATGCACATATTCTTCCTTACGGACAGGGCCGAAACGATCCTGCAGGCCTCATACGGGAAGCTCCTCACGGAATTCATTGACTACCTGGAGAGGGATGGGAGGCGTTCCGTGATCACGGACTTCATCAGCGCAAGGTACGAGGTGCAGGCGCAGGCCTACTCCCTGAAATGTTCTGGCCTGGAGGGCGAGGAGCTCATGAAGCGCATCGAGGGGCTCAGGGAGGAAGACGGTTACATGCCGCAGCTGATAAAGGGGGTGGGCTGTTACGAGCTGCTCCAGTTCAACTGCCCCATACTCTTCGTGTCCCGCAGGGTCAGGGAGGCCTGCGGCATGGAGAGGAAGATGCTCAGCTGCGTCACCGGCATGGATGTGCAGGTGAGCCACACAATAGCGGAAAATGGTAAGGTGTGCAGGTTCATTTTCAGGCCACGGTCAGGAGACGACTCTCCTTAGGACCGATAGGGCTGCAAAGGCGTCCTTTTCCTGCACCCAGCCCATGTGGCCGATCCTGAAGTACCTGTCCCTGAGTGCCGGGTGTGGCCCGGTGGCAAACTCTATCCCAAGCTCCATGGACCTCTTCACTATCTCGCCTGCGCCCTCCCTGTCAAGCAGCACCGCGGTGACGGTGTTGCTCCTCAGCCCCTCCTCGGCCAGGACGCGGAGGCCCATCTCCTCCACCCCCTCCCTGATTATGGATGCAACCCTTTCGTGCCTCCTCACCCTCTCCTTCATGCCCTCGTTCCTGATCAGGTCCATTGCCCTGGAGAGCGAGGCAACAGCCCCCACAGGCGGGGTGGCGAAGTAGCCACCTATGCCAGTCTCCATGCCATCCATTATGGGCTTCCAGTTGCGGAGGTCCAGGTAGAAGGGTGCCATGCTCTCCCCGCCGAGCCTCTCCATGGCCCTGCCAGAGCACACCATCAGAGACGTTCCCGGCTGCGCACCCACCGCCTTCTGTGAAGCGGTGAAGAATACGTCCACCTTCCAGTCCTCCGCACTCACAGCCTCGCCCCCAACGCTGGCGACGCCGTCCACAACGATGAGCGATACCCTGTCCCTGACCACCTTCGAGACCTCCTCGATGGGCATCCTCACTCCTGTGCTTGTCTCCACGTGCGTGGTTATGAATACGTCGTAACCGTTCTGCAGCTCCCTGTCTATCTCCTGCACCGAAACTGCCTTCCCGGGCTCGCTCCTCAGGAACTTATACCTGACGGGATACCTTGAGAGTATGCCTTCCCACCTGTCCCCGAACACACCGTTGCTCGCGACAAGCACCCTCTCGCCCTTCCTGAGGAGCGATGTGACGCTCTCCATGGCCCCAGTGCCGCTGTACGGTAGGACAAAGGAGGAGTAGTTCCTGGAGACACCCATAACATACCTGGCACCCTCCAGGGCATTCGCCATCCAGCCCACGAACTCTGGGGACGCGAACCCCACGTCCGGGACCACTGAGGATATCTGTACATCCAGGTTGCCCACTGATGGGCCCACATGCATCAGTGTCCTTCTGGCCATGGGTGATACATACTTTCACCGTTAATAAATGGTGCAGGAAATTTTACCGTATGGATAGAAATAAGTACCATCTTAACGTTATCTGTCGTATGGAGAGCAAGGAGATCACAATCAGCAGGGGACTTGAAGGCATATACATAGCGGAGACAACTCTCTGCAAGATAGACGGCGCCAACGGGCGCCTCTGGTATAGGGGATACCCCATTGAGGTGCTGGCTGAGAACTCGAACTATGAGGAGGTCTCCTACCTCTTACTCTTCGGCAAACTGCCAAACAGGAAGGAGCTCTCCGCTTTCAGGGAGAGGCTTAAGGCGGAGAGGGACGTGCCGCCTGTGGTCTTCGATATAGTGGAGGAGATGTCCGGGAGGGCACACCCCATGGACGTCCTCAGGACATGCATCTCTTCGCTCTCGATATATGACGAGGACCCGGAGGACAAGTCACAGCAGGCAAACATAAGGAGGGCCATCAAGCTCATCGCAAAGACAGCGTCCATAGTGGCCTACATGGGCAGGTACAGGCAGGGCAAGGACTACGTGCCCCCGGACAGCTCCCTCGACCACTCTGCCAACTTCCTCTACATGCTCACGGGTAAGAAGCCGGACGAGATGGCTGCGAAGTTAATCGACCTCATGTTCATACTACACGCCGAGCACGGGAGCAACGCATCGACCTTCTCCACCCTCGTCACCGGCTCCACTCTGGCCGACGTCTACGCTGCCGTCACGGCTGGGGCCGCCACCCTCAAGGGCCCCCTCCATGGGGGAGCAGATGAGGCCGCCCTCAGGATGATGTACTCCATAGGCGACCCTGACAACACCGAGACTTACATTGAGGAGGCCCTGGAGGGGAAGAGGAGGATCATGGGCTTCGGGCACAGGGTTTACAAGGCCTACGACCCGAGGGCAAAGATAGTCAGGAAGTACCTTGAACTCTACCAGGAGAGGAACCCATCTGAGGAGGTCTCAAGGCTGCTGCAGATTGCACTGCGTGCGGAGAAGCTCATGCTGGAGAAGCTCTCCAAGACCAAGGGCATATGGCCCAACATAGACTTCTTTGCAGGGCCGCTCTACAGGGCAATAGACGTGCCTGCAGAGCTCTTCACGCCCATATTCGCGGCAAGCAGGATGGTCGGCTGGTGCGCCCACCTCTTCGAGTACTGGCAGAACAACAGGCTGTTCAGGCCCCTGGACAACTACGTGGGCGAGGTGGATAAGAAGTACGTGCCCATCGACCAGAGGGAGTGACCCTCTGGCCCACACCCCTGGCACAGATATGGGGTGGGTTTGGATGCATGGGCTGCGGTGCCCTGGAGGGACAGCCACCATTGTGGTCTTTACCCTCAGGCGGTATATTTATTTTCAATAAGAAAAAATTAAGCCAAGACACTGCCTGTATGTCCTGTGAGGGAAGCAGAAGGCGTTCACATCCCAAGGAGGAGCACATACACAGTCGTTTCAGCCATGGGCTATTTTTTGGACGGCTATGACCTTAGCGTCATATCCGTGTTCACCTATGTGCTCGTGACTTTCAACATATTTAAGTACACGGAGTTCGAGGAGGCTTTCGTATCAGGTTCCGCCCTGCTAGGCGCGATGGTCGGTGCACTGCTATTCGGCCACTACTCTGACCGGATCGGCAGGAGGTACCTGTACATATTTGACCTGATATTCTTCGCCGTCTTCGCCATCCTGAGCGCACTTGCCACGAACATCGTACAGATGATCGTGTTCAGGTTCTTCGTCGGGTGGGGAGTGGGTGCGGACTACGCGCTCAGCCCAGTCTTCGCATCTGAAATGTACCCCAACGGGGGGAGGGGCAGGGGGTACGGCTGGATATGGGCATTCTGGAGCATTGGGGCAGGGGTCGCCTTCCTCATCGGCTACCTGTTCTACCTCCACAACCCGCTCACCTCCTGGCGCTATGCCCTCGGGATAGGTGCAGTACCCGCTGTTATAGTGATAGCGCTCAGGACGCGCATGCCAGAGTCATCAAGGTGGAAGATAGTGGAGAAGGGAGAGGGTGCAGTTTCGGAGGCGATGGCCCTGTCATCCCAGTCAGGCCTCAGCGAGGAGGACATCAGGGCGCTCCTCAGGGAGAGGGAGCAGGAGAGATCCACATCGCCTGGTTCCATATCGGCGCTCTTCAGGGGTGACTACCTCAAGAGGACACTGGTCATATGGGTACAGTGGATCCTCTATGACATAGCGGGCTACGGCTTCGGCCTCTATTCTCCCCTCATCCTCTCCGACCTCGGGATAAAGCATGCGGCATCCATATGGTTCAGCGCCCTTCTCTACGTGCCGGGCTTCCTGGGTGCACTGGGTGCAGCATACCTCAACGATTCCTTCGGCAGGCGGCCCCTGCAGATGATCGGATTCGGCGGAATGGCACTGGCAATGCTCTTCGTCTCCATAAGTGCCAGGTTCGTGTACCTGCTGCCCGTGGGCATAGTGGGCCTCATAATATGGTATGGCATAGGCAACCTGGGCCCGGGGAACACCATGGGCCTCTATGCCATAGAGATGCTGCCGACCAAGCTCAGGAGCACATCCATGGGTGCGGCAACCTCCATAACGAGGTTCGTATCGTTTCTGAGCGCATTCGAGTTCCCTTACATAACCCACTCCCTGGGCAAGCTGGTCTTCTTCGAGATACTCCTCGTCCTCATGGTGGTCGCACTTGTCTTCACTGTGTTCTTCACGCCAGAGACCAGGGGCCTGTCACTGGAGCAGATAGCCACAAGCAGGTACGTGGTGGGCAGAGGCAGGCCCAGGCTTGTCGGTGGGAAAGAGGGGGATGGAGCGGATGATCACTCCTCCACCAGGTAACCGCTCTCCCTGTAGGCCCTGAGTTCCTGCGGCTCGTAGCCTGTCCTCACGGCTATGAAGTATACTGCCAGGGAGAACAGCGCCACGATGATGTAGTCCCAGGGGTATCCAACCACGCCTGTGCCCAGGGAGCCGTAGTAGGATACCAGTGCCAGGCCTGAGTTATAGATTACGACCCACAGTGATGCCCTCACTGCATCTATGCCGGATGAGGCTGACAGGCGGAGATAGATGTACGCAGCCACCTCCAGGGCTGTATAAAGTGCCCAGAAGTATGTGAACCCGATTGTGCCTGTGAAGTACAGCGCTCCCACTGCGGCCAGGGCTGCCCAGTAGGTGGTACCGAAGGTCACTGCGGGATAGAGCCCTATGCCGAGCGCCCTCCTCCCGTACGCGCTGAACAGAAGCAGCGGCAGGCCGGCACTCACAACCACCAGGAGGACAGATATGGTGCTCCAGCCTGACCAGTAGACGAGGAGCGAGGCCACTATGAAGCCAATGGGTGAGAGGACTGCGGAGAGGGGAGTTGAGAATGGCCTCTCATAGTCCCCCATCGTCCTGCGGAGCACCGTGTTGCTGATGCCGGCTGCCAGGTATGCGTAAACTGTGAAAGAGGCGTCGATGCTCACCAGGGCGTACCAGCTGGGGAAGGGCAGGAGGAAGAATATGCCTATGACGAAGGTGAGGAGTATGGAAATCCAAGGCGTCTGGAACCTTGGGTGGAGCCTCCCGAAGATCTCCGGGAAGTAGGATAGCCTGGACATGCCGAAGAAGCTCCTTCCGGAGGTCCCTGAGTATGCCCCCAGCGTGGACGCCGAAGACACCACGGATGCGATGAGAAGCACTATGGAAAAGCCAACGAGGAGTGGGATGCCTGTGCTCCTGAACTCATAGTAGAATGGGTTGGCATCCCATGGAGAGGTGCCCAGTGCAGACCAGTCACCGGGCTTCACGCCCGCGGCGCTCCACGATATCCCCCCTGTGAAGGCCAGCTGGAGTAGTATGTAAACGGCCATCGCGGCGGTTATTGCCCCCAGCATTCCTATGGGCACAGACCTCTTCGGATTCCTGGTCTCACCTGCGTAATCGAGGCCCTGCCTGAAGCCCTCGTAGGAGAAGACGACGCCCGAGGGTACGAGTGCAGCGAAGAGCGAGGAGCCGCCGTACGGCAGGAAACCTCCCCTGTACTGGAAGAAATTGGATGCGTGGAAGATCAGGGAGAGTGCAAAGATGATCGTTAGGATTATTGCAGCTATCTTGAACCAGGTCATGCCTGCGTTCGCCTTCCCGAACACATTGACGCCCACATACTGTATGAAGGTGAATGTCCCGAGGATTGCAACGGCCACAAGCACCCCGAGGGGCGTAAGCAGCGAAACCTTGGAATTATAGAGGCCAGGCACGAATGAGGATATGAAGCCCGTCAGCGCTGCCGCCTCAACGGGCGGTGTGGCTATGGCACCTATCAGGTAAGCCCAGCCCAGGAAGAAGTTGCTTATGGGGCCGTGGGAGTAGTGGTTGAACCTGACGAGAGAGCCGCTGAACGGGAACATGGTGCCCAGTTCGCTGAATATGATGGCCAGCACCATGAAGAATACGCCGCCTATTACCCAGGTCACTATGATCCCGGGGCCTGCGTATTCATTGCCGGCCAGGACACCGAGGAGCCACCCTGAACCGACCATGCCGGTGAAACTGATCAGGAATATATCGAGCGAGGACAGACTCTTTCTTAGCCTCACTGTCTCCACGGTCTGTTCAGACATCCCAATCTCATTGACATGAAGTTATATAATTTTCTTGACAACATTAATAGTGAGGTGAAAAACGTTTCAATGAATGTGTTTCAGCAGGATGGATCTATGAAAAATATTTTACACAAATGAAGGGGGATCCGTTTATCCGGTCACTTGCAAGGCCAGGCGCCTTAAGGCGATGGGGATTTCCCGTGGCGATCAATTCATACCTGCTTACGGCTGCAGTTCACTTGCACCAGGGAGTGTCATGAAAAAAGTTCATGTTGCCTGTGAGCACCCTACGGCCCTCCATTGCGAATAATCGAGTGTTTTCTGCAGAAATGATAAAGTCGTTGGCATACTTTCACGCCCTTCAGCACACAGGCCCTAAACTATGACCCTTGAAACGTCCCCCTCCTTCATGACCCTCACTATGTGGTCCGCAAAGCTCTCGAGCTCGTTCTCGTGGGATACGATTATGATCTGCGGTATGTTCATCTGCATCAGTATGTCCCTCATCCTGTAGAGCTGCTGGATGCTGAAGCCGTCAGTTGGCTCATCCAAGATGAGTGTGTCAGGCTTCCTTGTGGTGGAGGTGCTCCTCACAAGCGTGTTCAGGGCTAGCCTGTAGGAGAGCGCAACGCTCGTCTTCTCCCCACCGCTCAGGTAGTTCACGTCCATCTCGAAGCCGTCCTGCTCCACTATGGGCGTGAAGCTCTCGTCCACCCTGATGTCCTTGGAGTGGTCATCTACGAGCGTGCTGAACCACCTCCTCAGGTGGTGGTTGAACTCCTGGTTCAGGGCGTACATTACCTGCTTCTCTATGCTCTCCACTGCAGGTATGAAGAACCCCTCGATCCATGTGACTATGGAGCCTATCTTCCTGGCCCTGTCCCTGTGCGCCACCCTCTCATCTAGTTCACTTTGCGCCCTCTGTATCTCCCTATCCAGGCTGGCCATCTCAGTCTCTTTTGAACTAATGGTCCCAGTCAACTCTCTTATGGCACCAACGGTCGAGCGTTCCCTGTCCCTGAGGTCCTGTAATTCCTTCTCCCTCCGCACTCTCTCCAACCTCAGGTTCTCAAGTGGCTGGAGATCGGCCGCATACCTCTCGATCTCCTCTCTCTTAGCCTTTATCTGCTCATCCATCCGCCTGACCTCAACCTCCAGGCTCTCCAGCCTTGCAGAGATCTCCCTGACCTCACTCATGGCCCTCTGGTAATTCATGGCTGCCCTGACCTTACCCTCAGCGTCTCTGAGATTATCCTCCAGCGACCTCTTCTCCTCTCCCCTCTTCTCTATTTCACTGCGGAGCCTTTCGAGCTCCCCGCTGTACTTCTCCAGTTCATCCCTGATCTCCCCTATCTCCCTGCTCACCTCCTTCTCCTGTTCCCGGTATACCTCCAGTTGCTCCTCAAGGTGCCTGCGCTCCCCCAGTTTCATGCGCATTTCCCTGATGCTATCTAGCCTCCTGCTTATCTCATCCTTCTCTGCTCTCAGTGCGTCCCTCTTCTCCTCTGCCTTTTTCAGCTCATCCTGGTGCCTCACCCTCTCACTCTCGTACTCACCTCTGCTCACGGGCCGCCTGCAGGTGGGGCACACTCCGGTCTCCTCAAGCCTCCTGAAGTTCTCGATCTGGTTACTCAGGGTGCCGATCTCAAGAGTGGCCCTGTCAATATCCCTCTCTATCTCACGGAGCCGTGAATTCAGTTCACTTTCATCACCCTCTATCTCCACGGCACCCAGGCCTTCCAGCCGCCCCTGAATTTCGCTCCTTGTGCTCCTGATCCTGCTGAGCCTCTCCTCGTCCTTCCTAAGTGCATCCTGCTTTCCTTTTATCCTGGCCTCAACGGCCCTCCTCTCGCCATCCAGGGATGCAATCTCTTCTGTAACCGCCTTGAGTCTCCTGTTTATCTCATCCTCCCGGGCCCTGGCCTCTTCCAGGCCGATCCCGGGATCCTCAGCAACAACCTCCCCCTTCTTCCTTTCAAGCCTCCTAATCTCTTCGGCAGCCTTCCTCCTATCGTCCTCGAGTTTCCTCAGTTCGGCCTCAATCCTCTTCTTTGAATCGCCCAGCTGCTCGAGTTTCGAGATCCTGTCGCTGACCTCCCTGAGGGCACTATCTGCCATGGTTTCATCCTCCATGATAGCCCTGAGTCTTTCATTGAGCGCCTCCATCTCGGACCTCACCTTCTGGAGAGACCTCTCGAGCTCACCCTTTCTTTCCTTAAGGTCCCCTATCTCCCTCTGTCTCTCCTCCAGGCCTTTGGAGAGCGTTTCTTCAGCCTGCCTCTCTAAGTCCAGGGCCCTCTTAACGTATTCTGCGTTGTCCCTGGCTATCTTGTAGTCCTCTATGTGGAAGGCCCTCCTCAGGGTCTGCAGCCTCTCGTCCTGCCGCAGGCTCAGTATGTTCTTCATCTCCTCCTGTGGGGTGAAGACTGCGTACCTGAATATCAGGCTCCTGCTCCTGCTGCTCTGTGGCTCGTTGAAGCCAAGTATCTCTATGACCTTGGAGCGCAGCTCCGTCGCTGACAGGACCTGCTTGCGGCCGTCAGCGACTATGTAACTGTTGCCTGTCTGCTGGACACCACCTCTTTTGGACCTTTCAAGTTCCCTGTGCACCTCGTACTCCTTCCCGTCCACGCTGAACCTCAGCGTAACGCTCCCCCTGTCCTCCCCCACACGCAGAAGGGAATCCCCCCTGGTGTCGCCCAGTCCGAACAGTGCAAACTCCACTGCCATCAGGATTGTGGACTTTCCAGAACCTATGTCACCCTCAAAGAGTATGTTCCCTTCGGGGAAGTCTATTCTCTCTTCCACATAGCTCCTTATGTTCTTCATCTCAAGGGAGAGGATCTTCACTGCTCCACCCCCAGTATTCGCTTCGCCTGGCTCAACATGCCCTTCTCGTATGTGGACTTCTGCTCGCCCGGTTTTATGTCCACCCTCAGCACCCTCAGGAGTTCAAGGGCAAGGCCGAGCCCCCTCTCCCCCGTGAGCTCCGGGGATGAAATTTTCAGTGTGTCTATGTTTTCCCTGAAGGTGTTCACCTCTATCTCCTCGTTGCTTGTGCCCTGCACCCTTATGTCAGCGAACTCCCTGCTCTCCAGGCCGTGCCTGTTTATCTGCACGCCTATGGCACCGGCCCCCTCCACCTGGCCCCTTATCCTTGCGGTATCTATGTCTGAGGTCTTTCCGGAGGAGAGAGTGCCGTGGATCTTCACTATCACGTAGTATCCCTTCATGTCCAGGCCGGACAGTTCACTGTCGATCTTCCTGTTGGCCGCCTCCGAGCTCATGGAATCCACGTCGATGTCAGCGAACTTCATGGGGAGGAGCCCGGTCTCCACGAAGCGTGTCTCCGGCCTGCTCCCTATGCTCACCTCGAAGAAGCCCCTCCTGTCGCCCCTGGCAGCCCTCTCCAGGTCTTCACCGTAGCCCAGCGAAAGGGGCCCGGGGAACACGAACCTCCCGTACCCGGGGAAGTCATTCTCGTACCTCACGTGTATGTGCCCTCCAGCGTAATACCACAGGTTCTTCGGGAACAGGGAGAGCGGCACGCTCTCCATGCCGCTCAGGTACTGGGGGAGCATCTCCGTGACGCCGGAGTGGAAAGCGAACACAACCGGCCCGTCCTGTGACTCCAGGTATTCCCTGTCCAGGATCTCGAAGTAGTTCCTCTCAAGTGCATTCTTCCTTGCAGACACCCCAGTTATCAGGAGGCCGTCCCTGTCCCTGACGATGGAGGGCCTGAACATCCCCTGGTACTTCTCCGGCCTCCCCACCCTCCTGAGGACGCCAGCAGCCTCCAGCACCTCTATGAGTGCAGCGTCCGTCGGGGAATAGTCATGGGAGCCGTAGATCGCGTATATCATCTTGCCCGTCTCCCTGAACCTCATGAACTGCTGCGTCGCAAACGTCGCTGTCTCCATATCTGGGACGGGCACATGGAAAATGTCCCCGCTCAGCAGTATGAAGTCGTAGTCCCTCTCGATCGCAGTGTCGATCAGCCGCCTCAGCGATTCCCTCTCCTGCTCCCTGAGCACGCGGTCCTTCATGGCGCCCAGGTGCAGGTCAGCTGCATGCGCGAATAACCCGCTCATTCCACCACCAGCTCCGCGTCTTTCTTAACATTCCTGGCGGAGGATATGAACTTCTCGAACTCTGGCGTGTAAACTGGCACGGCGAACCTGGTGAATATGCTGCTCACTATGGCCTCCCCCTTGTCCAGGCTGGCTATGTTCCTCTCCTCAGTGGAGAGGTCCTGGGCTGCACTCTGGATTATGGCGCTCCTCTCCAATGCCATCTCGTTGCCCAGGATTATCTTGGTGTTCATGTTGGTCAGCACCGTCCTGGGTATCACACTGGTCAGCTGCGTGATGGCCAGGAGGCCAACCTTGAACTTCCTGCCCTCCCTCGCTATGGTCGAGTATATGTTATCGCCCTCCACTATCTTGTCCTCGGCCAGCACCCTGGGCGCCTCCTCGATCACGATGCTCACAGGCGGCAGGTGCCTGAAGTCGTCAGAGCCCTTGGCATCCCTGTACCTTGAAAACACCTTGTTCGCTATCATGCTACCCACAAGAAGCTCACCTTCGTCCGTGAGCCTGGAGGTATCCACTATCACGACCTTTCCGGAGACAAGGTCAGAGACGATCTGGTCGAGCGTGGACGCCCCTGATGACACGGAGAAGGTGTCGTTGTTGGTCTTGAACTGGTTGTCCTCATAGTAGACGCCCAGTGCAACCCTGAACTTCCTCTGCAGCACTGATATGGACCTTTCAGGGACCTTCTCCTCCACCACACCCTTTATTATGTTCTCCACCCAGTGGTTGCCGAGCTTCCTCCTGTATATCGCTATGGCCTCCCTCTGCGGGTCTGTGAGGTCTATGATGCCCTCCAGGTGCTCCGGCTCTATGCTCGATATGTTTATTACGAGGCTGTTCTGCCCTGGTGGCGGCTTGGGTGAGTAGTACCTAACGAACCTCTTCGCCTCCGGGTGGTCCTTCAGGCCGGGTCCAGAACGGCCGTAGTACTCATCATGCGGGTCGAGGACTAGCACCCCGAACTTCCCCGTGCCTATTATGCTCCACAGCATGACCTTCACGAGGTTGCTCTTACCGCGCCCTGTTGTTGCTGCCACCAGCACGTGGTGTGTGAACATCTCCTCGCCGGGTATGTGCACCTTTATGTCCAGGACCTTCGAGCCGCTCCTCACGTTGCCTATGAAGACCTTGCCCCTGGGATCTGTCTCCAGGAAGCGTAGATCTTCGTTTGTTACGTGCCTCACTGTGGAGAAGAAGGGCGGGAGTCTCTTGGGAGTCCTCACGGTGTTGCCTGTCACGTTCGCTATGGGCCTGGCCATGACGACCCTGTAGTTCCTGAGGGCCTCGTCAAGGAAGTTTACCCTCTCCCCCCTGCCCTCGAGGATAAGGCCAGCGGCCAGTTCCCTGGTGAGCTCAGGTATCTGGCTCCCGTACCTTATGTCGAAGACCTGCAGTATGGTGAACGATTCCTTGGTCCCTGTGACCAGGAGGTCGCCGAGCTCTATGTTCGAATCGCTCTTCTCCCTGATGAGCACCTCGCCCATGGTACCGCCGATGATCTGCCCGGCCACCTCAGAGGCCACTGTCGCCACCCCCCACAAAGGTGTTCAGGACATCATGGTAATCGACGCTCTCCACTATGTCCTGGAGCATGTCGCCGAGGCCAGCATCGAAGGCAGAAGATACTGCCAGGGCCCTCAGCATGCTCGCTTCATCGCCGGTCACCCTGGCCATCGTGTCGGCATGGACAAGGCAGTACGGGTATCCTGGCGAGACCGGGTCAAGTGAGGTGGATAGGAGTGCGCTCATGACCTCTCCTGTCCTCTTTTCCCTCTCCAGTTCCAGCGCCTGCTCAAGGTTCATCTCGAACCTGAATATGCGGCCCATGGGGTGCATCCTAACAGCGTGCATCCTCACCTTGTGGTCCTTGAAGTAGATGTCGGCCAGAGGCATGAACCACGGGGGCCTGACCAGGGACTGCCGCTCCGCAGTGCTCACAGCATGGTAGAGGGGCACTCCCGTGTCGGTCACCATGTTCGAGGTCTTCGCCAGTGCGCTCAGGAAGACGCCCCTGGAACGGCACCTGGAAACAAGGTTGGACAGGTAGGCGCTCTCGTTGGTGAATGTGCTCTGCAGGGTGCCGTCTAGAAGCAGCACGGACCCATCACTGAGCCTGGAAGAGATGAAGGAGGCCATCGACCTCTCGGAAAACCTCCTCGCCACAGAGGAGAGAAGGGACATGTCCATCCTCCCGGAGGGGCCCAGCAGGGACGGGTCACCTGCCCTGAAGACCAGGTCTTCTTCCCTTGGCAAGGCATGGGCCCCGCTGAGTGGCATGAGGGCGGTTTTCACCTCTCCGCTCCCCACAGTAGTCACAGATACGAACTCCTCAGTGTACTCTTCTACGAAAGAAGCGGATCTGGAATCCCATATGCCGCCGTAGACCCTGTTGAACTGCACGGTGCACCCTGGCCCTTCAACAATGCCCTGGTTACCGCCATCGACAACCCCTATGAGGCCACTCCACTCCCCCTCTATGGGCATTATGTTCCTGGGCGATATCTCATATGAACTGCTGTTGCCCTTCACCTGCAGCCTCCCTGGCTCCCTGGCCCTGTATACCTTCCCCAGGTATTCTATGGCCTCCCTGATGCCGTCTTGCATAGATGGATTAAATACCATACATATTTGTTTGTTTCTAACCCAGGGACTGGCAGTACCTGGAAATGGCAAACTCGATTCCTTCCCGGTTCAGGTCCCTGAGGAGGGAGGACACCACATCGAATGTGGAACGGAACTTCGGGAAAAGCTGCGGGTTCCTCAGCACCGATGCAGGGTGGTACTGTGGCACAACGAAGAATTCAGAGATCCAGTAAACCCTACCGATGTTCCTCTGTTCGTATTCAACCGTGGTGGACGTTATGATGCTGATGGCCTTTGTTGAGCCGCTGCCCATGGGCACAACCACAGACGGCCTGATCAAGTGGAGCTCTGATCTCAGGTGCTTCACACATGCCTCTATTTCACTTATCCTCGGTGACCTTCCTACCTTGGGCTTGCACTTTATTGCTGTGGTGAAATATATGTTCAGCACGTCTATGCCGGAGCCCTCCATGGTCTTAAGCAGCAGGATAGCGTTCCTGCCCAGCAGTGGCTTGCCCTCCTCGTCCTCGTGAGAACCGGGTGCGTCGGAGAGGAGCATGACCCTGGCCCTCTGGGTGCCTATGCCGCATACAGGGTTCTTCCGATTCCTGTAGAGATCACAGCTTGTGCAGCTCTGCACTGCCCGGCAGATATTATCGAGATCTTCCAGCAAGCAAGTTAAACATGGCATCACCCTTATTTATCTTTAACTTAACTGTCCCTTGAAGTAACGGAATGCAGGCCATGGGCAGCCTACGAGACCATGAACTGTAATCGCACAGTCCACTCCGAAAGCGAATGATGTATCTCCCACTAATCCTCAGGCGTCAAAAGTGCCTGGATGTGGTTTCGACCTGCCACCCTGCAGCTGGTCACTGGAGAGAGCGGGATCCAAAGAGAGGAGTCATGGCTGGGTCCAGATCATGCAATGGGGCCCGGTTGCCGGGCGGGGCACATGCAGGCATCACTTCGTGGCGCCCGCAGCGGTACCCCTAACCCTGGCCCCCGACCCCCTGGAGGTCAGGAATATGCCGATCCCAATGAGGACGAAGCCAGCAGCTGAAATGGCTGATATTGTCTCATGGAGTATAGCGTAACCGAAGACTATGGAAAGGGCTGGAACAAGGAAGAAGTACGAGGAAATGGCCGATACGGAATACTTCCTGTAGAGCCTCAGGTAGATCAGGTACGCCACGAATGTCCCAAGGGAGCCCATGTAGACAGTTATGCCTATGAACTGCCACCCGAACCCGCCCAGGCTGAACGGACCAGTGAATGCTGCCACAACCGCTGTGACGGGTAGTGCGTAAACGAACTGCATCGTGTTGACCGCGATTGGATCATACTTCGAGAGGTACTTCCTGTAGTAAACAGTACCAAACGCCCAGCTCAGGGCGCCTATGATCAGGAAGTAGAGGCCAGCAGAGGCGTGCACTACAAGGTGGTCAACAAATATCAGGACCACTCCAGCCAGTCCAAGCGCTGCTCCCAGCCCCCTTGTGCCGGAGACCCTCTCGCCCAGTACCGGTATCGCAAGCAGGGTTGCCAGTATGGGATAGGTGTATATTATTATCGATGAGAGCGAGGAGGTCTCAGTGGCCTCCCCAGCGAACCAGAACTCCATGAACAGGACTATGTTCAGCATTCCCAGCACAGCGACCTTTGCCTGCCCCCTCCAGCCATCCGGTATCCTGATCTTGCTGTGCATGATGGCGAGCGAGAACACCGCAGCGAAGAGGACCCTGAAGACCAGGAGGTAGTATGGGTCCTCATAGAGGAGTGCTATCTTGACGAGCGGGTAGTTCAGGGCCCAGAACGAGGACATCACGAGGAACCCTATGACATCCTCTGTCCTTGACATAGAGTGGCGATGCATGGGTGGGTTATATCTTTTCCATACGTCGGCAACAGCTGGTGCGAGGGATATAATACCAAGAGGGAATGACAGTACGGTATGGAGAGCCTCTTCGAGGACAGGGCCGGGATCCTGAAGTTCTTCAACAGCCATGGCATCTTAGTCTCACCAGGGGCGCTCAACCTGATACTGCAGAGAAGCATGGGGCAGATGATCCCTCACCTTCTGACAGACGAGGTCCAGTCATCCGGCTACATAGATGAGAAGACGGTGCTGAGGCTAATCAGGGGTGAGGAAAAGGTACCCCATGTGGAGTACGAGGTGAGCCTTCCGGATATCAGGGTCAACAGTTCCGTGGAGGACTTCAGGAAGATGTTTGTGAGCAGGTACGAGAAGCTCAAGAAGATCATAGTCACGTCATCCACGATGCGGGGCTCGGTGGACATAAAGACTGCAAAGAGGAGCCAGGGCGAGGTGAAGGTCGTAGGCATGGTGCAGTCCGTCGAGGTGACCAGGAACGGGCACAAGAAGGTGACAATAGAGGATCTTGAGGACACAATACAGGTCATACTCATGAAGGACAGGGGCCTGGCCGGGGAGCTCATTCTGAACGACGAGGTCATTGGGGTGATAGGCAGCGTGGGCAGGAACAGCAGCACTCCTGTGATATTCGCAAACGAGGTGGTGAGGCCAGACATACCGATGAGGGTCATGGACGACACAGGGAAGCCGCCAGTCTACGTTGCGTCGGTATCGGATATCCACGTGGGGAGCAAGACCTTCAGGCGCGATGACTTCAGGAGTATGGTGAAATGGATATCCTCTTCCAGGGAAGAGGCCGAATCACTGAGGTACCTGATAATGAGCGGCGATGTGGTTGACGGCATAGGCGTCTATCCGGGGCAGGAGAACGACCTGGAATTACTGAACCCCCTGGAGCAGTACGAGGCGCTGGCTGAACTGGTATCGGAAATTCCAGAGGATATCACTATATTCCTCATGCCAGGCAACCACGACAGTGTGAGGCTTGCGGAGCCCCAGCCTGTGTTCTCACACAGGATCAGGGAGCTCTTCCCCAGGAACGTGGTCATGCTTCCAAACCCATACAACCTTAGACTGGAGGGCAAAAACGTGCTCATATACCACGGCATGTCGCTGAACGATATGGTGGAGCTCATCCCTGGCGTGAACTTCCAGACTATAGGCAAGGCCATAGAGGAGATACTGAAGAGGAGGCATCTTGTGCCCAGCTACGGCGGAAAGACCCCGCTTATACCGTCTGAAAACGACTACCACGTCATCGAGGAGGTCCCGGACATATTCATAACGGGCCACATACACTCACACTACCTGGGTAACTACAGGGGCGTCCGTTACGTGAACTCCTCCACCTGGCAGTCCCAGACGGAGTACCAGAAGATGATGAACTTCTCCCCGAACCCATCAATACTGACGCTCTTCGATCTAAATTCGAGTTCCACTTTGGTCAAGAGGTTCTCAAAGGACTAGAAGGTCCTCCTGACGATCTCCTCTATCTCCTTCTGGAAGCTGTTTATGAACTCCGAGAGCATTTCGTCCCTGACCTGCTTCGGTGTCGAGAGGATGCCCAGCTTTGCTGTCACCTTTGCCATCTTTGCTATCCCCTCGTACTCCTTCGCCTTGCCCTCCAGGTAGGTCTTCAGGGCATCCGTCATCTCGTCCCTCAGCTTGGGGTCCTCTGACAGCTTGCGCCTGAACACCTCCTTCACGAAGTCCTTGATGAGGTCCCGGACAGCATCTGTGAACATGGATTCGTCGGGCATCGTCTTTGTGAGGTCCCTCAGGTATGAGAGTATGTCATCTTCCATGTCCTGAAGAGTGCTACGGCGTAATTAAATGTTGAGTGCCCTGCCAGGGCAGATTATTCGGAACACCCTCTCGCGCCGCCTCCCACCGGTACCTATGGGACACGATCACCAACCGGTGGGCCCACGGCCCAGGCAGCCTGAAGTTCACATTTAGGGGAACCGCCAGTATGCCTGGGGCACTGGCTGCCACTGGGGCCAGGTGATGTGAAAGGGGTGGTGCGCTTCAGGCCCCGTCTCCCTCCATTGTTAGGAGAAGGGATATGGGGCGCAGGTCAAGCCAAGATCACATTGGCTAGCTGAACGCGGTTGCCCATGGGTCCCCACGGGCGCATGGTGGTGACTGGCACTGTCCACCCTTTACCGGCTGGCATAGTTAAGTCTTTTATAAGTGCTCACTATTTAGGGTAACGAAGGCCACCTGGCGAATGCAAAAGGGCATCTGTCAGAGGTGAATGCTTGAAGAGAAGCTCGAGGGACTGGAAGAAACGCGGAAAAATGCGATGGAAGTGGAGAAAGAAGAGGATCAGGAGACTCAAGAGGGCCAGGAGGGCCAACAGGACGTAAGGGAGCATGGGGTAATCAGGCATCCTAACGGGCTCCAGTCAGGTTGTGATTAACTATGGGTCACCTGATTGAATGATGAGTGACTGGAACTATGAACCGGGAAGAGACCCGTAGATCTGGGTTCAAATCCCAGTGCTCCCATCTGTTTTGTGCTGCTCCCATGTTTTTTGATAGTCATGCATCAAATCCCCGCCCCCGCGAAAAAGTTTCTCGACTGCGGATTTTCCCTTCTCCACAGCTTCCTTGGTCGTCAAATGTTCATATATTGTTGTGGTCTCTATGCGGGCATGCCTCACCAGGATTTGTACCAAGCGGATATCGCCCGTAATCCTGTATAATTCAGAAGCATAGTAATGCCTGAAGAGGTGTGTATGCAGTCCCTTTATGCCCACCCTTGCTCCCAAGCGTGAAATGAATGATCTCAAATATGAGTATCCCATCCTCCCCTTTTCGGTGGTGAACAGTGCCCTGGGATCCGAAGGCATCCTAAACCTCGAAATATATTCCACGAGGTCCTTTTCCAGGTCGGTGGGAACAGGAACAAGCCTATCCCTTTCCATTTTCTCTGACCTCACATACAGATATCCCCCCTGAGATCCTCCACATTCAGCCTTGCGAGCTCCCATATCCTCATGCCGGTATACGCGAGAGTTTCA
>NZ_BMNY01000001.1:0-294896 GCF_014646795.1 Thermogymnomonas acidicola | reverse complement strand
GGGGGGGGGGGAGGCCGTGCTGAGGTCGTGGACCATGTATACCCACCGTATCGCGTGATAGATTCGTTGAAAATCCACACATACACGCCGGGCGGGTCCGAGGATGTAAAGTTGAAGACGAGCTTCTTTTGCCCCCCGGTTTCCTGGTATGTAATGTGATATTCCTGGAGGACCTGCAGGTTGGTGGCGCTCAAATTTCCCGGATTTCCGTTCAGCACGCGGTCAAAATAGACGGTCCAGTTCCCTGCATTAAACGTGAAATTCAGATAGGCCGGCCCTGAACCCTTGACCAGGGAGGTAGAGCCCTGGACATTTGCGCTCAATTGCGAAAACTGACCCACGCCCACGTAGAACGGGAAATACTTGATTGGTTGCGCATCGAGCACCGTGTACATCATCGTGTAAATTTCGATGTATATGGTCCCGTTATAAGGCGTGGGGGTCAAGGTGACCTGGTAATTGGAAATTGAGGTAGAGGTGGTCAAGTCCGTTGACGCCAGGGTAGTTCCATTACCGGATTCGATAATAGATGTGGAATGGATAACCGCTGAAATACCCGATAGCGCCCGACCCGATTCCCGTTGAGATAGCCTCGCCTGAGGGGGCCCCCAGGGGCGTGGCCCCGTCACCCGGGGCCCCTAAAATGGATACCGCGGGGTAATTCCCCACCACGGCCCAATTGATGTGAACGTTGATGGAGATAGGCTGCGCCACCAGTTTACCGTTCATGTAAAAATTACCGTACATGAACTGATAAGGAAAATCAACCGCCCCGGCTTCCTCCGCCTGATTCGACCCCCAACTCACGTTAAACCACTGTTCCACGGCTGACGAGTTGACCCCCCAATTATGAACTGCACGCTGGTCCACTTGCCAGGAGCCAAGCGAAAGGGCCGATAGGGGATTAGACGACGCATGTACAACCTCAACCACCGGGGCCATGGACGCTGTCATGGCCAAAATCAAGATTAATGCAATCACTCTCCTTGATATCGCTTTCATCTCTTTCCCCTCTTTCTTTTGAAATCATCTTTAGACGGCCCGAAATTGTCAAGGAGGTACCCCGCGACCGTTGCCCCGATAAGGCTGAGGACGCCCCACCAGTAATTTTTTAGTGTTGAAATCCCCTCGTTGAACCAATGCGCGAAGAGGGCATACCACGGGGGTTGCTTTGAGAAAGTTACGATGATGATAGGCTGAACAGGTCCGTAATTCACAAGGAATTTCCATGAGGAGGGGTGGGGGATGTAGCCGGAATCGGGATTAACATATGCTCTATAGTATAAAGTTCCCGGTAGGACATAAAAGGTACCATTAGCACTTCCCAGTCTACCCACGCCAATAGACATGTTCACTTCGCTGTATGGAGTCTGCACGGTCTCATTAACATCCAAATACCAGCTAAGCGAAAACGGTAGCCCCTGCACGACGAAAGATATGTTGATAGCCTGGTAGAAATAAAAGGTGTAGTTTTGTTTACCGGAGATAAGAGGGATGAAACCCCCCAATGGAAAGCCAATAAAGTTCCCCACGTACTTATAGATGCCACCAACGGGCTGCCAGGCTTGGAAATAGGCATCAAAGCCCACCAGGCCCGCGGTAGAGACGTAGGCACTCGACCCGTCAGGGATGCTTTCATTGATGGTTATCTGCCTCCCAGGCGTCTGTATCCATGTCTGAATGGTCCAGTCGTACCCGGGGGGCAGCCCAACTTCGCTGACTGTAATATATGAAGGAATGGTAGTAGATTCAGGTAATCCTCCCGTGGCATGTGCATTCGGGATACCCGGGGCGCTCAAAACAAGCAATGCCAATACAATCAACCCGATTCCAATTATCTTAAGCATTCAATTCCTCCTCCTTCTTATTCTATTCAATTCATCCCTTTCCCCGTTTCCTCTTATTCCGAAAGCCACCGTTGAGGCAAATAAGACCGCAATCACAACGTAGACAATCGGGGGAATATACGGCTTGGGAACGGTGCTATTGTGGTAAATGTTTTGAATCACGGTCCTCGTTTGTTCAGTGAAATCTACCTCCATCATCCTGAACCACTGATGCGGATGCGAAGAGGCATTGACCAGGAATATCGATAACGAATCGTTGTACAGGGAATGGCCGTAATCAAAATTCAAGGGCCCGACCCCGCTGTTAACCCCGAAAAAATTCCCGGAAGGGGCGGTGCCCCATGATTCAATCACCCGCCCCCTGGACCCGTCAGATTAGCCACGGGCCAAAAGTTCGTCATAAAGGCGTATACGAGGTTGCAAGTGTACGTGAACCCATAATACAGGGGGCCGATGAGCTGCACGGGGGAAATACTGGAATTTCCGGTATCCAACAGCCCGGGGGTGACATTGCCCCCGTAAACGTAATTGACCGGGCCGGTTCCCCAATGCAAAATAGGGACCTGACCCGTGGTATACCATCCCGGGCCGGTGAGGTTCTCTGTTAGGTCAATTTCCAGGTCTTGCCAACCGTTAAACTGGGTACCGATACCCGGGGTTGAGGTTGAGGGAGGGGGATAGCCCCCTCTATTGAACTGAATACCAGGAAAATTGTAATAAAAAACGAGAAAAATAGGAGGGATTTCACGGTTTTCCCTCCTCACTTCCACCTTCCTCTCCTTTTCTCTTCTTGTTCTCCTCCTTTGAAGGCCAATAGCAGTATTATTATCAGGACTATAGCCCCGATAATATACCACTGATACGTAGTCCAAATCGAGGCGGGGGAATTAGCCACGAATGTCAAGGAAATTGTTTGCCCTGATGAACCCGTTCCTTTTGATTGCCCTGATATAATCTGGTATCCCGTGACGGGGTTTACCACATAGGAGTACGACCCGTTAATGCCCGAAAAGATGATTGTATTCGTGGTAGAGGTTTCTGTTTTACCGTTCAGGGTAATCGACCACATCGTCACCCGCGGGAGGCCTGATTCCTGGAATTCCACGGAATAGGTATTGGGGATGGGGAACGTAACGGTTTGAACTATCGCTTTACCGGCGACGGCCAATGCCCCGGCCCGCGGTGAAATCGTGTACCCGGAAGGCCCGTTGATTGTGTAAATGTACGTACCATTGGGCTCGTAGAAGTTTATGGTATTCGTATTAGAGGTGATGTTGTATCCATTCATTGACACGGTCCACATGGCCCCTGAGGGTAGACCAGTCTCAAATAATGTAACCTCGAACGTGGCGAGAGAGCTGAACGAGATGTGGACAAAGGCCGATGAATTGGAAATGGTAACCGTTCCGGATGCCGGGTTAGCCACGAATCCCTGAGGCGCTATCACGCTGTATTGATGGACCCCGTCAGAGAGGGATACGAGGATATAAGGCGTTATTGAAGAGTGCGTAACCCCGTTAATCCGATGGACCAATTTGTATACTGCGGGAGGCTTGTTTCCGTGAAATTCAGCGTAAAGTTTTCGGGGAGGAACTTAACTACGCTTGATACCGTGGAACCGTTAATATCTATGGTACCAGTGCGCGGGGATACGAGGGTGAAATATTCAGGGATTAGGGTAATGTTATAGGAATAGGTTCCATTTACCTGGAGGAAGGTTAAAGCCGTATCCTTAGCGCTCTGCACGAATCAGTTCAACGTGATGTTATAGGAGGCCCATGGGTATAGGCCCTGGGGGTGAAAACCGCATTGTAGACCGCATCGGTGAATGTTATATATTTTATGACCTGGGCCCCGTTGACTGTAAAGGTTCCGGCTGAGGGGGAAGCGATATAGCCCGGTGATAGCCCGACTGTATAAGAATAGGTTCCGTTCAGGAATCCGTAAGTTAAGCCTGAGAAAGATATTGTAGATGTGGTGCTTGAATTATACAGGCCATCCACGTCAATGAACCATTCGGTACCCGGGGCAAGGCCAGTTTCCACGAAGGTCACTGCATATGTTCTTTTCGGGATGAACACGATGGAAACTGGGGTAGAACCGCTCACTGATACCGTTCTTGATGAAGAAGAAGTGGTGAATCCAGGGGGTACAAAAACGCTGTACTGGTATGTACCGGGGAGTACTGAAAATACCACGGGCGACCCCCAATTGACCATGCCGTTGAAGGATACAGAGAAAGCCATGCCTGATGGTAAACCGGTTTCCTCAAAAGACACGGAATACGCGCCGGTAATGAAAATGATAGTTGGAAGGATTACTGAGCTCCCGTGCACCGTGAACGACCCGAATTCACTCGTTGAATAATATCCTGATACGTTTACGGCTGCGTAGTAGTCGTATGTTCCATTAGAAAGGGGTGTAGATACGGAATCAGCGCCGGCCGATGTAGAGATTACGAGGGGGGATACGTAATTTGTATAGTTCATGGCCAAAGGGAATATGTCCACGGAGAAATGGTCAGCAGCTTAAGCGGGCTACAATGGCGTTTAACCAGGTTGCTTTGAACATATCGGAACAACATATTGAGTTACTACCGGAGTACCCGCATACTAATTTGAACCATTCCAGCCTTGAGATAAGCAGTGCAACATTCGACAACAACAGCAATCAGACAATTCTGGAATCCAGCAGTAACGCAGTTGTAAGCAAAATACAGTCTATACATATGCTTTCACCATGACCACTGAAAACCAATGCAACATCATCTTACATATATGATGATCTGGTCCTCAGAGGGGCAGACTTGCGTATCCTGGGATACAGCCTATTATGACTGTACAAATACAACCACCATAAACTTGACATCTGGCAGTTCTTCAGGCCCTTCAGGTTCCGGCCGTTTATATAAGCTTGGCAATTCCTATGTGAACCACTCCCCCAAAATGTTTTTACATCAAAGGCTGGCACACATCCATATGGCCTCATGCATTTCCGTAGAGGTTGGTGATAAATGGACGAAGAGAGGAGGAAAAAACTCATAAGGGAAATAATCGTACTTTTAGCTGGCTCGGCTTTATTTCTCTATTTCCTTAGCCTTGGAGCTGATTATTTTTATATTCCATCTGTAATCGGATTGATAGGCTTTGAGATTGTAGTTACGGTGCAGATTTACAGGATTTTCATTTTGGTTAATAGGCCCCTTTTGGTTCGCAGGTCCATCTTGGCTGGTAGGAGGATACCAGGTTACCTGTACCAGCTAATATGGACAATTGGATTTCTTCCGATTATTTGGGCAGAATGGTGGACGTATCCCTCCCGCAGCATCACCCATTATTCGATACTATGATTCACTGTATTCATATTCATCCACAGCTGTTCCAAAAGACCTCTTTCTTGGGATTCTGACACTAATAGTGGTCGTAAACATTCTTCTTGTAATAAAGATTAGATCCAAAACAGCACTAGGGAACGAAGGAACAGGATAGAGTTCACTGATTCACCACCATCAGAGTAGAGTACAATGAAAATCATCCATCTGAGTTGTGGAGATCAATGAGAAGTGGTCATTGAGAATATTGAGGAGATTCTATAAATGCATGGGCAAGTTCAATAAAATTTCCGGAAGAGGTCCCCTTAACCGTACACAAAATACGGGACACTAAGAAGCAGGGCAGGCTGGAGATAGTCTACGATGAGGTCACGGACAGGTGGTACGCCCACATCCCCGTTGAGGTGGGTGTTGAAACAACCAAGAAAGGTAAGCAGTCCAGGCACGTCATTCACGGTGAGAGGAAGTCAATACAGGTCGCTTCGCCAAAAGGTAACAGGACGGCCTCTATTGACCTGGGCATCAATGTCCTGGCTTCCGTGGTGGTAGTCGATGGTACCTGGCTGCTGTACAGTGGAGTCAGGGCAAAGGAGGGCCACTTCTACTTCGAGAAGAGGGTTGCTGGAGTACAGTCACTTGCAGATGAGGCCAAGAACATCGGTTAATACGGAGCTTACGGGGAGTCAGAAAGAGAGAAGGGGCAGCCGTTCAAGAAATTGCAAAGGGGTTTTCTTCACCTGCACAGAACGTTGGCGAGCGGTCTTGTTGAGGGACTCCATGGGCTTGGCGTTTCCACCATCTACCCGGGCTACCCTTACAACATTGGTCAGGATAAGGGCAATAGGTACACGGTGAATGTCTGGTCTTGTCGCGATTTAGTACAGGCGATAGAACTGAAGGCCCAGCAATAGGGCATGAAGGGTGTATAAAGTCATGGAATATAACACGTCAAGGTTCTGTGCTTATCATGGTGTAGAAGTCAGGAGGTATCCAAGAGGAGTGGTTCACTGTCCTTTCGACCACAGACTGCACAGCGACCTAAACGGTGCCTTGAACATTCTGAAGAAGGCCACGGGGACCATCGTCAACACGGTGAAGAAACCCCTCTCTTTCAAGGTAGACCATAACCGAATAGCTCCCGTAAGGGGGAGTAACGCCCTAGACCCAGGCAGAACCCTCGCCCTTTAGGGTGGGGAGTGGGTCATAGTGCGCAAACATGTAATAAGGTGAGTACACATCACGCACTATGAGCATCCTACAGAACCCGGACATAAGGGGCAGCGACATTGTATTTGTGTCAGGCGGCAGGCTCTTCCTCCACAACACCGGCCGGGGGAGTACACAGCTCCTTGTATCTATCCCCAATGCCCTTGTCACATCTGCCAGGTTCTCACCAGATGGCCACCACGTATATATGAGAGTGACCGAGGGCAGGTCGGGGGAGTGTGCCGACATTTACAGGCTATCGCTTTCAGACGGCACGCTCAGGCGGCTCACTTTCCTGTCCGGGCTCAGCGTTTCCAGGAGGCCATTCACCGATGTGGCTGGTTTCACAGCTTCAGGCGACGTTGTCATAGCGACCGAGACCATCTCACCCTTCAGCGGCACACAGTACCTGTACAGGCTCTCGGAGCACGGCTCCCTTGAGCCCATGAACCTTGGCCCTGGCCACAGGTACTTCGAGGTCGGGAGCGAGGTGATCATAGGGAGGGACACCTTCGAGCTGCCGCACTGGAAGGGTTACAGGGGAGGCACCCGCGGGAAGGTGTGGAAGGGATCGGAGAAGGGCGGTTTCAGGAAGATCATAGACCTGGAGACGCACATCTCTTCCCCGACGGTGATGGGTAACAGGATATACTTCATAACGGACCTGGACGGCTCTGGCCAGATATACTCCACGGACCTAGATGGGAAGGACCTGAGGCGCCACACGGACTTCAGGGACTTCTATCCCAGGAACCTGAACTCCGACGGCATGTCGCTCGTCTTCAGCATGGGTGGCGACATATACACAATGGGGGAGGACGGGAGGCCACGGAAGGTGGAGATATCTGGCATCCCGGGGCAGCCCGAGAAGGCCGTCTTCAAGGCCAGGGACTACCTGGAGGCCTACTCTGCCACCTCTGGAGACATCCTGGCCGTGGTGAGCAGGGGCCAGGCCATGGTCATAGACGCCAGGGGCAGGCTCCTCAGGACGATAAAGCCGGAGGGCCGGGTCAGGCAGGCAGCGGTTGCAGACGGTGGCCGGGTCGTGACTGTCGAGGGCACTATAGAGGGTGACAGCATAGTCTCCTACAGCCTTGTGGACATGAAGAGAGAGGTTCTTTTCTCGAGCGATTCTAACATATTCGAGATGGGCGTCTCAAGGGACGGCAGGTATGTTGCAATTGCGCTGGACGACTTTACCCTCAGGTTAATAGATACAGGGAGCAGGAATGTGGTAACAGTGGACAGGAGCAGTGTGGCCATGATCACGGACTTCTCATTCTCCGATGGCGGGGATCTCCTGGCATACTCGCTGCCCACAAAGCAGACCAGCACAGCGTCATACGAGCAGGCCTCCCTGAGGGTCTTCGATATCGGTTCCAGCCGTTCATACCAGTTGACCACTGAGAACGGCCTGGACTATTCACCCTCGTTCTCTCAGAACGGCAATTACATCGTGTACCTTTCCAACAGGTCCCTTGACCCTTCAAGGGACAGGCTCATCCTCAACTTCGGCTACTCTCTGATCTCAAGGCCTTTCTTCGCGCCTCTCAGGGAGAGCGTGAGGAACCCGTCAAGGAAGTTCCCCTCAGGCATAATGCCGGAGGCTGGCGAAGTGGCGATCGAGAGGGCACTCATGAGGTCAGAGCCCATGGCTGTCCAGCCTGCGGACTACAGGGGTGTGATAGCGGTGGAGGATGGCCTGATCCTCCTCAGCGTACCGGTACAGGGCTCGCTCAGCTCCTATTACAGCGACGGTGGTGAGAAGGGAGTCATACAGAAGTTTTCCTACTCAGACGGCAGTGTAAAGGACCTGGCACGTGACGTCCTGGACTTCTCCATCTCGGTTGACAGGAAGAGGCTCGTTTACAGGAAGGAGGGCAACAGGCTCTTCTACCTTGACCTGGACAGGCCGGAGAAGGAGAACGAGATACCACTCGATCAGATCGAGATCTACACATCGCTCAGGGAGGAGTTCATGCAGATGTACGATGAGGCCTGGAAACTGGCAAGGGACAACTTCTGGGACAGGGGGCGTGCAATTGAGATCGCGGAAAGGATATACGAAAAGTACAGGGCCCTCGCCGGGAGGTGCGAGACCCGTTCAGACCTGAGCTATGTGATAACGGAGATGCAGGGCGAGTTCAGGACATCTCACTCCTACGAGATGGGCGGATCCTTCACGGGCGGTGAGGCAAAGCGGCCAGGGAAACTAGCCTGTGACTTCGTGTTCGATGGTGAGGCCTACAGAATATCGAAGATATATGTTGGCGACCCATCCAACGAGAACGAAAAATCACCTCTTCTCCTCTCTTCCCTGGATCCTGAGGTCGGGGATGCTGTCATCGAGATCGATGGAGTGAGGCCTGGCAGGGAGGTCAGCATTTACGAGGCCCTCATGGGAAGGGCGGGCCAGAGAGTGCTGGTCACACTGAGGAAACCGGATGGGACCGTTAAGAGGGACTTCGTGGAGGTCCTGGCGGACGACAAGTACATAAGGTACAGGGACTGGGTGGAGTCCAGGCGCTCCTACGTGCATGAAAGGACTGGAGGGCGCGTTGGGTACATCCACATACCTGACATGGGCGTGAGGGGCTACAACGAGTTCTTCAGGCAGTACGTGGTGGAGGCATCCAGGGATGCCCTGGTCATAGACGTCAGGTACAACGGTGGCGGGTTCGTGTCACAGCTGCTCCTCGAGCGCCTTGCTCTCAGGAGGCTTGGGTACGACAGGCCAAGGCGCGGCACACTCATGCCCTACCCCACAAACTCTGTGGCTGGCCCAATGGTGGCAATATGCAACGAATACGCAGGCTCCGACGGAGACATATTCTCCTATTCGTTCAGGGCCCTTGGCCTGGGCAGGCTCGTGGGTACCAGGACATGGGGAGGGGTGGTGGGCATAAGCCCGAGGAGGAAGCTCATAGACGGGACGGTGCTTTCCCAGCCGGAGTACGCTTTCTGGTTCACAGACGCTGGCTTCAGCGTCGAGAACCACGGTGTGGACCCGGACGAGGTCGTTGAATACCCGCCGGAGGACTACCTGGCGGCCAGGGATCCACAGCTGGACAGGGCCATAGAGATCGCTCTGCAGGAGCTGGGGAGAATGGAGGTAAGGCTGCCGCCGCAGCAGTCATAGGCCCGCACTGTATCTGCCAGGGCCGCCCCCTCCATCCTGCCTGGAGTAAAGGATCCCGAGCATGGTCGCAGCGGTCACGAGGCAGTATATCAGGGTGAATATGAGCCCCTGAGCAAGCAGGGCAGGCAGTGAATATCCCGGGACGGGGTGTGCGGAGGCGTACGCGTTAAATGAGGGTAGGAAGAGCGCCACGTAAAAGCCCAGGACATATGCCATCGTCATGCCCAGGTACTTGCCGATTGGGTCCCTCGCACTGTACCTCAGGACGCTCACCGCACCGTAGAACGCAAGCGCACCCAGTGCGCTCACAAGCAGGTGTTCTGCCAGCCCCACCGCCACCCCCGGCCACCTTATCGTGCCCAGGATTATGGCGTCCATCGGCATGACCTGTGCGGGGAAGAGAACAGAGATCAGGGGTAGGTACAGTGCAGCAGCTAGGCCGCCGACGGTTCCGGAAGCTGCGGCGAGGCAAAGGTTCCTGAGGTTCATTGCTTACAAATCTAAACCGTATGTATCAACCTTGTGGAACAACCTGCCACAGCGGATATATCTGGCGTACGGTTCGTATTATCCGTTTGGCGAAGGGTTAGAAGCAGGGGTTGGGGCCTGAGGCTAAAACTGGAGTCGCTCCGCCCCTGGCCCTCCGCGCCATACATGGCCCCAGGACCACGTATCTGAAATCCCTTTCGTTGGTATCTGCAATGTCCAGCTCCATTTTGACCTGCATGCGGAGTCCTCAGCAAAGCTGTTAGACCACGGGGGCCTTCAGGGTGGGGCTTATCCATCTTTACTCAAACCTCATTATCAGATCATTGTGAAATCGCTGGGGCCAGGGCAAGAGAGAGCGCCCGATCTGTATTCCGGCTCTGGATTGATTGGGGCTCCAGGCTGATATCGTAATACAGGCTTCAGAGAACAAATATCTTATGCTCATAGAGTTTAAGGTCACTGAGTGGGGGAACGGCCACCATAGGTAAACCCAGGGATCACAGGTCGTGGGTAACATCACACACAGAGTGCCCGAACTGCAAGGCAAAGTTCAATTTTAGGCGCTCAAAATGGGGGCTCTGTCAGCGCCGTGAGGGTAGGCCCGGACTGGGTACTCATCTGCCCATCCTGCCATACCAAGCAGGGCTTTCATCTATACAGGGGTGAGGTGGAGGGTTTGCCCGTCATTACTGATGGGTCGTTCAGTGCATTCTCTATGGGGACAATTGCAGCAACTCTGGCCCTGATAGTTTCTATCCTTGCGCTCTATTTTGTTACGGCAAGAGGTGGCAGCCCGTTCATGCTGGCTGCTGGGGTTGCCATGTCGTTCATCGCGTATTTGATCTTCACGCTCTACTGGGGCATCTTTACAAGGAAGGTCGCCAGGGCAAACATTGTGAGGCAGTGGCCAAGGTGATATGCTCGACCTTGACTCACTTCATGGGTATTAAACATCCTATGAGCACCTCTCAGTTCATCTGCCAGTACCTGTAAACATCAGGTGATAAATTCGATGGACCGGTCGGTATTTGATTAATTTTTTAAGCGAATACTATAATGAGAAAAAATTATACCGTAATAGAAATTGAATATATGTGTCAGAAGAAAATACAATCATAGAATTAGCCAACGAATGCAGTTTAAGGTATGTACAGGAGTTTGATTACAGATATTCCTTGGATCGCCCACCGGTAAATGAGGCTTTTCTCGGGGGAGTAATAGAAATAGTGAGGGATATCTATCCTTACATAGTGGGCTTTGCAATAGAAAGAGTATATGAACTTGTAAAAAAGAAAATAACAGAAAGAATGGAAAGAAGCGCTTCGCAATTAATTAAAGTAAACAAGGTTCTTAATGTGTTTGGAAACAACTCTGTCCTGTTATACGGGGATGTAAGACCGTTCTTTGAGATTCCCAAAGGATCCAGGCTCTATTTCTATAATGTTAAATTCCAGAACAAAATGCCCAGCAACGCAAATCCAATTAATCTTCAGACAAGGTTGGTTATACCGGAAGGTGTGGATTTGGTCTTGCAAAATGTTACGATAGTTTACAATGGAGAGCTTGGGAAGTTCATAAAGGAATACAGTGCTCCTAGTGTTTTTCTGGTTAGAGTATATGGCATAGCATCATGATTTCATATTTGTTTAATTCCGCACTAAGCGAAGCGGCATTGTGCGGTCAAGCATCCCCTTAAGCCATTCAAGCCCCCTCCCCTGAATTGCACTCCGCAGGAGAGAATAATGTGCCCGAAGCGAGCCGGAAGTCCTGCGGAGCAGGACCGAGTGGTGTAAGCGTTAGCGGTGGGTGGTGTGGAACACCAAGCGAAGCGAAGGTGTGTAGCACCACACATACACCACGAGTGGCGAGCACAGGACACCACCCCGGATGAGCGTAGCGAAGAAGGGGCTCTTTCGGAGAAAGAGTGCGAGCCGTAAATCAAAAGAGGGGTGGATTGCGAAGCAAGACGGGGTGAATTTTGATTGGAGGCGAAGCATGGGGTCCTGTGCTCGGCGTGCAGGCGAGCGGAGGGCACATAGTAAATAGCGGAGGCTCAAAGAGGGGTGGCTGAGCGAAGCGAAGTCGGGGTGAATTTGAGCCGGAGCTGTTCAAGTTCATTTGAATTATTTGCTATTATGATCTTCGGGGTTGAAAAATTGGATCAACTTTTCAAAACTTTCAAAGTGATATTTGTAAAATTCATCCTCGTTAACTCTGACGTAGATCCATTTGTCTCCCGTAACTCTTTCGGCGTCCTCGCACCACAACTTGGCTCTCTTATCCTTGAACTTTACATCTACATCCTCTTCTCCTTTTGTTTCAGCAATCACGTACTTATCTTCAAGTTTTATGATAAAATCTGGATAATAGTACCTCAGGTTTCCGCTTGAATCCCTATATTCTATAAAGAATCCTATTTTCTGAGCAAGCTTTGAAAATGCCTTCACATCATCAACCGAGTCCAGAAATCTTGCAAAGTTAACCTCAAGATCATTATCACAGGGAACGTAATTGAAGATGCATTTATTGGCTTGATAAACCTTCTTTGTCCAGACAAAGGGCTGTGTATCGGATATCTTAATTCTGTCAAGTATGGTTACTTGACTGTCTGTGAATGCCAGGTCTTTTAAGTTATCCACAAAGACCTTTATCAGTTTCTCCTGTAATTCCGGCTCGCTTATCTGGAAAAGAACTCTAGGATCCTCTAAGTCAACTTTCTGATCAAAGAGTTTTTTCTCTATGTATTCCTTTACAATTGGATATAGGTCTGCGAACATGTTGGCTAGGTTAAGCTCCTTGAGGATTCTACCAGTATAATATGCAATAACACTTTTTACATCCTGCGGTACAGGCAGATCCCAATTTCTTTCAACCTGAACTGCACCGGTGACCATATCAACTGCCTTGTAGGTAGTCTTGAATACCTTGTTTTCCAACCCTATGTTGAGCGGTGGTATTTTGTCCAGTGTATTCTCATCGATTTCAAATTCTCTAACGATAATTGCTGGCGTAAGTATGGGAATTTCTAAATCGAATTCCTTCTTATCCATATCAACGAATATTGTTGTTACATTGATCTGGTTACCAAGATTTGCCGTGCCAAACGTTATGTTTTCATTCCTCTCCAATTCTTCTATAATCTGCATTAAGCCGGGTGGTCCAATTACCTCCAGTATATTCACAAAATCTTTTACACTGGCGTTCTCATCTGGAAACATCTTTCTTAGACCTCTTCCAATGACCTGTTCAGGAAGCACATTCCTCTCGGATGTATACGATCTCAATCCCACTATTACATTCACGTTTCTTACGTCCCATCCCTCGTTCAGCATCATTGTGCTCACTATGGCCTCGTAGGTATTCTCCTCGCTGTCAACCGTTTGAGCGAATTTTCTCGCTTCTTCAATATCTGATTTTGCTACCTCTCCTGTACTGTCCGTGTGTATTAACAAAATTTTACCTGAGAGCTGTGGTAGTGTCTCCAGATATTTTTTTAACTGATCAGCCTGCTTGTTATCCGGACACTGGAAAAAGAGTATGGGCTTCTTGTTTAGCTTTGCCAGAGCGTCCTTATACTCCTGCCATCTCTTAATGCCTGCTTCGATCCAAGCCCTGTAACGTTCAACAACGTTCGTAGATGTTATTTCAGTGGCACTTTGCACTATACCCTTCAATGGCCTTTTCACTATATTCATCTCAATTGCTTCCTTTAGCGTAAAATCTACAATCAGCCATGGAAATAGTGCTCCATTCTCGCCACGGGGTGTGGCTGAAAAATCCAGTTCAGAATTGAAACCTTTGCCGTATTTTGACTCCAAGGATTTGTGAAGGTCTATAAGAATCTGCTTCCATCTTTTTTCATAATTGTATATGTGGTGTGCCTCATCCTTTAATATCATTATGTTCGGTATTTTTTCCAAGACCTCTTTTATTCTATTCTCCTGTGCAATATTTGTTCTGTTTACCTCCTTTAAATCCAGAACGTCATCAACAAATTTATCAGCTTCCTTTTTCCTGTTTGCCTTATCCTGGAGTTGCTGTACATTTGTTAAAAATAGAATAGAGTCAGGGATGTTATTTATTGGGTCCTCCTTCAAAATGACTTTCAGATCGAATTTATCTGACCATTCTGGTGGAATTAATGGTATCTCATGGAATATTTTCCCATCCTGATAGCCCCTTTTTAAACGATCGTAAATTACATTCTTTTCTCCAGCTATTAAAAGAAACTTGGAGGTGTAATCGTCGCCATTTTCGAACTTATGGTTAAAGTACTGCCATACAATAGATAATGCCATAACATAGGTCTTTCCTGATCCAGTGGCCATTTTAAACCCGTAGAGAGGATAAATATCAACATTAGGATCGAAAAATTGTGGCCCTTCACCGAACTCTTTAGCGAGATCTAAAAATCTCCTCTTCTTCATGACCTCATAAACATAGATTAGAGTCTCTATGGATTCCCTCTGGGCATACCAGAACTCAAATTTCTCATTGTTTATTATATGATCCTCATTGAGAATGATGCCTCCTATGGCGGCGTAAGCTATGCCCAAGAAGCCAAGCACTTCGTATAGTATATTGCCTGATTCTAGCATTGAGATAAAATGCAGGAAAAGGCCGTTCCAGATTAAGCTTGAGATAAAGAAGGCTGGCGCCGATATTAAAAATACTATTTTTAGCGTGTCTTCTTCCATGCTTTACCTCTGAGCCCTGAACCTTCTGTTTGGCGTTATCGTTGCAGATATGGTTGCCTCCTCGCGCCTGAATATGAGGCCGCGCCTTGTTATGGTCAGATCTATCCTGAAAACAGGATTCGATTCATATTCAACGTAGCTGATGTCCGGATTCCTCTCCATGAACCTCATCACAGAGTCGATCTGCCTGCGATCCTCAAGTTCGTACTGGTTAACCGTTTTCTCGATAACCGTTTCCTGAAGTCTTTCGAGCGTGCCCTTCTTCTGCGGGTCTGCCATGACATACCTTATTACCTGCGGCTCTTCTTCTCTCCCTTTCAAAACAATCCTTTCAGTTCTTTCCATCTTCTTCATCTCCGTTGAAAAAGGCAAGCCACGTCTGTGTCTTAGCTATAAATTCGTCTTTTGTAAGCACATTTGGTTCGGAAAGCAGTATTTTAGTTAACGGGTGCTCTGGGAATTTAGCGGCGAATTTTATTTTTACATTCGCTATGTCAAAACCTGCCTTTTCCACGATATAATATTGCGCAATGGGTAATACGTCGATTTAGCGGGGATTACGACGGTTATTGGAAGCATCCATAAGCCTTAGGAAATCCTCCATGGTAGAGGGATCGACAATGTCTATTTCTTCCCTGTATGAATAACTGCACTCGCAATTGAACGATATGATCAGATGGGTAAATATCACATCTATGTGCATGTCATCGCTGATAGGGTATCTGGCGGTCTTTTTCTTAGCGGAATCGATTGATATATCCGATTCCCTCTGGCACTTCTGGCATAAAACCTTTCTTCCTGATTCCGCGAATCTGATGACGAAATAGAAATAACCATTCTCAATAAGATTCCAGAAAAGCATAGGATCTCTACCAATCATGTAGGTATAGATTTCCTCCGGCATTGTCCTGAGCTCTGTCCTTCTTTTGTCCTTATCGTCGCTGAGCCTTTCAACGAATTTCATTTTTGAGAGCATATCTATTCTCCTGTCAATCCACTCGTGCTTGAGCTGGTTCGAGGAGCGAATCCTGTCCCTGGGAATGCCTGATAATGCTATGTATAGATCGCTTGTGAACGTGTGCTGGAATTTGCGTTCTCTGTCCTGGATGGCTCTGAGAACAGCTTCCGCTCTCCTGTCCGGAGGATACTTATAATCCACTGGGGTGTCAAAAATCATAGATTTAAAAAGGCATTTTCATTATAGCCCTTCCGTTGGGCAATACCGCCTGAAATTCGTACCCTTCGCTCAGGAATTTTTCTATTTCATCTACAGGCACGAGCCTCTGCTTTGATCCGTTGCCTGACATAGCGCCTGCGACCTTATCCCTGAGCAGTTTCTGGAATGCCTCGTTGTCCATCTCTGCAAGGTTCATTCGATCGATCTCATCCTGCCTGTAGCCCACTGCAAGTAAAAGCTGTTGCTGAAGGTACAGCTTTGCATCGCTCTCCGATGGCTCTGTTACCCTTGTTTCCAGGTACTTTAAGCATTTTTTGTATGATTCGCGCATCTCCTCTATCATGTCCGGAGGCAGTCTCTTGTTCGTTGAATACCTTGCTTCGATATCGCCCTTGTGCCCCATTATGAACTGCCTCCATGGATGTGATATTAATCCCTTTGATTCTGCTATGTCTAATGCTGTGCTGAAATATGCCCTTAAAACATAGGGTCTCATCTTCAAGCCTGCGCCGTTGATGGCATCGCGGACGTCCCTTGTGACTAGGGTTGTCCTGAGAAATGCGTTTTTCTTTATTCCACGGACATCAAACTGCAATAATGGAGAATCGTAGGATAATTCCTCGCCTTGTTTTCTCCTCTCCTCAAGGTATTCCTTGATATATGTTGCCCCTTCTTCTCCTATGAAAGAAAAATACTGGTGCCTTGCCTTGCTTAACCTGCTCCTAACCATTACCGTAACAGGAATCTTGTCAAATTCTATCTCGTCTGATAACTTCAGCTCCTTGATATCTCCAAGTTTCAATCCGTCTGTTCCTTCGTAATTGCCAAGTGATTCAGGTCGTAAACCCGAAAATGCCATTAACGCTATGATAACCCTTCCTCGCGATGTTGCTTTTCTCAATATCCTTGCCAGTTCTTCCTTGCTTGGTACTCTCTCGTTTGCTATTGTAGGCGTTTCGTTCTCTCCGGATATGTTAACGGCTAACTGTAAACGGATACCGTTAAACTTCAGCCAAGAGAGAATAACCTTCTTGAACCTTGCAATGTATGATCCTGCCTTTCCTTTGCTTTCCATGTCCCTTACAAAATCTGCGAATTCATAGCGGAAATCCTTTTCGTTGTTTTTTTTGCCTTTTCAAGTATCTGCTTTGGTGTTGTTTTTGTTAATTCGCAATAGTGACCTAAGTTTCGCAATGCCACTGTTGCCGTTAGAACGGATTTTGCCCTTAAATTCTCAAACCATCTTCGCACATCTTCATCCAGAAGAAGATCCTGATACTTGGGCTGAATGGTCATGATAGCATAACGAGTAACAGGATAAAAAGTATTCGATTAATAGATTAAATGGACCGGTCGGGATTTGAACCCGAGGCCTCCTGCTTGCGAAGCAGGCGATCTACCGCTGATCTACCGGCCCTCTGGCACCGCGCCCACGACCCGTGGCCTGCCCAGCGATGCAACCGGAGTGCACCTGTACCTGACAGTGGCAGCGGGCGTGCGAACCAGATTAGATGTGCTGCCCGGCCCACCGTTACCGGTGCACCTTTTGGTTACGGTATGGACAGTCAAAATATAAACATCTTCCCAGAAGGCGTCAACCGGGTGTCCGGACTGGCACACCTCCCCATGCACTCCAAGTGCGGCCAGGCAGCGGGAATTGCAGAGCTTTATGATAGTGCAGGTCGCTATATTTCCCTGACCTCATCCAGCTTAACAGTTGTCAGTGATGCGGCATTGAACTCTATCTCGTTTGCCAGGAGGTGGCCCATGAACCTGTTTCCAACAACGCCGCTCAGGAACCTCAGGGGCACCAGGCCACCCTCAGGCGATGCTTCCCTCATCCAGGATACGGGTGCACTCCATATCTTGTCCCACTCTCCGTTTATGAGTGCCATCGTCACGAGGCCGAGGTACCTGTTGGCCACTTCCGGCACTGAACTGTTATCCCTACCGTAAAGGTCAAGCCTGTGTATGATCGAGCCGGTTGCGCAGACGAACAGGTCTGTCTCCTCAGCCACGGCCCTCACAGCCCGTCCCACATCCCTGTAAGATATCTCCTCTATTTCATCGCACAGGGATAAGGGTATCACGGGGACGTCGGCGTTGGGGAAAACGTGCATCAGTGGCGACCAGGCGCCGTGGTCCAGGCCCCACTCCTCCGTTGTGGTGCATGGCACCCCGAAGGAGTTTATCTTCCTGGCGATAACCTCCGCGAGCTCAGGGTCGCCATGAGGTCTGTACCTGACGGAATAGAACTTGTCAGGGAAGCCGTAGAAGTCATATATCTGCCTGAGCTCCCTCTGTGCCACCACTGCGACCCCTCCCCCCGTTACGAAGTGTGGCGAAAGGACAACGACTGCCCTGGGCTTCACCTTCAGCTGCCTGCCCAGCGACCGCAGTGCCTCAACGGTCTTGTCATGGCGGACACCTAGGTCGCCGACCAGCGTCGGCGTGTTTGGCATGAAGGCTGCGCATACCAGCACAGTTGAGTACCATCAATGTGGTTATAACCCTTTTTATAGCGCCCATGCGCGGTTACGTTCCTGCGCAAAAAACATTAGATGCGTTAAACTTATTCTGCCAATGCACCTCCTCGGCTTCAACATAGTCTCCAGCGGGAGCAAGGGGAACTCCACAATCCTGTGGGATGACAGCGACCTCCTGGTATTCGACATGGGAATCTCCCTTTCCCGCCTCCAGGGGAGGATGTCCCTCCTGGGCCTCAGGGGCCTCCAGGTGTCGGCATTCATATCACACGAGCACTCAGACCACAGTTCAGGCATAAGGGCGCTCCACAGGCGGGCCAGGGCAGACGTTTACACGAGGCCAAGGACAGCAGAGGCCATAGGCCTCGACGATGCATTTCCGATAAGGGATACGGTGGTGATAGGAAACTTCGAGGTCAAGGCAATAAGTGTCTCGCATGACGCCGTGGACCCTGTGGCCTTCAGGGTCAGGTATGGGAGGTACAGGATAGGTATTGTGTCAGACCTTGGCAGGGTGGACCGGTACCTCATAGATGAGCTCAGGGGCTGTGACATACTCGCATTCGAGTCGAACCACGACGTGGAGATGCTCAGGACAGGGCCCTATTCACCGCCCCTGAAGGCCAGGATACTCAGCGACCACGGCCACCTGTCAAACGAGCAGGCGGCGGAGGCCATCGCAAGGATAGTGAAGCCTGAGACGCATGTTGTCCTAACTCACCTTAGCCAGGAGAACAACAGGCCAGACATAGCATACTCAACGGTTTCGCAGTACCTTGCCAACAGGGATGTCAGGTACGCCTCACTGGAGTGTGCGTCCCAGGACAGGGGGAGCTCAGTGCTGACGCTGGACGAGTCATGATTTTATTGCGCAGTGCGATCTGTGCGTATGCCCCGCATGGGTTTCATAGGCCTCGGCAAGATGGGCATACACATAGCCTCCAGGATCAACACGAAGTTCCACCTGACCGGAGTGTACAACAGGACGCCTGAGAAGGCCATAGCCATAGACGGAGAGGCTGTCAGGGTCTTCAGAACGCCCTACGATCTCGCGTACTACTGCGACACCATCTTCGTCATGGTCTCTGACTCACAGGTGAGTGCCAGGGTGTTCGATGGCCCGGAGGGCATCCTGGGCAACCTCAGGCAGGGGCAGACTGTGGTCAACATGAGCACTGTCTCTCTGGAGGAAACCCTTAGGGAGAGCGAGGCGTGCGCCTCGAGGGGTGCAAGGTACATCGATGCCCCAGTGATAGGCAGCGTGCCACAGGCCAGGGAGGGTACGCTCACCATGGTTGCTGGTGGCGACCAGAAGGCATTCGAGGAGGTCAGGGAGGTGTGCTCCACATTCTGCTCCCGCATATTCTACCTGGGCCAGGTAGGAAACGGAATAAAGGCGAAGCTGGTGAACAACTCAGTGATGGCAATCAACATGGCAGCGGTCTGTGAGGCCCTTGCACTGGCCGAGAGGCTCGGCCTGAGCAGGAGCGAGATGCTCGATATACTGTCCAGCGGTGGTGCGGATTCAAGGGTGCTGCAGATGAAGAGGCCGTACCTCCTGGGCGAGGCCACGGAGCCGCAGTTCCTGCTCTCCCACATGCTGAAGGACAGCAGGTATGCCATGGACCTGGCGGCATCGGTGAACTGGCCCATGCCGGTCACATCTGTGTCGTCGCAGATGTACGCCTCGGCAGCTTCCATTGGCCTCGGCAACCTCGACTTCTCATCCGTCCTGAGGGCCTTCAGGATGCTGGGCGGGAAAATGTAGGACGGCTTGTGTGCATGCGGCTGTGGACTAAGTTTTATATCCTATGCATCGGCTGACCCATGCATGCTCCTCCCCTACCTCCTGGATCTATCTGTAACATTTGCCTTCCTCGCGTGGGGGAGCGCCTCGGATGTCAGGAGGAGGGCTGTGAACTCCTTCCTCTTCCTGCCTGTGGCCATAGCGGGCCTGGCCTACGGGGCCTACGTGCACGAACCTCTCTTCTTCCTGGTGCTGTCAGGCATATCTTTCATCCTGGCCTTCGTGAGAACGGACATCCTCCTTTACCCGGCGCTGGCAGCCTCTATGCTTGGCGTTTCCACGTACTTCGTCACAATTGAGCCCACCTACGGCCTGCAGCTCCTCCTCATCTCCATTGTGCTGCTCGCCGGGTACAGGGAAGTGGTCTTCGGCATAGGCGACATAAAGGCCATGGTATCAGCCATGATATCGCTCTCAGCCCTCCTTCCACTCACGCCGGTGATGGTGCAGGAGGGGCAGCTGCTCTCCATAGTGCCTTCAGCGATCATGCTCGTCATCAACGCCGGCCTCTCATCCATCCTCTTCTTCCCGTACCTGGCCATAAGGAACGCGGTGAGAGGAGGGCAGTTCGACTTCGCGTGGTTCCTTACGGTACCTGACGGTGAAGACCCAAGGAAGTTCAGCGAGAGGGATCTCTCCGGCAGGAGGCTCCGCATCTACAAGGTGCCATTCATAGTGCCGATACTCATCGGCTCCATTGCCACCGCCCTGTTCGGGGCCTGGCCCGTGTTGCTGGTGAGGTGATGGCACAGCATCCGGAGAAATGCGACTGCACACTCAAATGGGAACACGGTGCTGCTCCTGCACGCTGTAACACCCTGGGTCCATGGACACCACCTTAGCTGCACCGCCACACCGGGCCACACGCGCATCCGACCCCCATTTTTATAAGGCATGTACCGGTACACAGTGGACGAAGAGCGGCAGGGCAGTGGTTGCTGTTGGCACTTTCTCGTTCTTCATGAACTCGCTGGTCAGGTACTTCATCCCATCGTTACTTCCTGTCATAGAGGAGCTGGACGGCATCTCGATCGTGAAGGCCTCTCTCCTCGTCACTGCATACTGGTCAACGTACACTGCCATGCAGATCCCATCGGGCTTCATCTCCGACCGCTTCGGCCAGGCCACCGTTAACAAGGCCTCATTCCTGGCCATGACCGCGCTATTCTCCTGCTTCCTTGCCCTTCACAGCTTTGCTGGGCTACTGGCGATCCAGCTCCTCCTGGGCGCCTCGTCTTCGCTGGTCTACATCTCCGACGTCTCTCTAATCCAGAGGGTGTCAGAACCATCCAGGCGGGCGCACGCCGTCGGCATATACCAGACCGCCTTTTTTGTGGGCGCATCGGTGGCTGAGATACTCTCCGTCAGGCTCCTGGGCATATCTTTCAGGGCATCCGTGCTTGCCTTCATGCCTCTCATGCTTGCTGCCTGCATGCTGAACTTTGCCCTCCTCAGTAACCCTGAGAGGAAGGGGAGGAGCAGGGGCACAGTCAGGAGGGAACTGGCCTACGTTGCGGCCATCAGGTTCGCCTCTGGCTTCACCTACCTCGGCTTCTCCTCACTGTTCGCAGCGTTCATCGTCTTCAGGGGAATAACTTCTGCGGACAGCACCTACAGGTTCGCATGGGTGCCAATTTTCCTGGGCATTGCAGGCTCGCCCCTGGGCGGTGTGGTATCGCGTGGCATCACAAGGTACAAGTTCACCGTCGCGGTGGCGGCATCCATGGCCCTGGCACTCTCTGTTGTGGCGACTGGCCTGCTCCCCGGTGCCTGGGCGCTGCTGACGGCTTCCTTGTCTGGCTTCTTCTACGGCCTCTATTCCGGGCCGTCCATGGGCCTGGCCACGGAGGTCTCAGCTGGCGAGGACGCACTGGGCTCTGCCAGCGGTTTCGTGAACTTCAGCTCCCAGCTGGGCGGGAGCGTATCGCCGTTCCTGATCGGGGCCATGGTTGCGAGCACCCACTCCTTCAGCATACCGTTCCTCACAGTCGGGACTGTATCCTTGGCCCTGCTCATCGCCGTCTACATTGCCGGTATCTCTGGCAGCCTTGGCAAGACCGGCACCCGTGGGGTGACCTGAGGGGAAAACATTTACAATTGAGTTATAGGATCGATGGGGGATGGTGAACGGCAGGTTCGTTGTGCACAACATATCACAGCTCGTCACCAACGAAGGGGCCGGATGGGAACCGCTGAGGGGTGCGGCGCAGTCTAGGCTCAGGGTCGTGAAGGGTGCGGCTATCGTGATCGATAACGGCAGGATTTCGTCCGTCATTGACGAGGAATCAGTGGGCCGTTACGAGGGTGAGAAGATAGACGCAAGGCAGAGGGTGGTGATGCCGGGCTTCGTTGACCCCCACACACACGTAGTCTTCGCAGGCACTAGGGAAGAGGAGTTCTACATGAAGCTGAAGGGGAAGACCTACCTCGAGCTACTGCAGAGCGGTAACGGTATAAACAGGACCGTAAGGGAGACCAGGGCCGCATCCGAGGAGGAGATATACAGGCAGAGCCTCCAGCGGGTCCAGGACGCTGTGAGGTGTGGCACAACGACTCTTGAAATCAAGACGGGCTACGGGCTTGACCTGGAGAGCGAGATGAAGATGCTCAGGGTCATGGACAGGATCGCATCCCTGGGCATAGTCAACGTCGTCAAGACGTTCCTCGGAATGCACGCTGTGCCCCCTGGGATGACGGAGGATTCGTACACCGCAGAGGTAATGGGCAGGATGCTCGAGAGGTTCTCAGAAAGGGTGGACTTCGTCGATGCGTTCTGTGACAGGGGGGCCTTCTCGCCACAGTCCACAGACCTCTTCTTCGCAGCCTCCTCAAGGAAGGGCCTGAAGATGAGGCTCCACGCGGACGAGATAGAGGACATAGGCTGCCTGGACCTCTGCCTGAAGTACAGGCTCCACAGCGTGGACCACCTCCTCGAGACGGGGGATGCGGGCCTGAAAAAGATATTGCAGGGCGGGTCTGTGGCGACACTGCTGCCCATAACGGGCTTCTCCCTGGACAGGATCAGGTTCCCCGACGCCAGGAAGTTCATAGACGCCGGTATACCGGTTGCCATAGGCACGGACTGCTCACCCGTTTCGTACAACATAAGTATGCCATTCGCCATATACCTGGCGGTGAGGTTCTGTGGCATGACCGTTGAGGAGGCCATAAACGCCGCTACGGTGAACGCAGCATACTCCCTGGACGTCCTGGGGAGGAAGGCAACCATAGAGCCGGGCAAGGACGCTGACATCCTCATACTGAATGTGGACGACTACAGGAAGATACCATACCAGTACTCCTCCAGCCTGGTCGACAGTGTCTTTGTCATGGGAGAGCCCATAATGAGGCACGGCTATTTCTCACTGTGATTTATATACCATTATATCGGGGTTAGGCATTCACCCACATTGATAGTAAGTGCAAGCAACGTCCAGGAAGCGATACAGAGGGCAAAGGACCTTGGAGCATCTAAGGTGCTACTCCAGCTGCCGGACGGCCTGAAGCCCAGGGCCTTCGGAATATTCTCTGAACTTTCAAAGCACTTCTCCGTGGTGATCAGTTCGCAGTCGTTCTACGGGGCCTGCGATGTGGGGAGCATGGACACCTACTCCAGGGTGGACTGCATAGTGCAGCTGGGCCACACTGAGATCCCGAACCTTAGGTACCCGAAGCCGATCATTTTCATAGAGCACCTGTACGAAAGGGATGCCAGGATCGAGGCATCCGCCTTCCAGATCCTCAGGTCAAGGGGGTACTCCACCGTGGGCCTGGCGTTCTCTGTGCAGTACAGGCAGGTCGCAGAGGGCGTGAGGGAGGCCCTGGAGGCCTTGGGCCTCAGGGTGCTGGTCGGCGGCGTTGACGGGAGGATGAAGTACCCTGGCCAGGTGCTGGGCTGCAACTTCTCGGCCATACACAGCGTCCAGGCCATGGTGGACAGCATAGTCGTCGTGAGCACAGGCACCTTCCATGCCCTCGGTGCGCAGCTCTCCACGGAAAAGGAGGTCTTCATATACGACGTCTCCGAAGGCAGCCTCAGGAGCATGAGGGAGGAGGCGGACAGGTTCCTCAGGCAGAGGTTCGCGGCAATATCCAGGGCAGCGGGTGCCAGGAAGGTCTGCATAGTTATCGATACAAAGATAGGTCAGTACAGGCCATCACTGGCTGCAGTGGTCGAGAGGCAGGCCAGGGAGAGTGGCAAGGAGGTCGTGACCCTGGCCACCGACGAGGCAAACCCCAGGGACTACGAGAACCTGATGTGTGATGCCGTTGTCTTCACAGGCTGCCCAAGGGTGCCCATAGACGATGGCGGGAAGTTCAGCATGCCTGTGCTCACGCCGCAGGAGTTCCAGATGGCCCTGGGGATAAAGAAAGGGCGGTACGTCCTGGACGAGATCGTGGCCGTCGATACTCAGTGAGCGGGAGATGCCTTGTAGAGGGGCCTGGGGTGAGCTATCCTCGACCTGAGGCGCAGTGTGTTGAGCACAACCGAGGTGGAGCTCATGCCCATGGCCAGGGCGGAGAACATGGGCAGGTAACCGTAGACACCGAGGCCCAGCAGCGGGACAAGTGCACCGGCTGCCACTGGCACAAGGATGCTGTTGTATACGATGGCCCAGGCCAGGTTCTGGCGGACCTTCCTGAGCGTGCTCTCCGCTATATCGAATATCTCCACGATGCCCCTAAGGTCACCGTTCATGATCACGATGTCGCCCAGTTCAGCCATCGACCTGTCCCTGCCACCGATGACTATGCCGACGTCGGAAACGCTTACTGCCACCGCATCGTTCACGCCGTCGCCAACGAAGGCCACGTATTCGCCGGACTGCTGCATCTCCTTTACGATCCTTTCCTTTTCCTCAGGTCCGGCCGAGTGGTGGACGTCCCCTATGCCAAGGTAAGATGCGACCGCTTCAGCACGGTCACCCCTGTCGCCTGTTACCATGGATATGGATATGCCCCTCTCCCTGAGCATCTGTATGGCCCTGGCAGCGCTCTCCCTGACCCTGTACTCTATGCTGAACCTCCCGGCAACCCTTCCGTCGATCTTCAATACAGTGTCCCCGCCTTCCCTGCCGACAAACACATCATGGCCCCTCACCGTTGCACGTGCGCCCAGGCCAGGCTCTTCCCTGAATGAACTTGCGGGATAGACTCTTGCACCGTTTGACCTGGCAAACCTGCAGAGTGCCCTCGCCACCGGGTGCCGTGAAAGAGATTCCACGCTGTAGAGCACATCGAGGGCATCCGGAAAGCCATCAGCGATATGGTAAGATGAAACAGTGCCCTCCTCCTCTGTGAGGGTGCCCGTCTTGTCGAATACCACCCTGGTCACCTTCCTGGCCCTGTCCAGTGCCCCGGGGTTCCTTATGAGTATGCCCCTCCTGTAAGATGCAGATGAGGCTATCAGGAAGCTGATCGGGCCCGCGAGGCCTATGGCGCACGGGCATGCTATGACGAGGACAGAGACAGCCGCAAGCACCGCATACTGCAGTGCGTAGGCATCAGTGCCAAGCCTCAGGAACCAGAAGGCAAAGGAGAAGGCGGCCACAGCAAGGATCACCGGCACGAAGACCGAGGAGAAGATGTCCGCGACCCTCTGCATCCTGACCCTCCCCATGCTTGCCCTCCTGACGGCCTCGTAGACCCTCATCAGGGTGCTGTCCGCAGGCCCCCTCTCAAGCCTGACTGATGCCCCGCCTGTCAACACGACGGAGCCAGAGAAGACATGGTCGCCCTGTGATAGCGTGACAGGTTCCTGCTCACCAGTTATGTTCGAGGCGTCGACATCCATGCTCCCATCAACGACCTCCCCGTCCGCGGGCACGGTGTCTCCCCGGGCCAGGATTATAATGTCTCCGGGCACCAGTGTATCCCTGGGCACCTCGACAACTCTCCCATCAACGATCTTCTTCGCTGTTTCGGGCAACGACTTGATCAGGGCCTCCGCATCCCTCTGGGCCCTTTCCTTGGCCTTCTGCTCCACGTAGCTCCCCGTCAGTATTAGCGCTATGATCGCTGTGGAGGCATCGAAGTAGACGCCAGAATAGTGGAGGAAGCTGTGGAAGATCGTTACAGCTGTTGAAAAGGCAAAGGCAGTGGTTGAGCCGAGGGCAACGAGGAGGTCCATGTTGGCCATCCTCGATGATATGGAGGAGTATGCCCCGCGGTAGAACTCTAGGCCGGAGTAGAACTGTACAGGCGCGGAGAGGGCAAGCAGTACATAGTCCCTGAAATGGAAATGGGTGAGGTATGTTATGGATATCACAGGCACGGCAAGTGCCCAGGCAAGCACCAGACGCCTCTTGACAGATGCAACCTGCCTCTCCGGGGACGTGAACTGTTCCATGCACCCCTTACTGCAGAAGTAGTACCTCTGCCCGCCCCTGTCCACGTGTAGCGGCGAATCCTCCGGCACGAACATGCCACAGACAGGGTCCGTGGGCATGTGTCACCTCACGTACTTCAGGGGGTTTGCGTCAAACTGCTCCTTGCAGTGCCCGCAGCAGAAGTAGTACTTCTTCCCCCCGTACTCGCTCGTGTAAGGGGTGTCCTCACCCACCTTCATGCCGCACACCACATCCTCGTACTTCTTCATATGCCGTGCATCACGTGGGGTTACATTACCATGACTCGATCAGAATGTATATTACACACAGTATGATTGTGACACCATGGTGAGCGATAGGGCAGACATCGAGAGCATGATGATCACACTTCTACAGAGGGACGCACGGATGAGCCTCACTGATCTCTCGGAGAGGCTGGGCGTGACCAGGGTCACCGCATCGAAGGTCCTCAGGTCTCTACTTGAAAAGGGGCGTATTAGGAGGTTTACTGTGATCACCGACATGGACGAGGGCGACATGGTGCTCCTTAGGACCAGGGATCCAGAGAGCGTTCCAGATTCTTGCGTGGTGGAGCGCCTGGATCTGCTGGGTGAGGAGAGCCTGGTACTGATCAGGCCTGAGTGCCTCAGGGAGCTGAGCGGCCAGGGCCATCTGGCCATAGAATATGTGAAGAAGAGATACGTGTATTCCTTCTCGCCTGTAAGGGGTGTGAAGTGTGACTACTGCGGGAAGTTCATAGATGGAAAGCCCATAGAGGTGGAGTTCATGGGCAGGACGCTCTACGCGTGCTGCACGAACTGCGAAAGGGACCTGAGGAGGAGGGTGGAGGGCGTGGAGGTCAGATGACCCTCCCGACCAGGTAGGTCTCTGTGCTGTCCACGACCTCTACCTGTGCCTCGCCGTAAAGTGGATACTCTCCGGGCACGACGACGGGCCTGTAGGCACTGTCCCTGCCAACCGTGGTGCCCTGCTTCCCCCTCTCTGCGAAGATTATGGCCTCCGTCCTTCCAACCAGAGAAGCCATCTTCCTGGCCGAGATCTCCCTGTGCAGTTCCGTCAGCGCCCTGCTCCACCTGCCCATCACGTTGGATGGTGGCGTTTTCGACCCGAAGTCCTTCGTGAAGGGCCTGGGTGAGAACCTCGTTATGTTGATTATCTCCGGCTCTGTCCTCTCTATGAGCCTCACTGTGTTCTCGAAGCTCTCCTCATCGTCGCTGTGGTAGCCGCATATTATGTCTGTCGAAAGTGTGGAATCAGGGAACCTCTCCCTGAACATCCTGACGATCCTCTCGAAGTCCGAGACCGTGTATTCCCTGTTCATGTCCCTCAGAACCCTGTCATCGCCGCTCTGCACAGGCAGGTGGAGGAACCTGAAGACCCTCGGGTCTGAATAGGTGCGGAACAGTTCCTCCGCAATCTCCCCGGCGTTCTTGGGCTCCATCATGCCCACGCGGAGCCTGAAGTCCTTCGGTATCCTGAGAATTGCGGCGACCAGTTCGGGGAGCCTGTGGCCGGTATCCTTTCCGTAGGCGGCCGTGTCCAGGCTGGTCAGCCTTATCTCCCTGATCCCCCTCTCCAGCTGCATCTCCACCTGCTTCACTATCTTCTCCACAGGCCTTGAGAGGAGCTTTCCCCTGGAGACCCTGGATATGCAGTAGCTGCAGCTCCCGGTGCACCCCTGGTTTATGGGTATCCCCTCAAAGATGGACGCCTCCCTTATCTCCACGTCGTCAAGGTAACCTGTGTAGAGTGACCTGGCCTCCCTGGGCTTCAAGACTTCAACAGCCCCACCCTCGAGCTGGCCCGCTGACACTGCGGGGAGGCATCCTGTGACCTTTACCCTGACCTTACTGCTCAGCTCTTCTATGCGCCTGAGCATCTTCTCCTCCGTGTGCCTTATGACCACACACGTGCCTATTACGCCTATATCCGCTTCCTCCGGCCTCTGGACCAGCTCGGCACCCTCTGAGAGCAGCCTGTTCACATAGAGCCCGGTCTCGGCCCTGTTGAGGGTGCAGCCGTAGGATTCCACGTAGATTCGCATCCTACTGAGGATGCCAAGCACCCTTATAAAGTGCCATGGCAGGTGGATGGGGAGCGAAGGTTAGATAAGATATAGCGATACATCCAGCATGGAGGGGAGTGAGGTAAAGGAGGACTACCTCGAGGGCTACAGCTGCGACATTGCGCTGAGGTGGGCGAAGCTGAACCCCTCACTTCTGCCGGTGGACGAGCTTGACAAGGAGATCATATGCCTCTTGAGGTACAACGCGAGGATGTCAAACGCCGAGCTCGCAAAGACGCTGCGCACCAGCGAGGCAACGGTCAGGAGGAGGATATCGGCCCTGGTGGAGAAGGGCATCATAATAGGTTTCTCCGCCCTGGTGAACCTAAGGGCTGTGGAGAACAGCATAAAGGTCTATATGAAAATAAGGGTGAGGCAGGAGAATATGGACGAGCTTGCGCGTAAGCTCCTGCTGAACTCAAGCATACTGAGCCTCTACAGGACAAGGGAGAACGGAATCCTCATACTCGAGGCCCTCTTCCTGAACATAGAGAGCCTCCAGGAGTTCGAGGACTCCCTCAAGAGGATGGACGGCGTGGAGGGATTCGAGACCGATATGGTGACCAAGGCCTACAGGAAAAACCCGTGGGTCGGCATATAGGGGACCTGAGGAGGCCACTGAGGGGGCAACCTACATTTTTCTGCGCTCCTGGGCCGGTGGCAGTCCCAGTAACTAAGGCAGGAAAGGATATGCCTCAACATTATGAGGCCCTCTCCGGCCATTAAAAATCAGGGCTGCTCCGGCATGTCTCCGGAGCACAGGGACAGAAATGATGTGGTGGTCACTTTGGGATCCCGCTGCTCATGATCTCGTCGAATTGCTTCTCCGTGATCTTCCCAGTTGCCAGTGCGAGCTCCTTTATTGACTTCCCTGTGTGCAGGGATTCCATGACAATCTTGGCCACGCTGTCGTAGCCGAGGTACGGGTTAAGGAGAGCGGCTGAGCCGAAGCTCTTGGAGAGGTGTTCCTTGCAGGCCTCCCTGTTGGCCTGTATGCCGTCTATGAGCTTTGTGCGGAACATCCTGAGGCCGTTGCGCATTATGTCCAGGGACCTCGACAGCTCGTAGTCTATGTTAGGCATCATCACGTTAAGTTCCAGCTGCCCCGCCTGAACCGAAAAGTTAACCGCCTGCTGCGCTCCGATCACAGAGTGGCATATCATGTTCATCGCTTCCGCAATGGAGGGGTTGACCTTGCCAGGCATTATGGAGGAGCCCTGCTGCACAGCGGGTATCGTTATCTCGTGCAGCCCGGCGCCCGGGCCGGAGTAGAGGAGCCTTATGTCGTTGGATATCTTGTTTATGTCCAGTGCCATGTTAGTGACAGCGTTCATTAGCCTCGAGAAGTCGGTCATGAACTCCATTATGCCCGGCAGGTTATCGCTCTCCCGGAAGTTGTAGCCAGTTATCCTGGATATCTCTGCCACCACGTTGTGCTTGTAGTTCGGGGAAGTGTTTATGCCTGTGCCCACTGCGGTACCACCTATGTTGAGCTCCATCAGGTAGTCTATGGCGCTGTCCAGTTCCCTCATGTTCTTCTCCATCGTGTAGGCCCATGCCGAGAATTCCAGACCGAGTGTCACTGGCGCTGCGTCCTGCAGGTGCGTCCTGCCCGGCTTCACAACGTCCTTGAACTCCTGTGCCTTTTTCTTGAACGAATCGATGAGCATCTCCACCTCGTCCCTGAGCCTGTGGGCCTTCTTCACAGCCGTAATCCTCATCATGGTCGGGAAAGCGTCGTTTGTGGACTGGCTCATGTTCACGTGGTCGTTGGGATGGATGTACTCATACTCGCCCTTCTTCCTTCCGGCTATGGTGAGGGCAAGGTTCGCTATCACCTCATTTGCATTCATGTTGAACGATGTTCCGGCACCCGCCTGGTATACATCGATCACAAACTGGTCATGGAGCTCGCCTGCCCTGATCCTCTCGCAGGCCTTCACTATGGCGTCCTTCCTATCCTCGCTCAGGCGGCCGCCCTTCCAGTTCGCGATGGCGGCGGCCTCCTTAATTGTCACCATTGAGATTATGTGATCCGCGTCTGCCCTTAGGCCAGAGATGCGGAAATTGTCTACTGCACGTGCGGTGTTGACACCGTAGTAGCAGCTGTCGTCTATCTCCACTTCTCCCAGAACGTCCCTCTCTATCCTCTTCATGCACTGTCATAGAATGAACGTATAAATCGATGGCGATTTTCCGGCCCGGGATAGATATTTTCACAACACCAGCGGCCGTTTCCGGAGGACTGTCTGCGGGCGGAGCTCATTTTTGCACTTTTATTTGAAAAAAATCAAAAAACAGTTAAATAGCAAGGAACAATACGAAGGACAGCAAGTGAGCCTTCAAGGAGATTCGGGCTAACAGGTGATCGAATGAAACCGGATGAGGTTATAATAAGGGTGGGCGGAGCTGCCGGTGATGGTGTCCAGTCTGCCGGTCTCATACTGGCCAAAACCTTTTCCAGAAGTGGCCTCCACGTGAACACTTACAATTACTATCAGAGCATCATCAGGGGAGGGTACAGTTGGTACCAGGTCAGGGCCTCAGACAGGAAGGTCAAGTCACAGGGCGATGGTTTAGATATCCTCATTGCACTCAACAAGGACGCGCTTGAGAGACACACAAACCCCAACATAAACGAGGGTGGTGCGTCGCCACTCTCCGAGGACGGGATCGCGATCTTCGACGACTCCATCAAGGGGTACAAGCAGGAGAAGGTCAACTACGTCTCCATGCCGCTTACCTCAATAGCGTCGAAGTACAGCAGGAACGCCCTCATGAAGAACACGGTTGCCATAGGCGCTGCCATGGCATCAATCGGGATGGACTTTGAGGTCCTCGCCGGAGTGATCCGGGACCAGTTTGGCAACAAGGGGGAGGTGGCAGAGCAGAACGTGAACGCGGCGAAGGAGGGCTACGAGTATTACCTGAAGAACTTCAAGAAGCTCAACAAGAAGCTGAAGACCTCGAACAAGAGGTACTACCTGATAAGCGGTGGAGAGGCAGTGGGCCTAGGTGCGGTGAGCGCAGGCCTGAAAATGTACTTCGGCTACCCCATGACGCCCGCCTCTTCTGCGCTGCACTTCCTCGCATCGCATGCCAAGAAGTTCGGCGTCTTTGTGAAGATCCCGGAGGACGAGATATCCGCCATAAACATGGCCATAGGCGCCAACTACGCTGGCGTGAGGGCCATGACCGGATCATCTGGCGGTGGTTTCTCACTGATGGTTGAGGCCCTGGGAATGGCTGGCATGATGGAGGTGCCTCTCGTTGTCTACGAGGCACAGAGGGCAGGCCCATCGACAGGCCTTCCAACAAAGACAGAGCAGGGCGACCTGAACCTGGTCCTCGGGGCATCACAGGGCGACTTCCCCAGGATCGTGCTGGCTGCCAGGGACGTGAAGGACGCATATGACCTCGCCAGGGAGGCGCTGAACCTGGCTGAGAAATACCAGACGCCGGTCATACTCATGTCAGACCTCTACATAGCTGAGCACTATGAGACAGTGGAGAACCTGGACACAAGTGTGCGCATTGAGAGGGGCAAGTACGCCGAGGAGAACACGCCAGACTACAAGAGGTACGCGCTGACCGACGACGGCATATCTCCCAGGGCAATACCTGGTATGAGTGGCCTCATGCACAATGAGGATTCAGATGAGCACAACGAGTACGGCGACGTGGTGAGCGATGCAGTAACCGATCCGACCCCGAGGAGGGAACAGATGGAGAAGAGGATGAGGAAGCTGCAGACCTACCTCAAGGAGATACCGCCCACAGAGACCTACAGGTACGAGGACGCGGAGTACGCCGTGGTCCAGTGGGGCGGCACCAGAGGTGTCGTTGAAGAGGCGATAGACATACTCAGGGAGAGGGGCATAAAGGTCGGTGCCATAGAGGTCAACCACGTATTCCCGCTGAACCCTGACATAGGCGATCTCCTCAGGGGAAAGAAGAAGATAATAGTGGTAGAGAACAACTTCTCTGGCCAGTTCGCAAGGCTCCTGAGGTCGGAGTTCCTGGTCCAGACGGAGCTCGTAACGAAGTATGACGGAGAGAGCTTCTACCCAGGGGCCCTTGCAGATGAGATCGAGAAGAAGATAGCCGTCACGGTTACGGTGAAGAGGTGATGGTAATGGTCACACTCAACGACTACAAGGGGAGGGTCAGGCCTGACTGGTGCCCTGGCTGCGGCAACTTCGCGCAGCTCTCGGCAATCCAGGGCGCGCTTGTCGAGCTGGGCATCGAGCCGAAGGACGCAGTGGTCGTGTCTGGAATAGGCTGCTCCAGCAACCTGCCGGAGTACGCCAACTGGTACGGCTTCCACGGCATCCATGGAAGGCTGCTGCCCGTTGCCTCTGCCATAAAGTGGGCGAACCCGAAGCTGACGGTCATAGCCTACGGTGGGGACGGTGACGGGTTCTTCGAGGGAACGCAGCACTTCTACCACACAGCGAAGAGGAACGTGGACATAACATACATAGTGTCGGACAACCAGATATTCGGCCTCACAACAGGCCAGGCGTCGCCCACGTCGCAGATAGGCATGGTGACGAAGTCCACACCTGACGGCAACGTGGAGAAGCCGGTGAACCCGCTGACCTTTGCACTGGCCGCAGGCGCGACGTTTGTTGCCAGAGCCTTTTCCGGAGATGCCCTGCACCTGAAGGAGGTCATAAAGAAGGGCATACAGCACAAGGGCTTTGCCTTCATAGACGTGATGAGCCCCTGCGTCACATACAACAAGATCAACACCTACGACTTCTTCAGGAAGAGGGTCTACAAGCCGCAGCATGACACATCAAACTTCGAGGAGGCCTACAGGCTCGCCCTGGAGTGGGGTGACAGGATACCAATCGGCATAATATACGAGAACACGGACAAGAGGTACGAGGAGCTCGATCCGGTGCTCAGCGAGAAGCCGCCCATAGAGAGGGAAGTGAGGCCAATACCGCAGGATGTCCTGGAGGAGTTCCTCTGAGAGGCTCCCAATGGACCTCTCCGGGCTGTCCTCAATGAGCGATGCCGAGCAGGAAGCACTGCTACAGGAGCTGAAGAGGAGGAAGGCTTCTCTGGAGGATGAGGTCAGACGTCTTCAGGCGGACCTGGAGAGGATAAGGGAGGCCCAGAGGAGGCTCAGGGACGCTCTCAGGCTAGAACAAGGATGATGCTGGAGGCCCTTGGCCTCAGTTCCTCAATTTCCAGGCTGAACCTCGAGATCGTCGATCTGAGGGACACAGTCTTCAGGGAGAGCCTGAGGCTAGTGGGCCTCAGGTCAATGTATGAGAGGAGCCTTGGGAAAAAAGATGAGGAAGTCAACAGGCTTATAGACTACCTTTTTGAAACATATTTGAAAAAATAGGCCTTTACGAGGTTGCCGCAGCAACGAGCTGCGCAGGTATCTCACGCATCTTCACGTGGTTGTACCACCATATCCTCGAGACGAGCTTTGCGTCCTCCCAGAACCTGCCCATGGAGGGCTCCCTGAAGCACTGGGTGAAGCACTCGTTGCAGTTGTTCTCGTAAGTCTCCCACTTTGGCTTCTTGTTCTGCACCACCTCAACGTGCGTGAAGCACGGGTGCACCCTGCCCATGTAGTCTGTGTACATGACAACCTCGCCGGCCCTGCACCTGGTCACGGGCTTTCCGTCTATGTAGTCCACAGCCTCCTTGTAGTAGCTCCTCGTGTTGCCGAACACGTGCCTGTCATAGTTCTCGTAGGCGTAGAGGAACGCCTGCCTGATCATGTCGTTGGTGACCTGGAAGTCCTGGAAGTAGTATGCACTCTGATCGGGGAAGCACATGGAGAGCGGGGCGCCCAGCTCGTTGTTTGCAAACTCTGCCATTTCGCCAACCTTGAAGTAGTTGAAGTTGGTGACAAGCATGTTGACGGTGAGTATCTTTACCTTCTTCCTCGCCTCCTTGATCGTCTTCACCACCGTATCGAATATCTTGAGCCCTCTGTAGGCGTTGTGTTCCTCCGGCACGTTGCTGTCAAGTGATATCGTTATACCGTCGAGGTAAGGGTAGAGCTTGCGCAGGACGTAGGGGTTCGTGCCGTTTGTGGCTATGTGCGTCAGGAAACCGTTCTCCTTCAGCTTCCTTGCTATGGTCTCGACCGACCTGTTTAGGGTTGGCTCACCGCCAGTGAGGGAAACGATCTTGATGCCGTTGGCCTTCATCTCTGAAATGTGCTTGTCTATGAGTTCCTCAGGGAAGAATATCCTGCCCTGCCAGGCGTTGCAGCTCTTGCACCTGAGGTTGCAGAAGTAGTCGATGTTCCAGATCATCGTCTTCATAACAAGCCATGCAGTAAAAACTGACATTTATTGTTTTTGTTGCCCTTCAACGCCGCCATTGAGTACCTCGGGCATGGTCCAGTACGTCATTAGGATATCGTCCACATATTCGCCGTCTATTATGAACTGTTTCCTCCTGACGCCCTCCCTCTCGAAGCCTATCTTCTCGTAGAGGCTAATGGCGTTCGTGTTCGATGAGAACACCTCGAGGTTGAGCTTGAGTATGCCCTGCTTCCTGCACCACTCTATGGCCTCAGTGATCATCCTGGTGCCGAGGCCCCTGTGCCTGTAGCCGGCCTTTATCGCTATGCCCATGGTCCCCACGTGCCTGTTCTTCCTGTACATGCCCCTCTGCACCGTGAGGACACCAACAATCTCCTTCCTGTGCTCGCACACAAGGGTCAGGTCATCCGGATTCCTTATCCTCTCCTGCTCACCCCTCTCTGTTAGCAGGTAATACTCGCTGACCAGGTACTTCCTCTCATCCATAACGCTCTGCATGCAGCTTATTATCCCCCTCGCATCGGAAGGGTTGGCCTGCCTCACTATTATCTCGTCCTCGTTCTGTGCCTTGCTCTTCCAGAACATCCGGCCACGTATTATTTCATGCATATTAGATATACTTTTGCACCCCTCGTCGGTGAAATAAAATTTAAACGCTGTGTTACAATCTTGACTGGTGGGCCTTCGTGTCCGCCGATCACGGTCAAGAGAGTGGTTGGATGAGCAGCTTCTCCGTGTTCCAGAGGAGTGACTGCGTCTTCTGCAGGATATCAAAGGGAGAGCAGGAGGCAGCGGTGATCCTGAAGGAGGATGGCGTCGTTGCGTTCATGGACCATGCTCCCGTGGAGCCAGGGCATCTCCTGGTGGTCCCGGAGGGCCACTTCGAGAACATATTCGATATAGACATGCTCGCTTTCCTCAAGGTGCAGAGCGTGGCCAAGAAGCTTGCCAGGTCCGCCATGGTGGCCATGGGTGCCGACGCCGTGAACATAGGGCAGAACAACGGCCCATGTGCCAACCAGGTCGTGATGCATTACCACCTGCACGTGATCCCCAGGTGGTGTGACAGGCAGCTGCAGTGGGGGAGGAGGAGGGTCATGCTGGAGGAGCTCAGGGAGACGGCGGATAAGATAAGGGAACAGCTCCACAGGGACTGGGGTGACCACGTGGTGGAGGACATAGTGCTGGAATAGGGCAGGCCACACTGTCAGTGCGCCCCAGAGTTCCACGGACCGGCTAGCGCTTCCCTATGGAAATGTTTTTATTTTCAAGAAAATAACAACCGCTGAGCCAGGGCTTAAAGGCTGGGGTGAGGCCCCATGGGCCTGGATCACCTGGAGTGGGTGCCGGTCTGCCGCACCGGACCTGCAGGATGGCGTGGCCCGAGGTCTCCGGGATAACGGAGGTAATGGACATCACAGGGAATGGGAACGCTTCCGGGCCTTCATAGTCCGGGGCTCTGGACGGTCAGCAGGGTGGTGTATGATGAAGAGTCTTGAGGAGCTCTACAAGAGGGCGCTGGAGCTTAAGAACAAGGGCATGTCCGATAAGGAGATATCTACGGAACTCCACCTCTCCGTGAACACGGTCACGTGGTTACTGAGCAAGGAATTCCTGAAGGAGAAGGTCGTACAGGACGTCAAGATCGGGTGGAGGAGCCTCGGGGTCTATGGGGGTAGGATCGCCCACGTGGCAGAGATAATGGCGGACATAATAGAGGAGGAATCAAGGCTGTCCCAGTTCGAGGTCGACTCTATCCTGGGCATAACCATAAACGGCATACCCTTCGCCACCATGGTATCCTACATCATGGACAGGGAGCTCATAGTCTACAGGCCGCACCCGGCAAGGAAGGAGGGCCTGTTCAGCAGCAACTACGCAGGCGTCAGGGGCAAGAACATAGTGGTCATTGACGACGTTGCGAGCACCGGCGAGACACTCCGGAGGACTTTCAAGGACGTGAGGGACGAGGGCGGCAAGGTCGTGCTGGCAGTCCTTCTGGCCTCGAAGCTGCCTGTGGACGAGATAGATGGCGTGAAGATCCGATCCATACTGAGGACACGCCTGGTGGGCCCGGAAGGATAGGTCGTAGGCATGCACTGGTCGGACGCTCTGGTCAAGGACCTCACGGGAGACCACAGGGTCTCCACGGGTATATCGCCATCTGGCCCCATACACGTCGGGAACATGAGGGAGATCCTCACCGGCGACATGATACACAGGGCGCTGCTGAAGAAGGGCCTGAGGAGCGACTTCATATACCTGTGCGATGACATGGACCCCTTACGGAAGGTCTATCCCTTCCTTCCCCAGGGCTACCAGGAGCACGTTGGAAAGCCGCTTTTCAAGATACCGTCACCTGACGGCAACGGTACTTATTCTGAGCACTTCCTGGCACCGTTCATCCACGTGATGGAAGTCCTCGAGGTCGGCGCACGCGTCATAAGGACCTCAGGCCTGTACGGCAGCGGGGTCTTCGAGGACGCCATAGACCGGGTCATCAACGCCAGGGAGAAGGTAAGGGCAATACTGGAGGAGGTCTCCGGGAGGGAGATCGAGGGGGACTGGTACCCTTACTCTCCCATATGCTCTGCCTGCGGCAAGATAAACACAACGAGGGTAACCGGCTACCAGAGGCCCTATGTCTATTACACATGCACATGCGGCCACAGCGGGAGGGCCGATATAAGGAGGGCCGAGGGCAAGATGCCCTGGAGGGTAGAGTGGCCGGCAAAGTGGTACGCCCTGGGCGTGACCATAGAGCCCTTCGGGAAGGACCACGGGGCAGCGGGCGGCTCCTACGACACTGGCAAGCGCATAGCGGAGGAGGTATTCGGCATAAGGGCACCCGTCCCACTCATGTACGAGAGGATCCTGCTCAAGGGCAAGGGGGCCATGCACTCATCCACGGGCCTGGCCATCGCAGCATCGGAGATGATCGAGTTCGCACCGCCCCAGATACTCAGGTTCCTTATAGCCAAGACCAACCCGGCCAGGCACATAGACTTCGACCCGGGCATGGGCCTCCTCTCCCTCATAGATGAGTTCGAGAAGTACGAGAACGCCTACTACGGCCTGGACACGCTGAAGGACGAGGACTTCAGGACAATCTACGAGCTTTCGTACATCAGGAATCTCCCACACGGGCCAGACGGCATAAGGTTCAGGCACCTGGTGACGCTTGTCCAGATCTACCAGGACAGGGATAGCCTCATGGCGGCGCTGAGGCGCAGTGGTTACAGGGAGGGCAGTGGAGACGGCGGCCTGGAGTTCGAGATATCAGTGGTGAAGAACTGGCTTTCAAAATACGCCCCCGAGCAGGTGAAGTTCACGCTCCTGCCCAGGGGGGAGAAGGTGGTCGTGGACGGCGATGAGAAGGCTGTGCTGGAGGCTTTCCTTAGGGCCATACCGGATATAAGGTGGGACGCGGAGGAGATACACAACAGGGTCCACGGGATAGCCAAGGGCCTGGGGATAGCCCCTTCAAAGGCATTCGCCTCGTTCTACAGGATACTCATAGGAAAGGATACTGGCCCCAGGCTGGGCTACTTCCTCTCCAACCTGAGCAGGGAGTTCGTGGAGGAGAGGATAAGGGCCTGCATCACCTGACTCTTGCCTCTCCACCTATGTCTCCATCGAAGACAACAGGCACATCTCCGGCCATGAGCCTCTTTTCCCTGCCGTCCACGGTGGCAACCACGTATTTCTTCCCGCCGTTCTGCAGGGCCCTTAGGTTGAACCTGGACAGTTCCTCCACATCTATTGACCCGGACCCGTTATAGTTCAGGTCTCCCAGGGACACTGGCGTGCCTGGCTCCACATCGGAATCCACTGTCAGGAAGTGCACGCCGTGGCCATCGTCTGCAGCGAGCATCATGCCCTCAGATACCTCGCCCCTTATCTTGCTCTTCTTCAGGTTCCTGACAACTATGATCTTCCTGCCCCTGAGCTGCTCGGGCCTGTAGTGGTTCCTCAGGCCCGCAACTATCTGCCTGGCCTCGCCGCCCAGGTCAAGGGATAACAGGTAGAGCCTGTCCGCGGAAGGGTGATCCCTCACATCCACGACCCTTGCCACCCTCAGGTCCAGGGAGTTCGGGTTCATGGATGACAGGTCGATCTTCCTGAACGGTATCTCGCCACCGGCTGGCCTGAAGACCGTTGCTTCGCTCACGTCCAGCGAGATCTCCCGGTCCGGGTTTATGATGCCCCAGACCTTCCTGGCGGCATCAGGCACCACAGGGTAGAGCATCGCCGTCAGGGCCTGCAGGGCGTAGAGGCAGGTGTGCAGCACCATCCTCCCCCTTTCCCTGTCCTCCTTCAGTAGCCTCCAGGGCTGGCTCTCGTTCACATAGCCGTTGATGAACTTCGAGAGTGAGAGGAAACTGTTCACCGCCCTCCTGACCTGGATGTGCTCCAGTGCGTCCCTGTAATCTGCAAGGCCCCTCTGCACCTCTTCCTTCACCCTCCCGTCCAGGCCGTCCTGAGGCCCCAGGCTTTCGATGGAGTTGTTCCTGCAGAGGGAGACGACACGGTGCACCAGGTTGCCGTACTTGTCTATGAGCTCGCTGTTGACCTTCTCCACCAGGTCTTCAGGGACGAAGTCACTATCTGCGCTCTCAGGCAGCGTCATTGCCATGTAGAACCTCAGGTAGTCCCTGGGCACCGCGCTCAGGGCCTCGTGCACCGTGAAGCCTATGCCCCTGCTCTTGGAAAACTGCTGGCCCCTGAACCTCAGGTACTCGTTGGCAGGCACATCGTATGGCAGGTTTATGCCGCCCTTTGCCATCAGCATCGCGGGCCAGATTATTGTGTGGAACGGTATGTTGTCCTTGCCGATGAAATAGTACACCCTGGCCTCCGGGTCCATGTAGTACTCCTTCCACAGGTCAGGCTTGCCCCTCCTCTCCGACAGTATCCTCGCGGCGGAGATGTAGCCTATCAGGGCCTCGAACCACACATAGACCTTCTTGTCCTCGAAGCCCCTGAGCCTCACGGGGACGCCCCAGTTTATGTCCCTGGTTATCGGCCTCTCCCTGAGGCCGGATCCTATGAAGTTCCTGGTAAAGGCGAGAACGTTTGGCTTCCAGAAGCCCTTCGAGTCTAGCCACTCCATGAGCCTGTCTGCGAACAGGTCCAGGCGGAAGAAGAGGTGCCTGCTCTCCCTGAACTCCGGCGCTGTGCCGCATATGCTACACCTGGGCTCCAGGAGGTCCTTCGGGTCCAGTGTCCTGCCGCACTCATCGCACTGGTCCCCCCTGGCGTCCTTGAAGCCGCAGTACGGGCACGTGCCGTGGACGTACCTGTCTGGCAGGAACCTCTGGTCCACAGGGCAATACGCTGAGACCATAGTGCCCTCTGAGAGGTAGCCCTTCCTCTGGAACTCGTCGAGGAACTCTGCCACTGTGGCATGGTGCTCCGGGTAGGTCGTTCTGGAGAATATGTCGAACTCTATGCCCAGGGCCCTGAATGTCTCCTCGTGGTCCTGGTGGTAGAAGTCAGCCACCTCCTGGGGGCTCTTCTTGAGCTTGTCCGCCGTTATCGTTATCGGGGTGCCGTACTCGTCGCTCCCGCTTATGAAGAGGACATCGTCCCCGACCATCCTGTGGTAGCGCACGAATATGTCGGCGCCCAGGTAAGCTCCAGCTATGTGGCCCAGGTGCAGTGGGCCGTTTGCGTATGGGAGGGCACAGTTGACAAGGATCTTCAAGAGACACACCCTGGTGGTGGATGCGTAATCTGGACATAAGGGTGATGCACAATGCACTCAAGAAGGTAAAATAGTGCCAACAGATACTCTTCCGATGCCAAAGGGGACAATTAAGATCAACAACCCGCCACCGCAGCCAATTATAGGGCCGCCGCCGAAGTCGCAGAAGTATAAGGGCGTGAAGCACACGATAATGGTTATGAGCGGCAAGGGCGGGGTGGGCAAGTCCACTGTGTCCGTGAACCTTGCGGTCACGCTGGCCAACCAGTCCCTGAAAACCGGGCTGATCGATGCTGACATAAACGGCCCTGACGACCCGAAGATGCTTGGCGCTGACAACGAGAAGCTCTACGCTCAGGGTGACAAGATACTGCCCGTGAAGACAAGGTACGGTGTTGACCTGGTTTCAATGGGCTTCATCCTGCCGACCGAGGACACTGCTGTCATATGGAGGGGTGCACTGAGGCACAAGGCCATACAGCAGTTCCTTGAGGACGTGATGTGGGGGGAGAGGGACTACGTGATCATCGACATGCCCCCCGGCACAGGGGACGAGGCCCTCAGCGTATCACAGCTGATCGATGCTGACGGGGTCGTCATAGTGGTGACACCCCAGGACATAGCGCTCCTGGACGCGAAAAAGGCCATAAACTTCGCAAACCAGCTCAAGGTGCCTGTCCTTGGCATAGTCGAGAACATGAGCGGCTTCATATGCCCTCACTGCGGGCAGACTGTGGATATATTCAAGAGGGGAGGAGGGGAGAAGGCAGCTGAGGCCTACGGCGTCCCGTTCCTCGGCCGCATACCACTGGTCGCTGAACTGGTCGAGAAGTCAGACCAGGGGATACCGGCTGTTGTCTACTCTGAGGAGATGAGGAAAATATTCGACGAGATAGCGAGGAAGGTCAGGGAGCAGGTGGAGAAGAAGCCTCATTCCGGCACGGATTCCTCAATGTAGTTCCTGACAAGTTTCTTCATTATCCTCCTCATCTCCTCGGACAGTGTTGGTGTGGATATGTTCATCTGCCTGGCCAGCTCAGTCATCGATACCCTCCTGTCAGGCTCGAAGTACCCCTGCCTGTAGGCCTCCAGGAGTATCTCCTTCTCCCTCTCCGTGAGGTCCATTGGCTTCTGTACCTCCACAACCCTGGGCTCAAGGCCATTATCCGCAAGGATCTTTATGACGTTCTTCATGTGTGAGTTCGAGCGGAAGAGGAACCTGAACACTATATGGTGCTGCCCCACGCTCTTGCTCGCAGTGACCGCGGCGTCTATCCCGGACACTGCCCTGCAGGCGGAGCAGCTGGGGGCATCCACCATGAGCAGGTCTTTGCCGCTGCTCCACACGTTGGCACCCTTTATCTTGCAGGCCTCCTCCTTCACCTCATCCATGTGGCCGCGGCAGCTGACAATGTGAAGAGACCTTTCCGAGCCTATCCTGAGCCTCTTCACGGATATGCCAGGGGACACAGAATACACTGCGTTCGTGACCTTGCAGTCGCTCCTCTTGACCTCTATGAGGGCCTCAACAAACCTTGTCATTCCCGGCACCGCTGGTTTCCGACAGTTTATATGCTCTGGATAACCTAAACCTTTCCCTACAGCTCACATGTTAGCTGATCCGTATATCTGCACCGAGGCGATGGTTGGAATATGATGTCACCGATGGACACCTATTATGTCTCTACGCTCTCACTGGTGGCAATCACAGTCGTTTACCTGTTCTTCCTCATCTCCAGGCCCATCCTAAGGGATTCAGGGGCAATCAGGGGTATCCGCACCGTCTTAGGCTCGCTGTGGCTGCTGGACGGTGCTCTCCAGCTCCAGCCCTTCCTTTCCTTCTTCTTCACAGAGACCGTGAGCGTGCCATCGTGGCCACCCTTCCTGAGCCACATAGATTCAGGGGCACTCGCCATCTGGAACACTGACCCGATAGTGTTCAACACACTTGCAGGCGGCATACAGGTCATGCTGGGCCTCACCCTCCTCCTCCGCTCAGAGGGTGGGCTCTTCAGGGCAGCTGCTGTGGGCAGCATAGCATGGTCAGTGGTGGTCTGGGTGTTCGGGGAAACGATGCCCATATTCCAGGGCTCATCCATTCTCTCTGGCTCGCCGGGTGCAGCACTGTTATATGGCCTGATGTCTGTGCCGCTGGTCACGCGCGTTAGCCCCGGGAAGTTCATCAGGTACTCAATGGTGTCCATATTCGCCATCTCCCTGCTGTGGCAGGCACTACCCGTGGACGGCTTCTGGAGCTGGAAAGGCCTGGCTGAGAACAACTACATGCTCTACACAGCCTACCAGCCGCACGCGCTCACCTCCCTCATGGCGTTCATGACTTCGCTCGAAGTGGCAGAGCCGGTGGTGGTGAACTCCATAGTGGTGGCATCACTGGCCGCTGCAGCTGTCCTCTGGGCCCTGAGGCCGAACACTGCAGTTTACTTCACCATTCCCCTAATGATAGCGTTCTGGGTGCTCTTCCAGGACTTTGGGGGCATGTTCACGGGCTTCGGCACCGACCCGAACATAGCTCTCCCGCTGGCACTCTTCGCAGCGGTATCCGTCATGGGGGGCAGGGCGCCTGTATTCGGGAACAGGCAGCAGGCATCCAACGCCGCTTGACCCCTCACTTTTTAAATGTGCAGAGCATTTTCCCATGTTGATACCTTCGCTTCTGCAGGGCAAGATAGAGGTCAGGGAGTACCAGGTGAACGTGTTCAGGGAAGCGCTGAGGCAGAACACTCTCATCGTCCTCCCCACAGGTCTCGGCAAGACCGTCATAGCGGCCATGGTGGCTGCCAGGGTCCTGGAGGAGGGTGGCCGAGTCCTCTTCATGGCACCGACGAGGCCACTTGTCCAGCAGCATTACAGGTCCCTCTCGCAGCTGCTGGGCCTTTCAGAGAGGGAGTGCTCCTACTTCACAGGTGAGGTGGACACGGGTGACAGGAGGGAGAGGTGGGTGCTCAGCCGCCTGATAGTATCCACACCCCAGGTCGTCGCCAACGACATCCGCTCCGGGGACGCTGACATCTCCAGGTTCTCCCTCCTCGTCTTCGACGAGGCCCACAGGGCCGTCGGCAACTATGCCTATGTTTCAATAGCCTCAAGCTTCCTCGAAGCCAGAAGAAGGCTTGTCCTCGCAATGACCGCCAGTCCCGGGGGCGACAGGGAGAAGGTAGAGGAGGTGAAGAGGAACCTCGGCATAGAGAGGGTTATAATCAAGGGAGAGAGTGACCCGGACGTTGCACCGTATGTCAAGGAGATCGAAGTGGAGACCATCACCGTGGCCCTGCCCTCAAGGGCAAGGCAGATCCTCTACGACATGCGGTCCATTTACAACGACCTCATATCGAAGTACAGGGACAACCCGGAACTCTCGAAGACCGCCATAAACAGGAAGGCCCTGGCCGTGAAGATCCAGGAACTTGTGGAGAAGGCGAGGTCTGGCAACAGGGCACTCTTCAAGGTCATCCCGTACCTGACGGCCACCATCAGGCTTGACTATGCCATAGAGTACATGGAGAGCCAGGGCCCCGAGATCGCATACGAGTACCTGCAGTCCCTGGAAGGGAGCGAGGACCCCTCTGTGCAGAGGACCGTGAAGATCCTGCACTCGCTGCCCGGCTACACTGATCTCTTGTTGAACCTCGGGAGGGTGTGCCGGGAGGGTGTGGAGAACCCGAAGATGGAGGTGGCCCTGAGGCTGTGCGAGCAGAAGATAGCGGAAAACCCCGCTTCCAGGATAATAGTGTTCACCCACTTCAGGAAGACCTCGGAGACGCTCACCAGGTACCTGAACGAGCACTCCGCAGCCATAAGGGCCGTGAGGTTCGTGGGGCAGTCGAGCAGGGGTAGCGACGAGGGCATGAGCCAGAGGGAACAGGAAGAGATCATACAGAGGTTCAGGGATGGCGATTTCAATGTCCTGGTGGCCACAAGCGTGGCGGAGGAAGGGCTCGATATACCCTCAACGGACATGGTCATATTCTACGAGCCAGTGCCAAGCGAGATAAGGTCCATACAGAGACGGGGCAGGACAGGGAGGACAAGGACGGGGCAGGTGAAGATCCTCCTGTACGAGGGTAGCAGGGACAGGGGCTACTACTTCTCCAGCCTGAGAAAGGAGAGGAGGATGCAGAGGAACATGGAGGGGAGCGTGGGGGTGAAGAGGGACCCGAAACTGGACGACTTCAGCTGAGCCTTCCACCTATGTAGGATAGCCTGGCTATGAGGGCGTCCAGCTGTATGTTGTCGCTCCCCCCCTCCACGATGCGGAACTCCGCCTCACCCAGGGCCATTATGACCTCCGCCTTCTTCCTGGGCTCGATCTGGGAGGAACGAACGGCTGAATGGAGGCCCCTGATTATGTCGATCCCGGACATTCCCTGCTGTATTAGCATCCTGTCCAGCTCGTTCCTTGCGTCCTCGAACAGGCCCTCAAGTGATATCCTGAGGAGCTTCTCGTACTCCTTCCTGCTCGTCTTCCCCACCATCTCGAATATCCTAGACGGGCTCGTGTTGCCGGAGGAGGCCACAGCCTGGAATATGTTCAGGGCCTTCCTCATGTCACCCTCAGAGGCCTCGTATATGGCTTCAGCAGAATCGTCGGAAAGGTCCACCTTCTCCTGCTCCGCTATGTACTTGAGGCGCTTCACCACGTCTTCCTTTGATAGGGGCCTGAACCTTAGCACGACTGTCCTCGACTGTATTGGCGGTATGATCTGCGAGGAGTAGTTGCACGAAAAGATGAACCTCGTCGTCTCTGAATACATCTCCATTGTCCTCCTCAGCGCAGCCTGTGCCTCTGAAGTCAGCTGATCCGCCTCGTCCATGAATATTATCTTGAAGCCCAGGCTGTTCGATGGCCTTATCCTGGCGAAGTCCTTAACCTGCTCCCTTATGACATCTATGCCCCTTTCGTTTGAGGCGTTCAGCTCCAGGAAGCTCATCTTCCAGTCCTCCCCGAAGAGCTCCGCCGCAAGTGCGAGCGCCGCTGAGGTCTTCCCTGTGCCTGCTGGGCCTGCGAATATGAGGTGCGGGATCTCCCTGGCCCTGACAAAGGCCTTCAGCTTCTCAACGATCTCGGCCTGCCCGCTTATCTCGTCAAGCGACTTCGGCCTGTACTTCTCGATCCAGATGTCTATCATCGGCGCTCCGGAAAGCATACACTCTTGGCTTAAATTGTTTTTCAGGCAGGCCGCCCGGAGAGAATAAATGTACCGGAAGGGATACCCGAGAGATGGAACAGAAAAGGATCGCTGTGCTCGCATCAGGCTCCGGCACAAACCTGCAGGCAATAATCGACGCAACGTCCTCGGGGAGGATAAATGGGAGGGTGGTGTGCGTAATCAGCGACAGGAGGGGCGCCTACGCACTGGAGAGGGCGAGGCGCAGTGGCATAGAGGCAATTTACGTGAAGCACGGTGATGGCTTCGAGAATGCCGTGGACAGGGCTCTGGAGTCACACTCTCCTGACATAGTCGTGCTGGCAGGCTTCATGAGGATACTGCCCGGGTGGCTTGTATCGAAGTACGTGATGGTCAACATACACCCTTCCCTCCTGCCCTGCTTCGGCGGCCCCGGGTTCTACGGGCGCAGGGTGCACAGGGCAGTGATAGACAGCGGGGCCATGTTCTCCGGTTGCACGGTGCACCTGGTCACGCCTGATGTTGACAGGGGGCCCATAATATTGCAGAAGGTGGTCGAGGTCTCTCCCGACGACACTGAGGAGACGCTGGAGGAAAAGATACACCCCCTGGAGCATGAGGCCATAGTGGAGGCCCTGGCGTCCATGTGCTCCATGGGCTACGTTATAAGGGGCAACAGGGTCATATTCAGGTCTGGTTGACCTGCTGCTCCTCCGCCACGGGCCTCTGCGGCCTCCTGAAGTAGCTCGATAGGTAGAGTATCACGGCCACTATGCCCACCACTCCCACTATGAGTATGAAGACCAGGGCTATGCTGGAGGCGGCCAGGAGTGAGGAATTGAGCACGTATACTGTGAAGAAGCCGTTGAAGAACCAGTGCATCGGTATGTCAACGTAGATGCCGAACTTCAGGAAGCCCACAGCTATGGCTATGCCCGCTATGAACACGGGCAGGAACTTGCCCCAGCTCCATGCACCGAAGAATATGTGCGCGTAGGCCCAGACAGCGGCTGTGAACACTATCATTGCGTAGTCGGCAGTACCGAACCTGATCCCGTACTTCCTCCGCACCGTGCCGGGTGACACGAAGCTCAGGACAACGTCCCTGGCGCTGCCCCTTCCGGAAGCGGCCCTCAGGACGAGGACGAGGGTGAGGATGCCCAGGGGTATGATCCTGAACCCTATCTCCTCTGCAAACGGCGCGTATATCAGCGAGAGGAAGCCGAGCAGAGGGTGCTGTGTGAGCTCGTTGCTGATGCTCGATCCGCCTATGCTCACTCCTGACGAGATCTCCGCCAGGGATACCACGTACACTATGAGGTAAAGGGAGCTGCTCACAAGGGTGAAGTACCCCACAGGCGTATCCAGGACGCTACTGGCCTGCCTGCGTGACATATATACCATAGCTGCGAAGAGGCACGAATATACCACGAACACCGCGATGGAGACTGCCAGTGCACTGGAGGTTGGCAGGTAAAACGCCAGCAGGAGCACGAAGATGTAAGGCGATATGGCCGTGGACAGGTGCGGAAACCATGTGGGGCTGAAGACAAGGGCAATAGAAGCGATGAAGAACGAGAGTGAGATGGCAAGCACTATGTACGCGAGGACGTTCAGGGCACCGATCCTGCCCTGTGGCCTTCCAGGCCCCACGTCCTGCTGGGCCAGCCCGTGGGCCTCAGGGCCAGATGCTCCCTCCATATGTTTAAGATGTCTTCGCAGCTATTATTAGTTTTTGGCCCCACCGGATGGCCCATGCGGTTTCTTGCCCCACCTCAGTTCCCTCAAAAGGCCAGCAACGGGCACGCCCCCGGCTGCAGCCAGGCCCTCACAGGGAAACCCAGGGGGGCCAGGGTGTATGGGATGGAGCCAACCCCCCAGGTGGCCACAGAGTATGCCATTGGAGACCCCTGAAGCCCAGATACTGGGAGAGAGGCGATCCTGGTGGTCGCTACGGAGCAGCTCAGGGCAACCCTTATATTGGCTACACCAATTGTTTCATATGTGGTCGTCAGTTGAATTAAAGGTCTCAAGAAAGATTGACGACATAATATCAATGAGTCACACTTATGTAGAAAGGCTGAGCAGCATCACGCTCAACGGGCGGGATGTGGCCATGCCGTTTTCAGTGCCTGCGGACCCGGACACAGTTTTCGATATCCGCCTCGATGTCTCCCTGCCGGGCCTGGCGGAAGGGGAGGTTTACCTGCTCCTGGTGGATATGAGCGGCATAGGGACAGTTTACACGGACGGCATGAAGAACCAGGCCATAGATCCGGGGCACAGGTACGTGGTCCTGAAGGAGAGGCCACACGGGATCTGTGTGAAGGCCACACCCACATCCCTCTTTGGAAGCAACATGTGGAGGTTTGCCGTGAACGAAGTCATGATAACAAAGACCCACTGGGAGAAGTTCTCGAGGGCTTTGCGCCTGAGGGGCCTCACGAAGTACTTCGCCCAGAACGGTGACATGGCATCGCTCTCCTCGGTACTTGATGGCCTCTACTCGGTGCACGGCACGCCGAATGTGATGCAGCTGGCCGCCACTCGCCTCATGGGGCACCTGACGTACAGGAGCTATGAGGAGGTGGTGGACTTCTACTCCAGTCCGGTCAGCCAGTCCGCCATCAGTGACCTGGAGCCGGGCACATACGCCCTAGCGGCAATAGACGCACCACTGGGGGCCCCGGCTGTGAAGCTCAATGCATGCATCTACTTCATTGGCCACTGCCATATAGATGCCGCCTGGCTCTGGCCCTACAGTGAGACAAGGAGGAAGGTGGAGCGCTCCTTCCTGAACGTGGTCAAGCTCTACAGGGATGGCTATTCTTTCGTCTATGCGCAGAGCTCTGCCCTTTACTACAGGTGGCTGGAGCTCATGGACAGCGACCTCTTCACGGAGATAGGGAGGCTCGTGAGGAGTGGACTGTGGCTCCCCGTTGGCGGGATGTGGGTGGAATCGGACACGAACCTGATCCTTGGCGAGTCCCTGGCAAGGCAGTTCCTGTTCGGGCAGAGGTACTTCGAGCAGAGGCTCGGGAGGCGTGCCAGGATAGGGTGGCTCCCGGATACCTTCGGCTTCAGCGCCCAGCTCCCGCAGATCATGGGGAAGAGTGGCATAGGGGCCTTCGTGACCCACAAGCTAAGGTGGAACGACACCACAAAGTTCCCTCACAACTTCTTCGTCTGGGTTGGCATCGACGGTTCCCGCATTCCGGCCATGCTGGTGAACGATACTTATAATGGGAGCATGGATTACGGTGAGATAGCGAGGGCAGTCTCCGGGGTCAGGGAAAGGGAGGTGCCTTACGCATACCTCTTCGGTCACGGTGACGGTGGAGGGGGTCCGAGCGTGGAGATGCTCGAGCTCCTCAGGTACGTGCATGAGATAGCGGGAGGCGCTCACACCATCTTCTCAGAGGAAGAGATGCTCTGTGACGTTCTTCAATCCTCCGGCTCAGCGGAAGAGGTCCATGGGGAACTCTACGTGGAGAACCACAGGGGCACATACACGACCAACAGCAGGGTAAAGAAGATGGTCTCCAGGCTAGAGGACCTCCTCCTAGCGGCGGATTTTGTGGCATCACTGCAGACCATAGGTGGCCAAAGGGCTGGTGTGGATACACTGAGGGATGATTGGGAAGCCCTGCTTACCGCCCAGTTCCATGATGTTATACCGGGCTCTGCGAACTATTTCGCATACTCGGAGGCCTTCGCCGACCTCGGAAAATCATTGGACAGGGTGTCGAAATTCATAGCGGATCAGGTCAGCGATTTCTCCGGTAGGCGTGGCCTGGCAGGTGGTTACATAGTGCTCAACAGGAGCAGGTACGGCATCAGCGCTGTGCTGGACGCATCGAGCGACCTAATAAACCTCACAGGCGAGGCCCTGGGAGGGCACATGGTGATCAATGCCTCCCCACTCTCCCTTACTGTGCTCGGAAGCATCCAGCGCGCTGAAGATGCTGGGGATCAGGGCCCTGGCTTCACAATCGAGCAGTCCGGCGGTGAAATCCGCGTTGCCACAAGGCAATACGAGTTCTCACTCCACCAGGATGGCTCGTTCAGCCTGTCAAGGGGTGGAAATGCACTTATACAGAGGGCAAGCACGGAGGTACTGGAGGACCTCCCGGCGAAGTTCGATGCATGGAACATAGACCACGATACCATCAGCGAGAGGCACACCCTCAAGAGGGTGGACGTCAGGGTATGGGCCGAGCGCAGGGGAAGGATCCTCACACTGGGGTCCAGGACGGCCTACGAGGACGGTTCAGTGGTAGAGCAGAAGTTCACCCTCGACGCCAGGAGTGAGGTCATAGGCGTGGAGAACAGCATAAGGCCCGCTGGCAGGGAGAAACTCGTCAAGACATTCCTCCGTTCTGGCATAGGGAGCAGTAAGCTGACATGCGAGGTGCCATTCGGCGTGGTGGAGCGCGATTTCGGAAACAAGGGCATGGACCCGAGGTTCGAGTTCCCCGCCCTTCGGTTCGTCAACTGGTCCGATGGGTCCTCCGGCTTCTCCATAGTCTCCAGGGAGATACACGGCTACAGCTTCGTTGGGGGCGAACTCGGCATATCGCTTGCAAAGTTCCCTCTCTACCCCAACCCGTTCTCCGATGCGGACGGGGTATCGAACAAGTTCTACATACTGCCTGACAGTGACTACAGGGAGGTCTACAGGAAGTGCAACTTCGTCCTATACCCACCAATCCTCTGCAGGACATGGGGTGGAGGTAATGCGGACAACAGCGGGGAGATTATGAGTGTGGAGGGCGAAGGGGTTGAAGTCGAATCAGTGAAGCCAGCCGAATCGGGGAAAGGGATCGTGATAAGGGCCTACTCCCTCGACTCCCCAGCCGCAGTCAGGATAACGGCGCCATGGATCAGGGACATGTCCGAGAGCAATATCACAGAAGACGATGGGCCAGCGATACAGGGAAGTGAGGTGCATTTCAAGAAGTTCGAGATCAAGACGCTATTCGTTCCGTTCCAGGCAGGAACATAGCCTCAGGATCTGTATTCCCAGGGCATAATGCCATGGTGCTCCACAGGTTCTTTCCGCTCACCTGCTGTCACCTGTGGCTTCTTGCTGCGAACCAGCCTGGGACAAGAAAACTGGAGTGATCTCCCGCATCCCAGAGTGCAGGGGGAGGGATTTGAACCCTCGTATCCCTACGGAACCAGACCCTCAATCTGGCGCCTTTGACCAGTCTCGACAACCCCTGCCCGCTCTGCAGACGGGAATTTTTGATCGCTTATTAATTTTGGTCTCCTGCCCGAGGGCTTCCTGAAAATGAATATGTACTCATGCCTGAAGACATAGTAGGCACCTGCCATCGCCCTGTACCTCCAGAGGTCACTCTGCCCCCTCTTTCCCTTGGTCTCGGTGAAGTTCTTGACCACTATGCTCTTGAGGCTGAACCCGCAGGCCAATGCCCTCTGCATGGCCAGGAATCCGACCGGGTACCACTGTCCCCTGCTGAACTTATCTCCTATAACCAGCGCCATGTGCCCTCCGGGCCTCAGGACACCAATCGTGTTCTCGAACACCTGGCCAAGTGCCTCAATGAAATCATCAAGGCTCCCAATTCCGGAGAGGTCACCTTCAATGCCGTTGAACCTTATTATGTCATGGTACGGTGGGTGCAGTACTGCCAGGGAGATCCCACCCTCAGGGACGACGTCGCTGAGCCTGAAGGTCCTGCTATCACCCCGGAATGTCATGACCGTGGCGCCGAACGGGTTCGGCTCGGACTCTATGGACGATCTGGCGGCTTCAAGAACCTTCCCGTCGATGTCAATACCGATGCCGTTGCGGCCGAGCCTCTTGCACTCTATGAGTGTCGTGCCACTCCCCACGAAGGGGTCAAGTACCCAGTCCCCCTTCTTCGTGAACATGAGCATCAGCTGCCTGGGGATCTGTGGGACGAAGTTACCCCAGTACCAGGCGGAGTGTGAGCCACTCCTGTCACGCCTCTGGAATATCCAGAGGCTGTCGGTGATGACCTCGTCGTAGTCCCTCCACCTGGTCAGGTCTATATCGCTTATGCCGTTGCTCTTCTCCTCAAGGAAGGACTCCAGGATCTTTTTCACATAGTGCTTTGCCCTCTCCTCAGTCCGTGCCTGCAGTGCCTTCTTCATTTCCAGGAGCAGGGCAGGCCTCTTCCTGGGCTTTCCCCGGGCATCGCCTGGCACGTCCATTGTTGCCAGGGCACCTTTGATCCTGTCCCTCACGCCCTGCAGGCCGGTGCAGGACATGGCGTCCCTGAGAGCGGACAGGAAAGCCTCGGTGGGGTAGAAGAGGTCCTCGTCGCCCATGTCCAGGGATTATGAGTTGTTAAAAATATGTTCAGCCCTCACCGGGCGGCCTCAGCCTGTTGAAGTTGAGCGAGCTGCCGGACTTCACGTAGTTGGTGACCCTCCTCTCGAAGAAGTCTGTCTTCGTCATGTTCATGGACGCGAAGGTGTCCACCCAGGGCATGGGGTGCTCCTTGACCTCGGGGTACGGCTCCGGCAGGTCTATGGACCTGCACCTTATGTTGCCCAGGTACTTTATGTACCTGTCTATGAGGGCATCCGTCAGGCCCAGTATCTGGTTGTGCGTCACGTACTGTCCCCAGGCTATCTCGTGGCTCACCGCCGTGGTGACCATGCCCAGCAGCTCCCTTACCATCCTTTCATCGAACAGCTCCGGCCTCTCCTCCCTCAGCGTCCTTATGATGTTTGTGAACAGGGCAAGGTGGGTGTTCTCGTCCCTCTGTATCAGCCTTATGAGGCTCACCGTGCCGCCCATCTTGTCCTGCCTCCCGAGGGCGTAGAAGAACGCAAAGCCGCTGTAGAAGTACACGCCCTCAAGCAGGAAATCTGCCATGCATGACTTGACGAAGTTCTCCTCCGTGGGGTTGAAGATGAACTCCTCGTAGAGGTCGGTTATGAACTTGTTCCTCCTGAGCAGGTGCTCGTCATCCTTCCACATCGTGTAGACCTCTTCCCTAGTGAGGGAATCGACAACGGATGTCAGCAGGTAGTCGTAGCTCTGTGCGTGTATGGTTTCGAAGAACGCCTGTGCCTTCAGGCATGCCGTCACCTCCGGCGCCGTTATGTATGACGCCAGCGCCCCGAGGTTGTCGATCTGTATGCTGTCCAGGAATATCAGGAAGGAAAGGGTCTTCTTGTAGGCCTCCTGTTCAGCCTCTGTCAGGTTAGGGAACTGCTTCTTGTCGTCTCCCAGGGGCACCTCGTCGGGTATCCAGAAGAAGCCACGCATCTTCTTGTAAAGGGCCTCAGCCCATGGGTACTTGCAGTGTGCAAACTCAAGGAGGTTGGTCGTGTTGCCCCCTATTAGGCTCTGCTGGGACAGGTCCCTGGAGCCATCGGGGTTGAAGAGCCTCTTCATCTGCATCATGTAGATCACCTCACGAGCTGCAGGACTCGCATACGGGTGCTGCCTGCGATATCTTCTCCTCCTCAGGCGTGAAGTTCCTGAAGTAATAGAGGGTCTTGATGCCCAGCTTCCAGGCCGTGTAGTAGAGATCCAGGAACTTCTGCTCGTCCATGTCAGGGGTGGCGTAGAGGTTTATGGACTGACTCTGGTCTATGTGCCTCTGCCTTGCAGCCGCGGCCCTGAGGGACCACATCTGGTCAATCTGGTGGGCGCTCTTGTAGAACCTGAGCGTCTCAGGGGACAGGTCTGGTGCCACCTCCTTTATCAGGAACCCCTTCTTCTCTTCTGTGTAAACGGGTTTGAATATCGGGTCAACGCCTGCGGTGGAACCCGCTATGACTGAGGTGGACCCAGTGGGCGCTATTGCGAAGAGGTACCCGTTCCTGATCCCGTGCTTCCTTACGTCCTCGGCAAGCTGCCTCCACCTCTCGTCTGTATACCCCCTGAGCCTGAAGTACTCCCCTGTCTCCCAGTCGCTGCCCTTGAAGAGTGGGTAGGCCCCCCTCTCCTTGGCAAGCTCCATGCTCGCCTTTATGGCGATGTAGTTAATTTCTTCAAAGAGCCAGTCCGCGTAGCGCACGTGCTCCTCCGATTCCCAGTCTATGCCCTTCTTGGCTAGGTGCTGGTGGTAGCCCGATATACCTATGCCTATGGCCCTGTAGCGCATGTTTGTCCTCACGGCCTGCGGAAGCGGCAGGTGGTTCATCGTTATCACGTTGTCCAGCATCCTCACCTGCACCGGTATGACCTCCCTGAGCTTCTCCACAGTGTCCGTCCTGCCGAGGTTTATCGACGAAAGGTTGCAGACCACCAGGTCCCCGGGCTGGAACCTGTACACGATCTGCCCGTCCTCCTCCTCGCTGCTTATCCTGACGGTGGGGGACTGGTTCTGGCATATCTCCGTGCACAGGTTTGATGAATATATCATGCCTGCGTGCTTGTTGGGGTTCATCCTGTTGACTGTGTCCCTGTTGAATATGAATGGCCCCCCGGTCTCGTAGAGGCTCTTGAGGATCAGTGCCATCAGGTCAAGTGCAGGTATCTCCTTCCTCGAAATGCTCTGGTCCCTTATGCACTCCTCGTACCTCCTCTCCCACTCCTCTCCCCAGGAGTCCTCAAGGGCCCAACCCTTCTTCTGCAGTATCTCGTGGGGGTCGAACAGGTACCAGGTCTCGTTCTTCTCCAGGGACCTGTAGAACCTGTCAGGCACGCATATCCCAGGGAATATGTCGTGTGCCTTCCTCCTCTCGTCACCGTTGTTGGTCTTTATGTCAAGGAAGTCTATGATGTCCTTGTGCCAGATGTCGAGCCATATGCTCACCGCACCTGCCCTTTGCCCCAGCTGGTTCACCGATACAGCAGTGTCGTTGTAGAGCCTGACCCAGGGTATCACCCCGCTGCCCGCGTTCTTGTAACCCCTGATGTCGCTGCCCAGCGCCCTCAGCTTTCCTATGTATACTCCCATGCCGCCACCGTTCTGTGATACCTTGGCGAACGTCGTGAGGCCATCGAAGATCCCGTTGATCGAGTCGTCAGGGGTGTCCACGAAGCATGAGCTGAGCTGCCCGTTTGGCCTCCTCGCGTTCGCGAAGGTGGGAGTGGCCATCGTTATAGAGAGGGTCGAGAGGACGTCGTAGAACTTCCTGGCCCATGATATCCTATCCTCTTTCTTTTCAGCCAGGGCCAGGTAGGCGGATATGCCCATGAAGACCTCCTGCGGGAGCTCCAGAACCTCGTTGTCCACACCCCTTATGGCGTACCTGTCGCTAAGGTGCTTTAGCCCCGGGTAGTTGAACAGGAGGTCCCTCTCCGGCTTTATGTACGACCCAAGGACCCTGAGGCCCTCTTCCCCGTATTCCTCCAGGACTCTCGGGTCGTACCTGCCGATAGATGTGAGGTATCTCACAAGCTCCGGGAAGTGGCCGTAGACGTTGCCGTCCATGTGCCTGTTCCTCCTGGCCTCCTTGTAGAGGTCATGGAGGAGGAGCCTGGCCGCGACGAACGTCCAGTTTGGCCTCTCAACGCTCGCCTTCTCGTTTGCAACCCTTATGAGCGTTTCCTGTATGGCCTTGGTGGATATGCCGTCGAAGAAGTGGATCTGCGAGTCAAGCTCGAGCTCTATGGGGTCTACCCCGGAGAGACCCTCACATGCCTTCTCTATGACCTCCCTGATCTTTGTTATGTCTATGGGCTCCTTCTGCCCTGACCTGTTCGTCACGGTCCTGGGCTTCAGCTTGAGCTCCACCTGCACCGAGTTTCCAGAATCCACGCTCACCCTCTTTGGCTGGAGCACGCCTATCCTCTTCTTCTCCTCCCTTATGATCTCCCTCTGCTTCCTGTAGAGTATGTAGGCCTCTGCCACATCCGCAAAGCTCTCGCCGTTGCTTGAGAACGTCATGAGCGCCTTCTCCACCATGTCCTGTATCTGTTCGACGTGCGGTGTGCCCTCAACCCTCTCTAGCTCGAGGAGCACGTGGTCTGTCACGTCCTCGGCGTCAGCCCACGTCCCGTGGCCTGTTGACTGCATCGCCTTGAATATTGCCCTCGTGATCTTTGTCCTGTCAAACGGAACGACTGTACCGTCCCTCTTGATTATTGAATCCTTCATCTGTTATCCCTCTCTGCCTCTCTTTCCTACGGGTAAATCATGCCATCTGCATGGCTCCCTTATTTCCTTGTGTGTGACCCTATGATCACATGGATGTGATCAATATGGATCACCTGCCTCTAGAATATCCGCATAACAGCATTTAATCCTATCCACACGTGAAAAACTACAATGTGCCCTTTTCGTGTGTGCCCTGGCCCGGCCCTGGGCGTTGGGGGCAGGCCGTGAAGCGGCACACCCAGGCTCGCGAACACAGGTGCCTGTCATGCCCCAGGTCTGCCCCTGTGGCTGCACAGGCTAAGGTTTTTTAGCACATAGGGCTCACCGGGCTTATGAAGCTCGTGGAGTGCGTGCCCAACTTCAGTGAGGGCAGGGTGAAGGCAAGGGTGGACGAGATAGCCTCATCAATATCATCCGTGGAAGGCGTCAGGATACTGGATATAGAGATGGACGAGAACCACAACAGGTCTGTGATCACCTTCGTTTGCCCCATTGACAGGGCCGTTGAGGCAGCATTCAGGGGGATAAAGAAGGCATCAGAGCTGATCGACCTGGATAGGCACACGGGTGCGCACCCAAGATTCGGGGCCGCAGACGTTGTGCCCTTCGTGCCTCTGAGTGGCGTAACGATGGATGAATGCGTCGCTCTTGCCAGGGAGCTCGGGAAGAGGGTCGGCGAAGAGCTGCAGATACCCGTGTTCCTCTACGGCGAGGCAGCGATGAGGGAGGAGAGGAGGAGCCTGGAGAACATCAGGTCCCAGGGCTTCCAGTACGAGCAGCTGAAGACTGCAATAGCGGAGGAGAGGTGGAAGCCTGATTTTGGCCCCTCATCTGTCGGCAAGGCCGGCGCCACTATAATAGGGGCCAGGGACTTCCTCATCGCCTACAACGTGAACCTGAACACCTCTAACCTGAACATAGGCAAGAAGATAGCTAAGGCCCTGAGGGCAAGGGACGGTGGCCTGACATTTGTCAAGGCGCTCTCATTCTACCTTGAGGACAAGAAGATGGTGCAGATCTCGATGAACCTAACAAACTTCAACAAGACGCCCATATACAGGGCATTCGAGCTCGTGAAGCTGGAGGCATCAAGGTACGGCGTGAACGTGGTGGAGTCCGAGATAGTCGGCCTCGTCCCGCTTGATGCCCTCCTGGAGAGTGCGAAGTTCTACCTCCAGCTCAACGGCTTCAAGAACAGCCAGGTGCTGGAAAAGAAGCTCTGGGGGTGAGGCCGGTGGAATCACTTGACAGTTTCATGGAGCGCCTGGCCTCACCAAGCCCTGCACCTGGGGGTGGAGCTGCCAGCGCACTGGTGGCCCTGACAGCGGCCTCCCTCATCACCATGGTCTCTAAGATCACAATGGAGAAGAAGGGATACGAGGACAGGAGGGAGGAGATGGCCCGGATATCCTCCAGGTCCCTGGCGGCATCGGAATCGCTCAGGCACCTCATCGAGGAGGACGAGAGGGCCTTCAACAGGGTCGTCCAGGCCTGGAAGATGCCGAAGGCAACGGAAGAGGAAAAGGCCAGGAGGGCGCAGGCACTCCGGGAGGCGTCCAGGTACGCCATATCGGTACCGTGGAAGATCGCCCTCGTCTCCTCCGACATAATGGACATGGCAGCTCAGGTGGCCAGGGACGGGCTCAAGAGCGCGGTTACAGATGCAGGCAGCGCCGCGGAGTTCGCCCTGTCCGCCGCAAGGGCGGTCCTCCTCAACGTCAGGGTGAACGCGCAGAACCTAAGTGATGGGGAGAGGGAGGACGAGGAGATAAAGACCAGGCTCTTCCTCGAGGACATGGAGTCGAGGCACAGGAAGGTGATGGAAACAGTGGGCGGGCGCATGTAGGTTCACCAGGGATCTCAAGTTTTCTATACATTCCAGGGATACCCAACCATGTCCTCTTCTGTATACTCTGACCCCGGATTCAACCTGGCGTCCATGCTGGCCATGGGAGAGGAGGAGAGGAGAGAGGTTATGCACGGGGCCTTTGAAAGGGCCAGGGATGCCAACCCACTGCTGAATGCATTCATAACGCTCCTGGATGAACCAAGGGCCTGTTCAGGGCCGTTCGCATACATACCATATGCCGTCAAGGACATCGTGGACACGGAGGGCATCAGGACAACGGCCGGTTCAAGGGTCCTGGCTGATAACGTGCCAGGTGAGGACGCACAGGTCGTCAGGAAACTGAAGTCGCTGGGGGCTGCCATGGTTGGAAAGACTAACACGCACGAGTTCGCATTCGGGCCCACCAACGTGAACCCTTGGTACGGGCCTGCCAGGAACCCCCACGATACGGAGAGGATAAGCGGTGGCAGCAGCGGCGGGTCAGCTGTTGCAGTGGCATCCGGCATGAGCGTGTTCGCCATAGGCACCGACACGGGTGGATCAGTGAGGATACCCGCGGCACTGTGCGGGGTGGTCGGTTACAAACCAACCATAGGGTACATAAACACAGGAGGGGTGATACCTCTCTCATACTCCCTGGACCATGTGGGCTTCCTCACAAGGAGCGTACAGGACGCGCAGATCTTGCTGGATGCCCTCCTCGACACCGAAGGGGCTGCCCTGAGGCTCTTCCCACCAGATAGGAGGTACACGCCAGGCGTGGAGGGCTGCACCCTGGGCGTCCTGGAGGACTATGTGGAAGCATCAGACAGCCACGTGAGGAGGGCGTTCGAGAGGGCAGTGGAGGCCCTGAGGGCGTCTGGCGCCACGGTGCGCGGGGTAAGGCTACCGCATGTGGACACTCAGGGCCTGTACGGGAGGATCAGGGGCGCAGAGGCGGCCCACTTCCACTCACGTTACAGGGACAGGTCCGGCATGTATTCTGGCGAGATCCTTGCCAAACTGGCGCCCGGCATGGAGGAGAGGGCCACGGAGTACGTGGGGGCACAGATGGAGCGCATCGTGCTGGCAAGGCAGGTTGACAGGCTCATGGACGGCATAGATGCCTTCATATCGCCCACAGTCCCTGTGGAGGCACCCCGCATCGGTGAAGCAGGCATGGAGGTCCACTCAAGGCTCAACGCGTTCACGCACATCTTCAACCTCACCGGCCAGCCGGCCCTCTCAATACCCATAGGTAACGGCGGGGGCCTGCCGGTGGGCCTGCAGGTGGCAGGGAGGAGGGGCGGTGACATACCCCTCCTCTCCCTGGGCATCTCCATGGAGGGTGCGGTGATGGGAAAAAATGAGAGGTAGTTAGGGATCACGCACCATGGTCTCTTCCGTTCTACCGGGCATTGACCTGATCAGGGAGGCCCAGGAATTCCTTAAGGGCAGGATAGTCAGGACGCCGATGGTCGGCAGCGCAACGTTCAGCGAACAGTTCGGCTGCAGGATCATGTTCAAGATGGAGAACATGCAGAAGACAGGCTCTTTCAAGATCAGGGGAGCCCTCTTCAGGATATCCAAGATACCCAGGGAGGAGGCAGGGAAAGGCGTCGTCACCGCGAGCGCAGGCAACCATGCACAGGGCGTCGCCTACGCGGCCAGGGCCAGCGGAATCAGGGCAAAGATAGTGATGCCGGAATACACCACCCCGGCGAAGGTGTCTGCGGTGAAGGGCTATGGTGCCGAGGTGGTCCTCTACGGCCAGGACTACAGCGAGGCCAGGGCAAAGGCAGGCGAGATAGCGGCAAAGGAGGACATGACCTTCATAGAGGCCTTCAACGACCCCTACGTTATAGCTGGCCAGGGCACCATAGGCCTGGAGATGCTCCAGGACTTCCCGGAGATGGACACCGTGCTCGTGCCCGTTGGCGGTGGCGGCCTGATATCGGGCATAGCCACTGCAGTGAAGTCCCTGAAGCCGGACGTGAGGGTCATAGGCGTCCAGTCGGAGAACGCGGACTCCATGAAGGTGTCATTAGAAAAGGGAATAATCGTGGAGCACACCACAGGCTTCACCATCGCGGACGGCATAGCGGTGAAGTACCCCGGTGACCTCACCCTGCAGGTCTGCAGGAAGTATGTCGACGAGATAGTGACAGTGTCGGACGAGACCATAGCCCTGGCGCTGTTCAAGCTGCTCGAGAGGAAGAAGACCCTTGTCGAGCCCTCGGGCGCAGCGGGCCTCGCTGCGGTCATGGAGGGCAAGGTCGACGTCAGCGGCAGGAACGTTGGCATAGTCCTCTCTGGCGGAAACGCCAACCTCCTCCTGCTTTCCAAGATAATCTACAAGTCGCTGGAGATAGAGGAGAGGCTGGTGAGAATAGATTTCAAGATCCCAGACAGGCCGGGCACGCTGTGGAGGATATCCAACGCGATATCCAGCGTGGGCGGGAACATATACCACGCGGAGGTGGACAACCTGGCCAGGGACACCCCTGTGGGCTACCAGTCTGTGAGGTTCACAGTGAACGTCAGGGATTCAGAGCACGCGGCTGCACTCGTGGAGAAGCTGAAGACACTGGGCTTCTCCTTCCAGGTGGTCTCATAGGCGCACTGTGAAGTCCATGAACTCCTCAGCCTCCACCTCCTCCAACTGGACCCTTGTGACCGATGCCAGCCTTATGGACGTGCGGCAGTAGTCCACAAGTTCCCTGACCCTTTCCTCAGGGCCCTGCAGGAGAGCCTCGACTGAGCCGTCGGGCATGTTCATCACCCAGCCCCTCACACCAAGCCTCCTGGCCATGTCTGCTGTGGACCTCCTGAAGTTCACGCCCTGTACCCTGCCGAAAAAACGCACCCTGTAACTCTTCATGCCCATCAGTTCCTGCTTATTATCGTAACGACATCGCCGTCATATACCTCATGATCCAGGCCCACCCTCTGCTCCCCTATCCTCCTTGACGGGCCTGAGACTATGGCGTACCTGAAGGACGATAGCATCTCCCTGCTTATGTGCCTGCAGACGTCCTCTATCCTGACCCCCTTCCTCAGCACCAGGGGGCGCTCGTAGTCGATCCTGCCTGACTTATCCCTCAGGTATATCCTGACCAGAGACAGGGAAGAGAAGATCCTCTCCTTCAGTTCCTCTATGCCCAGGCCGCTGGCTGCGGAGACGAGCACGTAGTTCTTCACCCCTCGCAGCCTCTCCATAAGCTCTTCCCTGCTGTGCGGCATGTCCACCTTGTTCACCACTGTGAGCGAGGGCACGTAGACTGCGTTGCCCCTGAGGTATTCCACCAGGTCGTCCTGCGTGATGTCCTCCCTCAGGAACACCTCCGCGTTGACTATCCTGAACTCCTTCAGTATGTCCCTGATGTCCTCGTCGCTCATCGACAGCTTCCTGGGCCTGTGTATCCTTATGCCGCCACTGTTCGTCTTCTTCACAGAGATGTTCTTCCTCTCCCTGTCCAGTACAATGCCTGCACTGTACAGTTCTGACCTTATCTTGTCCAGGCCCTCCACGCTGGTGTCCGTGACCAGGAGGACAAGGTCAGCGTTCCTGACCATGCTGAGGACCTCTCTGCCCCGTCCAGCGCCCCTGGAGGCATTCTCTATGATGCCGGGAAGGTCCAGTATCTGTATCCTGGCGCCCTTGTATTCCAGGGTACCGGGCACAACACGGAGTGTTGTGAACGCGAAGTTACCTGTCTCGCTCCTGGAGTTGGTGAGCCTGTTGAGGAGCGTGCTTTTTCCCACGTTGGGGAAGCCCACCAGGGCCACGGTTGCGTCCCCGGACTTCGGTATGGCGAAGCCGGTTCCGCCACCCTTCCTGTGGCTCTCGGCCTCCATCTGCAGCCTCGCCAGCTTTGCCTTCAGGAGCCCTATGTGCTTCTCCGTCGCCTTGTTGTACTCCGTCCTCCTGAGCTCCTCCTCTATCTCCCTGATCCTGTCCTCAATGCTCCCCATCCACCCTCACCACGTAGAGGAAGATCGCTTCAAACTCGAACACCCTTCTCGAGACCTCTGTAAACTCATAACGGTCGAAACGGGAAAAGAGCTCCTCCCTGGGGCTGAGATCGGAGAGTATGATATAAGCCTGACCCCCCTTCATGAGGTGTTCAGGGAGCCTTTCCAGGAAGCGCCTGACGACCACCAGGCCGTCACTGCCGCCGTTCCACTCCGGGGGTTCCCACTCCTCTGCCGGCAGGTAAGGGGGGTTGAAGAGGACCGTCCTGAACCTCCCGTCTGGGAAGAGGTCTGTGAGGACAAGATCGATGCAGACTCCGTTTAGCTCCGCGTTCCTCCTTGCGCATTCAATGGCCACTGGGTTTATGTCAGTGGCGGTCACACTGAGGCCCCGGAGAGCGTGGTATATGGAGACCACGCCGGTACCGCAACCCACTTCCAGGATAGGCCCCATTACTTCAGGCGCCTGGAGCATCATCTCCGTGTCCTCCGCAGGCTCGTAAACACCGGGGCAGCACCTGTACATCACCCCGGACATGGAGTGGATGGTCATCCAGCGGTATATTTATTAATGCTAGATATGTTTGATTTGCGGATCATGCGGCCAGAGAAAACCACACAGTCATGGCCATGGGGGGCTCAAGCAGTCATGTTAAAGCGTGATGCAGGCATTCAGGTACTCCCTGGGAGGCGGGGATCGCCTTGAAGTGTGCCATAATAACCGAGAAGGCCGATGTTGCAAGGAGGATATCGTTCTTCCTCTCCGAAGGTAAGGCGAAGTCAAAGCGCTCGAAGGGCCACAACTACATAGAGTTCGAGAAGGACGGGAACACCTACGTCGTCGTACCGCTGAGCGGCCACATAGTGGAGATAAACTTCCCGCCATCCATGAAGGACTGGAAGTCCGTGGATTTGAGGAAGCTGGTGGAGAGCGAGACGGTAATCGAGGTAAAGAACAGGTCCGCCTACAGCACCCTGAAAGACATAGCCGCTGATGCAGACCAGATAATCATAGCAACGGACTACGACAGGGAGGGGGAGCTCATAGGCATGGAGGCCCTCAACATAGTCCTAGAGGAGAGGCAGCGGAGGCATCTGGGCATGCCTGACATAAAGAGGGCCAAGTTCAGCGCCCTCACGAGGCAGGAGGTCACGGAGGCCTTCAGCAACCTTATAGACGTGAACAAGGCAATGGCGGACTCTGCCGAGGCCAGGGAGGTCATAGACCTCCTGTGGGGTGCGGTGCTCACGAGGTTCTTCTCCAACGCCACTGGGCGATGGGGCAGGGACTTCCTCTCAATCGGCAGGGTGCAGACGCCCACCCTGGCCCTGATAGTGAAGAGGGAGAGGGAGATCCTGTCCTTCGTGCCGGAGAAGTTCTGGAGAGTGTTTGTATCATTCGATAAGGGCGGTACCTTCAGGGCGGAGCACGTGGAGGGGAACATAAAGGATCACAGGAGGGTGGAGGAGATCCTCTCCAAGGTGAGGGGGAAGGACGGCAGAGTCAGGTCATTCGAGAGGTGGGAGGAGCCCATAAGGAGGCCGGCACCCTTCAACACCAACGAGTTCCTGAGGGAGGCATCCAGGATAGGCATATCACCTGCAAACGCCATGAGGATAGCGGAATCGCTCTACAACAGGGGCTACATAAGCTACCCGAGGACGGACAACACCGTGTACAACCGGTCTCTCCCCCTCAGGAAGATAGTGGAATCGCTGGCTGAGACACAGTTCAGCAGGGAGGCTAACATGGTGCTCTCCCTGGACAGCGTGAGGCCCTCCAGGGGCAGGACGGAGGCAACAGACCACCCCCCCATATACCCGGCCTCCGCGGCTAAGAAGGGCGAGCTGACAGGGGACTATGCGAAGATATACGAGCTCGTTGTGAGGCGCTTCCTGGCCACACTTTACACAGACGGCACCAGGGAGGTCAGGGAGGCCACAATCGAGGTCTCGGGCGAGGAGTTCAGGGCGAGGGGTGTCAGGGTGACGGAGCCTGGGTGGCTCTCCATATATACTTACCACAGGCAGGCAGAGGCCTTCCTGCCTGACCTGCACAGTGGCGAGGAGGTGAAGGCCATAGACTGGTACGAGGAGGAGGACGAGACGAAGCCCCCGCCCAGGTACGACATGTCCTCCCTACTGAGGAAGATGGAGGAACTTAACCTTGGCACCAAGAGCACCAGGCACGACATCATAGAGAAGCTGCAGAAGCGGGGCTTCATAGAGGGGAACCCCGTGAGGCCCACGCCCCTGGGCATGTCACTCATCGACTCGATACTTACTGTTGAATCGAAGATCTCGGAGCCGGAGATGACCGCGGAACTGGAAGTGGACATGGACAGGATAGCAGAGAACAAGGTGGACAAGGAGAGTGTGGTGAACCAGTCCAGGAAGATGCTCAGCTCCGTGCTCGAGGACTTCAGGGAGAAGGAGGACATAATAAACGGAAAGATAAAGGAGGCAGAGAACAGCGGTGAGACCGTCGGCCTCTGCCCCGTGCATTCAAGGGAGGTCATTGCGATCAAGAAGAGGGACCACTACGAGATCAGGTGCACCGTGGAAGGGTGCCCTATCAATTACAGGCTCTATGCCAGGGGCTCGATCAAGAAGACGGACGAGAGGTGCAGCGCCTGCTCGAAACCTCTCATAAAGGTCATAAGGAAGGGCCAGTCCCCGGAGCTCAGGTGCATAGACCCTGCGTGTGCGTTCAACGTGGAACGCTCCAGGATGGGGAAGTGCCCGTCGGACGGCGGTGACCTTGTGGTGAGGCAGTCGAGGAACGGAAAGAGGTTCCTGAGCTGCTCCAACTACCCGAAGTGCACCGTCAGCTACCCCCTTCCGCAGATGGGCACCGTGGAGCCCACAGGGCAGGTGTGCCAGTACTGCGGTGCACCAATCCTCCTCTCCATCCGGGGCAGGAGGAGGTGGAGGTTCTGCCCCAAGATGGATTGCCAGTTCAACAGGAGGAGGGGGGATGAGGAACCGGCTTCCTGAGATATTCACTATGGCCATATTCGTGGCTTCGTCGCTGTTCGCAGTGTACCTTGCAGAGGCACTGATAGAGATAAGCCCTGGCATAAAGAGCACAAGCTCGACTAGTGGCATATCAATAGTGTTCGTCTACATCGCTGTTGCCATAGCCTTCACATTCGTGATACTCTTCGTGGCCAGGCGGCGCAGGATCAGCATCCTCAGGTACGTCTTCTACGTCCTGATAGCGTATGTTACCTTCTTCGTCTCCTCGATCCTGGCTGCCATCGTTTCCGTGAACATCGTCGAGTACTATGTGATAACCTTTGCCATACCTGTTGTGATCCTGGTTTTCCTGCTGGTGAGCAATGAGTGGTACGTCATAGACCTAGCGGGCTTCTTCCTCTCCGCAGGCGTCTCGGCGGTGTGGGGAGTGGAGATTGGCATCTGGGCCGCTGTGGTCTTCCTGGTCGCCTTTGCCATCTACGACTACATAGCGGTCTACAAGACCAAGCACATGGTGAGCCTGGCCAGGGTTGCAGTGGACGAATCGATACCGCTGCTCTTCGTATCTCCGTCGCGGAGGAACTTCACCATGAGGGACCTGACCTTCGACAACAGGGGGGAGCAGGAGGTGCTCATGCTGGGCTTCGGGGACGTAGCGCTGCCAAGCATACTCGTTGTCTCTTCCGCCGTTTACGGCATCTCCCACCCACTTCCGTTCATAGGGCTGCCACTGGCCGGTGCACTTGCAGGCATGGCGTTCCTCTTCTTCTTCAACAAGAACAGGCCAGCGCCCGGCCTGCCATACATAAACACGGGCGCCATCCTCGGTTTCCTCATAGCCTTCTTCATGTACTTTCCCCTGAGGCCGTGATCAGTGCAGGAATACCCTCTTACCGGTGAAGTAGAGCGATATCCCACCCTTCTCCGCAGCCTCCATGACTTCTCTGTCCCTTATTGAGCCACCGGGCTCTATTATGGCGGAAACCCCGTGCTGCGCAGCGATCTCTATGCTGTCCTGGAACGGGAAGAAGGCATCGGATGCCATGACCGCCCCCCGGGCCCTCTCCCCTGCCTTTGAAAGCGCGATCCTCACGGCCTCCACCCTTGACGTCTGCCCCTGCCCTATTGCCACAGTGGCACCGTCCTTGGCCAGCACCACAGCGTTGCTCCTGCAGTGGGCAACAACCCTCCAGGCGAATAGCAGGTCACTGACCGTCCCCTGGTCTGCCTCTGGCCCAGCAACACGCTCCAGCCTTTGAGGCTCCACATCCATTGCATCCTGGACAAGGAAGCCGTGCATCACCGACCTCACACGCACCCCGCTCTCCCTCTCTACGCTGCACCTGAGAACCCGGAGGTTCTTCTTCCTGGATAGCAGCCTCAGTGCCTCCTCCGTATATGATGGGGCCACAAGCACCTCCATGAAGAGTTCGGACATGGCCCTGGCGGCATCCACATCAACCTCCCTGTTGAGAGCCACTATTGAGCCGTACGCGCTCTCCCGGTCCGCATCCAGCGCCCTGAGGAATGCATCCTTCAGGTTGCCTGCGGTTGCGGCACCGCAGGGAGTGCCGTGCTTCACGATGACGGCCGCAGGCTCCTGGAACTCGGCCACGGCGGAGAGAGCGGCATCAGCGTCCATGATATTGTTGTAGGAGAGCTCCTTACCCTGTAGCTGCTCTGCACCGGGTATGCCCCTGCCCGACCCGTCATGGTAGAGGTACCCCCTCTGGTGTGGGTTCTCCCCGTACCTCAGGGCCTGCCTGAGCCTGGACGATACCAGCAGGAAGTCCCTGTTGCCCGTGCCAAGGGCCCTGTCAAGCGATTCCCTGATCAGTATGTCGTAGGAGGCTGTGATGGAGAAGGCCTTCACCGCCATTTCCGCCCTTGTGCTGTAAGGTATCTCTCCCCCCTCCTTATATTCCCTTGCCACCCTCTCGTAGTCCGCCGGGTCGCAGACCACGGTTACCCTCTGGAAGTTCTTGGCGGCAGCCCTTATGAGTGCAACGCCGCCGATGTCTATGTTCTCCACCATGTCCTTGAGGTCAGCATCTGCGTACTTCTGGAAGGGGTACAGGTTCACCACCACCATGTCGAAGAGGAAGTCATCCCCGCCCCTGGACAGGATCGCGCTGAAGACGTCAGGGTGCAGGGTCTTCACGCGGCCATCCGCCCTCGTCGAGAAGCCGGTGATCTCCGAGAGCTCGATAGCGTCTATGCCGTTTTCGCTGAGGAAGGACCAGGTGCCGCCTGTTGCGTATACCCTGGCACCCCTCTCCGTGAACTGCCTTATGAACTTATCGAGGCCACTCTTGTCGTAGGTGCTGGCCAGTATATTCATGGGTGTGAATGCCGACCGGGCTTAAAACACTATCAAGCGGGCCCGGGCAACTTTTATCAGAACCGGTTCACATGCCGCATGGCCATGTCCCGGTGGTACAGGTCATCAGCGTTCATCGCTGTAGTTGTGATAGTTGCAGTCATAGGCGGCACAACGGCATACTGCGGCATCTGGCCACCTGTCTCCGTTGTCGAATCGGGGAGCATGCAGCACGGCAGCTACTGGATGCCCGGCGTCATAAACACTGGCGACATGGTCTTTGTGAAGAGGACCCCGGATCCGTATTCATCCGTCGTCACGTATGTGGTGGGCAGGGAGGAGGGCATAAGGACCTACGGTGAGTACGGCGATGTCATACTCTACAGGGCACCCAGCGGCGAGGTCATAATCCACAGGGCCATGTTCCTGCTCGAATGGCACAATGGCACTCCATACGTGGTTGGCTACCACGGACAGAGCTGGCTTGTGGTTACCGATAATTACGTCCTCATAAAGGATGTTGGTTACTCCCACAGGAACTTCTACTTCCCCCTGGCACCGGTCAGGAACGAGACGGGCTTCATAACCATGGGTGACCACAACTTTGCGGTATCTCCGGTCTACAATGCAACCCTGGACGCATACGACGCAGCGGACCAGTCGCCCCCGCCGGCCGGCTTCGGCTTCCCGCCGGTGAAGGCATCCGATGTTGTGGGCATAGCGTTTGGCCAGATACCGTGGTTTGGGCTCATCAAGCTCAACCTGATGAGGCTACAGGGGGACTGGCCATACTACAACGAGGTGCCAAAGGGCTCTTACAGGGACCTGGGGATATCCCTTGCCGCCATAGTGGTGGCTCTGGTCTTCCCCTACAGGGGTGTGGCCAGGAGGGTCAGGAAGGGCCACTGAAGTGCGGCGGGCCAGCCACCCTGAGGACCTCCACGCCGCTGCACATGGGCTCAAGCGCAGACACGAGTTCGGGCACATCCCCCTTCCTGGCGGGCACGAAGACATTCGTACCGCCCGTAACTATGTAAGTGCACCACACCTCTCTCCTCAGCTCCCTTACCCTGGACATCAGGGCCCTCATGCCGTCCGTGATGACGTGTACGCCAGACGCTTCGACTAGCCTGTGGTACTCATCTGTGTCGCCCATCGCGAGCTCGAAGATCCCCTCTATGTCCCTTGAGGCGGCCAGTTCCCTCAGCGTTCTGCCCTTTTCCCTGGTGCTCTCGACCCTCTTCTGATAGCCGCTGTTCCGCACAACGCTGCTGTGAATGGCGTCCGAAGGGTTCCTCTTCTCGCTGAACCTGCAGGCAATTATCCTGTACTGTGAGAAGTCCCGGGCGTCCAGGAGCCTCTCCGTCCGCAGGCCTTTGTCCGGATCTGTTATGGTGAGGCCGCCAAACAGGCTCCTGCCCACGCTCTCAGATATCATCCTGAGGTCGTCCTCCATTTCAGCGAGGGAGAGACTTCCGCCTGATGCTGAAGATAGGCAGAGGCCGAATGCCGCAGCGGCACCGTCTGAGCTGCCGCTGATCACGTTCACGTTTTCCGATTCGAACGATACCCTTTCCGCACCATCTATGTACTTGGCATACCTGTCTATGAGCCTGAACGGTGAACGGGGGGATGACGCGTCTATTTCGGCACCGTTGACCGTGCCGCGCCTGGGTGAGGCGTAGAAAAGCCTCGTCCTGACCATTGTCCTGCCGTCATCCGATGTGTATGCTATGCCGGCTGAGAGGTGCAGCGGGCGCCTCCTCATCGGGTCGGAGATGCCGCCCAGGAGTATTATCCCGATGGTCGGGTAAGCAACGGCCCAGTTGGCCTGCCCTTTGGGATCCATCCTCCCCGTTATCTGCATGCTCTATTAAAATGTGGCCGGATGGGAACGTAAAATAACTGGCTCGGGTTACCGAGCTTGGTCTCCCATGAACCACAGCGATGAGGTTGAAATGCTCAGCTACCTGGGCATAGGTAGCGTTGACGATCTCTTCTCCGACATTCCCCAGAAGGTCAGGAAAAGCGGCATCGATTTACCTGACGGGATCAGCGAGCTCGAACTGACAGCGCTGGCCGAGTCCGTGGCGTCCATGAACAGGAAATACCGTTACAGCTTCCTGGGCTGCGGCGTCTATGACCGCTTCGTCCCGGCCGTTGTGGACACCGTCATCTCCAGGGGCGAGTTCCTCACCTCTTACACCCCGTACCAGCCAGAGGTGTCACAGGGCACGCTTCAGGCCCTTTTCGAGTACCAGAGCCTGATGAGCCAGCTCATGGCCATGGACGTCACGAACTCCTCCATGTATGACGGCTTCACGGCCCTGGGTGAGGCGGTGAGGATGGCATTCAGGATCAACGGAAGGCACCAGGTGCTGCTCCCTGAGAACATATACACGAGGAAGCTGGGCGTGATAAGGAACTACACCATCGGCCTCGGTATGAAGGAGGCCTTCTACAGGGTCGACCGCTCCACAGGATCCCTGGACATCGAGGACCTGAAGGGTAAGGTGGGTAGCGATACCTGTGCGGTGGTGGTGGAGAACCCCAACTCCTTCGGAATCCTGGACCCTGAGGTGAGGCACGTGAGGGAGGTGATAGGGGACGCCGTGCTGATAGCCTACGTCGATCCTGTGTCCCTGGGCATTGTTGTGCCTCCCGGGGAGTACGGGGCGGACATAGCGGTGGCCGAAGGTCAGCAGCTGGGCATGAGGCCCAACTTCGGCGGCCCGTTCCTTGGCATCATGTCCTTCAGGGAGGAGTACGTGAGGAAGTCCCCGGGGAGGATAATAGGCGAGAGCGTGGACAGCAGCGGGCGGCGCGCTTTCGTCATGACTCTGCAGACCCGCGAGCAGCACATAAGGCGCCAGAGGGCCATGAGCAACATATGCACGAACCAGGCACTGATGGCACTTGCGGCCAGCGTTTACCTTGCAACGCTTGGGCCCGAGGGCCTCAGGGCCGTTGCCTCCAGGACGGTGGAGATGTCATCCCGCCTGATCTCAAGCCTCTCCTCCCTGCACGGCATCTCTGCCGGGCCGTTCAGGGGAACATACTTCTCTGACGTGCCAGTCAAGGTGCCATACAGCCGCGAGGAGCTCAGGAGAAGGCTCGAGAGTGCCGGTATCGCCGGTGGGATACCGCTCCCCTCGGTCATACAGCCACTTGCAGCGGAGTTCCCGGACACATACTTCTTCTCGGTCACGGAGAAGACAACGGATCAGGCCATAGCTGCACTGGCACAGGCGCTGGGGGTGGAGTAGGTGCAGTACAGGCAGGCGAGGTACGATGAACCGCTGCTTTCTGAGATATCGTCTGGAAACGACTACCACCATGTTGAGTCCGGTGCTGCCATACCGGAATCCCTGAGGAGGAAGTCCCTTGACATTCCGTCTGTGGCGGAATACGATGTTGTCAGGCACTACACACGCCTCTCGCAGATGAACTATGCCGTTGACATAGGCATGTACCCTCTCGGCTCCTGCACAATGAAGCTGAACCCCAAGTTTGCTGACCGGATATCCTCCATGCCGGAGTTCAGCACTGTGCACCCCCTGGCCCCTGAGGAGAGTGTGCAGGGCAACCTCAGGGTTATGTACGAGCTGCAGGAGTTCCTGAAGAAGATCTCCGACATGGACGCGGTATCGCTGCAGCCGCTGGCAGGGGCACATGGAGAGTACACCGGGATACTGATCGCCAGGAAGTACCATGAGGTGCACGGTGAGCTGGAGAGGCGCAGGGAGGTCATCATACCGGATTCGGCGCACGGCACGAACCCCGCCTCTGCTGCCATGGCCGGGTTCGATGTGGTTGAGATACCCTCTTCCCCGGATGGCATGGTGGACATGGGTGCCCTGAGGGCCGCGCTGTCAGACAGGACCGCCCTCTTCATGATAACGAACCCGAACACGCTGGGCATATTCGAGGACCGCATACTGGAGATAGCGGATCTGGTCCACTCCGCCGGTGCCCTCCTCTACTACGACGGCGCGAACTTCAACGCCATCCTGGGCAAAACCTCTCCTGGCCTCATGGGCTTCGACATAGTGCACTTCAACCTCCACAAGACATTCGCCACGCCCCACGGGGGTGGCGGGCCGGGCTCAGGGCCTGTGGGCGTCAGGGGCGAGCTCAGGGACTACCTGCCTGTGCCCGTTGTCGAGTACGATGGAAAGGCCTACCACCTGAACTACGACCTCAGGCACACCATCGGGGCGGTATCGTCCTACTACGGCTCATTCCTCATGCACCTGAGGGCCTGGGCGTACATACTCTACCACGGTGGCAACGGGCTCACAAGGAACACCGAGAGGGCAGTGCTCAACACCAACTACCTCGCGAAGAGGCTCTCCGGGGCTTACAGGATACCGTACAAGCCTCTGAAGAAGCATGAGGTCGTGGTGTCCAGCGACAGCACTGGAAGGCGTGCCCAGGACATCGCCAAGTACATCCTGGACAATGGCATGCACCCGCCAACTGTGTACTTCCCGCTCATAGTGCACGAGGCCCTCATGATAGAGCCCACCGAGACTGTGAGCAAGGCCGACCTTGACAGGTACGCTGACATAATGCTGGAGGCCGCCAGGGAGGATCCGGAGGGACTGAAGAGGATGCCACTGAACACCGCGGTGGGCAGGATAGACGAGGTGAGGGCAGCCAGGGAGCCGAAGCTAAGGTGGTGAGATCAGCGCTGCCAGGAGGGCAGCCCTGAGTGGCATTTCGTCCACGCTCACCACCTCGCTCTCCGCGTGGGCGCCTGAGCCCACGGCACCCATGCCGTCCAGCACGGGCTTCCCCATCGCGGAGCAGAAGTTGCCGTCACTGCCACCCCCGACCGCACACTCCTGAAGGTCAATGCCAAGGGTCCTGGCAGCCCTCCTGGCCTCCTCGAAGAGCTCCACGGTGGCCCTTGTCCTCTCCATGGGCGGCCTGTTTATGCCGCCCGACACCTCAATGGTGGCTCCCGGGTTGTGCGGTCGCATGGACCTGATCTGCCCGTCGACCCTCTCTGCCTCGCTTAGTGTCCATACCCTCACATCGACCTGCACCTGGGCCCAGTCAGCGATCACGTTGCTCCTGGTGCCCCCACTGGCCACGTTGACGCTCACCGTGGTGCCCCTGGCAGTGTCCGAGAGGCTATGGAGGAAGAGAACTGCCCTGGCCATCTCATCTATGGCGTTCACGCCCTTCTCAGGCTCGAGGCCTGCGTGAGCGGCCCTGCCCCTGAATGTAACAGTGTAGTCTCCGACTCCTTTCCTGGATGTCTTTATCTTTCCGTCCTGGCTCGGCTCCATCACGAAGACCCTGCTGCTCCTGGAAGCAAGATCCTCTATGATCGGCCTCGATTCCGTGCTACCTACCTCCTCATCGCCGGTGAAGAGGGATACGAAGCTACCACCGTGCTCCGCCGCGAACTGCATGGCGTACAGGCACTGTACCATGCCGGCCTTCATATCGAAGACCCCCGGCCCGTAAGCGAACCTACCGTCCGTCCTGAACGGCCTTTTCCCGATGGTGCCCTTCGGCCATACGGTGTCGTAGTGGTTCAGCAAAAGGTCTTTCCCATCCCCGCATAAAACTGCGTTTCCAGAGTTCCCCAGCCTTATGATCCTGGCGCTTATGCCTGTCAGCCTCTCCACAGTATCTGCAAGCCACTCCGCAAACCCGTCCAGGAGGTCCTTGTCTGTGGAAGGCGTCTCCATGCTGACCATTGTGGACAGGAGGGAGAGCATCTCCTCCCTCTTCCCGGCCATCCACTCCCTGACGCCCTCCATGTCACCCCACCGTTATGTAGCCGTAGTCCACGCTCATCCTCCTCAGGTACTGCATATCCACAGTTACGCCTATCCCCGGTCCTGCGTTGGGCCTGATCCTTCCGTCCTCCATGCTGAAGGGGTTCAGGACAATGTCCCTCTCGAAGTACTTGTCGTTGGGCGATGTATCTCCGGGGTAATCAACGTCCCTGAGCGATGCGAACGCGACGTTGAAGGCCCTGCCAATTCCGGTCTCCAGCATGCCACCGACCCAGCAGTGCGCCCTGTTCTCCCTCACTATCCTGACCACCTCAAGCGAGGGCCCGAAGCCGCCAAGCCTCCCGGGCTTTATGTTTATGACATCGGCAGCCCCGACCTCAAAGGCCTTCCTGGCCTTGTCAGGGGAGGTAATGGACTCGTCAAGGCAGATGGGTGTGGAGATCTCCTTCCGCAGCTTCGCATGGTCGATTATGTCCTCATGGTCGAGGGGCTGCTCAATGTACACGAGATTGTACCTGTCAAGCGATCTCAGTACATCCAGGTCCTTGAGTGTGTAGTCGTTGTTGGCGTCAGCGCTCAGCACTATGTCCGGGAAGCGGTCGCGCACTGGCCCGAGGATCTGGTGCTCCATGCCCCTCTTTATCTTCAGCTTGACCCTCCTGTAGCCCCTCTGCACCGCCGCCTCCACGGCCTTCAGGAGGTTCTCAGGCCTGTCGATGCCTATTGATATGCCCACGTCTGCGTAGCCCTTGCTCTCCCCTATGTACTGGTGCATGGGCCTGCCCTCAGCCTTTGCGTGGTAGTCCCACAGGAGCATCTCGAGCGCAGCCTTCGCCATGTTGTGGCCCTTTATGGCCTGTGCCCTTGCGGTGAACTCATCCGGTGTAGGGAGGCCAGAAATCATGGGGGCCAGGAACTTCCTTATCACGTGCATTGCGGTATCGTTGTCCTCGTAACTGTAGAGGGGGGCCTCACTGGTGACGCACTCCGAGAAGGCCCTGATGCCTTCATTTTCCAGTGTGAACACGTAGCCGACCCTCTCATCCTCAGTGCCGAAGCTGGTTGTGAACGGGGACTTGAAGGGGAGCCTGACCTTGTAGAACTCGAGCCTCACGTATGAAAAACGATTGGGTGTGCATAACCTTTCGCATATGCGGTGCGGAGGTTAGATAATGCTCCTGGTGATAACCCCTCACTTTATGCGGGAGACCGTTAAGAGGATCACCGATCCTGATGAGATATGGAAGATCGTGCCTGTGATAAGGTCAGCATGGGGCATGGAGGACATGTCCAGCCTGGTCAAGGACGTGGTGGCGGCCATGCGTTTCCACGGCGGCATAGTGCTCGGCGCTTACGACGGAGACAGGATGGTGGGCATGCACTTCAGCTTCCCGGGGTACAGGAAGGGGAGGGTGTACCTCTACTCCCACATGACAGGTGTGGTGGATGAGAGGAAGTACTCCGGCATAGGCTACGCCCTGAAGATGGAACAGGCCAGGATCGCCAGGGAGATGGGCTACAGCCTCATCGCATGGACTTTCGACCCTGCGATGTCCCTGAACGCGTACTTCAACCTCCACAAGCTCGGGGCCATTGCAAGGACATACCTGCCCAACTTCTACGGAACCATGGAGGACAGGATAAACAGGGGAATGAAGACAGACAGGCTCGTGGCAGAATGGTACATAGGCGGGGGGCAAGAATTTCGGAGCCGTGGTTACACCATAGAGAACATGGAGGACGGCAGGCCTGCAAGGAAACCGGTCACCGGGGGAGAGGACACCATCGGCCTGGCAATACCCACAGACTTCGCTGCCCTCAAGGAGAGGGACAGGACGGAGGCGGTTGCCTGGCGCCAGTACATCGGCAGCACACTCTCCAGCCTCTTCAACCAGGGCTACGTCGCAGTGGACTTCGGCAAAGAGCCAGTGACACACTACATACTAACGAAGACGGATGAGTTAGGGGAGAACATATTCAGGGACTAGAGCGCCTTGTACCTCTTCACAGACACCTCGTATATCTCGCCCTCGGAGCCCAGGTAGTTAAGGATCTCGTCGACCTGCGCCTGGTCTATGTTCCTGTTTGCCGCCGCTATTATTATGTCCTCGTAGCGGCAGCCGTTCCCGTCGGTGTCGTTGTTCCTTATGTAGTCCAGGATCAGGTCCTTGTTCTCCTGCACCTTCTCGTCCACCTGAGCCACCGTGAAGGCTATGTCCACCATCTCCCTGAACTTCTGGAAGTCGTATTCCCTGTAGTGCCCGTGTGCCCTTATGGCGCACTCAGCTTCCTCCTCTGTGTATCCGAGCCTTACGAGATCCTGCACAGATGGATTCTCTAACTTGAATGCCTCCCTGATGGCGTAGAGCCTCCTTATTGATAGGTGTGCCGTCCTGAAGTTCCAGAAGGCCCTGGTCATCTCGTCAGCAGGCCTCAGGAACTCCGGGTTCACGCTCACGTAGAGGTTTCCCTCGCTGTTCCTGAAGACGTTGGTCCTGCCCATGACCACTATGTAGTCGTTGACGTTGACCTTCGCGGCCTCAGCCATAACCTTCTCGTTGAAGTCGCTCGCGAACACGTTCACGTACACCGGGCCCAGCGGGTCAGATACAGTGAGCCTGACCTGGGTGTCCTCGGCCCTCTTCTGGGTGACCTGGCCGCAGACCAGAACCCTCTTCACCCTGGCGCCAAGCGGTGTCACGATGTAGGGCCTCCCTCTTTGATCCTCGTCCCTCTCCTCAACGACCGTGGTGTCCTTGAGCTCCTTGGAGAAGAGCCACCAGGCCTGCTCCCTCCTCCTGGACATCATGATATTTCCTCCTGTATCATGATCGATATCTCCTTCAGGTCATCCTTCGATATATACGAGATGCTCCTGGCCCTCAGTGTCAGGCCGTTCGTCCCCTTGGTGAGGTCGCCTTCAACCGAGATGGCCCTGCCCAGGAGCGCAGCCTCTATCCTCCCGGAGATAGTCCTGGTGTCGAGCCTGCTCTTAGTGAAGTCGAGGTCAGCATCTGTGAGGCCCAGAAGGGGCATGAGCACCTGCCTTCCGCACGTGCACTGCACCGTGCCGGTGCCGTCGTCCAGGGTGAAGTAGGCGAATATGTCCATCTTGGGCACGTCTATGGGGTGGTCCGGGCACCTGACCTCCTCGATCACCCTGTTGCACACAGAACACCGGTAGATGATGCCGCTCTTCTCCCCCACCGTTACAGCGAAGCCAGTGAGTGTTATCCCGCCTATGGAATCGTTCAGTTCGCTTATCGAATAGTACCTCTTACCCATGCTTATCTCCTCAGTCACCTGCGAGACCCTTGTCCTGTTCTGCACGGTGACCCTGAGGATGCCGTTGTATTCAGAGACCCGGGCGCCCTCGAACTGGTAAACGCCCCCCTCAACCAGAGGCACATCGAATGAGGTGAGCCTTACCCTGCCGGTCTCGTCCTCCAGGTAGCCGCTGTAGATTGTGACCTTCTGGCCGTCCCTCTCCTGCTCGGTTACCCTGATGCCCGACACCCTGCCCTTCACGCTCACGTAAGCGTCCCTGGTGTTCAGGTCCTTCACCTTGAACTCCCTGTAGCTCCTCCTCACCTCTATCTCGTCCTTCGGCCGGAGTATGACCTCGCTCCTCGAGTCCACGTAGAGCCTCAGCTTCCCGTTGAACTCCTTCACGTACGCGTTGTTTATGTCTATGACGTCTCCCGGCCTTATTGCGGAGGGAAAGGTCCAGGCCGTGAAGGATATCGTCCCGGTATCGTCACCAACTATTCCAGAGAAGTATATCGAGTCGCCCCTCTGGTTGTGGAGCTCCCTCTGGTTCAGGGAGAGGACCTTGACCCTGACATCAACATTTTCAGTTGCGGCCTTTATGTCGCCTATCTTGACCTGGCTCATATCCGGGATCATAATGTCTATCTCCATATTATGTTGTGCTTCCCCATGTTGCGCAGGTGGGGGCCCCGCTGGAGACCCTGGAAAAACGTCTTCGAAGCACGGGCCCCATGCCCCCGTACTACCCTGATCGGCTGTGAGTGCCATATTTTAAGTACGCCATTCCTCTGCACTGGGGAGCGGTAGCCTTAATGCCACACGCCGGGACACTCATAAGGGAGAGGCCACTTGCACTGGTGCTGGGAATAGCCCTCATGGTCTGCGCAATTCTCGTCCAGGAGGTCCTGGACCTGGTACCACTGGCCTGGTTCAACGCCTCCTCAGGCAGCCGTGACCTGCTGGGCACGCCGGGGTATCTGGGGTTCGAGATAGCCCACTCAATACTCATCTCCTTATACCTTGGCCTGGTTGCCGGTATCTGCCAGGAGTTGCTCACCCTTGCAGGTGTCAGGTTTATCTGTCAAAGGGCAGTCGTTTACTTTGGGCTTGGCTTCTCTGTCGTGGACGTCCTCTTGCTTGTGGTTCAATCGATACCGTCATTCCTGTCCCTGAACTCTTACTTCCTGTTCGTGTTCACCTCGAACATCGCGGTAGAGGCAACGCTCCACCCTGGCTCAGCTGCCCTCATGAAGTGGTCCACGTTCTTCAGCAGGGCAAGAGTGCTGGGTGCACTCTTGCTGTGCATCATCTTGCACGCTGGGATAGACGGGGGCCTTGTCTTCACTGACATATTCTCCATCACGCACAGGGCCTCTGCCGAGATGGCAGGAACTCTGTACCTCTCTGTATCTGTGATAATCTCAGTAGCGCTTTTCGCTGCAGGGTACTGGCTGCTGCGCAGTGCGCCAGGCAGTTCTTCGAACAGGCCTCATTGATTGAACATGGATAAGAGGCATCCCAGAAACACACTTCTGATTGAGGACTGCCAGTCCCTGAATGCCATGTGGCGGGGGTCAGGGGTTATACATGTAATGCCCTCTGTAATACTCAATAAGGCTCCTGTAGACCGCGAGTGCATTCGGGTTTACATCTCCAAGGAGGTATCTCCTTCCTGTGACTCCTGCAACTATGCCCACCATGCCGCTTCCTGCCAGGGGATCGAACACCAGGTCTCCGGGGGAGGAGAAATGCTCGATCAGCGCCTTCACTAGCTCGAAAGGAAGCCTCGTCGGGTACTTTGGCATGGCCCTCTTGTAGTCCCTCTTGAATATGAAGGATGAGAGGTTCGCCTCACCGGAAAGGCAGTGCTCGGTGCTGCACCTCCTGTTATATGTGTACCTGTGGCCCTTCACGAGCCAGAATATCTCGTACACGTTGTGTGCTGGCCTCTTCCTGCAGGCAGGCGCGAAGTTGTATACCCAGTAGATCTTTCCGTTGAGCCTGAGACCACCGTGCCTCTCAATGGCCCTGCTGACTGCACCGCTGTTGTTCCAGCCTGAGAAGAGGAGGGCCTGGCCCGCAGGAGAGAGGTTCCTCTCAATCACTTCGAGAAGACTGGCCACGTTTTCTTCGTATTCTTCCTTATTCCACTCCCTGTAACCGTCAACAACCAGACTATCGTCTCTGTTGTAGTTCCCCTTCCTCCCATTAAAGTCTATGCCGAAAGGTGGGTCTGTAAGTATAAGGTCAGCTCCAACACCGTACCAACCGTTCATGTCCATTATCCGATAGACTCCTGCACTCCGCGATTCCGCCTCCTCAGTCGGGAACATTTTGCTCAGAGAGGTCTTGTAACCTGATAACACTTTATCTGTCATATATCAGCCCGCTATCGACCACCTCACCATATGAATGACTTCACAAGGACTCTGTCAGGGGCACGGTAGTCTGATTCCCTATATTTTCCGCCTTCTACTTTTACATGCCGGGATCCTACCCAAATCCGGAGACCCGACAGATACCTGCTGGCATATCGAGAATGAACACCATGTAAAGACAACAAGTTCTTGAGGGGTAGATAGCCTGAACAAAATTTAGATATGAGTACATAATTGGATACATTTTATGTAACAGTATGCTGGTACCTGTACATTTCAATAGGGGAAGCCAATTGTTAACACACTCTACAATTGTTTGTATCGTTTGAGAAAGTCTAAAATAAGGAATTTCCATTTTTATCAACGTGAATAGTAACCTAATAATATTCATAGTCAGGCGTGCCATATACGCCGTGATCAGCCTACTCTTGATCATCACGATACTTGAACTCTTGATTCACATTATTGCACCTACTCCTCTTGCACTCGCAAAGGTCTATGCGGGCTATCACGCGCCTAAGGCTGAGCTGGAGGCCATCGTCAAGGAGTACGATCTGAGTGCACCACTGTACGTGCAGATCCTGAACTACATCTCTGGACTGTTTCACGGAAACCTCGGCTATGACCCGGTGTACCACAGGCCTGAAATACAGCTCATTGGTCACTACCTGCCCAGGACTCTTGAGCTGGTGATACCGGCGATAATACTGTCAATGCTCCTGGGCCTATTAACAGGTGCGATCGGCGCCTCCAGGAGGAGGAAGGTTGGGGACCACGTGGTAAAGGGGGTATACCTGGTCACATGGGCTTCACCGTCATTTCTCATAGGAATAGTCTTCCAGCTCTTCTTCGCCTATGACCTTGGCCTGCTTCCGGCAGTGGGTATGGTGGCGCCTGGCCTCCCTGCGCCACCCGACAGGGCATTCTTCCCGTTCCTCAACGCGCTCATAGCGGGTGACTGGGTTTACCTCCACAGTTTAGTGATACATGCCGTTTTGCCTGTCATAACAATAGCGCTGATCAGCTTCGGTGTGATAACTAGGCTGACAAGGGCCTCCATGCTGGATGCAATGGAGTCCGATTACTTCAAGCTGGGTCTCATGAAGGGAATACCCCGCAGGAGGGCTGTTTACAGCATCGCCCTCAGAAACGCCTCCATACCTGTTGTAACACTTCTTGCGCTGTCATTTGCATACTCTGTGGCAGGAGCAGTTGTAGTTGAGGACATATTCCACTATCACGGGATGGGCTGGTTCATTGTGAACTCAATTTACAGCCTTGACTACATAGCGATACTCTCAACAACCGTGATAGTCGCGGTTGCCGTGATAGTTGCAAACCTCGTTGCGGACATCCTCTACGGTGTACTAGATCCGAGGGTGAGAATACAATGACAACGGAAGTAAAGACAGGTTTACAGGTTAGCGGAGTAGCCAGGGCCAGGTCAAGATTTTTTGACTATATAAGGCAGATGTCCAGGGACAAGTCAGCGATCCTTGGAATGGTGATAGTCGGACTCTTCCTGCTCTGGGCCCTCATTCAGGGCATAATGGAAGTGCTTTCGGGCTTTTTCCATGATCCGAGGCTTGGGTATGCTTTACTGCCCTCTAACCCGTTCAAGATAGACTTCGCAGACGAGCTTCTTCCACCATCACACAGCTCCCTTGCAATGCTCTTCGGTACAAATGCCCTGGGGGAGAGCATACTCTCGAGAATGCTGTACGCCATGCCCAGGGATGCTTTCGTATCACTGGTCATAGTCCTGGTTGCTATAGTTATAGGCGCCCTTCTGGGCATAACAGCGGGTTACAGGGGGGGCTGGGTTGATACCATAATAATGAGGATAACTGATACATTCCTATCCCTCCCAGCCCTGGTGCTTGTGATAGCCATATCCATACCACTGAAGGCCAGCTTCAGCTCAGTCCTCATAGGCCTCACAATTGTATGGTGGCCCACATATGCCAGGTTCTTCAGGGCACAGACACTGCAGGTCAAGGCCAGGGATTACGTGGAGTCGGCGAAGCTCTACAACGTCAAGCCCTGGGCACTGTTCTTCAGGTACCTATTCCTGAACAGTGTTGACCCGGTCATAGCGTACGCTGCTCTCGACTTCGGTAACGTGATACTCACATACTCCACGCTGGCCTTCCTCGGGATCGGTATAACAACACCTATACCCGAGCTGGGTTCGATGGCCTCAAACGGTCTGGGCTACCTGCCAGGTGACTGGTGGTATTCACTCTTCCCAGGTCTGGCTATACTGATAATAGTGGTCGGTTTCGTTCTGGTGGGCGACAGGTTCCAGGACGTGATAAACAACAGGATTGAATACTGAAGGGGTGCTCTGATGTTCTTGGAAATACAGGGACTTAAGGTGAGTTACAGGTCATATGCTGGTACCATAACCGTCCTAGATGACTTCTACCTGAATATGAAGGAGGGCGAAACTGTTGCTATCGTTGGCGAGTCCGGCTCTGGAAAGAGTACCCTTGGACAGGCGATAACAAAGCTCCTGCCCCCCTCGGCCGTCATGGATGGGAAGATAGAGGTCTCTGGCATAGATATATCGAAGAAGTCCGAGGACGAGATGTCAAACATAAGGGGAACAACGATGTTCATGATCTTCCAGAACCCCCTTAACAGCTTGAACCCGGTCAAAACGGTTGGGTTCCAGCTGATGGAGGCGATTAGCATCAGAAACCAGCGTAACGGCGAAAACATGACAGAGGAGCAGATGAAGAACGAGGTAGTCGAAACGATGAAGGTCGTCAGGCTCCCAGACCCGGAGAGGATCTTGGAAAGATATCCGCATGAACTCTCCGGTGGTCAGGTTCAGAGGGTTGTTATATGCATGGCGCTCCTCCTGAAACCGCGCCTCCTCATAGCAGACGAACCAACCACGGCACTGGACGTGACAATTCAGGCGCAGGTGGTGAACCTGCTGAAGGAACTGAACCAGACAAGGAAGATGTCCATAATCTTCATCACTCATGATCTCAGTCTTGCTTATGTCCTGGCAGACAGGATTGTGGTGATGTATGCCGGGAGGATCATGGAGGACGGTCCGGCCGAGGATCTCATAAGAAAACCACTGCATCCTTACACAGAGGGACTTCTTATGAGCATACCCACCAATGATAAGAATGCTGGCCCACTTTATTCCATACCTGGAAGCCCGCCATCGTTCTTCTCCCTACCTAAGGGGTGCAAGTTCAGCCCGAGGTGCAGGTATGTCTTTGGCAAGTGCGAAACCGAGGAACCGAGGCTGGTTAATTATGGCAGCTCTAGTGTGAGGTGTTGGCTCCGTGGATGAGATAATAAAATTTGTTGGTCTGAAGAAGTACTACATGGCCTACCAGAGGCAGCTACTTGATGTGATATTCAGGAGAAAGCCAGTTTACGTGAGGGCACTGGACGACGTGAACCTCTCAATCGTGAGAGGATCCGTAACCTCCGTGGTGGGTGAGTCCGGTTCCGGGAAGACAACGATGGGCAAGATAATCACAACAATGGAAAAACCCACAGGTGGAACATACTACTTTGAAGGTAAGGAAGTCAGAGGCAGCTACGTGGAGGAGGTGAGGAAGAGGGTTTCCATGGTCTTTCAGAACCCCGCCACCTCCGTTAACCCGAGGATGAAGATAAAGGCAATAGTATCTGAGCCGCTGGGGAGGTTCGATGAAAACCGCGTGGCCGAAGTCCTCGAATCGGTGGGTTTGAGGTACAGCGATGTAAAGGACAAGCAGCCAAGGGAGCTTTCTGGTGGTCAGATCCAGAGGGTGGCAATAGCCAGGGCGCTTGTAAAGAATCCTGAACTCCTCGTTCTTGATGAGCCAACCTCGGCACTGGATGAATCCGTACAGGCACAGATGCTCAATCTTTTCGTTGAGCTCCAGAAACAGTACTCTGTGACCTATGTGTTCATCACCCACAACATAGCCGTCGCAAAATACATATCGGACACGATGGTTGTGACATACGCCGGAAAGGTGTTCGAATACGGTAGCACGGAGAAGATCCTGAACAGTCCAAAGCACCCATACACTCAGCTCCTTATATCATCCGTTCCGAGCTTTGAATCGAAGAAGTTAAGGTCCCCAACCGGGGACGTTCCGAGCCTGATTGACCCACCTCCGGGCTGCAGGTTCAAGAACAGGTGCCCTTTTGCAATGGAGACCTGTTCGAAGGAACCCCCGATTGCTGAAATAAATGGAGTGAAGGTTGCGTGCTGGCTCTATGTGGGGAATGCCGTGGAAAACCCTAATTAAGGGCACCATCCTTGTGGCCATTTTCTCCATCTTTCTTGACATAAGCAGGAGGACATTTATCTCTTATCTGGAATTCCTGGGGGTTACCTACCTCCTGCTTGCCATCTACATATGGTGGAAGACCACTGTGAGGGTGATCATAAATTCAGATCAGGTCGAAGTGAAGTCATTTCTATCCACCAAGAGGTTCAGGATTTCGGATATTCAGGATCTGTTCTATAACCAGGGCATCCTGCAGAGGAAGTTCGACCTGATATCGATATACGTTATAACGAAGAGGGGGAACATACTCATAAAGGACCTGCGGGACGGAAGGCATGTCTATGAAGCCCTGGATGCTGCTTACCGGGCGAATCACGCCGGCGATTCTACGGAGCAGGGGCAATCTGTGTGAGATCTTTTGGACTTCTCAATCGGCTTCGTCATGCTGCTCCGCATGGACCTTTCAAGGGAAAGGGAATGGCGGGTTCAGCATACTATTTTATTGAGTTTAAAAACGGCTTACAGGAAGCGCCACCATATCACTCTATTCCGTTGTGGATAATAAGGGTACCTCAAGCTTCCAGTCAAGCAATCAATCTATTGAAGTAGGATCACGGGGTTTTGCGTACCTCCACTCCCAAGCCGCAGATTACATTAAGCCACTTCCCACTGGAAGATGTAGGCAAACCAGCATGCTACAATCCAAAATTGTATCTGTTGCCACCAGCACCCGAAACTGTTCAGGCATCAATAACGGTACAGACGGTCGATCAGATGTACCTCTGTGGGGTAGCTTTAGCCTGCCCTACCTTCTTTCATGGTTATATTATCTACCTGTGGTAGATAACTTCCAACACTTCAAACACGGATTCTAACAGGCTAGTCTCAAGAAGAGAAGATTTACCTAAAGATTAAAAAAGGGCCACTTAAAAATTAAGGATGGGTTATCTTTATGACACCATCCTTAGGGCGTCGGAAGCCAGTAAGGATGTTGTGGCCAATACGGAGGCAGTACTCGAAGACGTCACAGCTGAGGACGGTGACGCCGTCTCTTTGAATGAGTACTGGCTTGTCAGCAGGTTGTAGAAGTAACCGGTGAACTGGTTGAAGTAGAAGTTGTGTATGTACGGCTGTATGAAGAACACGTTATCTGACATCGGCATCCATACGTAGGCGTACAGGTGGTCAGTAATGTTGTATACCTCGTACATCTGCTTCAGCTGAACAGACTCGGGTTCGAAGTCCATGTTCACGAAGAGGTTCTGGAGTGTCGTGTTGTTGACCCATGCATCATTGCCTCCAAAGGCCCCACCCTCCGTCACATCATATATTGCCATGAGCTGCTGACCAACGGGGTCAGGGTAATCCGGGACCCACCCAAGGTCAACGAACCTCGGAGTTGATGCTGGGCTTGTCCAGGAGAGCACCGTACCCTCCGTGTCGTACTTGGCCTGGAAGTTGAGGCCGAGCAGCTTGAATGAGTCTATTGCAATGGTTATCTGGTCCGATTCAAGGGTGCTCGGGGGCGATATACCTGTTATGTCAAAGGTCTGCGATGACAGGTCAGTGCCAGATGTGTTACCTATCTTCGTACCGTTCGGGAGTACCACATAGGCATGCATCTGGTAGAGTGCCTTCTTAAGATACTGCATAGCCAGTGTCAGGTTCTGCTGTGGGAGAGGCGCGTGCACAGGATCGTAGTAAAGCCCATAGCTCGGGGATATTGGGCCAAGTTCCATGTACGCCAGTGGGCTACCATTGTAGTTGTTGTCGTAAAGTGCCAGCTGAGCACTGTAGTTCATGGCATAGTATAGTGCTGCCCTGAAGTTCGTGTTGTTCGTCGGGAACCTCTGGACGTTAAGCGATATGTAAAGTGCGCCCGCCTCAGGTATCACCTGCACCAGGTTAGTGTTCCTGTCCGATGGGTTGAAGTAGCCGTTAATTATCTGCTTGAAGCCGGTGGGCCCCACGGTCGATATCTGTGACAGGTTGGTGTCGAAGTCAGCTATCCTGTCCGCATGGCTTAGACCGTACTCTATGACAATTTCCGGAATGCTCGGCGGACTGGCAACATAGGGAACGTCGTTCACAGGTGTGGAAATGGTCTCCATGTGCGTCTTGCTGTTGACCGTGACAATTGTATCGTTGTTAACAGTGTGACCATCCACCCAGTAGTGCGGGTTCTTAACTATGACTATCGTTGAGTATCCACTGCTGACACTTGAGATCACGTACGGTCCAGTTGCCAGGGCCCCATTCTGGTTTATGTACGAGTTCTCACCTGAAACGTTCACGCCTCCGTGGGCGTCAACGTACTGTGGCTCGATTATGGCACCGTATGAGCTCGCTATGTCCTGCAGCAGGAAGGGGTAGGGGTACATGGTCTGTATGGTGACATTGAGCGGGTCCGTGCTGTTGATCTCGCTGGCAGGCAGGTAGACAGCCTGGTCTGGGTATGTCATGACCTTCCAGTCCGTGTAGTTCAGTTTGAAGTGCGACAGTATGTATGCCAGATCGTTTGCCTCAATCGTCACATTCTGGCTCTCGTTCTTACCGTTGATCGTGTATCCCGCAGCCCTGAGCGCGTGGCCTATGCCCCACGGTATTTCTATGCTGTAGTCAGCGAATATCGTGTCGTTGAACAGTATGTTTCCAAAGTCCGAGGCGTATGGTGCCTGGGCCATGAGGATTCCCCTGTATATGGAGAACCACACATCTGTTGCGTTTACAGGCATGCCGTTGCTGAATGTCACGTAAGGCCTCAGGGTGAAGTTGTAGACCATCGGGTTGCTCACGTTGTACGTAACGCTCTGCGCAATCACGGGCACCACGTTGAAGGAAGTCACGTTGTACTCAACAAGCTGCTGATAGAGGGCTGTGAACAGGGGCTCGTCTGTCGTGAAGAATCCTGTGGCCGGGTCAAGCCCTTCACTGGGAGCTGCTGTCTGCGATACGTCGGTGAATACTGTAGGATGGTAGATCTTCTGTGGATGGTACAGTTCAATGACGGCCACCGCCGCCACGATGACTACTACCACCACCACGACTGCTGCTATGACCTTTTTACTTACCATTGGCGGTCTTATCTGAAAGTCAATATATAAAAATTTCGTGAGATGGATTCTACTCTGTATAATTATTATATAAAATTATGAAAATATCACGAAATTTATAGTTTAGGGCTTGATAAGTGTCATATGTTTTGCCCACCCTTATGAATGAAGCCTTCGCGTGAAATATCAAAGCCCTATTTCCACATTTTTTACAAACCTCTTTTTCCTTCCATGTGTGGGTTCAGTAAATCTTTGTGGCAGCCTAGAAACATTTTGCTCATCCTGGGCAAAGGCATCTTTCCGGCATAGGTAAGATATCATGTGAGAAATTTATGAAACGGAGGCACGAGATGGTTCACCAACATTTGGCTGATAGAAGAATGAAGGAAATTCTAGGCGTTATTTGTGGCCAGGAATCTTGATTGGTTCTGTGCGACATCCAGGCACCTTGCGATGATAATATCTCCACTGTGAAAAGATTACAACTAGTCCGAACTACATTGTTTGAGTGGGCCCGACCGGATTTGAACCGGTGGCCTTCGCTGTGTGAGAGCGATGTCATAACCACTAGACCACGGGCCCTTCGCATCCGTAAGGTACTGGCACAATTTAACCCTTACGCGGCACCGCGCATACATTTATATCCGCACCACGGAATTTCTATTTTCATGGAGCACACGGATGCCGGTATAGAACTCAGCGATGAGCAGCTCCGTGCCGTAATGGCTGAGGAGAGGTACGTCAGGGTCATAGCCGGCGCAGGCACAGGGAAGACAGAGACACTGGTGTCCAGGATAATACACCTTATCAAGGACAGAGGTGTGCCGCAGGAGAGGGTCGTGGCATTCACCTACACTGAGAGGGCAGCGGCTGAGATGCTCTTCAGGGTTTACGAGCGAACCGGCGGGGGCGGCATCAATGCCGGCTCAATAGGAAAGATGTTCGTGGGAACTATTCACTCGTTCTGCTTCAACGAGCTGAAGAAGAGGTTCGGCTACGACAGCTACACACCGATGGACGAGGGACTTGAGAACGCTGTTCTCATGCGGTTCCTTGAAGGGCGCTATGATGTTGAGAATTTCAAGAAAGTTATCTCCATCTTCTATGAGGAGATGCTTGATAGGAAGGAGCTGAAAAGGGTACACCCGGAAGTGATGGGCCTCATAGAGGAGTACGAGGAATACATGGAGGAGAAGAGGCTCATAGACTTCCCGCGCATGCTCTCTATCTACCACTCGAAGCTGAAAGAGGGTTACAGGCCAGAGATCGAACACCTCCTAGTGGACGAGTTCCAGGACATCAACAGGCTTCAGTTCGAGATCATCCGGCTCATCGGGAAAAGCTGTTCCGTCTTTGTCGTTGGCGACCCCAGGCAGACAATATACAGGTGGCGCTGTTCGGACCCGTCACTCATCAATGAGTTCGAGAGGGCGTTCCCGGGCACTGCCACATACTACCTGACCAGGAACAGGAGGAGCGTGCCGGAAATAGTAAGACTAGCGAACTCAATTGATGAAGCGTACCTGTCTTCGCCCAGGGAGTCGATGTTGAGGCCAGTGAGGGAAGAGAGGGGCACAGTGAGCACTTTCAGTGGGTATGAAGCAGAGATAGCGGAAACCATAGAGAAAAGCGTGAAGGGTGGTGGGGCCAGGTATTCTGACTTTGCCGTCCTGTACAGGAGCGTGAAGGGCAATGCCAGCGGCCTGATAACGGAGTTCAGGAGACGGGACATACCGTTCGTCATATTCGGCAACTCCGCCATCTTTTCCATGCCCGAGATGGAAGCCATTAGGACCGTCTACAAGTGGTTCGTGGACGCCTCTAGGCAAGGTGGCGATCCACCGGAGAAAGAGATCGGAATCCTGTCGGAGAGGTTCGGCAGGCCTGCTGAAGTGATATCCGCTGACCTTGCCAGGGCCAGGGAGAAGTTCAGAAGGACGTCCGGCACAGCGCTGGATGCATTCTCACAGGCCTACAAGATGGTGTATGCAGCCATAGGGATCAAGGGGCTCGACAGCACAAAGGCCGAAGACCATGGCCTCCTCCTCGCCATGGCATCATTCTCAAAGATGGTGGGTGATTTCGAGCAGTCAGTGAGCCTGGGGGGCAGGAACGGGCACTGGAAAACGTACGTGAGGGGACTGTTGAGGTACCTCAGTGACAGTGAATCGGAAAGGATCTATGGCATAAGCGCAGATGAAAACAGGGTCAGGGACGCGGTGACTGTCAGCACCATCCACAGCGCCAAGGGGCTGGAGTGGAACGTCGTATTCCTGCCGGACATAGACAAGCTCCGCTCAAGGCCGAGCAGGCCGGTTTTGAGCAAGGATCTCTACGACCACTGGAGGTATTCAGGTGGGGGCGTGGAGCACTACAACCTCGCTTACGTTGCCGTCACAAGAGCAAGGGACACCGTGATGTTTGTCAGGAACAGGATATTCGGTGGTGGCAAGAACTCCAGTGAGATCAGGGTCCACGGATCGAAGGCCTCCCCACGGAAGTACTCGATCTTCGACGCGACATCGATCTCCGACTACTACGTCTGCCCGCACCACTACTATCTGGGCAGCGTGTGCGGCTTTGTGCAGGGCACTGACAGGATGAAGGGATTCGGGGAATCCGTGCACAGGGTGCTGAAGGCCGTAGCCTCAGCGGCCAACAGGGACAGGCTGACGAGGGGACAGGTCAGGAAGATAGTGGAGAGGGAGGTCCACCTGCCATATGCAACGCCGGAAGACGTCCGGAGGGTGAGGCAGGACGTGGAGGAAAAGGTAATGGGTGTCCTGGATTACCTGAAATCGGCGCACGTTCAGAGTACAGAGGACGGCATGATGCACCTCTCACTTGGCACATCGATCCTCAGGGGCAGGACCGACCTGCTGGTCAGGCCTGATAGCGAGTCCATTGAGGTCATAGACTACAAGTCTAACCTGTCCGGGGATGGGGACGATATGAAGCGTTACAGCATGCAGCTCGCAGTCTACAGGAAAATGCTTGAGGGCCAGGGGATGATTGTGAGGTCCGTGAAGGTACTCAACCTCAGGGATGGAAAGCTGCATAACCTCGATGCGGGCCCGAAGATCGACAAGGAACTTGAAAAGTGCATCGCCGGGATGTCGGCCGGTGAATTCAGGGGGAGGCCTTGCGCCTTCTGCGGCGAGTGTGAATACAGGGACATATGCAGGTTCACTGACACTGACATGAGGAAAAAAGGTTAAGGCTCATTCTTGATACACCCATGTCCTGCAATAGAAGTACCGCTGAACGGTGATGCGGTACGACGACACAGGACTAGATGTCACCGGGCCATGGGCCTCGAACCTAGCAAATGGCCGCAGGCCTTGCTGTGAAAGTCCGACCAGCGGCAGGTGAAGAAATCCCCACAGGGTCAGTGGGATCATGAAAGGTGATTGGTCCCCGTTAAAGTGGGGAAGATCAAGATTCAACCACGAGGAAACTTATGTACAGCCAGGAGAAGGTGAGGGTTGAGAGCGATGACCTCGAGTTCGTTGTGAAGACTGTTACCTCAAGGGTCAAGACATACGATGTTCAGGTGAACCCTGAACACATAAGGTTCTTCTTCTTCCACTCCGACAACCCCGACATCGCAGAGGCCTTCGATGACATTAGGAAGGTACTCGTTGATAGGGGCTACATACCCTTCATTGCTGAGGACGGCGAGGCTTTCATAGAGGTCGACAGGCGCCCCCAGGTCAGGTACAGGAGCAACACAGTGAACCTGGTGATGCTGATCCTGACCCTGGCCTCCACCATATACGTGGGGTCTGGCTACGCATCTGCCTTCGTCAGCCCGGGCCCATACAGGGAGGAGCTGAGCCTCCTCTACGGCTTCGCGTTCTTTTCCGCACCCCTCATGCTGATCCTCGGCATACACGAAATAGGGCACTACATTGTGGCCAAGAGGCACCATGTGAGGGCCTCGCTACCGTTCTTCATACCGTTCCCTCTGGAGCTGGGCACGTTCGGGGCCTTCATATCCCTAAGGGACCCCATACCGAACAAGAGGGCAATGACTGAGATAGGGGCTGCAGGGCCAATCTTCGGTTTCCTGACTGCGCTGCCCCTCATGTTCCTGGCCTCCTACCTTTCCAGGGTATTCAGGCCTGTGACAGACTACGTGCCCTTCATAATACACCTCCCCCTCATATACCACCTGTTCCACCTACAGGTCCCAACGGCCAGGCCCATATTCCCGATGGTCCTCGCCGTGTGGGTCGGCATGTTCGCCACAGCGATGAACCTGATCCCTGTGGGGCAGCTTGACGGCGGTCATGTGATCAGGGGCCTCCTGGGACGCAACGCCGTATATGCAGACTATGCCTTCGTGGCCATACTCTTCTACCTGGGCATAAGGTACCCGGGGTGGTGGCTCCTCGCAATATTCGTCATATTCATGGGGATCACACACCCGCCTGCGCTGGATGACTACTCTCCCATAAGGCCCAGGGACATAGCAATAGGCGTTTTCGCACTGGTGATGTTTGTGCTCACGTTCACCGTGGTGCCCATATCACAGGCCTAGCGTACACAGAGTGTAAAAGTTATTCACATACGTTCATATATACACTGAGCATAGGTCGCCATGCGCAGTAAACTTCTCACGCTTGTGACAGTTGCCATTGCGGTCGTGGCTGTCATTGGTTTTATGGGCTTTGCGGCTACGCATGCCCCAAGCAGCCAGCCAAAGTCAACTGGGAACAGGGCTCCCTCAGGCAGCGGGACTGGAGGCACTGGTACGGCCACACAGGTCTCGGTTTTACCGGCCCAGCTGAGTAAGCCCGTGAACAACTACCTGTTCATGCCAGCGAAGGTGCACAGGTTCCTGATGCAGAACGGAACCGTGATGCCCCTTTACACGCAGTCACCGGCGCCCATGGGCATTGGTTTCTTCGGCCTTGAGAACGTCTCGGGCAAGCTGGTCGGTTCGAACTACTACGCGTCCAGTTTCGAGGCAACGGTCAACATCACAAACCTGAGCGTATTCAACCTTGCAAACGATGCCCCGTACTCACTGACATTCCAGCTGAACACGGTCACAGCGAACACCACCCTGTTCGGCCAGTCGAAGTACACCTTCTGGACGCAGAACGTGATCACGTATTCTGTCAGGACGCATGATCTGGGGTTCGAGGACAACATATGGAACTTCAGCAGCACAGCTGCATACCTGTCCTCGAACGCAATCCTCAACTCCACCGGGCAGGTATATCCATATCCCGGTGTGCACATAGCGATAGGGCCATCATACCTGATCAAGCCGCCATTCAGCGTCACACTCTACCTGAACACCTCTGAAATCGATGGGAACAACGTCGTCTATTTCAATTACTCCATCCCACAGCTCGGTGTGAACGGCACATACGACAGGGTCACATTCAACTCCACATACGGGATGCCGCCAGGCTACAGGGCACCACCGTCCTACTTCCTGGTGAGCGGCACCCAGCTGGCACCGGTGGGCCTGCTGTATGACGCAGAGATCATGATGGGCGGCCCTGGAGGAGGATCGACCACTACGTTCTACAGCATCAACGGCAACCTCTCCCTGAAGTACATCCCAGCGCAGAACCCGATGAACGGGAACCACCCGGCACCCCCGCCCCCTCCTCCACCTCCACCTCAGCAGGGAATGAAGAAGGCAGCCTACGTCAACGTGCCTGCGGCCTTTGACTTCGGCACAGATACCGGTGAGACGTCCACGGGCGTTGCGGTGACCTGGAACAGCCAGGACAAGGCGATACTGACCACAGGCCCCTCACTACTATATGGCATGTGGAACGTCTCATCCGACACGACCATGGAGCAGTTCTCCGGCCAGGTCTCGCCCAGCAATGCATTCCTGTTCGTGAGCCCGGGCGAGACGCTCAACTACAGCCAGGCCGGCTACGTGCCACTGACTCCCTCGGGCACCTACAGCTTCATGCTTCCTTCCGGCCAGTACGCTGCCCTGGCACTGCTCAGCGACCACAGGGCGGTGGCCCAGATACTGACAGGTGAAAACACGTTCAGTCTGCCGCTGGACATGTCCGCAGGGGTCTACACACCTCTCTTTGCGATGAACAACGCTCAGCTACAGAACATATCGTATGCAGGAAACGGTACCCTTTCGAACCCATACATGCTGTTCAACAATGAGTACGGTTACATCGATCCCCTGTTCGGTGAGATCAACGACTACGCGTTCCCGCAGTTCGAGGGCGTCATGCTGATAAACACGAGCGCGTACGTGATGGCGAAGGACATGCCGACCTTCCCTGTCATATACCAGGGCTCGTTCCTTGACACTGCCCTCGTGGAGGGCCTGGTCCCGTTCAACTACCTGGGCTACTGGGCCTACAACGTGTCCCACTTCATGCTCACGGACAGCAGGGTAACCGGTTGGTTCTTCACAGACGATGCCGGTGAGCCCCTGGCCAACGTGATACTCTGGAACACCACCGATTCACTCATCGCCTCAGACCAGTTCCTCTCCATGGACTCTTCAGTGCTCATATTCGGTGGCATGAACAACACGGTCTGGGGCAACTACTTCATGGACTCGCCGGCCATTGCCAGCGCGTCCCTCGAATCCGCATGGAATCTGTGGGGCGCGCCACTTGGCCTGGCAGTCTACTCCTCTAACAACACAATATACAACAACTTCTTCGCCACAGCACTCACGGCCATAAGCCCATCGACGAGCATATACACAGGAAACGCCAGTGTGTACATTAACGAGTGGAACATATCCCTGGAGCCGGCATCGCAGGTGAACTACTTCGACGGTCAGCCCCTGTCAGGCAGCATAATAGGCGGCAAGTACCAGGGTGGCAACTTCTGGTACAACTTCAACGGCACGGTCCCTTATAATGACAGCGGGCTGATAGAGTATGGAGGGGACTACCTGCCCCTTAACCTCATAGACCTGAGGCCCGCCCACTCACAGATGCTCCAGGGCAACGTGCCATACCTGATGACCTCGCCGTACTTCCAGCAGTACTTGATCAACCTGGGGCCAGCGAATGGCAGCATGGAGCTCAACGTCACCCTCTACCTCAACTTCACGAACCTGAGCGGCCTGGAGCAGTTCGTTAGCGAGGTCAACTCGCCGATGAGCCCATACTTCGGGGACTACCTGACACCGCAGCAGTTCCGGGCAATGTACTACCCATCCGCATCTGTAATCGGGCAGATAGAGGCATACTACTCTGGCCTGGGCTTCAAGGTCTGGAGCTACTGGTACGCGCCCCTGGTGATAGTGCTGCAGGGCAACGTGAGCATGTTCGAGCATACCTTCGGAACGATGCTATATGAGTATGAGTTCACATATCCGAACGGTTCATACGCGACGTTCGTGACGAACACCGCTAACCCGTACATACCGGAGCAGTTCTCCCAGTACATCGTGCACGTCTATGGCCTGAGCTATTCGTCAGACGCCCTCCTATCAGAGGTGAACAGGCAGGACCTGAAGACTGAGGTCACTGGTGCCACGCAGACCGCTGGGTCCCAGATCAGCATGAGCAGTGTGGTGACACCACTTAACCTCGAGCAGTTCTACGGCGTCAGTGAACTCCAGCAGATGGGCTACACGGGCCAGGGCATCAAGATAGGGATACTTGGCGTTGGCGAGTCTGTCAACATGTCCGCTGTAAGGGCCTTCTGGGACCGCTTCGGAATACACAACCCGAGCGTTGTGCTTGTCAACCTCACCCCGAACGGAATGAATCCTTATCCGGAGGGCGTTGAGGCTGACCTCGATGTGGAGTGGTCCGGGGCCATGGCGCCCAACGCCACCATATACGATGTCATGCAGCCCTTCAACCTCACCGGCATAGGCGACAATGCGGTGAACATCGAGCTCTACTACATGCTCAACGTGATACGCCCGCAGGTCATATCGGGCAGCTGGGCGGAGCTGCAGTTCCACCACGACAGCGGCTTCGCCAGGATATATGACCTCATAGGCCTGCAGGCCGTGGCAGAGGGTACGACCATATTCCTTGGTTCTGCCGACAGCCACAGCATATTCTACCTCACCGTGATGGCCTCACAGTACATCGTCTCAGTTGGGGGTGTATACCCTGTGCTTAACAGCACCGGCCAGATAGTGCAGCAGTACGCGTGGTACCAGCCACAGTTCAGCTGGTACGGTGGCCCGGTCGGTTCCGGAGGAGGTAACAGCTTCTTCTTTGCCAGGCCAGTATACCAGAGCGCCGAGACGATAGTTGTGCCCTCGACCTTCACCAACAGGGGCCAGCCAGACCTAGCCATGCCTGCTGCGAAGATGCTCTTCGCATTCAGGAATTTCTTCGGTGTTGCGGGCGGCACATCGTTTGCCACGCCCATAACCGCAGGCATATTCGCTGACATAGAGCAGGAATACGGCAGCATATCAGGCACTGCTGGGTACCTCGGCTGGGTGCAGCCCGCACTCTACGAGCTGGGTTACGGCACCATGTTCGGTTACCAGGCCTACTTCCAGGTCAACTACGTGCAGCCGTACCCTGGCATGGTGGGCAGCGGGTACCTGGGCCCAGGCTGGAACGACTTTGTGGGCATCGGTTCCATACAGGCCTTTAACCTCTCACAGGACCTGGTGAACTATTACCTCACCACCGCAGTCATAGGCTCCGGCCTGTGACACCTGCCCTTTTTTGATATCCTTTAATTTTAGCCACCTCATTTCTCCATTCTGGTCCACCCATCATTACCATGTGCATGATTGAAATTGAATGAATTCACAACTGTGATGCGTTATACTGCATTCATTTATGGCGATCCCCTGTAACTCTTGGCTGGCCTGCGATCTCCGGCACACCACACCTGTCGCCTCTCTTTAGCACATGGGCACAATGGGCATGCATGCACAGTTCACTCCGGATAAGGCGTCTGAGGGACCTGGACCAGGAATACCTGGACAGCCTGCTGAGGTCATGCGTGGAGGAGGGCGGTTCCTGCCACCTCCTGCTGTCCGATGGCGTGGTGCTGGATGTGGAGAGGTACCTGGGGACGGATATGTCAGAGATGGTCATGGTGCAGAGGATCCTCACGCCCTTCCAGCTCAGGCGCATACTCCTGGAGGGCGACACTTTGCCGCACCTCATTGTCCTCTCGTCCTCGGTGCTGTCGGAGTGGGGCATGGAGATAACACTCTCCGTTCTCGACATCATGAGGATGAAGGCATACTTCCAGGGCTGTCAGATAACCCTGGTTGTCTTCGGGGCGCCGTTCATCCTCGACCATGTTGCCAGGGGGCTTGCCGTGAATGGGTAGGACGGTACCGACAGCAAGGGCCGTGCTCAGGCCTGTGGTGGAGGGGATACTGCGCATGTCGGAGATGCTCCCAGAAGAGGAGAGGCGCGCTGCACTGCACATACTCGAGAGCGGAAAGCGCCGGGTGCCAGAGGCCTCATTCGGGGGCCTGGACAGCCAGTTCTCTTTCCTGCTCTCCGTCCTGATAGACCTGGAGAGGAGGGTCAGGCAGCTGGAGGCGGCCAGGGATGCTGGTGAACGCCACAGGTGAGGACACAGTAACGCTCTGGTATTACGATTCTGGCCTGCGCTCCAGGAGGTACGATTACTTCACCTGGGTCTTCCTGGAGGGCAGGAGGCAGAGCCTCGAGGAGATCGAGGCACAGCTCTCAGGCCAGCAGTTCAGTGCCATGTGGTCTGAGAGGTCCACCATATACGGGGTGGTGGAGGGCCTCGAGGTATGGGGAAGGCCATCCAGACTCGCAGCACTCTCCAGGGAAGTGCAGAGGCTCTTCGGGGGCATGGTGCGCACGTACAACTCATCCATACATGCACCGCACAGGTTCGCTGCGGAGAGGGGCCTGAGGTTCTTTCACATCGAGGATCTATCTGGCCCGGAGCCAGAGCTGCCGGCATGCAGGGTCGAGCTGAGGAGGGACGGGAGGGAGGTGGTGCACCTCTCAGTCAACGGGCGCAGGTACGGCAGGCCATCTCTTGACGCGCTGGACGACCTCCTCAGGTCCATGGAGGAATCCCTGTACCTGATCTACAACGACGCGGTGGGCCTCTCTTACATCCTCACCATCGTGAGGGAGAGGCACGGGCACCCGTGGTTCAGGCTATCAGGCCCGTCCCACTATGCATCGTACGGCAGGGTCTCCTACAGGCCGCCGACCATATCTGTGCCCGCCATGGTGTGCATACCTTCCGACAGCTTCACCTTCTCCGTCTCCGGTACCGTGGGCATACAGACGCTCTCGCGCATCTCCTCGCTGCCGCCCGAGAGGGTGGCACTCTCCACGCCTGGAACGGTCGTCTCTTCCATGGAGGTCTCGAAGGCCCTCTTCTCTGGCATCCTCGTCCCGGACGTGAAGGATGACCACGAATGGCCGAAGACTGTGCTGCAGCTCTACTCCTCAGACAGGGGCGGCACAGTGCTGCAGCCTGAGCCGGGCATATACGATGATGTCTACGAGATCGACTTCTCCTCCATGTATCCGTCCATCATAGTGCGCTACAACCTGTCCCCAGAGACCATCAGACCAACCCAGGGGCCTTCTGACCTACCGTACTCTGTGGATAATTCAAGGCGCGGCTTCCTCTCAAGAGCACTAGAAGACCTCCTGGATACCAGGCTGTACTACAAGTCCATCAAGTCGGATGGAGACGTGAACTCCCTCAGGGACACAGCGCTGAAGTGGCTCCTCCTGACGTCATTCGGCTACACAGGCTACAAGAACGCCAGGTTCGGTAAGATAGAGGTGCACGAGATGGTGACGGCAATAGGCAGGAAGCTCCTGGCACGCGCTGCGGCCATTGCCATGGAGGAGGGCTTCGAGGTGATCCATGGCATCGTGGACTCTCTCTGGCTCAGGGGCGGCGGCAGCATAGACAGGGTGCTGGAGAGAGTGAGGGAGGAGACGCGCCTGGACATAGTCCTCGACTCTCATTACAGGTGGATAGTGTTCCTCCCTTCCAGGGACGGCACGGGAGCACTGAACCGCTACTTCGGCCTGAGGACAGACGGCACCTACAAGGTACGAGGCATAGCCATGAGGAGGAGCGACATGCCTGCGATCGTGAAGGAGTTCCAGGCCAGGTGCCTATCCGTCCTCTCGGAATGCGGATCTTCCAGGGAGTTCCCGCTCTACTACAGCAGGCTTGAAGAGGTGAAGAGGAGGTTCATGAGGGAACTGAGGGCGGCGCCAGTGGAGAAGCTCGCCGTAAAGGTGAGGCCATCCAGGTACCCAGGCGAGTACTCCGTCAAGAACATGCAGAGGGCTGTGGCAGAGATGGTAGAGGGAAAGCATGTGGCCTTCGAGCCAGGAATGGAGGTCCCGGTGGTTGTTTCGGACATGGGGAGGAAGGTGCTCAGGGCCTCCGCGGCTGACCAAATAGACGCAGCGTACTACAGGCACCTGATAGAGATGGCATGGGAGCCATTCTCATACATAATCAGGAAGAAGGGCCCGGACCTCACTGCTTTTTTCCCAGCATTGATATGATCTTCCTGGAAAGCACGCTCACGGGAACCTCGCTGATGCCGTAGACCTTCCTGGAATCACCGGGTTGCCCGATGACCCTGCTGTCCACCAAGCCAACGGTCTCCAGTTTCCTTAGCACACCCGAAGCCCTGGAGGCGGGCATGGGAGACCCCAGGAAGTCCTCCGCGATCACGGATACCTCCTGCATTATGCACGAACTCTCGCAGTACCTCGAGGAGACCAGGCAGCGGCACACCGCAAGCAGGACCACAAGGTCCTCCTCCATGAGGCTGGCCAGCTTGCTCTCCGTTATGTACGGGTTGATCATGGACTTTGCAGCCCTGACGTCATCTATCCCGATCTCTGCAGACTGCCTGTATTCTGCTATGTAGGCGGACTTCTGGAGGACCTCTATGGCCACCCTGGCGCTCCCGTACTGCTCCGATATGTCCGCTATGTAATCTATGACCTCATCGCTGCACGCACCGGGCGTTATGGCCCTATCCACCCTGTCTGAAACTATGTCCCTGAGTTCACCTACACCGTAGCGCAGGAACTTGAGGCTCTCCACATTGCCGATGCTCCTTATCTCGCTCTCCTTGAAGTAAACGAGGGGGTTGTCAAGCGATACAAGCACTGTCGGTATGCTTACTCCGTGGACCTCCCTGGCCCTCAGGAGGTTGTAGATGCCCTCGAAGTCCGCCCTGGCTATGGAGGAGAACTCATCGATGACCAGAACCACCGGTTTCCTCTGCTGGGATATCTTGGAGGCTATCCTCCTGAAAATGACCGAATAGTTGATGGGGCCGGGCGGCAGCACCAGGCCGAGGCCAGAGGCGAACTCGTTCAGTACGCTCCTCACCGATGTGTGGGCCAGGGAGTTGATGTAGTGGAACGATATCTCCGGGTGCCTGCGCATCACGTACCTCACCGTGGCAGTCTTCCCTGTACCGGAGATGCCGTGTATGAGGAGCGAGGTCTGGAGCCCGTCCATGACAGGTGAGATGAAAATGGACTCTATCCTCTCTATCTCCCTCTCCCTGTGGGGAAGGGTCTCGGGTAGAAATGAAAAATCCAGGGGTTCAGGGTTTAATACTATCAAGGTGCCTTCAGAGGGCCCTGCTCAGGACAGCCCTTGACGTGATCTCCTTCACACCCTCCACGCCGTAGTGCTTGACCTTCTCTATATCCACTCCCTTCTTCCTGGCCAGGTGCTCGACGAACTTCATCATCACGTACCCGCCGAAGGATATTATGGTGCCTGTGCCCATCCTTGCCAGGAAGCTGCCTGTGGCGTCCCTGTAGCCGTCCCTGGCAGCCATCTTCGCCAGGTGCCTGTAGGATGCGTAGTATACAGCGAGCTGGTCTGCGTTTAGCATGTCAGTGTTAAGCTTCCTGGACTTTATCCTGCCCAGAGGCACATTCAGGAGAGGTGTTATCGTGAACTCGAACGGCCTGCCGTCAACAAAGGAGTTGCTCAGCCTGTTCGTGAGAGCTATGGTGTCCCAGAGGTCTTCTGGCGTCTCTCCCTCCTGGCCAACCTGTATTGTGAACGCAGGCCTCCAGTAGTTCCTGGTCTCTACGAACACGCCCTCCCACACGATCTCCTGCCAGGAGCCGTCGGGGCCTATCCTCAGCGGCAGTGTCTTGTTGGGCATGTGCTTCTTCGCCAGCTCTTCGCTCCCGGTCTCCACCCCAGTCTGCACACCGATCCAGTTCCTGGGGCCAGCGCGGAGGACCTTGGAGAGCTTGGCCATCATCTCCGGATAGCCGGCAGGTATGGAGATCCTGCCGTGCGTGGGGTTGGAAGAGGTCACGCCCGGCACAGAGAGCACTGTCTGGAACAGCTCCAGGAGGGCCTCCTCGTTGGGCTCGAACATGGGGCCGTGCTTGTAACCGAATATCTCGTCAGAGTGGAGCCATGCGTTGGTGTTGCCTCCCCTCAGGTTCACCTTTATCTCCTCAACGATCTTCTCCAGCGGGTAGTACCTCAGGGGCCTCAGTGTTACCTCGCAGAAGTCGCAGCCCACACCGCAGCCCCTCATGACCTCCACCATGCCCTTCATCGACGGCTCCACTATGGAGGGTATCTCCTCGAGCTTCGGGTAGGCCTTGAGCGAGAAGCCGCGTGCCAGGAACACCGGGTCCTTCTTCATGACCTTCCTGAAGTTCTCGTCGTATGTCCAGTAGCCGTTGAAGAAGACCGAAGTGTCTATGCTGTCCTCAGCAATCTGCTCGAACAGAAGGGGCGCAACGTCGTCTGCCTCACCCTGGAATATGTAGTCTATATGGTTCTTCTCCACCTCGTCCCTCAGGATGGCGAACTCCCAGACACCGGGTCCGCCCACGACAAGCTTGGCCTTCTTGCCCTGCCTGATGGCGTTTATCTTTGCCATCAGGGCGTCCCACTCCTTCTTCACCCAGGCATTCAGCTCGCCCCCGAAGAGGGCGTAGTATGACATGGTGGTCGGGCCGAGGCCAAGCGGGTCCATGGTGGATACCGCTATTATCTCCGTGTCATCCTTTATGAAGTTCTGCAGGTAGTCCTCATGGGCCACCACTACCTCCTCTCTCTTGAATTTCCTTAGGAGTGAGGCCTCCAGCTTCCTTATTGCGTAGGGAGCGTACACGGCCTCTCCGTTGGGTTTGGCCGGTGGCGCAGGCCCCTTCAGGAACCTGTATATTGATGCAGGCACCGCATTGCCCGGAGCGCATGGGAGAAAGTCCAGCAGTGGAAAGTTCCTGTATTCATAGCTCAAGGTAGAATCTGATACCAAGACGAATCTGGTCATGGTCACTACTCCTGTTCTAGAGAAGTTAAATCCTTTTAATTCATAAATATTTTGTAAGGCAGTAACGACTCGACCCCCTCATGGGTTAAGTACTGCCCTTCCGTTTATCTGGCCCCTCTTGAGCCTGAGGAGCACCTCGTTTGCCTGGTCAAGCCTGTACCTCTCGGCCTCTATCCTCACCTTGCCGGTGGAGGCCAGTCTCAGCACCTCGTTCATGTCCTTCCTTGTCCCTATGACGCTCCCGACGATCTCGATCTCGTCAACAAAGGGTATGCTGGATGCCCCTCCGAAAACGCCCAGGACAAGCCTGCCCCCAGGCTTGAGCGTCTTCAGGGCCGCGTCTATGGCTGCCTGGGAGGGTGCAAAGACTATGGCCCTGTCTGCAGCCCTCGAGAACTTTGAGATGCCTGAATAGTCCCTGCCAGGGTCTATGACGTCGTCGGCCCCGACTCTGAGGGCCAGGTCCCTGTGCCTTTCACCGGTCGATACAGCCGTGACCCTGGCACCCGACAGCTTCGCAAACTGTATTGCCAGGTGGCCCACTCCACCGACGCCGAAGATGAAGACCTCCTTCGCCGGGCCAAGTCTGGCCTGCTTCACTGCCCTGTAAGCCGTTACACCGGGGCAGAAGAGCGGTGCATCCCTAGTCTCATCGATTCCAGCAGGAATCCTGTAGGCGTACCTGGCGTCGGCCAGCATGTACTCGGAATAGCCACCGTCCAGCGTCTCGCCCGTGACCTGCTTGTTGGGGCAGAGGTTCTCCCTCCCCGAGAGGCAGTACTCACACCTGCCGCAGGCAGTCCAGAGGGGCTGGACACCTGCCAGGTCGCCCTTCCTGAAATAGTCCACGTTTTCCCCGACCTTCTCCACCCTGCCTATGACCTCATGGCCCGGTATGATCGGAAGCCTTGCTGGCACTCCGTTCTGCACCCAGTCTCCCTCGATCATGTGGAGGTTGGACCTGCAGACACCGCTGGATGTGATCCTGATGAGTATCTGGTTCTCCGAAGGTTCCGGGGTATCAAGGTCCTCCATCACCAGAGGCTCTTCTTCAGCCTTCCTGATCTCCCTGAGCACCATGGATTTCATGTGCTTCAAATCGTCACCATTCTATAAATACATGAACGGTGGCCACGGGTATTATCCATAAGTGTGTGACCATAAATATACATAATGGCTTGATATATATAGGGATGGGAGCTCTATATATTGCAGGTGCCCGATGCTTTTATCCAGTCCTTCAATGCTCTGGACATGCGTGTCCTTGTGGTCAGCGATGTCCATGCGAACCCCTGGGCCCTGAAAGCTATAGTGGAAAGCGAGAGGTACGATAAGGCCGTCTTCCTTGGAGATGCTGTGGACTACGGCCCCAGGCCAGGCGACGTCCTGGACACGCTGAGGACATTCGACGTTATCCTCTCTGGAAACCATGACTACGCTGCAGCCCACGGTGTTGACTGCATGTGTGGGCAGGATAACCATGACCTCTCTGTCTATACAAGGGAAAACATAACCATGAAGGATCTGGGTAGGGAGGAAAGGTCGTTCCTTGCCTCACTGCCCGAAAGCGCTGAGGTTGACCTTGACGGGGTGAGGGCCCAGGCATACCACGCGACCCCGGCAGACCACCTGTACCGCTACCTCTACCCATGGTCGATCTCACGGGACGACTTCAGGGACACCCTGGGCAGGGAGGTGCCAGAGGGCCTGGTGATGGTCGGCCACACCCACTACCAGTTCCTGACACAGTACATGGGGTGGGTCATCATGAACCCTGGATCTGCAGGGCAGCCACGGGACAACTCTCCATGGCCGGGGTACTGTGTAATTGACACGGAGGGGCAGGCCTTCGAGTTTAAGAGAGTGAGGTACGAGAAGTCGCCGCTTCGGAAAGAACTGCGTGAAAGGGTGGGGGACCAGCAAATGTTGAAGAGGCTCGTATCACTCTTCCGCCTATGAGGTTCCGTCTCGCCAGGCAGGAGGACTGGGGACAGATAAGCTCCATATCCTCCAGGGCAGGCTACGACGACTACATAAACCAGGTTGGGCCTGCATACTTGCAGGTGGGGAGGATATACGTGGCCGAAGAGGAGAGGATAATGGGCTTCGTGAAGGTGGAGGACCTTCCGGATGGTTCCACATGGGCCAGCGGCATGAGGGTCGCTCCGGAATTCCGGAGGCTCGGCGTTGCTTCATCCCTCATGGAACACGCAATTTCAAGCGAGGCTGCAAGGTCTGATGAGATGAGGCTGATCGTGGAGGACAGCAACACCCCATCACTGAACCTCGTATCGAAGCTGGGTTTCAGGAAGGTCTCTGGATTCGAGTTCCACCGTGGCAATCCTCTTCTGGGAGAGACAGAGGATGTGGAGATCGAAAGGGGCTCATTCCTGAACATAGGGTGGAGGTTCGCCAGGGCACACCATGCCAGTTTCCATCCCAGGGCCCTCATGTCAGGGGGCATCACCGTTTACAGGGCCTCAGAAACGGCCTACCATGTCCTCAGGCCAACTCCAAGGGTCGAGATATTGCCTTCGGAGGGCTACACTGCCGTTGAGGTCGGTAGCGGGATAGAGGTGGCCGGGAGCACTGACAGGAGCGTGTTTTTCCTATTCTCAAGGAAAATATAGTCAGAGGAAGTGGTGCTTCTTCTGGCCCTGATCCGATACTGAGGAGGGCTCGTAGAACTCAACCTTGCCGCACTGGGGGCACTTGAACAGGGTGAACGTCTGTGTCTGCTCCATCAGGTCGTTCCATCCCCCCAGGAACATGCCGCCTATGCCGGTGAACCCGCCAACCCTGAAGTTCATGTTGCCTACCTCAACTAGGTCAACGTTGCAGTTGCTGCACTTCCTCTCCATGATAGCCACAGCAGGATCTACCTATAAATTAGTTTTGGAGTCCAGCAGGCACGCGTTATCTAATTTCGCACTGCCTCCGGCAGAACGCGTTCTGGAGAGGGCAGGTGGAGTGTCTTAAACGCGAAGAACATGCCAATCACCTTTCCGGAATAAAACAACTTTGTGCCTGATTTAAACATGTGGTGGCCTAAAGATTTACAACGGACTAAACCTATGGGGAAGATACGTGTCCTGATGGAGCTGCATGTTAACAAAGAAAGAGGGATGGTAAAACAATGACCCTGGACAGGGACGCCTTCTTCCGTTCTGTGATCGAGAGGTTCGACCTTATGAAAAAGACCGTGGACTTCAAGTCCTCTTACCTCAGTGGAGACATACAGGGCATCAGGGAAACGGAAGAGGAGGAGTTCAGGAAGTGGTTCCTCTCTGTGCTAGATGAAAGGGTCGTCCACGGGCAGGTGGAGGCCACTGGTAAGGAGTTCATCGTCGACCTGCTGACCAGGTCGGCAGAAGGTGAGGGAGAGAGGGCGATGAGGAGGCGCATGCTCCGCGTTCTCTCTTTATTCACGGACGATGAGGTCTCCAGGATATTCGGCCCTGCGGTGCTCAGGCGGGTGAGGAGGAACAGGCAGGACAGGCGGGGTAAAGGTAGGGAATGAACTTTTGGGTACCGCCCCCTCCTTATATACAGGACTGAGATAACGGAACTGGAAGCGGTTCCATGAGTGAGCTTCACGACACCTACGTGGACTACAGGACCGGGTGGGAAGAGCTGTATCGGGCCGCTGAAAGGGGTACAGATTACTTCAGGGAAAAGATGGGGTCGGTTTCAGACAACTACATGCTCCTCTACACATGCAACAGGATTGAGATGATTTACGTCTCCGAAAGGCCGCTTGCGCTGGATGGCTTCAGGCACGTTGAGGGCGAGGATGTTGTGAGGAGGGTGTTCAGGATCGCAGCCGGCCTGGAGTCCATGTCTGTGGGCGAGAACGAGGTACTGGGGCAGCTGAGGCACGAGTATGAAGAGCAGGTAAGGAGGGGCCAGGTCAGGGGCATTTTATCCACCCTCTGCATGCGCGCCATCTCCCTGGGCAAGAGGGTGAGGACCGAGACCGGCATATCATCCGGAAAGTCCTCTGTGTTCGACATTGCGGCCGACGTGGTGGCCAGTGAGCTCGGCTCAACGGGCCTGCCTGTTCTGGTCATCGGGTCTGGCAGGGCAGCCAGCTCCGTCTACAATGTCCTCATGTCTTTAGGCTTCACGGACGTCACTGCATGCAGCGCAGGCCAGGTGGCCTCACTCAGGCGCAGCTTTTCGGCCGCTGTGGCTGCGCTGAGGCCAGATGAAGGTAAGATCGACCCTTCATCAATGGAGGCACTGAGGGCCTCTAAGGTGATTGTGGACATATCCAACCCTGCCGCTGTGGTGGACGACGGCATGGGCAGGTGCAGATACATGCCAGACCTGGCCCAGCACGCCCTGGAAATGAGAGCCTCAAAGGCCCGGGACGTTGCAAGGGCGGAAGCCATGGTCGAGGAAGCAGTTCAGAGGTTCATGGTTGAACTTAACAGGTACCAGGTGGACGAGGTAATATCATCCATGTTCAGGTACGCCGAGGAGGTGCGGCGCAGCGAGGTCTCAAGGTTCCTGAAGGAGGTATCGGGTGGGTCCTCCATAGACTCTGCCCTGGAGTCCATGACAAGGGCCATAACATCGAAGGCACTGAGGCCGGTCATAGAGGCACTCAGGGAGGGTAGGGACGGAGACGTCCTCGCATCTCTCAGGACGGCACTGGAGAGGAGGTCTTTTGATGGAGAACACGGCGAAATCGGAGAGCCTGTTCAGGCGGGCAGATAGCCTCTTCCCGGGTGGTGTGAACTCCCCGGTAAGGTACTTCGACCCACACCCGCTGTTCATTGCGGGAGCGAGCGGGCAGAGGGTCAGGGACGTGGACGGGAACACATATACAGACTACGTTCTGGGATACGGCCCCATGATCCTGGGCTACGGTGACCCTGACGTGCTCGCCAGGGTGCAGGAGGGCCTGAGGGAAGGCTGGTTCCCCGGGGCCCCGAACGCGGAGGAGGTATCCCTGGGCGAGATGATCAGGGAAAGCTCACCGTGGGTGGAGAAGATGAGGTTCGTGAACAGCGGCACCGAGGCCACAATGCACGCCATTAGGCTGGCACGGGCTTACACTGGCAGGAAGGTCATAGTGAAGATGGAGGGGGGCTTCCACGGTGCCCATGACTACTCTCTGATCCGCTCGGGCAGCGGCTCACTCACCTTTGGCACACCCTCAACCCCTGGCGTGCCCGAGGAGGTCTCCGCCACGGTGGCAGTGGCCTCTTACAATGACATAGCAAGCGTGGAGGCAATATTCGATAGGCTCGGCAGCGAGATCGCCGCGGTGATCACTGAGCCGGTCTTCGGGAACGTGGGCCTCATACCGCCGGAGCCGGGGTTCCTGGAGTACCTGAGGAAGGTGACATCGGAACACGGCTCTCTACTCATATTCGACGAGGTGATAACTGGATACAGGGTTGAGTTCTCAGCTTACCAGAACGTCATAGGCATCAGGCCCGACCTGACGACAATGGGCAAGATCATCGGCGGAGGTGCGCCCATCGGCCTGTTCGGTGGCAGGAAGGAGGTCATGGAGAGGGTCACGCCCTCTGGCCCTGTGTACCAGTCAGGCACATTTTCGGCCAATCGCATATCCATGCTCTTCGGCCTTGCCACCATGGAGAAGCTGGCAAACAGCGACTACGGCACCCTCAACAGGCTTGTGAAGGACATGGCCGTTGCCATAAGGGAGGAGATAGAGGGCTCAGGAAAGGTGGCCACAGTGAACCAGGTGGGCCCAATGTTCCAGATATTCTTCGGGAAGGAGAGCGTGAAGAACTACCGGGACGCCATGTCCGCGGACCGTGGGACATATATGCGCTTCTTCAGGCACATGCTGGTGAAGGGGATATACGTGCCACCTAGCCAGTTCGAGACCTGCTTCGTCAGCTTCGCACACACAATAGAGGATACTGAAAAATTCGTTCAGGGCTTCAGGGAGTTCATCAGGGAGTAAAAAAGAGGTTATTTCTTGAACTCCCTAATGGCTTCCCTGAGCGGTATCATGTGCATCGCCGCAGAACCGCCGGAAATCGAGACAGCAACCAGGCCAGCCTCGATCAGCTCGTTCTCTGTGGCCCCAAGCTCCAGTGCCTGCCTCGCGTGGTATGTGATGCACCACTGGCACTGAGATGCCACCGACACTGCCACTGCTATGACTTCCTTCGTCTTCTGGTCAATGGCGCCTGGCTCCACTGCAGCCTGGTTGAACTCCATGAACTTCTGCAGCACATCAGGGTACTTCCCGCCCAGGTCTTCAAAGAGTCCCTGTATCTGTTTCAGCCTCTCGCCGGCTGTCAATTCAGTCCACCAGTCTGAGGTACCACGTCCTGGCGCCGGGTTCCTTCTCGTTTTTAAGGCTGTCCTGGAACGTCGATGGTGCGGATGCCACGCCTTTCTGGCCAGGCTCCCAGTTGGCCGGTGTGGCGAGCTTCCTCTCCCAGTTGAACTTCAGTGCCTTCACCACCCTCAGGATCTCGTTTATGTTCCTGCCTATCTCAGCCGGGTAATAGATCATCCACCTCACGATCTGGTTCGGGTCTATTATGAACACTCCCCTGACCGTAGTTCCGGCCTTCTCGTCTATGAGGTTGTAGGCACGTGCGACTTCCTTGTCTATGTCCGCGATAACAGGGAACGGTATCTCCACGCCGAACTTCTCCTTGATGTCCCTGAGCCACTGGATGTGGCTGTATATGCTGTCAACGCTGAGACCGATGAGCTTGACGCCCAGCTTCTGGAACTCGTCGTACTTTTCCGCAAAGGCCATGAACTCTGTTGTGCAGACAGGCGTGAAGTCAGCCGGGTGTGAGAACAGCAGCACCCACTGCCCCTTCAGGTCAGAGAAGGTAAGTGGGCCCTGTGTGGTGTTCACGGTGAAATCCGGAGCCTTCTGTCCAAGATATACTGGCATCTTTAAACCACCTATAACCTGATAGTCGCTATAGAGAATAACGTTTCTAACTGTGCACGCCTTGCACAGACCACTAATTAGTTATACTCACGCAGGACGCGGCATACCAGCGGGCCTGGACATAGCCTCCTAGATATCTAGAGCGAAGCAGGAATGCACAAGGGAATGCCCGCACCATGTCACGTTTCCGGGGAGCCGAGCCTTATGCAGTAGAACCTCTTCCTTGTGTCGGTAAGGCATATCTGTGTCTCTATGAGCCCGGCCTCCTTGAGCACCTTGATTGCGTACATCAGAGTCCTCCTTGACAGGCCGGTCTCCTCCTCGAGCCTCTTCACCGTGGCGATCTTCAGTTCCCTGAGCACCCTGAGCACCAGTTTAGCTGAGGGTGGCATCTCCCTCTGCTCCAGCATCATGGACACCATGTGTGCCTGCATATAACCCCTTTGATATGCGCGCCTTTAAATTATCTGCAGTAATAACATGGCATACACCTTCATAACAGGTAGCCCAGTGCCATGCCTGTGACCGGCGAAAGGACCCATGTGGCTATGACTATGAGGAATGGTCTCACGTACACGGCCTTGTACCTGTATGACAGGGCGGTGCCAAGAACGCTCGATGTGAGCGTCTGCGTGTTTGACAGGGGTATGCCGAAGAGCGTAGCGGTCTCGACCAGGGCGGCAGAGACGATAAGCGAGATGAAAGCGTTTGTGTACCGCATCCTGTAGATCTCCTCCCCCACCCTCTTGATGACTCCCCTGCTCAGGAAGAAGCAACCGGTGAATATGGACAGAACCATAGCCGCAGTCGTTGCTGTGCTAAAACCAGCCATGGACTCTATGAAGCCGAGGGTGTTCGCTCCCAGGGTTATTGCAGTGAGGAACGACGAGATGATCAGCAGCGTCTTGATGACAGCAGCCGCGGCCCACTCGTCCCTGTAAGTTATGCCAGACACGAGCCTGTTAAGGGCCACAGCACCAGCCACAGAGACAAGCGGCGCAACGGCCCACATCAGGACAACCGGCCTGACGGAACTGAGGGCTGAGGCCTCGCCGAACCTGAGTGAGAGACCTATGGAGACACCGACCATGGCCATGGTCAGGGAGAGCGGTGACCTCGTGAGGCTGGCAACGAGGAAGATGGCCAGGGATATCAGCATAGCCAGGAGGCGGTATGACTGGCCCTCAGGGAAGAGTTCTGCCGCCGCACGGCTCAGGCTGTGGCCCTGAATCAGGAGGCCGATGGCAAAGCCCGCAGCGCCTATCAGTGTGCCAGCGTTTCTGCTCACGATCCTGGAGCCTATCAGCGTCCCCACAGATGCCGAGAGGTTGTTCCCGGCCACCAGGGCCGTGAGGATGGAAGATACCACGATACCGAATGCGAAGTACTCTGGATTCAAGCTCCCCCTCCAGGCTGCGCGGCTCACTTCGTCACAGAGAGCCGCACGGTCTGGACAAGGTCTGCAATATCCTCGCAGTCGTCCAGAAGGTCATCGATCTTGTGCGTCAGCTCTGTGAGGTGCAGGAACACTATGTAGGACACATACTGGGACATCTCATAGAGGCTGTCTATGAGGTTGTCCTTCATCTCGTCAACCTGTTCTTCCAGTTTCTCGATCTCATGCCTGGCCGCCTGCACCTCGGCTATCTGCCTCCCAGTGAAGGCGATCCTTACATGGTCGAGGGCCCTGAGGTGTATCTCGATCATGTTTGCAAAGACAGTGTACGCGTGATCAACAGCGTTCCTGGAGGCATCGTTCTGCACCTTCAGCCTGGGACCCATCCTCTTTATCTCCCTGCTTATGTAGTATGACTGGTCAAGGAGGTCATCGCACTTCTCAACAAGCTCTATCAGGTTGTCCATCACGTTTGAGCTTATTGCCCCGCTCGTTATCTCGTGCTTTATCTTCATGGAGATCTCGTCAGCCTGCCTCTCAAGTGCACGCACCCTCTCGTTCTCAGGCTTCAGGTCCTGCTCCCTCTTTGAGAGCATGGTGCGTATGCACTCGCTGGCCTCCTTGCTCAGCGGGATGTACTCTGTCATTTCCTCCAGGACACTCCTCTCCCCGACAACAAGGAGCCTCCTGAGGAAGTCTGCATTTACCACGCCGGGTGATGCCTGCCCCTTATAGAAATATTGCCAGGCAGGGTACATGCCATTTCACAGCATGGCTCTTGTTGTGGCTGGGCCTGTCAGAAACGGTACAGGAGATATACAGGCAGGGCGCCCTATTGGCCCGTGAGACCAGTGGTAAGGCATAGGTGGAGTATCACGAACTGCAGGCCCAACCCCGCACAGGCCAGGGACATACGTTTCCTCTCTAATGGCAGGCAAGGGCCGTCGATGGCTTTATGGTAAGGGTCGTTCAACTCCGCCTGAAAGGATCAGTATTTCCAGAGCCAGGATGTGGTGCCCGGATACATTTAATACAAAGAAGCTGTTTGAGCGGACTAATGCTCCTCTCTGTGTTCTTCGTAACAGTGCTCGTCGCACTCTTTGCAATAATGAACCCGATAGGGGCCGTGCCTACACTGGTGGCACTGACCCAGGGCTACAGTCAGGATGAGATCGGGAGAGTGATCAGGAGAAGCGTCATGGTGGCCGCAGGCATGCTCTTCGGCTTCATGTTCGTTGGTGTCTACATCTTCCTGGTGCTTGGCATCGACATCTCCGACTTCAAGGTGGCTGGTGGCGTGCTCCTCTTCAAGGTAGCGTTTGACATGCTGCAGGGCAGGACGTCCAACACGAAGCTCACGCAGCAGGAGGAGCAGGAGACCCTCGAGAGGGAGGCAATAGGCATAGTGCCAATAGGCACCCCACTGCTTGCAGGCCCAGGCACCATAACCACAGGCATAATATACTTCAACGCACCCGGCGCAACAGTTGTTGAGAGGCTTCTGGTTGTGGTTGCAGGGATAATTGTGATACTCCTTGCCTACTTCATCCTGAGGTTCTCGGTGCCCCTGTTCAACAGGCTTGGCAGGACGGGCTCACTGCTTATATCCAGGATAATGGGCCTTCTGCTTGCGAGCATAGCGATAGAGTTCATAACCTCGGGCCTCTACTCGATCATATCGTCACTCCACTGACGCAGGCCGGCAGCAGTTTCCAGCGACGATAGGTACTCTCCAAACTCTTGGCAACCTGTCTGCCCGGGTGCCGTGGGCGCGCCGGCAGAGCAGTACATGAGGTCTGAGACCACCAGGGCCGACATGAGCCTGAAGTCCTGCGCTTCTTGGCCCATGGGAGCGAAAATCATTGGCTTCTTCACCTCTCTCTTGAACCATGCGCACATTGACAGGTCTCTGTAGAAGGCCATCCTGGTGTTATAATTTGCCGCCACCTTGTAGATGTCTGCGGGGATGGAGCCAATCTCATCGAGCGAGTTGCCAATGCCATCGCCCTCAAACATATGCATGGACACTATCACCCTGGCACCGCCTAGGTCGGAGCTGACACTGCCCAACAGGGCAGCGTCTATGTCGACACAGGCGGCACCCGCATCTGTGGCCCTGGAGTATGCAGCGGAAGCTGCCGCAGCGTCCCTGGAGCGGAACGTGAAGATCGCTGTGGCCCCGCCTGCAGCGAGCCTCTCGAGTGCACCAATGGCCCTCTCAACGCCCATGAGGTCAGCCCTCAGCTCAGCTATTTGCCTGGACGGATCGACCTTTGCGATATCCTCCTCCCTGCCTATTGAGATGACTGGAATGCACCTCTCCCGGAGGGTGAACCTACCAAGCCTCAGGGGGCTGCACTGGACCAGGGGCATGATCCCTGATCTCTAGCTCCCCTAAAAACAGTGGCACCTTGCCCTATCAGGTTGTGTGGAGCACCTGAAAGTTTATTTTAGGCATGCCCATGGCCATCTCACTGCGGCCCAGGGCCGTATGAAGTGGTGGATACGAAAATAGATTTGAAGAGCATACTGGGAATGATTGGTATGGACATGATCGAGATTAAGAAAGGTGGCAGGTACACGGTTTTATCAAACAGCGGGACCGATGAGCCCATGAAGACTGAGGGCGAGTACGTTGGCTACACGATCTTCGGCGAGGAGGGGGCGGTCTGCTTCAGGGTCACGCAGCAGGACGGGCGCAGCTTCATCAGGCTCATACCTGTGTCGAATCTGATCGCGATAGAGTTCAGTGAGGACCAGCTGGTCAGTGCAAAGTCAAAGCCAGAGAGGGAAGAGGGCGACAAGACAAACTACATCAGCTGAGCGCACGATATCGCTGTGTATACCGGGCCATCCGGCCTGAGGTCACTCCTGTAGAGGCACACCTTCTCAGCAAACCTCTCAGTGTTTCCGTCAAGCCTGACGGCATACTGTCGCAGGTCCATGGGGCTCTTTAGCCTCGCCACGGTTATGTGGGGCACGAAATCAGCCTCAACGCCCAGGTTGAGCAGCCCCATCACCTCGGAATAGAGGTGCCTGAAACCCTCTGGTGACACTGACAGGTACACCACCCTTGCCCTTGCGGGTGCCGGAAAGGCAGAGACACCCTCTATCCTGAAGCTGAACCTCTGGAACCTCAGTGCTGAGAGGCCCCTGGAGATGCGTCTTGCCTCCCCATCTCCTATCTCGCCCAGGAACTTCAGGGTAACGTGCAGCTCGGGCGTCCTCACCGGCCTCAGGCCGGGGATTGCCGTGATCATACGCTCCACCCTTTCGGTATCGCTGCCCCTGCTCACGGGCACTGCCAGGAAGGCGCGCATGGCATGGTCATGCCTCAAGTCCTAAATAACAGTGACAGTGGCGGGGAGCATACGGCCCCCGGGCCGTTGTGGGTGAACAGGCGCCACACCCCTGGCCGCACCGTGGGAGGTAGGCCCCGCTCCGGCAGCACTCACGACAGTTCAGCGGCAGAGACAACCTTAACAATGGACAGTGGAGGACGGTAATGCACTCCAGGCAACCGTGTTGCAGGAAGCCAAGGGTATTATAATTTCCAGCATTACGTGTAAGCATGGCTAGCAAGGTTCCAGAAAACCTCCTTTACACGAAGACACACGAGTGGTTCTCTGTGGATGGGGACACTGTGACCGTGGGCATTACTGACTATGCCCAGCAGCAGCTGACAGACGTCGTCTATGTCGATCTCCCCAAGAAGGGGGAGAGGAAGAGGCAGGGTGATGTGCTCCTGACAGTAGAATCAGTGAAATCAGCGGAGGATGTGTTCTCACCTGTGACGGGCGAAATCATAGAGGTCAACGAGAGCTTGGGCAAGAGCCCAGAGCTGCTGAACAAGGACAGTTATGCAAACTGGCTGGTGAAGATGCGCCTCGAAAAGGGGTTCAAGCCGCAGGGTATGAGTGCATCCGAGTACAGGAAGTTCATAGGCGAGGAATGAGGCCGGAGGAGAGGAGGAAGGATCTCTATTCTAGGCTCGCCAGGGAATATGAGTACAGCAGCAGGGCGGCCTTCAAGCTGCTGGAGATACAGGAGAGGTACAGGTTCCTCTCCCCTGGCACTGCGGTCATTGAGTTTGGGGCCAGCCCTGGGGGGTGGACCGAGGTCCTTCTCCAGCTCGGCTGCCACCCTGTCTTCTCCATAGACTTAGTGGCCTCCAGGGAAAGGGAGGGCGTCGTCCAGATAAGGGGCGACATGACGAGGAGGGAGACAAGGGAGAGGCTGAGGGAAGAGATGTCCAGGCTCAGCCTGGCTCACGCAGGCTCAATAGTCTCTGACGCCATGGTACACACGAGCGGAGACAGGAACAGGGACCACGCGTCCTCGTACCTCCTCTGCGAGGCTGCAATGTCTTACGCAGGGGAGTTCCTTTCCAGGGGAGGCAGTGTCCTTGTGAAGCAGTTCCAGGGCGATATGACGCAGTCTTTCATAAGGAAGCACAGTGGCAGGTTCCGGGATTCCAGGGTAGTGAAGCCTAGGGCATCTAGGGCGGAGAGCAGCGAGGTCTACATCCTATTCACTGGATTTTCCGGCGATGGATGAGAGCACATCACTGTACATTTCGAGCTCGCAGACAACGGCCAGCCTCCTGCCCTCACCCATGAGCCTCCTGATATTCCTCACAACCTCATCCTGCCTGAGCATGTCCAGGACCCTGAAGCCCTTCACCTTCCACATCTCCCTCTTCCACTCATCCACGAATTCCTCTGCACTGGAGGACGTGAAGACCTTCCTGGCCACCCTGTTTTTGCGCAGTGAGTGCCTCACCAGCGCCATGGTGCCCACGCTCCTCCTGTAGGCCTCGTTGTAGTGCTCGTCGTCCATGTCAAGGCCCACCAGGGGCACACCGTTCTCCTTGCAGTACCTCGCTGCCTCTATGAACATGGGCGGCGGCACCATCACCTCGCCGAACCTTGACAGGTTGACGCCGTATATCGTCTCGTAGTCTGATATGGAGACCTCAAATGGGCTGTCAAGAAACTTCAGGAGCCCCTCGGCCTCCTCCGGTGATATGGTCGCTGCAACAGTTTCCGGCCTGAAATCACGCAGGGCATCTCTTACCTCGTTGCCATCTGAGACAAGGCCCTTGATTGCACCGAGGATGACAGTGTTCCCGTTTCCGTCGAGGTATGACTTCTTCATCGGATCAGCTGTGCCCCGCCGCCCTCTTCTCTATTGTCCTTATCAGGTCGTCCTGGTCCCTGGTAGCCCTGAGGAGGCCGACCGGTATTACCGGGCACCCACCGATCGTCTCCTTGTCCGTGTCCCTCTCGCTGACAACCAGTGGTGTCTGAAGCAGGACGTCGCATATGCTCTTTATTGCAGCCGCCCTGGCCGCCCTTGACATGTCCTCCACCACGCCCAGGAAGAGCATCCTGCTGTAGGTCTCCAGGGATATGGCATCGAAGGGAGACCTCTTGACCACCTCGGAGTGAAGGCCCATCATGGAGAGGATCTCTATGACCTCTCCCACGAGCTCGTCCTCCGGCGCCTCGGGATCAGGTATGCTCACCCCCTCCATGGCCTCCCTGAGGTCGATCCTCCTCTTCAGGTCCTCCTTCAGGACCTCCTCGATCTTCCTGAAGATCTCTATTGTGGCTGCGTTGCCGTTCTCGTACAGTGATACCGATCTCCTGGAAACGCCTATCTTGTTGGATATGTATCCTATGGAGTACCTGAGCCTCTCCCTGACCTCCTTCATCCTCTGCCCGTCGATGGACACATAGTACCCACCGGGGCCTGAGAATATGTAAGGCCTCTCACCATCCACATAATCCTGGAACGTGTCCAGGTTCATTATCGGGAGCGTGTGCCTGTAATAGACCACCCCCCTCTCAAGCGGGCCGTTGCCTGTCCTTTCCCCCAGTACGACAGGCACAGATTCCGTGATCTTGGACACCCTGATGAGCTCTATGGCGCTGCTGGCCCTGAAGGTGTCTATGTTGAACAGGATCTTGAGTATGTACCTCTCATCCTCTCTCCTGGCAACTATGTCGAATGCCACGAGACCTCCGAGCTCCGGGTCTGATACGGCAAAACCCCTACCTCTTAGGAACGTAATAACTCTCCTGAGTATTTCCTTCCGGGGGTCTTCCACAGAGTCAAGTATAAAAGGTTGTATTTAAAGGTTGCTCCAGTCACTCCTCTATTTCCTTTAGGCCGCTCGACAGCTTGTTGGGGCACACCTTTACCTCGCATATGTCGCAGAGGAGTTTGCCATCCAGCGGCTCGGGTGACGCGATCTCTACCCTCCTCACCCCGTCTATGGCGGAGAGGTCATTTATGACCCTCTCCGGTATCGGCCTGAAAAAGATGATCCTTATGAACGTGTCGTTCGACCCGTAGTTCTTTGCCGTGAACTCCCTGATGTAGCACCCGTACCTTGAGACGATCTCACCGACTGCGGCCAGAGTCCGCGAGAAATAGCCCATGGTGGTCCTTATTGTTATGACCTGGTGTCCCATGAGGGGCACCACATCGCATATGTCCACGCTGGGCTTGATCTTCTCCATCACCGCCTTCACCTGCGGCGTGGCCTCTATGAACCTGAGCGTGTCATAGACCGTCCTCCTGTTGACCCTGAATGCCTTTGCAATTTCAGAGATGGAGATCTCCATGCCACCCAGGTAGAACCTGCCGTCCACCACCGAGATCCCGAGGTTGTACAGACCCTCAACTATCCTCCTCTTTATGGGATAGTTCTTGAAGTATTCCTCCAGTATTAGCAGCATCGGGTCTTTCCTCCGGGTACGGATAAATATTCCAGACACGTTAATTAAGTTTGAGTAAGGGACGGCTTCCGTCGACCGGCCAGAATGGTCGGAGAAGCCGGGCTGGGGGTTCTCCTGTGGTAAGGGGCCTCAGCCCCTGAGCACCTTGTTCCTCAACGTGTACTGCCTTGAGCTCCTGTCATCACTTATTTCTGGCTCGAAGGTGTCGTGAGGGGCTGTTGCCGCTGTGACATCAATGGTCAGGAGTGTGTCCCTCCTGAAGACGCTCACGCTCACGGTCTCACCGGGCCTGGTGTCAACGAGGTAATCCGTCTTCAGTTTGCCGTTCTCCTTCCTCAACGGCCTGAGGAGCCGATCCGTGAACCTGTAGCCGTTTATGGCAACCAGTTCGTCGCCTTCGTTTATGCCTGCCTCATATGCAGGCGTACCCTCCAGCACCCCGTCAACTATGTACTTCCCTCCGGCGTCCCTCACTACCAGGCCCAGGTAGCCCCTCTCCACCTCATCTGTTCCACCGAGTTTCTCGTACTTCCTAATTATCCTGACGCCTATCTTGGCCAGTTCAGAATCGAAGTCTATTGGCCCGGGGTTACTGGCGTACCTCCTGAAGAAATCCGTGAAGTCGTGGTTTGTGACGTCCTGTATCGTGTTCAGTATCTCCTTCTCCCCATAGCCCTTGCCGTCCTTCTTGTACTTCTCGAACAGCTGCCTGAAGAGGTCGTCCAGTGACTTCTGGCCGTTGGTCACGTCAGCAATCCATATGCTCAGTATGAGGCCCAGGATCTCCCCCTTCAGGTAGTAGGATATGTAACTGTTGTAGTTGTTCGGTGTGGGCTTGTAGAGCTTGATCCAGGCATCGAAGGAAGATTCGTATGCAGAAACCCTCCTGGAGCCTGGGAGGAGTTCATGGATCCTTATGCTCTCCATGATGTGCTCGAAGTACTCCTTCTCGCTTATTATCCCCGCCCTGTAGAGGGCCACATAGGAGTAGTAGTTGGTGAAGCCCTCCGCGATCCAGAGGAAGTTAGTGTAGTTCTCCTGCTTGTAGTTGAAGGGCCCCAGTTCCGACGGCCTGATCCTCTTCACGTTCCAGAGGTGGAAGAACTCGTGCGCCACCACCGATAGGAACCTGATGTACTTCTCCCTGGGCCTGAAGGTGAACATGTCGATGTCAATGGTCGTCGAACTCAGGTGCTCAAGGCCACCGCTGCCGACCTCTGGAGAAACGAGGTGGAATATGAACGTATACTTCCTGTAGGGCAGCTGGCCGAACATGCTGGCGAACGCCTCCACGATCTTCCCTATGTCCTCAACCAGCCTCTTCTCGTCCTCATTCCCGTGGCCGTATATGACTATCTCGTGGGGCTTCCCCTGCACGGTGAAGCTCAGCACCCTGTGCTTCCCGATCTCAACCGGCGAATCTGCGAGGATATCGTAGCTGGGCGCCCTGAACCTGTTCTCCCCTATCCTCTCGAGTGAGGTGCTCACCGTCCAGTCCCCGTATGGCACTATGACGAGTTCGCAGCTCTGGTCCTTGTAGCCCTCAATGTACATGAGGACGCTGGTGCCGTTGAAGTACCCGTGGGACGCATCAAGGTGGCTCGTATCCACCGTGAACTCGTTCGCGTAAACTTCGTACTCCACGCTCACCTCCCTGGACATGCCGGTGCGCACCCTCCATGTGGACTTATCAAGCCTCTGGACCTCGAGGCTCCTGCCGTCGCTGGTTGAAACCGCCCTGAATGACCTGACGTGCCTGGAAAAGTCTCTGACAAGGTAGGACCCAGGGGCCCAGACCGGCATGGTGAAGTCGAGGTGGTCATCGCTGACCTCCCTCACATCTATCCTGACCCTGAAGAAGTGCGTCTGTGGCTTTTCCATTGAAACTGTATAGGATATCCTCATCGCGCCGCTTAAAGCGTACCGGAGATATTAAAAAATATGCACCGCTCACTGGTAAGAGCGGTCTTCCCTGTAGTTGTGGTAGGAGAAGTAGTATTCCTCCCCGCGCTGCGCTATTGTGCTCTCGCTGGAGACCGCCGCCCCCATGTTGCCGTAGTACTTCTTTATCTTCTCCTCCACTGGCCTGTAGACGCTGAGTGCCTCCTTCACGTCCTCCGGCTCGATAAGATTCTTCTCCTTCGAGACCGCAATGTCACCCGCTGCCCTTATGAGGCCACCAAGCTCCCTGAGGCGGAGTGTGAGCGCGTTGTCCTTCCTGTCTATCTCCTTCGCCCTCCTCCTGCCCTCCTCGATTATGAGCTTGCAGGCGTCCATGGTCATATGCGGTATCTTCCCGTCGGAGTTGATCTCCTGTGCGATGAACTGTATGTACTTGACCCTGTTGGCCGGTGTATCCGGCATCGCCACCTCCATGAGTATCTCGTAACCGCTCCCCACTATCCTGGAGCGCAGCGGACTAAGTATATACTGAAGGTCCTGAATGTTGCAGGCTGCAACCAGTATGAAGTCAGTCGGTACCTTGTCCACCCTGACGCTGGCACCCGCGCTCTGCGGGTTCCTCCCTGTTATGGGGAAGTGGCGCTCCTGCATGGCAGTGAGTATGAACCTCTGTAGGTTTCCAAGGTGTGTTATCTCGTCTATGAACAGTACGCCCTCATGGGCCTCGTGCACCGCACCGGCAATGACCCTCTCATAGGGCAGGGTGCCCAGCTGCGGGTGCCCGCCATAGGGGTCGTGCCTCACATCCCCCAGGAGCTCTGTTTCGCTTGCCCCTGTGGCAAGTACGAATGGGTTCCTGTCTATGGGGACTATGACCTTGCTTGGGCTCCTCTTGTCCAGCTTCCTCCTCCTCTCCAGGGTCTTCTCGTCCAGTATCCTTATCTTGTCCCCGTACCTCTCGTAAACGATAACTTCTTCCCTGTCCCCTACCCTCCGTGTGGAGGTGACCCTCTCCTGGCTGTTCTGGACACCGAACGCGGCACCGATCACGTTGAACACGTCACCGAATGGCCCCTGCGCCGATATGGTGACCTTTGGCTGTCCGCAGTTCGGGCAAGTCACATCGCTAGGCAGGGAGTAGAAACCACACCTGGGGCACCTGTAGCCCAGCCGCTCAGCAACGCTCGAGGGCACCTGCCTCGGGTCCACCACTTCCCCCTCAACGGAGCTCATCTCCTTCTTCTCCTCTATGATCTCCGCCAGGCTCTTTATCTCCACAAATGGCCTTTCCGGGTACTGGGGGTTATGGACAACCCTGATCTCCTGCTGCGGCCTTGGGATGTAGAAGGACATGGCCTGCGCGATCATGGACTTCCCCACCCCTGGAGGGCCAACAAGCAGCAGGTGCCTCCTCTGCTTTGCGGCGATCAGGGCCATCTTCACGGCCTCGTCCTGGCCGATCACCCTGTCCAGGGGGTTCTGCGGTATCGGCACGTAAGATGTGTCCTGAAAGTTCTCGTAATCAAAATTCACGTATGGTGATCCCATGCTACTACCCTTATGTCCAGGGGCTTTTTAGTTATATGCCCCAGCCTCGCACCGTAGATGTTCCTCACACCCATCTTGTATGCCACGTCTATGAGCCTCTGTGATATGACCCCTCCTGTTATTATGGTGCTGGCCTTGCTGATGTCCGCCATCCTCTCCACGGCCTCTGCAAGTGGGAGCGAGGCTATAACGTTACCTGCCTCATCATAGAGTTCCATGGTCTTCTCCTGGTTCAGTACCTGGCCCCTTCTTTCCACAGACCTGGGGTCCGCAAGGTTGACCTTCTCCTCCTGTACAGCTTCCGCCACCTGGCCGCCCTGCTGCTCCCCGTCCTTCTCCTCCTTCTGCTCCTCCGCGTGTTCCTCCGCGGTGACGACCTTCGCCGCCTGGGCCCTGTCACCTGTCTGCGGGACGATAACAGCGGGCTCACTGACGCTCTCCTGCGCCTTCTTCTTGCCGTTCTTCTCCGCATTGTTCCTCTCGGTCAGTTCCTTCAGTTCCTCAGTCATGCCGCGCATGGCCAGGTACTGCTCCACAGGCGTCTTGTACCTGAGGGCCTTCACTATCTGCTTGTATGTGAGTTCCTCAACCTCCATCCCTGGCGGTGCCCTGGCAACGAAGTCCACCTCTGCCACCTGGAGCATCTCCTTCAGGATGAGGTCACCACCCCTGTCACCGTCAAGGAAAACCGTAACTGTCCTCTCCTTGGAGAGTTTCTGGACGGTCTTCGGTATGTTGGTGCCCTGCACGGCTATGGTGTTCTTTATACCGTAGCGCAGGAGGTTAAGCACATCGCTCCTGCCCTCCACCACTATTATTGAATCGGAGTCCTTTATCGCCGGGCCAGCCGGGAGCTTCTCCTCACCGTAGCTTATGATCTCTCCCTTCTCCACCTCTTCGCGGACTGAACTTATTATGCTCTCGCTGACACTCTTGCCGTTTTCGCTCATCTTCTTGTAGAGTTCCTCTGCCCTTTCTATGATCCTCTGCCTCTTCTGTACCCTGACGTCCTCAATGCTCTCAACCTCTACCTTGGCCTTGCAAGGACCTATCCTGTCTATTGTCTCCAGGGCCGCTGCCAGGATCGAGGTCTCAACCTGGTCGAGCCCGGAAGGGATCAGGACGTATCCCTCTGTCCTCCCCTTCTTGCTGTCTATCTCGACCTCTATCCTACCGATCTTGCCGCTCTTCTGGAGATCCCTGAGATCAAGCTCGTCTCCGAGCAACCCTTCCGTCTGACCAAAAATAGCTCCGACGACATCGGGTTTCTCAACCACCCCATCTGTAGATATCTTTGCCTTGATCAGGTATTTCGTTATATTTGGATCTACATTCACAATCATCACCTTGAGTACCTCTGATGTGGGATAACGAGAAATTCACATTTCTCTTATCTATCACCATCTGGCTTTTGTATTCCTAAACTGTATTTAATCTTAACCCTGAGGGCAAAGATTTCCGGATAAAACGGTCAAGTCAATGCAGCGATATACGATCAGAGCACCTTGGGCCTCTGCCCCGGGTGATCCGGGTGGATCCGGAGTGATCCTTTCCACTCCTTGCGTCCCATGCAGGCTGCACCACATAACCCGGATAGTCCACTGCTGCTCACCGGCAGGTTTGGATGTCATCGCCCATACCGATCAGGGGCATGGACTCCATGGTATGGCTGGATCTCCATTGCGCATACCGGGGCACTTCAGCCGGTTGATGCGGAAGCCCCCGGAAGATCACAACACCCGGCATAGATGTTAAATAATCGGTAGTGTATTTCTATGCTGCATCTTCATGTTCAGGTTCGGTCTGGCTGGGATCCCGCTGACCAGTAAGGGAAGGACTTTCATAGACTCGGTTGAGGACACGCATAACCTGGGCCTCAATGCCCTGGAGGTCCAGCTTTTAAGGGTCAACGTCCAGTCTGTCCCCGCAGAGGAATACTCCGGCATGAGGCCTAGGGACGTTGAGGACTGCATAATCGTGGACGTCCTGAGGCAGGACGAGGACGGCATATACAAGGGCATCGGTGTGGACACAGTGATAGAGGAGGGCGACATAGTTGAGGAACTCTTCTGGAACCTTGCCAGGAACTATGACGAACTCCACGATGGCGGAGAGCTGGCAAAGGAACTTGACGTCCTCCTGTCCATACACGCGCCTTACTACATGGACCTTCTGAATGACGAGGAGATAGGCGACAAATCTTACACACACCTGAGGTGGTCCCTGATTATAGGCAAGGCCATGGAGGCCAAGCGAGTGATCACGCACACAGGCTTCTACAGGGGTGGTAAGAAGGAGAGCCTGAAGAAGGCCATGGAGGTCTACACAAGGATAACCTCGCAGTTCTCAACCGAGAGGGGATACCCGTACCTGGGCGTAGAGACCTCAGGGAAGACCGAGATATTCGGCACGGAGCAGGAAGTCATATCCCTGGCCAAGAAGATACCTGACATCGAGCCGATACTCAACTTCCCGCATGTCCACTCCCTGGGCAACGGATCCCTCCTAGAGGTCAGCGACTTCGAGAAGGTGATGGAGGAGTTCAGCAGGTACAAGAAGGGAGACCTATACACCGAATTCGCAGGTGTGGAATACGCAGATGGGAACGAGAAAAAGATCACGGCAATAAAGCACGGTGACCTGAAGTTTGAGACGCTGGCGGAGGCTATGATGAACTACGATGACGACATGACTGTGATCTCTTTCTCCCCGCTCCTGGAGCACGATGCGCAGTACATGAACATAATATTCATGAGGAGCTACTCCAGGCACATGCAGAAGAAATCCGTGACGAAGAAGCAGGTGGCATGAGGCATGGTCAGGGACTATCCTGTTAAGAGGAACTTCAAGACAGACCTGGAAACCCTGCTCTCCAAGTGCAGGACTTACGACCCGGAGGCCAATGCACGGGATGGGCACATCTTCATGTCCGTCCCAGGCCTAAAGCGAATAGAGATATATGCCGAAGGCAAAAAGATCTTCGTTACAACGGAAACAGACACGGGTTACAGGGAACCTGAGAAGACGGTCAAGATATACAACGCGCTCATTGAGGACCTCACAGGTTATTCCGCGAAAGAGAGAAAAAAGATGTTGACCAAGTGAGCCCCGCTCACTTGTACTTTACCTTGCTGGAAGCCCTGAAGACGAACTTGTTCTTCTCGGGAACCCTGATCATGGCCTTTGTCTGCGGGTTCCTGGCTGTCCTTGCCTTCTGCTTCTTTCTTTCAAAAATGCCAAAGCCAGCAAGGTTTATCTTCTGGCCCCTGTCGGCCTCTGCTATCACTGTGTCAAGAAATGTCTTGATTACATTCCTTGCCACTTTCTGCGTTGTGTTGGTCTTCTTGGCAACGGTCTTCGACAGTTCGCTAATTCCGACCATCTCGGTTACCTCCAGTGTATAATGTACATTCCAATATTAAAATATTTGTGTCGGTGATTTAATAAGATGCGAAAAAGTAAGGGTCTTGGGGTATTCAGAAATTATAATAAAATTAATGCATGTTAAATTAAAATGCTACGAATATAGTAAAATGGCAGGTTTTCAGACGTAGATCTCTCTCTGAGGCTTGACAACTGGGTCTACAAGCTGACTCCCATACCGGGCAACCTGCCCGTTGACAGGTGACATCTTGAACGCCTGCTCCAGCGGCCGGGCAGCATGAAAGGTTGGCCTGTCTCCTGCCCCGCATCCAGGAAGGTTAGGTTAAATATGCATTCTCAATCCAAGGGCCAATGAAGATGATTGAGAACTGGTTCTCGGAACGCTATTCTGATAACCTGCAGCTCTCGTTCAGGATAAAGGACCAGCTGCTTTCCGTGAGGACGGACTTCCAGCGGATAGATGTCTTCGATACCTATGACTTCGGCAAGCTCCTCTCCATAGACGGTACCGTGCAGCTGACCGAGAGGGACGAGTTCGTCTACCACGAGATGATAACCCACGTTCCTTTCTATTCTTCAAGCATACCGGTGAGGAGTGCCCTCATCATAGGTGGCGGGGACGGAGGGGCCGCAGGCCAGCTCCTCTCGCTGGGTGTTGAGAGGATAGACAACGTGGAGATAGACAACCAGGTTGTTGAGGTCTCAAGGAGGTTCTTTCCGGACCTTGCAGGCTCCTTCTCGAAGCCTGGCGTTAACCTGGTCATCGGCGACGGCGTGAAGTTCTTAAGGGGGAAGAAGGCACAGTACGACCTCGCGATAGTCGATTCAACCGATCCGGTGGGGCCTGCAGAGGGCCTTTTCCAGGAGGAATTCTACAGGAACCTGAAGGAAGCCCTGAGACCAGGAGGCATTGCGGTCACGCAGTCCGGGTCTCCATTCTACCAGCCAAGGGCCCTGGAGATGGCCTACAGGGGTATGCGGTCAGTGTTCAGGAACGTCAGGGTTTATACGGCCTTCATACCCACATACCCAAGCGGGTTCTGGTCCTTCACCATGGGGAGCGATGCCGAGTTCTCGTCTCCGAAGGGCGTCCGCGTGGGCAGGTATTTCAACGGTGATATAATGAGGGGTTGCTTCCTTCTCCCGCAGTTCGTGCATGAGATAATAGGTGATTAGCTCACCTCACCTTCCACCTCTCCTTTGCCAGGTTCAGCTCGTCCTCAAACCTCGGGCCCAGGTACCTGGATATTCTCTCGAGCTCCTTCAGGTTCTTCACGAACAGGGATTTGCTGTTCCCGCTGAGTATCTCCTGGAACCAGCGGGTATCTCTGGCGACCTTGTAGGTCAGGTACAGGAAGACACATGCCATGATAATGCCCACTGCGAACACCCAGTAGTCCCAGTTCCCAATGTAGCTCAGGGATACGGAGTCCAGGTACGGGCTCCTGAAGAGGATATCGTTTGAGGAGATTATGAAAAGTATGAGCCCGAGGACGCCGAGTGCGAGGTAGATCTGGAACTGGTATTCCCTAATCTTCGATGTCATCCACCGACTTAATGGAATTCCATCTTATAAAAATGAGCTATTTTAGTCTCTGCAGGGCCATGGCCCTGCGGGTGCCACTACACCACCTGTACCGTATGCCCCGTCCACCCAATCGCCCTGTCTCCGTGCACTAACAGGGCGGATCTTAACCTGAGAACCGTTATGGCGCCACACCTCAGGAGGGAGATGGCTCGACCACACTCAATGGATAAGAGTATTGCCCGTCATGCCAGGCCCACAGGCCAGGGCAGGGGAAGGGCACAGTTTTCCCGCACTGGAACTGCCTCATTATGCCGGCCCACAAAATCAATGCGGTACAGCATTTCAGCCCACCGCCACAGTTTTTCGATTGACCTTGACCGTTTACTGTCCATGCACGGCCTTCCCGTTGCCCCTACCTGCAAGGTATTCAAGGAACCTGGACAGTGCAGACGAACGGTGTGATATCATGTTCTTCTCTGAAGTGGACATCTCTGCCAGTGTCCTACTGTGCCCAGAGGGTATGAACACAGGGTCGAAGCCGAAGCCGTTGCTCCCACGCGGAGCATCGGCGATCGTCCCCTCCAGAATGCCCCTGAATGTCCTCACCACGGTACCGTCGAAGTAGGCTATCACGGTGAGGAAGTACGCGCCCCTCTCCTTTCCCTCAAGCAGCTTCAGGAGCCCTGCATTGCCTATGGTCTTAGATACGTATGAGGAGTAGGGGCCAGGGAAGCCGCCCAGGGCCCCAACGTATAGCCCTGTGTCCTCCAGGAAAAAGCCGCTTCCCAGCTGGGCGGAGACCCTCTCACAGCTTGTTCTCGCTATCTCCTCGGTGTCGTCTGCCTGTATCTCCTCGTACTTCATCCTCACCCATTCGACCTCGATGCCCTTACGCCTGCATGCCTCTGAGATCTCGTTGAACTTCCACTGGTTGCTGGTGACGAACCTGATGCGCATGGCTGGCAGTATGATGAAACGGATAAAAATGTGGTTGACATGCTTCGGGGAAATGAGAGTGCTGGGCATAGAGGGGACTGCACACACGGTGAGCGCTGGCATCGTTGATGGAGAACGCGTCCTTTCCAACGTCTCCTCGACCTACAGGCCCGAGAGGGGAGGCATACACCCGAGGGAAGCATCAATACACCACTTCGAGAACGTCACCAGGGTGGTTAAAGAGGCACTCAGTGCGGCTTCACTGACCATGAATGACATAGACCTCGTGGCCTTTTCCCAGGGCCCGGGCCTTGGCCCCTGCCTAAGGGTGGTATCAACTGCAGCCAGGGCACTGGCACTCAAGTACAGGTTACCTCTCCTCGGCGTGAACCACCCGCTTGGGCACATAGAGATCGGCCGCAAGCTGTCAGGGGCATCTGACCCGGTGATGCTCTACGTCTCTGGCGGCAACACCCAGGTGATAGCCCACAGGTACGGGAGGTACAGAGTCTTCGGTGAGACCATGGACATCGGGGTGGGCAACCTCCTGGACAAGGTGGCCAGGGACATGGGCATACCTTTCCCGGGGGGACCTGAAATAGAAAGGCTCGCCAGGGATGGAAGGAAACTGCTCCATCTTCCGTATTCTGTCAAGGGGATGGACACCTCGTTCTCCGGAATGTACACTGCCACCCTGAGGCACATCAGGAAAGGGGAGAGGAGGGAGGACATAGCGTTCAGCATACAGGAGACCGCCTTCTCTATGCTCGTTGAGGTACTGGAGAGGGCCCTGTACGTCCTTGACAAGGAGGAGATACTGCTAGCAGGTGGTGTGGCCCTGAACTCCAGGCTGAGGGAAATGGTCTCCTCCATGGCCAGGGATGCGGGCGTGAGGGCCTACATGACGGACCCGAAATACTGCATGGACAACGGGGCGATGATAGCACAGGCTGGCCTCCTCATGTTCACGTCTGGCATCAGGCAGAGACTGGAGGAGACTGGCATACAGCAGAGGCAGAGGATCGACTCGGTACCAGCACCCTGGGTGGCGGAGGTGCAGGGCAGCGGCTTCTCCATGGTGGGCGCGGAGTCAAGGATCGAAGTGTTGCGCTTCTTCTCAAGGGAAGCCATAACGAAGAGGAGGCTCCCGAAGGGGTACAGGGAAGCTGGCCTTGACACAGCGCTCAGGAGGGAGAGGACAAGGAACGAGGCCTCTATACTCCTCCGACTCATGGAGAACGGACTGCCCGTGCCAGTTCTATACGATGTGGACATGGAGGCCCTCTCGCTGACCATGGAGAGGCTCCACGCAGTGACCCTGAGGGAGTACCTAATGGCCCACGAAGGGAGCGCTGTGATGGAGGCCCTGGGTTCGCTGGTGGCAAGGATGCACTCCCTGGGTGTCAGCCACGGGGACCTGACCACCAACAACGTCCTGGTCGGTGCTGAGGGACAGGTGTGGCTGATAGACCCGAGCATGGGGAGCCTGGCGGCTGGGGCGGAGGATACCGCCACGGACGTATTCCTGCTCTACGAGTGCCTGAGGAGCCAGCACCCGGAGCACCAGAGCCTCTTCTCCATGTTCATGGAGGGATACCGGAAGGCCGGTGGAGATGCACAGGGTGTGATGAGAAAGATAGAGGAGATCGAGGGTCGCAGGAGGTACGTCTGAGGGCCTGCCACTCACCTACTTATAAGCAATGTTGGCATTATCCATCCATGAAGGTCACTGTCAGGTACTTTGCGGACTACAGGGAGGCTGCAGGGACGGAGAGGGAAGAGGTCGAGGTACCGGCCGGGGCGTCCCTGGCCGATGTCATCCGCATTGCTGGAGAGATGCACCCGGGCCTGAACGTAGACCCGAGGAGGTCGTTCCTCTCCATAAACGCTGAGTTCAGGAGGCCGGAGGACATAGTGCGGGATGGGGATGAGGTGGCCATCATGCCCATGGTGTCCGGGGGCTGATGCAATGAAGGGCGGCATGGTGGACATATCTGAAAAGGAGAGCGTGCTCAGGGAGGCGACTGCGGAGGGCAGGATAGTACTTTCTCAGAGGACCATGGAGGCCATCAGAAAGGGACAGGTCACCAAGGGCGACGTTTTCGAGGCCACGAAGATCGCAGGGATACAGGGTGCCAAGGAGGCCTGGGAGAGGCTGCCCTTCTGCCACCAGGTGCCCATAGAGGGGGTCGATGTGGAGATGGAGGCCACGGAGGGAGGAATAACTGTCAGGTGCAGTGTCAGGGCACACTACAGGACAGGGGTGGAAATGGACGCCCTCTCCTGCGTATCATCCGCACTCCTCAACATATGGGACATGACCAAGTACCTGGAGAAGGACGAGACGGGGAATTACCCGAACACCAGGATAGAGGGGATAAGGGTCGTGAGGAAGGTGAAGCATGGAGCACAGGATTAGCAACGCAAGGTTCTCCTTTGGTGTGATCACAGCAAGCTCCACAAGGACGAAGGAGACGGACACCTCAGGCCACAGGGTTCAGGAGATCCTGAAAGCCGCAGGCCACAGCGTTGGCTACTACGAAGTGGTGAAGGACGACATAGAGGCGATAAGGGCCAGCGTCCTCCAGGCTATTATCGGGGCAGACGCTGTGATTGTGACAGGGGGCACGGGCATAACATCCAGAGACGTCACCATAGAGGCAGTTTCCGGGATATCCAGGAGGGAGCTCACGGGCTTCGCCCACGTGTTCGCAATACTCTCTTACAGCAGGATAGGCACCTCTGCGGCACTCTCCCGCTCGACAGCCTTCGATGTTGCTGGGAAGCCGGTGTTCTGTCTCCCCGGGTCCCCTGGGGCTGCAGCCCTGGGCACTGAGGAGATAATAGTGAGGGAAATAGACCACTTCATCCATGAGCTCAGGAGGTGAGGGATGCAGGAGGGCTGCAGGGGCAGGTTCACCTCCTGCCTTCGCATGACACTGGAGACCGGGTGGGAAAGGCTGCCTGCGGAGAGGCTACGCACACAGGACGCAGCGGGCAGGGTTGCTTACAGAGACATAGCAGCGGGCCATGACTTCCCACCGTACAACAGGAGCGCCGTTGACGGATACGCCATCAGGACGCACGGCAGGGGCACCTCGGGATCCGAGGAGCTTGAAGTGGGGCTTAGCCTCAGCGCAGCGCAGGTGCATCAGGTTGTCAGTGCGGAGTGCATAGAGGTCTCCACAGGCACCCCTCTCCCCGAAGGCTTTGACCTTGTGGTCAAGAAGGAAGACGCAACCCTCTCTGGAAGGAAGGTCCTGCCGGGGAGGCACATGCCATGGGAGAACGTTGCGGTGAGGGGAGAGGACCTGAGGGCAGGGACTGTGATAGTGAGGGCAGGTGAGGTGCTCAGGCCGGAGAGTATCGGCGCACTTCTCTCATGCGGAGTCAGGGAAGTGGAGGCATTTTCCAGGATACGTGTGGGTGTGGTGTCTACCGGCGACGAGCTGCTCGAGGGCCTCATAGAGAACTCAACACAGCCAGAGATTGTCTCGTTTTTCAGTTCACGCTTCACCGAGGTGGAGGCCATAGGCCCTGTAAGGGACAGGCCATCTGAAATATACGAAGCGGTTCTCGGCTCTGTGGAGAGGAACAACATCACTGTAGTGACTGGTGGCTCAAGCGTGGGTGAACATGACCACAGCAGGGTGAGCGTCTCCTCCATGGGTGAGGAGGTCTTCTCCGGGATAGGCCTCAAACCGGGCAGGACCCTTTCCCTCTACAGGGTAAAGGGTAGGCCCGTGTTTGTGATATCCGGTCTCCCGGGGGCCGCCATAGTGTCACTCCGCCCGTTCGTGGCTTTCCTCCTCCAGGCCCTCATGAAGTCCAAGCCAAGGGTACTCCATGTAGATAGGCTGGCTGGCCTTCAGATAGGGCCTGACGAGGCATGGGCAGTGCCACTGGACCTCGCCTGGTCGGGGCAGGGGATTGCCATGATGCCCATGCATAACAGGGGCACTCACAGGCTGTCGCTGGTGAGCAGGGCCATGTGGACACTGTATGTGGATGGTTCCTGCAGTGATGCCTTCCTGATGGAGGCTGGTGGAATTGACAGGACGATTGTTTAGGGATCTGATATCGCTGGGCCAGGCCAGGGAGCTGGCCTCAAGGTACCTGAGGGTCAGCGTCGGGACAGAGGAGGTGAACGTCCTAGACTCAGTGGGCAGGATATCCTCAGAGCACGTGTTTTCCGGGGTCGCTACACCGCCGTTCGACAGGTCAACGGTGGACGGTTTCGCTGTGAGGTCTGCTGACCTGCAGTCCGCCTCGCCCGATTCTCCGGTTGCTCTGAAGGTATATGCGGAACAGAGGATTGGGCGTGAAGCGGTTACCCTGCCCCAGGGGAAATACTGCGTCAGGATAGACACAGGCGCACAGATGCCTTACGGCTCCGATGCCGTCGTAATGCTCGAAGAAACCGAGGAGAGTGGCGGCACAGTTTACTTCAGGAGGCCCCCTGCCAGGTGGCAGAACGTTGCCATGAGGGGTTCTGACACATCTCCTGGCCAGCTGGTGCTGAGGAGGGGCGACCTCATAGGGTGGGGCCACGTGGCGCACCTCTCCTCCATTGGCATCGACATGGTGAGGGTGTTAGCCCAGCTGAGGGTGGGCATAATATCGACAGGGGACGAGCTGTTGGTACCGGGCCAGGAGCACAGTGGGCCTGGGATATACGATAGCAATGGCCCCGCACTCTTCTCCCTTTTCTCCAGTTACAGGGGCATATTGCCGAGGTACTACGGCCCTGTCAGGGACAGCGAGGACGAGATAGGGAGGGCCCTCCAGCGGAGCATGGCGGAGAACCATATAACGGTGGTCTCCGGCGGCACCTCGGTGGGCAGGCACGACCTTGTCAGGGAGATCGTGGCCAGGATGGAACCTGGAATAGTGTTCCACGGCATCCGTGTGAGGCCAGGCATGCCAACCCTCCTGGCACTCAACGGGGACCACCCGGTGATAGGCCTCCCCGGCTTTCCCGTATCATCGACAATGATGCTGACGGCAGTCTTTCTCGAACCCATCCTGAGGTGTGCAGGGTACTCCACAAACCAGCCGCTCCTGCAGGCTACCATGGCCAGAGCCGTATCGCCATCAGAGGGCAAGACGCTGCTTGTGCCGGTGAAGGTCACCGGCAAGCCGGGCCGTATGCTGGCGCACCCCATCCAGGGCCTATCTGGGTCCATATCCAGGCTTGCAGACGTGGACGGCTTCGTTGAACTGGACAGCCCCGTGGGGGCGGGTGAAAGCGTGGGCGTCAGGCTATACAGGCAGAACCTTGGAGGCGGAGAGGGGATAGTGGCGTGCTCCGTGAGGCATGCCATGAAGCATTTCTCGGCCCAGATCGGTGGCCTGAGGGTCGTCCCAATGGAGGAACAGGCTGCGCTGGACGCCCTGAGGAGGGGGGAGGCGGAAATGTGTGTTGCGAGCACACAGACCGGGGAGTTCAGGACGGTCGCCGTGGTGGAGGAGGGCATTGACATGGTCTCGTTCGGGAACACGGAAACCATAATATCGCCGCTGCTCTGGGAGGACGAGGAACAGATCGCAAGGTACCTGCAGGGAAAGGCGCTCTTCCACGCCACCTCTGAGGACGAAGCGGCTGCGCTGGCCAGGAGGATGGGGTGTTCATACCTGCGTTACTCTGGCGGTGAGGGCAGGTGGAAGGTGAGCCACTACCTTCTGTCAAGGGGTGACGGAGCATGGGGCCACTGATAGTCGTACTGAGGGGGAGGTCGGGCTCCGGCAAGACATGGATCGCGGAGAGGCTGGCAGCGGAGGCCAGGAGGAGGGGACTCCGCTGCGTTTACATCAAGAACATACCGCATGGGGACGAGACCCTGGATACAGAGGGGAAGGACACCTGGCGTGTATTTTCCGGGGGAGCCTATGCATCCTTTGGCGTGTCGAGGGACGTGACTTTCGCCAGTTTTGCAGAGCGTATGGACCCGGATATGATAATCAGCCACGTGAAGGCTGACATGTTCATAGTGGAGGGCTTCAGGTCGTTCGTACCAGGTGAAGCCGGAATCGTGATCGACATGGATGCCAGGGTGGCCAGGATCGGTGCGGGTGAAGTCCAGGTCACCGGAGAGAAACTCGGTGAGCTGTTCAGGGAGATCTTCGGGGGCGGCATGGTTGCAGGAGAATGAGGCACTATTCTCCAGGCACCTCAGGCTGGCTTCCTGGGGCAGGGAGATGCAGGACCTTGTCTCCAGAACGTCGGTGCTCCTGGTCGGTGCCGGTGGAACAGGGGGGCTGATGGCGGAGCTCATAGTCCGGTCAGGCTTCGGGTCCCTTACACTGGTGGACATGGACTATGTTTCGATATCCAACGTCCAGCGGCAGGTGCTCTTCACTGCGGGGGATGTGGGCGAGCCCAAGGCAGAGGTTGCTGAAAGGAAGCTGAGTGCCATAGGCTCAGGCACTAAGCTCACATGCATTCCTGAAGAGTTCTCACCGGAGAACGCCACGACACTCGTGTCGGGTGCAGACTTGGTTGTGGAATGCACCGACAGCCTGGAGGCTGCAATGGTCGCAAACGATGCATGCGTGAAGCTCGGAAAACCTCTGGTGCACATGAGTGCCATAGAGGAGTACGGCCAGATAAAGGCCTACACCCCTGGCCTGACCTCGTGCCTTGCCTGCTTCATGCCAGAGAGCCTGCCCGAACTCCCCACATGCTCCCAGATCGGTGTCCTGGCCTCTGTGCCCTCACTGGTATCCGCCATGGCCTTCTCAGTGCTCCTAAACGTTCTGAGGAGGCGCGATGACGGGGCACTCTACTTCGTTGACGCCAGAGAGCTGTCAGTGCAGAAGGTGAGGGTTGAGAGGAACGTGAACTGCAGGGCCTGCGCCAGGGGGGATTACATACACCTCAGGCGTAGGCCCTGATCCTGTAGAACGTGTCTCTCTGCGCAGGTATCTTGCCTGCCTGCCACACGATCTCGTTCATCTCCTCCACAGTGGTGGCCTCGTGCCTGTCAGTTGCCCCGAATATCTTCTCGCTGTATGCGGTGCCAACCAGGTCGCTCCCTCCACCGTTCAGGGCCACCTGCGCTATCTCCTTGCCAATTGAGACCCAGTAGACGCTTATGTTCCTCAGGTCCTCGCCAGCAAGTATCCTCGCCAGCGCTATCACCTTCAGGTCCTTGTCACCGCTGGCAGGCATGGTCACCTTTCCCATTTTTTTAAGTGGTGTGTTCTCGGGGCTGAACTTGAGGGGTATGAACGACAGGAACCCGGGCACCTCCCTCTGGTTCTCCCTTATCTTGATTATGTGGTCCACTATGTGCTTCCACTCCTCCACATGCCCGTAGGTCATCGTGGAGTTCCCGGGCACTCCTAGGGAGTGTATAACCTTAGCGTCCTCAAGCCACTTCTCGCCGCTTATCTTCTCCTTTGTTGTTATCTGCTTCCTCACCTCAGGGTCGAAGATCTCAGCGCCACCGCCGGTGTGAGCCTCCATCCCCGCCTCCTTTAGCCTAAGCACAGTCTCCTTCAGGCTGTTGCCTGTTGTCCTCGCTATGAAGTCTATCTCCGGTATTGTCAGTGCCTTCAGGGTGGCATCCGGCATGTACTTCTTCACTGTCCTGAAGACCTCCTCGTAGTACTCCAGGGGGAGGTAGGGATTGAAGCCACCCACTATGTGTATTTCAGTTGCCCCCAGGCCCCTGGCCTTTTCCAGCTCCCTCTTCACGTCATCGACGGTTAGTTCATACCCCCTCTGGGTCTTGCCCTTCAGCTTCGCTGGCACGTAGAAGGCGCATATGGGGCAGCTTGCTGCGCAGTAGTTTGAGTAGTTTATGTTGTAGGACACGGCATAGGTCACGGTGTCACCCACCTGAACCGACGTCAGGCGGTTGGCGAGCCTCATCATGTCGTAGAGGGAGAGCTCGTCCATCAGGGAGAGGGCCTCCTCATAGCTCAGCCTGTGGCCCGAGGTTATGGTGTCAAACCAGTAGTCGATGGAGTATGTGCTCTGCCTGGGCATGCTTTCCGCAGTGCTTTATCGGTTATAACCGTTTATCAGGGGGCAATGTGTAACTTACTCCTTGAACAAAGGTTAAATGCGAATCTAAAATAGGCTGGTGATGGAAGACCTGGCCTGGCTCAGCGAGAGTGTCAGATCCGGAGATACGCTCACCGAGGACGACATCATCTACATGTATGAGGAGGCGGATCTGCACAGCCTGGGTGCCCTTGCCAGAGAGCTGGCAGACAGGGCCACCGGGAACAGGATTTCGTTTGTGTCGAACATGATACTGAACTACACGAATGTGTGCAACGTCAGGTGCCATTTCTGCGCCTTCTACAGGACAGGCACGGAGAGCGATGCATACACGATGACTAGGGAGCAGGTCCTGGAGAGGATATCACTCTTCTATGATAGGTACGGCATAAGGCAGCTCCTCATTCAGGGGGGCGTGAACCCCAGCCTCGGGATAGAGTACTATGAGGACCTCTTCAGGGCTATAAGGGAGAGGTTCCCGGAGCTTGGCATTCACGGCCTCTCCACATCTGAGATTTCATTCATATCGAGGAAAGAGAAGATGAGTGTAAGGGAGGTCATATCCCGGCTCCGCGAGGCTGGCCTGGAAACGATCCCGGGGGCAGGGGCGGAGATATTTGACCCTGAGGTGAGGAAGAAAATAGGGAGGCCGCCCATGAGCGGGAAGGAGTGGCTCAGCGTCATGGAGACTGCACACTCCATGGGCATAAAGACATCCGCAACCATGATGTTCGGCCACCTGGAGACGAGCAGGGACAGGGCACGCCACCTCCTGTCGATCCTGGAGCTGCAGAAGAAATACCACGGCTTCCTTTCATTCACCCCCTGGAACTTCGAGCCTGGTGGCACAAGGCTACAGAAAGAGGGGAAGGTCACCTACAGGGCCGGTGGGCAGGAAGTGCTGAGGAACATTGCGATCTCAAGGATTGTTTTCAGCGGCCACCTGGATACCATACAGAGCTCCTGGCTCACGAACGGTGTCCAGATGGGGCAGATGGCCATACTCTACGGCGCCAACGACTGGGGAGGAACAATTTACGACGAGAGGGTGATACCGGCCACGGGAAAACAGGTGGGCAACCTCAGGAAGGAGACGATAATATCCGGAATAAAGCAGATAGGCATGGTGCCTGTGGAAAGGAACAACAGGTACGAGGTGATAAGGGAATACACCTGAGGGACGAGTGCTGGGCCGAAAGGGCCTGTGGCATATACGGGTACATCACGTCCACGCCCCCTGTGGTGGCATCGATAAAGGAGAGCCCAGAGGACTTTGTGGTTGAGGAAATACCTTTGGGCCTGGAGCCATCGGAGGCCGGCAGGTACTGGGTGCTCAAGGTGAGGCTGAGGTCGTGGGATACCAACGCCTTCCTCATCGAGCTGGCTGACAGGCTCAGGATAAGCAGGAAGAGGATCACCTACGCCGGGACGAAGGACAAGCACGGGATCACAACACAGTACTTCTGCATCAATGCACCCGTAGACCCTGGCTCGATCAGGATAAGGGATGCGGAGATACTGGAGTGGTTCAGGACGGACAGGATGCTCAGGCTCGGTGACCTTGTGGGAAACAGGTTCAGGGTTAGGATATCATCTGCCTCGGACCTCAGGGGCCACGTGGAAGAAACCGTGCGGGAGATGCTTTCGAAAGGGGGATTCCCAAACTTCTTTGGCCTCCAGAGGTTCGGCTCCCTCAGGACCAATACACACACTGTGGGAAAGCTCCTGGTCGCCGGGGACTACGAAGGGGCTGCCAGGAGGTACCTCTACGACCCTGAGCTTGACACGGATGAGTTCCGTATCTCCTTCGGGCAGACTGGCGACATGGTGAGGGCCATGGCTGAGTACCCGCAGGGCCTAAAGTTCGAGAGGGCCATCATAGGCTATGCCCTGGAGCACGGCACCCTTCTTGGCGCCTTCAACGCACTGCCCAGGAACCTGGCCATGATGTTTGTACACGCGTACCAGTCATACCTGTTCAACCTGGCAGTCTCCAGGAGGCTGAGCGATCTGGGCAGCCTCACAGAACCATTGATAGGTGACATCTGCGTGCCCGTGGACCGGTACTCGAACCCATCTGGCAACTTCATAAGGGTGGACAGGTACAACATTGAGAAGATAGGCAGGCTCTGCGGCGAGGGCAGGGTGAGGATAACCGCCTTCCTGCCAGGCTACTCTTACGAGGCTGCAGGAGGGTACCAGGGGGAACTGGAAGCGCACATCCTCGATTCAGAGGGTGTGTCACCCGGCGACTTCAGGGTGAAGGGCTATCCGGAGCTCTCGTCATCAGGGAGCAGGAGGCCTGTGATAGCCAGCCCGGTGGGCTTCTCTTTCTCCGGGGACAACACGTTGGAATTCGCACTGGGGCGTGGCATATACGCCACGTCCCTGATCAGGGAAATAATCAAGGGCTGTCGCTAGATGAGCCCCACCTTCTGGAGCTCCTTCTTAACCTTCACAACTGCCTGCTCGATCTCGCTCTCCTCCTTTGCGCCTGTGCACACCACCTTCCCTGACCCGAAGAGGAGGAGCACGACCTTCGGCTCCTCAACCCTGTATACCAGGCCGGGGAACTGCTCTGGCTCGTACTCAACGTTTTCAAGCCCAAGCGACATCGCTATGTCGGTGAGGTTCAGCTTTGCCTCCAGGTCGTATACTGCAACGATGTTCTGCACGATGATCTCCGGGTTGTCGTAGACCTCTATGCCAGCCTTCTTCAGCTTCTGGATTATCGTGTCTATGGTGAGCTTCACGTTTGCCAGGTTCTTCGCCCCAGTGCAGTTCACCTTCCCGCTCCTGAATATGAGCACTGCAGTCTTGGGCTCCTGGAGCCTGTATATGAGTCCGGGGAATTGCTCTGGCTCGTACTCAGAACCGTCCAGTGCAAGCGCGATCCTGCTCAGGTCAAGGTGCTCCGCAAGAGAAGTGGAGGCCACAATATTCTCAATGGTAATCTTTTCTCTCTCGCTCATAAATAACCCTTTCGTTCTTTATATTGACTGACTATATAAAGGCTATTTAAGGATTGGTCGAGAGCCACGGCAGGCACATATGTTCTCAGCAGTCCGTACATCTGGACGCGAAAGGACAACCTGCGGTTACATGCGAAAGGCAGGCCGCACTGCCCGGAATGCTCCAGGCAGTATGGACGATTCCCTGGAGTAACTGCCAGACCAGTAAACCCGCGATCTCTTACGGTCAGCATGGGCTGGCGATCAGAGCGCATGCGTGGGCCCGTCATCCCATGGAGCCATCGCAGCCCAACCGACCTAACGAATAAGAGGCCAAATCAAGCAGGAAAACCCGCATCAGCAGTAACCACACAGATAAAGGGAAAACACGGGTGCCCCGTTCAGAGGTTCAGCTCTGCCCTTGCCTCTGGGGACATCATGCTCGGGTTCCACGGTGGGTCCCACACCAGCTCTATGTCCGCAGCCTCCACTCCTTCAAGGTTCTCAATCACCTTCTGCGCCTCCGCCAGTATCCAGGGCGTGACCGGGCATGTTGGCGCAGTCATTGTCATCTTTATGTATACCCTGTCCCCGTTGATCTGTATATCGTATATCAGGCCGAGGTTCACAACATCCATCCCTATCTCCGGATCAGAGACCTCCTTGAGGGCTTCAAGGATCTGTTCCTTGGTTACCATACCTATCATGTATTAATGTAGCATCAGTACTTAACCGTTGCTGGTCAGAATCCGCTCAGTTACCCCCCTTTCCTTGGAGCTCTGAGCCGCACTGCGGGCAGAACTTCGCGTCGGAGGGGACGATTGCACCGCACTTCAGGCACACCCTCCTCTCCGGCGAGAACCAGCCGAGGTTGAAGTTGCCGGCGCTGATCACGTACCCCACTATGCCTGCGATCAGGGCCAGGATGGCACCTACCACGTATCCGTTGTCAAATATGAACGCCAGCACTGCAAGTACCGTGATTGTTAGCCAGAGCCTCCCGTTGAGGCGATCGGCGGCCACGCGGTTTGTCTGCCTGATCACCATGAAGCCTATTGCCAGGCCAATCACGCTGAGGATGACCCCGAGCAGGACCAGGGCAGCCCTGCTCGTACTGAAGGGGTTCACGGTGAACACGCCGATCGAGACCCTGAAGTAGACCAGTGCCGCTATGAGCGACACGATGGCATTTATCAGTATCAGGATGCCCCCTATGAGGGAGAGGATTATCAGGAGACTGGTTAGGGGTTGCGCCTGCGAACTCTGCATTCCCTGGGCCACCTGCACATGACAGTGCCACTCTATATTATCCTTTCTATAGGCACGCCCCACGGAATACCCTTGCATGCTGCGCCGGCTATCCTGGCCCAATGGATGCAATGAAAGAATAAATACCCCTTTTCCGTACATACACACGGTCGGTAAAAGGTGTTCCGGGACAGGGCAGAGGCAGGAAAGAGGCTCGCAGAGGTGGTCATAAAGTACGGGGCAACCTCGCCGATTGTCCTCGCCATCCCCAGGGGTGGGGTTGTGGTGGGCGCGGAGGTCAGTGCGAGACTCGGCTGTCCCATGGACGTGATCATATGCAGCAAGCTCGGGGCTCCGCTGGAGCCTGAACTTGCTGTAGGCGCGATCTGCGAGAGCTCGAGGAATATTTACCTGAACCAGGGCCTCATAAACGGACTGGGCATAGATGAGAAGTACATAGAGGGCCTGGCAAGGGCAAAGGCGAGGGAGATGGAGGAAAGGAGGAGGCTCTACAGGTCAGGAAGGGAACTGATGCAGGTAAGCGGAAAGGACGTCTTCGTAGTTGACGACGGTATGGCCACGGGGGCAACCGTCATGGCAGCCGTCCGGTACCTGGAGAAGAAGTCGCCGAGATCAATAGTGGTGGCTGTACCCGTGGCACAGAGGTCTGTGGTAAGGGAGGTTGCGCAGTCCGTTGACGAGGTGCTCACCGTGGAATCATATGACGACATGATAGCAATAAGCCAGTACTACGAGAGGTTTGAGCAGGTCTCGGATGAGGAGGTGCTCAGCATACTCAGCTCGGGCAAGACCCTGACCGGACTTTAGGAGGAGTGGCTGCATCGGGCGTTTCAGGTGGCGAACCTCCTCCTGCCATAGAACTCAGGGTCCATCCTGGGTATCAATGCGTTCCTCAGCGATTCTTCAATGAGGCTGGCCCTGGTGACACTGGACCTGCTCAGCCTTCCCACTATCCCCTCTGAGTTACCTATGTTCTCCTCACCTGTCAGCTCGAAGTATGCCTGGGACGTGGTCTGGCCTCTCTTGATCCTTTCCACGATGGGCTCCGGCACCTCGAAGCCTGAGCTCATTCCGTAGGTAATGTAACCGTATCGGTCCACAACTGCACAGACGTGCACATCGAACACCTTCCCCGTCAGCGGGGACCAGAAGCAGCCAGATTCTATCCCGATGCCATAGTCCAGGGACCTGAGCGCTGCGAAGGCCCGGTCCCTTGCAAAGGCCACGGTGTCCTCACCCATGGGCTGCTGGCTCCCAGTGGAATACTCTGTGTTCCTGAAGACCTGCACGTTCCCGGCCATCCTCTCGAAGAACGCCTTCGTGACCTGCTCCTTCAGTGCGTTGCCAGTGGATATGCCCACCCTGAGCGGGGATACCCTCCGCCCCTCCGTGTCTATCTCCCCCATGTATATCCTGGTGGAGGATATTGGGAACAGGTCCGAGGCCAGAATGTACGGGACCTTTATTATCCTGAGGGGCCTCAGGCCCGCCCTCTCCCTGTTCTTGTTTATGGCCATGGCCCTCTCCTGGGTCTCCGGAGAGACGACTATTGCACTGTACTGCTCCGAGGTCTCGGAGTTGCCCGTCTGCGTGTCCAGTGGCTGTACCGTGAACCTGATCCCGAACGTTGATAGGAACTCCTCTATCCTCCTCTTCCTTTCTTCGTAATTCGGGCCGCTGTATGCCTTGTGTTCCCTCAGGTACCTATCGGTGGTGAGGCCCACTATCACTTCGTTTCCGGACTCCGCGGCGGCTCTGAGCATGGCCCTGTGGCCCCTGTGCATGTACGCAAAGGTGCCCCCGACTATCGTTATCATCTCAGCTGACCGCTTCCTGTGCCCTGCTCAGTATCACCGACCTGAGTCTCCTCACGCCCTCGTATATCTTTTCCTCGGACGGGAAGGTGAAGTTGAGCCTCATGGAGTGCTCGTGGCCACCGTTGGGTGCAAAGGCCTGCCCGCTCACATACGTTACGCCCGCCTTGATGGCGTCAATCAACATCCTGGAGGTGTCTACGCTGTTGTTAAGGGTCACCCATATGAACATGCCACCGTCAGGGACGGAGAAGTCGGCCATGTCGCCCATCTCCTCCCTGAGCGCCCTGACCATGGCGTCCCTCCTCTTCCTGTAGAGCTCAACGTTGAACCTGATCTGCTCGTATATTATGCCCCTCCTGATGTATTCTGTGGCCACGTACTGTGAGAAGGAGTTTGTGGCAAGGTCCAGGGCCTGTTTCAGCAGGTTGACCTTTTCCGTCACCTCCCTGGGCGCCACTATGTACCCAAGCCTGAGGCCAGGCGTCATGACCTTCGAGAACGTGCCCAGGTATATCACGGAGCCGTCCAGGCTCCTGATGCTCCTGACCCTTTCACCGCTGTACCTGAGTTCCCCGTATGGGTTGTCCTCGACCACAGGTATCCCGTACTCGCTCGCTATCCTGATGACTTCCTGCCTCCTTTTCTCCGTCAGCGTCCTCCCCGTCGGGTTCTGGAAGTTGGGTATGAGGTATATGAACCGGGGCGCCTTCCCCTTCGAGACTAAGGACCTGACCTTTTCCTCGAGTACATCAACCACAACCCCCTGACCGTCCATGGGGACACCGTGCATCCTGATGGCGTTGGCGTTGAAGGCGGAGATGGCCCCAACATATGTAGGGTCCTCAGTTATCACGCCATCGCCCGGGTTGCAGAGCAACTTACCGATGGCGTAGAGAGCCTGCTGGGAGCCAGAGGTTATTATTATGTCCTCGGGCGCGCAGTCTATGCCCTCAGTCCTTTTCAGGAACCCGACCAGCTCCTCCCTAAGGCTGTTGAGACCGGCCGTGTTCCCGTACTGCAGTGCAGCGTCACCGTCACGGTCGAGGACATCCACCATGATCTCCTTCAGCCTATCCTTGGGAAAAGTGGCGGGGTTCGGCATACCTCCCCCAAAGGAGATGATGTCCTTGCTTGTGGCATACTTGGCCAGTTCCCTGATCTCAGAGGGCCTCATGAAGTCCAGGTAGGACGAGAAATTAAATTTCATACTACCGTGCTGTAATACCACATACTCTAATAAATATTCGATGGGCCGTGCATTTTCAGCAAAAAGTATAAAATAAGCCTATTGATGGAAGCAGGAATGGATGCCGATCGTGTCACGTGGAAGGTCTCGGTCACAGGGGCTAAGGGGTCTGGAAAAACTTCACTGATTTCCAGGATAGTCTACGATTCAGACGCGGCGATCGGCATGAAGCGTGAACTTTTCAGGAAGCGTTTCAGTGCAAGCCTGGGGAGCAGGAGGATCATAGCTGAGCTCCTGTTCCAGGAGCTTGACAGCTCGGAATCTTCAGCGAGCGCGATCCTGAACTCAAACGCCGTGATGGTTGTTGTGGACATAACGGAACAGCCGTCATACGAAGAGGCGGTGGAAATCGTGAGGTATGTGAGCGGCCTCGAGAGGCGACCCCTCACCATCATTGTGGGCAACAAGCTTGACAGGAAGTACGAGGCCGTGGTCTGGGAGGACGAGATGAAGAGCCTCCAGAAGAAATATGGTGTCGAGTACTGCTTTGTCGCTGCAAAGAACGGGGAAGGAATCCAGAACCTGATAAATTCTCTGCTTGACGGCCTGGTGTCGAGGATAGCACAGAAGAGGAAGGCCAATGCATAGGGCAATAAGCGGTGACCTCTCTTTCCTCATCCTGGACGATAAGGGTCCCAGCTTCATAGTGAACAGGTACAGGGTAGGCACCTTCTTCAACGGGGCTCTCCACCTCCACCCTTTCGAGGCCATGTACCTGTTCCTGAAGGGAAAGATCAGGCCTGAGAATGACGCTTATTCGGACACAGCAACGCTAATGCGCAGGCTGCTGGGGAGCGGCACAGACCTTGACATGTTCCTAGTCTTCATGGAGCTCAAGGAACGTGGCCTGAGGGTCAGGAGGGACGGCCCTGTCCTGAGGGTCGGGAGCACAGAGGTGGTCGTCCAGAAGGAGAGCTCCACCGTTGACATGCATTTCCTGATCGAGCACTCGCCGTGCATAGTGGCTGCCATAGACGGTGATGGGGACATAACCTTCTTCTCATCATCAGTGGAGGAACCGGCCGGTTCGAACAGTTTCAGCACCGACGCCGGAGGTTGCACTGAGCTCTTTGATGGCCGCCTGCTCTGTGATCCAGGGAGCGTGCCCCCATGGTTCGGCGAGCCCGTGGGTGGGCTCAAGCTCCTCAACGAGGAGGAGAGTGCCTTCGTTTCAGGGAAGTGCACAAAGGATCAGGACCTGGTCTTCAGGGACCTTGTGGAGAGGGGCATGATAGTGAAGTCCGGCTTCAAGTACGGTGCCAGCTTCAGGGCATATAGGAGCAGCATAGAGGAGCACGCGGACTACCTCATACACATGACTGGGGATAGGGACGAGTTCTACAGGATCAGCAGGGCTGTCCGCGTGGCCCACGCTGTCAGGAAGGAGATGCTCTTCGCTTACGTGAGGCCAGGGAAGATAAGTTACATGAAGCTGATGAGGCTCAGGGACATAGGCAGCTACTTCAGCACAGCAGGGCCCTGAGAGCGTGCAATAAAGAGAAGAATGCCATAAATGCTGGGGGTTCCTGGAATCAGGTCATGCGATGCCCGCAGGCCCGAGGACAGTTAGAAAGGCTGCCCCATTCAATAGGGAAGAAATGCTGAGAGATATCAGATCTGGGCCTCGAAGTCGTCTATGGTATACTTAAAGTCCTCATAGCTGCTTATCATGCCCCTGTTCTTCAGTATCTCCCTGGCCAGGAGCCAGTATATAACTGCCAGCGACCTCCTTCCCTTGTTGTTTGTCGGTATTACAAGGTCAACGAAGTCGGTCTTGTTGTTTGCGTCGCACAGGGCTATTATAGGGATACCTATCTTGCTGGCCTCATTCATGGCCTGTGTATCGGCCAGGGGGTCCGTTACCACTATGACCTTCGCCTCCTGGTACGTGGGCAGCTGCGGGTTCGTCAGCGTGCCAGGGATGAACCGGCCGATTATCGCCCTTGCCCCCACCACCTCGGAGAACTTGTTCACGGGCCTGAAGGCGTACTGCCTCTGTGCAACAACCATGATCTCCTGTGGCTCGTACCTGCTGAGCATTTTGCCTGCAGTTATCAGGGCATGGTTCGTCTTCCTTATGTCCAGTATGTACAGGCCGTCGTTCCTTATCTTGAATATGAACCTCTGCATGTCCTTTGACTTGACCTGTGTCCCTATATGCACCCCTGACTTCTGGTACTCGTCCTCCGGTATCAGGAGCTCCTCTGTGACCTCTTCTGGCATAACCAAGACCACCTTTACACGCGATAGCGACTGCCCCAGGGCAGCGCCGGAATTCTTGCACCTAATTATCGGCCCATAAATAAAGGTTGTCACTCCCATTCTATGGTGGCAGGCGGCTTGTCCGTTATGTCGTAGACTACCCTGTTGACCTCGGGGATGCTGTTCGTTATCTCCCTGGCTATGGAAGCTAGAAGATCCCACTCCACCCTGGAGAAGGTCCCGGTCATCGCGTCTATGGAATCGACCATCCTCACCGCAACCGTGTACCCATAGGTCCTGCGGTCGCCCTTGACGCCAGTTGTCCTGACAGGCAGGAGGACAGCAAAGTACTGCCATGGCCTCTGCCCCTCGGGAAGCCTGCTCTCAACCTCTCTCTCCACTATCTGTGTGGCCTTTCTCAGGATGGACAGCCTCTCCTCCGTGACCTCCCCTATGACCCTGACAGCAAGCCCCGGGCCGGGGAATGGTTGTACCTGGTGGGGCAGCCCCAGGTGCCTGGACATGGAGCGCACCTCGTCCTTGTACAGGTCACGGAGCGGCTCAAGCAGCCTGAGGTTCATCTTCTCCGGGAGGCCGCCCACGTTGTGGTGGCTCTTGATGGTGTCCCTGACGCTCCCTCCGCTCTCGATCCAGTCCGGTGCGATGGTGCCCTGCAGGAGTGTGTCAGCGCCGAATTCCCTGGCAGCCCCCTCCAGGACATCGATGAATGTCTTCCCTATCACCTTCCTCTTCTGCTCCGGGTCTGTCACACCCCTCAGCCTATCGAGGAAGAGGCGGGATGCATCGATGATCCTGTAGTTTATTCTGTGCTCCCTGAAAAACGCCTCAACCCTCTCTTTCTCCCCTTCCCTTATGAGGCCTGTGTCCACGAAGACGCTCAATACCCTGTCACCGACGGCCATGTTCGCCAGGACGGCAAGGAGTGAACTGTCCTGCCCACCGGAACACGCCAGTATGCCCCTGCCGCTCAGGTTCGACCTTATGTTCTCTACCGCTTCCTCTATGAACTTCTGTGGTGAGATCATGAAAAACACTTAAAGGTTTATGCGCACCTTGTAAAAAATAGTGTTGCATTTAGGTCTTCATTATTGCACCGAGGAATATCAGGAGGCCTATCACGGCACCTATGATCGCCGCTACAACGTAGTAGACGGTACCTATGAGGACCTCCTGGACCCAGGAAACACCGAAGTACGGGTGCGCGGTGTATATGTCGAGAACACCGACAACTATGCCTACCACGAGCAACACTACGCCCACAGTCCTGCTCTTCCCGCTGCCGAAGTATGTGGTCAGTATCCCCAGGATGATCAGGGATAGTGCCAGCAGGGCCAGGATCACGAGCAGGAAAATATCCCAGTTCCACGGATCCCACGGGTTGACGACGCTCATGAACTTATGCACCTCACAGCTTTATACCGGTGAGCGTCTTAGTATCTATAACTCCTTCGATCGTACGAATTTGCTCAATTACAATTTTGCCAAGTTCACTGTAGTCCTTCGCGTCTATCTTCACGATCAGGTCGTACTCTCCGAACAGCGGGTGTATCTCGACAACGTAGTTGATCTTGGATATCTTATTGTATACCTCGTGTTCCTTACCGGGAGCAGTACTCACCAGCACAAACGCTATGGACAAAGTTATCCCGTCAAGTAATAGAGCAGAGCATTAATAAATTTTGCCCTGCCCACGGCCATGCAGAGATGCGGCCCTTTCAGCCACGTACCTTGGGAGATCGACCCTCATTACTGACACCTGCTCCCCTGAGGCCAGATCCCTAATGGTTACGCCTCCCGCCTCGATTTCCCTCTCTCCCAGGATCACAGCAAAGTCGCAGCCCTCAGAAGAGGCGCTCTTCAGCTGGGCGGAAAGCGAGCGCTCGCTCACTTCACACACAGCAGAGCCACCGCTCTTCCTTATCTCCGCAGCGACGGAGAATGCCTCTTCCTGGAACATGCTCGAGGCAATGCAGACATAGAACTTTGGCTCCTTCTTCTCAACCCGCCAGGCACCTACCCTCCTCATCAGTATCTCTATGACGACATCGCCCATGCCGAATCCCACCGCAGGCAGGTCGATCCCGGCAAGGAGTTCCCCGAGCGAATCGTAGCGGCCACCGCCCAGTATTGCCCTCAGTTCCCCAGCAGTGTCAAAGGCCTCGAATACCGTGCCTGTGTAGTAAGACAAGCCCCTCACTATGGAGAGGTCCATCACAACAGGGCTGCGTGTGAAGCATGAGATGAGCTTCCTCATTTCCCTCAGTTCCCTCACTATCTCCGTCACAGTTTCGCTTCTCCCCATGATTGAGGAGACCCTCTCCTCCACGTCATCGAAGCTGATCCTCTGCGAGAGCACCTCAGCAATGGACACTGCCGTGGACCTGTCCACACCTGTGGCCTCCAGGCCGTCCAGGAACTCCTCCCTGCTGGTCTTCCTGAACCGGTCTATCACCGAGAATGCTCCAGCAATGTCCTTCACGCCCACACCGGTCAGGAAGCTGTCCATGAGCTTCCTGTTGTTGACCCTCACCTCGTACTGACCCTCAAGGCCGAGGCGGTCAAGGATGTGTGCTGCCAGGCCTATGACCTCAGCGTCCGCCGCTGGCCCCTTTGCCCCGAAAAGGTCTGCGTTGAACTGGAAGTGCTCCCTGAGCCTACCCGACTGGGGCTCCTCGTACCTCCACACCTTGGGGAAGCTGAACCACCTCACAGGCCTTGGCAGATCCTTCCTCGATGCTATCATCCTTACAACGGATGGCGTGACCTCAGGTATCAGCGTTACCTCCCTGCCTCCCCTGTCCTTGAAGGCGAAGGTCTGCGATACCAGTTCATCACCAGACTTCACCCTATATAGGTCAAGGTACTCGACGCTCGGGACATCAACATGCCTGTAACCGAAGAGCCTCGCAGCCTTGGATGCAGTCCTAAATATCACTTCCCTTGGCTCGTAGTCCTCCGGGTACTGGTCGCGGAAACCCCTGACGTGCTCGAACTTCATTGATTCCCTATGTTCAGGTGGTATAAATCACCACTACTGCACACGTTTTCCGGGAGACGTGCGGGCACCGCTCAGCAAACCATGGTACCAGGGCCTGACAGGAGAATGAGAGCCCTCGCCCTTCGTGGTGTGAAGAGGTCAGAACTCCGATACCATCATACCCGGGCCAGGGGTGCGCATGGGGGTGGGGCATGGCTGTGCATGGATGGAGGTTCATGAGGAAAAATAATATGTAAAAGATATACGACATGGTTAAGTAGTTTTTACTCAATTATACAGGCGTGGACGTGGGAAGGGCGAACACGGTTTATGAGATGCTGAGGCGTGCAAACTACACGAAGAACCAGGCAAAGATCCTTGCACTTCTCGAGCAGGTCAATAGCGCTTCAATGGCGGAGATAGTCGGGCTCCTCGGTATAACCCAGTCCAGGGCAACGAGCGCAGTGCACGGCCTGATGCGCCTGGCTGTGGTGCAGAGGATGGCAGTGAAGGCCAGGCCTGGGCGTGGGAGGACGACGTTTGTGTACAGGCTGACGGCAACGATTGATGACCTCCTCTCCAGGAAGCCTGTCACCCTGGAAGTGAAGTATGACCCGGACGGCCAGGATCAGTGACCGATCGCCCTGGCAAGCCTCCTACCGTACCTCGATAGGTCTATGTGCGAGTAGGACGCTATGGTGTTACCCTTGACAAGGCCGTCGCTGCCGTCTATGCCCTTTCCGATGAGGTTCCTGAACACCTTCTCCCCTGCATCCGAGACCGAGCTGTAATGGAACTCGTGCCCCCTCACTCTCTCACCCTTCCTGAAGAGGAAGTTGTCCCTTGTGCACAGGAGCTCGGTGTAGGCCAGTGTCAGCCTGTTGCTGAAGGTGACCTCCCCCCCGAAGATGCCAACAAGGCCGTACTTCGTCTTCCCGTCCCAGGCGTGATCCTCAAGGTACATCAGTCCCCCGCACTCGGCCATTATGGGCACGCCGGCCTCAGAAAGGTCCCTGAGGCACCTCCTGGTCCTATCTGCCCTGGAGAGCTCGGCGTAGTGCAGCTCGGGATACCCGCCGCCGATGTACACCATTGAGGCGTCATCCGGCGCCTCGTTCCTCAGGGGGGAGAAGTAGGCAACTGTGCCCAGCGTGGAGAGGAAGTCTAGGCTTGAGGCGTAGTAGAACGAGAACGCCTCGTCCATTGCAACGTATACCTTCCTGCCACCGCCCGCTGGCCTTGATTCCACGCCGGTGCAGCGGCTATCCTCAAGCAGGTCGGTGAACGAGAAGTCTATGTACCTTGAAGCCTCCCTGGCTATCTCGTGGAGCCTGCTGATTTCCGAGGGCGTGTAGAGGCCCAGGTGCCTCTCCGGGATCTTCAGGCTCTCGCTGTACGGTATCTCCCCCCAGATCCTGATGGAATGCTCCCTGAAAGGCCTTTCAACCATCTCCAGGTGTTTCTGGGACCTGTAGTTGTTTATTATGACACCCAGGCACCTCTTTCCCATGAAGCCTCTGGATATGTAATATGCAGATTCGGCCACCCTTGAGACGTCCACAACAAGAAGGTACTTAACGCCGAGGGCCCGAAAGTAGAAATCTGTGCTCGCGTTGATCGGGGAGCCGGAATCATAAAGGCCCATGACGCCTTCGAGCACCGCATAGTCCGCAACCTCTCCCTGCCTGCATATGGCTTTCCTGTATGCCCTTCCCTGAAGCCACCGGTCCATGTTGACCGCCCTGATGCCGGAGATTTCCGTGTGGAGCATGGGGTCTATGTAGTCTGGCCCGATCTTCACCGGGAGCGCCCTTCCAAGGCCGTGCAGCAGTGCCAGGGTTACCGTGGTCTTTCCTGATCCTGTCGTCGGGGCAGTTACTCCTACCAGCTTCACGCCTTCTGATCGGTGAGGTAGAGATAAAGGGATCCAGGTGCATTTACACTGCCAAGGGATCGCATGCATGGCGTGTGGCATCAGCCCTCAGGGCAGATCGGCGAAAGCCCTTGTATTGAGTCATGCGCGCACAGTCTGCAACAGCCACCGGGAACTGTATTATACTGTCTGCCTATACCTCATGGATGCTCTCAGACGTTCTCATCAGGGCCGGTGCCATAAAGTTCGGGGACTTTGTCCTCACCTCTGGGAAGAGATCAAATTACTACGTTGACATAAAGGACGCCTGCACAGACCCTTCCGTGCTCAGGGAGATAACTGAGGGGATGAAGCCGCACGTTAGAGGGGTCGCTGTGGCCGGCGTTGAGCTTGGCGCAGTCCCCCTCGTCGTATCCACATCCCTTTCCCTGGGCCTCAGGTACATAATAATAAGGAAGGAGAGGAACCACGGAACGAAGAAGCTCATAGTTGGCAACGTGGAGCGGGGCGCAGAGGTCACAGTCCTGGAGGATGTTGTGACAACCGGTAACTCTGTCATGCGCGCCGTCAACATGCTCAGAGAGGAGGGGGCAACGGTAAGGAGGGTAGTGTGCGTGGTGGACAGGGAAGAGGGTGGCAGCCAGCTCCTGTGCAACAACGGCGTGGAGCTCATAAGCCTTGTAAAGGCCAGGGACTTCCTGGGGGCAAAGGGTAGCTCAGATATCCTCGGGAAGCCCCTTTGATTCCCTGTACCTGGCAATTATGGCCATCGCTTCACCTATGACAAGACCGGTCACTGCGGTGAGCGTGAGGTCAGAGGCCAGTAGTGCGACCCTGGAGGTGGGGTAGAGCAACAGGGCCATAAGCCTGAAGATGTAGCCCACCAGCCAGATAGCCATGACCACGGTGGAACGCCTGTAGTACTGCCTCCCCTCCACAAGGCTGAAGGAAACGCCCCTTCCGTAGACAAGGCCCGCAACAAGGCCGGCGATCAGGGCAACTATCAGGAAAGGTACACTCAATATCCCGGCATCGACAACGGTAAGGAATAGCAGGACGTATATCACCGTCCTGACGACGATTCTCGATACACTGAACCTTGAGCCGTGGAGCCCCCTGTAGAGCCTGTAAACAAGCCAGACTACCAGAATGAGGACTATTGGGAGAAAAGATGGTGGGATCTGGACAGCAGGAGCACCGATGCCACTCACATGACTGCCATTGTGTTCCTTATAAATACTTAATCATGGCGCCACTGTCACGAGAGGACGTCGTCTATCCTTCCTATCTCTATCGGTGTGGTCTCCTTCCCCACAAAGACTGCCCTGCTGTTGGCCAGCACGGAGGAACCGACGTATATGTTACCGAAGTTCGCTGTGCCCGACTTCACTGGCACACCAAAGAACTCTGACAGGAACTTCATCTCATCTTCATCCGCCTCGGGCGTCACGAGCATCCCTCTCTTGGAGATCACGGCAGCGCTTCCCACGGTCTTTATCTTCCCTATGGTGCCCTTGATCACCTCAACGCCGAGCGTGTCCTCTATCTTCTTCTTTGAGGACGCGCTGAAACCCCTGTGTATTATGGCCCCTCGGTCATTGGCTATGATGTCGTTGCCGACGGCGTTGATCTTGTCCTTCAGGAAGAGGACGTTCCTGCCGTTGAGGTCCTCTGGAAGCCTCTCGTCTGTTCCGTTCCTGGCCACAATTATGCCGTTGGAGTTCATGACCATTAGCGATCCTATGAGGTAGCTCTGGTTGATCAGAACCCTTTCGACCCTGACACCCATGCTCTCCTCGAACTCCCTTACAGTCTCCTGCTCAACGCCCAAAGGCAAGAATGCAATGTCCTCCCACACCCTGGCGTAGAGGCCTATAAAATTGTTCTTGAGAATGGATATCTTCTTTATCATGCTCAAGGCATTATTACCTCGACTGTGCCGTCCTGGAGCTTCACGACCTTCACCGTGAGCTTCCCAGGGACCTTCTTTTTGCCCCTCTCCCAGACCTTCTCGTTCACCTTGTTGTCGATCCAGATCTTACCCCTCTCGGTCCTAGTGTGCCTTGCTATGAAGCGCCTGAGTTCCTCTATTGCGGTATCAGCCTTTCTCGTCCTTGAAACGACCCTGGCATCCCTAAGGGGGACGTTCAGCACAATCTCGTCAGTGGCCTGCTGTGTCTCCACCATGCCATCCACCTCACAGCTTCAGCGAGGACCTCCTCCAGTTCCTCCTCTTGGTGTTCTGTATTACCTTCCTGTTCGTCCTCATCATTACCCAGGCTGGTACCCTGCTGTTCTGCTTCACCTTCTTCAGAAGCCTGATCTTTCTTCCGAGTCCCTTATTCCTGCTCATTACTTACTCCTCCTCTCAATGTGCGTTTCCCTCTTGTTCTCGCTCAGCCTCTCGAGCAGCTGCCTTATGTCTGCATCAGTCAGGACCCTGTTGATCCTGCCCATTGACGCAAGCTGGATCAGCTGGTTCTCAACGCTGTCTGCCAGGTCCGGCCTCACGAGCCTCACGTTTGCCAGTCTCTCCCTGGCTTCAGGATCAAGGATCTGGCGGAGGATCTGCTGTCTCCTGGCCCTCTCAGCCTCTATCTGCCTCTGCCTTTCCTGCACTATCTGCTGCTCGGCCAGGCTCCTCTGCATCTCCTCAAGCTTACGGCGCCTCAGCGCCTCCAGTTCCTCATCATCATCCATCTCTACCACTTCAGATGTACTTGGCAAGCGATGGCTCCTTTTCAGCGAGCTTCTGCAGCACCTCCCTTGACACCTTGTCTATCAGGGACTGGCCCTGTGGTGATATCACCCTTCCCTTTGTACCGTCTTTCCTCACATACCCCAGCGATTCAAGGGTCTGGAGCATGTGCCTGACTATGAACCTGCTCCCCTTTGCCGGGTGGTACCTCTTCGACCCCCTGTCCACCTTCCCCCCATACTCCTCGCTGAGTCTGGATATGCCCACAGGCCCGTTCAGGTAAACCTTCCTGAGCGTGGAGGCGAGCCTCACATAATACCAGTCATCGTTCTGCCAAGGCCTCTCCCTGTGTATCCCTGCCTTCAGGTACTTTGTCCACTCTGGTTCCTTTATCCTGTCATCAAGCTTCAGCTTCTCTGCCAATGCAGATAGTAATGCGTCTGGCGGCACTTTCCTTGGATCAGTCATGGACCATCACAATCGGTGGGTTTATTTAAACGGGTCTTATAATGTTTTCTTGTTGTCTCCGTGGCCCTGCAATTCATATGTGTGGATGTAGTGTATCTCCAGGTAAGCCTTCCTGACAAGCCTGAATCCCCTACCGGTCATGAGCGTTGCCAGTTCGTTATCCGCTATCCTGACCTCAAGGGGCGGCCCTATGCTCTCCACCTTCTTGAACTCTACAAAGGTGACCTGGAGGCCCGGGCGTGACCTGTTCAGGAGGACATCGATCAGGCCCTCACGGCACCTGAGGTCGTGGAAGCTGTTGCTGAAGAACACCTTGTTGAACTGCACCTCGGGAAAGACCTCGCATATGTCCGTGTTCCACACATCCACGTTCTTCACGCCACCTCCCTTCACTCTGTCCTCAATGTACCTGGCTGCGTCCCTGTCCCTCTCGACAGCGTATACCTTGGACGCAAACCTTGAGAACAGGATCGAGTAGTAACCGTCACCTGACCCCACATCTATTATCGTGTCTGATGGCCCTGGCAGCACAGCGGAGAGGACGGCAGCGTCCGGGACGTACCTTGAGCGCATCTCCGATATCCTGGCGTAGTCGAACTTGTGCTGGCCCTCCATATCCAGGCATGGGTGAAAGGTCAATAATCCTTTCCAGCACCCTTCCTGCCCAGGAACCACCTGTAGGCCACCGACCTGCCGGAGGCAAAGGCATTGAAGAGGTGCATTATGCCCTCCCACTCCTCACTATCCACGTCCCTGACGTCCCGGCTCTTCCTCCCGCTGCCAGTGACACTCATGAAGATCATGCCACCACCCCTGAGTATCCTGAGGGCCTCAGCCACCGCTCCCCTGTGGTCGACCGCGCAGCAGAGCATGAGGTGAGAGAATATGAAGTCCACAGAACCGTCGGGAATGAAGCCCAGCTCCGAGGCCCTTGAGAGATGGGCCTCCACGTTCTTCAACCCTCTGGCCTCCACCTTCCGCCTGAGCACGTCAACCGCCCTGCTGTCAGGGTCGATTGCAATGACCTTGGCTTTTGGCCTCATCTTCGCGATCTTTTCCGTGAAGTAGCCAGGGCCAGAGCCCAAGTCGCAGATCACGCCGGACTCAGGGAGGTACTGTGCAACGATCCTCAGCGGTGATGGCTCCAGTACCCGGAGCGGGTTCGAGAGTATGAAGGGCGGAAGGTGCCTGTCTTCAGTCATAGGACAGTAATGTGCAGGAAGATATGAAAGAGTTCACCAACCGTGTATGTGGCAGCTGAGGCTATGAGCGAGAGCGCTGTGGCCTTTATGGCATTCCTGCCTATGCTCAGCCCCATAGAGAGCGAGACTATTGAGTTTGAGAGAGCCTCTGCCACCGCAACCAGTACCACTGACACTGCGAGGGCAGGTATCCTGGGCAGCAAAAGGAATGGAACTATTGGCACCAGTGCGCCTATGATATAGGAGTAGGCCACGGTTAGGGCCGACTCTGCACTCTCACCCTCTATGCTCGCTATCTTACTCTCGGCCCTGCCGTCCATCCTGAACAGGCTCTTCTTCATCTCCTCGTTTATCCTGTACTGGCTCTCTGTGCTCTGTGACAGGTACGCGCCCACAGTCATGCTTATCGTGCCACCTATTCCAACCACCAGTCCACCCAGAGCGATTATGAAGTGATCGACTATTATGGCGGAGAGCCCGGCCAGTGCGGCCAGGACCTCCACAAGGCCGTCGCTCATGCCGTAGATTATGTCCCTGCTCCTCTGGACATCCTTCCTCGTCCTCTCTATACTGTTCTGGAATATCTCCTCGTGGCTCACCTCTTCCCTTATTATCTTCTCCAGGCCCTGCCTCATCGGGTCACCGTCCGGCAGGCTGTCAGCGTATTCCCTGTACATCTTCACAGTTGATATCTCCCCGTGCTCCAGCATCCTAACCGTAAGCACCGTTCCCAGTATTCGCCTCAGAAAGAGTAGGAGCGAGATCTTGCCATACCTGGGCCTTATGTGCGATACGCTCTCCCCGCTACTCTCTATTGCCTTCCTCCAGAAGTCGGAGTGTTCCCTCTCGACATCGGAGAGCCTGGCGAGGCTGTCTCCAAGGTCGGTGCCCTTCATGGTTCCAGAGAGTTTCCTGTAGAACTCCATGTCCGTTATCTCGTCTCTGTAGAACTCCTCGTAAGCGGCGGTGGCCTGACCCTTCATCCCTTTACTATGCCTGTGCTGTGGTTAAAACTTTCCTCAAAGTTTATCATTCCTGTAAAGCCACCCTTACCCCTGGCATTACGAATCTCGTAATAACCATACGATTATGTTTGAATAAAATATATATTATTAGTTTGTATAATTTTTCCGATACACATGATGAAGGAATCAAAGGCATCCGCCGAGCTCAACAGGATACAGATCAGGGTAACTCCGCCAGGGCCGGAGGCCAAGAAGATAGTGAAGAGAGACCATGATGTGCTGGCAAAGAGCACAAAGTCACTCCCAATAGTCGCGAGGAGGGCAAGGGGCGTCTTTGTGGAGGATGTCGACGGAAACGTTTACCTTGACATGGCGAGCGGGATCAGCGTCACCAACCTGGGCCACGTGCACCCCAGGGTCACCGCAAGGGTGGAGGAGCAGCTCAGGAAGCTATGGCATTTTGCCGGCACGGACTTCTACTACGAGGAACAGGTACTGGCCGCAGAGGAACTGGTGTCAGTGACGCCAGGGAGCTTCAGGAAGAAGGTCTTCTTCACCAACAGCGGGACGGAGAGCAATGAGGCTGCCATCAAGATCGCCAAGGCCGCCACAGGGAAGCAGCAGTTTATAGGCTTCATAGGCGGGTTCCATGGCAGGACCCAGGGCTCGCTGTCGTTCACTGCATCGAAGCCCATCCAGAAGAAGGGCTTCTTCCCCTCCATGCCTGGAGTGGAGCACGTGCCTTTCCCTGACCCATACAGGAACCCGTTCGGCATAGACGGGTACGAGGAGCCAGAAGAGCTGGTGAACAGGACGATCGATTACATCGACCGCTTCGTCCTCAAGACCTACCTGCCGCCGGAAAACGTGGCGGGGTTCCTGGTGGAGCCCATACAGGGAGAGGGGGGATACGTTGTTCCGCCGAAGGGCTTCCTAAGGTCACTGAAGAAGCTGGCGGACGAAAACGGGATCCTCCTCATGGTGGACGAGGTCCAGACCGGGTTCGGGAGGACAGGGAAGTTCTTCGCATCAGAGCACTTTGGCATAGAGCCTGAGGTGCTTACAGTGGCCAAGGCAATCGCATCGGGCATACCCATGGGAGCCGCAATAGTGCACGAGAGGCTGGACTTCCCAGAGTCGGGGTTGCACTCCAACACGTTCGGTGGCAACGTGCTGGCCTCTGTCGCCTGCATAGAGACCATCAGGGTCATGAAGGAGGAGAAGGTCCTTGACAATGTGAACAGGGTGGGGCCATACCTGAAGAAGAGGCTCCAGGAGCTGTCAGAGAGGTACGAGTGCATAGGCGATGTGAGGGGCATCGGCCTGATGCTGGCCATAGACTTCGTGAGGGACAGGAAGACAAAGGAGCCGGCCAGGGAGCTGAGGGACAGGGTGGAATACAAGGCATTCGAGAACGGCCTGATACTCCTCTCCACAGGCCAGAGCGCCATAAGGATAATACCTCCACTCATAATAACGGAGGAGCAGGCAGACATGGGTGTTGAGGCCCTGGAGAGGGCCATCAAGGCCTCCATCTGATCTCTTAGGGTGACAGGTAACCCTCACCATTTTTCGTGGCCAAACGACCACCCCCTATGGATCTGGAGAAGGTGGGGAAACGTTTAACACTAGCTAGACATGTGGATATCGTGTCAAGCAACTTCAAACCTCTGGACCGATCCGAACTTGCGGACGATTACAATGAGAGGGGGATATCATACTTCAACATACAGAAGTACCCTGAGGCAATAAAGGAATTCACGAAGGCCATAAAGATCCTGGACAACGAGCCGGACTTTTACTACAACAGGGGCCTGGCATATTACTCGATGAAGATGCTGGAACAGGCCGTCAAGGACTACAAGAAGGCTATAGAGTTATACCCGGAGCACGCGGACTACCACAATGCACTTGGCTCCGTTTACGAGGACATGGGGAACCTTGAGGAAGCACTGAAGGCATTCAACAGGGCAATTGAACTGGAGGGCGACGTGCCAGACTACTATTACAACAGGGGAAACGTCTACTGGAAGATGCAGAGGTTCCAGGACGCTCTGGCCGACTACACGAAGGCAGTGCAGCTCAACTCACAGGACCCAATATTTCTCTACCGCAGGCACGAGCTCCTCGCATACATGGGAAAGTACGGGGAAGCGGCCCGCGACATGCTGGAGATCATAAAGCTGACGCCCGGGGTGCCTGCATACTACGTGGACGCTGCGGACCTCTTCATAAAGGCAGGTATGAGGGAGAGTGCCATAGAGGTGCTAGAGGAAGGCATCAGGGCATACCCGGACTCAAAGGAACTCAGGGATAAATACGAGAGCTTATCGGAGAAGCAGGTGTAGACAGTTTGAACCTGCCATACACGCTCAGAACCTATCAGGAAGAGATCATACGCTTCATACACGCGAAGCTTGAGGGTGGCAGCAGCGTTGCCTTTGAGTCCCCAACCGGCACCGGCAAGACGATAACTGCACTGGTCGCCGCCATCGAGTTCGCAAGGAGGAAGGGGAAGAAGGTCCTCTATGTAACCAGGACAAACAGCCAGCAGGAGCAGGTGATAAAGGAGCTCCGCCTCCTGAAAAGGGGCGAGGAGATCAGGGCAGTGCCATTCCAGGGACGGGCCAACCTTTGCCTGCTTTACGGCGAGATCGAGGAGTCCAGGGACTTCACCTCGGAATCCCTCTCAAGGTTCTGCTCCCTCAGGAAGAAAAAGGTGCTGAACGGTGACCAGAGCGCGTGCATTTACTACAACGAGAAGGTCAGTTCGCCCGAGGTCTCCTCGTACATATACAGCACAGTCCCGGATGTGGACTCCATTTACAACTACGGCCTGGACAACGTGGTGTGCCCGTACGAGGCCCTCAAGTGGGCACTGAGGGACGCTGAAATCGTCATAGTGCCCTATGCACTCTACTTGAACCCCGTGACGGCGCAGAGGCTCCTGTACAGCTGGGGTGTGGAGAGGGAGGACCTTGTGGTTGTGCTGGATGAGGCGCACAACATTCCCACAATAGCAAGAGAGCTGGCCTCATTCGAGATTGCTGTCGGTTCAGTGAACGCCTCAGAGCGCGAGGCCCAGGAGTACGGCGACTTCGAGCTCATGCCTGGCTACAGGACCTCCGATCTGTGCGAGATGGTGAGGAACGCCATATACGACATAGTCAGGGACAAGGTCGGAGAGAGCGAGGAGGTCAGGATACCGTTTTCAGACCTCAGGGAGTACATCATGGTGGGCAACCACATCTCAGGCGAGACATACGATGACCTGCTCCGCTACCTGGAGATAATGGGCGAGTTCGTGGCCGAGCAGAAGGAAAAGTCGGGGAAGGTGCCGAGGAGCAGGATACTGCACCTCTACAACGTCCTGTCCGCATGGGAAAACGTGGATGAGGATAGGTACGTTGCTGTTGCCTCCTCTGAAGGGGGCGGAAAGCTGATAGCGGCGTGCCTTGACCCCTCCTCGCTCCTCACGCCGCTGAAGGTATCGAAGACAATACACATGTCGGGCACTCTGGCCCCATTTGATGTCTACCGGGATCTAACAGGCTTCGAGGATATGAATTTCCTCTCAGTACCATACATGTTCCCGCGCGAGAACAGGTCGATCGTGTACTATAGCGGCCTGAGCACGAGGTTCAGTGAGTTCAACGAGGAGACTGCAGAGAGGATGGCCCGGATGATAAGGGACCTCATATCGACGGTGGCAAGGAACACGCTTGTCTTCTTCCCCTCATACAACGTCAAGCAGAAGGTCTGCGGATACCTCGATGGTATGCGCTACCTGAACGAGGAGAGGGATATGAGCCAGATCGAGGTCATGGACCTGGTGAACAGGTTCAGAAAAGGGGGGCTGCCACTCTTCGCGGTCACAGGGGGTAGGATCGCAGAGGGGATGGACTTCCCCGGTTCCGAATTGGAGATGGTCATCATAGCAGGCCTTCCTTTTCCAAAGCCCACGGCACAGCAGAGGGCACTCCAGGAGTACTATGAGCGCAAGTACGGTCGCGGGTGGGAATACGCAGTCGTCTTCCCGACGGTGATCAAGCTGAAGCAGGAGATAGGCAGGCTCATAAGGAGGGAGGACGACGTTGGGATGGCCGTGATACTGGACAGGAGGGCGAGCATGTTCAGGAAGTACATACCTGACATGAGGGAGAGCCTGGACCCAGTGAGGGATGCAGAGGCCTTCTTCACGATGTCCAGGAACTAGGCAATCTGTAGAATGCAGGCGCATTCACCACCCAGCCCGTCCCTGGCTTTTCGCATGAAGGGTGACTGGTGCACGCGGCCCCTCGCCTGCCTTGCCGAGGGCCTGCGGCCAATGTACAGTCAGGGAACCGGTTGCTGAAAGGTTGCCAGGATCCACCTGCTTTCCCATGATGGTTATGCAGCGCAGCCCATGGTCAGGCACCGGAGGCGCATCTGCTGGTAATGCCATTCCCTGGGATCAATGATCCCAGAAACGTCGCAGGTGCATTTTTCATATGGACGGTGGCCATGGCCCCGCAGCACAGGAGCATTCCTGGCGAGCAGAGATTTAAGAATGATCAATCGATATGCTTAAACGCTGGAAAGTGCATAACGTATGGTTGAGCCGGCACGAGCTGCATCCCGTAAAGGCCTGCAGTGGATACTCAGGAACGATGTGACAAAGTGGGTCTTTCTGGGTATCCTGATAGGGATCGTTGCCGGCGTGGGCTCTATAGCCTTTTACTTCCTGATCAAGCTGATGACTGGACTCATGCTGACCGGCATAACGGGGTTCGTGCCACCGGAGCCCCTGGGCGAAGGTGGGAGCCTGGCATACACCCTTGGCCACTACAGGTGGTACCTGCTTCCAATTTCACTGGCCGCAGGAGGCATCCTGAGCGGGCTGATAGTCTACAACCTGGCTCCTGAGGCCGAGGGGCACGGCACGGATGCGGCAATAAGCGCTTTCCATAACAATAACGGAAAGATAAGGAGGCGGGTGCCAATAGTAAAGCTGGTGGCCTCTGCAATAACCATAGGCTCAGGTGGCAGCGCCGGCAGGGAGGGCCCGACAGCACAGATAGCGGCTGGCTTCGGCTCATTCGTAGCAGATGTCTTCAGTCTCAACGACCACGACAGGAGGATCGCAGAGGCAGCTGGGATCGGCGCGGGCATAGGCAGCATATTCATGGCACCCCTGGGTGGGGCCCTTCTCAGCACCGAGATACTCTACAGGCGCGACTTCGAGGTGGAGGCCCTCATACCTTCAATAATAGCGTCAGTGGTCGGCTACTCCATCTTCGGTTACCTCTTTCAGTACAGGCCAATCTTCTACACTGACCCCTCATTCCTCTTCTTCGAGAGGCCGGAATCTTTGCTCGCGTACGCCCTTGTGGGCATCCTGGCAGGCCTGCTTGGCAAGGTCTATGTAAATGTGTTCTACGGCATCCAGGGCCTGTTCAGGAAGTGGAACATAACTAGGTTTGCAAAGCCGGCCATCGGCGGCCTTCTTGTGGGCCTGATAGCCATAAAGTTCCCCCAGGTTCTCGGCCTGGGGTACGGCTGGGTGCAGCTACTCCTCAACGAGAACCTCTACCTGATGCCACTCTACATCCTAATCATCCTGATCTTCGTGAAGATCGTGGCCACGTCGCTGACAATAGGCTCAGGCGGCTCAGGTGGAGTGTTCGCGCCAGGAATAGTGATAGGCTCCTTCTTCGGCGCAGCCATGGGCATCATACTGCACCCCCTGTTCCCCTACCTAAACATTGTGGAGTTCACCATAGTGGGCATGATCTCCTTCTTCGGCGGGGTGTCGAAGGCACCGATTTCGGTTCTCATAATGGGGACGGAAATGACCGGCAGCTTCGCACTCTTCCTGCCCCTCATGCTCAGCACGACGCTCTCATACTTCGCGTCAGGAGTGAACACCTCAATCTACAGGGCCCAGGTGCTGGACAGGGCACATTCACCAGCGCATGCTGCGGAGTACGAGAGGCCAATAATGGACCAGGTCCCGGTTTACAAGGCGATGAGGACGGAGTTCAACTACGTCACCCCGGATGACGACCTGCGCAGTGCGCTCCCGAAGTTGAGGGAAACAAGGACCAAGAATCTCCTCGTTATGAATGGCCACAGCCTTAAGGGGATACTTTCACTGGACATGATAAAGTCTGGCATGGATGTGAACTCACTCAAGGTATCTGACGTGATGAGCACAGATGTACCCACCATAAGGTACGATGCGAATATTCACGAGGCCCTTGACAGGCTTATACGTTCAGACCGTGGCATCCTGGCGGTGATCGATGAGGACAACACAACGGTAAAGGGCATCATCGGGCTCCCAGACATTGCAGAGGCGTACAACAGGGAGATAAGGCGCATCAAGCATGAACTGATGCAGGGCGAGGGTTAGAGGCCTGATACAGTGCAGGGAGTGCCTTGCACTATCCAACGGGGCATGTGCCCTCCCTCAGAGTGCTGTGATGCCGCACCCTGAGTGCATCCAGAACCATGTGACCAGGCGCACCGCCATTCAAGAACAGGTTCTGTCCGGCCAGGGCCACCTGAACTATCTGTCCATAGGATCTGTTGTTAGCCTCGCCCGCTGTGTCGTCTGCCATCTTTCCTTATCTTCCCAAGAAATCACACCTCCCTGGGGCCAAGCGACCCCCCATCTGCTACTGATGTCATGCACCCACATCCATTCACAAGCGCTCTGGCCTGACACACCCAGGGTTCCTGGCCATCCTGGTCTCCCGGTGGCGCCGCATGGCCAACCCTATGGCCACTGCACGAACGCCTTACACTGAACCCGTGACACTGTCGGCCTGACTGATCCGGGAAAATGTGGAAGCCCCTTGCCGCCCGTGCCCGTCCTCATGAATTCAGGAGGTGTGATCTACCTGAACCCGCAGGCCCAACACATCCTACCAAGCTCTCCATGCTTGAAGGAAAGAGTGGCACCATGGGCCTTGAAGTGGGATATAAAGGAGTCTAGAACACCAGAGATACAGCACTTTAGATGAATTGCAAGCGCAATCATTGACAGTTAAAGGCACTACTTGGGTATCACTGTACAGGGAAGTTATGCAACATGCCTGCCGGAACCGAAACGGTAATACGCAGAACCTCAATATGAGCGTTAAATGGCGCTTCACACTGTACCTGTGAGGTACGTGAGGAACTTCAGGAAGCAGGATCTGGACAGGGTCGTAGATATAGGGAACTCCTCCCTCACGGAGTATTACACACCAAGCCTGATAATGGACCTCTACAGGTCATGGCCAGAATCCTTCATGGTTTACTGTGTGGGCTCCGAGATTGTGGGTTTCATTGTCGGCTCAAGGCAGTCAGACATTGACGCAAGGATACTCCTCCTCGCCGTGGATGCGCGCTACAGGAACCAGGGGTGCGGGTCAGCGCTCATGGACTCTTTCCTCAGGCTCTGCAGGGATTGCGGCATCAGGAGCGTGAGGCTCGAGGTCAGGACGGACAACGAGAAGGCGATTTCATTCTACAGGCGCTATGGCTTTTCGATAACATCAACCCTGAAGTCCTACTACAGCGACGCATCAGATGCGTACGTGATGTGGAAAATACTTGAGTGAAAAAGAGAGGGCCAGTACACCCTCAGAAGACACTTATCTTGCCCTCAACGAACATCTGCGTGAGGTCGCCAATCCTCTCAAGCCTCTGGTCCGCTATGTTCCTTATGTCGTTCTTGTGCTTGGACGGATCTACGTTGTCGTCGTATATGACCTGTATGTTAGCCACGTGCGGGTCATCCACCCTCCTGCCTATCTGCGACACGATCCTGACCAGCACTTCCTCAACGTCCCCACCGTGTTCCTTGATTATGTCCTGGGCGATGAGGTTCGCGAGGACATTGTAGAGCTTGCCAACATGCGTGACAGGGTTCTTGCCCGCTGCCGCCTCCATGCTCATGGGCCTGTAAGGCGTGATCAGGCCCGTGACCCTGTTGCCCCTTCCCACGGAGCCGTCGTCACCGTTCTCCATGGATAGGCCTGTCACGGTGAGGTAGTGGCTCACAATTCCAGTCTCGTCCTTGTCCGCTGTATTGATATACACCCTGACCTCCTTGTCAGTTATCTTTGACGCGTTGTCCTCCACCATGGTCTTCAGTTCTTCCTTTATCGAGAAGTACTCGCTGCTGTCCCTCACATACTTGTCCACAAAGGCCGCCGCTATGGTCAGGTTTATGACGTCCCTCTGCCTGAAGCCCATGACTTTCACGTCGTAGCCTATTGCTGGCAGCTTGCTCTTCACAGCCGGGCCGTTTATGAACTTCTCAGTGGCGAGCACAAGGTTTTCGGTATCCGTGAAGGGCGCGAATCCCACACCGAAGGAGGTGTCGTTGGCCTTAAGCCTCTGTGTGTCGTAGACGGCCCTCAGGTCCACAGAGCCCTGCCCGATCCTGCAGTCTATCATCACGTCGGCGTCCATGTCGAGGTGCTTGAAGTTGCTCCTCAAGTACTCCTTCGTGGCCTTCGTTGCTATGGACTTGTACGGTATCCTGTCCTCATTGACCTTTGTTGTTGCCCTGCCTGAGAGCAGGATGTATGTGGGCTCAAGCACCATTCCGCCTCCGAACTTGGGTGCTGCCTGGCCACCAACCACCTCCACCTGGTCGGTGTTGTGGTGCAGTATCCTCCCATAGTGCTCGATGTAGTACTTGCTGAGCGCCCTGCTGACGGCCTCAGCAATTCCATCGGCTACACTGTCAGGATGCCCGATGCCCTTCCTCTCAACGATCTCGACTTCCCTTGCAGATGTCTTTGTCTGGTTTATCTTTTCAACCGTGATGTTTCTCTCCATAGCTTTCCAGCGACTATTGGAGGTTAAATATTAAACCTTCTTAGCAGGTCCCCATAAATGCCTGGCGTTGAGAAAATATTATCTACAGTAATAGAAACAGTGCAAAACATTATCACTCATAGATGCACAATTCTAAATAAACTGTATGGGATAAGCAGGTATGGTGAAGAACGGCAGCTACTGGCACATGCTACCACCTGGACCTAAGCCTCCTGAGGAGATCTATGTGGTCATAGAGACGCCACGGGGGAGCAAGAACAAGTACGAGGTGGCAAAGGACCATGCTGGCATAGTACTGGACAGGGTCCTGCACTCCTCTGTCATGTATCCCGTGGACTACGGCATGATACCGCAGACCTACTACCTTGACGGTGACCCCATTGATGTGCTGCTCCTCACAAGCGAACCGCTGTTTCCCGGTACAATCGTTGAGGCCAGGCCCATAGGCCTGATGAAGATGGTGGACCAGGGCGACGTTGACGACAAGGTGCTCGCTGTGGCCAAGGGCGACCCGGTGCACAGGAACCTCAGGTCCTACAGGGAGGTCAACGAACACAGGCTGAAGGAGATTGCAAACTTCTTCGAAACTTACAAGATCCTGGAAAACAAGAAGACCGAGGTGAAGGGCTGGGAGGACAGGGACAGGGCCCTGGCAGAGATCGAGAGATCGATAAAGATGTATAAGGAGAAGTTCGGAGAGGATGAGTGAAGGCAGGTACGCCGTTCTCTCCCTTAGCCCTGGCAGCATCCTGGTTGACAGGTCACTGTCAGGAACGCCCATGGTACTGAGATTCGCCTATTCTCCAGGCCCGTGCAGGGACGGTACATGCCAGCCTATTAGGAGGGCGGTGTGCACCGCCTCCACAGCCGGGGCCAGGGGGCTCGTCAACCTCGAAGTGGATGGGGTGCAACTCAGCCTGACGCCTGAGGTGGCGGAGGAGATAAGGAAAGGGAGGAGAAACGTTATCATAAAGAGGAGCATCACAGGGAAAATCAGGGTTTCAGGCATATGACCCTGTGAAGGTGTGATCCATTACGCGGATAGGTTCTCGCTTCCTGCTGCATAACAGGAACCTCTGGGCAGTCAGCCTTGCATCTGCATTCAGGTCCATTGGCTTCGGCGCCACCTGGCCATTCGCGGCCATATTCTTCGAGGAAGGCCTGCACATCCCGGTTTACCTGGTGGGTATAATCTTCACCCTGAACTCGGCGACTTCCATAGTGTTCAGCATCGTCGGCGGCGCCCTCTCGGACAGGATAGGCAGGAAGGGGACACTGCTCACAGGCTCCTTATCAGGCGTCCTCATATATGCTGCCATATTCGCTGACCTGATCGGGCCCAGGCAGGCAGCCTCCATTGTTGCCCTCTTCATACTCTCCGCCATCTCAGGGGCGCTCGTCTTTCCCTCTGCATCAGCACTGGTGGCAGACGTGACCACAGAGGACGAGAGGACGGACGGTTACGTCATATACAGGATCATGTCCAACCTGGGCTGGGCCATCGGCCCCATAGCCGGCGGAGTCCTGTACGAGTACCACTTCTCCCTCATATTCATGATGGTCTCGGTGACCTCGCTCATGCAGTTCCTCACAATCGTGTTCTTCGTGAGGAATGTGAAGGCGAGGCAGAACACGGCCAAGAAGCGGTCCGGATATCTCGTGTTTGACAGGTACCTCCTCACCTTCTCCCTCGGGACGTTCTTCCTGACCATCGTGACTTCACAGTTTTCCGTGACACTGCCTGTCTACTCGTCTGTTTATGAGGGCATCACTGGCCTCAGGCTGGGGCTGGTCTATGCGGTCAACGGCACGGTTGTTGTCCTGGGGCAGATGCCCATCACCTCGCTGATGAAGAGGTTCGATGACGTAACCACCATGATGGCAGGGGCAGCTGCCTACGCCTTGGGCTATCTGCTTGTGGGGTTCTCGGGCTCATTCTACCAGCTCATGCTCGATATGGCCATAATCACCGTTGGCGAGGACATGACATCGCCCATCATGAACACAATAGTATCAAGGATAGCGCCACCGGACAGGGTCGGGAGGTACATGGGCTTCCTGGGCATGATGAACTCCACAGGCAGGGCCCTCGGGCCATCCGTCGGCTCCTTCCTCCTCTTCATCTTCTCCTTCGAGAGGCCACTGGTGTGGGTGGGCGTGGACATCTTCGCCCTAACATCCGTGCTACTCTTCACGGCCTTCCGGGCAATGCTGCTCAGGAGGGACCGTTTATCAAGCCCATCATATGGCTACAAGGTTCAGTAGCCATGTCGATACTACCAGCCCGATGAAGAAGAGTATGCCTATGAACGAGTTCGCACCGAGGAAGGAGCGCCTGACGCTCCTTGGGTCCCCTGGGTCAAGGCTCACGTGCTGGAACACTATAAGGAAGAGTATTGGCACGAGGACTGCAACGTATGCCCATGTAGGGTAGTAGAAGGCTATTGCCACAAGGTCCAGGAAGGTCACAGCGTGCGTGATCTCGGAGATCCTCAGCGCCTTTCGCACACCGTACTTTGTGACCAGTGTCTTCAGGCCGTTCCTTATGTCAAACTCCCTGTCAGGGATCACGTAGATTATGTCGAACCCGGCTATCCAGAGAGAGGACGCTATGAAGGTGAGGTACAGCACTGGGTCCGCTGGAAATACAGGCCTCACTGCCAGGTATCCGCCCAGGACACCAACGCCTATGGTGGAGCCCATGAAGTAGTGCCTCCAGGCCGTGATCCTCTTCATTATTGGGTCCGCTATGAACAGCGCCAGGACTGCAGGGGAGAGGAGGAGCACGAGGCGGTTGAGCGCCAGGGTGGCCAGCTCGAAGATCAGGGCGAACGCCACGGTGAGAGCTATTGCCCCGCGCATGCTTATCTTCCCTGAGACCAGGGCCCAGTCCCTCTTCCTGGGGTTGATCGCATCGTAGCGCCTCCCCAGTATCCTGTTCACTGACATTCCTGTGGCCCTGGCGAACGTGGTCGCCACAAGTACAAGGAGTATCTTGACTGGGTAGACATGGGGGCCAGATGCTATGACGGTGCCAGCAAAGACGAACGGCAGGTCGAAGACTGTGTGCTCCAGCTTTATGTAGTCCACTATGTCCTTGGCTTTCATGCCCTACAGCCCGTATGACTTCCACTTTTCTCTAACTTTCTCCTCTATGTCCCTCCTCATCTCAAGCACGTCAGGCCACCTCCTCTGGTACCCCTCCTCAGGCCCCTTCCTGGTGGCATCAATGCCCATCTTTGAACCGTAGTTCGGCAGGACTGAAGCGTGGTCAAGCGTATCGGTTACTGTGCCCGGTATTATCACCACATCCCTCTGCGGGTCGATCCTCGTTGACATTGCCCAGAGGACCTGGAACCTGTCGTGCACGTCCACGTCCGCATCCACAACAACCACTATCTTCGAGAACATGAGCTGGCCCATGGACCAGAGCGCAAACATCACCTTCTTGGCCTGCCCCGGGTAGCGCTTCCTGATGGACACAACGACCATGTTGTGGAAGGCCCCCTCTTCCATGGTGTTCATGTCCACTATCTCCGGCACCTGCACCTGTATGATCGGCAGGAACATGCGCTCTATGGCCTTCCCGATCACCACGTCCTCGTGCCAAGGTTTTCCAACGATGGTGGTTGGATATACAGGGTTCTTCCTCTCAATGACCCTCCTCACGTGGAACACCGGGAACTGGTCTTCCAGTGAATAGTAGCCAGTGTGGTCGCCGAACGGGCCCTCGACCCTGGTCTCTGATGGGTCCACATAGCCTTCAAGTACTATCTCTGCGTTCCTAGGGTACTCAAGAGCGACTGTCTGCCCCCTCACGAGCTCGAAGCGCCTCCTGGCCAGGAGGCCCCTGAAGGAGAACTCATCTATGCCGTTTGGCAAAGGTGCCACTGCGCTGAATATGGTCAGCGGGTCGCTCCCTATGACCACTGCCACATCCATCTCCTTCCTTGTGGCACCCATGTTCTCTGCGCCCCCCTTGTGGATGTGCCAGTGCATGCCCGTGGTCTCTGAATCGTAGACCTGCATCCTGTACATGCCGACGTTCCTCTGGCCCGTCTCCGGGTTCCTGGTTATCACGAGAGGTAAGGTTATGAATGGCCCCGCGTCCTGTGGCCACGTCCTGCATATCGGGTACCTGTATAGGTCGACCTCCTCCAGCACCCTGTGGGATGAACCGAAGCCATCAACGACCTTCGGCCTCAGGCCGCCCAGCTCCCTGAGCATGGACAGGCCCCTACCGATGAGGCTCTCAGTGTCATCCGGAGGCTTCACTATGGAGCGCAGGTGCATGCCTATATCCATTGGGTCTCCACCGAGGATCTCCCTCATGACATCCGGTGAGGTGAATATGTTTCCAAGGGCAGGCACCTCCGAGCCCTTCACGTTCTCGAAGAGCAGCGTCCTCCTCTTCCCTATCCTGAGCTCCTCGCTCATTATGTGGGTGAGCTCCAGGTCCGGGTCAACCTGCTCCCTGATTCTGGCCAGCCTGGATGACCGCTCTGCGTACTCCACGAACTCACGGAGGTCCTCAAACACCATGCGACCTCTAATGCGATGCAGGTTATCGTTTTTTGTGAAGTCTGCCTTGGGATTTTGCCTGCCCATCGACCTGCAGGCCTGGGCCCAAGGCCCTATCTAACCACATGCTGCACAAGCGATATCACGGCCATTGCCATCACCCATTATGGAGAGGCGCTCTTTCAGCAGTTCCTATGGGACCGTATCATACCTCTACAGGGCTGGCAGGCACCCGCTCATCCTGCTTCACGGCCTCGGCGGGTCGGGGAACAACTGGATGCGGATGGAACCGTTCCTGGACACGGACCTGGCTCTTTACATGGTAGATATGGCCGGGCACGGTTACTCCACAAGGGATGTCCCCGAACCATCAATCGATGTCCAGTGCAGGATACTGCAGGAGTTCATCCAGGGGGTCGGCATCGATCACTTTTCCATCATGGGCAACTCGTACGGTGGCTGGGTTGCGCTGCGCCTGGCCCTCGGCTATGTGCTCCCCGAAAAGATGGTGCTCGAGGACAGTGCTGGGACGAACCCAACTGTGGCAGAACTCGGCAGGGAGGAGGGGGAGAGGTTTGTCAGGAGACTCGTCTCGATCGACAGGAGGAACGACGAGGAGACCATGAGGAAGTACGTCTTCTGGAACGCCACCAGGGAGAGGAAGCTCACATGCGAGGACCTTGGGAGAATAGGTGTGCCAGTGCTCGTTATATGGGGCACCGAGGACGATGTGATTCCAATAGACTACGGGAGGAGGATGGCTTCCTGCCTGCCCAGGGCACAGTTCTCGGAAATACATGGTGCCGGCCACACGCCGCACCACTCGTCTCCCCAGGTGGTTGCGGCCCTTGTGAATCACTTCGTCCTCAGGGAGTAGTGGCCCGGGTCCTCCTCCGCCCTGGTGTCCACCAGGTCGGCCACATCCGTGCTCAGCTCAACCAGAGTGAACACATCGCCTGCCTGCAGTTCCCTTAGCAGCACCCCTTTCCCTGCCCTCTCCATCCATGTAACCATGGACCCGGAGCCGAACATCTCAGAGCTGGAGTTGACCGATATGAAGGGCAGCCTGTTCTCCAGCGACCTGGCCCTGACGTATATGTGCCACATGTCCCTGAAGTCCCTATCTATGAGGGACGGATTCAGTATCAGCCTGGCACCCATTCCGGCCTGCATCTTGCAGTAGTACGGGAAGTCCACATCATAGCATATGCACACACCTATCCTGCACAGGTGCGTGTCGAAGACCTTCACTTCGCTCCCCGGCGTGTAGCTCTTCTTCTCGGACCTGAACAGTGAGACCTTGTCCTGCCATCCTATGAGCTTGCCCATATCGATCAGCGGTGAGCTGTTGAAGAGCCTCCCATCCCTGTAGACACTCAGGCTGCCGGGGCAGAGCAGTACCCTGTGCCTTGCGCTCATATCCCCATAGAACCTGAGGAGTGAGGACATCTCCGGGCCATCCTGGTCCATCCTGTCAGTTATCCACTTCTCCGGGAAGACCACCAGGTCAGCACCGCTGAATATCCTCTCTTCGTTCTCCTCAAGGAACCCCATGGCCCTCTCCATGTCCATGAGAGGTGCCTGGACAATGCTGGCCCTCATGGAATCACACCCATGACATGCTCGACTATCCGCCTGGCTGCCAGCTCCTTTGGCATGACGCCCAGGTCGAAGGAACCATGCCTTGTGTGTATCACGTACCTGTTACTGACATCACCGAAGGCACCGTCCTGTGCGTCATAGTAGTTGGACACGACAACATCCGGCTCGTACCCTGCGAAATGGCCCCAGACGTCGCTGTCGCCTGAATCTGTCAGCCTGAAGGCTACAAGGTTCCTGGCCTGCAAGGGCCTCAGGGCCTCGACCATCTTCCTCCTGGGGGTGAGTTTCAGTGTTACCTCTGAAGAGCTCGGTATCTTTGAATGGTGCCTGTCCAGTGTGAAATCGGGCAGGGCCGCGCACAGGAACACGCCGTCGAACTGGGCCGATCTCATCGCCTCTGACACCCCCTCCTCAAACTCCTCGGCCGTGTGGGCTGGCCTGAAATTCACGTATGATGGCAGCTGCCTGGAGCAGTTGCCAACGTATTCGATCGCACCAGCACCGAGCCTGTAGAGCCACCTGGATATCCAGTACCCCATGAGACCAGTTGACCTGTTGGTAACAACCCTCACTGGGTCGATGACTTCCTCTCCCCTGCCGGACACAACGAGGTACCTCCCGCCCCTCTGGCCCGCCAGCGCCCTGGCGACAGCGTCTATGACCTCTGCAGGCCCGGCCAGCTTGGCCTTGCCCTCCTCAACCACAGGCTCAACGAACAGTGCACCCATCGAGCGGAGTATGTCTGTGTTCCTGCGCAGTGCCGGAGACCTGAACATGCCCTGGTGCATTGCCGGGACGAACAGCACGGGCACACCACTCCCCACTGCGTTACTGAACATGAGTGGCTGCACCTCGTCCGCTATCCCGTTGGCACACTTCCCTATGGTGTCAAAGGAGGCTGGCATGAGCACCAGGGCGTCAGAGCCCTCCACATCAGAGATGTGTTCAAGCCTCCCAGAAACCTCGGTTATCACATCGTTTCCAGATGCCCACCTGAAGACCTCGTGGGAGATGAGGGCCTGCGACGCCTTCCCCATGGCTACCTTCACTTTGGCCCCCTCCCTCCTCATCTCCCTTATTATGTCGGGGACGCGGTATATGGATATGCTACCCCCGGTGGCAACGAGAATCCTCCTGCCCTCCAGGCACCCTGTGTTGATGCCTCTCCTCGGGGCCGGCTCATCTACCCCCATCTTCCCTCACCAGGAACCAGACACCGGTTCCAGTTGCGCAGAGTTTCCCATCGCCGTCTACCAGCCTGATGTCGCAGAAGGCCACGTTCTTCCCGCTCCTCAGCACTCTCGATTCAACGGAAACCGGGCCAGTGGAAACCGGCCTCAGAAAGTTAACGTTCAGGTTGACGGTGAACTCATTGACCACGCCATCATCACACATTGCGGATATTCCGCCCGCAGCGTCCATCAGGGAGCACACGGCCCCGCCGTTCATCATGCCACCGAACCTCTTCAGGCCATCGCCAAGTTCGACTTTGAGGGAGACGTACCCCTTCTCCAGCGCGGTAACGCTTATGCCGAACCTGGAAAGGTAAGCGTCATTATCCACTATGGCCTGCGCCATTTCCACATCGATCATATGTTATGGGACATGGCTTCGTGCACTTAACTTTAGCACAGCCATGCAATCATGAATGGCAGGCCGCCCACCAAGTCACAGGCATTCCTGTTCAGATGGTGGCTGCCAGGTTGCACCGGGCCAACTGCCAGATGCTGTTGATGGCCCCTCATGCGGTGGAGGGCCCGTTAAACGGTGCAGGTTTTCCCCACTGCCCTGGAAAAATGATTTAAGCACATACACTATCTTTCCAAACATGCCCCTTGACCCGGAACAGGTGTCCAGGATCCAGGAAAACCTCAAGATGTTAGGGTTGTCCGCCTATGAAGCCCAGGGGTTCATAGCACTGGTCTACCACGGTGTGGCCAACGCGGACACTGTGGCGGACACTGCCCAGATCCCGCGCACCTCCGCCTACAAGGTCATGGAATCCCTGGTGAAGAAGGGCTTTGTCAGGGAGACAGAGGGGAGGCCCAAGATGTTCAAGCCAGAGGACCTGAACAAGCTCGAGGACGAGATCTCCAGCAAGGTCAGGTCACTGTTCGAGGACCTCAGGCAGGTGAGGGCGCTGCAGCCTTCCAAGGGCCAGCCGCAGCTGGTCTACACGATCTACGGAAGGCAGAACGTCATGATGAAGATAGGGGAGATGATAAACCTCACAGAATCGGAGATATTCATATGCACACCTAAGGTGAAGGAGATAAGGACTGAGATGAGGAAGGAGATAGAGAATGCCATCAAGAGGGGGGTAAAGCTGATATTTGTTACCCCTCCGAACAAGAGGGTGCCCCCGAACATAACAGTATACAGGAAGGAAGGGCTCATAGCCACAGATATAGTGAGTGACAAGACCAGGGCGCTCCTGGCCGGGGCGGACCTCGATGCCTGTGGCTACACCGACAACCCAGCCCTGGCCCTGCACGTCTACCAGTTCATAACGATGATGATGCGGGACGGTGTATCCTGAGGTGTGCCCCTGCTCAACTTTTTATAAAACACCGCATTCAGATTGACGTGGCTCGCAGTGTGACCGATTCGATCCTCCTCGGCGGGCACGTCTCCACGGCAGGGGGGCTAAGCACTGCCCCGGAGAGGGCCTCGAGGTTCTCGTTCAGGACTTTCCAGATCTTCTCGAAGAACCAGAGGCAGTGGAAGAGCAAGCCCCTTGAAGATAGCGACGTCTCTGCCTTCAGAGAGGGCGTGAGGAGCATGGGCATGAAGGGCGTCATGGTCCACGCTTCCTACCTCCTGAACCTTGGCTCCCCAGATCCGGACCTCAGGGCCAAGGTCCTGGATTCATTTGCAGATGAGTGCAGGCGGGTGGCCCAGATAGGTGCGGAGTTCCTTACATTCCATCCGGGCTCATCCAGGGGCACGTCTGTGGAGAAGGCCATAGGCCTCATCGCGGAGGCCATCGACGCCAGCGTGCCAGAGGGCTTCAGTGCCCACATCCTCATAGAGACATCTGCAGGCCAGGGAAATTCAGTGGGCCACACGTTTGAGCAGCTGGCCCAGATAATCGACAGTTCCTCCAGGAAGGAGGTACTGGGCATATGCTTCGACACCTGCCACGTGTGGGCAGCAGGTTACGATATAAGGAGCAGGGAGGGCTACATGGAGACCATGGACCAGTTCAAGAGCGAAGTGGGCCTCCAGAGGCTCATGGGCTTCCACCTGAACGACTCGAAGCAGGGGCGCGGGAGCAGGGTCGATAGGCATGAGCAGATAGGCCAGGGAACACTTGGCCTCGAGGGGATATCGAACTTCGTGAACGACAGGAGGTTCTCCGACATACCCATGATCCTGGAGACGCCACTGGGGGAGGAAGGATACGGGATGGATATTGAGGCCATACAGGGCGTGCTCAGTGATCCGGAATGAGGATTGAGCCTTTCAGGCCCCTGGTCTTCAGGGACATCGGCAGTGCGGTCACATCGCCACCATTCGACACGATCTCTCCGGAGCAGGAGAGGCAGCTGAAATCAAATCCCCACAACATATCTCACCTCACGCTTCCTGGCCCTGACGGCCCCGGGGAGTCTGCGAGGCTCCTGAGGGAGTGGATAAGGGAGGGCGTACTTGTAAGGATGGCCAGCGATGCCGTCATTGTGCTGCAGCAGTCCTTCAGGATGGGCCACGAAAGGATATCCAGGACGGGCGTGATATGCAACGTTGAGGTCTTCCCGGACAGGGGCGACATAATACCGCATGAGAGGACATTCGAATGGGCAGTACAGGAGAGGCTCAGGGTAATGGAGGCCACTGGGAGCCATCTGGAACCCATATTCCTCACCGTCCAGAACAGGAACCTTGAGAGGGTGCTGCGCAGGGCAATGCAGGCGTCTGACCCAAGGGAGTTCGAGGAACCCATTGGGGTTATGAATTCAGTCCACTTCGTGACCGATGCTGACATGATCAGGGAGATCCAGGAGACGCTGAAACATGACAGGGCTGTGGTCGCAGACGGGCACCACAGGCTGGAGGCCACACGCAGGCTCGCGGCCAGGGCCGGCACAGGCTGCGGGTCTTTCTGGTCAAGGGTGATGGCCTACGTGACCACAATATATGACAGGGGCCTCCTCATATCGGGCATACACAGGGTCATAGTTGACGCAGGGCCGTTTTCGCAGTACAGGAAGAGGATGTCGGACTTCTTCAGGATGGGCACGGAGGGTAGCGTGCAGAGGCAGGACATAATGTACGTTTATGACGGCCAGTTCCACTCACTTGAGCCTACACCGGCAGCCCTGCAGATAATCGAATCCCTGGGGAGGCAGGCAACTCCCATTGAGCTGCTGAGCCAGGTGATAATGAAGAGGGTGCTCTCCATAGATGAGGAAAGGCAGCCCGGGGCTGTGCGCTACACCCATGACCTCTCGGCAGCAATATCAAGCGTGGACAGCAAGAGGGCCTCCTTCTCAATCATAATGCCACCATGGAACAAGGAGCAGTTCATGGCCGTCGTATCGTCAGGCCACCTGCTCCCGCAGAAGTCCACCTACTTCTACCCCAAGATACCGTCAGGCATTGCGATAAACGGGCCGCAGGAAGCCGACACACTGAGGTGCGGCCTCCCATAGACCTCCAGTTGGGTCCAGCCATTTCCATGGCCTGCGTGTTGGAATCGTCAAAAGACGATTCTGCATACGGCAAATTTTTAAATAATAAAGCTCTTAGCGATCCGTGGAGCTCGAGGAGAAAATAGCCGGAGAAATAACGATGTCCGACAACCCGGGCAAGACCATAAAGAAGTGGAGGGAAGAGTTCAGGATCTCGCAGCTGGAGCTTTCGGAATACCTCAAGATCACGCCATCGGTGATAAGCGACTATGAGAAGGGCAGGAGGAAGTCGCCGGGTGTCGCATCCATCAGGAAGATAGTTAACGCCCTCATAGAGATAGACAAGGCCAGGGGAGGCCCGGTGATAAGGCGGTACAGCACAGGAGTGCCCTCCGACGCCCTGATAGACATAAAGGACTACAACCATGACATAAGCCTGGAGAGGGTCATGAGGCTCATAAGCGGAACCAACTGCTCCTCCGTGGGCCTCAACAGGTACATCAGGGGATACACGATCCTGGACGGGGTCAAGGCCATACTCTCCTTCTCATACTCGGAATACTCAAAAATATACGGCTGGTCAAGCCAGAGGATCATATTCTTCACAGGCGTCAAGATGGGGAGGAGCCCAATGATTGCCATAAGGGTGCACCCACTCAAGCCGGCAGCGGTTGTCTACATCCAGCCTGACAGGGTGGACGAACTGGCAATAAAGCTGGCCAACATAGAGAACATACCCCTTCTCAACACAGACCTGGACGTCAAGACAGTGTCGCAGATAATGTCGTCACTCAGGTGACGGCACTATCCTGTTCGCGTACCACACAGGGTCAAAGGGCATGAGGTCGTCCATGCCCTGTCCCACGCCTAGATAGTATATGGGCTTGCCGACCTCCTCTGCGACCGTTATGACAGCACCGCCGCGTGCGTCTGTATCCAGCTTGGTCAGTATCACGCCGTCGAATCCCACAGCCTCTGCGAAGGCCCTGGCCTGGTTCACTGCGTCCTGGCCAACGACGGCGTCTATGACCAGGAGGGTGAGGTCTGGCTTTGCCACCCTCTTTATCTTCTTCATCTCGTCCATCAGGTTCCTGTTGGTCTGCATCCTCCCTGCAGAATCTATGAGCACGAAGTCTATGCCCCTGGAAGCAGCGTGCTCTATTGCGTCGTAGGCCACCGCAGCCGGGTCACCGCCAGAGCTGTGCTTTATGACGCTGACGCCCACCTGCTCCCCCAGTATCGCTATCTGCTCTATGGCACCTGCCCTGAACGTGTCCCCTGCGGCTATCACGACCCTCCTGCCGCTCTTCTTGATGAGGTGCGCCATCTTGCCTATGGTCGTTGTCTTCCCTGTGCCGTTTATGCCTAGGAAGAGGATCACGTATGGCTTCTTGGCCTGCTCCATTATGTCCACCGGTGGCCTGGCGCCCTGGAGCATCTCGACAACGACGGAACGCAGGGCCTCCCTGAGGTCGTTCATGCCGACCTTGCGGCCCATGGCCCTGACCCTTTCCTCCATCCTCTTCACGATCTTCTCCGCCGTCTCCAGAGAGACGTCTGCCTCGAGGAGGATCTCCAGGATCTTCTCCTCCACCTCTGCCCTCTTGACTACCTCCTCGCTGCCACCGCCCCGGCCGAAGAGTGCTGCAAACTTCTTCCTGAGGCCATCAAACATCTCTATCTACCCTGAGCGGATGCCTGCACAAGGGCCAGGAGGTTGTTGTACCTTATCGTGAGCTCATCCCTCTGGGCGTAAAGCCTGCCCAGGCTGTCCTTTACCTCCTCCTCGTTGCTTTTCAGCCTCTTCACGGCGTCCTCTGCGCTCTCCTGTATGTACGTGTCAGAGCCTATGGGCACCATGACCTTTTCCTCAAGGTTGAGCTTAGCGTCCACATATATCCCGGCACCTATGGATACGCGCAGGCTCTTCGATGACCTGAGGCTGGCATCCTCAAGGATCGACCTTGCCCTGATCATGTCTTCCAGCGCCCTGCTGAGTACCTGTATCTGTGCCTCCGTTGTGTCTATGAGGCCCTTGATGTACTGTATCTGCTCTGCCACATCGACTTGCTCTTCCCCGGCCATGTTCACCTACCCTTGAAAATTGCACGGCTCTCCTTGAGCGCTTCCAGTACTGGCATTTTCTCACCGGATAAATAGCTTATCAGTGCGCCACCACCCGTGGACGCATGTGTTATCCTGTTGATTGCGCCCAGCTTTTCCAGAGCGCTCAGTGTGTGCCCACCACCTGCCACGGTTATGCCGTCGCTGGAGGCAACAGCCCTGAAGACCTCGAAGGTGCCGGCGGAGTACTCCTCTATCTCGTACATTCCCATGGGGCCGTTCATGAAGATGCCCCTTGCGGATGCAACCATCTCGGAGTACTGCACTATTGTATCCACGCCTATGTCTGCCAGGATCTGGTCATCGGGCACCGGTTCCGTCAGTATGTGCCTCTTCCCTGAGGGGCTCAGGACACCGTCCACGGGCATCACGATCCTGTCGCCGTAGTCCCTAAGGAGCGAGCGGCAGGTCTCGAGGAGCTCCTCATAGTTCTTGTTGTTTTTCTTTATGAACTCCATGTTCTTCTTCCCTATGTGCCTGCCGGCCGCCCAGAGGAAAGCGTTTGCGACCACGCCGCCGGTGATGACCCTGTCAACGAGGCCTGACCTGAGGAACGACCTCGCCACCTTTATGGAATCGTCGATCTTCGCGCCTGCCAGTATGGCGTACTTTGGCCTGTCCCTGCTCCTCAGGAACCTGTCGAGCATGGACACCTCCCTCTGGATCAGCCTCCCCGCAACGTTTGGCCTGATCCTCCTGAAGCCAACAAGCGAGGTCTGTGCCCTGTGTATGGCCGGAAAGGCGTCTATCACATAATAGTCGAAGAGCTTCGAGAGGTTCTGCACGATATGGGTCCTCTCCATGACCTCGATATCCTCTGTATCAAGGTTGGCCTCCTCCGAATAGAACCTGGTGTTCTCGAGCATGATTATGTCTCCGTCGGACATAGAGAGGACTTCCCTGCTCACCCTCTCTCCGAATAGCTCGTCGATGAACTGTACCCTCCGGCCGAGAACCCTCTGCATCTCCATGGCATGCTGCCTCAGCGAGGTGAAGTCCTCCTTCCCAGGTCTGCTCTGGTGCCCTACAAGGACAACCTTGGAGTGCCTTAGGAGGTTTACAGTCTCCACATGGGAGCGGAACCTCGAGGAACCTATGATCTCGCCGGTTATGGGGTTGATGGGTGAGTTAATGTCCAGCCTGACGTATACCCGCCTGCCATCGAACTCGTAGTCGTCCATGGTGAGGAACTGGCCATCGTAACCTTCCATGCTACCTTGATCTCACGGTTCGATTATAAAGATAGCCACATGGGGCACCACCTATCATAGTGAAATGGCCTCCGCAAAACCTCCCATCCACTTGGTGCCAGGGAAAGTGCTTCTCCAATGCCGCCAGGCACATGCTATTTTTAGGTCGTGCCCCATGACGGGAAGCATGTACGGCCTGGTGACCGCGGCTGGCCTCGGGACACGCTCTGGCCTTGACGGTAAGCTCAGGAAGGAACTCCTCCCGGTGTACGACAGGAGGGATGGCAGGCTCGTCCTCAGGCCCATGATCGACTGCGTCATAACGAGGATGCTCCAGGTGGGTTGTGAGCACGTTGTCTGCGTCCTCGATCCCAACGATACGTGCACAGAGAGCTACGTGAGCAGGAACTTCCCCGAGTGCGAAATAGTGTTCCAGAGGGAAAAGACAGGTTACGGGGAGGCTGTCAGGATAGGCCTCTCCAGGGTGAAGGGAAGCAAGTTCCTCCTGAACGCGGGCGACGGCATCCTCCTGAAAACTAGATCCCTGGCATCACTGATGGAGGCAGGCTCAAGGGCTGACATGGCCCTGTGCCTCATGGAGGTGGACGACCCGAGGAGGTACGGGGTTGCGGTTGTGGATGGCGAAAGGGTGACGGGTGTGGAGGAAAAGCCGCACACCCCAAAGAGCAAACTGGCCATGTGCGCTGTCTATGTCCTGCCCACATCAATAAGGTCGAAGCTTGCGGGAAGGCAGGAGCTCACCCCTGCAATTGACGAGGCCATACGCGGGGGCCTGGCTTGCACATACGTCAGAGTGGAAAGGGAGGACTGGGCAAGTGTTGGCACAAAGGAGAGCTACCTTGATGTGCTCAGGAGGAGCTACGATTCCTCCACCACCTTCTCCCCCTGAACCAGGCCCCTGCTCTCCTTCCAGAACGTCCTGGGCTCTATGACCTCCCTCATCGAGAGTATCTTGTCCCTGAACTGTGATAGGTCCTGGAGCATGAGCTCAACCTCATCCCTCAGCTCCTTCGTCCTCCTGAAGCCCAGCTTCTTCAGGTTCTCATGGATAGGGTTGTAGTAGTGCTCCTCCTTCTCCACCCTGGGGTTCTCGACGTGCTTTATTTCCGCAATGCCTCCGAACTCCTCCTCATAAACTTCCTTCACGATTGTGGCGAGCTTGAGGACGGAGTAGTGCTCGTCAAACTGGTTGAACACCCTGTACTCTCCCCTGTCCGGGGGGTTCTCCGCTAGGAGGGTCAGGCACTGCACGCTGTCTTCAAGGGATATGAACCCTCTGGTCTGCCCGCCTTTGCCGTAGGGCGTTATAGGCAGGTTTGCAATTGCCTGCGCGCAGAACCTGTTGAGGGCGGTGCCGAACACCTCGTCCACATCAAACCTTGTGTAGAGGCCAGTTTCGACAATCTCTGGCGTCCTCGTGCCGTATACGACCCCCTGCATCACATCGGTCACTGAGAGGTTCCACACCTTGCTCGCGAACATGAGGTTGTTAGAGTCGTGCACTTTTGTCCAGTGGTACCAGGAACTGGCGAACTTGGGGAACGGCAGGTAGTCCCTCCTTCCATTGTATTCAACCTCGAAGAAACCCTCAGGTATGTCTATGTTGGGGGTGCCGTATTCACCCATTGTCCCCATCTTCAGTATGTGGGCCTCAGGCACGATGTCCTTCACCGCGTATATCAGGTTCAGGGTGCTCACGATGTTCTTCACCATGGTCTCGGTCGCCTGCTTGAGGCCAATCATGGAGTACGGTGCAGACCTCTGCTCCGCAAGGTGCACGATGACATCTGGCCTGCTGGCCTCAACAACGTCGTACATGAACTTGGCATCGCTCACGTCACCCCTGAAGAATGTGACCTGCTTCTGCATCCTGGCGTGCAGCTTCTTGTTCCTTATGCTGAAGGGCTCAATCGGCAGCACGGAATCTGAATGTACCTCCTTCACACGCCTCCTGGTAAAGAAACTGTCCACACCGTATACCATGTGCCCCCTTTTCAGGAGCCTCAGTGCGAGGGGCCAGCCTATGTAACCGTCAACACCGAGTATCAGGACGTTCATGATGAAACTCCATTCATTACTAATTTAAAATGTTTTATCTCTAAACCTTTAGGTACATAAGTTTTTGCGATTATCTGGGAACATTTAATCCTAACCAGCGATAACTCCCGGACATGGCATCCCCCACCATAGAGTTCCTGAAGGTGTTCATACCGCTGTTCGTCGTTATCGACCCGTTCGGGAGTCTCGTCATATTTGTAGCCGTGACAGGTACACTGAGCGCGGAAAAGAAGGAGAGCGTGAGCCGTGAGGCCTCACTCTACGGTGCCGCCATCCTCGTGTTCTTCGCGCTTGTGGGTGGGTACATAATCTACTTCTTCGGCATATCAATAGCAGCACTTGAGATCTCTGGCGGCCTGATACTACTGATAATGGGGATAGAGATGGTGAGGGAGGGAGACAAACCGCCATCGGCTGGCGGCAGCTCAGTGGAGGACGTCGGTATAGTACCACTGGCCACGCCCATGCTTGCTGGCCCTGGTGCCATCTCCCTCGTCATAATCCTCATGAAGGGCTCTGTGGTGACCAAGGCCTTCACCCTGGTTTCCATCGTCATACTGTTCGCACTCGTCTACCTGTTTTTCCACTACTCTGTGCGGATAGCCACCATGATGGGCCCGAGGCTCATTAAGGCGATAACCAGGATATTCGGACTCCTTGTGGCGGGTTTCGCCATACAGTACATGATAGATGCGCTTATACTCTTACAGGTCCTGAAGTAATGGGCTGCTCATAGGTCGATCTCGACAACGCACCTCTTTCCGCCGTCAGAGAAGGTCTCGCTTATCCTCGCCTTGCTGCTCAGGCCCTTGGATATTACCTCCCTCTCTAGGGAACTGCATATGAACCTGTTGCTCGCCTTCGCCAGTTCGTAAAAGATGCAGTTGTGCCTCACTATCCTGACGCAGTCCTCGCCTATCTCCAGCCTGGCGTAGTAGCCAAGCCTGTTGAGCATCGAGACGAACTCTCCGAGTTTTCTGATCTTGCCCTCCCTGGTCGTCCCCTCATCCAGGTTGCCGCTCCACCCGACGCTCTCAACAAGCCTGTCCGCCATCCTTGAGAGTATGGCGTTGAGCCTTTCCTGCCCCAGCTCCCTCTCGACCTCCTGGAGCAGGAGCGCAGAAAACTCAGCATACCTCTTGGGGAAGAGCTCCATTCCCTTCTCTGTTAATTCATAGAACTTGCCTGGCCTTCCGGAGCTCTGGTGTTTGAAGTAGGACCTTATGTAGCCTTTCTTCTCAAGCGTCTCCAGGTGTTCCTTCACTGCTGTCTTGTTTATTCCCAGGAGTTCCGATAGGGAGCCTGCGCTCCTCTCTGAGGTGCTCAGCTCCCTCAGTATCTCGGCCTTCACAGGGCCGAACAGCGTAGTTAGCGAATCCTCGAATCCCTGGTTGTCCATTTACATGGAATGTATACAAACTTTGTATTTATACTTTGGTCACTTTAGACATTTCAAAGTGTTTAAATATGTTAAACTGATGCTCTATTTGGTGCTATCAAGATGAGCGAACTGATCATCAGGGATCTCAGGGCGACCGTGGAAAACAAAGAGATCCTCAAGGGAGTTAACCTGACAGTGAGGGGTGGCGAGATACACGCACTCATGGGGCCCAACGGGGCCGGCAAGACCACCCTCGGCAGCGTGCTGATCGGTCACCCGAGCTACCAGGTGACTGGGGGGCAGATACTGCTGGACGGGAAGGACATAACTTACGCAACGCCCGAGGAGAGGGCAAGGGCAGGCCTCTTCCTGGCATTCCAGAACCCCATATCGATTCCGGGCGTCAAGATATCAACGTTCCTTAGGACCGCATTCAAGCAGCTGCACCCAGAGGACAAGACCGGTGTGAACGAGTTCTTTGACAACGTGAAGAAACACCTGAAGAAGGTCGGCCTAGACGAGAGCTTCCTCTCAAGGGCCGTGAACGACGGCTTCTCCGGAGGCGAGAGGAAGAGGTTCGAGATATTGCAGATGATAATACTGAGGCCCAAGATAGTGGTGCTTGACGAGATCGACTCGGGCCTGGACGTTGATGCCCTCAAGCTGGTGGCCGATGAGATAAGGGAGTACTACAGCCAGGACGTGGGCTTCCTGATCATCACTCACTACCAGAGGATACTGAAGAACATCGAACCTGAGTTCGTTCACGTGCTTATAGATGGAAGGATCGTGAAGGATGGCGATAAAGAGCTCTCCCTCAAGATCGAGGAAGAGGGTTATGACTGGTTGAGGAGTGTGGCGTAAATGGAAGTTGAAGTGTCAAAGGAGGAGCAGATCGAGAGGCTGCTGGAGGAACTGAAGAGCATAAAGGGCGCTGACTGGGAGTTCAGCGATCCCGTGAAGCCTGTTTACTCTACGGGCAGGGGCCTGACAAGGAAGGTGGTAGAGGAGATATCGGAGATAAAGAAGGAGCCGGACTGGATGAGGAGGCTCAGGCTGAAGGCCTTTGAAATCTTCCAGTCCAAGCCCGTGCCCACCTGGGGTCCAGACCTCTCGGGCATCGACTGGGACAACATAGAGTACTATTCGAAGCCGGATGACAGGAAGGTGAACAACTGGGACGAGGTGCCAGAGCAGATAAAGGAGACGTTCAGGAAGCTCGGTATACCGGAGATGGAGCAGAAGTACCTGGCGGGCTCAGTGGCACAGTACGACAGTGAGGGCGTCTACCACCACCTGAAGAAGACCTGGGAGGAGAAGGGCGTCGTCTTCATGGACCTAGACTCGGCCGTGAAGAAGTACCCTGACCTTGTGAAGGACTACTTCTGCAAGGCTGTCCCGTTCACGGACAACAAGTTCGCCGCACTGAACGGTGCAGTCTGGTCCGGTGGCTCATTCCTCTACGTTCCCAAGGGTGTGCACATAGACCTGCCACTCCAGACTTACTTCAGGATGAACGGCGAGTCCACGGGCCAGTTCGAGCACACGATTGTTATCGTGGACGAGGGCGCCTCCGCTCACTACATAGAGGGGTGCACTGCACCCAGGTACGAGAGGAACTCGCTACACAGCGCCATAGTTGAGATATACGCAAAGAAGTACTCGAAGGTGAGGTACACGAGCGTCCAGAACTGGTCCAAGAGCGTCTACAACATGCCTACGAAGAGGGCATGGGTCGACGAGGGCGCACAGATGGAGTGGGTCGGCGGCTCCCTTGGCTCCAAAGTCACAATGATATACCCGTCATCGTACCTGAGGGGCCCGTACTCAAGCACGCACAACCTCAACATCTCCCTTGCAGGCCCTGGCACCGTGAAGGACACGGGCGCGAAGGCCCTCCACCTGGCCCCATACACCAGTTCGAGGATAGTGGCCAAGAGCATAAGCATAGAGGACGGTAAGGCCATATACAGGGGCCTGCTGAGGATGAACAAGGGTGCTGTCTACTCCAAGGCACACGTGCAGTGCGATGCGCTCCTGATAAACGACGAGAGCACTTCCTACACCTTCCCGCACGATGAGATCTACGAGCCAACGGCTACATTTGCGCACGAGGCCACGGTGGGCAGGATAGGCACGGAGGAGCTCACCTACCTGAGGTCCAGGGGCCTCAGCGAGGACGAGGCAAGCTCCATGATAGTGCTGGGCTTCCTTGACGACGTCATGAAGGAAATACCCATGGAGTTTGCTGTGGAGATGAACAGGCTCATAAAGCTGGAGATGAACAAGCTGGGCGCAGTGGGATGAGACATGGATAACTACCTGGACACACTGAAGACAAGGCTCAACGACAGTGCATATGAGTACAGGAGGGATGCCTTCCTGGCCTTCCTCAGGGCCCCGGTGAGGGACTACAAGGAGAGCCCGACGGTAAAGGACTACGTTGAGATAGGGAAGAGGGAGGTCGAGGCACTGGTCTACCAGGACGCCTCATCGTCCCAGCTATCCACTGCGACCCGTGAGGACGGTGAGGACGCGGCCCTGTACGGCCTGAACTTCTCAGTGGGGAAGGTGCAGCCCGGGGTCATCATAACGGACATGCGCGGTGCCATGGAGGAGCACCTGGAGACGCTGAGGGCAAAGGTCTTTGACAAGTTCGGGGACGACAAGATCGAGTTCCTGATCAACTCTGCCTGGCAGAACGGCTACTTCATAGAGGTGGCCGACGGCGCCACTGCGCAGGTCGACATACACGTCGAATGGGACTCACGCATCTCGTATGCACTGAAGAATGTGGTCATAGTGGGCAGGGACGCGAACCTGAGGCTCTTTGAGCATGACATGAGCACAGGCCAGGGCGACGGTGTACACGGCAAGACCATATACTTCATAATGGGGCAGGGCTCCAAGGTGGAGTTCAACTACCTCCAAGAGAAGGAGAAGACGACAACGGACATCACATACGTGAAGTCGTTCCAGGACAGGTACTCTGCCTTCAATATCTACCACATCAACTACGGTTCAGCCAAGGTGCTCTTCAGCAACGAGTCCCAGCAGGCAGGCGACTACAGCGACTTCAGGGTCAACGGGATAAGCTTCAGCGCAGGCACCCAGAAGATGGACATCAGGGACAGCAGTTTCCAGCTCGGTATAGGGTCCACATCTGACATACAGGTGAGGGGCGTAGTTTCAGGGCAGAGCGTGACAATACACAGGGGGAACGTTGACCTGGAGGAGGTGGCAAAGAAGTCCTCGGGTTTCTACGACTCCAAGATACTCCTCCTCTCCAAGGAGGGCTATGCAAACTCCAAGCCAGGCCTCATGATAAAGAACAACGACACCAGGTCCAAGCATGCCTCTGCCATCAGCAGCCTTGACGAGGAGCAGGTCTTCTACCTGAGGTCCAGGGGCATACCTGCGGGGGAGGCCAAGAGCATGGTGGCTGAGGGCTTCATAGCCTCAGTGGCCGACAGGGCAAGCCACCCCAGGTTCAGGAGCGCAGTGGAGAGGTTCGTGAAGGAACTGGATATAAATGCTTGATGTCGCAAGGATCAAGCAGGACTTCCCGATTTTTCAGAACAACCCGAACCTCGTATACCTGGACAGCGCAGCAACCACACAGAAACCAAGGCAGGTAATAAATGCGGTCAGGGAATTTTACGAGAACTACTGCAGTAACGTCCACCGCGGCATATACAGGCTCAGTGAGAGGGCCACGGAAGAGTTCATGGGCGCAAGGGAAAAGGTGGCCCGCTTCATAGGGGCTGAGGAGAACGAGATCGTCTTCACGAGGAACGCGACGGAATCCCTGAACCTCCTGGCCTATACCCTTTCTCGCTCGCTCTCTCCCGGGGACGAGATCCTCCTGACTGTGATGGAACACCACTCCAACATAGTGCCGTGGCAGCTCGTATCCGGCGGTAGGTTCAGGATAAGGTATGTGGATATAGACGGGCATGGCCTCCTGGACATGGAGGACCTCAAGAGCAAGCTGAACAGGAGGACAAAGGTGGTGAGCGTCACGCATGTGTCCAACGTCCTGGGCACTATAAACGACCTTCAGGAGATATCAAAGATGGCGCACGAGAACGGTTCAGTATTCATAGTGGACGGTGCCCAGGGTGTGCCACACATGCCCGTGGACGTCTCGAGGATCGACTGCGACTTCATGGCCTTCTCTGGCCACAAGATGCTCGGGCCCAACGGTTCAGGTGTGCTTTACGGGAAGTACGAGATGCTGAGGTCTCTCCCTCCATTCCTGGGCGGAGGCGAGATGATACAGACCGTCAGCACTGAGCAATCAACGTTCCTTGACCCTCCCCTGAGGTTCGAGGCTGGCACGCCCGACGTGGAGGCTGCAATAGGCCTGGGCGCCGCAGTGGACTACCTTGAAAGGATAGGGATGGCTAACGTGAGGGAACACGAAAGGGGCCTCATGAGGTATGTGCTGGAAAGGGAAGGGGACCTCGGCCTGGCGTCGCTGGTTTCCTACGGCCCGAGGGATGTGGAGCGCAGGGGAGGGGTTTACACATTCAACCTTGGGGAGATCCCGCCTCTGGACTCAGGCAAGGAGATAGCGTTGGGAAAGGCGATACACCCCCATGACGTCGCGTCATCCCTGGACAGGCATAACGTCGCGGTCAGGTCGGGCCACCACTGCGCGATGCCCCTGATACACCGCCTTGGTCTTGTGGCGGCATCAAGGGCGTCATTCTATATATACAATGACAGGAGTGACGTGGATGCCCTCTTCGAGGCCATAGAGAGGGCAATGGAGGTGTACGGATGAGGGATGAGGATGAGGCCATCGAGATAATACTGGACCACTACCGCTCCCCGCACAACTACGGGGAGATCGAGAGCCCGGATGACCAGATACTTGAGTACAACCCGGTGTGCGGAGATGCGGTGAGGCTGACGGTCAGGTTCCAGGGTGACGTTCTCTCAGATATAAAGTTCGTGGGCCGCGGCTGTTCCATAAGCCAGGCCTCCGCGTCCATACTCACGGATACAGTGAAGGGGAAGACAGTGTCAGAAATATCAAGGATCACTGAGGAAGATATTTTAAGAAACCTCGGCGTTTCCCTTGGGCCAAACAGGGAGAAGTGTGCCCTCCTGGCCTACAATGCCCTCCAGAAGATAATCAGGAGGAGGAAAGGCTGAATGGTCAAGTACAGGATAAGGATCGACAGGGAGAAGTGCATGTCTGATGCCATATGCACCGCGATATGCCCGCAGTTCTTCTACATGGACGACGAGGGCAAGGCGGCGGTGAGCAGGGAAGTCGTGCAGGAGAGCGAACTGGGCTGTGTCATGGAAGCCAGCAAGTCCTGCCCGGCGGGCATCATAAGTGTCGAGAGGGAGGGGCAGGCCTAGACTGCCTCCCTGCTCTTCCAAAGCCCTTCAAGGAAAGATAGGAGGTCGCTGCTCTCAAGCAAGTCCTTTGCCTGCACCCTCACCTGCTCCGCGGTGTCCCTGAACCTCACAGTCACGCTGTCGTCCTCCAGCGTCTGGTAGTCCACAGTTATGCAGAAAGGCGTACCTATCTCGTCCTGCCTGGCGTACCTCTTCCCAATGGAGCCGCTCTCGTCGTAGTATATGTAAGGGTCCTTCGCCTGCAGTGATTCGAAAAGCTGCCTCGACCTCTCCTCAAGCCCCTTCTTCTGGAGGGGGAAGACAGCTGCGTGGTACGGCGCCACGTGGGGCGGGAGGCGCAGCACCCTGAAGCCGTTGCTCCTGGTGTAGAGGGAGGTCATGAGCACTGCCATGAAGATCCTGTCGATCCCGTATGACGGCTCCACAACGCAAGGCAGGATCTCCCTGCCGTCCACGGTTACCGTTAGGGGCTGCCCGGAGAACTGCTGGTGCCTGCTGAGGTCGTACGTGCCCCTGTCAGCTATCCCAACCACCTCAATCCACTCGTCATCAAGGTTGGCCTCAGCGTCCCAGCTGTCGCTGGCGTAGTGGGCCAGCTCCTCCTTCTCGTGCTGCCTGAACCTGATCTTCCCCTTTTCTATGCCCACGGATGTGAGGATCCTGTGGGTCTTGAGTATGAAGTATGCCAGGGCCTTGTTCTTCACTATGCCTGTTTCGAATGCATCCCTTGGCGTTGCCCTCACTGGCCTACCTGTGTTGGGGACGAAGAGGATCTCCTCATAATCCGGTATCTCCTTCCACTCCTTCCTCTCTGGATCGAGGAAGACCTCCACCTCGCCCTGGGTGAACTCCCTCATCCTTATGAGGCCCTGCCTTGGCGATATCTCGTTCCTGAAGCCCTTGCCAAGCTGTGCGGCCGCCATCGGGAGCCTGTTCCTGGCCACGTTGTTCAGGAGCCTGAAGTTCACGAAGATGCCCTGTGCGGTCTCAGGCCTCAGGTACAGGGTTTCCTCCTTCCCCTGAACTGGGAACATGAGGTTGAAGTCGTAGGCTTCCCTCAGCCTGGCACCGCACTCCGGGCACTTCACCTCCACAGAGGTGAGGACGCCGTTTGCCTCCTCAACGTTCAGTGGCACCTTTCCTATGCCGTTCCTCTTCAGCACGCTCTCCAGCTTGAACTTGCTCCTGCACGAGGGACACTCCACAGCCAGGTCACTAAACCTGTCTATGTGGCCCGATGCCTTGAACACAGGCTGCGGTGCGAGGACAGGCGTGTCTATGAACACGGCCCCCTCTCTCATATACTCCTCCTTCCAGACCCTGACGATGTTGTCCCTCATGAGGACGCCCAGCGGGCCGTAATCGTAGAAACCCCTTGTACCGCCGTAAACAGAAAAGGAAGGCCAGAAGAAGCCCCGCCTCTTCGCCAGTTCTATGACTTCCTCATATATCATTGAAGACACCCATTATGTCTATATCGTAGAGCATGCCTGCCAGCCTCTCGCTGCTCTCCAGGACGGGGAGCTGGTTGTAGTTCCCCTCCATCATGATCTTCGCTGCATGTGAGAGGGAATCGTTCACATAGACCACCTTCGGGTCCTTCACCATGATCTCCTTGGCAGGTATCTTGGGGAGTGACACATGAGTTCTCTCTATCACGTACGTGACAACGTTCCTGATCCCCGTCCAGGACCAGGGGTCCTCATCGTCTGCTATGCCGGATTCTGTTGGAGTCCTGGTGCTCTTCAGGTCCACGTGGTCGAATATGTCTCTGTCAGTTATGAGGCTCACAAAGTCCCCGTTCTCATCGACCACCGGGCACGCATATGTCTTGGATACCCTGAATATCGTTGGCAGGACGCTGATCGGCGTGTTCTCCCATATGGGGAACGCCGTCCTCCTTATGACGTCCTTTACCTTGACGCCCGAGAACCTCTCAACCACTATTTTCATGAAGTTCTGCGGCGTCAGCATGCCGACAACCTCGTTATCCCTGTTCGTCACAGTCAGGTGCCTCCTTCCCTGCCTGAAGAGCTCCCTTGCCGCGGTCTCAATGCTGTCATCCTCCAGGACGGTGTTTGCCCTCCTCATGACCATGGCAGTCTGGCTCTCGTTAGGGTGCTCGAATATGTCCCTCCTGCTTATCACGCCTGCGTATTTTCCTCTCTGGTCCACCAGCGGCAGGCCGGTTATGTTGTTCCTTATCAGGACGCTCACTACCTCCTGTATGTTGCTAGGCACCCGGTACCTGATCGGATCCCTTGTCATTATGTCCCTGACCCTTACCTCCATCGTTCACACCCTTTCCAGAAAGACGTGCATGGACATGCACCAGCCCTCACACGGCCCACCCCGCCCCTGGGGGTCCCTGCCTGCCAGGGAGGCCCAGACCCCTCTCACCGCACATGAGGTTCCGCCGCGGGGAACACTCTCTCAGCGGCCACTCTGGAATATATATATTCCAGTTGGCCTTCTCTCCGCAGGCCGCAGTACCCCATGCCCCAGCGAGTTCTGACCAGGAGCTTTTGGCCCAGGTTTGGGAAATACTATGGTTTCTGTGTTATAAAGCCTTTCCATGGTGCACCACTGTCCCGTAAGCCTGCGGTAGGCCCCGAGGGTTCAGAGTTTTGCGTTGACGTCCATGCTCTGCACTATCTTTTCCAGGCTCTTCCTCTTCGTCTCCGGCGCGAGCGCTATGGCTATCACCAGCCCGACCAGGGAGAAGAATGCGAATACCTCCAGGGAGCTGAACACGCTGAAGTAGGGGAAAAGTACAACGCCCATTATCGCACCTATCCTTGATATGGCTGTGGAGGTTCCCTGGACTGTGGACCTGACGCTTGTCGGGAACAGCTCCGCCGGGTAGAAGAGGGTGACGGCCCCAACCCACTGCTCGAACAGGACAAACAGGAAGAAGAAGGGTATGAGTTTCAGCGGCCCGCTTATCCTGACGAATGAGCCCAGGAAGAGCAGGACTGTCATGACAAGGAATCCCACTATGGTCAGGTACCTCCGCCCTATGTTCTCTGCGAGGCCGAAGGCGACCACGTAACCTACAATCGCGCCCACTGCTATTATCATGCCGCCCTCGGCTATGAGCCTGATGTGCCTGTCGAAGCCCAGCTCGCTCAGTATTACAGGTGAGTAGAAGCCTATTCCGTATGCAGCTACGTCGAAGAAGAACCAGGCCGTGAAGACGAAGAAGGCCATGAGTGCGTACCTGCCCCTCATTATCTCGCTCAGCTTGCTCCTCTGCGGCCTCCCGTTGGCTATGCTCAGACCCCTGCTGCCCGTTATCCTCTCTATGGACTCCTCAGCCTCCCTGTACCTGCCCCTGGATACCAGCCACCTGGGGCTCTCCGGTATGCGCAGGCGCAGGAGTATGATAGGTATTGCCATCAGGCCGCCTATCACGAAGGTGTACCTCCAGAAGTCGGTGAACGGGGCGAAGGCGTAGTTCATGGCGGACGCCATCAGGGAGCCCACCCAGTAGAGGCCAACCATGCCGATCAGCAGGCTGCCCCTGTTCCGTACTGGCGCGAACTCGGAGAGCATGGTGGAACTTATCGGGTAGTCACCGCCTATTCCCACGCCGAGTAACAGGCGTGAAACGAAGAGCATGTAGAAGTTGACGGATAGGCCCGAGAGTATGGCGAAAACGACGAACAGAATGAGGTCCATCCCGAAAACTACCTTCCTGCCGAACCTGTCCGCGAACCAGCCCAACAGGGGGGCACCTATGGCCATGCCCACAAATGAAGACACATTCACAAGCACGTGCTCTGTGAGCGTGAGCGATAGCTGGGCCGGGATCACGAGCATGGCGAGCGTTATTATGGACAGGTCGTAGCCATCCAGGAACAGCCCCATAGAGGAGAGTATGAACAGGCCCCTGTGTGTGGACGTCATCCTGGAGTTGTCAAGCACCTCAAAACCTTCCAGCTCAATCACCTCTCTCAAGTCAGGGACCGGCCATTAAACAGGCACGGTTACAAGCAGGCACTGTTTTAACTCCACACCTTGAGGGTGATATGCAAGTATTCATTCAATGGTATATATCATTTTGGACAGCCCTCAACGCTGATCGCCGAAGGCATATGGCCTCGAGTACGCAATTCACCCGTGACATACAGAAAGGGAGTGCTGCGCCCTCTGCCCACTCCCATCCACGGCCCAGGCTGGTTACTTTTTAATCCTAAACTACGATCCACGTTGCATGATAGGTGCCATACTGGCCGGTGGCTACGGTAAGCGCCTTAAGCCTTTAACTGATGAGATACCTAAGGCCCTTGTCCCCATAAAGGAAGGTTACACCATCATGGACAGGCAGCTCTTCGACTTCAGGGTCATGGGCATTGAGGAGGTCTATATCCTCTCCGGTTACCTTGGCCAGAAGATAGAGGAGAGGTACGGCGATGAGTACATGGGCCTGAAGATGAGGTACCTGAGGGAGGAGAGGCCCATGGGGACGCTCTTCTCACTGAGGAACCTTATATCTCATGTGAGGGACGACATAGTCCTCAGGAACGGGGACACGATAACCGACATGAACATGAAGAGGTTCCTGGAATACGCTGCGAACTCGAACTACCAGCTCCTCATGTTCGTGGTGAAGATGAAGAGCCCGTACGGCATAGTTGAGACGCTTGGCGACCAGGTCCTCAACTTCGTGGAGAAGCCATTCCTGAACCACTTCATAAACGCTGGGTTCTACTACATAAAGAGGGAGGCGCTGGACATCTTCTTTGAGGACTACCACGGCAAGGACCTGGAGACCACTGTCTTCCCGAGAATGGCCAGGAGGAAGATGGTGGGCGCCTACACCGAGGACACCCTGTGGATGGGAATAGACAGCGAGAAGGACCTGGAGCAGATCAGGGAGGAGTACAGCAACAGGGAGGACATGGAGTGGGGCTACAGGAAGGTGATCTTCAGTGACGGCAGGAGGACTGTGAGCGAGGTGTTCGTGAGGACCGGCGAGAGGGCCAGTGTGGATGACGGCGAATCGATACTCAGGATTATAAGTGGCCTGGCGGAGGTGAACGGCAAGGCAGTGCACACGGGGGATGTGATCCTGGAGGAGGGAAAGGCCGAGATCACAGCGTATGAAGACACGAAGGTGGAGGTCATTTGCACCCGTTGAGCGCACGCACTTCAGCGTTAGCTCTGAGGGGTCCCAGGTGAGCGCGAATATCAGATTATACAGACAGGGCAAAGTTTAACTAGGGTGTCTTAATCAAACCAAGAACTCGATGCCCGTGATGACCAGAGAGGTGTTGATTAGCGCTCTGGACAAGGTCTACGGAAAGAGAGGCATGGGGAAGAAGGACATAGAGGAACTGTGTGACTTCATACTTTCGTTCTTCGGCTACGAGGACTATGTGCTGGACAACGTCCTCACCTCGCCTGAGAGGGATGTCTTTTACAACCTGGAGGAGTACGGCATCCTGACAACTTACAGGGAGGAGGTGAACATCATCAAGGGGAAGACCTGGAGGATCAACCAGTGGACCTACAACAGGGAGAACATAAACAGGATACTCAAAGGCGAGGACGAGCGCAAGAAGGAGGAAAACATATACGACGAGATATTTAGGGAGCTGGAGTAATCAATTCACCCCATTTTCTTCCTCTCCCTCAGCGCAAGTGCCAGCGCAGTGATGGCCCCTGCTGCCAGGACAGCCTTGCCCGTCCTGCTGTCCAGGAAGAAGTGCCTGACCGGCATCCTCAGTGCATCGTGCCTGTCAATGTGAACTTCGTAGTATGTGCCGAAATCCCTGACGTGTGCGCCCATGCCGGAGGACGGTATGGAGCACCTCCAGTCGGAGCGCTGCCCGTGGGGCTCCCCAACAGACCTCTCAAACATGCCACTCTCTTCCGGGCCACAGGGGAACTCATCCTTGGGAATCTTTACCGATCCCATTGCCAGTGCAAGGGCTATGGCCGTGTTCCAGGCATCAGGGTAACTGGTGAGCACATTTGTGAATGATCAGAATAGTATTTATCCGTTTGGCGTCTCAGGAGTACCGCAGAATGGACTGTGCAACGGCACCCGGAAGGTGATGTTTTCTGGACATCTTTGCCTCGCTGCTCCTGCTCATATTCGTCTCAATAGTGCTAGGCCTGGCAGGGCAGAGGTACAATATAACGGATGTTGTGGGTGCACTTGCCACAGGCCTCATACTCGGTCCATTCGGCCTCGGCCTGATAACACCTGACCCTGCCATGAGCGGGATCGAGGACATCTCGCTCTTCTTCATAGTTCTCCTCATAGGCGTTGAGGTCACAACCGACCTCTTCAGGGCCCACATGAGGAAGGGGGTGCTCTTTTCCTTCACAAGCTTCGCTGTGCCCGTGCTGATCATGGTCTTCTTCATAACTGAGCTGATGCACGTCAGCACCTACACGGCAATAGCATACTCCGTCTCCGTTGGAGTGCCGTCAATATCCATCATATCCGTGCTCATACTGAAGGGAGGGTACCAGAACACCGCGGACGGCCAGATCATTCTACTGAGCGTTGTGCTCTCCGACATGGCCACATTCATAGTGATAGGTGCCATAGGGAGGAACGGGATACAGATAGTGTTCCTCCTCCTCATAATATTCCTGTTCTTCATCCTCCTCTTCCTCCTGGACCTGGTGCTCAGGAGGAACACTGAGAGGATAAGCAACTTCTTCGACAGGATAACGTCAGAGGAGAGGGGCGAGGACGTGGCAGTGGTGTTCGTCATAATCCTCGGCCTCCTGGTCTCTGAGATATTCTCACAGCTGGGCATCTCCTTCATCCTCGGCTCATTCTTTGCAGGCATGATAATACGCGAAGACATGATAGGGAAGAGGTTCTACGGGATACTTACAAGGACAATCAGGAGGTTCAACAACGGCTTCTTCATCCCCCTCTACTTCAGCATAGCGGCCCTCCAGGCCACGAGGCCACCAGTGAGCTTCATGATGTACCTGGCAGTTGCCCTTGCCTTCTCTTCAGGCGTGGGGGGCCTGCTCAACTACCTCACAGCCAGGAAAGTGAACCACTCGGTCATGCCCAGGACAACTGTTGGGATCCTGGGTGGCAGGGGTGCGGTGGGTGTTGTCGCAGCCACCCTGTCGCTCCAGAAGGGCCTGATAGGCGGCGGGCTGTACGCGATAGTCCTGCTCGCCACGGTGCTGCAGGCCCTGGTCATGCCACTGTTCATAAAGAGAGGGGAGATGGAAGAATCTTTAAGGACCCAGGAGGAGGCAGTTTAGAACAGGGCAAAGGTCATATGGAATGGCTCCCCACACCAATTTTTGGACAAATGTTAAATAATAAACAAGTGTTTATATCTAGTGTAATACTTATCTCTAGGCGGAGGATCATATGGACGCACAATCCCAGCGTGAGAAGGACAACCTCTCTGAGGTTGCCTACAGGTCCCTGATCAACAAGATAGTGTACGGGGAAATCCACATGGGCCAGACCCTGACGGAGACGCAGCTGATAAAGCTGCTCGGAATGAGCAGGACCCCGATCAGGGAGGCCCTGATCGCACTGGAGACCGAGGGCCTCCTGTTCAGGACCGGCCGTTCATTCTCCGTGCTCTTCCTGTCCGCAGAGGAGATCAAGGAGATGTACCAGGTAAGGGTAATACTGGAGGCGGAGGCTGCCAGGCTATTTGCCAAGAACGCCACGGAGGACAACCTCAGGGCCCTGGCTGCGGTTCTTGATGAACTGAGGAAGCTCAACGAGAGCAAGAACCCTGAGCCATACGTGCTTGCAGATGTATCCAGCAGATTCCACTCCACCATCGCCGCCGGCAGTGGCAACAGGTACGTGGAGAAGTATGCCAACGACATAAGGCTCAAGCTGAGGGTCGTTAGGGTGAGCCTGTTCACAAGCCTTGACAGGATGAACGACGAGCTGAAGGAACACACGGAGATATTCCAGAGCCTGAAGGAGAGGGACTCGGAGGGAGCATGGAAGAAGATGTACGAACATGAGACGAAGACAATGCAGTACGTGATTGAGAAGGTGATACCGAGGCTGGTCTGAAAAGGAGAATTTTCAATTCTGTTTCTGTTCCCTCCTCCTGAACGTGCCCCCGACCACTGCCAGGAGTATTATGCCTATGAGTACAAGGACGAAGAAGACTATTAGGTAGTCTACCCTTCCAGCCACCAGGTGGCCCACCGGAACGAAGAAATCAACCCAACCTATGTAAGCGCCAACTATTACCAGGATGATGCCAACCAGCACCATCACCAGCTTCTGTACTGTTGTCATTGCCATGTGAGTCCCATACCACGTTGTTAAATAAATTCTTTCGGAGATCCGTTTTAACCTCCGTCAGGCCAGGGGCCTCCCCCTGGTCTCCGGGGCCAGGGCGAACGTTACCCCGAAGCCTATGAACTCAAAGACCGCGAAGAAGAGGAGGCCATAGGAGATGTTGAGGGAAGATGTCAGGAGGGGAAAGGCAAAGACTCCGAGTATTGCCCCGACCCTTGAGGCCGAGGTTGCCAGGCCCATGCCTGTGCCCCTGGACCTGGTAGGGAATAACTCCGCAGGGTATAGGTACGTTATGTTCGTGGGCCCAATGTTGTGGAACAGGTGCATGAGGGCGAACGCAAAGAACGTGGCCAGGAATGGTATGCCCGTCCTCAGGCTCGTGAGTGCAAAGGCGAGGAGGGAGACCCCAGCGAGGAGGAAGCCTGTGTACTCGAGCCTCCTCCTTCCCACCCTCTCGATGAGCGCAAGGCACACCAGGGTGCCGGCGATGACCGGAATCTCTTCAAGGAGTGTGCCCACGATGCTCGAAACATAAGTGCCGCTTGATGATATGAATATTGAAGGCGTGTAGTTCCAGACCCCGTAGCTCGATACATCGTAACAGAACCATGCCAGTGATGTGAAGAGCACGAGGAGCGTCATGTTCCTGAGGGAACCGACACCGATGTTCCTGTCCACCTCTGGCGGCTTCACGTTCTCCACGCCCGCGTACTTGCCAAAGTCCCTGACGACCTCCCTCGCCTTTTCCTCCTCGCCCGCCCCCTCGAGCCAGTAAGGGCTCTCAGGTATGCCCCTGCGGCTCAGGATCACCAGGACAGGTATCACGGCACCGGTGAAGTACATCACCCGCCACGCCAGGCTGCCCGTGAACAGCACTATCGGTATCGAGATGGCATAGAATATGATGGAGCCTATGGTCCATGAGAATATGTTGAAGACAAGGAACCTGCCCCTGGATCTCAGTGGCGAGAACTCTGCCTGTATGGAGGAGCTTATGGGGTAGTCTGCGCCTATACCCACGCCGGCAAGTGCCTGGAACGCGAAGAACTCATAGAAGTTATGCGATAGCCCTGTGAGGAGCAGGAAGACCGCAGTGAGTGCCAGGTCGTAGGTGTAGATGGTCTTCCTTCCGTACCTGTCCGACAGGTTCCCGAAGACAAGGCTGCCCAGGAGCATGCCGATGTATATGGCGGACGAGCCCAGGGAGACCAGTATGGCTGCCGAGAGTATGGTGTGCTTCAAGTATATGTATGCTGTGGAAAATATGGACAGGGCATAACCGTCCATGAGGACGCCCATTGAGGAGAGGATTGTGATTATGCCGAGTGGCCTGGTGACCCGCAGGCTGTCAAACTTTACGTACTCCACGGAGTGTCATTGTCACGCCACATAATAGTCTTCCGGGGCCGGTGCCACGGGGCTTCCCTGCCTCCCAGCTTTACACTGCGGGGCAGGGAGGATCACGGCCGGGCTGCAAGGGTGGTGCATGGCCTGCAGCCACCTGCCTGTGCATCCTGCCGAATGGCCATGGCAACAACCTGTCAGCATCCAATGTCAGGTGGGGTCAAGGGCCATGGCCCGCGCTCACTTCTCCCCGTAAATCTGTTCCTGGACAAGCACGTCCGTGAGTCCGGCCCTCCTGATCCTGTCCTGGTGGTTCCTGGCATATATGGCTATTGCCACAGTCGATATGGCTATGAAGACGACCGCAGTTATTATCGAATAGTCCACAGGGAACACGGGAGGATAGAGGCTGTAGAACATGGCGACGAGCAGGATGGCTGTGGCTATGGCTGGCAGTATGACATGCTTGGCCAGGCTCATCTCTCCTGCCTTCCTGAACGTGATACCGAGGCCAACGTTGCTCAGTATGTGGCCTATGAACAGTGCAACGGAAGATGCACTGATCAGGTATAGGAAGCCGTTGCTGGGCCCCATGATGAGGCCAGTGACAAGGGATACAATGTAGCCCACCGCTGCCAGTGTTATTATGGAGACGTAGGGTGTCTTGTGTACCGGGTGGACCCTGGCGAACACCGAGGGCCCAAGGCCATCCCTGCTCATGGAGAAGAGCATCCTCGAGCTTGTGTTGAGTGGGGCCAGGGAGCCCGCAAAGAGGCTGTTCACGATGAAGGCGAAGAGGACAACAGTGAAGGGCAGGCCAAGGAACCTGTCAGCGACGATGAGGCCAGGCACGCTGGACTGGTAGAACTTTGACATCTTCGATATGCCCCACCCCACGGTCAGTGCGTAGGACGTGAGGACGAACACAACGCCTGTTATGAGGAAGCTTATGAGGAGGGCCCTCCTTATGTTCCTCCTGGGCTGCTGTGCCTCTTCCCCTAGCGTGACAACGGCGGATGAGCCAGACATGGAGAATATGGCAAGGACCATGCCTACTGCCACGGGGGCGAAACCTCCTGCAGGGGCGGGGGTGAAAGGCGCAACCGAGTTCCTTGGGCCTAGCTCCACTATTATCACCACCGATGTCACTATGAGCAGTGCTATCTCTATGGCTGAGGCCGTGAAGCTGTAAGCCAGGGACGGCTTTATTCCCAGGTAGGCTATCACAGTGAGTATTGCAATGAACGCCGTCATTATCGGGATCCATGTGTATGTCCCGATGTTTATGTGAAGGAAGTACGCTATCGTCCCTGGAATGAAAACCCCTGAGGTGAAGAGGATGGAGTTGGTTATCACCATGAAGTAAGAGAACCACATCATGTAGCCTATGACCAGGCCGTACCTCGGCCCAACCCCTCTCGCGTTGAAGGTGTAAAAGCCGCCAGCACCGTTTATCTTTGAGGAGAACTGGTAAGGTGTGTTGATCCACACGAGCACGCCGAATATGGATATGATGTAGGCGAGGGGTAGTGATCCCCTGGCAAACTGGGCCGCTCCTGTGAGCGTTGCGGCGACCGCACCCAGTGGGGCTATCATCGCTATCGACTGGCCGAGGAGGGAGTAGAACCCGGCTGCTCCTCTCTTCAGTGTCTGCGCTTCGGAAATGCCATCCATCCAGTGAAAAATTGCATCCTTGTATATAAATGAAGATGTTAATATGCATCTTAATAAAATACGTAATAAATAATATTCACTAGAATTAATCGATGAATTTAGTGTCCTTGCATCAGTTAAGGTCTCCGGATCCACCTAGCATGGTGGGGCATAAATGCACAGGTATCCAGTTATGGTTGACGCGGAATCAGGGCTATGTCCTCCACAGCATTCCCGGTCTGCTGTGCGCTTTGGATCGTATATGTTACTGAAGAGAAATGTTTTTGTGAATCTTGAACTATCCCACGGCAACAGGGCTGTGGATTCAGGGGAGATGAGGATCCCTGCCATGCCACCGTAGCTTAGCAGGTAGAGCAGCTGATTCGTAATCAGCAGGTCGGGGGTTCAAATCCCTCCGGTGGCTCTCACACCCAGCCTGGTCTGACACACTGTTTCTCTGCAGGGTTATGTCTTCAAGGATACTGGCAGGAACCTGGTGCTCCCAAGGCTCTCCACGCAAAGGGCCAGTCCAACTGTCTTCCACCGTACCGGCAATGTATTAATAGACTACAGGCATGTTATGTACCATGCCGTTCTGCCGCTCCTCTGACGGGACGAGGATACACTACGTATCCATAGGTGAGGGTGAACCGCTGATCATGATACAGGGCTTCAGCTGGGACCTCACTGCCTGGCACTTTCAGCTCGAACTGGCGTACCGCTACAAGCTTGTCCTCATAGACAACAGGGGTGTGGGAAGGTCCGATAAGCCCGAAGCACCATACACCATGGAGGCATTCGCTGATGATGTTCGTTCAGTCCTTGAGAGTGAGGGCATAGCCTCTGCCAGCGTGCTCGGTTTCTCCATGGGTGGCATGATCGCCCAGAGCCTTGCATTAAGGTATCCCGACCTGGTTGATTCTCTGGTACTTGTATCCACAATGCCAAGGCTTGAGACATCCCAGAGCATCGATGCCCGGTACATTGAGGGCGTGATGAAGATGTACGATGATTACGGCACATTCCTTTCCACGCAGGTCAATATAGCGTTCAGCGAGCACTGGATAGAGTCAAACAGGGACGTGTATGAGAACTTCGGCAGGCTACGGTATGAGCTCAGGATGCCGCAACATGCTTACCTGAACCAGCTAATGTCAATGCAGACAGATCTGTCTCAGAAGATAGGCAGTATAAGCGTGCCCACAACTGTATTTCACGGGGACAGCGACAGGCTGGTCCCACAATCCAGCGGCAGAAGGCTATTCGAAATGATACCTGGATCGAGGTTCCTGGTCTTCAGGGGTGCCGGCCACGCGATCCACATAGAAAGGTGTTACGAATTCAACAGGCGGGTTATAGAACACATGGATATGTTTCGCAACGGCATTTTCAGGAGGGAGGGCCCGGTAATGGTTTAACCCTTGGGCACTGCCATTGCATGAGGCGGACTTCCAGGCATGGTAGCAGGGTGATGATCAAAATGTGACCCACTAACCAGGTCCGCCGATTATCCCTCCACAGGGCCCATATCCGGTACAGGATCTGCGGGAGGCGCTCAGGGCCCGGAAATTGTAGCCATACAGCCTCTTCCACACCGCACGCAAGCGCTGGTGTCTCTCGTGAACCTCCCTGTTTAGTGATAATGCTATGGAATCCCGTTTTAACCTTGCTGGTAGGACATAACACGGCTTTCTCAGAACAGGGAGGCGACCACAATGACCAGGAGGAACGAGACCGCCGCATAGGCTATGTAGTAGGCCATTGAACTGTTCATGAAGTTCCATGAAACCCAGCCGCAGGCCTTCCTGAAGGCCCTCACCGATGATACTATGATGGTCAGAAGCCTGTCAACCAAGCTGCTGGACGGGCCACCGGGCTCTGCGCTCGTCCTGAGTATCCTCCTGAGCATGAGCCTGACGTTGCCGGCGAATGCCGAAGAAGAGAACCCATCGGTTGGCCCTGAGCCCCCGTTCCACACCTCCACGGCCCTGGCCCGTGTCCTGGGGAACGAGACAACCGCAATGCAGGAGAATGCTACAGTCAGGGCGAGGACGTAAATTGGGGACAGCAGGCCAAAGTCAGCTGATGAGAACTCGACTCGATCATCAGGCCTCTCGCCACAAGGACCTGTGGCAGGCCACCGATGAAGGTTTCCGGGACGAATGCTGTAGATAAGGCAAAGAGCACGACCAGGAGTATGCCGGTAGCCAGCACGGTGGCACCCTCCAGGCCGTGTCGCCTTGCTCTGATCCTCCTGAAGACTCCACTGAACGAGAGTACCTTGAAGATGGCACCGGTGGCCATACCCTCCGATATGGCAAGGACCGACCCGGATACCATTGCAACAATCCCCTTATAGCCGCCGGCGTAGGCCTCCATGAAGAAAGATTCAAGAAGCATCCATGTTGCAAGGCCGCACAGTGTGGGAAAGAGGCCTGAGGGTGACAGGAATGACAGTGTCCCTCCAAGGGTTGCCAGGCTGTCAGCTTCACTGGCTGCCTCTCCATCTCCTGTATTTGAGCCCAGGGAGAGGAAGAGCCCTGTCTTCCCCAGGGAATGGGCCAGCGAGAAGAGAACAATGGCTGTCAGGACAAATGCCCTCAGGATCGTGTCCGTGCTGAGCAGGTAAAGGCCGAAGGCTGAAAGTATCGCTGCCTGGTTTTCGATTGTGCTGAAGGCTGACAGAGCTCTCGGACTGTCTGGGATGTACGCATACATGGGGGCGAAGACCAGTGAGGCACCTCCTGCTATCAGGAATAGCAGGGCAATGTAGTGGGTATAACCGATGCAGTAGGCGTCATCATCCCTTCAAAGGGCGATTTTCCGTGGAGACGCCAATCCACGTGCCCGGCTAATCGCGGGTCTATATATAAAAATTTTCCGACCATTCTCCCCGGGGTGCCCCTGCGCGTTGGCTATGTCCGGTGGGGGGTTGAGGTGCCAGTATCGCCGGTGGCACACCTCGGGCCTCAGGGCATGGTTCCGGCCCCCAGAGTCACGTGGTTTCCCTGTCTACCCTGACCTTTCCCTGCGCGTACCTCTTCATCTCGCTCTCCACCATGATCCTTACGAGTTCCCTGAAGGTTGTCTTTGGCCTCCAGCCGAGCAACTGCTGGGCCTTGGAATAGTCCCCCCTGTAATTGTCGGATTCAAGTGGCCTGTAGAACTCCCTGCTGACCCGCACTATCACCTGCCCACTGTCCCTGTCGATGCCCACCTCGTTCAGGCCGGAATCCCTCCACTCCACATCTATGCCGGCCACACCGAAGGCCTCAGTGGCAAACTCCCTGACAGTGTGTATCTCCCCCGTGGCAAGCACGTAGTCGTCAGGCCTCTCCTTCTGGAGCATCATCCACATGCCCTCCACATAGTCCTTCGCGTAGCCCCAGTCCTTCCTGGCATCCAGGTTGCCCAGGACGAGAGGTTCTGTGTCACCGTTGGCTATCCTAGCCACCGCCCTCGCTATCTTCATGGTGACGAATTCGGGGCCCCTGACCTCGCTCTCGTGGTTGAAGAGTATGCCGTTGCACATGTAGAGGGAATAGGCCTCCCTGTACACCCTCACCGTCCAGAAGCCTGCGAGCTTCGATATCGCGTAGGGGCTCCTGGGATAGAGCGGGGTGTTCTCGTTCTGCGGGGTAGTTTTTGGCTGGCCGAACATCTCTGAAGTGGCAGCGAAGTAAAGCCTGCTGGAAGGCGAATAGTCCCTTATCGCGTTCACGACGTTCAGTGTGCCACCTATGTTGATGTCGTATGTGGACGCTGGGTTCTGGAAGCTGTACGCCACGAAGCTCTGGGCCGCGAGGTGGTATATCTCATCGTACTGGTTCTCCTTTATGAGAAGGCTGAGGAAGGTTCCGTCAGTTATGTCCCCGTAGTGTACCTGGAGCCTCTCCCTGTACTGCCTGGGCATCCTCTCAAGCGTTCCCTGGCTCATCCTGCTGTTCCTCCTCACAGTCCCGTGGACCTCATAACCCCTGTCCATCAGGAACTGTGTCAGGAAATAGCCGTCCTGGCCGGACACTCCGGTGATGAGCGCTTTCTTCATGCTGGGCTATATTGGAATCAATCTAAAACATTTATGAAAAAACACTTATGAAAGTACCGCCACCGCCCCTTCCCTTCCCCTGCCGCCAAGTGAGAGGGCTGCAGAGCAGAGGAGCCCGAGGAGGATTGGTACAGACGTGAACAGGTAATAGGAAAGACCGGATCTCAGTGAGACTATGGAGAGGACTATGGGGACAAGCAGGACGGCCGCTCCCCTTGGCGAGAGCACCATAGAGGCCAGTATGGTGAGTGCCACACCGACCGAGAGGAACTCACCGCCGGTGACGTACAGTATGGAGGCGTTTATGTCGCTGTGCCCGAAGGCACCGTTGAATATGTAGTGGAGGTTGAAGTTGTAGTATATGGCTGTCAGCATGAGGAGGAAGAGTGCGAACATCACCGCCACCAGGTAGTAGTCCCTGGGGAGGCGCCTGTAGAACCGGTAGATGTAAGTGTAATAGGAGTACATGGCTGTTACGATGAGAGGAATGGTGCCAGTTGTCATCGATGCGGCCAGGAAGAGCATGGAAGACCTGGGGTATCCGAGGCCCTTCAGGTATACGGATATCAGGAACAGGGTCGGGAAGAAGTAGCTGAGGCTGAACACAGTCAGGTCTGAGGTGAAGACCGTCATAGTCGTGAGGTATAGGAGGTCCAGGGCCAGCACCTCCCTGGTGCCCATGTTCCGGCTGAAGGCAAGGAGGCTCAGGGGGACTATCCCCATGGTCACGAAGATGAACTGGAAGATGAGCATGAAGATGTACGAGTGCCACACATAGTACACGGGTATCAGGGCAAGGTAGAAGAGGTAACTTATGTCTATGGGCCTGGTGTCCTGCGGGGTCACCCTGAAACCGTATGAGACAACCCCCTGTATGTAGGCGAGCTGCGATGGGTCCGCACCTGCTATGTAGGGATACAGTAATAGGACGAGGGCTGTGGAGTATGCCACGCTGACTGAATACACGACCAGCTGTGATTTGTCCAAGGCAGACCGATCCAACGCATGGCTTCCACGTACCTCACCTTTAACCGCTTGGAACGTACCTTTTCGCTTCGGCCACAGTCTGGAAAAGGATTACTTCAGGGCAATGTCAGGCTGCCGGACTGCGGTCGCTATCCTCCTGCTTGCCTTCCTGAGGAACAGGTTCTGCCCCATGTAGTTCTTCACGAAGCTCAGCCCCCTGCCCACGATCTTCGAAGAGCCCCTCTCCCTCTCCACGAATGTGTACGGCACTTCCTTAACCGTACACAGTGGGTTGTAGGCCAGAACGTACAGGAGGGTTTCATATGAACCGGGCATGAAGTCTATGCCGGCGAACATTTCCCTCCTTGCTGTGAAGAACCCGGATATCGGGTCTCGTATTCTCTTCGACACGGGCAGGATGGTGTGGCATATTAGCACAGCTGTGCGGCTTATTATGCCCCTTACCGGGTCCCTCCTCGCGCCACCTCCCTTCACGTACCTTGAGGCAACTATCACATCGTATGCGCCAAGGTACCTTGACATATCCACTATGTATTCAGGCGGGTGCTGGAGGTCACCGTCGAGTATCGTGACATATTCGCCCCTTGCCTCCCTGGCCCCGAGGAGCTCTGCGTGCACCAGGCCGAGCCTGGCCCTCTGCATTACGGTACGCACGGAGAACAGGTGCCTCCCGCTCTGCCTCTCTATTTCCTCAATGGTCCCGTCTGTGCTTCCGCCGTCCACGAAGATGACCTCGACCACAGGGGCGTCTTTCGCAACCGAATCGATCCTCCTGAGGAGGGGGCAGACGTTCTCCCTTTCGTTGAGCACCGGTACTACGACTGAGATCGAGTGCACAGAAAATGAAATGTTGAAAGAGATTAAACGGGTGTGAAAAAGAAATAGGTAATAATTTTACTCTCTTCCCTCAACAGATCCTTGGCCTGTTCCCTGTTTGCTCACCTCTTCCTGACCCTCACAGCCAGGCTTGCACCGACACCAACAGCGACCACTGCTATCAGGCCTATCACCAGGTAGCCGAGAGGCACTATGGAGCCAGCGGGTGCGTGGTAGCCACTGATCTGGTTCAGCTCCGCAGTTATGTTTCCATACTGCGTGTGGATCTCCGCGAGCTGCCCGTTTATGCTCGATATCTGACCCATCATGGTGCCTATGCTCGTCTTTATCAGCACCTCATTGTTGCTCACTGCAGTTATCTGGGTGTTCAGGGAAGCCAGGCCAGTCTGCACCTGCCCGAGGGCTGTCTGCAGCGTCACCACCTGGCCATTTATGCTCTGTATGCTGGCCGAGAGCTGCGACAGGGTTGCTGTGGTGTTGCCCAGTGCAGTCTGTATGGTGGCTATGTTGCCCTCTATGCCAGATATCCTTGCCTGCAGCGCAGTGTAGTCTGCCTTCATTATGCCGAAGTCAGTCTGGAGGAGCACGTAGGTGCCGTTTTCCTGCTCCGATAGGCCTATGATCCTGGCGTTCAGCTCGCTCAGCGTCGCGTTGACCTGTCCGAGCAGTGTGCTGATCTCAACCGAGTCGCTGCCGTTCATTGACGTTATGAGGGCTCCGTTGCCTGGGACGAGGGTGAGGTGCAGTATGAAGGTCGGAAGCGCGTACATCTGCGGCCCGTACTCGAGGATCACGGAGACGTTGAACGTGGTCCCTGGCTGGTCGTTAGGCATGGTTATGTACCCCATGGCCTCGTTGCCGTGCACCGTGACCAGGGCTGTGGTGAGCGGGACGCCGTTGAACAGCACTATGGCGTTGAGGAACCTCGCCTGCGGAGCGTTCATGGATATGTTCGTCCACTCTGTGAACTGGATCAGCTGGCCAGGGAAGGCGTTCAGCGTGGAGAGTTCGAGCATCGCGTTCGTCGGGTAGTAGTCACCGCCTATTGCTATCAGGCCATTGTCGTTGTACGGCACAGTCCCGTTGTAGTTCCACCACCAGTTGCCTCCCTGGAGGCCATACCCGTCTATGTTCCCGGTGAGGGTGTAGCCGTTGAACACCATCACTGCCGATGCGGGCTCTAGCGTCACGTTCCAGGTGTTCATGTAGGGTGCGGGGTTAATTGCGGTGAAGTATGACAGGAAGCCGTTGTTGTAGATCAGGTTGCCGGAGGAGAGCAGCCAGAGGCCCACAAGGCCTGAGAACGGCAGGAACACGTTGTGCCATATGACGTTGTCGGTGGAGTTGAGCAGGTACAGGCCACCGCTTGCGTACGGGTCAGGGTTGTAGAACAGTACTCCACTCGTGTATATGTAGTTCGAATCAAAGAGTGCGTGCGTGACGTTCTCGCCGTATATGCTGAAGGGCACGAAGCTGTCGAGGAACAGGCCGTTGGCCATCGAGTCGTAGAGGGTGAAGTTTGAGGCCATGAAGAACTGGTAGTTCATCTGCGTAGTTATGGGTACATTGACCAGGCTGTAGTTCAGCAGCATTACAGGCATCATGTTCATGTCGACGTAGTCAGTTGTGCCCCATAGGAACACTCCCGGGAACACGGGGAACAAGTAGTCATTGCTCTCTCCGAATATCGGGTCGATGACTGTGTACGGTGTGGTACCCACCATGTACATCGGGTTGTTGAACAGCACGTACGGGTTGCTCAGCGTGCCGTTACCGGATATCGATATGTACTTCAGCTGTGAGTTCGTCATCGCTATGAGTGGCGTGTATATGCCAGCGGACATGTTCATCGTGAGCTGTGTACTGAACTGCACTGACTGTGTTGTCATCGACTGTACTGTGAAGTTCACCGGGGTGTAGTCTGAGAGGAGGAGCTGGCCTGTTATCTCCGTGCTCGGCACTGTGAACCTGTAGTCTCCGTTGACAGTGAGCGGGACGTAGGCCGCTGACGTCTCGTTGAACGTGCTGCCTGTGTTCACGAACATGAACGTGTTGGGCGGCGTTATCTGCCCACTGAAGGTGTGCAGGCTCGCGTCGTTGAGACCCCACATGCCGTAGAGCAGCGAGGGCCCAACGCCCAGGTAGGCAGTTGTGCCGTGCCAGTAGACGTTCACGCCCTCAGAGGTCTCGCCCGTGTCGGTCCCGAAGTCATAGGCACTCGGGACGCTCTGGTAGGACATCGTTGTTGTGTTCATGTAGTAAAGGTTCATTGTGCCGTTCAGCTGGTATGCCGTGGTCGTTGAACCGCCACCGGGGCCACCTATCATGATCTCGGCGTCGTAGAGCAGGAAACCTGTTGGCGTTATGGTGTTGCCGGATATGAGGTAGTAGGGTGCAGGCGTGGGCATTGGAGGCATCACACCCATGCCGCCGGTTGAGTTGAACATGACCTCATCGTAGGACCCGGACATGCTCACACCGTTGTGTGTCACGGTGTAGTTGAAGAACACTGTGCTCTCATTGTCGATGACTGTTGAGTTCAGGTACAGCTCCACGGAGAAGGGTGGGGCTATGGTTATCGTGGGCCCGATCGTTATGTAGACCTCGTCAGAGTAGACCTGTCCCCTGCCACTCAGTATGCCGTTCGGCGGGAACGCGAAGGTGGGGGTGGAGAAGTTCCATATGTTCAGGACAAACTGCATCTCGTGTATCCTGGCGTTGTAGAATATCACGTTCTGTGTCCAGTAGGAATAGCCTGTGACGTTGAACAGCGTCACGTTCTTTATGACAGCGTTCAGCTGCACTGTGAGGCCGGTTGTGGAACTGCTGGGCATGTTCACTGTGTAGAGAGAGCTGAAGCTGGCTGATCCGGCGATGCTGGGCGTCGTCAGATTGTATGCCACCAGGTGGCCGTTCTCCATCATGACGCCTATGTCACCGATACCCATGGGCGCAGGCGCGGCCTTGTAGAGGGGTGTTACGACCCCGTTGACCATCTTTTCATCGTGGTTCAGGTTCGGAAGGTAGACATACTTGGGGTTAACGCCGCTCTTTTCCAGTTTAGCGAGCAGAGAATTCGCTGCAACAGAAGGTGGCGCCTGCACGGAAGGAGAAACAACACTCGCTGCTTGCTGTGTGTGTAAGGCGGAATCTGTCCCGGCACTTGTACTCCCTAGGCCAAGTGGAACAGCGACAGACAGAGCCATCGCCAGCACTATGGCCAACGCTAGCCATCCTTTGCGATTCATCATCTCCCCTGCCTTTTAGGCCATTATAAATTGCAAGACTGGAATAAATGATAATGAAACAATATTACGTATACAAGTTTCAGAAAAGTTATACGGCCAAAGTGAAGGGTAACAAACTTACCGGCCCCTGGCACAGTGCTTGTGGAGAACAGTGGTTGGCCGTGCCGGTGCGTGTCATTCCCAGCGCGCCTCCCTCGGTACCTTGAATTTGCCAAGTGGCACACATCTGCAGGTTGAAAGCGTATAGCCATCCCGGTGTGGGGCCTGTCTGTTACGAATCCATGGGTGGCGTGCGGGAGGGTCAGCGGTTCTCCGGTAACTGATTTCAGGGGGTACAGGCCGATCACCACTGCATTCTCCAAAAGGTAGGGTATTTTGAATTCTGGGCCTGTGTTGGAGGGAAAACAAGGGGATGGCCCAGGAAAATTAAGGTGTGTAGTCAGTTACATGGCAGTATCACTGGTTCCCTGCCTGTTCCCTCTGTTCACCCTCCTGCGGTGGCTGTGGCGGCAGCCTCCTGCGTCTCAGTATTATGAGTGGCAGTATTATGGCAACCGCCACAACAACAAGGCCCACGACCAGGTAGACGACAAGGTGCGACGGCGGTGCTATGTACCCTATGACTATGGGTGTCTTCTGGAGTTCCTTTACAGGTATCACTCCCTGTATGGTGTCGTTGACCACGACGATTGAGGAGGCCTGGACCCATGCCGTCCCGTTCCAGTACTCCATGGTGTTCATGTGCTCCGTCTTCACGAAGCTCTCGGTGATCGAAACGGTAGCGTTGCCGCTAGACACGTTGAGCACCTTCACGTCGTAGAAGAGGCTGTCACTTGTCTTAGGTTTGACCACGTTTAGGGGCATCTCGCTGTATATGGAGCCTATTATGCCTATGCTCGTGCCATTGCTCAGGTTCGAGCCTGTGATCAGTACCTCCATTCCAATGGTCTGAGTGAAGTTCGCTATGGCGGAACCGTTGATCACAAGGGCCTGTGTGGCTGTGCTCTCTAGCGGCCCTGGCTGTGAGGATGGCTGGACCTCGAAGTACGCGGTGGCTGTGTTGTTGTACTGGTCGACTGCTGTTACCTTGTTGAGGCCCGTGGACGTGGGCACGGTGAACGTGAGGGAGAAAAAGCCAGTGGCGTTTGTCTTTGGGACTGAACCATTCGAGACCGCGATACCGTCATAGTATAGGGTGATATTAGCGTCAGGGGCGAAGTGGTAACCGTAGACATCCACGGTGGTGCCAACCGGGCCAAAACCTGGAGTTATATAGAGCTGCGGGGCGGCGAATACTGCGTTCTTGAAGACCACGAAGTGGGAATACGCGTAGGCTGTCGTGTAGCCGTATGTGAAGGTAGCGGACACCAAATAGGTTCCAACGGCATTAGTGGATGCTGATGGCTTAAATGAACCCGGGTAGGCAAGCATCACGTAGCCGTTACCGTGAGAATCAGTACTTATGGTCGTATTTTCGATTCCAAGGATGCCTGAGCCGTGTGGGCCTACCACGGTGACCTCCACGTCCAGGACTGTGTTCGCTATGAATGCATCAACGCTTGCTATTATCGTCGTAGTGTGGCCCACAGGTATGGCGGCTGGCGTAACCATGACGTGGTACGTGGCATCACCGACGAACGGGCCGGCTGACGGCACAGGTTGGAGAAGCTTGCCTGAGCCCCCAAGTATACCCATGGTCACGACTATCGCTATCACTGTGAAGGTTGCCACGGCCCTTCCGGTTGAGCCGAAGGCGAGAGTGAAGATCCTTGTCTTGAGCGACTTTATTGACTTCCTGCTGAATATGTTGATTTCCAAGGTTCACCTACCTCCATCCTCATGAACATATATATTATCAGGAGAAGGCCCTGCCAGATGAAGAAGAACGGGTAGAAGTAGCCCACGGCAAACGGGAGGAGGAGCGTGAATATGGCGGACACCTTCACCGCCTCCTCCCTGGCCCTCACCTTGACGGACGCAGCCACGAACCACACGAATATCGCTGCCGTCGGGATCCACTTCAGGATGCTGTTCGCGTAGGCCGTCAGGTACTGCGAGAGGCCGTAGAAGTTTATCACTCCCGTGAAGGCGTTTATGGAACTGAGTGCATGGTTCCCGAACATCAGGAAAACTCCGCCCGCAAGGGCAAGCACCACAGGCACATAGCCCTCTAGGAGCCGCAGCCTCTCGCTCTTCCCTGCACCGAAGAAGAAGGGAATGACCAGAGCAAACGGTATGCCTATTGTCAGGCCAGCAAGGCCCATGAAGAGGCCCGAGAGCCTCGTCCTCCCTGAGAGGTAAAAGTACACCGTCCAGGCCAGCAGTGCTGCTGCTATTATGTGCTGGGTGAACGCGGCCTCTATGACGTAGTATGTGACAGGCAGTGCTACGAAGAAGGCCACCGCGGGGAGCGCAAGGTCCTTCCTGTACAGCCTGACAGTCATGAACACGCCAAGCGCTGTCAGGAAGGCGTAGAAGAAGGAGGCAACGTGCGCCCCTGCATCTATGGACAGGGGTGCGAACGGGGCCAGGAGGACGAACTCCATGGGCCCGTAGCTCAGGGGTGCTGGCCCTCCCCAGGGCGGTAGCTTGGCAGCGTATGGGTTTATGCCGTGGATCAGGTCCCTGGCGCCGACCTGTGCGGCCCAGCCCACATCAGATACCACCGAGATCAGGGAACTTGGATCCTTCCCCAGTGCCAGGTACCTCGATACAATGTCTATGATCGTGAGGCCCACTGCCACCCCTATAATGGTGAAGTAGAACCAGGACGGCATCCTCCTCATTCCAACCTCTGACCTCTCAACGTTGGCGGACGCTGTGAGTGCCATTATGAGTGGCACGGCGTAAACGGAGAGTATTATGAAGGCGGGCACCAGTGCCGCCAGCGGTATCACGAACAGGAGGAGACCCAGGGGCGGTAGCCCGTAAACGAGGAAGAAGGAGTACAGAACAAGGTAGGTAGGGGTTATCAGGGCCACGGGCACTATGATGTATGCGCTCCGGTTCCCCACGAAAGGCAGGGTCGAGAGGGCCGTTAGTATCGGGAAAGCAACGATCACCGAATACCATGAGGCCCAGTCCACAACCGTTGTCAGTGGGGAGAGCGGTCTGGGAGAGCGGTCGCCGACGAAGACGTAGGAGAGTGCTGCCAGGGCCACGTATATGGTGACCGAGGCGATAAGGGGAGTGTATCTGCCCCTCTGGAGCTTTATGTGCACTCCCTCACTCTGGGTTTGAAACTGGTACATTCTCCACCTCCCTGCCCATCTCCCTGGCCACCGCTGTTATGGCGTTGCTCAGCACCTGGATGTTCCTCTCCCATGAGAACTCCGAAATGTCAACCACAGTGGGCACGTGGTCGTTAACGGCCCTGAGTATGGCGGAGGCCAGTGCCTTCGGATCCCTCCTCCTCACCACCGTACCTCCAACCTTCCTGCACACCTCTTCAAGGCCAGGCAGGTCTGAGGTCACGACCTTCATGCCCATGCTTGCCGATTCGACGACTACGAAGCCGAAGCTCTCGGCGCTCACGCTCGGGAGAACGAAAACTGAGTCAAGGGCGTACAGGGCGGCCAGCTCCTCATCATCGGGCGACACGTGCACCCTTACGAAGTCAAGGGAGTTCCTTGCTATATATTTTAGCATCCACTCGAGCCTTGGGCCGGAGCCGGCTATGTCTATGGGGACCACAGTGCCCGACCTCTTCATCTCCCTGGCAGCCCTCAGCAGTACCTTTATGCCCTTGTAGTCCCTGAACTGTCCGACGAACAGGGCTCTCTTCTCCCTCCTCATCGCAGGGGGCTTCGGCAGTGACCTTATGCCGAAAGGGCATACGTAAACCGTCCTCTTCAGGCCCAGGTGCCTGGCGAAGCTGGAGGTCTGGGCAAAGACTATCCTGCACCTCTCCAGCATCCTGCGGTAGAACAGCCTCTCGTAAATGGCATCAAGTGCCCTGAAGAGGACATTGTCGAGGTAAGAGGCAAGGCCTACGAAGGCGTTGGTGATGTATATCACAGGTATCCCGTGAGATGCGGCATACCTGCAGACCTGCTCCGTGAAAGGCGGAGAGGGGCCTATGACCACCACCACGTCGCTCTTCCTTATTATCTCCCTCCCTTCTCCATCCAGGTATGGGAGGTTCCAGATCCTCCGGCACCCGGAGTTCTCTGTAACAACTGAAACATCGTAGCCGAGCCTCTCCAGGCCCATGTCCGTCTCGTAGGCAACCCTGGCGTACCCGCTCCTAGTGGGAGGGAACTGGCTGCAAGCAACAGATACCCTCATCCTGACCAATGTTTCAAGTCATACGTAGTTACCGATAATACATTATGAAAAATAATTACTGAATACTGATCCACAGGCTGTTCCAGCGCAGTGCCAGTGGTGTAACGGCAGCAGAGACAGCAGTGCACACCACGGATGTGTAAAAAACCCTGCATTTTGGCAAGTTTTCCGGTGATTGCCTATATTTGTCAGACAGGATTTGTCGCTTATGTATGTAGGTAAAAATTATCTATATACAGCAGTTATCTTTTTCATGGCTCGCTCTCTTTCCACTAAAAAGAATAGAGACAGAAGCGAGATAATCATGGATATACTGAGAATAGCGAAGGAAGAGCAAGATGGGGCCAAGATCACCAGACTCATATACAAGGCGAATCTCAACTACAGGATAGCAAAGGATATACTGGATGACCTGATAGAGAAGAACCTCGTCGAAGTCGTGGAATCCGAAGGGCACGCCTACTACAGGCCAACCTCAAAGGGCCTGCAGGTCCTGGAACTGCTTGAAAAATACGGCATATTCGGTTCAAAGAGGAATCCCTTCTGATTCACTTATCTATATCCAGCGTGAACTGAATGTGCCTCTCATTTTTAAGTGCGTCTGCCCATATGACTGTTATGAATATTGCGAATACAACAGTTGACCCAAGGAAATACTGGAGGATCAGGTTGCCGACATGGGTGCTCTGGGCGCGCATTATCCATATGATTATGCCCATGACTATGGATGTCCCACCCCCGTAGATAACGGTAAGCACAGGCAGTAGTGAGATCTCCGTCTTTATCTTGGAGAGCTGGCTGTTCGTCTCCTCGATCTTGTTCAGAGACCTCCTTATCGGGGCCACCTGCTTCATTATCTCCTCATACTTCCCGAATATGGTCGACTCCGCCTTCTTCGGGTCATCCTCACTCTCCAGCGCGCCGAGGATGGTGCCGATCTCACCCTCCTTGAGAAACTCCAGCAGGTCTTTGATGAACTCAAGGTATGCTATGTTGTTTATGTATTCCACCCTTGCAGTCAGGTTCCCTATGTATTCCCCGGCCCCCCTGTCGATCAGCAGATAGACTATGATGGTTGTGACTATGCCTATGACTGGTATAAAGTAGACGAAGGCCAGCATCCTGCTATCTCAGGGCCTGGTTATAAATAAACGTTATTAATATTTACTAAGGAAAACTTATATCTCCCCCAGGCCATCACACTGCTCACAGTACCGGCCTCTTCTTCTGCCTGCTGGCGCTGAAGTCCTTGAACCTCTCCTCCCTGTTCACATCACCCACCTCGTGGTAGCCGCGCTCCTCCCAGTACCCGTCTTCGTAGTCCGCTATGAACTCTATCCCGTTGAGCCACTTTGCACTCTTCCAGCCGTACAGGTTGGGCATAAATGGCCTTGCCGGGAAGCCCTGTTCAAGGCTCAGGGGCTCGCCATTCATGTAAAGGGCGACCATAGCCTGGCCGTCAGTTACGTACTCCATGGGCACAGGCGCGGTGTATCCGTCTATGCAGTGGAACATTACCCATTTCGCTTCTCCCTTCACGCCAGCTTCCCTGATTATATCGAGCATCGGGACTCCCTTCCACCTCACGTCCTTTATGCTCCACCTGGTCACGCAGTGGAAGTCCCTGACGTACTCCATGGTTGCCTTCTGCTTGAGCTCATCGTAGGTGAACTCCAGCTCCCTCTCCACCAGACCGTTGACTCTGAGCCTGTACCTCTCAATATCAACATCGGGAATGCCGAGGTCCGCGTAGATTATGAACTTCCTGCCATACCTCTGCCCCGGGGGCAGGCCCTCCTTCTTAAGCATCCATGGTGCATACCCGGGTAGCATATAAGCTTGGATAAACGCTTTTTAGACATGTCCACTGACAGTGGTCGGCAACAGCCACCACAGAGCCACGGGGTCTCTTCACCCCTGCCCTCCTGCCATGGGGCGCCCATTGCTGTTCACAGGCGTGGCGTGTAGCCTCAGGGCTGTCCAGGGTCCTTGGCAGCCATGCAACGTCAGCGCGCAAACAATGCATCATGCTGCCCTATGTGGTTCCCCGGTGGCCCAGAGCAGGGTTGCATGAGAAAGAGTGGGGCGTTGCCGTGTGCCCTGGGAGGGGAGATCCCGTGGCAAGAGATGGGTGTGGCCATTTCAGGAGGGCGCGCTTCATTAGGTCTATTGTACCTGTGGGACAGGGTCGGAGGGGTCTATGGAATCTGGCAGCACCTCGAACTGGAGCAGCGGAGCGCCACTGAAGTTAAGGTGGCATACCGCTGCCCTGCCACCGTGGTACCTGGAGGAGAAGACCGATACAAGGAGGCCACCGAACATGACCCTGTATCCCTCCCTCTGCACCTCGTGCCCCCTGACCAGCAGCCGGCAACCGTTCCTCTGGAGGAAGGCCCTCAGCGGTTGCACGCCGAATGTGTACGCGCCATCGCCTCTGGGGCTGGGGCCGAAATCGTGAACGGATTCAGATGGGTCGTTCCACAGTATCTCCTCAGCGTAGGAGGATATGCCACCATCCACAGCCGGTGCACCGTGGGGAACGCCACCGTGCACGAACAGGGCCTGCCCCGGGACCTTGATAACAAGTGGCATTGCAGAGTAAGCCCTCTGGAATATCTCTTCAAGGTCTGCGATGCCCATGCGGTCCAGGACAGCGCGGAAGCCGTAGATGGCGTTCAGGCCCAGGTCCTCGTGGTTTCCCCTCAGCAGGTGTACCCTCCCGGAGACCAGGCTCAGCTCGATGAGGAACAGGAGGTTTTCAAACTGGTACCTGCCCCTGTCCACATAATCGCCGAGGAAGACTATGTGTTTCCTGTGAAGGTACCTGGAGACCACGAAGGCTGACACGTCCAGTGCGCCGTGCGTGTCGCCCACGGCCACCAGCCCATCCACATCCAGTACCTCCACCTCCCTCTCCCTCTCAGAGAACCTCCTTAGGGTATCTTCCAGCAACTCCCTTACAATGAGGTAACGGTACATCCCAGCTTCCCGAATTGTTAAGTGGCATTTAAGCTGACTTTATATCCATTCCACAGCTGATCAGGTATATGCAGCCGGCACCGGATCTATCGCACATAGCGGGTGACCTCTCCCAGTGGTCGCTGGTGAGGAACCTGTCCGTCAGGGGCTACTCCGGAAGGCTCTACAGGCTGGGCACCGCACTCGTCAACAGAAGGATGAGGCAGGTGATCACGATCCTGGTGGTATCAGATCCGGTGAACGACAGGAGAAAGATAGCAAAGTTCGCATACGTCTCTCAGGATATAATGGCCTACAGACGCCTGGTCATATGCTGCTGCGGCATCAGTGAAGAGGAGGAGAGGGCGATGTCAGGAATGAGCCTGATCGCCATAAGGGTGCCTGAACCGATGTGCCACCACGGTGATAGGGGCAGGGGTGCGTACAGCATTGCCAGGGACTTAATTCTCTCCTCACAGGAAGACAGGGCAAGGGCGGTCAGGCTAAAGAGGAGCAGGACCAGGGTGGTGCTGGACATACTCTCATTCATCAGGGACGCAGGGAGGGCCGTTTCGATAACGCAGATAACCGACGCCTGCAACCTGAACCATTCCATAAGCAAGAGGATACTGGAGGAAATGGCCAGGGACGGACTGATCCTTTCCGTGAAGAACGGTAGCAAGATCTACTACGAGATATCAGAAAGGGGCAATATGTTCATAGAACTTCTCCTGCCAATAGTGTGATTCAGTCAACAACGTCCTCAAGCATTTCCAGGTAGGGCTCGTCTGTGGATATCTTGATCCTGGAGTTCAGCGGTATGAGCATCTGGTCATCCCCGTGGCCGAAGGGCATGCCGTACAGGGAAGGCTTCTGGACCTCGTTCATGAATATCTGTATCACGTCCTCTACGAAGGGCATGGGCTCCTCTATGTCCTTTATGCTCTCGAACTCACCAAATACGAAACCGGCGAACTTTGGGAGCATACCGGCCAGCTTCATGCTGAAGAAGTACCTGTCCACATCACCCGAGGTGACACCTGTGTCCTCCACAAAGAGTATCCTTCCCTCCGGGTCGGGCATGTAAGAAGTACCTATGAGTGAAGCAGTTACGGAGAGGTTAGTGCCCATGCTCCTGCCCTCTGCCCTGCCGGAGACTATGTACTTTATGACCCTCTCAGTATAAGGGTTTATGTCGTTCGACCTCCCGGAGAGTATGTCCAGGAAGTGCCTGTAGGTTGGCTTCGCCATCTCGTTCGGATCAGAGGCGGGCATGGGGCCGTGGAACGTCACGAGGCCAGTCATCTTGTTTATGGCAAGGTGCAGCGCAGTTATGTCACTGTAACCCAGGAAGATCTTCGGGTGGTCCCTGATCACATCATAGTCTATGAGGGGCAATATGTGTATGGAGCCGTATCCACCCCTGGCGCAGAATATGGCCTTCACGTTGTCGTCCCTGAAGGCGTTGACAAGTTCCTCCATCCTCTCCCTGTCAGGGGCAGCCAGGCTGTTCCTCTGCACCAGTTTCTTTATGTTCCTCCCTAGGGTTACCCTGTAGCCCATCTTCCTCAGCCTGGATATGCCCTTTGACAGGTTGTTCATGTCGGGCGCGCTGGCAGGCGCCACAATCCTTATCTCGTCGCCCTCCCTTAGCGCAGGCGGCCTTATCACGTTCATTCTGACCTCCTCCTGAACTCCTCCTTTATTTCATCGATCAGCTCCCTTCTGGACACTATCTCAAGGCATGCCCTCACGGTGGCCTCTATGGAATCCATGAGGGCCTTCCTACTCTTCCTTGGATCGGAATAATCCCTGAAGTCGTCAGAGTGCCCCGGCGTACCCAGGGGCGCTATCCCCACATCTATGTGCCCCGTCGGGACTATGCGGCTCACGTTGGCCTCATCCGTGCTCCCGCTGGGCACCTCTCCCTCGTCGACCTCCCTCACGGTGTAGCCGAGGGCCTCCAGGTACTTCCTCAGCACCCGGTTTATCACTGAGTTGTTCAAATAAGATTCGTACAGGGGCGTTATCTCCTCACCATCCACAGTGCACCCGTAGGCGGACGCTATGCCTTCAACGAGCTTCTTCACCCTTTCCCCGAAGGTTCTGAGGAATGGGGCTGAGGTGGACCTTATCTCGACGTCGAGCACCGCCCTGTCCGGTATCACGTTGGTCGCTCTGCCGCCCTCCCTGAACACCATGCCAACCACTAGGTTGTTTGATGGCCTGGAAGCCCCCCTGAGCGAGTTGATGCCCACGTAGGAAGACACAGCAGCGTCCAGCGCGTTGTTCCCGGCCTCAGGCGAGGCAGCACCGTGGGCAGATCGCCCCCTGAACGTGAACCTGTACGTTATGTCGGAGAGTGCGGTTGTGCCCACGCACCACTCATCGCTGGGGTGCATGCCGACCATGAAGTCGACGGTCGTGAACGCACCCCTCTTTGCCAGAAGGACTTTTCCCCCGGCGTACTTCCCTATTCCCTCCTCCGACGGCGTCCCGAAAACCTCAACCCTCACATCGCTCGCCGCCTCGGCGAGCATTATTGCTGCGCCCACAGACCACGCGGCTATCAGGTTGTGGCCGCAGGAATGGCCGTTTGGGAGGGCGTCGTACTCGCAGAGGAAACCCACAGCCACCTTCCCTTGCCCCTTCACCGCATGGAATGCAGTCTCTATCTCCTTGTACGGGGCCTCGACCCTGAACCCATACCTGGAGAGCATCTCTGTGATTGCCTTCACAGACCTGAACTCCTCGCTCCCGAGCTCCGCGTACCTGTATATCTTCTCTGACAGGTCAACGACCTCATCAGACAGCCTCGGATTCAAGATGTACCTACCTCACAACCACTGTAAGCATCCATCCTCTATTTTATTGATCGCTTACCTTACCTGCCAGTGGAGAAAACCAATTTATAAGGAGACCCGCTTTTGGGCCATGCTCCAGGGCAAGGAAATCCTTGTTACAGGTGGCGCAGGCTTCATCGGCTCTAACCTCGTTAACCTGCTGAGCGCCAGGAACTCCGTCACGGTTCTTGACAACTTCTCCTCCGTGGACGACAGGTATATAAGGCACCTCAGGGACAGGATCAGGATCGTGAGGGGCGACATCACGAGGCCGGAGGAACTGCCGGTGGGCCACTTCGATATCATATTCCATCTGGCCGCCAACTCAGACGTGAGGGGAGGCATCTCCGACCCACTCTTAGACTTCAGGGTGAACGCCATGGGCACTGTGAACGTGCTCGAGGCTGCCAGGAAGTGTGATGCCGCGGTTTTCTGCTTCGCCTCCAGCTCCACAGTCTACGGGGAAGCCGAGAAGATACCGACTCCAGAGAACTACGGCCCATACATGCCAATATCGAGCTACGGTGCCTCGAAGATGTCCGGCGAGGGCTTCGTATCTGCATATTCACACTACTACGGTTTCAAGGGCCTTATCTTCCGCTTTGCCAACATAGTGGGCAGGAACTCCACGCATGGCGTCATATACGATTTCATCCACAAGCTCATGAAGAACCCGAGAGAACTGGAGGTACTCGGGGACGGGACACAGAAGAAGTCCTACATGCACGTGGACGACTGCACCGGGGCCATGGAGTACCTGGCAGAGAGGGCTGCAAGGACTGAGATATTCAACCTGGGCAACAGGGAGGTCACGTCTGTCATGAGGATAGCGGAGATGGTGATAGGGGAAATGGGCCTAAAAGACGTCAGGATAAGGCTCACTGGGGGGAAGGACGGGAGGGGGTGGGCAGGCGACGTGAAGTATGCCCACCTGGATGTTGAAAAGCTCTTCTCCACGGGCTGGAAGAACAGGTACAGTAGCGACGAGAGCGTGAGGGTGGCCATAAGGGAGACCCTTTCCCAGATGGCCTGAGGTCAGGAGTGGCTCTTGAACCACTCCACCGTCTCCTCAAACTCCCTCTTCCTGTGCTCCTTCTCACGGAACCCGTGGCCCTCCCTGGGAAACAGCAGTAGCCTCACTTCCTTGCCCATTTCCCTCAGTGCCCTGTAGAACTGCATGTACTGGCCAACGGGCACGTACGGGTCCTCTACACCGTGCATCAGGAGCACCGGCGTCTTCACCCTGGCCGCATGGTAGAGGGGGGAGAACTTCACGAACCTGTCGAACTCGTAAGGGTCCTGGTTGTAGTGTATCCTGTCCCACAGCGGGAGGTTGCTGACCCCGTGGAAGCTAACCCAGTCCGAAATACCGAATAGGCCAACGGCAGCCCTGAACATATCTGTCTGCGTCACTGCCCACGCTGTCATGAAGCCCCCGTAAGACCCGCCCGTGATGTATACATGTTCCCTGTCAGCAAAGCCCATGGAGAGTACCTTCTCAACTCCCCTCACAATGTCTCTGAAGTCCATGCCTCCCATGTCGCCGAGGTTAGCTTCTGCATACTCCCTCCCTTTCCCCGTGCTCCCCCTGTAGTTCGGGAGGAACACAGAGAATCCCCTGGATATGTAGAGCCTGGACATGTCCAGGAAAGTATCCTTGGATGAGGAGGTCGGCCCGCCATGCACAAGTACTATGAGGGGGTCGGACCTTTCCCTGTACCTCAGGAGGCCGTAGATGGAGAGGCCGTCCTCACCTTCCCACTCTACCTTCTCGCACCTTATCTCCTGCAGCCCCCTGAGGGCGGAGTTGATCTCGCTCACCCTGGTCAGGCGCCCCCTTTCAAGCACGTACACCTCGGGCGGCTCCGAGTGTGTCTCAAAAGCGAAGGCAAACTTTCCTGATACCAGGGAGACGGAGGGTGCAAAGGCTGGCAAGACAGTCCCGTGGCTCTTCCATATTACCCTCCTCTCGGGCAGGACCTGTTCCAGTGCGAACTCGTCCTCGTACTGCGAGACGCAGAACAGCTCTCCCTGCTTGCCCCATACGGGAGAGCTGTGGCTCCCGCCTGATCCTTCCGTTACATTCCTCACCTTTCCGCTGGACCTGTCAAGCACCAGGATGTCCCCGGCAGTGACGCCCCTGTCGCTCCAGAGCGATTCAACGAATGCCACCCCTCCAGGCCATGCGGCCGGCATGGCTATCTGGCGCCACCCCGGGTTGTAGGCCATCCTCCACTCATCTCCATCCAGCCTGTACAGCTTCGATGAGTACCAGCACCACTCGTGCGGGCAGTCAGAGGCCACTGCGTAGACCTCTCCTCCCGATAAAGATGCTTCCCAGATGTTCAGGCCCCTCCCGACCTCAACGAACCCTGTACCTGCCACGTACCTGTACAGCCTTCTCCCCACCTCCTCCTCTTCAAAGAAATACGCATCGTCTCCCTCCTTTTCCCTCCTCTTCTTCTCCACGTCCTCTGGCCTGCCGATCAGGAAGACCTCTCCGCCGCTGCACAGGACACTCTCGATCTCACCACGGAATCTGACCTCCTCCGCGAGGCCCTTTTCCGTATCTTCGATTACAAGGAACATGCCCTCGTCAGAAGCGTCGGCATACACAACAGCCGAGTCGCTCCTGAAGCAGGGCGAGAAGAGCCTGTGTCCCTCCCTCCATATCCTCCTAACCACCTTCCTTTCCTTCACATCCACGACGAATATGCCGCTCTCTATCTGCTTTCCCTTCTCCCTGAACGTCTTCGAGGCGCTGAAGAGGGCCCTCGATCCAGATGGGCTGAGGGACACATCCCTTGGGTTCAGTAGCATGAACATGTCGTCCAGCGTTGCTGCTCTTGACGCGTCCATGGGAACACCATGCGCACACCATATATATCGTTCTCCGCTTACTCCTCACCGGTGTTCGCCAGGGAACTGGTCTTCAAGGAGGATGTCGGCAGGACAGACCCTGTCAGGTACCGCCACAGGGCACCGCTGCTCCTCCCCGGCAGGGGCGCGGAGAATGCGTTCATTGTGCTATCAGAGGCCAGGAGCAGACGCTTCTTTATATCGTCATCCTGTGTGGAAGGCCTCAACTCCATGGAGCTCTTCTTTACCCGGCTCTACCCATGTTTCACGGTGGAGGCTGACCCCCCGGGGGTCGACCCTGCGGTGTTCATAACGCCTGTGGCCGTGAGGGAGTGGTTCGAGCCATCGTTCCTGAAGAACACGCTCGACATACCGATGGTACTCAGGGGCCTTGACATAGTCTACTGCTTCACAATCAGGCGATCGCTTGCCGGCACATTCAACATGTCCGCCTCTGTGACCATGGCCTCCGGGAAGTGGCAGGCTGCCGGGCAGCTGGCATCACTGGTCAGGGGGTTCAGGGCAGGGCTTGGGAGGAGCATCCTTGTGACGATCAGGCCCATGCCATCTAGGCCCTTTGCGCTGAGGAGGCCTTTCTGGCTCATTAACTTCATCAGGGTTCCGGTGGAGGAGGAGGCACCGGAGAGCACACTGGCCCAGGCCGAAACTTCAGGCGGAGCATAGGGTGAACCACCGCCCCACCAGGGGCGTTTGTTTGCCCCCACGCGTTCAGCTCGGTCGCACGTGGGAGCCCATTATGTATACAAATTAGTGTAGAAATATTTTAATAGTAGAACAAAATGCAGTCCACATGGAAAACGTGGAGACACAGAAGAAGACATGGGTTCTGGATGCCTCCCATTCGACTGTGGAGTTCTCTGTGAGGCACCTTATGATAGCCACGGTGAAGGGTGTCTTTGACAGGGTCGAGGGCGAGGTCGAGGGGGACGTGAACGACATAGAGAACGCCCATGCAGTCATAAGGGTGGACGTGAACTCAGTAAGCACCAGGGACAAGCAGAGGGATGCGCACCTGAGGAGCGACGATTTCTTCAACGCGGAAAAGTACCCGTACATAACTTTCGAGACCACGTCCATAAAGAAGGTCTCCGGTTCGGAGTACAAGATCAGGGGCAAGCTGACGATCAGGGATGTGACAAAGGAGATCGAGGTGGACGGCACCTTTGAGGGCATCCAGAAGGATCCGTGGGGCAATCAGAGGTTCGGCTTCTCCGTCGAGGGAAAGATCAACAGGTACGACTTCGGCCTGCGCTGGAACATGCCTCTCGAGGGTGGCGGTGTCCTGGTGGGCGATGTCGTGAAGTTCAACGTGAGCATAGAGGCCATGGAGAAAAAGAACAACTGAACCTTTTTTTTACTTTGCCTCCGCCTCATCCACCTGATTGAGCGTGTACCTCCTCTTTATCCCGAAGGGCCTGAACACCCTGCCGTTGCCCTGGAAGAACTTCGAGAAGAACTCCACGTACAGGAGCCTTGCCCCCTGTATGCCTGGTTCGAATATCGCGATGGCAAGGTTGAATATCTGGCCTAGGACAAGTATAATCACGCCTGCAACAGCGAGCCCCACGGACTTGTCCACGCCCTTGATGAAGATTATGTCTATGACCTGCGCCAGTATGACCGAAGCGAGGAGTATCCCGACGAGCCTGGTGTAGGAGAGTATGTGGCTTATGATGGACGGGAGCTCAATTGCACTGAGCGCGCCCTCGAACACTATTATCAGTGCAAGGCCTACCACTATGAGCCCCAGGCAGATTATGTTGACAAGGCCGGTGGGCAGGGAGAAGGAGAGGTTGTGGTGTATGAGGTCGAGGCCAATGACAGCAATGCCCCATGCCAGCAGGATCCAGCCCGCCTTGCCCACCGCGTGCCTCCTCTCCCTTATGAAGAGCGAGTTGGCTATGCCGAGCAGCAGGCCAAAGGTGACCATTGCAAGGCCGATGTAGCCAGCCAGGAGCAGTATCTTGGGTATCACGACGGTAGCGGAGAACGATTCCGATGGTGTGGGCGGGAAGCCCAGTATCTTCGCGCCACCGAAGCCTGTGCTCACGGCGAAGACCGTGTGAGGCAGCAGCGGGAAGCCGAAGAAGTTGTTGAACAGCAGGCCCGCCACTATCGCAACCGCCGCGCCGGGTATGAGCGCCCTCGCTAGCGTCCTCAGCGCATTGGGCCCGAAGACCGTCAGGGCGAATCTGGAGAGGGATCTGGGTATGTGGCTCTTCTTCGGTGGGTGGTCGAGCCTGTGGAGAAGCCACAGCGAAATCGAGAGTATAACGAGGCCATACCCCCAGTCACCCACCATCAGGCCGAAGAAGACGGGGAAGATGAGGGCGAATATCAGGGTCGGGTCAACCTCGTACTCCTTCGGTATTGAATAGAACCTGACGAAGAACTCGAAGGCCCTGAACCTCCTGGGGTTGTCCATGAGCGTTGGGGGCACCTCGTCAGTCTCCACCCTGCTCACGATCACCGACCCGTTCGAGACCCGGTCGAGGACCCTCTCCACCCTGGCCATGTCCCTCTCCGGCACCCAGCCCTCGAGCACGAAGATGTCACCGGACGCGGCCTGCTTCTCCATGGCCTCCATCTTCCTGGCCTCTATTTCAAGCTGCTCCCTGATCTGCACTACCCTCTCGTAGTAGTTCTCCGACAACTGGATCAGTGCCTTCCTGACAGTTTCAAGGCTTTCCCTGTTCTCGCCGAGCTTCCTGTTCAGCTCCTCCAGGTACTGTGAAGGCGTTTTACCCATCATGTCGGGTATGTGCATTAGCCTGATGCCGGACTCGGAAGCAACCCTCCCGAGGAAGGCCTCCTGCTCCCTGGGTATGGAGATGAGTATCCTGCCACCGCTGATCTCCCTTATGACCGAGTCCTTCAGCGTCTCCCTGAGAAGTGAAGGATCAAAGTCCTTCCCCTGCGGCACCGCTATGTAGGAAGATATGCGCGCACCGTTGAAAATGCCGAGGTCGTAGTTCAGGTCGCTTATGGCGCTGACCGGCTCGATCCTGCTCTCAATGTCCCTTATGTTCCCCAGTATGTCAGATTCCTGCTGCTTCAGTATCTTAAGGTCCTGGTCAATGTTCAGGGAATCCGCCTCTGCAAGCACCTGCTCCACACTGTCGAACCTCTTCCTTCCCCTCACTTCCCTGGCAGGGAGCTGTGCCTCATAGCTCCTGAACCTGGAGAGCGTGTTTATGACCTTCTGGTATATCTCCGGGTTCCTCCCTGGCCTTAGTACGGAGAGGACCTCCTTCCCGACCTCCTCCACCTCCATGACGCCGAGGTCGTGGAGGGCGCTGAGTATCCTATCCCTCTTTGAAACGGAGCCGATGATGCGCACCTTCGCCATCCTGACGGGCCTCAGGACCAACGTGATCAGGCCTCCAGGTACTTTTCTATGAGGTCCTTTACCAGGGCCTCAAGCTCGCGGTCTGAGATGTCCAGCTTCAGCGAAGATGCCCTTATGCTCGCACCGTCGATTATCTGGGATGCCTTCTCCCTGGCCTCCCTCTCCACCTGGTCAAGGTAGTCCTTGAGTTCTGCCTCCAGCCTGTTCTTGAGCTTCTCGTACTCCTCTTCCAGGGACTTCACGAGGGCGGCGTAATCGGCCTCCTTCTCCTTCCTGAAGTTCTCCACATCCCTGTCCGCCTCCTCCTCCCTCTCCCTGAGCATCTTGAGTATCTCCAGGTCATCCGGCATTTCAGATCACCCTTGCAAGTATGAACCCGATCACCGTGGCTGTGGCCACCAGGTTGACCAGGAAAACGGCTGTCCTGATCTTCATGAAGCTGCGCAGGGCCCTGTTTGCCTGAACCTTATCACTGGGGATCCGCACCTGGTACCTCTTCCACTTCTCCCACGGCTTAAACTGCTGGGCCATCCCTCTCCTTCTCTCCCATTTTCCTCTTTATGAACTTGAGCGTGGTGAACGTGTCCCTCTCCATCTCGTCCAGGTGCATCCTGATCATCTTCGCCGTCGAGACGAGCTGGGGGATCAGTATATTCTCTATGGCGTTTGACCTCCTCTTCGTCCTCTCTATCTCGTACAGGAGCCTCCTCATGGCGTTCTCCTTCTCCGCTATCTCCGTCATGAGGATGAAGACCCTCTCGAACCTCACTATTGCATCGTTCACTGCGGTTGGAACGGATACTGCCCTGTACTCTCTGGTGAGCAGGGTCTGGCTGTAGTTCACGTTGAGTTCCGGCACCTTAACGCCCATCACGTTCTTCAGGCCAACACCTACAGTGGAGTTTGCAGACATGTACGCTATCCTCTCCAGGGTCATCGTCCCAGAGAGGAGCTCCGCCATCCTTATTGTCTCCAGGGCCCTACCGACCTCTTCCCTGAGGTTCTCCCTCATCCCGCGCACTGTCCGGGCTATGTTGAAGAACTCCATCACCAGGGACGACCTCTTCATCTTCAGGAGGTCAAGGCCCCTGCGGGCCAGCTTGATCCTCCTGTTCATCCTGATGAGCTCGATCCTGGTGGGCCTGACGTCCAGTGACGGCATTCAGCTCACTCCCTCTTCCACCTTCCGTACTTCTGTATGAACTCCTTCTTCACCCTCTTCATCTCGCTCTCCGGCAGTGATGAAAGGAGCTCCCAGCCCAGGTCCAGGGTCTCTTCTATGCTCCTGTCCTCGTAGAGGCCCTGGTTTACGTATCTGGTTTCGAACATGTCAGCGAACTCAAGGTACTTCCTGTCGTTCTCGCCGAGGGCCTCAACGCCAACTATGGCACTGAGAGAGCGGAGGTCCTTGCCGTTGGCATAGGCGGAGTAGAGCTGGTCCGCCACACCCCTGTGGTCCTCCCTTGTCCTGCCCTTGCCTATGCCCTGGTTCATCAGCCTAGACAGGGAGGGCAGCACGTCCACAGGCGGGTATATGCCCTTCCTCTGCAGGTCCCTGGACAGGACGATCTGCCCCTCTGTTATGTAACCCGTCAGGTCAGGTATCGGGTTGGTTATGTCGTCTCCTGGCATGGTGAGGATCGGTATCTGCGTTATGGAGCCGTTCTTGCCCCTTATCTTCCCGGCCCTCTCGTAGATGGTGCTCAGGTCCGTGTACATGTAGCCGGGGAATCCCCTCCTGCCCGGCACCTCTTCCCTTGCAGATGAAATCTCCCTGAGGGCCTCGCAGTAGTTCGTCATGTCTGTGAGTATAACGAGGACGTGCATCTCCTTCTCATAGGCAAGGTACTCTGCAGTCGTCAGGGCAACCCTCGGGAGTATGATCCTCTCCATCGAGGGGTCAGACGAGAGGTTCAGGAACATTATGGCCCTGGAAATTGCGCCTGTGTTCCTGAATTCGTTTATGAAGTAGTTGGCCTCCTCGCTGGTTATGCCCATGGCCCCGAAGACAACGGCAAAGCCCTCGTCGCTGCCCTTGACCTTCGCCTGCCTGGCTATCTGTGAGGCCAGCACGTTGTGCGGCAGGCCAGAACCCGAGAATATAGGTAGCTTCTGGCCCCTGACCAGGGTGTTCATGCCGTCTATGGTGGAGATGCCGGTTTCGATGAACTCCGAGGGCTCTTCCCTGGAGTAGGGGTTTATTGCGTCACCAACGATCTCCACCCTGTCCTTGCTCACAATCTCGGGGCCACCATCAATGGGCTGGCCCAGGCCGTTGAAGATCCTGCCGAGCATGTCCTCGGAGACGCCTATCCTTGCAGTGGAGCCCAGGAAGCGCACACTCGTGTTCTTGATGTCCATTCCGGATGTCGGCCCGAAGACCTGCACGACGGCCATGTCCTTGCTTGTGTCCAGGACCTGGCCCTGCCTGGTCTCCCCATCCGGGAGCGTGATCTCCACCATCTCATTGTATGCTGCGTTCCCGACCTTCTCCACAAAGAGGAGGGGCCCTGAGATCTGGGATATGGACCTGTAGGTAACCTTCACCATCTCACACAGCCTCCGCCAGGGGTCTAACCTCTTCCTCTATCTCCTTCTCCAACTCCGAATAGTATTTCTCGAAGTCCTCCTCCCTTACCTCCTTCATCCTCGAGATCTTCTCCCTCACAGGCAGTGACTGCAGCTGCCTCATCTGTGCTCCCTTCTCTATGGCCTCTGTCTGTGCCCTGCCCATCTTCATTATCGCCTTGAGCATCAGGTACTGCTTTCTCAGAGAGCAGTACTGGTCGACCTCGTCGAACGCGCTCTGCTGGAGGAAGTCTTCCCTTATCATCCTGGCCGTGTCGAGCACCGCCTTCTCCCTCTCCGGAAGTGCGTCATAGCCCACCAGCTGGACGACCTCCTGAAGCTCTGCCTCCTTCTGCAGCGTGCCCATGGCCTCTGAGTAGATGAGGTTGAAGTCAGGGGCGAGGTTGGTGTCGAACCACTTCCTCAGGTCGTTCCTGTAGAGCGAGTAGCTGTTGAGCCAGTTTATGGAAGGGAAGTGCCTCCTGGAGGCAAGCGAAGCATCAAGTGCCCAGAACACCCTCGTTACCCTCAGGGTGTTCTGCGAGACCGGCTCAGATATATCGCCACCGGGCGGAGACACCGCACCCACTATCGTGATCGACCCGTACCTCTCCTCGTCCGCTATGACCTGTGCGTTTCCCGCCCGCTCGTAGAACTCGGAGATCCTCCTGCCAAGGTATGCGGGATAGCCTTCCTCTCCGGGCATCTCCTCAAGCCTTCCAGATATCTCCCTGAGGGCCTCTGCCCACCTTGATGTGCTGTCCGCCATGAGCGCTATGTCGTAGCCCATGTCCCTGTAGTACTCTGCTATCGTTATGCCCGTGTAGATGCTTGCCTCCCTGGCTGCCACTGGCATGTTGGAGGTGTTCGCTATGAGGATCGTCCTCTCCATCAGTGGCCTCCTTGTCTTCGGGTCAGTGAGTTCCGGGAAGGTGGTGAGTATCTCCGTCATCTCGTTGCCCCTCTCACCGCACCCTATGTAGACAACAATGTCCGCATCGGCCCACTTTGCGAGCTGGTGCTGTATCACAGTCTTTCCTGAGCCGAAGGGCCCCGGTACCGCCGCTGTGCCTCCCTTTGCGACGGGGAAGAACGTATCGACCACGCGCTGGCCGGTCACAAGGGGTATCTCGGGAGGCAGCTTCCTCAGCACCCTCCTTGGCACCCTCACTGGCCAGCTCTGCTTCAGCTTCACCTCCACCTGCTTCCCGGACGCGTTCAGGTAAGCCACTGTGTCGGATACCCTGAACTTGCCACCTGATATGTCCTTGACCTCACCACTGACGCCCAGGGGCACCATGATCCTGTGCTTTATTATGCCAGTCTCCTGGACCTCGCCTATGACCTGGCCCTGGGAGACCTTCTGGCCCTTCTTGACCAGGGGAACGAATTCCCACTCCCTGTTCTCGTCCAGTGGGGGTGCCGTGTACCCTCTCCTTATGAAGTCTCCAGTCTTGGCCCTTATGACGTCCAGGGGCCTCTGTATGCCGTCGTATATTGAGGTCAGGAGGCCTGGGCCAAGTTCAACCGAGAGCGGCCTCCCGGTCGTGACAACGCTCTCCCCTGGCCTTATTCCGCTGGTATCTTCATAGACCTGGATGGTGGCCCTGCCGGAGGAGAGCCTTATCACCTCCCCCACCAAGCCCAGTTCACCTACCCTGACCACATCGTACATCTTCACGTCCTCTACGTCCTCAGCGATCACAACAGGACCGGAAATCCTAACGATCTTGCCCAAAACCCCATCACCTTCCTATTTCCACGCCAAGAACTCTCTTGGCCAGTTCCGCCACGGATTCCTCCTCCTTCCCCCCCGGCAGGGGGATGAATACCACCAGTGGCCTGGTGGACATGTTGACCATGTTGAGCATTCGTCTGTCCATGAACCTCTGCAGGTTCTCGGAGAGCATTATGAGTGAGTACTTGCCGCTCCTGTAGAGCTCCTCGAACTTCCTAACTCCCTCCTCCCCTGTCCCTATGAAGGAGTCCTCTATGCCTATCAGCCTGAAGCCCAGTGCTATCTCCCTCTCAGCCACGATCGCAATGTTGCCTGAAAAAGAATCCTTTAACGGCATGCCTACCACCGGAGGATCAGTTTCCTCAGGCTCTCCTCACTCAGACCGTAGTGCTTTCCGAGTATTATAGTTCTGAGGTTCTCCCTCTCTACCTCCGACATAATCATGAAGTGGAACATGGAACCGAGGGAGAGCGACATTGAGGATATGACCGGCATGTACTTTGAGTAGACCTGCCTCCTCATCTCCAGGTCGAAGTGCAGCATGTTCCCGTCCTGCCTGAAGCTCTCCACAGCCGGGCCAAGGTCGAACTGGCCGTTGTTCTTCGCTATTTGCTCGACATCCTGTGACCTGTAGAGGTCGCTCAGCCTCTCCACGCCTATGTTCCCACCGGCTATGAGGCCCCTTATGATCCTGCTGAACTCAACCTCCATGGACTTGCCCTTGATCAGGACATCGAGGTTGTGCACATCTATCAGTTCCCTTACGAGCCTGAGCACCGGCCCTTCATCGCCATTGTAGAAGAGTATGGTGTTCAGGAGGTTTGTGTAATAGTACACATCAAGAGCAAAGAAGAGTACCGAGAGGTCCTTAGTTTTCCTGTACTGGTCAATCTGCGAGAGCATTGCTGTGCCGTAAGGCGTTGGCGAGAGAAAGTTTATGACGTCCTCCACGGAGCCCCTGGACAGCATGGCCTTGAAGTCCTCGTCCCTCAGCGTGCCGGCGAATATACCCATGGGCACGTCCCTGAAGCTTATGAGGAAAGCGTCGCTCTCCCTCAGAGGGTAGTCCATGAATTTGGATGAGAGTATCGACTTTATGTTCTCGATGTCCCACTTGGCAAGGTATGCGAGGACGCTGTTCTTGGAGGCAGGTGGCACGGCGAACAGAGCGATCCGGTTCTTCCTCACCAGCTCCCTGTTCACCGCTATCTCAAGCAGCTCAGGGTTTCTGTAGAGCGAGGCCAGGTGGTTGATGTGCTCCCCATACACAGTCCTTGCGAGCCTCCCCTGGATATCGTCGAGGTTCGGTGAGGAGATGAGGTCATCAATGAACTGCCGGGAGAGGAAATCAGGGTAATAGGCCTTGAGCTTTCCGTAGGTGCCAGAGTATGTGGAATCCATCTATTCACCGCTTATCCTCATGAAGAGATGCTTCTCTATCTCAGGCTTCAGGTCTTCCCTGATCCTGCTGGCAGTCAGGTTGAGTTCAAGGCTCCCATCGGGGCTCCTCGCGATTATGCCTGCACTTATACCGGGGTGCTCGGTGAGCTTGCCTGTCACAACGCCCTTGAGGAGTGCGAAGTCCTCCCTGGCACAGAGGACCTCCGCATCCGGGCCGATCAGGGACCTGGAAATGTCCACCATCTTCCTCAGGAGCTTGGGGTAGTCCCTGGATGCCCTGATGTTGTCCACGTAGAAGAGGGCCCTGGCCAGGGCCTGTTTGACCAGTTCGTCCTTCTTCTCCGAGACCATCCTCCTGGCCTGGACCAGGGCCTCGTCCAGGATCTGCTCCCTCTTCATGCTGCCCTGCTGGCTCTTCCTCTTCTCGTACTCCTCCACGGCCCTCCTTTTCCTCTCCTCGTTCTCCTGCTTTGCCTTTTCGAGGAGGCCCTCGTACTCAGACCTAATCTGCTCTATCTGCCTGTTCTTCCTCTCCTCGATTTCCCTTATGATGTCTTCAACTGTCATCTTCGATCATATGATGTGCAGGAGCAGTATCAGACCAAGAACAAAGCCTATGATCCAGAGCGTCTCCGGTATGACGAAGAATATAAGGACCTGACCAAACTTCTCCGGCTTCTCCGCTATGATCCCCATTCCTGCCGCTCCGATGCCCTGCTGTGCCATACCTGTGCCTATTAAGCCACCTGCTATTGAAATCGAGGCAGCAATAGCGAGTAACGCTGAAGTATAGTCAATGGCCATTAAAATCCACCGAACGATCATTCTTGAGTATTATTTAAAGATGTTTTTAACACGTTTATGTGTTCTAACTTGCCTCTCAAACCGTATATATTAAAAAGTTTTATATATATCTCTTCCGGTCATAATACGTATAATACCGGGAGGCTGCAGAGTTTTCCGAGTGTATGGCAGGAAACCACGCCACAGGGCTCGCTGATGGCCATCATGGCCCATCTGTGAGCATTACCTCCACAGCCCTGCTGCTCCTGATCGTGCTCTTTCCCGTAGGGTCGTCAATGACGAGTGTGAATGGCTTCACCCTGCCTGCAAGTATGTCGTCCAGATCCCTCTCGGCCTGCGATTCCCCGTAGTCCCTGAAGGCGATCCACATGTGCTCCCTTATCCTGGCCATGATACCCTCTATTGTCGTTATTTCTCCCGTGGACGCTATCCCTGGCTCTATCTCCGCGCCCATCTCCGGTATAGTTATCTTCCCCTCAGGTGACCTGTAGACTATGATGCGGAGGTCATCCGAGGACCTCACGCTTATCCACGTCCTCTTGGGCCTGCTGTCCACTTTCCTGATCGTATCGGTGTGCCTGTACTGGCAGGAAGGGCAGTAGTAGGTCTGTATGGTTATCTCTCCCTCGAAAGCGATCCTGGTCGTGTACCTTATGAAGTGAAGGTGGGTCCTGCACTGCGGGCACTCTATCTCGGTCTCCTCATCAGCCGGCAGCTCATCGTCAGGGTTCATACGGCCTCCATCCATGACCGCAGCGGCTCCAGGACAAAATACTTTACCCTCCTCAGCCCGTACGGCCTTGTCTGGCCGGTGAGGAACATCGCTATCTTAAGGTCCCTTAGGATGAATGACACCCTCTTGAATATGCTCTCCTGGGAGTCGTCAGCGCTCCTGAGGAGCGTCCTGGCGAAGCCGCCCGCAACTGCCCCTAGCATCAGGGCCTTTGCGAGGTCAAGGCCCGTCCTGAGGCCCCCGGAGCCTATCACCGGAATTCCGACGTCGCAGTACTTTATGGCGGCAGGGGACGGGATCCCCCAGTTCCAGAAAGAGAGGCCAGAGTTAGCCTTCTCCTCGTCGTTGGCCTTCAGGGCCCTGTAGTACTCGATTGCCGCGAAGGATGTGCCGCCTAGGCCCCCCACGTCGATGGCCCTCACGCCGGCATCCTTAAGCTCAAGTGCGTCCTCCCTCGAAAAGCCGTTCCCGGTCTCCTTGACAATGACCGGGTAGCTTGATGCGATCTCGCTGACCCTCTTCTTCACTCCCTTCCCGTTCCTGTCACCCTCTGGCTGTATCATCTCCTGCAGGAAGTTGAAGTGTATTATCAGGAAGTCAGCGTGAATCAGGTCCATGACGTAGTCTATGTCGGCGTCCCTGAAGGCCGGCTTGGCCTGGTCTATGAGCTGCGGCGCGCCTATGTTAGCGAACCTCACGGGTATGTTGAAATCGTTGATAACGGAGAACGAATCCGCCAGCTCCTTCTTCTCAACCGCAGCCCTCATGCTGCCGACCCCCATGGGTATGTTGAATTTCTCCGCAGCCGCTGCCAGGTTCCTGTTTATCTTCTTCGCTACCTCTACGCCCCCTGTCATCGATGATATTATCATTGGTGCGCCTATCTTCTTACCCAGGAAGTCCACGCTCAGGTCGATCTCATCGAAGTTTACTTCAGGCATTGCCCTGTGTATGATCTTTATGTCGTCCCAGAAGTTGTGTTCCGATTCCACCTTCTCGTTCTCCGCGATCCTTATGTGCTCCTCCTTCCTGTTCGATATCATTCTATCACCGTTCCCAGAAAAGCTCCGTTCTGGAGCAGCCTCTCGGGGAAATTACCGTTCATTATGACCACCCTGCCTGAGAACCTCTTAATTTCCAGGGCCTCCTTAACCTTGGCCCTCATACCGCCGGTGACGTCCCCGCTCCCGCCCAGCAATGCCCCCTCGCCCGAGAAGCGCGGTATCAGCCTGGCCCTGCTGTCCCTCTTGGGGTCGCTCTCGAATATGCCATCAACATCCGTCATGAAAACGGCCTCCTCCGGCCTCAGCATCTCCGCAAGGTCCCTCATTATCCTGTCCCCGCTGTATATGCCGCAGTAGTCCCCGGAGACGTATGTGTCCCCGAAGAGGACAGGCGTGAGCCCGGCCCTTAGCAGGGACGGCAGGATGGAGTAATCTACCGCGCCGTCCCTGTAGTGCTCAATGATGGAAAATGGGACTGCCGGTACGCCCCTCTTAATCAGGGCACTGGAAACCAGCGAGTTGAGGTCCACCATGTCCCTGTGAACTATGGCCACACCCATCCTGTTCCCCTCGTCCAGCCGGCCTGGAAAGCCAAACTCCCTCGCTTTTATGTGCCCGAAGGAGCCACCCCCGTGTACTATGACCATCTCACCCATGCCTGAGAGGACACCGGCGATCCTCTCTATCGTCTCCATTTTCGCTTTCCTGTATATGGCTTTGTCCGTTATTACGCTGCCACCGATCTTGAAGATCTTCAATGGACTGTTATCTTTTCCTGTAATTTATCTTTGCTAGTCTCTCCACATTAGGTGCAGATCCGATTGCTTGCCCTCTCTCAGGAGGGGTGCGTGTTGCCAGGGACACGGTGCAGGTACTGCAAGGGAAACCATCTGCGGAGTTCCAGTGGCGGGCTCTGCCACAACAGGCTCTGGCCCTCCGGGCAGTGGATCCTTGCTTCTGTGCACACCTGCCTGTGCCTGAGAAGTTAATTATACTTGCACGAGCCTATACACCGTGGCACAGATCAGGATAAAGGGCAGGCTCGAGAGCGTCTACAAGACCAGGACGGTGATAATAATATCGGCAGCGGCCACCGTACTGATAGTGAATAGGTACATAGATGCCTTCGGTGGCCTCATCATAGTCGAGAGGTTCCAGGCATTCTTCTCCCAGACGTCCCTCATAAGCTTCTATGGCAGCATAATAGGGCTTCTACTGGCAGCGTACGCCGTCTTCGTGACCATGATACCGAACTTCCACCATGAGAGCCTGAGGCAGCCCATCTTCTCGCAGGTGAACAGGCTCTTCTCCTTCACGATAATAGTGGGCATAGTGCTCATGCTCACCACCTTCACCGTGGGGGTGAGCAACGTTGAGCAGACCAGGTACTTCACATACCTCATGATATTCCTTTTCCTCTCACTGCTTGTGGGCCTCATATTCTGTGTCCTCACGCTGTCCGACATGTTCCAGATCCTGAGAAGGAGGGGTGAGAGGTGAGGGGAAGCAGGGAGAAGTCATGCTATGTCGAGTTCGAGGGCACCCAGGTGTGCATAGACCCTTTCCTGCCGGGCCTAAGGGTGCTCGGCCTGAAGTACAGCGCACAGATCCTGATCCTGTTAGGAAAGGACATAGGCATAAGGAACTTCAACGAGATCTCGAGGGACATACCGGAGGCGGGAAGGGTGCTCCTGGCCTCACGCCTCAGGGACCTCGAGAAGCAGGGCCTCATCGAGAGGCGGGCGGAGGGCGGGCACATCCAGTACAGCCTGACAGAAAAGGGGAGGCTTGTGAGGGAGGCCCTCATCAGGTTGATTATGGTCCTGTGATGTGCATCACTTTATCTCTATCTTCCTGACCTCTCCCTCACCTGAGCTCCTTATCTTCACGGGCGAGACCTCCTGGCCGGCCTTCATGATCTCCTCCGCGGCATTCATCAGGTGCCTTGCAACCCGCATCAGGGTGGAAGGCATCTGTGGCATCCTCAGGTTTATCTCGATTGTTATTGTCCTTCCGGTTTCCCTATCTTCCTTGGCCATGCCTATCCCATCGTTATATTAAGTTTGCCGTTAATAAACTCTGCTGCCACCGGTCTCTTTTCGGCCAGTGCCTGCGGGAGGTAAAACACCCTCCTCCAGTTGTCCACCTCAATGACAAGCTCCCCGCCCTTGTTGTAGAGGTTCAGCCTGTTCTTGTTAGCGAATGGCAGGCTCAGTTTGACCAGGTATTCGTCCCCGACCTTCTCGTACTCTATGCTCTTCCTTACCCCGAACTGCCTTGAAGGGTCCTCGCTCCCGTAGATCTTCCTGGCGAACGCCCTCAGGCTCTTCAGGCCTATGGGCTCCTCCTTCTCGAGCTCCACCCTGAACACCTTCAGGTCCGCAAAGGAAGAATCTATCTCTGCCAGCATCTGTGCCTGAAGCTCCCTCCATCCTTTGAAGAACTCGCCCGTGTCTTCCCCGTATATCTTGTTAACGACAAGGGCATCCACCGGGTAGCCGTAGAGCATCAGGTACGTGTAGGCCCTCTTTGTCTCGTTTAGAGACATCCTGTCAGGGTTGCACACCAGCCTTATGCTCGTTGTTTCAGGATCTGTGAGGAGGTTCCTGACCTCACGCAGGCTCCTGTACAGCCTCTCCAGGCTCTCGAACACCGAGTCCTCGGGAAGGGGTATGTTCACGAGGGGCCTTGCAATGGGCCTGAAGACCTTGGCAGTTGTCCTGCCTATGGGGAAGAGTTTCTCCATGTACCATGTCATGGCCTCCGGGAACGAGAGGAGCCTCAGCGACTCACCGGTCGGTGCACTGTCCATGAGGATGTAATCGTACTTCTCCGATTCGAAGTACTCCTTCACGTAGAGCAGCTGGGCCGCCTCGTCAAACCCTGGGAGGGTAGCTATCTCCTCAGCGGAAACAGGGTCAAGCCCCTGGGACTGGAAGAGGCCGGTCAGGTAGCCCTTCAGCTCCTGCCAGTGGTGGTTTATGGCATCGTTGACGCTTATCTCCTGGGCGTATAGGTTGGTGTCCACCTCCTTAATCTCCGGGCCGATATCCATCGCCAGGACGTCAGACAGGCTGTGTGCAGGGTCTGTGGATATGACCAGGGTCCTCTTCCCCATCTCCGCCATGAGCGCAGCCGTTGAGGCTGTTATGGACGTCTTGCCAACGCCGCCCTTTCCCGTATAGAGTATTATCCTCGCCATGGCAATCAGCTCATTGCCTCTATCCTCTCTATGACTATCATGGCCAGCTCCATCAGGAGGTTGAGGTCAGGCGATTTGCCTGTACCCCTGAGGCTCTCCATGGCCTTCTCCGTGTACTTCCTAGCCATGTCGAAGGAGTAGTCTATGGCATTCGTCTCTATGAACACGGACCTGAGCAGGTCTGGCTCTATCATGTCCTGGGCACCCCTCAGGGCATCCGTCAGGACCTTCCTCTTGGCAGAGCTGGCGTTCCTCAGCGCCACGATGATGGGAAGGGTTATGGCGCTGTGCCTTATGTCGGTGAGCACTGGCTTGCCTATCTTCTTCTGGTCGCCCACTATATCGAGTATATCGTCGGTTATCTGGAATGCCATCCCGAGGTTGTAGGCGAAGTCAGTGAGGTTCTTCCTGACGTTCTCCGGGGCACCTGCAGCTATCGTTGCGCCCAGTGCACAGGCCGCAAAGAACCTGGCAGTCTTGTTCTCTATGATCTTCAGGTAGGTCTCCTCCGGTAGCGAGAGGTTTCCTAGGTTTATTGCTTCGAGTATCTGGCCCTCGGCTAGCTTCGTAGATGCATCGGCCATGACCTTCGACACAACGGGCCCGTACCTCGAGCCCAGCTCGTAAGCCTTTGCGAACAGGTAGTCAGCGACAACGATGGCGTTGTTCACTCCTATCTTCACGTTCAGCGTGGGCAGGCCACGCCTGAAGGAAGCATTGTCAATTATGTCATCGTGTATGAGGCTGGCCGTGTGTATCAGCTCGTAGCCAGCTGCAAGGTCAAGTATGGATTCGTATGGCCTGTCACAGCCTATCTCGTAAGCGAGTATCGTGAGAAGTGGCCTGAAACGTTTTCCGCCCGCCTCAATTGTGTACCTGGCCCAGCTGTAGAGTTCCTCCTGCTCGCAATAAACAGTTTCCAGGAGCCTGGCGTTTATCTTCTCGATCTTTGTGGAAAGGTTCTTCTGCCACTCCAGGAAGTCACCCAGGCCATTCATGCTAACACTTTTAATATTACCAATGCCAATTTAACCCTTTGTAACAAAATGGTTGTGTTTTTGCCCGTTGATACAATAAAATATATTGGGCCACCCGGATGAAGGTGCCCAGATCACCTCGTGAGTGTTATCTCTATGGAGGAGACGTTGCTCTCTCCCCTCTCCCCGTGGAGGGTCTCGGTGTCGATCCTGATCTCCGCGTACTTTGCATCCTGTATGAACTTGTGCCTTGTGATCTCAGCTATGTCCACGGCCTTGCTGATGGCTTTGCCCCTGGCCTTTATTATTATCTTGTCCACATTGTTGTTAAACTGTGTGACAACGGCCAGCACGTAGTTCATTGTTGGCTTCTTTCCGACGAAGATCACGTTCTCCTCTGCCATGGTTGTACCTCCTTTGCCCTATCTTAAAAATGTATATAACCCTTAGCCAGTGCTCTCTGGACTGGACGGGCGGAAAAAAAGCGCACTGCGGCCACTCACTTCAGCCTTATCAGGGTATCTGTCCCCCTGACCCCGTCAATCGCCCTTATGCTGTCCACTATGCTGTTGAGCTCATCGAGAGAGGAGCAGTTTATCTTGACTGCCAGGTCCACCCTGCCGGAGTACTCGTATATCTCATCGAACCTCTTCCTGATCTCCTCTATGACGTTCTTGGTCTTCTTCGACTCCAGCCTCACGAGGATTATTGCGTCGACCCCCTCGTTCCCTGTAACGACTGTGAACTTCTTTATGGCCCCTGTGGCCAGCATCCTTGATATCCTCTTCCTCACTGTACCCTCGGAAACGTTCAGGATGCGGCCTATCTCTGAGTTTGAGAGGCGGGAATTCTCACGAAGCAGCCTGATTATCTGCCAGTCCTTGTCGTCCAAAGAACTTCATGCATAGATGTACATAGAATTAAAAAGAATTTCCACGGAAAATGCGAATGCATATTTAAATCTGGAGTATTTTTTCCGATACCTGCAGTTGCACTTCCTACCTGTACATCGTGGGCCCCTTGCTGTCGTCCTGTGGCCTCCTTCTCTGTATCAGCTCCGGCGGGACCTTAACCATCCTTATTATGTTTGTGGCCTGCACCATGTAGATCGGCAGACCTGTGTTCATGTCGTTCCCGTTTCTCATTATGGCCACGATCTCCATCTTAATCTGTATCACAGAGCCGTCCTTCAGCTTGACCGTTATCCACTCAGGCTCTTTCTCCGTCTCGAACTCCACAAGTTCTCCACCCGCAGGGAACCCACCGGGAAATGCCATAGTCTTGTAAGTTACCTGTGAGTTATAAAACTATGTCTTTCACGCAGCGCCTTTGGGATCGCACACGTAGGGAGTGGTACGGCAGCAATACCTTTTGCTCCTGCAATACTCATTTTATGTCCGCCGATACCAGGTGCGACTGCGCATCGATCCTAGGCGGCTATGCGAGGGGTGGGATTTGAACCCACGAACCCCTTCGGGACAGGATCTTAAGTCCTGCACTGTTGGCCAGGCTTAGTTACCCTCGCCCAGAGGATAATATGAATCGTGTATTAAAGGTTCAGACCCGCCCGGTGCTGGGTTTTTCAGGGGGTAGCCGGTGCCTTTTGTTTGACTCTTCCACTCCTCCCAGACAATATGTCACGGCTATCCTGATTCAAAGCATTGGTGTCTATCCATCACCATGCCTCCCCGATCACAGGGAAAACACGGGATGCGGATACTGGACCCCTTGTACCGGTAGTTATGTGAATACATTTGCGGCCTGATATGGGTGGCCTCCAGGGCCAACTGGCACATGCTGCCACCTCCAACCTGGGCCGAACGCACCCGAGCCGTGACCGGGTGCCTCTAGACCGGGAGGACACCCGCCCCTCCCAGAGTACTGCAGGTAACCGGTGGCCATGGCATGCCATAGTGAAACCGCATGTTGGCCCTGTGGCTCCAGGGGTACAAAAAATGCCCGGACTCCGGCATGCTGTGCTTCAGGCCGGTATGGAGTCATGTGCCCGTAAAGACCGCACCTGCTGAAGCCCATGAAACAACACCTCCCATGCACCATTCGCTATATCCGAGGCCCCACGGTGCCTGCCAGTTTAAATAGGGCGTGGAACCCCGATCTTGAGCGTCGGAAATTCAGGCGAACAGAGGGGCGCTTATCCGGGTGGGACTGTACGCAATCCGATCTGGCTTGGCAGGGTGACCTGTGGGGTGTAGTATACATACTGCCTGGACATACAGGTGAATGGCAATAGAGGGTGCTCTCCCAATGAAGGAAGGCAATGCCCGGTTTTCACAGGTCGAGTTCGTCAACAGGGTCTTCCTAGGCGACGCTTTGGAGGTGATGAGGCGCATCCCGGGCGGAAGCGTGGACATGATCTTCGCAGACCCACCCTATAACCTAATGCTCCAGGACCCCCTCTACAGGCCCAACCAGGAAAGGTTCGAGGGCGTCTCCGAGGAATGGGACAGGTTCGCGTCATTTGGGGAGTACGATGCGTTCACCGAAAGCTGGCTCAGGGAGTGCAGGAGGCTACTGAAGGAAGACGGTACCATATGGGCCATCGGCACTTACCACAACATATTCAGGGTCGGCAAGATAATGCAGGACCTGGGCTTCTGGATACTCAACGATGTTGTCTGGATCAAGGCGAACCCCACGCCCAACTTCAGGGGCACACGGTTCAACAACGCGCACGAGACGCTGATATGGGCTGCCAGGGACAGGGAATCGAGGTATACATTCAATTACAGGACCATGAAGGCCTACAACGACGACCTGCAGATGAGGAGCGACTGGCACATCCCGGTGTGCCAGGGGAAGGAAAGGGTCAGGATAGGTGGGAGGAAGGCGCACCCGACACAGAAGCCCGAGGCACTGCTCTACAGGGTCATAACGTCATGCACAAAGCCAGGTGATATCATTCTAGATCCCTTTGCAGGGACTGGGACGACTCTGGCCGTGGCCAAGAGGCTTGGCAGGAGGTACATAGGCATAGAGAAGAACGAGGCCTACCTCAGGGTCTGTGAGGAGAGGCTGCGCAGGACAGTGCCATACCCGGAAGATATTCTGCCAAACCGGCTGGAGGAGAGGCCAAGGAGGGTGCCATTCGGCGAACTTATAGAGCGTGGCTACATCTTACCAGGTGAGTTCATTTACTCACCTGACCGGACTTACCGGGCCACTGTGATGGCAGACGCCACAGTGACCTGTGGTGGATTAACTGGCTCGATCCACAGGGTCAGTGCCCAGCTCCTAGGCAAGGATGCGAACAACGGCTGGCACTTCTGGTTCGTGGAGAGGGAAGGCACCATGGTGAGCATAGACGAGCTCAGGCAACGTGCCATCAGGGATGGGGGTGAACCTCCACAACAGGCATGAATGGCCGCTCACCACCAGACGGCATATGGGATAAGTAACACAGAAGGAAGTATCAGCATCTAACTGGTTCGCCCCCACAGGGTAGTTCTCGCCCTTGGACCTGTAGCTTTGCAAAGTATGCACCTACTGTCCTCAGCCCAACCGAAAGCTTTGCTTGCATTCCGGGACGAGGTCGGAACAGGTCTCCATTTTCCCCTCCATGCCCAGTTACTAGAGCCCGAACGCTCCAACCAGCCCAGCCTACATTTCTGCTGCGGCTGTAAGCGAGGCACCTCTGGGCATGAGACTGTCAGCCATTTTCAGGTGTCACGATTGGGTGGTCCAGGAGAACAATTCTCTTCAGAGGTGGCCATGAATCTTGATCTCATGGCTGGTCAGCCAAGTGCCAGTACTGAGTGCACAGATACAGGATCAGAAATAAATGAATTGAAGTGACTTAGGGGGCAAGATGGAAAGGGTTGTTGTAATAGGTGGGGGTAACGCCGGGCTCTGTGCAGCTATCGAATCCGCTGAGAGGGGTTCTGAGGTGATCCTCATCGAGGCCTCCCCAGAGGCGCTGAGGGGAGGCAACTCGAAGTACACAAGGGATATCAGGTATGCCCACGGTGAGGACAGGTTCACCAGCGGTGAATATCCGAGGAGGGAACTGCTGGAAGACCTGAGAAAGGTTTCAGGCAGCTCTTTCAGTTCATCGTTGGCGGAAATGGTGGTTGAGCGCTCCGAGTTAATACCAGAGTGGATGCACAGGCACGGGGTGAGGTTCAAGAGGGAGATCAGGGGTACCCTTGACCTCAACAGGACCAACGCTTTTTTCATGGGTGGCGGTAAGTTCCTTGTCGACACCTATTATAGTTATCTCTCCAAGCTGAAGGTCAGGGTGCTCTACGAGACACAGGTTGTGTCTGTCGGTATAAGGGGGAACAGGATCACACATGTCGGGGCAACAGTCCCCGGTGGCAGTGTAAATATTGAAGGAGACAGGTTTGTCTTTGCCTCCGGTGGCTTCGAGGCCAACAGGGAATGGCTCTCTGAGTTCTGGGGCGAGGCATCGCAACTCATAAAGGTCAGGGGTAGCAGGTACAACACTGGCCTCCCGCTCAGGGCACTGCTCGATGCTGGAGCCATTCCCGCTGGGCTGGAGAGGTCTGGACACATGGTGGCGGTGGACGCCAGGGGCCCAGACTACGATGGAGGTATTGTGACAAGGATAGATGCGATCCCCTGGGGTGTGGCGGTCAACTCCAGCGGGGAGAGGTTCTACGACGAGGGTGAGGACATTTGGCCCAAGAGGTATGCCATATGGGGCAGGCTGGTTGCAGAGCAGAAGGGGTGCACTGCCTATGTCATCACAGACAAAAAGACTGTCGGGAGGTATATGCCAACCGCTTACCCTCCATTCACCTCACACTCGCTTTCCGAGGTCTCGGATGCCTTCGGAATAGATAGGGACGGTCTGATCGGGACGCTTGATCGCTTCAACAGGGGCATCGTGATGGAAGGAAACGATCCCTTCATGTGGCACACCACTGGCGTAGAACCGCCAAAGTCCCACTGGGCGGTACCCATCAACACCCCACCGTACATGGTCTTCCCGGTGAGGCCTGGACTGACCTTCACGTACCAGGGGGTCGCGATCAACAGTGAAGCCATGATCCTCTCGCAGGACGGCGAGATCGAGAACGGCTTTGCGGCAGGTGAGATAGCGTCTGGAAACGTCCTCAGTTCGGGTTACCTTGCAGGCTTTGGCCTTACCATAGGTTCTGTGCTCGGCAGGATAGCTGGGGGGTGGGAAGGTGAGTGAAGTACCCGGGGTCTACGGTGAGGCGTTGAGGCAGCTGACCATCTGCAATGCTTGCCGCTACTGTGAGGGCTTCTGTGCCGTCTGGGATGCCATAGAGTTCAGGCACACACTCCGGCTGGAGGAGATACCCTATATTGCGAACCTCTGCCACGACTGTAGGGACTGCTATTACGCCTGTCCGTTCAACGAGCCTTTGCATGAGTACAGGCTGAACATCCCCAGGGTACTGGGCCAGTCCAGGCTCAGGAGCTACAGGGAAAGTGTTTGGCCTCCCTCGATGGTGAGGCTGATCGATCACCCCTGGGCCTTTGCACTGTCCAGCCTGGCCATTGCAGTGGTCGCAGCAGTTGCTTATGCCCTCTTAACAGGCCGCCACCTGTTCAGCGCCTCCCCGCTGACTTACTACGTTCCACCTGTGCTGTTCAGGGCTATATCGATCACCCTCTACTCGTACACCATCGCCATGTGGGCCGTGCAGGGGTACAGGTTCTCCAGGTCTGCGGAAAGCCTTGGGAAGGCGAGCCCGAGGTCCTATTTGACCGCGCTCCGGGATGCACTCACACACAGGTATTTCAGGGGAGGAGGGGTGGGGTGCAGGGTTCCGGGTGAACGCTCTAGGTACATGAGGGCAGTTTTCCACCCACTATTCTTTTTCGGCTTCCTGCTCGCACTGGCATCAATATCTCTCTATCCCGACCTCGATCACGTGACCGTCGCAGTCTACGGGGCCGCCTCCATAATGATGCTGGTGGGCTCTGCGGGCCTCATATCTATGGACGCAATCGACACGGTAGCCATGAGGAGCGCTGAGGTGAAGGGTTTCGATTTACCGTTCGCAGTGGCCCTTCTGCTTGCAGGCCTCACCGGTACGTTGTTTACACTGCTCCAGGGTACTCCCTACCACGGCCTAACTTTCCTAGTCCACGATGCGATCATAGCCGCCGTCTTTGTCATTGCGCCTTACTCCAAGTTCCTCCATCCCGTCTACAGGCTGATATCACTGGCCAAGTTCCATGAAGAGAGTCTCCTCGGCAGGTGAACAGCTGGGAATGCTCACCGGATCCCTCATTTACCACAGGAAGTAGCAGGGGAAAACGTTCCCGCCTTCCGATTCTTTGCTCTTTGCAGTTAGGATAGGGTGAACTACACCTCCCCCACATAGGGGACTCCCACCCCTTTAATCCCCGTCAAGTTAAAAAATCAGGGAGAGTACCGCTATCGGTACATCCACAACTTCTTGTGGGCCCCTTGGATTCACTGCAACCCTGAACACCCACCAGCACTTGAACCTTTATGCAGTGTCGTGCGTCCGGGGCGGCTGGTGCCAGGGGCATGGTCAGGCTGGCAGTTTATCACTCTGAACGGGACGGTGGAATAGGAAAGACCAGAAACAACTCCATTCGAGAATGAGTGAGGTGGAAATGGAAAGTGGGGTCGTCCGGTATCAGCCTGTGTGTGAAGGCAAAACGTGTCTGGCGGCCCAGTGTGAGTAGTTCACTTTTCCGGACTGCCGTCACGCTGCTGAAAACGCAGGAGTTCCGCGTTGAGCAGAAACGCATTATGCTCAAGAGGAAGGTCATTGGGAGTCAGTTCACTCTGAAGCCCCGAGGTGCCATAGCGGGCTGCACCCGTGGTCCATAGTGCGAAAGTTCTGAATATGGCCTTCTCCTCAATGAGGTCTATCGTCATAGCCGCTTCCGGCCCTCTGGATCCTTGCCAAAGGACTTGTACCGCTCCTTCCTGAAGCGGATCATGGCCACCAGGCTTGCGAGGCCGGAGACCAGGGGTCAGGAGCGCTGCATATATCACTTCCGGGAACGGAGAAATGGCTTCGATTATACCTAGACTGCAAGGCCCATCCTTCTCTCCCCCAAGTCTTCGACAAGATCCGTGAGCTCGCATCTGAAATCCCTCTAGTTGCCCTCTCCTATGTTTAGAATTTCCCTGTGGCCGGTATGCATGGTCTCGCAGTGATGCCCGGGGTTCCTCAGGGCTACAGTTGTACTCAGCAACGATCTTGCCTCTAGATCCTCGAACTACGTCCGCACGTCTTCATCTGCAAGCAGCTCCTGATATTTCGGCTGGATCTTCATAATAGCATAACGAGCATTAGCATGAAAGTATTCGATTAATATATCAAGTGGACCGGTCGGGATTTGAACCCGAGGCCTCCTGCTTGCAAAGCAGGCGATCTACCGCTGATCTACCGGCCCTGTGAATTCCCGATATTCACGGGATTAAAAAATGTATGCCTGCGGCTGGATCAGGACTTTCGCTTATCCCCGCAGGTGTCCAGCCCATGACCCCGGACTCCCCTGGACGCCCCACATCTGGCCCGCGCCCCGGAACCCTGCACCTGCTCATCGTCAGCGAAGTGTCGATCCTTTGAGTAAGAGAGCATTAAAAAGGGCCTTTATACAGTCTCTCTCCAGTAACACCAAGGATGACGGGTATTAGGGAGCATGCACTCATAGTCAGAGTCTAAAAGCGGGAAGGTGGGAAAATGGCTTGGGCAATCAGGCACCACAGGGAAAGGCAGGGAGGTGTATTGCTCATTCAGGGTCCGGCCTGACCAGCCCTCCTGAACCATGACAGTGGGTCCCTGTCGCACCTGTACTCCGCCAGTATTCCACTGTATTCCAAGACCGCCCTCTTAGGGTTCTCCGAGGAGAAGACGGAGGAGATCACTGCAACGCCTGAGACACCCTGTTCAAGCAGCGGCTTGACATTGGTTTGGCTGATTCCCCCTATGGCATATACCGGTATCCTTACGGCCCGCAGGCCCTCTGTGATGGTCTTCTTGTCACAGAGGGCTGCCTCTGGCTTCGAGGGGCTCCGGAAGAAGGCCCCGAATGCCACATATGCCGACCCGCGCCTCTCCAGGTCCCTCGCGAGGCTGGTGCTGCAGTACGAAGAGGAGCCAATGGGCATGTTGCCTACTACCTCCCTGGCCTCCTCAATGCTCGGGTCGTCCCTGCCCACATGCAACAGGTCAGCCCCGCTGTCCCTGGCAACATACGGGTCATCGTCCACAACGAAGGCCACCCCGCGGTCATGGCACATCCTGCGCAGCCTCCTCGCCACCTCTGTCCTGGTCTGCCTTGTGCTCTTCTTGTCCCTGTACTGCAGCACATCTGGCCCGCCATCCAGTGCATCCTCCACGAGCCTGAAGAAGCCCTCTCCAATGTAGTCAGGCGTTATCAGGTAAAGTATAGGCTTCCATCCTGACATTCTACCTCACCAGCCCCACAGGAAACGGGTCCCTGTCAACGGTGAAACCTTCAAGGACCTCTATGAACTTTCTCACAGTTCCCCTGACGTCGTTGGCAGAGAATATTGCGGACACAGAAACAAGACCGGATACGCCAGTTTCAAGGATCTCTGCAGCATTCTTGAGGTTAACGCCGCCCACCGCGTACACAGGTATTCTGACTGCCCTGACGGCCTCTGAGAGGTTCTGCATGGAGCAGACCGTCGCTATCCTCTTCGTCACGCTCATGTAGGGCGTGCCCACTGAAACGTAAGCATAGCCGTGTGCCTGCGCCTCCACAGCGAATACCGGGCTGCAGTAGACTGATGTTCCGATTGGAAGATTGCCCACAACAGCCCTGGCCTCCTCCAGGCTCGGCATATGCCTGCACAGCACAGGCCTACTGTCATGGCCTGGGAAGGCAAGCATGTCGCTGCCCTGTCTTATCCCGGAACAGTCCCGTGCTTCCCCTTCGGACCACCAGAGGGATACTGTATTGGTTAAGCTCCTTATCCCAAGGTGCAGCATGTCGGCACCAGCCTGCCTTGCGACCCAGGGCTCATCGTCTATGGCCAGCGGTACCCCGAAGTCACTGCATATCGCCCTTAGCCTCCTCGCTATTTCAGCGTGCCTTCCGTGCTTCCCTAGATCGCGGTACTGCAGGATATCTACGCCCCCTTCCAGTGCCTCGGCTACCTTCCTGAAGAACCCTTCCCCACTGAAACCCTCCGTGACAGCGTAGAGCAGAGGCCTCCTTCCCATATCACATCACTCCAGGCTAATGCCTCTCGTTTCCCTGCCACCCAGGAAGTAGAGGAGAGCGCCAATGAAACCGAGGAGGAAGATGGCACAGGTGAACACGAAGTACTCGAACTCACCTGCCCTCGCGAGCAGGGGTATTGTCACTACGTAGACAGCGTATCCGACCATTCTCACGTACCCTATGGCCCTGCCCCTCCTGGGTGTGAAGAAGCTCTCCGGTTCCAGCATTTCCCTCTCGGCCCAGCCGATCTCACCGAAGACCCCGTTCACGACCAGTATGACCAGGAAGAGTGCGAGGGTGAGTGACCTGAGGAAAAGCACTATTAAAAGGATGGAGACGAAGCCGCCTGTGTAGGCGATGAGGCTGCCAGACTTCCTGCTGATCCTCTCTGCCAGCAGGAGGCCAAAGACAACGCCCGTCACTGATTCTGCAAGGGTTACAAGGAACTCGAACGTATCGGTGTACTGCGGGAACTGGAATGGCCCTATCACCAGTGCTGTCAGCGGGAACCCAACTATTATCGTGATGGCGAAGAGAGACAGCGCGGCGAAGGTCAGCCAGTTCATGGGTCTCTCTCCCTCACCGTTCCTGTTCAGGTACGCCCACCTCTCGCTCTCCGGGAGGTAGAACCTGCTTCCTATGGCTATTGCAAGGGAGACCGCGACCATGGCCCCGAAGATCTCCTTCTCCACAAAGACTGATGATGATACCCTGGGCTGCAGCAGGAACAGGAGTGAGATGAGCGTGATCGAGATGTTTGCAATGTTCGATATTGACACAATAGCCCTCCCCCTGTGCCTCAGCGGGAGCATCTCGCCCATGAGGGACAGGGATACAGTCTCGTCCCCACCTATTCCGAATTCAGAGAGGAAGATGCCGATCGCTATGGGCAACCATGAGAAGGATAGGGTTATGAGGAGTAGGCCTACCGCGGTGGGAACCAGGGTGAGGACATATGCGGGCTTCCTCCCGAACCTGTCTGAGAGGAGGCCCATTATGTAGTTCCCGAGCAGCAGTCCAACTGGCGATGCGATCAGTATATACTCGTCTGCTGAGGGCGGTATGAAGTACCATGTTGTGACGAGTGGCGCTATGGCCAGTATGACGCCCCACAGGAAGAACGACGAAGCGACGGAAAGGATCATGAGGGTGTGCTTCCTCTCCCAAGGGCTGTTGTCAAGGTGTTTCCTTAACTCACTGTAATGTTCCAGCAAACATGACACACCTCCCTACGCCGGCATTACCCGGATCAGGTTCAAAGGGTCGACCCCAATGGGTCCTCTCAGCCCCCTACGGAGCTCCCCCGGTGACCTATATCCTGTCTGAACATCACCCACCGTTATATGTCCCTTTTGGTCCCTCCTCAGAAGACGAGGCCTTCAAAAGCATATACCCTAGTGCCGGGCTTCTTCCACGCCCCTGGCGGCAGGCCAGCCTTCTCGCACGTGGCCTCAAGGAACTGCTCCTCATCGAAACCGAACTCCGTTGCAACCTGGGGCAGCAGGAGGCCCCTGTAGGGGCCCCTCTCCACAATCAGGCCGTGTGTGCCTATCCTTATCTTCCCCCTGATGCCGTCACTTACGTCCAGCTCAAAGGGCTCACCCAGGAGCGTTATCTCCACTTCAATATTATCCACCTCCCTCGCGGTCAGTGGCGGGAACCTGGGGTCTTCAGTTGCGGACAGCCTCGCGCTCTCCATGACTGCCCGCGGGATGCTCTTATCGCTCCTCAAGAAACCGATGCAGCCCCTGAGCATGCCGTTCTCCTTTATGGTGACGAATGCACCGCACCTTTCATCCAGACCGATTAGGTCTTCGGGCACCTCAGGCACCTGTCCTGTGAATATCCCTCTTATGGCTTCCACAGCCAGCTTCCTGAGCGCCTCACGGACGCCTGGCCTCATGATCGCCTGTTCCAGTTCCATCACGCGATCATGGACAAGGGGGATTTACGATCTTCTGTTGAGCATTAACACTTTAAACGTGCAAGCCATGACAAATTGATGCGCGTACCCGCCGTGGCCGGCACTTTCTACCCGAACGACGAGGAGCAGGTCATATCCATGCTGGCAGGCTTCGAGAAGCGTGCCAGGCCAGAGGAAATCCCGGGGAAGGTCATAGGTGTCATCGTACCGCACGCAGGATACATATACTCAGGCCTCACCGCCATGTATTCCTACAGGGCACTTTCCAGGTCGCAGTCCAGGGACTTCCTGATAATCGGCCCGAACCACAACGGCTACCCGTCCTACTCCGCGGTGTACCCTGAGGGCGTCTGGCTCACGCCGCTCGGGAGGGCAAGGGTGGACGAGGACCTCGCCAGGGATCTGTGCACGAAGTCGAGGAACATAGTCTCGGACAAGCTTGCGCACGCAATGGAGCACTCAATAGAAGTCCAGGTACCTTTCCTCCAGTACCTCTTCGGTGACGACTTCTCCTTCGTACCTGTGGCCATGGGAGACCAGGGCCCGCAGGCATCGGAGGAGCTCTACAGATCCATCAGCGCCCTCAGGAGGGATGTGGTGCTCATAGCCTCATCAGATTTCACACACTACGAGCCGCACGAGGTGGTGGTGAAGAAGGACATGGAGCTCATTGAGAGAATAATCGACCTGGACATAGAGGGGTTCTACAGGACGCTAAGGGCCAGGGGGGTCACGGCATGCGGCTACGGCCCAATAGCGGTGCTCATGCACATCACTGCGGAACTGGGTGGGAGGATGAAGCTGCTCCACCACTCCACCTCTGGGGAGGCCAGCGGTGACATGAACGCAACGGTCGGTTACGGCTCAGTAGTCGCATACCTCTGATCCGTGCCGTGGGTCCTCACTGCAACAGTCTTCACGCAGTCCCTCTGGCGGAGAACTGGATAACGCTTTATCCCACCCTTGCATGTGTACATGTGCAGGGTGAGGCAGTACTCTACGAGAAGGTGGGCGGGAAGGTAAGGTGCACGGCATGCAGGAGGTACTGCACACTCGCGGACGGCCAGATAGGGTTCTGCGGTGTCAGGCAGAACATGGGGGGCAGGCTCTACCTTAACGTCTACGGAAGGCCCATGGCTGTCCAGATAGACCCCATCGAGAAGAAGCCCGTTCTGCACATGCACCCTGGGTACAGGATACTCTCAATAGGCACTGCCGGCTGCGACTTCGCATGCCAGTTCTGCCAGAACTTCGAGCTGAGCCAGAGGAGGAGGCCGGAAGGGTACGACATGGGGCCGGAAGACATAGTGAGTGAAGCGATCAGTTACGGATGTGGCGGCATAGCCTATACATACAACGAGCCCACCATATTCAGCGAGTTCGCCAGGGACGTGGGAGTGCTGGCCAGGAGGGAGGGCCTGATCAACATATTCGTGACGAACGGTTTCGAGACCAGGGAGAGCGTCGGTTTCATTTCCGGTTTCCTAGACGCTGCAACCGTTGACTTCAAGGGTAATGCCTCGAAGGAGTTCTACAGGAAGGTTATGTCAGTGTTCGATGTGGACCTCATTTATGATACCATCGCAGAGATGCTGGCGGGGGGAATACACGTTGAGGTCACCGACCTGGTGGTGCCACGGATAGGGGATAGCCTCGATGAGGCCAGGGCCATGCTGGGGCGCATCATGGACATATGCGGCCCGGATGTGCCCATAAGCTTCCTGAGGTTCCACCCGGACTACCGTTTAATGTCCCTGCCTAACACACCCGTCGGGGTGCTCGAACGGCACGCAGAGCTTGCGAAGTCGATGGGCTTCCACTACGTCTACATAGGCAACGTGCCCGGGCACAGGCTCCAGAATACCTACTGCCCCGGGTGCGGCTCATTGCTCGTGGAGAGGGATATGATGAGGACCCTGAGGATCAGGTTAACTCCAGACTCCAGGTGTCCGGACTGTGGATACAGCATACCTTTTGTCCTCTGAGCGTCTTGCCAACAATTAGGTAGTTAATTAATTATAAGGCACCGAAATAAAATGGCCGATCAAGGTTTATAAATCCCCGGAAGCTGGATTCCTATGGCTGTGAGGGCTGTCTTCATCCGCCCTACCAACAAGACCGGAAGTGGTTACCTCACCAAGTGGGGTTTTCTCCCAACGCCCCTGGGCCTCCTTGACCTGGCGGGGGAGGTGCTCAGGATACCCGGGTCCAGGGTCAAGATCATAGACATGGAGGGTGACAACCTGTCCATAGAGGAGACTGTAAACGCCGCTCTCGAGATGAAGCCTGACATTGTGGGGATAACGCTGCACGCCACAGCTGCCCACGTGAATGCGAGTATCATTGCTAGGAAGATAAAGGAGAGGAGCCCTGAGACCCTCCTGGTGGCGGGGGGTCACCACGCCACGTTCCTTCCCAAGGAGATCGTGCGCTCCGGCTTCGACGTCTCTGTACTGGGCGAGGGCGACGAAACCATGTATGAGATAGCTGAGGCGGTGGACCAGGGCACCGGACTGTCAGGAGTCAGGGGCATCGTGTACAGGGACGAGGAGGGCATACACAGGACGAGGCCAAGGCCCCTGATCAGGGACCTGGACACGCTCCCCATGCCTCCCCTTGACCTCCTGGAGAGGGAGAAGTACACGTTCAAGGTGTTCGGTAACGACCAGTATGTCGCGTGCCTGGAGACTGCCAGGGGTTGCCCGTACGCCTGCGACTTCTGCTCTGTGACACCCACATGGGGAAACAAGTGGAGGAACAAGAGCAACGACAGGATAATGGCGGAACTCCGCGACGCCAAGGCACACGGCTACAACTGGGTCTTCTTCACAGACGATATCTTCGTGGTCTTCCCGAACGTCAGGCAGAGGGACGAGCTGTTCGACAGGATCATAGAGGAGGACCTGGGCCTCAAATACATAGTGCAGATGAGGGCTGACGTGACCGCTAAGAACAAGCCCCTCATAGAGAAGGCTGCCAGGGCAGGGGTGAAGGTGGCCTTCCTCGGAGTGGAATCTGGGAGCGAAGAGGTGCTGAAGAAGATGCACAAGGGCGAGTTCACGCCACAGTCCGTGGACGCAGTGAACACACTCTCAAGGAACGGCATAGTCACCCTCGTCGGCATGATGGTCGGCGCACCATACGAGAGGCTCCGCGATATCATAGCATCAATCCGCTTCTCCAGGAAACTGGCCAGGGCAGGCGCAGACGCAATCCAGTTCTCAATCTACACGCCCCTTCCTGGGACACGCGTCTTCGATGACGCCGTCAGGAACAACCTCCTCTTCACCCTGGACTGGGACAGGTACGACATAGTGACCCCTGTGATGAAGACGCGGCTGGGGCCAGTCACGGTTCAGATTGCACAGTTCTACGCAACCTACAGCTTCTACCTCTACAAGTACTTCAGGGGGAAGATAAAGAACATAAAGGAGAGGGACCCGGAGAAGGAGAGGCTTATGAAGAACTCCATGGACTTCATAATGAAGATGATGCCCAGCTACCTCAGAGACATAGCAGACTTCCCGAGATTCCTCCTCCAGACATATGACCTGTACTGGCAGAGCAAGAGGAGGCCAAACATCGATCCAGGGCACGTGGAAGAGGTGATGGAGACCTCAAACAAGATCGTATACGAGATAACGGACGGTGGGAAGAACCCGTACTTCCTCATCAAGGAATCGAAGTGATATCCCCAACAATATGGGACACGAATGGAGTGCGCCTCCCTTTTGGCCTGGCTGCCTGGGCCACTTTAACCTGTTTTTCTTAACCAACCACCCTGTGTGAAGTTATATTCAGTTCCTCCAGATCTTCCCCTATGGACATTGCAGATGTGAGGAGGAGGGTGGAGGAGCACTTCTCCCTAGGCGGCAAACTGGAGGCCACATACTATGGAAAGTGGGCCGCGGGCACAAGGAAACACACTGTTGTGAGCCCGGTGGACGGAGAACCTGTGGCCGATGTCATGCTTTCAGATACCACTGCTTACGAGGATGCAGTGAAGGCCTCTACCAGGGCATTCGAGGAGTGGAGGGAGTGGCCTGCGCCCAAGAGGGGGCAGCTGATCAGGAAGATAGGCGAGAGGCTCAGGGAGGAGAGGGACATGCTGGGCCTCGTGGTCACCCTGGAGGTGGGCAAGACAATAACTGAGGGGCAGGGCGAGATACAGGAGATGATCGATATCTCTGACTTCTCCCTCGGGCTATCCAGGCAGGTGTATGGCCTGACCATGGCAAGCGAGAGGCCGCACCACAGGCTCTATGAGCAGTGGCTCCCCCTGGGGCCAGTGGGTGTGATCACGGCCTTCAACTTCCCCGCCTCCGTGTGGTCCTGGAACTCGTTCATCGCTGCCACGGTGGGTGACACTGTGATCTGGAAGCCTTCCACCAAGGCTGTGCTTACCGCCATAATGGTAATGAGGACCGTGGCGGAGGTGGTGGAGGAGGAATCGGCACCCCCCATCTTCACGATGGTAGCAGGCCCAGGTGTGGAGATGGGCGAAATGCTCGCCTCTGACCCCAGGGTACCGCTCATCTCCTTCACCGGTTCTGTCAGGACCGGACGGAGGATAGCCGAGAGGGTTTCTTCCAGGCTTGGCCGCACCATACTCGAACTCGGGGGCAACAACGCCGCAATCGTCTCGGACAAGGCTGACATGGAGGTTGCGCTGAAAGGGGTGCTTTTCGGGGCCCTGGCAACCGCAGGGCAGAGGTGCACATCCACCAGGAGGGTGATAGTTTCTGAGAAGATCTACAGCGAGTTCGTCTCCAGGCTCGTCAAGGCATACTCGTCTGTGAGGGTAGGAGATCCAAGCCAGGAGGGTGTCCTCGTTGGCCCCCTGATAGACAGGGAAGCGGTAGAGAAGTTCACGAACGCGGTCAAGAGGGCGGAGGAGGAGGGCGGAAAGGTGCTCTTCGGGGGCAGGCCAAAGACGGTGGACGGCCTCAGAGGGTACTATGTGGAACCCACCATAATCGAGGCCAGGAAGGACATGGAGATATGCAGGGAGGAGACCTTCGCTCCCATCCTGTACGTCTTCAAGTACCGTGACCTCAGGGAGGCCATAGAGATACACAACAGCGTGCCTCAGGGACTGTCCTCCGCAATATTCACCACAGACCTGCGCGAGGAGGAGGAGTTCCTGTCGCCCCACGGCTCTGACTGCGGCATCGCCAATGTGAACACGAGCACGGCTGGCGCTGAGATAGGTGGCGCCTTCGGGGGAGAGAAGGAGACGGGCGGCGGCAGGGAGAGCGGCAGCGACGCATGGAAGAACTACATGCGGAGGCAGACGGTGACCAAGAATTACGGCCATGACCTGCCACTGGCACAGGGCGTGCGGTTCGACATATGAATGAGCACTGGTAATACAAATATGACTAACCATTATTTCTTACCTTAAATATCTCGATGGTCGCAAGTGGTATGATGCTGAAGTCCGTTGAGATAGTCCCCAGGAAGTCGCCCGGCCTTGAAGACCTTATGGAAGCGGGCCGAGTGCTTGACGGTGTTGCTGACATGGTGACGGTGCCGGAGAACCCCATGGGCCTGCCCGGCATTGACCCTATCCTATCGCTCTACGTTGCCACCAGGGGGACTTCACTGAAACCTATGCCGCACATAACTCCGAGGGACAAGAACGGCCTCCAGATCAGTGCCCAGGTCATAACGGGGATAAAGGCAGGCATAGACAGCTTCTTCGTGATAGGCGGTGACCCCATATCCAGCCAGTCGGAATCCAGGGAGGTCAGGGAGCTCGACGTCATGGGCACCATCAGGAGGGTCAAGAGGAGTACCGTGTACATGAAGGACTATGAGGGCAGTGTAACCGTCGGCTCCTCGCTGAACCCTTACAGGGACGTTGAGGAACAGGTCGTCAGGGCCAAGAGGGAGGCCGGGGCAGACTTCTTCATAACGCAGGCCGTGTACGAGCCTGAACTGCTGCAGAAGGAGTGGATCAGGAACAGGGACTTCAGGCTCTCCTTAGGCTTCATACCCATCAGGAGGGAATCCCAGCTGAAGTCCATAGAGGCCATGGGGGTCCGGCTCTCCGAAGAAACGAAGCGCAAGCTCTCCGGCTCAGACCCGCTGGCTGCTTCCAGGGGCATATTAGAAAGGCTCGTGGAGGAACTGAGGGGCTACGTCGATGGGGTGCATATCATGCCGCTTGGAAGGAACGACATAGCGAGGGAGTTTCTGGAGGTTGTCTGATATGGGACAGGTCAGGTCTCTTCTTTATGGTATATTCCCGAGGTCAGAGCAGCTGAGGCTGACCTACGGAAGGTGGGAGAGGGGTTCTGTCGGGACTGATGAGGTGAAGGAAAGGATCAGGGAGGAGAAGGAGAAATTCTATGGGATGTGCAGGAACATAGACCTTGTGACCGATCCCCTGTTCAACTGGCATGACATCCTGAGGCCGCTGGCACTGGCCACAGACGGCATCACCCTGGGGCCGCTGACCAGGTACCTGGAGACGAACACCTTCTACAGGGAACCACTGGTATCAAAGGTTGGCAAACTGAGATTCGACCCATATTCGGATGCAGAGGTCGAGGAGAACCCGCCCATGCCCATCTACATGCCCAGGGACAGCGGCTGGGCCACTTTCCTGCCCTCGCCCCTGACGTTCGTGAAGCTCTCGAGGCTTCATGGCATATCCGAAGGGGATGCAGTTAAGGGCCTTGTGGACATATACAGGCAGGTCCAGGGGAAGTCAGGGACAAAGAACATGGTGCTATTCGAGGCACTGCCTTACGGAAAGGACGACCTCACGGTCCTGGATCCGCTTTTCAGGGACTACAAGGTCACGCTTGTGGTGCAGGGAAGGTTCAGCGAGAAGCCATTCCAGGGCCTGCACAACAGGCCTGATACTCTGGTGGTTGATCTTTCCGACATTGAGGCAGCATCCAGGGTGTGCAGGAACGTGGGCGTGAAGGCACTCGACGCCCACAACACCAGGCTGGAGGGGAAGGATGCCATGAGGAACCTGGAAGACACAGCCTCAACGCTGAGCGGGGACCTATACGTCACGACCAACGACTACCTGGACTTCCTACCCAGGGGCATTGCGGAGAAGAAGGTTGCCATAATGGAGGCGATCTGAATGGAACAGATACTCATAACCCAGGAGATAGGCAGCTTCAGGAAGCCACTGTACCTTAGCTCGAAGTTCCACTCCATACAGGGCACCGAGGAGTTCAGGCAGCTGGCAGGAAAGGCCACACTGGAGACACTCGATCTGTTCAGGAAGGCAGGGCTGGACAACCTGGGCGTCGGTGGGGAGATGTTCAGGTGGGAGATGTACGAGCACCCGGCCAGCAGGATAGACGGAATAGAGTTCTATGGCCTAGTGAGGTCATTCGACAACCGGTACTACAGGAAAGGGAGTGTGGTCAGAGACATAAGAAGGAAGGAACCCTTCCACATCGATGAGCTCAGGTTCCTGCTTGACAGCGCAGTTGAGAGGATAAAGATGCCAATCACCGGGCCCTACACCATGATGGACTGGTCATTCAACGAGCATTACAGTGACAGGCACAGCCTGGCCATGGCATATGCTGAGATCATAAACCAGGAGATCAAGGAGATGTATGAGCTCTGGAAGAGGTCGGGCAGGAAGGAGAGGTTTGAGGTGCAGATAGACGAGCCCGCTACCACAACACACCCGTCAGAGATGGACATTGTCGTCGATTCGATAAATAGGTGCACTGAGGGCCTAAGCGGTGTTGAGTTCAGCCTCCATGTGTGTTACAGCAAGGACTACAGGATACTTTACGACAGGATACCTGAAATGAACATAGACGGCTATAACCTGGAGTACGCGAACAGGGACCCGCTCGCACCCGGATCGGAGCGCCTGGGGTACAGTGACCTGAAGTACTTCGCGCAGGTAAACGAGACGGTATCGAAGAAGAGGTTCGTAGGCATAGGGGTCACAGACGTGCACATAGACACCGTGGAACCTGTGGACCTTATCAGGAAGCGCATAGAGTACGCGATCTCGGTCGTAGATGACCCCAGGCTAGTGAAGGTGAACCCGGACTGCGGCCTGCGCACCAGGTCCAGGGAGGTGGGCTTCCAGAAGCTTAAGAACATGGTGGACGCAGTCAGGGCCCTGAGGGAAGAGATCCTGTGATCATTCCCCGTACCTCTTCCTTTTTCTGAATATCCTCACTGCATAGGTTACGTAGAGCACGATGCCCACCACTATAACCACGTTAAGTGCCAGCAGCCCTATGTTAGTGTAGCCTATGCGGAACTCACCGCTCCCGAATATCTGGCCGTTAGACGTCCTCACTATCACCATGGCATAGTAAGTCTTCCCGGGATAGACATTGTCCAGGATCACGTAAGTGTGCTTCTGCGAAGTTATAGTCATGGTCGTATAGTTGGTGAAGGACGAGCTGTTGGAAATGTAGAGGGTGTAAGACTGGAAGCCCGATCCGGTGTACTGTGACCAGGAGACGTATGCGAAGTAGAACAGGAAGGGGAAGTTCCTGAGCAGGTATATGTGAGGTATCACCGATACGTTGACCTCCTGCGGCTGGAGGTAAAAGACAACACTCGAAGACCTGTCAAAAGTCTCGTTCGAGCTCAGGTTCCTGTAGAGTGGGGCCTCTATCCTGACACTGTACGTGCCGGGTTCCACATAGGCGGTGAAGTTCCCCGTCCCGTTTGTGTAAACGTAAAGGCTGCCCAGCGACACGTTCGCGTTGACGACCGGGTAGTGGTAGAGGGCATCCTCCACCGCTCCCTGTACGACCACGTAATCAGTTGCCAGAGGCTCCAGCTGGGCCTCCTCAGTAACGTTCCTGCCGGGCAGGAGTTCAAGCTGGATGGTGTCGCTGTAGTACCCACTGGCTGAAACCGTTAGGTTGATCTCCTGTGGGGTGGAGGAGATGGTGTAGAACCCGCCGTCCCTTACCATGCTGACGTGTTTCGCATCTACGGTTGCAGTTCCGGGTGACACGTATAGCGTCACTGTGACGTTGTACGGCATAAGGGTAACGTTCAGGCCCTCCCCGGCCGTTACGTTCCCCTTATACGGGTGTTCGCCTTTGGCGGTTATGGATACACTGTTCGATGTGTCCAGGGCAGCCACCCTGATGCTTTTGCTGCCCGTGTAGTGGTAGAAGTAGTCAACTGTGGCGTTGTACACCTCATACCTGTCGGTCTGTGCGGACGTGCTGACGTTAAGGCTCGCGTAGCCGAAGTACGGCACAGCGACGTACCTTGAGATGTCCACGCCGGGTGCGCTGTACGTCACCAGGTATATGCCTCCCCTGCTGAACGGGAAGGTCATGTTGTAACCAGTGGACACCGCCGTGCCATTGACATACCACACGCCAGGCGGCAGCCCACGGGTGTGGAAATGCCCCTCTATGGCACCGTTGCCGAATGCCAGCCAGTACTCTATCTGTCCTGTCCCGTTACCCTGTGCGCCACCTATCCTGGGCACTCCCGTGGAGAACAGGTACCCGGCACTGTTGCTGGACACGTTCACACTGGAATAGTTCTGCATGTTCAGGTAGTCCAGAGTGCCGGTGTAAACATCCGGCTGGCCGCTGACTGCCGTGCCGTTGATCAGTATGCCCGAGAACTGTGCAGTGCTTATGTCCGAGAGGTTGTACTCGGATCCCGCAACATCCACCCCTATGATGGGGTATGACTGGCCCTTGAACGAGACCAGTGTGTTGAATGTGAAGTGGTAGACTATGCCGGACGTCAAATTGATGTACTCACTGAGACCGTAGTCCGTGTAACTGGCCGAGATTTCGGCGGAGAACCCTGCCGCCTGGGCTGCACCGCTGGCCACCTGCCTCGAGTCCAGCGCCACCTGCCCGTCCTGCTCCACCTCTGCTATCGCGTACACACCTGTGGAGTTCACCCCTATGCCTACCTTGGTGTAGTTGAACTCGTCGTTGTAAAAACCAACGTAGTAAAAATCAGTCCCGTTGATCACATACTGTGCCACGTAATCCCTCATGGATACCTGGGCACTGACCGATGTGGCGTTCAGGTAGCTGCCAGTGAACTCCTCGTAGGTCCCGTATGGGAGGTACAGGTAGTAGGTGAGGACCATAAGGTTGTACACCATGGGCGTTCCCAGGCCCGTAACAGGGTTCCAGCCGGGCCCGGCGTTATACACGCCGTTCGTGCCCTGCGTGATCTGGACGAACGCGTCACTGTAGTAGGGAGTCCTGTAGATCTGGTAGAGCATCGGGGTTATGAGGCCAACCGGCCTGTGGTCGAACTGGTCGATGAGTGCAATGATGGCTGACCATATTGGTGCGCCCACACTGGTGCCCCCTATCTGCCTCTCCGTGCCATCGGTAACCACAAGCACCCCGGTCTCAGGGTTGGCCACCATGGCAACGTCGGGCAAGCCCCTCATGGTGGAGTTGATGCCGGGGCCTGCCTGGAAGTACGGCCTGGAGAAGTTGGCACTGAACCCGCCACCGCTCCCGAACGTGGTGCCGTCATAGTATCCACCCCATGCGGTCTGCTGGTACGGGTTGTCGTAGTACAGTGATGTGCCACCCACAGCAAGCACGTAAGGGTCAGATGCAGGGAAGTTGACGGTGGGCGAGCTTTCGCCGTCCAGGCCTCCCTGGTCACCTGAGGCCGCAACCACTGTTATGTTCTCAGCTGCGGCCTGCTCGAACACCTTGTTCGCCACCTCCATCTGGGACTGGCCCACCTGGTTCTCCGGCAGGCCCCAGCTCAGGGAGATAACGTTTCCGAGCCTCTCGTCAACTGCGTAGCTCACGGCCTGCTGCAGTACATTGCTGTCCGCTGAGGGTGCTACGACGAGGATCACCCTGGCACCTGGCGCCATGGCGTGGGCCCATTCCACATCGGTGGAGGTCTCCACGGCCCAGCTGCTGTTGTACTGGGCCGGCTCGCCCATCGGGTATATGACCTTCAGGTTTATGGGCGGCAGGCCAGTTATGTTATCGAAAGCCGCAACGTCGTAGTTGAGGTTTGGGTCGCCATAGGCGTCCACTATCACTATCGTGGTGCCGTTTCCATAGACGCCTTCCGAGTAGGCCTCGTCGAACTGGTACGCTTTTGCTATCTGTGAGGGTGTGTAGTAGATGCCGGAGGAGCCAACCTGCAGGGGCACTATGTACGGAACAGCGTAATGCACGCCGCTGGAAAGTGCGTATTCGATGCCTGTGGCCTGCCGGATAGCAGAAAGGGAACCGGCGATCTCGCTGTAGGCTGAGGCGGGGAATGTGAACGAGATGAGTGAACCTGCATACGTGTAGTTTATTCCCATCTGCCTCAGCAGGCCGGTGACGTAGGCTGCCTGTGTGGCGTCAGGGACATAGGCTTCACCGGACCATATGCCAGTAACGTTCACGGGCTGCCCGCTGCTGGCTGTGGCCGCAACAGGTTCCGGCTTCACCGAGTGTGATGGTTTTCCTGAAACGGATGCGGTTGATAGGTATGCGCTTGATAGTATTAGCATAATTATTATAATTATAATCATTAGAACCCTTTTTTGCATGGGTAAACGATCACAAACCTAATTAAAATACTATTCCATAGGTTAAGGTGGACAGATCCACGGCCATGCTCCACTCTGCATTCAGGGAATACTACTCCTCATGGGAGCCGGATGGCCCTGACAACATCTCCTCAAGGGAGATAGGCCTGATCCCATTCGAGGGCACAATGGTCAGGCACAGGAAGTTCAGGAGCCTCCTTGAGGCCAGGGCAATGTGTGCCAGGGATCCGCCCAGGCACCTCTACTACTCTTCTGCATATTACAGGAAGCCGGATGAGAGGTCAATGGAGGGTAAGGGCTGGTTGGGTGCGGAGCTGATCTTTGACCTGGATGCAGACCACATACCAGGCGCCTCAAACATGAGCTACGAGGCGATACTCGGAGAGGTGAAGAAGCACACCATCAGGCTGGTAAAGAACTTCCTAATCGGCTCGCTGGGCGTGCCGCGTGATTCGATCAAGGTCTACTTCTCTGGTGGCCGTGGATACCATGTGCACATACAGGACGACGCAGTCTACACACTCGATTCGGATTCCAGGAGGGAGATCGCTGACTACGTTAGGGGGGAGGGGATAACATTTTCAGAGATAAGGAAGAACTCCTTTCTGCTCAGCGGTGCAATGGGGGGCTGGATCAGCTCCATAGACCGCTTCGTTTCTTCAGTGTTCGCGGAGGTCTACAGGGGCTCGAACATTGGCATACTCAAGGACGATGAGCTCTCTGATATCCTGTCACGCAGGAACTCCCCGGTCATAGTGGACAGGACAAGGACTGCGAGTAGGGAGCAGGTGCTGAGCAGCCCTGGCCACCTGAAGTACAGGCTTGATATCAGTGAGGCGGAGCAGAAGGTGTTCGAGTGGGCAACCACCACATACCTTGAGAGGGAGAGGTCTGAGATCGATGAGCCCGTGACCACAGACGTGCACAGGCTGATCAGGTTCCCCATGAGCCTGCACGGGAAGTCTGGCCTCATGGTCCTGCCTGTCCCTCTCGACGGTCTGGAGGAGTTCGATCCCCTGGTGTCTGCCGTGCCGGAGAGGTTCAGGGATGGGGAGTGCAGGGTCGAGCTCCCAGCAGGCTTTTCAGTTTGGTTCATGGGCAGGAAGTTCGAGCTGGACGCGGGTGTCCATAGTGTAGATAGGGCCCTCGGCATATTCCTGGTCGCATCCGGCAGGGCTAAATTTGTATAGATATTAATTAGTAATCATTCCAATAAATTCAAATATGATAATTCGATACATCCCTGGTGGCAAAATGGATCTGAAGAACAGCAAGACTCTGGAGAACCTGAAAATGGGTTTTGCGGGTGAGGCGCAGGCGAACAGGAGGTATCTGTACTTCGCACAGAAGGCAGACGAGGAGGGCTACCAGGAGATAGCGGCCGTTTTCAGGTCAACGGCAGACGGTGAGACTGCGCACGCATTCGGTCACCTCAAGTACCTGCAGCTTGTTGGCGACCCTGTGACCGGAGAGCCCATAGGGACAACAGAGCAGAACCTCAAGAGCGCCATAGCAGGAGAGACATACGAGTACTCCCAGATGTACCCTGGCTTTGCAAAGGTAGCGAGGGAGGAGGGCTTCGAAGACATAGCCCACTGGTTTGAGGTGCTTGCCAAGGCGGAGAAGTCTCACGCCAAGAAGTACGAGGAGACGCTGCAGAAGCTGAAGCAGCAGTGAACATGCTGGAGATAAGGAGGGAGGAGGTTCTACCTCCTCAGATTTATGAGAAGGAAAGGGACAGGATAGTCAAGGAGATAATTGAGATAAAGAAGAGGAGGAGGGTCTCAACCAGGACCTTCAGCTTCCTCTTTGAGTGCAAGGACACAGTGCTCAACCAGATCAATGAGATGGTGTTCATAGAGAACGTGCACGATGAGGAGGAGATAAGGAGGCTGATCAGGGTCTACAGTGACCTACTGCCCGGCAGAAACGAGCTGAGCGTGTCTATGTTCATTGAGTTCGACACACAGGACAAGCTCATACGGGAGATGCCAAGGCTTGCAGGGATAGAGAAGCATGTATACATGACTTTCGGGAACTCAGAGATACACGCAATACCGGAAGAGGGGAGGTCAACGGACACGCTCGAGAGCACTCTCCAGTACCTGCGTTTCAGGTTCACTGACAAGCAGCTCTCGGAGTTCATGGAAGCAAGGAACGTATACATAGAGACAAGGCACCCGGGGTACGAGGAGAGCGCCCGGATACCGGAGGACCTCCTGGAGACCCTCAAGAGTGAGCTCATATCGGGCCGTTGAAGGGGCCCGAAGCACCAATTTATATCGATTCTTGACATGGCTCATGCATGCTTTCAGGCCTCAAGGAGACGGAGGAGCAGGTCCTCAAGGTAGTCAGGGAATTCGCCCAGAATGAGGTCAAGCCCAGGGCCAGGCAGATAGATGAGGAGGAGAACGTCCCACAGGACCTCATAGACAGGATGAGGGCCCTTGGCCTCTTCTCCATCTACATTCCGGAGAAGTACGGTGGCGCAGGCCTCGGCTTCGAGCTTCTTGTCAGGGTCATTGAGGAGATATCAAAGGCCTGCCCGAGCACCGCACTGGTGCTTGACGGTGCACTGACACTGTTTGCCGAGCCCATCCTCATGTTTGGCAGCGAGGAACTGAAGAAAAGGTACCTCACGCAGGTGGCCCAGGGAGCAGTGGGCGGCCTGGCCATAACGGAGCCAGGCGCAGGGAGCGATGCAGCATCCATCAGGACAACTGCTGTGAGGAAGGGCAGTAGCTTTGTCGTTAACGGAACGAAGCTCTTCATCTCCAACGGGAGGATAGCGAAGTTCTTCGTCTTCGATGCTGTAACGGACTCCGGGAAGAGGCACAGGGGCATCACGACATTCGTTGTCGATGCTGGCACGCCAGGACTGAGGATAAGCAGGGACATCAGGAAGATGGGGCTGAGGGGGAGTTCCACAGTTGAACTCGTCTTCGAAGACGTGGAGGTGCCTGAGGAAAACATAGTGGGCCAGCTCAACGACGGCTTCAGGGTCATAATGGAGACACTCGATGCAGGGCGGATCGGCATAGCGGCCCAAGCACTCGGCATCGCAGAGGCTGCTTACGAGGAAGCCCTGGAGTACTCCAAGAACAGGAAGCAGTTCGGGCAGGCAATATCCGAGTTCGAGGGGATACAGTTCAAGCTGGCGGACATGGCCACGAGGATAGAGGCAAGCAGGCTCCTGACATATGAGGCCGCGCGCCTCTGGGCAGTGGGCCAGAGGGCCATAAAGCTCGCCTCCATGGCAAAGATGTATGCTTCAGAGACAGCCATGTTCGTGGCCAAGGAGGCAATACAGATCTTTGGGGGCTACGGCTACACCAAGGACTTTGACGTCGAGAGGCACCTGAGGGATGCGAAGATAACGGAGATCTATGAGGGCACAAACGAGATACAGAGGATAGTGATAGCCAGGGAGATCCTGAAGGGGCACTGATGGTCAGGTACTGGGCTGGCTGCAGCGGCTGGAGTTACAGTGACTGGGTCGGCACATTCTACCCTCCGTCTACCAGGGACCACCTGTCATTCTACAGCAGCGTGTTCAACACCGTGGAGGTCGATTCCACATTCTACCGGCAGCCCTCAGGCATATCTGTGGACAGGTGGATAAGGACAGTATCGGGCAGGGAGTTCATGTTCTCTGTGAAGGCCCCCAGGGCTGTGACGCACGAGGCCCTCTTCAGGAGCGCAGAACTTGCCTCGGCCTCACTTGCCGTCTTCGAGGACGAGGTGCTGGAGAGGTTCCGCAGCAAAGGCGTCCTGGGCTACTGCCTGATACAGCTGCCGCCAGCCTTCGGCCCTGGGAACATGGAGTCTCTGATTGGGCTTCTCGGGGAGGCCAGGACGGGGAGGTACAGGTACGCGGTGGAGTTCAGGAACAGGGCACTCTACTCCAGGGAATACTACAGCAGGCTGGTTGAGGTAGGAGTCCTTCCAGTCACACTGGACAGCCCGGAGTCAAGGATCTCCGGCGTCAATGAACTTTCCGGCCAGGCATACGTTAGGCTACACGGCCGCAACTACGAAGCCTGGTACAGGAAGTCGGATGCACTGCCCTTCGACTATGAATACAGTGACAGCGAACTTGAAAGCATAGTGGGCATCATAAGGGGCAGCAGTGGCCTGGAGGAGGTCTTCATCTACTTCAACAACCACCCCTCTGGGAAGGCCCCAAGGAATGCCATCAGGGCCATGGATATGCTCGGCATAACCAGGAACCTGGGGAGGATAGTTTAGGAGGCATCTCCATGAAACTCGGCGACCGTGTTGAGGTGGAGTTCAGGAACAGGAAATATGATGCAACGTTCGTGAACCAGGAAGGCGGAATAATAACCGTGAAGCTGAGGAGCGGGTACAACATATCGGTTCCAGAGGCGGAGTGCAGGATCAGGCTTGTGCAGGAGGCCCCAAGGGTGGAGGAAGAGGGAGCACCTGGCACCGGTAACGGTTCTGTGGTCATCCTGACAACAGGGGGGACAATAGCGAGCATGGTGGACTACGCCACCGGTGCTGTGAGGCCTGTGAAGGACCCGAGGATAATCCTTAGGGGCGCCCCGGAGATCGCGGAGAGCGGTGAGGTTGAGGTCAGGGAGGTAATGAACGTTTTCAGCGAGAACATGAGGCCTGCAGACTGGGTGAGGCTCGCAAGGGAGGTCGCCTTGGAGATGGAAAGGGGGAAGCGCGTGGTGGTGGCCCACGGCACAGATACAATGTCATACACCGCGGCCGCCCTCGCCTTCATGTTCGAGGGGCTGCCTTCACCTGTCGTCCTGGTGGGTTCGCAGAGGAGCCCGGACCGCCCCAGCAGCGACGCACCGCTCAACGTGGCTGCCGCTGTGAAATTCTCTTCCCTGCCTATCGGTGAGGTCGGCATAGCCATGCACGGCTCCATCTCAGACGAGAGCATTGTGCTCCACAGGGGCGTCCGTTCGAGGAAGATGCACACCAGCAGGAGGGACGCCTTCAGGAGCATAGGCATACCGCCACTTGCATCTCTATCGCATGGCAACGTGAGCCTGGAGGGGCACGCCAGGGCACCATCTGGTGCTGTGCGCCTGAACGGCAGGCTCGATGAGAGGGTTTCAATGGTGTACGTGCACCCGACCCTGCAGGGCAGCGACCTAGAGGCCATGGCAGACGGGAGGAGAGCCCTGGTGCTCATGGGGACTGGTCTAGGCCACTGCTCAAGCACCCTCTACGACTCAATAGGAAGGCTCGTCAGGGACGGGGTGCACGTTGTGATGGCATCGCAGTGCATAGGCGGGTCTGTGAACATGAACGTTTACAGCACAGGGAGGGAACTGCAGTCCATAGGTGTGCTGCCGGCGGAGGGCATGCTGCCTGAGGTGGCTTACGTGAAGAGCATGTATGTGCTGGCCAACTACCCAGAAGAGAGGTTTGCCGAGGCCCTGCTCACTGACCTGAGGGGAGAGGTGATACAGAGGGAGGTGCAGCTTTGAGAGGCCAGAAGATAGGCCTGGAGATACATTTCCAGCTGAACACTGGAAAGCTGTTCTGCCGGTGCCCTGTTGAGGGCCACCAGGAAACAGGCACCAGGTTCTGGAGAACCCTGATCCCGGTGCAGAGCGAAATGGGGAAGATGGACAGGGCCGCAATATACGAGAGGAACAGGTCAAGGGTGTTCGAGTACATAGTGACGGACAACAGCTGCCTCGTTGAGATGGACGAGGAACCACCACACGAGGTTGACCGCAAGGCCCTGTTAACAGCGATCGCGGTTTCAAGGGCCCTGCACTGCGATGTGCTGCCCGTAATCTCCTACATGAGGAAGGTTGTCATAGATGGCTCCAACACCACTGGCTTCCAGAGGACAGCGGTGGTGGGCATGGATGGGTACATAGAGACCAGTCAGGGCCGTGTCGGCATATCGACCGTGTGCCTGGAGGAAGATGCAGCCAGGAAGGTGAAGGAGGAGGCCGGAAGGGTCACTTACAGCCTGGACAGGCTCGGCATTCCCCTCATAGAAATATCAACCGAGCCGGACATAAAGGACGAGGATCACGCTGTGGAGGTTGCGGAGAGCATAGGTTACATTGTATCCTACACTGGTTCCCTGAGAAGGGGGGCGGAGGCCATAAGGCAAGACGTCAACTTCTCCATGGGACACGGGAGGGTGGAGATAAAGGGGGTCAGCAGGCTGTCCCTCATAAGGGAGGTCATCAGGTGGGAGAGGGGTAGGCAGGAGAACCTGGCCAGGGCAATATCGGAGTGGCGCTCGAGGGTGAGGGGGCCTTCCCGCGTGAAGCTGAAGGACGTGACCGAACTCTTCAGGGGAACCGGATCAAGGGTCATAGCTAACTCCATATCGTCTGGCCTGCACGTTTATGCCTCCCGCCTTGACGGCCTATCTGGGCTCCTGAAGAGTGGAGAATACAGGATAGGTAGGGAGCTTTCAGAGGTGGTGAAGGCGTTCGGATACGGTGGCCTGATGCACTCTGACGAGCTACCGGCGTTTGGCATCACCGGGGGTGAGGTGGAGAGGGTCAGGCAGGAGCTTGGCAACCCGGACGCCTTCATGATATGCACATCGCCGGCGGACAATGCAGGCAACCTTGAGGCGGAGATGAACTGGAAGCTAAGCATGCTCTTTGCCATGGACTTCTCGGAGACAAGGGCAGCATCGGAAGATGGAGAGACCAGGTTCCTGAGGCCTCTGCCGGGAGGGGAGAGGATGTACCCGGAGACTGATGTGCCCTACATCTTCATAGGGAAAGGGATGCTCGATGAGGCTGATTCGATGGTGGCACCGCCGAAGCACGAGCTCGTCAGGTCCATATCAGGCAGGTACGGCATCTCTTCGCAGGACGCGGAGATACTGGTCAACGAGGGGATGCTGAGGGCCTTCCAGTATCTGGCTGATGAGACTGGCAACCCGAGGCTCATCTCCAGGCTCCTCCTGCAGACCGTCCCGGAGAAGAGGAAGGCGTCCAAGGCCCAGGTGAGCGACGACGACATCTACGGCCTGATCCTTTCGGGATCGAGGCTGGGTTGGGTGAGGGACTCCTTTGAGGCCGCACTGGACAGGCTGTTCAGGGGAGAGGGCAAGGAGAGCATACTCAGCGATATATCACTGAGGCCTATGGGCGAGGAGGAGCTCAGGAACCTTGCAAGGGAGCTGGCATCGCGTGGGGTCCAGAGGAAGTCACTGGTGCCAGAGGCCAGGAGGGTCTCAGGGAGGCCCTTCGACCCATCTGTGCTCTTAAAACTGTTCGACGAGGTCGGGGGGAACCCGTCCAGTGGTGCGCGGTGATAGGATACCCCAAAATATTTTTGAGGGTCTGGAGACGAATATATTTTCAGCGCTAGTGGGTTTTAGCCGCAGGCGGTTCAAAGAATATCTTAAATAGGCTGGTCAGATACTGAATTATGCTGGACGGTTATATTCCGCTCCTAGTAACACTGGTTCTTGTCATCCTGGCCATGTATGCACTCTTCTCCGCGATCCCGTCCATCGGTGAAGGGAGGTATAAAAAGAACAGGCGGCCAAGCCTGAAGAGCAGAGACATAATTGAGAACCTGCAGAGGGAGAGCAACCCTCCTGTCAGGGACACCAGGTACCTTGAGCCCTACGAGAGCGGTGAGGTTGCCAGGGGTGACATAGGCAAGAACGTGACCATCCAGTATATACCTGTTATACTCCTCTTCATACTCTTCGATGTTGATATGGTTCTACTCTTCCCTTGGGCGTACAGGTTCAAGAGCCTGGGAATAGTGCCCTTTGTTGAGACAATTATATTCCTCGTAATGCCACTGTTCGTTGTCTATTACGCTTTCAAGGAAGGCTACATGAGGTGGGAGAGATGATGAAGAGCGGAGAGGGCGGCGTAGTGCTCACCACACTCGAGAGGGCCCTGCAGTGGGGCAGGAGCAACTCACTGTGGCCGCTCACGTTCGGGCTCGCATGTTGTGCCATTGAGATGATGTGTATCCAGGCCTCGCACCTTGACATATCCAGGTTCGGGAGCGAGATATTCAGGAACTCCCCCAGGCAGTCGGACCTGATGATAGTTGCGGGCACGGTTACAAAGAAGATGGCACCCAGGGTCAGGAGGCTTTACGACGAGATGCCGTACCCGAAGTACGTAATAGCGATGGGTGTCTGCGTGATACAGGGTGGCCCTTACAACCAGGGCTACTCCGTTGTCCTGGGCGTGGACAAGGTGATACCTGTGGATGTCTACGTCCCGGGCTGCCCGCCCACGCCGGAGGCACTGACGTACGGCATAATGCTCCTGCAGAAGAAGATAAGGGGCGAAGCGGACAGGTGATGTCTTTGGTGCAGATACTCGAGGAGACCAAGGGTAAGGACGGAAGGAGGATAATAAAGGTAGCCAAGGAGCACCTCCTTGAGCTCATGAGGGAACTGAAGTCCCAGGGATTCAACCTCTCGCTCATAACCGGCGTGGACAGGAAGGACAGGCTGGAGGTAGTTTACCACCTCTATTCACTGGAGAAGAACACTTATGTGGTTGTGAAGACAGAGACCATGGATGAAAGGGTACCGAGCGTGACATCACTGTGGAGCAGTGCAAACTGGGACGAGAGGGAGCAGTACGACATGCTGGGCATTGTCTTCGAGGGGCACCCTAACCTTAAGAGGATCTTCCTCCCGGAGAGCTGGGTTGGCTATCCCCTCAGAAAGAACTACGACCTCTCCAAGGTGCAGTACATCAATATGGACGAGGAAGGCAACGACTATGCAACCTTCGATCCCAACGACGGGTGGTAGCCATGATGGTCAGCAGGTCACAGGACAGCAGCGGCTGGGTCGAACTGAACTTCGGGCCACAGCACCCATCAACCCACGGGGTCCTGAGGCTCAAGGCCAAGCTGGACGGCGAGATCATAAGGGAGGTAGAGCCAATAATAGGCTACCTCCACAGGAACGCGGAGAAGATATGCGAACTCGACTACTACTGTGACGCCCTGATCTACTTCGACAGGATGGACTATGTCTCTGCCATGAACATGGAGGTGGGGTACCTGGAGGCAGCGGAGAAGCTCCTTGGTGTGCCACCCCCGGAAAGGGCACAGTGGATCAGGGTGATAATGGCTGAGCTGAACAGGATAGCCTCACACCTGGTCTGGGCCGGGACCTTCGGCCTTGACCTAGGCATGCTCACCCCGTTCTTCTACTGCTTCATAGAGAGAGAAAAGATACTGAACATATTCGCTGAGGCATGCGGCTCCAGGCAGGAGACCAACTACATGAGCATTGGTGGGGTCTACCAGGACTTCAATGACAAGATAATCTACATGATTGAGGAGTTCCTCTCGTCTTTCCCAAAGAGGCTGGAGGAGATATACAACATATTCGTGAAGAACGACATATTCATATCCAGGACCAAGGGCGTGGGAGTCCTCAAGAGGGAAGTTGCCCTGGACTACGGCGTGACTGGCCCGATGCTCCGCGCGTCCGGAGTTGAATACGACGTTCGGAAGGCTGAGCCTTACCTGGTATACGACAAGCTGAACTTCGACATCCCGGTATCTTTCAAGGGTGATACGCTGGCCAGGTTCCTGGTGAGGTTCGAGGAGATGAGGCAGTCGGTCAAGATCCTGAAGCAGGCAATAAAGAAGATACCTGATGGGCCGTACTTCAACCCCAAGGCCAAGAAGTCCCTCATGACAAGGCTGAGGGGAGAGGGAGAAGTTTATGCAAGGACAGAATCACCAAAGGGTGAGTTCGGCGTGTATCTGGTAGGCGACGGCGGTGTGAAGCCGTACAGGGTGCACGTCAGGAGCCCCATGTTCAAGAACCTCTCAGTGCTCCCTGTCCTGGCCAAGGACCAGATGATAGCGGACCTGATCGCTATTTCCGGCTCCATAGACCTGGTCTTCGGGGAGGTGGACAGGTGAACGTGCTTTTCAGGCTCCAGGCATTCTTCTCACCCCTGGGCCACTACGCCTCTTTCTTCTTCGCTTACCTGTTCGAGACCATATTCATGCTGATCTTTGCCACCGTGGTCTTCGTGGCAATGATATACATATTCAGGAAGTACATGGCGAGGCTGCAGCTTAGGATCGGGCCCAACAGGGTCGGCAAGTTCGGGACCCTGCAGCTCATAGCAGATTCCCTGAAGCTGATCGGGAAGGAGAGCATTCTGCCCAAGCTGAGGGACGACATGGCTTACAAGATCGCCCCGATCATAGTCTTCATCGGACTCATATCGGCCTTTGCCATAGTGCCTTATGGCGACTTCTACTGGATCGGGTCGCTCACCATAACGCACTCCCAGGTCACGCTCATACTCCTGTTCGCGGTGATCGCCATAATGCCCATAGGTGAGGTACTCGCAGGTTTGGCGTCCCACAACAAGTACGCGATCCTTGGGGCTCTGAGGGGCGTCGCGAAGGACGTCTCATTCGAAGTGCCGATGATGATAACTGCTGTGGCCCTGGTCATGATGGCCTCGGCAAGGGTGCCGGATCCCCTATCCATATCTGGAATCGTTTCAGCGGAGTTCATACCCTACGGGATCCCACAGATCCTGGGCCTAGGGGTTTTCTTCATAGCCATGATAGCGAGGTCCAGCTACACGCCATTCGATATGGCGGAGAGCGACAGCGAGCTGGTCTCTGGCCACACCACAGAGTACTCGGGAATGAGGTTCGGTATATTCTACATAGGCCTGTTCGGGAGCATATTCCTGGGCTCGATGATCGTCTCCCTCCTCTACCTTGGCGGTTACAACGGGCCCGGCTCCTCCGATGCTGGCTTCATATACCTGCTGATCAAGTCCTTCATCCTGGTGCTCATCGCATTCACGGTTTGGCTCTCCATGCCCAGGATAAGGATCGACAGGTTCATCAACATGGGCTGGAAGTACCTCCTGCCCGTTGCCTTCGTCAACCTGATAATAGCAGGATTCCTGACACTGGGGTGGTCGCTGTGATAGAGGTCAAGGAACCGAAGAAGGAGCTGCCGATTATAGGCTCGATAAAGGGCATGTTTGCTGTGGCCAAGCACCTGTTCCAGAAACCGGTGACAATACAATACCCTGAGGAGAGGCCGTACGAGCCTGACAGGTTCAGGTTCAGGATATTCCTCAGCCTGGACGACTGCGTTGGCTGCACACTGTGCGAGCAGGTCTGCCCGAACAAGAGCATAACGATGCAGAGGGTCGAGAGGGAGAACCCGAGGAACAAGAGGAAGATATACCCAGATGTGAACTTCGGCACCTGCACGGTGTGCAGGAACTGTGAGGAGATATGCCCCACGGATGCCATATACCTCACGCACGTGTTCGAGACAGCCAGGACAAGGAACAGCTTCACCTACTCTCCGGAGGAGCTGGCACTGCCCGAGGACGAGGTAATAAAATGATCTACACGATAATATATGTGATATTCGCCATAATCGTCATCGTCTTTTCCATACTAGCAGTCAGGGACAGGAACCTCATACACTCTGCAATATACCTGATGATATTCCTCTTCGTCCTTGCGGCACTCTTCATATTCCTCGGGGCATCCCTTGTAGGGTCAATAGAGCTGCTGGTCTACGTGGGTGCAATCGTAACGCTGCTTGTCTTCTCGCTGATGCTCACAGGGGGTAAGGAAGTTGAATAGAAGGGCAGCGCTTGTCGCAGTTGTTGTTTTCTTCATCGTGTTCTTCGGCGTCATAACGCAGATACAGGGTTCGTTCATACCCACTTCGCAGGACATCCAGGACATAAGCCTAATGCTCTTCAACCAGTACGTTGTGCCATTCGAGCTGCTTTCTGTGGTGCTGGTCTCTGGCATAATCGGCATGCTGTACATAACAAGGAGGGATGAGTGATGCTTCTTAGCGTTATGTCCACACTATCTCTAATACTGTTCTGCATAGGGCTTTACGGGATCATGACATCAAACGTTGGCATAAAGATGCTCATATCCATAGAGATCATAATAAATGCAGCAATACTCAACCTAGTGGGCGCGGGATCGTTCACCCACTCCGTGAGCCCCCTGGTCTTTGCTCTCTTTGTGATAGCCATCGGTGCAGTGGAAAGCGTGGTGGGCATAAGCCTGCTAGTCGCAATATACAGGAAGTACGGAAGGATATCAATATCGCTGCTGAAGGAGATAAAGTGGTGATCCGATGTACTGGTACGCATGGTTCATATTCATCTCTCCGCTGATCGGTTTCGTCCTCTCCTACACTGTCGGAAGGTACCACAGGTGGACTGCCGGTGTCCTGGCCTCCATCACGATATTCCTCTCCCTGGTGTTCTCCATAATCACGTTCTTCCATGTCAGGGCAACCGGCCAGCCCGTCTACAACAGCGTGGAATGGTTCTACAACATACATGCCGGCGTCTATGTGGACCAGCTAACGCTTGTCATGGCAATAATGGTCTCTTTCGTCTCCCTCATGATACACCTCTTCGCCCTCTACTACATGGGGGATGACCCGAACAAGCACGTCTACTTTGCCGAGACCTCACTTTTCACTGCCGGCATGCTCGGGCTTGTGGTAGCATCGAATCTGGTTCTTTTCTTCCTGTTCTGGGAGCTCGTTGGCCTCTGCTCCTACCTCCTCATAGGTTTCTGGTTCTTCAAGCCAAACGCAGCATCGGCTGCGAAGAAGGCATTCATAGTCACGAGGGTAGGCGACCTGCTATTCATAGTCGGCATGGCGGTCCTGTACACCTCCCTTAACGGCACCTCCATACTCAACGGCGCCAGCCCGCTCAGCATACAGTTCATAATCACGAAGGCGCAGCTCATAGCACTCACCATCGGCAAGGTAAAGCTAGGGATAGTGGCGGTGCTCCTCCTTGGCGGAGCAGCTGGAAAGTCCTCGCAGTTTCCCCTGCACGTCTGGATACCGGATGCCATGGAGGGCCCCACCACAGTATCCGCGCTCATACATGCCGCCACAATGGTAACCGCTGGCGTTTATCTTGTGGCAAGGGTATTCCCGCTATTCTACTACGCAGCGCCCTTTGCCCTCTATTCTGTCGCAATACTGGGTTCATTCACCGCCGCGTTCGCAGGAACAATCGGCCTCGTGGTCAACGATATAAAGAGGATACTGGCGTATTCCACGATAAGCCAGATCGGATACATGCTTGCAGCCATAGGCTTCGGTGGCATAGTCTCCGGATCAACTCCGATAGGGTACGCTGGGGTCGCTTACGGCATGTATCACCTCATCGTGCACGCCATGTTCAAGGCCCTCCTCTTCATGTGCGCCGGAGCCATACTCCTCACCCTCATGGACCTCAGGGACACCAGGGAGATGGGTGGCCTGTGGAGGAAGATGCCTGTCACAATCACCCTCATGTTCATAGGCGCCATAACCCTGGCGGCTGTACCTCCGACTGCAGCCTACTACTCAAAGGATACTATAATAGACGCTGCCTGGGTCTACTTTATAGCTTCGGGAAAGACCGTGGCCGGTTTCCTCCCATGGTTCTTCCTGAGCACGGGGGCGCTCCTGACCACACTGTACACGTTCAGGATGTTCTTCAGGGTTGCACTGGGGAAGCCGAGGTCATACCTGGCCGAGCATGCCAGGGATCCACCCGTACTGGTCCTGGTACCCCTCTTCTTCCTCGCCATACCCTCGCTGATCCTGGGCATAGTGCAGAGGCCCTTCTACAGCTACGTTGAGCAGTCATCTGTGCTGCCGCACCTAGTTGGCCTGCCGGTGGTGCCCCTCGCAGTCTCCCTTGTGCCTGAGATATACCTGGTAATCGGGGTGGTAGTGACCTACTTCATCTACGGCACGGACAGGTGGACAAGGATGAAGCCTTTCAGGAACCCGGCGTACGTGATCGTGAGGAACAAGTACTTCCTGGACTACCTGTTCACCAGGGTGATCGCGGAGAGGGCGGTCACGGGCCTCTCGGGCGCGTTCTACTCCTTCGAGAACAGGTACAACTCGGGCGTTGACACCACAGGGAAGGCAACGCTCAGCCTGAGTGCCCTGGTGAGGAGGCTCCAATCGGGTGTGGTGGAGAACTACTTCGTCGTGATGGTCATAGGTATTGCAGTGGTCTTTGTGATAATGGAGATCCTCAGGGTGATATGAGATGCTGATGTTTGCTATACTCATCCTGTCCCTGCTGCTTGCACTGGTCGCCTACTTCGTACCAAGGGGCATAAGGGCATATGCAATGGGTTCGTCAGCACTTGTGCTCCTCCTGATTCTGGTCTACAGCGTCCTGAGGTTCGCGCACCACTACACGGGGGGCCAGCTCTCGGTAACTACGTTTGCTCTTGCACCTTCAATAGGCATATACTTTACCATAGGCGTCAACGGGTTCACAGACGCGCTCCTCATACTCTCTGCGATAATCATCTTCTTCTCTGTCCTCATAACCGATCCGAGGAAGTTCGACAGGACAATGTACGCCCTGATACTCACAACGGAGGTTGGGCTCATAGGGCTCCTGATATCCAGGAACTTCCTCTTCTTCTACATATTCTGGGAGGTAGTCCTTGTACCTGTGTTCTTCATCATACTCAGGTACGGGGGGCAGAGGCATGACTCGATATCGCTCAAGTTCTTCGTCTACACCCACATAGGCTCCATATTCATGCTGCTGTCCATACTCACCCTTTACAACTTCTACTTCATCTACAAGGGTGTCTACACATTCCAGATGTCCCTGCTCCTGAACCCAACATTCATCTCCACTCATGTGCCGCCGTTCTGGAGGGGCTTCATGCTTTTCGGGTTCCTGCTCTCCTTCCTTGTGAAGTTGCCCTCATTCCCCCTGCACTCCTGGTTGCCTGACGCCTACGAGACCGCACCATATCCCGGCACAGTCATACTTGCCGGTGCCCTCTCACTCATGGGCGGCTTCGGGCTCTTCGGGATCCTGTTGCCCATCGCCCAGGTATTCCCAGCACCGCTGCTGGGCTTCCTCATATTCCTTGGCATTGTGAGTCTTGTCTACTTCTCCCTGGTTGCCATGATGCAGAGGAACCTGAAGAGGATGATGGCCTATGCCAGCGCAGGGGCCATGGGCTTCGTCACCATCTCCTTCGCTGCTGGTATCCTGGAGAACGGCTATGACATGAACCTAGAACTGGCGGGCGGCATGTTCCAGATCGTGGCTCACGGCCTCATAATGGCGGCTGTATTCACCTCCCTCTACTACATCAGTGAGTTCACCGGGCACGAGAGGATACCTTCACTGGGAGGCCTCTACAGGGAGGCGCCACTGGCCTCTTCAATGCTCCTCGCCGCCCTCATGGCATCCCTGGGGCTTCCGGGGTTTGCAGGCTTCATTGGGGAGTTCTCCATAGTCGTTGCGTCCTTCCAGGTGATAAGCTGGGCAATCATGCTGGTGATATTCGCCATGATAGTCACGGCCTCGTACCACGTCTGGGCTGCGCAGCGTGCTCTTTACGGCCCTTACAACGAGAACCTGGGCCAGATCAGGGACCTGGGAAAGGGCGAGTTCGCAATAACCCTGTCAATAATGGTGGTGGTCTTCATACTGGGCGTCTATCCCAACCTCATATTCCCGCTCTTCACCCACTACGTAGGTTCACTGTCTCTGGCCTTCATGCCACTGGTCCAGCATACCTCGGGCCTGGGCCTTAAAGCAGCATCTCTCATACTCGGGAGGCCTGGTTCAATATGAGTTCGCCGGTATCCTTCAGTGTTGTTTCGAGTTTAAGTGACGGTATCCTGCCGCACCTCTACGCACTATTCATAATAGGCGTCTTCGCATTCCTGATCCTTGGCCTGGGCAGTGCAGGTGTTGGCAGGAGGGTGATCGTCGCACTCACCCTGGTGGCACTCTTCGTGTCAATACCTGTGACTGTCATATTCAACACAGACCCGGCCAGCTTCCTCTCAGGCACAGAGGTATTTAACAGGTTTTCCACCTACTTCGCCATAGTTCTCATAATCTCGGCCATTTTCATATCCATACCAGCCATGAAGAGGGTCAGGAGCAAGCCAGAGGTCTTCTACGCCACGCTGCTTTTCGTTGTGATAGGCATGCTGGTGGCGACCTTCAGCTATAACCTGATCACCCTTTTCATCTCCTTCGAGGCTGTGAGTGTTGGCACCTACATCCTGGCAGGCTACGGGAAGGACAGGAGGAACCTGGAGGCATCCGTGAAGTACTTCTTCACCGGGACAATTGCGACTGGCTTCATCGCCTTCGGTGCCTCATTCTACTACATCGGGGCACACACCTTTGACCTGACCAGCGTTACTGTATACTCATATCCAGCCATGCTGATCTCCCTGGTCTTCCTCACGGTTGGGTTCGGCTTCAAGCTTGCCATCTTCCCGATGCACCAGTGGGCCATAGATACCTACGACGGGACTGAGAACTCTGTCTCCGCGTTCCTGTCAGCGGGCAGCAAGGTGCTCGCGTACCTGATAACACTGAAGGTCTTCCTCCTGGGCTTCGCCCCGCTCTCACATGACGTTTACATATTCTGGACAATACTGGCCATCCTCACAATGACGTACGGGAACCTGGCAGCCCTGGGACAGAATAACCTCAAGAGGTTGCTGGCCTACTCGAGTGTGGCCCAGGCCGGCTACCTGATCCTTGTGATCCCGCTAATAGCGTATGCTGGCCTGAACAGCAGCACATTCGGGTTCGCCATGGCTGCGGCGATGTTCTATTCCCTCGTATACATATTCATGAAAGGGGGCGCCTTCCTCTCGGTGAACCTGGTGAGAAAGGAGAACGTCCAGGTCTCTGACCTCTCCGGACTGGCCAAGAAGGCCCCAGCCACTGCCGTGAGCCTCGCAATAATACTCCTGGCTCTCGCAGGCATACCGCTGACCGGTGGGTTCCAGGCCAAGTACTACCTCTTCCTGAGCCTGATATCTGGCAGGCTATGGTGGCTCGCGGTGATCGCCATACTGAACAGCGCCATCTCAGTCTTCTACTACTTCAGGGTCATAAACTACATGTTCTGGAGGGAGCCATCGTCCGAGGGCCTCGACACAAGCAGGATGTCATACGTTCCGGTAATCTTCTCTGCCTTCGTGACTGTTGCCCTGGGCGTGTTCTATTCTCTATTCCCTTACCTCATCACAGTGTCACACGGTTTCCTCGGGGGTGTCTGAGCAATGAGGGAGAACGTTGACCTTGAGATAATAAAGAGCGCGATACTCTTTGGGGATATCGATGACGCGATGGCAAGGATCAGGAGCGCCACAGCCTGGGCCCAGATGATGGCAAGGGACCACCCTGAGAGGCTGAGGCACGTCCGCTACCTGGAAGCGCTCACCATAGTGAGGGAGTTCCTGGAGGGGAAGATCGGCGTGGAGGACATGAGGCAGAGGATGCTGGGCCTGGGCGACCTCTTCGAAGAGATCGGCGAGGGCAAAGACGGCCTGCAGTACCTCACATACATTCTGGAGTTCGTCAGGGACCGCTACAATGTTAGGTATCCCAGGTATGACATGAAGAGGTGCGATGACCTATGAGGAGGGAGTTTGAGAAGTGTTTCGAGCACCTTACGGAGGACGAGGAATCCGCGGCCGAGTGCATACACTGCCTGAAGAAGCACGGAGAGCAGGTGCTTTACGACGAGAAGGAGAGAAGGCTTAAGCTGGCCAGGGAAGCCTATGACAGGCGGTACGTGAACGCGATGAAGACGATATCTGAGATACTGAAGGTGAAATCCAGGCAGGACTATGAGGAGATAGATAAAAAGTTCAACCTGACCATGTACTGATATGGCTGGCGGGATCCGCACAGAGAAGCATGGACAGCACATCAGGGTCGTTATAGATGCTGGGCAGGGCAACCAGCTCTCCACAGACGGCCTGAGGTCTCTCCTCTCAGCCCTTGCAGATGCCCTTGCGGCAGGCCCGCAGTGGCTGACGCTGATGGGTGCTGGCGGGGACCTCAGCAGGGGATTCCAGGCCACGTGCCTTTCCCTGAACGATGCTGGCTTCCTCAGGGAGGCAAGGTCGCTGGCAAGGAACGTGTCCCGGCTGATGATGAGGGATTCCTGGGTAACAGTGGCACTTGTGGACGGTTACGCGCTTGGCTTGGGCCTCGAGCTCGCGCTCTCAGCTGACCTGGTCGTAGCAACACCGAGGTCCAGGTTCGGCATGCCGGAGCTCATCTTCAAGTTCCCACCGCTCACAGACGTCCTGACAGACCCGGTGGGAAAACTCAGTGCTGCTGCCATGGGGGAGATAAGGTCGGGAAGGATCTTCGGCGCAAGGGAGGCCCTTGAGCTCGGAATCGTTGATTACATTGTGCCACCAGGCTCAGGCATCCTCGAGTTCGAAAGCGGTCTGCTCAGGAGCCTGGACTGGCGATCTGTAGTTGCCAGGAAGCGCAGCCTACCTCTCAGAGAAATAGGTAGGGATACTGCCATATATGCCTACCTAAACAGCATAAGGCCGGATGTGAGGTCACTGGAGGGCCTGAGAAACACTCTTTGATTCGGCCATCATCTTCCTCTCCACCCTCCTGGACACGTACGCCCCGGCGAAGTAAAGGGCGATCATCGGTATGGCCATTATCGTCATGGTGAAGCCGGTCACACCGGGAGAGAATACCATGCCAAAGACCAGGGACGCAATCACCGCGTACCTCCACCCCCCGATCCATGTCTCCGAAGATACCATGCCCGTCCTGGTGAGGCCAACCATGATCACTGGGACCTCGAATGACATGCCGAAGGCGAAGATGTAGATCAGGATGAAGGATATGAAGCTGGTCAGGCTTATGGTCGGGGAGGCGCCTAGGCCCAGGTCGTATGACCTGAAGACTATGAAGAGCCTCGGTGCAACGAACCAGAGGCCGAAGAAAGCACCGAGTGCGAACAGCAAGCTGGCCGGAACCGTGACCATGCGGATGAGCTGCTTCTCGCTCTTCCTGAGCGCGGGGCCGATGAACTTGCCCATTTCCCTTACAATAACAGGCATGGAGAACACCACAGCCAGGAACATCGAAGTATCAAGGTCTGCCACAACACCGTCCTGTGGCTTCAGGATGATTATCTCAGTGCCCTTGGGGAGCACGTGGTGTTCTATGAGACCGAGGAACTGGATGCCCATGTTGTGGTAGATTGTGGGCAGTATCACCGGGACAGGGGTTCCATACAGAGACATGAACGACAGCCTGAAGAACATGAATACTGTTGTGAGGAGCCCGAAGGCTATCAGTATCCTTATGAGCCGTACCCGCAGCTCGGAGAGGTAGACAAAAAGCTTGGGCAGCAGCTCATCATCGCTCATATCAGTTCTTGATCTTTTCCGCTATCTCTCTCTTCAGCTCTTCCTCGCTCTTGCCCTCAGGGTTAATGCCCAGGTTCCTGGCCGCCTCAACCACATTGACGTTGACCGTCTGGGTGGCCGCACCTGCCCTGGTGGCGTTCTCTATCTCCCTCTGTATCTCCATCTGTCCCCTCCTGAACTCCCCAGTTGCCCTGCCTATGCTCCTTGCGAGTTCAGGGATCTTCTTGCTTCCGCCGAAGAGTATGGCTGCGACCACCACTATGATTAGTATCTCCTCGATACTGATCATCGCTAAACGATTGAAACTTTTTATTTAAGGTTATGCGGAGTGACTCCTGTGATCCGGCGTGGTATCAGGACACATCAATCTCCACCTGGAAGCCACTGTCCCTGAACCTCCCGGCAATGCTCTCTACCTCCCTCATCACCTCGTCCGGGAGGTGCGAGAAGGACAGGGCCACCACCTTCCTGTCCCTGTTGGCCACCACAAAACCAAGGGTCCTGTCCTCAGGCATGACCTCGTCTGTCCTGGCAAAATTCTGAATGAACTCCGACATGCTCTCCTCTGGATATTCAGATGTGAGCACATCCAAGAGCCCCCTCAGCGATGCCGAGAACTTCTTCATCTCCACGCATATGGTGGACGGGTGCATGCCACCCACTGTTATGTTATACATCGCACACTCTGTCACGCGAACCACCGGCACTCATGGTTTCATTGTCCCCTCCATATCCCGAACAGTGACATAGTATTTGCGAACATGCCTTACCTTCCGATGATGCCAGAGAGGTCTCCACGGGCCAGTGGCTCAGCGAAGTAGGTTATCACTATGTCTGCGCCTGCCCTGAAGAACGATGTTACTGCCTCGTAGATGCTCTCTTCCGGCAGTATGCCTGCCCTGACTGCATTGACGAGCATGGAGTACTCCCCGCTCACGCTGTATGTGGCCAGGGGAAGGTCAAAGCGTTTCCTCGCCTCACTAATCACGTCAAGGTAGAAGAGTGCAGGCTTCACCATGACTATGTCTGCCCCTTCCCTTACATCCTCGTCAATCTCCCTCATGGCCTCCCTGAGGTTCCCGTAAGGCATCTGGTATGAACGCCTGTCACCGAAACGCGGCCTGGACTCTGCAGCGTTCCTGAACGGGCTGTACATCGAGGACGCCATCTTGGCACTGTATGCCATGATGAGCGTGTCCTTGAAGCCACTGTCTGTCAGCGTCTCCCTTATGGCGGCGACCTGGCCGTCCATCATGCCGCTCGGGGCGATTATGTCAGCGCCGGCCTCCGCATAGGTTGCCGCTATCTTCCTGTAGATGTCAAGGGTCATGTCGTTGTCCACTTCATTCCCCCTGACTATGCCACAGTGGCCATGGTCCGTATACTCACAGAGGCACAGGTCTGCCGCCACCACGAGGTCTGTCTGGTCCTTGGCCAGCTCTATGGCCCTCTGCACAATGCCATTCCTGTCGTAGGCGGAGGTGCCCATGCTGTCCTTGACCTTCGGTACCCCGAACAGCAGGATGCTCTTCACCCCCGCTTCCTCCAGGGACCTCAGGTAGTCGCCAAGAAGCCCCAGTGAGTACCTCCTCACCCCCGGCATGGAAGAGACCTCCACGGATCTGTCAGTGGTCTCATCCACGAAGACCGGCATCATCATCTTTCCTGTGTCTATTGACGTCTCAGACAGGAGGTCCCGGATCTGCTGGCTCCTCCTCAGCCTCCTGAGCCTCGTCACGGGGAACATGTTCTAATGATTGCTCCACCATAATTTAATCTTCCCGGGCTATCTGGGGGCGGCATGTTTGCCGTATCTGTGCGCGGTGAACTGGTGTCTGGCAGCGCCATAGACAGGGATTTCATCTCCTCCCTTTTGTCCGGGAGGGCGGGCATTGAAGTCTCAATCCTCTCCAACAGGGTTGTCGTTGTCTGCAGGGTGGAGGACGAGGACTGCATGTCAGCCATGCGCAGGGCCACGCACCAGGTCATGGATGTCATGATATCAATATTCGAGAAGGGCTGGCGGTGCTCCGGAGGCCTCTGGAAGATAGGCTCCGTGGAGGTCTCTGAAGTCGCTCAGACCAGCATGTGAAGCTTCAGCCTCGGCCAGCCTTTCTGGGTGTAATCTGGCATGGAGAGGTAGAGCGCGTCCGGCCTCGAGTGGACCAGGACGAAACCGTGGTAGTCCCGAATGTGTATCGTTATGTTTGCGTAGTGGGTTAGCCTCTCGTAAGCGTCCTGATCAGCGATCAGTATAACGATCCCGGTACTCCTTATGTCGTTGATCAGGTTGACAAGGTCTCCATAGTAACTGTCGCCGTAAACGAAGCTCAGGAAGTCTGTGGAGAAGAAGTAAACGTCGGGTCTCTCGGAATAGGACATGAAGAAGTCAAGCACCTCCTGTGGGAAGTCGTCTATGAGGCTCTTGCCCTCCAGGTTTATTATGTATGGGTTGTTCTTCTTTGACTTCTCCGCTATGACATAGTTCTTCATCTTCTCCGCGTCCACGCAGTTCACGAGCACCCCGGAGGTCTCGTAGCTGCTGGATGTCACGTCCATGACACCCCTACCTGCCGAGACTGTTCCGAGCGCTATGTTGTTCTTTATCAGGTTGACCACCTGGTCCACCTGGCTGGAGGTGCTCTCCCTGTGGATCATTATGAGCGTGCCTATGGGAACCGAGGGGCTGCTGCTCTCCGTCAGCTTCTCTATTTCGAAACCGTAGATGGGCACCTCGAACTGCTCTCCCCCCGTCTCCTCCTCCGGCGTGATCCTGACGGCAGGGTATACGATGGGCACGTGTGTGAAAGACTTGAACCTGCCCTCGTTCAGCGAATAGAGGAACTGTGGGGATGACCCTACAGACACCCCCCTGAGCTTCTCCACGGTGGCGGTTCTTATCACGAAGCCCTCCCCCGTGGAGTAGTCCATGGACACCACCCCATCTGCAAAGTACTCGAGCTTCTGGTTCTCCCTGGCCTCTATTATCACGATCAGGTTCGCGTTGGAGCCCTCCACCAGGTCCCTGTAGATCAGTGAGAAGATCGCAGCGTCGCTCATCTCATATTTCTCTGCCAGCGCCTCTATGGAATCGAGGAGCAGTATCGGGCTCGAATCAATGTGCTGGTCAACGAAGTGGTACATGGCCTTCACTTCTGGCAGCATCTCCTCTATGTTAACCACGAGGCCGGAGAAGTTGGGCGATGAGGGGTTGAACCTGCCCTCCTCAACCATTCGCTCCAGCCTGCCAAGAGATTCGGTGCATACCCTGGTCAGTGGCACCGATGTATCGACGTTCCTCGCCTCGCTGACCCAGGGGAAAGTCTTGAGTACCGACCTATCCTCAAACCTGGCTGGGAGGTAGTAGACCGGTCTCTCGGACCTCATCATGTCCAGGAAGTCAAGTGCGAATGTGGTCTTACCGGCTCCTGGCCTGCCCTTTATGATCAGGGACTTGCCGAAGTGCTGGTCAAAGAAGGCCCTGAGCTGACCCATCAGGTCCTGCTGTGCCATTTCACTCATCCGACTCCAGGTCTAGTTCCCTGATCTCATCAGGATCCCATGGCTGCGCGAACCTGGTTACCTGGCCGAACTGTATCGGGTCCATTGCCTCCCTGGATATGGCGTTGATGAAGTAGGCGTTCTTCTCTATGCATATGCTCTTTATCTGCTCGAAGGCCCGGTTGACCTCGTAAAATGGGTGGTACATGTTGAGGAGGTCGAAGACGTCCAGGAACACGATGTTGGACCTGCCGCTCGCCACCCTCTTGCCAATGGTGTCCGCAATGAACGACAGGTTCACGGGCCTGTTCCTGTTGCCCCCCATCGAATCAGTAACCCACACCATGTTGTCCTCACTGAAGAGTTCGGGGAAGTCAACCGAGAGGTTGTACCTTGATGCTACCAGTACCCTTGACTTGTCTATGTGCCTTGAGTAGAGGAGCTCGAGGAAGCGCTCGAACCTGGACGGGTCCGTGTAATAAGGTATGCCAGGGTACAGGCCATTCTTGGCAAGGTAAACTGATGTCCTGTCCACACTCCGGAGGTTCCTGAACCTCTGGTTCACGAGGCATTTCTTCAGTTCCGAGAGTGCCTCCCTGTACCTCCCCTCAGAGATCCTGACACTCTCACAGCTGTATAGGAGCATGTCGTCCAGTGAAACGTTACCATCGTAAACTATTATGGGAAAAACTTTTCTATCCGCACTGACTAGGATGCCCCTCAACTCTTCACCGATACCGGTGCCTGTGACTATTATGAGTGGGCTCCCCCTCTCCATGCCAGGTATTGTACCGGCAATATCCGTGACAGCCTCGGCCTCGAAGCCAGCGCTGAGCACAAGCTTCACGAACTCGCTGTGCTTGCCATCAACGTCATAGACGCCTATCATGGAGTGCCTATCCATTACCTAGTTTTTATTTAAAGGTTTCATCAGTACTCAGGTTGTAAGAAAATTTCCACGTACCCACCTCAGCCCTGAGGGCAAACAGTTTTTACTCCCGCAGGGATACCTGTTTATGTCCAGAAGCAAGATATCAGTGATAGGCGCTGGAAACGTGGGTGCCACACTGGCGCAGTTCCTTGCCATAAGGGAACTGGGTGATGTGTACCTCTTCGATGTCGTCCAGGGGGTGCCAGAGGGCAAGGCACTTGACATACAGGAGGGCGCACCGCACTGGGGATACGACAGCAACGTCGTAGGCTTCACAACTCCGGGCCAGGAGGCCTACAAGAACCTGGAGGGCTCGGATGTAGTTGTTGTAACCGCAGGCCTCGCAAGGAAGCCCGGAATGAGCAGGGATGACCTGCTCGGGAAGAACGTTGAGATAATGCTGGATGTGGGCAGGAATATAAAGAAGTATGCTCCCGACGCAGTCATAGTTGTTGTCTCAAACCCGGCAGACATAATGGCTTACGCCATCCAGAAGATAACCGGGGCCAGGCCAGAGAGGATCATGGGCCTCGGCGGCTCGCTTGACAGCGCCAGGTTCAGGACTTTCATAGCGAAGGAGCTCAACGTATCCGTTGAGGACGTGAACGCCTTTGTCATAGGCGGGCACGGTGACGACATGGTGCCGTTCATCAGGTACTCCAGCGTTGCAGGCATCCCTATCACCTCACTCCTGAGCAAGGAAAAGATCGACGCCATAGTGAAGAGGACCAGGTTCGGCGGCGGCGAGATCGTCGACCTCCTGAAGACGGGCAGCGCTTACTACGCACCCGGTGTCTCAATCCTGGCCATGGTGGAATCTATAGTGCAGGACAAGAAGAGGGTGATCCCGTGCGCCGCATACCTGTCAGGGAAGCACGCTGAACACTACGGGGCCAGCGGGATATTCATAGGTGTTCCCATAAAGATAGGGAAGGAGGGCGTTGAGGAGATCTACGACATAGACTTCACGCAGGAGGAGAGGGAGCTCTGGAACAAGACAGTGCAGTCAGTGAAGAACAACTGCCAGAAGGTTGACTCCTTCCTGAGCGGGAAGCTCTGACCCTCAGGGCCTCCCTTTTTTCAGGTATTCACTGTAGAATTCTGGAAAACTCTCATATTCCAGCGGGTCTCTTAGGCCCGCCTCCATGAAGCCCCTGAGCCTGAGCTGGCACGAATCGCATCGGCCACAGGCTGGGCGTTTTCCCTCGTAGCATGAAGTGGTCAGGTGGTATGGCGCCCCCAGGGAGGAGCCTAGCCTTATAATCTCAGCCTTTGAGAGGTACTGCAGCGGCACCTCTATGTGGAACCCCTTCTCGTTTCCGATCCTCGTGCCCAGAGAGAGTGCCCTCTCCATCGCACTGAAGTATGCTGGCCTGCAGTCAGGGTAGCCGGAGTAGTCGATTGCGTTGGCGCCTATCATGATCCTGTCTATGCCCCTAACCTCGGCTATGGCTGCCGCCACTGACAGGAATATGGTGTTCCTGCCGGGCACATACGTGTTGGGCACGCTCTCACCGATCTTCTCTATGTCCCTCTTCTCCACAGGCATCTCCGAGGTGAGCGAACTCCCGCCCACCTGCCTCAGGTCGATCTTGAAGACCGTGTTCTCCACGCCGTAGAAATCCGCCACGCTCCTGCTGCTTAATAGTTCGATATTGTGCCTCTGGCCATAGTCAAAGCTCAGCGTGGCCACATCATAGCCCTTTTTCAGGGCATAGGCAAGGACCGTGGTAGAATCGAGGCCACCTGAGAGGAGCACGAGCGCTGAGGTCACTGGAGCGCCACCTCCCTGCATGCCCCCTGCCCGGGGCCCTCGTAGAGGCACAGGGAGACCCTGCTTATGTTATCAGGGAACTTCACCTTCTCCATTACCTTTTTCAGGATGAAGCCGGAGAGCTCCTCGCTGCTCGTGTCCGTGACGTCACAGAGGACAGCATCTGATGAAGGCACGGTCATGCTCTTCCCCTCCCACTGCACCCTTATGCTCGTGCCCTCTTTCCTGACATCGGCCCTGGGGCACCTGGTGGGTATCAGTATCCTGTGGTCCACCTCTTCCAGAGCCTCCCTGACCGCAGCCTTGAGCGGTATGAAGTCCATGAGTATGGATTCCCTCGTCTCACCTTCGATCCTGAGAGAGACTGCATAATCGTGGCCATGCAGCCTAGAACATTTGCCCAGGCCCGGTATGAAGTGCGCGGCTGAGAACCTCAGGTTCGCTTCCCAGCCATTTACCTCGATGCTGACACTCATGGGACATCGGATCACGATAAGATTAATATGGGTTTCCGGGAGGTCGTGAAACTTTAAAATATCACAGTGCCTTAACCTCTCTGTGGGCGCGTGGCCTAGCCTGGATACGGCAACAGCCTCCTAAGCTGTAGATCAGGGGTTCAAATCCCCTCGCGCCCGTTGTGAATTCAGGAATTCCTGGCATCTGTGTTTCTGAAATTACCGGTCGGAAATGACTAAGTCGGGATTCCACCATAACGCCTGTGCAACCATATGCCTTTGCAGCCTTACTCCAATGGGATGCTTTGTAAAACTGGGTTCAGTGATGAAAAGAGTTAAGCGGCATGCAGGTATGCGTCCATATGAGCTCGCAGAGACTCATCGGACTCATAATGATGGTGGTTTCAATCGCAGTGATAATTGCAGTCGCTGTGCTGATGAGGGTGAAGTAGTGTCACTGCTCCATCCTCGGGGCCAGCAGGAATGTACCTTTTATAGCCCCCTGCGTGCCGTCCTTTCCGTAGCCGAAGTTGAAATCTATGGACAGTGGGTAGTCGTCCTTGAAGCTGAGCTTTATCACGTCCGCGCTTGCTAGCGACTTGACGAACTTCAGCAGGTACTCAAGGGGGTAAGAGCTCTTTATCGTAACGTTGCACTTTATCTCCTTCAGCATGTCCTTGGGAAGCCTGAGCTCGCTCTCCTCAGAATCGGAGACGGACCTTGCCCTGAACTCATCGGGCGTCAGTGTGAACCTGACCGCGTCTGATATGTCCTCCGCAGCCTTCAGCCCCCTCTCCAGTTCGCTCTTGTTAAGCACCACATAGTAATCTGAAGAGATCTGTGGCACCCTCGGCGTGGTCACCGCCTGGCTGTCGAGAAGCGCTATGCTCTTCGCTATGGTGCCTATCTCGAACTTCAGCTTCTCCTTGTCCTTGCTCATGGTCACACTGTCGTTGCTGCTCGCCAGCTTTATCACGCTTTTGAGCCTCTCGACGTCTATTGCGATCTCCTCTTCGCTCTCCACCTGGTACTCTGAGAAAGCGCCCTTGGGGATCTCAAGGCTGATCATTGCGACATGTGCGGGATCAACGGCCTTCACAGTGATCCCGGACTGGTCTATCTTGAGTTTGGCCTCCGTCACGACCGTGTTGAGGAGGTCTGCGATCTCCCTGAGGTTCCTTACTGAAATGGTCAACCTCATCTGTCCCATCTCCTGAAGCTCTGCCATGTCATTCTCCTCCAGAGTAAGGCCACAACAGACCAGTGAATTTTATAGCACTGTGTGGCGATATGCAGACACCATGCGTGATGCCAGCATAAAAGTTTCTTCCCGCCGCGGTACAGGTGATGTATATTTTCCAGTATATCATGATAAGCATGGATCTTGCCTCGTCTTTCATATACCATATAAAATGCAGGTTTAACCCTGGCCTCCTGCCCATCGGCTTGGAATATTTTCACCGTACGGCCACTGTCGTGGACAGTTGTCGCAGACATCATGTCATGTCATAGCAGATCCAGTAAAATAAGTCGCATGAAAAGTTTAATGGCTCTCATGCCATGCCCATGTGTCCCCTCATTTGGGGACATGTGGTGAAAGCATGACGGAAAATGTCCAGATATCCGGCAAAGTGAAGACCGGAGTGAGGGCAGATGGGGAGGATCTGGATCCTTTTGACATAGCGCTGAAGCAGCTCAACAAGGCTGCAAGCGTGATGAACCTGGACCCAGAGGCGCTGGCCATACTCAGCCAGCCACAGAAGGTGCTCCAGGTGAGCATACCCGTGAAGATGGACAATGGGAAGACGAAGGTTTTCACAGGTTTCAGGGTAAGGTACAACACAGCGAGGGGACCAGCCAAGGGCGGTATAAGATTCCACCCTGAGGAGACGCTCTCAACCGTTAAGGCACTCGCTGCCTGGATGACATGGAAGACGTCTGTCATGGACCTCCCCCTCGGTGGAGGGAAGGGAGGAGTGATATGCGACCCGAAGAGCATGAGCCAGGGCGAGCTGGAGAGGCTGAGCAGGGGCTACATAAGGGCAATAGCGGACTTCATCGGTCCCGAGGTTGATGTCCCTGCTCCGGACGTTTACACAACACCGCAGATAATGGCCTGGATGATGGACGAGTACGAGACGATCGTGAGGCACTCTGCACCGGGCGTGATAACCGGCAAGCCCATAGAGAACTGGGGTTCACTGGGCAGGGGTGACGCGACTGCAAGGGGTGGCATGTTCGTCCTCAGGGAGGCTGCAAAGAGGGTCGGCCTTGACCTATCGAAGGCCACAGTTGCGATACAGGGCTTCGGGAACGCCGGGCAGTTCGCCGTGAAGCTGGTCAGGGAGATGTTCGGCTCCAAGGTAGTTGCCGTTTCAGACACCAGGGGAGGCGTTTACTCGCCGAAGGGGCTAGACTACGCAAAGCTCATGGAGCAGAAGAAGAAGGCGGGAACCGTGCAGGGCCTTGCGGGTACGGAGGATATAACGAACGAGGAGCTGCTCGAGAGCGAGGTGGACGTACTCATACCCGCGGCGATCGAGAACCAGATCACTGCGAAGAACGCATCCAAGGTGAAGGCCAAGATAGTGCTGGAGCTGGCAAACGGCCCGACCACTCCAGAGGCGGACGAGATACTGTACAGGAACAAGGTGCTGCTTCTCCCAGACTTCCTGTCCAACGCAGGCGGAGTCACAGTCTCCTACTTCGAGTGGGTGCAGAACCAGACAGGGGAGTACTGGACGGAGAACGAGGTCTACGAGAAGCTGGACAGGAAGATGACCAAGTCCACGCACGACGTGCTGGACACTGCAAACAAGTACAACGTTGACCCAAGGACGGCCGCTTACATAATATCTGTGAAGAGGGTGGCCGACGCAATGAAGGCAAGGGGCTGGTACTGAGGTGCCAGTCCCGCACCTATAATTTTCCAGTGCGGAGAAGAGCGCCAACTTACACTTTTCGCTCAGGGGTGTGGCCTCTCGCTATTGCGAAGCCTGGTTTGCCTGCAGCGTTTTTCTGGTACGGGTGGTAATTTATCGCTGCGTATAGTTATAAATAATGGCTTGCCATTCTGGAGATGGGCGGAAGTAGTGTAGTGGTCATCACAGGGGCTTCCCAAGCCCTTAACCCGGGTTCGAATCCCGGCTTCCGCATACTGGTTTTTTGAAGGGAGACCCGTGGAGTAGACCATCGGGGGCATGTGGGTAAGTGCAAGGCAGGTTTCTAGGGGCGCTGGAGATGGATAAACGTACGCTTTACCGGTTTAGATGGATGGAAGTATTGCGACACCCTGTGCACCGTGCCCAGTCTTAACTTGGTGAGTCCAGATCACCGGACTTTATAAATTGGGGCTACATGTAATGTTGTATGGTTCGCGTCATGGTGAAGAGAGTTTACGACGCACCTTCTGAGGAAGATGGTTACCGAGTGTTTGTGGAGAGGCTCTGGCCGAGGGGGATGAAGAAGGATGCCCTGAGGATGGACCTGTGGGCAAAGTCCATTGCACCCAGTGACGCCCTCAGGCGCTGGTACTCACATGACCCAGCCAGGTGGGATGAGTTCAGGAAAAGGTACAGGGAAGAGCTCTGCCACAGTAAAGAGCTCGAGGGGCTGAGGCGGATGGACACGGTGACGCTCCTGGTCGCATCTAGGAGCGAGCTCAATGGTGCAGTAGTTATAAAAGGGATATTGGAGAACTGGGAGGAATTCCGGTCGTTCTGCAGGGAGAATGCGAGGAGGGCAGGGCTGCAGTAGCAAGTTCAGTCATTCATAGTCTCTGCCCGCACGCTCCCCGGATTCCACTGTATCCCGGGGCGCCCGGGCCCTTATCCCCATGCCCAGCCCGGTAGTTGTAGGGCCAGTTTCCAGCCTTGCCTCACCAAGCCAGGCACCGCACAGCGAACAAAATGGAATAAAGAATGGAATAAAGATCTTAGGTTTTGATTGCTCATGGGCACTCTGACTGAAATCCTCAGGACTCCCTGCTCCCCATCGCGCTCCTTATGGCAGCCCTCGCTGCAGCCAGCCTCGCAACGGGTATCCTCCTGGGCGAGGCAGATACATAGTCCAGGCCTATCGTGTGGCAGAACTCTATGCTCTCCGGATCTCCGCCGTGTTCACCGCAGATGCCTATCTCCAGATCCCTTTTGGTCTTCCGGCCCAGTTCAACCCCGATCTTCATGAGCCTGCCCACACCGTCCAGATCTATGGAAGTGAACGGGTCATGCCTCAGTATTCCTCTCTCTATGTACTGCCTTATGAACTTCCCCTCTGCATCGTCCCTGCTGTAGCCGAAGGTCATCTGTGTCAGGTCGTTCGTCCCGAAGGAGAAGAAGTCCGCGAACTCCGCGATCCTGTCCGCCACCAGGCAGGCCCTGGGCACCTCGATCATTGTCCCGATCTTGTACCTTATCCTCCCCTCAGGGTCCTCACTGGAGAACGTCTTCATTATGATCTCCCTCAGCTCCTTCATCTCGTTCTCATGGCCAACCAGTGGCACCATTATCTCGACGTTGGGCTCGATCCCCTCTGACCTTACCCTGAGAGCGGCCCTGGCTATTGCCCTGACCTGCATCTCGTAGATCTCCCTGTGTATTATGCCGAGCCTGCAGCCCCTGAAACCGAGCATGGGGTTGAACTCCTCCAGGTCTCTGACGGTTTCAAGCATCTTTTTGAGTTCCGCCGCACTTTCCCCGTCAGCTGGCCCGGAGAGCCTTTCGAGTATCTCCTCCTTCTCCGGAAGGAACTCATGCAGGGGCGGATCGAGGAGCCTTATTATCACTGGCATCCCCTCCATCGTCCTGAAGAACTCCGTGAAGTCGCTTACCTGCATGGGGAGCAGCCTGTCCAGGTACGATCTTCTCTCCTCACTGTCCCTGCTCATTATCATGGCCCTCACAACACCGATCCTGTCGTTGCCGAGGAACATCCTCTCCGTCCTCGCCAGGCCTATGCCCTTCGCACCGTTTCTCTTCGCGAGGGCCACCTCTTCAGGCGTGTTCGCGTTGGCCCACACCTGGAGCCTGCTGACGCTGTCACACACCCTAAGGAACTCGTCAATATCGTCTCTTTCCGCCACCTCCGTGACCCTGACCTCGCCTATGTAGGCCCTGCCAGTGGTGCCGTCAACTGTCACCACATCTCCCTCCCTCAGGGTGAGGCCCCTTGCCCTCAGCACTCCCCCTATGTGGTCCACCTCGATCTCCTCTGCGCCCACAACGGCTGGCTTTCCCATGGCCCTTGCGACCACGGCAGCGTGAGAGGTCATCCCTCCCTTCTGCGTCAGGAACCCGGCGCTGGCAGCCATGCCCCTCACATCGTCGGCCGTGGTCTCCGGCCTCACCAGGATCAGCCTCCGGCCCTGCTTCGAGAGCTCTATGGCCCTGTCCGAGGAGAAGACGATCTCTCCAGTGGCAACCCCCGGTGAAGCCGCAAGGCCCGAGCAGATCACGGATCCGTCCTGCCCATCCTCAACCCTTGGGTGCATGATCCCCTCTATGTGTTCTGGCTCCACCCTCATCACAGCCTCCTCCACGGATATCAGGCCCTCCTTCAACATGTCCAGCGTTATCCTCAGGTGAGCCCTCGGCGCCCTCTTGCCCACCCTGGTCTGCAGCAGGTAGAGTCTGCCACGCTCCACTGTGAACTCTATGTCCATCATGTCCCTGTAGTGCCTTTCAAGCCTGTCACAGGCCTCTACCAGGTCTCTGAATGCCCCGGGCATGCGCCTCTCCATGCCGTAGACGTTCTCTGGCGTCCTTATACCGGCCACGACGTCCTCGCCCTGTGCGTTCACCAGGTATTCACCGCTCAGCCTCTTCTCCCCTGTATTCGGGTCCCTTGTGAAAACCACCCCTGTGGCAGAATCTTCCCCCATGTTGCCGAAGACCATCTCCACGACGTTTACAGCAGTCCCCATCCCATCGTCTATCCCATTGATCTCCCTGTATGCCCTGGCCCTGTCGGAGTTCCAGGACCTGAAAACCGCCTCTATGGACATGAAGAGCTGCCTGTACGGATCCTGTGGGAACTCCAGGCCATGGTTCCTGTAGACCTCACCGAACTCCCTTACCAGGCCATCGAGCGTATCCAGGTCCATCATGTCTGCACTCCCAGGCCCGTTGTTCCTGGCAACCCTGAGTGTGGCCCGATCGAACTCCTCCTTAGGAATGCCCAGTACAGTGGTGCCGAACATCTGCATGAGGCGCCTCATGCTGTCCAGGGCGAAACGCCTGTCGCCGGTGAGGGCTACCATTGCCTCCATGGTCTCTTCATTGAGGCCAACGTTCAGCACAGTGTCCATCATTCCTGGCATGCTCACTGGCGCCCCGGACCTCACCGATACAAGGAGTGGCCTTGGCCCCCTGCCGAAGCTCTTTCCGGTGGCCGCCTCAAGCCTCCCCATGGCCTCCCTGACTTCGTTCACCAGGCCCTCATCGAGCCTGCCGTGTTTCAGGTACCTCGTGCACTCCGCGGTTGTTATGGTGAAGCCCGCAGGAACAGGCAGCCCCATCCTCCTCATCTCCGCCAGGCCTGCCCCCTTTCCACCCAGCAGGTGGACCAGGTGCATGCCACCCTCTCCCAGGTCGTAGATCCTCTTCTCCGTCCCTAAGTTCATGTTTGATCATTGCTCCGGTCTCTTTATAAAGTGGTGCTTTTGGTGTCCCTATCATGTGAGTATTAGATCTATGAATTATACTAAATCTATGAATATTCCACAAAGGAAACAAAATGTCGGGTATCTATGGGGAAATCTTTAAGGCACTGGGACACTGAGGTAAGAATGTTTGTGAAAATTTCGGCGTCTTAATATATTTGTAAATTCATATAATACCCAGGGGGTTGCCACTCGGAGAGATCATTAATTAAAAGGTGACCAATTGGCCTTCCATGCCTGTATACGTTGAGCCTGATGATGGAAAGGAGCCGGTGCTCAGGTTCATCAGGTCATCAAGGCGTTTCCTCCTCATGAACTTCTACCTGATCGATGACAGTGATGTCCTGAAGGCAGTTTCGGACACAATAAAGCGCGGTGCCCAGGTCAGGATCATTTACGATGGGAGGCCATACGGAGACAGCGACGTGACTGCGGAGGTGAAGGCACTGAATATGTCGGGCGCAAAGGTACGGAGGTCTCCGGCAGCGTTCGACAGGCCCGGCGTCTTCGACCATGCAAAGTACATGGTGAACGAGAGGCAGGCCCTCATAGGGACAGCCAACATGACAGCCGCTGCTTTCGGCAGGAACCGTGAGTTCATCTACATAACCAAGGACAGGGCCATAAGGAAATCCCTCATATCCCTGTTCAACTCCGACTGGGACGGAAAGGAAACCCCGAGGGTAACCCCAAAGATCATAACGTCTCCGGGCTCTGAAACATCCGTTTCATCCCTGGTTTCGAGGGCCATAATCGCAGAATCGGAGGAGATCGGCGATTCGAAGCCCGTGATGGAGGCCTTCAGGAAGCGGGGGCGCCACGTGAGGCTTGTGCTGCCATCCACCATAAGCGCCAGTGACAGGAAAAACGCGGAGCTCCTGAGGGAATCGCATGTCCATGTGAGGCTCATGGACGCGAAGAAGCTCTACATGCACGCCAAGGCCATCGTCGGCAGGGACTTTGCCTTCATAGGCTCCCAGAACTTCACATCCACCAGCCTGCAAAAGAACAGGGAGGTAGGTGTGATCCTGAGGGGCTTCTTCGAGAGGAGGAAGGTGCGCAGGACAGTCCTGCACGATTACTCTGAGGCCCAGAAGGCCTAGGTCCCACTGGCCCTGAAACCACGCGTGCGCACGCATGAAGCCGACTCTTGACCCTTTTACTCAGTGCGATATTTATTGCTATGGAAAAGTATGAATAAAGATATGTGTTGGTTAGCACATGGGTCTATTCCAGCAGGTGGTCCTCAGGAGCATAAGGAGGCAGCTGTCCTCCCTGGGGTCTGAGAAGCGCCCCTTCATTGCCGGGCACAAGCTGCTCTACACGTGCAACCTGAGGTGCAAGATGTGCCCGTTCTGGAGGCGCCAGGACGAGAAGCTCCTGAGCCTGGAAGAGGAGAAGCTCATGCTGAAGGCCCTTGCAGATTTCGGCGTCTCGTTCATGGGTTTTGAAGGCGGTGAGCCGCTTCTGAGGAGGGATATAAAGGACATACTGGCCGCATCACATTCACTGTTCCACACGTCCCTGGTAACCAATGGATGGTTCCTGAAAGAGAGGGCCAGGGACATAAAGGACTACCTGGACTACCTCTTCGTATCCATAGACGGGATAGGCGAGCTCCACGACAGGCTGCGCGGCATACCGGGCTCTTTCAAGAAGGCCGTAGAGGGCATTAAGGAGGCCACGAAGTACCTTCCAGTCTCAATAAGCAGTACGATTACCAGGGAGAACATGCACCAGGCGGAGGAGATAGTGGAGCTAGGCAGGTCCCTGGGCGTTTCCGTCAGCTTCCAGGTGGCATACGATTACTCCACAGCGGATAAGATGTCACCGGATGCACAGAGGCTCCGCGGTGTGCTGGAGAGGCTCCTCGAGATGAAGAAGCAGGGGTACCCCATAGTGGAGTCGAAGGAGTACTTCATGAGCGTTATAAACTCATGGTACCATAATGACCCGTGGGAATGCAAGCCATGGCTTACCATAAACATAGACCCGCAGGGGAGGGTCGTGACGCCGTGCTACGTGCTCAATGAGTATTCCGGAACACAGAGGGTCTGGGAGACGGATCTGAGGAAGCTCTGGGCCTCCATAGACTGGGACAGTTACAGGAGCTGCAACAAATGCGCCCTCTCATGCTACCTCGAGCCCTCACTCTTCTCATGGCGCAACCCATCCATGGTGAGGGAGAGGATAATAGACAACGTCATATCCTATATAAGGTCACGGGGCTCACCTGCGCCGCAGTAATAAATCCATGACATCTATGTTTCCCGTTTTCAAAACAGTTATATTTACTGAAGTATAATATTGCAACATGGCCAGGATAGTTCTCACCGCAGACAGGGGCTCATTCACGGAGTACGCTGGAGTGTCAACGCTCGGCTACGTGGCCTGCATGCCGGCCAGGCTTGTCCCCAGGCTGATGATGGACAAGATGTTCACGCCGCCCAACGCGTACCACAGGAACGGGGAGGCTACGGTGGCCCCTTACGCGCTCAGGAAGGTCGAGGCAGTCCTAGTTAATGCCGGTTTCAACGACGTTGTAGTCTCGCCCCCAGAGGCCCTTGAAAGGGTCGTGGGGCCAGATACGAAACTCCTCGGTATAACTGTCCACGATCCCCTCGGCCTGAGCCCTGTTGCCTTCAAGCTCACCATGCTGTTTGGCGGAGGCCCATCCTGGACAGCGCAGTTCTTCACTGAGCTGTCGGAGAAGATCGCCAGGCTCAAGAGGGCCTACAACTTCAAGGTCTTTGCAGGGGGGCCCGCAACATGGCAGCTTGCGCTTGAGAGGCCGGAATGGGTGGACACCATATTCTACGGGGAGGCCGAGGTCGATCTCCCGGAACTGGTGAGGAAGGCCCTCAACGGTGAGCAGCTGCCCAGGGACATGAAGGGCAGGGACCCGAAGGTGGAGCAGATACCCACCATAGTGAAGCCTGCCAGGTTCGGGGAGGTTCAGGTAACAAGGGGCTGCCCCAGGGGGTGCCAGTTCTGCTCCATCACGCCCGAGACTTTCAGGACAATACCCCTGGAATCTGTGATGAAGGAGGTCGAGCTGAACCTGAAGCACGGCTCTAGGAACATAGAACTTCTCACAGACGACATACTGCTCTACGGCGCAAAGAGGCTCGTGACGAACCACGAGGCGGTGGTCAAGCTCTTCGAGTCTGTCAAGAAGGCGGGAGCGGAGCAGATATTCTTCCCGCACATATCTTCGCCGGCGGTGCTGGACAGCCCGAAGACGGTGGAGGAGATATCGCACATTGCGGAGTACGACAAGTATATGGCTGAGGCCCCTGTGGTCGGCCTGGAGAACGGCAGCGAGAGGATAATCGCCAAGTACATGAGGGGCAAGCCGTTCCCGTGGACCCCCGCAGACTGGAAGGACGTAATAATAAGGTCCACGGCCATACTTAACGATGCCTACATTACGCCATGCTACACCATGACCATAGGCTATCCGGACGAGACTGATGAGGATGTGGAGAAGAGCATAGAGATGGTCGAGGACATATACGCGGAGAAGCTGAGGGCCTGGGTCTTCCCGCTGCCGGTTATACCCATGGGAACGTCCAGGATAAGGCAGAACCCGTTCCCGGTCATGGAGAGGCTGCCAAAGAAGTACTGGGAACTCCTCTACGTATCCTGGAAGCACGACCTGGAGGTCACAAGGCAGGTCTTCCCATACATGACGAGGCGTGTGGGCAACGGGGCGGTCAGGTACCTTGTGAACATGATAATGGACAGGACGTTCAGCCACATCGAGGGCATATTCAAGGAGCTCATGGAGACCAACGGCCAGAAGGCAAGGGAGTTCAGCAGGATCGAGCTGAACAGCTTCTTCGGCCTGATGAAGACCATCTACTGGCTGGGCACAACGGTCTTCACGCCGCCCTCCAAGAAGGAGGAGGACGTTGCGGTTTCGCCGGAGGCTAACGCCCACTAGCTCAGCTGCACTATATCGTCCATGAAAGGTATGGGGAAGCCCTCCCCAGACCTCCATAACATCGATCTGAGTTTCACAGGGTTCTCGGGGCAGCTTATGCTTTCGCCCGTCTGTGATGCGTACTGCTCGCACTGTGCACTCACGTTGTATGTTATGATGAACGTGTGCACGGATTCAGGAATCACGCTGATTGCCTCTATCTTGCCGAAGGAATCTGGCGTGAACTCGGTGCTGAACCCGCCTTCCAGGGTGCTGTAAGCCTCACCTGCGGAGAGTGTGAAGACGAAGCCCACCTGACCGTGGCCGTCAGGGTCTGTGAGGACACCAAGCGGTGGGTTGTTCCTGGCCGGCCCCATGTTGACCAGCGGGGCATCGTCCATGGTTACCGGGAAACCGAAGACCTTCAGGTACACCGGCCAGAAGGCCCCACCGAACACGTACCCGTCCCTGATCAGTATGACAGAGCCCTTGCCGCCCCCCACGTTCCTTAACTTCCACTCAACTATGCCAGATGCCTGGTCATACCAGGCCCAGCTCACCCTAATGCTGGGTTGACCTACCCTAATCATGGCCATGGACACTCACGGACATACTGCGGCGCTTTGGATAAACCTATCCTCCCGCACTCTCAGACAAAACCCCTTTCGGTGAGCATGTTCACCAGGTGCCTCCAGAGCTTCCTTCTGGCCAGTATGTAGGCCGTTATGCAGTACATTGTGGCGGACACCGCTAGCCCGAAGGTGAGGAAGGCCACCGAGACGAAGGCGAGGAGGTAGAGGACAAGCATCGGGAGTACCAGGAGGAACTGCCTCCCGCTGTAGGTCTGCGACATGAACTCGCTGTCCGTGATCTGCACAGGGGCGTACCTTGCAGTAAGGAACGCATATATTATCACAGCAGTTGGGGATATGCCCAGGAATACCGGCACTGAGTTCAGCGCAAAGTGCAGCCCCATGAAGTAGAGGAAAACGTTGGCCACGGTGAATGGCGCCATTATTATGTATGACTGGGCCATCTTTGAGAGCATTGCATACCTGAAATAGGAGGCCAGGTCCATGGTCATGGGCCCGGCCCACAGCCTCTCGTTCGATATGGCGCCCTGGGAGAACAGGATAGGGAGTATCACGCTGACATACCCGCTGAACAGGAAGGTGATTATGTTGAAGTTGTCACTGCCGAAGGAGATCCTGGCAGAGGGGAGCGTGAGGACCACGGCCGCGTAGACCGCTGCAACCGCCGAAGAGAAGAGCACGATGGCCTTGGTGCTGCTCCTTATCTGCGAGACCCTTATGCTGCCGCCGGCGCTCGAGCGGGAGCTGATGTCTATGAGGTTCATGTACCTGCGGACTATGGCCCTCCTCGGGGTGAGGCCGGAGAAGCCCATCTCGCTCCTGAACTCTTCCCTGCCAGAGAGCCTGAGGCCCCCCTCCGCGAAACTTGTCCTCGTGATATTCCTGTAGGAGTAGGCCAGGAAGATTGAGCCGAGAGCAGCTGAAACAGCCGTGCCCGCGGGGGAATAGGAGACCAGGGGGCTTGTGAAGGAGTACCGGAAGCCAAGGAGTGGGCTCAGCGCGAGCAGGGCCATGACCGCGCTCACGACGACCCTCCTGGGCAGGGTGAGGGAATAGTTGATTATGCCCACTCCTGTCAGCATGCCGGCAGTGCCAATGAGGGCAACCACGGCCAGCCCTATGGCAATGGGGTGACCCAGGAACCTGAAGATCACGAAGAGGAAGTAGGCCTCGGAGACTCCCGTTGTCAGGAACTGTGCCAGGAGAAGCGAGGAACCGAGCTTCCTCCTGTCAAGCGGCATGGTGAACAGGAAGTCCCTGTCCGGCCTCCTGACAGCGACGCCGCCACTGACCCCTATCACCAGGAAGAGGAAGGCCGTGAAAGTCAGTGCGTATATCACATCATCATTGCTGTGTGGGCTGAAGAAGCCTATCAAACCTGAATAAAGGAGGAGGAGGACGGTGAGTGCCAGGAACCCCCTGGTGAACCTCGTTCTCAGGATAAGGCTATTCAGTGTGTACCTCATCCTCCATCATCCTCGCCACTGCCCTCTCTATGGTCTCATCGGTCGACTTCCTTATGTTGTCCAGGGGGCCGGAGTACACGATGTTCCCGTGCGTGATTATTATGGCGCTGTCAGTGAGCTTCTCCGCGATGGACATGATGTGGGTTGACACCAGGAAGGTTGCTCCCAGGCTTTCCAGGAAGTCAACAACCTGCTCCTGCGTGGGTATGTCAAGGTAGTTGAGCGGCTCGTCGAGTATGGCTATCCTGGGCTTGTGGATCAGTGCCATTGCAATGGCAGTCTTCTGCCTGTTTCCCCTGGAGAGCTTCTGTACCTTGTATTTCTCCATCTGCTTGAGCGAGAGTATCTCCAGCATCTCCTCCGTCCTGGCCTCTGGGTCGCTGACGCCCCTGAGTGCCGCCATATACTCTATATTCTCCCTCACGGAGAGGACACCGTACGGGATGGCGTCCTCTGGCAGGTATCCTATCAGTGCCTTAGCCTCGTTGGAACCGGCCCTGTGGCCACCCACCATCACGTCACCCATGTCAGGCTCGAGGAGGCCCGCTATGAGCTTGAGTGTCGTGGACTTCCCTGCCCCGTTGGGGCCCAGGAGGGAGTACCTCTCCCCCGGCATTATCCTGAAGGATATGCTGTTGAGGGCAGTAGTCTTTCCGTAGTTCTTGACGACGCCGCTGAGCTCAATGTCTGGCACGGTCATCTCACCATGTATAGTATGATGGGGTTATTAAGGGAATGCACCCTGGCCTGCGCCACGCTTTTCTTGCCTGTACCAACTGCATGCCGCTGAAGTGGCGCATGAACTCAATCTGGCACACGGACAGCATGGCAAAGTGGCTTCATTGGTGAGATACGGCACCAGGCGGTGGAGGGGCACAGCCCATGAAAAAACAGGTGAACTACCCCGCCCTCACGGACTGGGCATCTCCACCTCACGGTGGAGATTTCCTGCTTCTTCCAGGAAACTTACCATACACTCCCTCGGAAAAGGGAATGTA